>RAZA01000001.1 GCA_003612485.1 bacterium D16-50
GCTTCTGGCTGCTGCGCTGCGCCCTGCTTTGGAATTTTCAGGTCTGCATTACTGTTTGTTTGTCAAGGTGCCGGTGCATCCCCAAGCCCTCCCGGACTCCGGATGCTTGTTGCTTCATGTTGCTCACTGTCATCAGCGGCAACTTCATTATGCTATCACAGTTTCTTTTCTTTGTCAACAGCTTTTTTTATTTTTTTCAATCTTTCTTGCAGTTATTCGATCTTTTCATTTCAAACCTGCTTCTGATTGATGTCTTTGCTGTTGCTTCCCTGACAGCGAAATTTAGTATATCACTATGTATTCCCCTTGTCAACAAGAAATTCCATTTTTTTACATTTTTTGTCAAAAGCTTCCTATTGCCCTCTATACGCTGTTTCCGTAAGCCAGAACCCTCTACAACAGCTGGAAATGATACACCTTCGATTCCTTCTTTACTCCCAGCTCAATGGAGGAGATATTCCCTTCCATGTCTGCGTCCACTTCTATAACCAACACCGCTTCTTCAGATTCACCTGCCTGCAATGTGTCGCTGAAAGTAAATAAGTCGTTCAGCAATATCGTCGTCAAAGCTTTTCTGGTGTAATCCCCATTTACCGTAATGCGAAATGTGGTCTCGGGAAACTGAAGATCCACCTTCTGCTCCTGCCCCCCGGCATTTTCCAGCGAAAAACTCATGACCAATAGTTTTTTTCCCTCGGAAGCACTAATGCCGAAATCTGCTCCGTCGCCCTCATCCGGATAAAAGTCATAGGTATCGTGTCCCAGAAAAGCGAGCGTCACTCCCTCCGGAAGCCCCAACACCTCTTCTATAGCATAATTGATCTCTTCACCGGAGCCGGCAGAGCCTTCTGTAGAGGGCTGATTCGCTATCGGCGTATCATCAACCGGATCCATTCCCTGCGGTTTGTCCGGCTGCGCCTCCGGCGCCGCGTCTATATAAGAATACTTGGATAAATCTACCAGACGACTCCTGCGTCCCATATTGTATTTCATCATGGCCGCGGCCACATAATTCTTCATCACGTCCATCTGTCCGTCAGATACATCGGGAATCTGATTCTCCGCACAACCCGTCAGACTCAGACTCAGCAGACCGCCGGCCAGCCATATCCCTGCTTTTTTTCTCTTTCTCATTATATCCTTCATCTCCATACCTCTTCCGCCCTTCCCAAAATGTCCATAGGCTTTCGGACGTCATCCAATATATTAAAATCATACACCATATTTATAGGACGCACAAGCCCTAAAATCTATCTGGGATTTTTTGATATTCCCGGTATTTTTCCGCATCTCCCTTATGGCAGCTCACCTTCAGGTAAATCCCCTCATTCCGGTACTCCTGCGCCAGCACAGTGGCATTCTCCATAAAATATGACGCAATATTGCCCTTGTCATAGGGAAGGAGCATTTCTGCTTCCACTTGATTCTGATAAACCTCGTCCGTTATCAGGCCCACCAGCTCCTCAAGTCCGCACCCTGACACAGCAGCCATGTGAATCTGTCCCTCACGCACTCTGGGCAGGCCCTCCATCCCACATTTATCCGCCTTGTTATATACCACGATCCGGGGAATATCTCCCGCCCCCAGCTCTTTTACTGTTTCGGCCGTGACCTCCATCTGCTGCCTATAATGCTCGTCGGAACAATCCACTACCTGAACCAGCAGATCCGCATACCGAACCTCATCAAGCGTGGACCGAAACGCTTGTATCAGACCATGGGGCAGCTTGTGGATAAATCCTACCGTATCCGACAAAAAGAAGGGTCTGTTTTCCTCAAGGCCTTCTCCCTGAGGCTGGATGCACCTGACACTGGTATCCAGCGTCGCAAAGAGCATATCCTCCTCCAGAACCGTTTTTTCCTTATTGTCACCGTATCTGTCAACCATACGGTTCATGATTGTGGATTTTCCCGCATTGGTATAGCCGATCAGCGCCACCTTAGGAATTCTTGACTGTGTGCGCTTCTTCCGCATGGTCTCTCTGGCCTGATTCAGATCCTCCAGCTCCTTTTTCAGCTCGCTGATCCGATGCTCTATCTTACGCCTATCCAGTTCCAGCTTCGTCTCGCCGGCTCCCCTATTGCTCATGCTGCCACCGGTTCCACCCTGTCGGCTCAGGTTCTCCCGCATGCCTACAAGCCTAGGAAGTATATATTGCAGTCTTGCTGCCTCCACCTGCAGCTTCGCCTCTTTTGACTTTGCTCTGATTGCAAAAATATCAAGTATCAGATTGGTTCTGTCCATGACCGGCAGCCCCAGTTCTTTTCCCAGATTCCGCATTTGAGACGGGGACAGGGTATTGTCGAAAACCACCTCTTCCGCTCCGCATTGGACAGCAAAATCTCTGGCTTCCGCTACCTTCCCCGTACCGATATAGAACGCCTTGTTCACTTCCCCTGAGCGCTGGGTAATGATTCCCACAACCTCCTTGCAAGCCGCCTCCGCCAGACTTTTCAGCTCCTCCATGGAATGATCGAAGTCCGGTTCCGTCCCTAAATCCAGTCCCACCAGCAGCACCTTCGTGCTATTCTCATCTCCTGTTCGCATATGCCTCCTATCTTGTCCCGCTGCGCAGCTGCTGTCTTCTGCTCCCGTACCGCGCCCCGGGCATATTTCCTCAGCTCTCTGTCTTCGATCTGGCATTCTCCAGCTTGATCCAGAACAGCACTCCGTTGGTATAGTTCTCCACTCCATAATCCTGATTCATAGATTCCATGATTGCCTTGACGATAGACAATCCCACGCCGCTTCCCCCATACTCTCTGGTTCTCGCCTTGTCTACCTTGTAGAATTTCTCCCACAAGTGGGGGATGGATTCCTCCGGGATGGGATCTCCCGTATTGAACACGCCTATCTTCACCTTGTCCTGACTCTCTTCAAAGGCCAAGACGATTTTCTTTTCCCCCCCGCAGTGATTCACCGCATTGGAAAAGTAATTCATGATCACTTCCTCTACTTTATACTCATCCCCCCAGACATAGATGGGCTCACGCTGGTCCATCCGCACCTGTATCCCGTTCTGCTTTGTAAGGATCCCTGCCGACTGAATATGATTCTCAACCAACGCCACGATGTCGAAGCGCTCCATGTTCACCCTGTCATTGCCAAACTCCAGCTGATTCAGAGTCAGCAGCTTCTTCACCATGTTGTTCATCTTAGCCGCCTCGTCCATGATGACCTCGCAATAAAAGCTCCTGCTCTCAGGATCGTCATTGACACCCTCGGAAAGCCCCTCCGCATATCCCTGTATCAATGCGATAGGCGTCTTCAGCTCATGAGACACGTTGGACAGGAATTCCTTTCTCATCTCATCGATCTGTTCCTTCTTCTCGATGTCCTTCTGAAGCTCGTTGTTGGCGGTCTTCAGCTCCGATATGGATTTTTCCAGAGACTCCGACAGTATATTGATGTTCTTCCCCAGCAGATCGATCTCTCCTCTGGCGCCTCCCCCGTACTTTGCCTCAAAGTCAAGATGCACCATCTTTTCCGATATGCGGTTCAGCTCCAGAATGGGCGCCGTTATTCTTCCCAGAATCAGCCATATGATGATTCCTCCCGCCATAGTAGCCGCAATCCCCACATAGGCCAGAAACTGATTCGCGACCTTCACGCTCTCCCTGATGCTCTCCAGAGGAGTATGCATAATAAAGGATATACCGCTGCTCAGTCTTCCGTACATCTCCACATAGTCGTCCCCGTTTACTTGTACGGTCTGCACCACGAACTCCCTGCTCTCCTTGATCACCTCCCCGGAAAAGGAAATCAATCCGAAAAGATATCCGAACAAGCGATCCCGCAGTTCCCATCCTCCGTTGTAAGAAACATACTGGCCGTTGGAATTGGAATCCATCACATATACCGTAATATTATATATGCCGCAGATATCATTCAGTTCTTCCTCGAATTCCTTAGTGCCATAAGTCCCGCTGCTGGCAGCATTGCTGATAGTCTCATAGGCATCCATGATCACCTTGGTCTTGCTTCTGATATAGTATTCTTCCAAAAACACCGAATTGATAAACCAGCACAAAAGTATCGTTCCTGCCATCAGGCCGATAAAGATCAGTGCAAACTGTCTTCTGATAGAATGCTTCATTCCACCTCCGGCATAAAATCTATGCCCCAAGGCACAAGCTTAGCTACTTTTCCTCTTCCAGCTTGTACCCCATGCCCCAGATCGTCTTGATCAGCTCGCCCTTCTCCCCCATCTTGCTGCGCAGCTTCTTCACATGGGTGTCGATGGTGCGGGCATCTCCAAAATAGTCATAATTCCACACATTGTTCAGTATCTTCTCTCTGGACAAGGCTATTCCTTTATTCTCCATGAAATATGCCAGCAGCTCGAACTCTTTATAGCTTAGCTCTACGCTCTGCCCGTCGATCATGACCTGATGCGCTGTCTTGTCCAGCTGAATTCCGCCGCAGCTCAAGGATTCTCCCCCTGCCGCCTGACTGGTCCGTCGGAGAATGGCCTCGATGCGGGCCACCAGAATTTTGGGACTGAAAGGCTTCGTGATATACTCGTCCACCCCCAGCTGAAAGCCCTGCAGCTCATCCTGCTCGTCTGATCTTGCCGTCAGCATAATGATAGGCACTTTGGAATATTCTCTGATTTCCCTGCACACCTGCCAGCCGTCTCTCTTGGGCATCATCACGTCCAGCACAACTAGCGCGATATCTTTCTGAGCGAAAAAGATGTCCAACGCTTCCTCTCCGTCTCCTGCCTCCAGCACGTCATAGCCGCTTTTCGCCAGAAAATCACGAACCAATTTGCGCATCCTGCTTTCATCGTCAACCACAAGTATCTTCAATCCGCTCATTTCGTCTTACCTTTCGTCAATCATGGTTGTATGCTAAGCTCCCTCTCCTTCTCCCGAACGGCCTTCTCCCGTTCCGTCAGCTCCTGCTCCCATGCAGCGTATTTGTTCGTGATGGAACGCTCATAATTGAGCATATTCGGATTCTCGCTCAGAAACGAGATGTAGAACATTGAAATAATTGCCAGAACCAGCATCACGTTCAGTATGACCGATATAGTCAAGCTTGTCTTCTGTTTGTCCTTCTTCGCTGAAGGCTCCACTCTGGCATGGGCAGGATTCGTGCGCTCTCTCAGTTCTCCGCCGAAGGCGACATACAGCGGAATGTCCATGACTTCATCCGGTTCCATGTCCGGCTGACGCTTTAGAAATTCCTGCTGACGTTTCAGGTACTGCAGCCCTACCGGTGTCTTGAAAACTCTTTCATGGATTGATTTCTCGTATACATAGCGTATACTCTCAGGAGAATTATAATCTATCCGCTCCTCCAAATATTCTATTTTTTGCTCCTCGGCTCTGGCAAGTTGGGCATCCTTCTCCGTAAAAAAGCGATATCCCCCAACCGACAAAGATTCCTTATCCATTTCCATCCGCAACCTCCCGCATCTCATGCATTGAAAAATGTCCGGCAAAGAATTCAATTGTTTTCAAGATGCCATTCAGCAAAGAAAGGAATGCTGAAAACACATTATTTTCAAGCATTCCCTCCTGCATTTTCCAACCTTGTCTCTGCTGAATATGTAGAGTTCAGTTTACATTGCCATCAGCTTTCCATAGTGCATATTTAGATAAATATCCTGAATCTCTTGCCTATCCTTTACATCATTTGAAAGCTTTATGCATTCATTCAGTTTCCTCGATAAATCGAGGTGTGCTTCCGCGACACGCTGAATATTGACACGGATTTCGTTTTCCATCAGCGTCTCCATTTTCATTACTCTGAACTTCACATCCTGAAGCTCAGTTTTCATCCCTTGTACATCGTCCTTCACTTCCTGAAGCTCGGTTTTTACTGCCTGTACGTCCGCCTTCACTTCCTGAAGCTCGGTTTTTACTGTCTGTACGTCCGCCTTCACTTCCTGAAGCTCGTCCTTTATCTCTCGTATCTCTTTTTTCGTTTCTTGAATTTCATCTTTTATCGGCTGTATTTTTGTGTCAAGCAACTGGCTCATCATTTGTAAATCTTCTTGCGTCAAAGCCACTTCATCACGCTCCCTTCAGATGGCTACAAAATGAAACACATGAGAGCCGAACCCAAAAGTCCGACTCTCATCGGTTGCCGGGTAGTGGAGTAGAGGGGAGTCGAACCCCTGTCCAAAAGCCCATTCCCTGTCCTTCTACTATCATAGTCCGTTATCTCGGCCCGAAGGCCCTTTCCCTCCTGCGGCAGGAAACGAACAACCTGCCGAATTCAGTAGCTTCATAATACGCCCGCATGCGCAAAGCTTAACATACGTCGTTTCCCACATAGTCGATGCCCGGATTCCGGAGTGTGGGTGCTCCGGAGCGGACAAGCCGCCTTAGGCGGCGTCACTTACAGCCGATTAAGCTGCAAGTGCGTACTGATAATTATCTTCAGCGTTTAGTTTAATTTGCGTTTAACGTATCGCAACGGATAGCTTCTCCAGCTGCAAGACCCCTGTCGAAACCTTGACTACCCCTTATTCGACTAGTAACAGCTCTCTTACCGGCTTGTCGGCTCCAAAACCTTTTCGCCGCCAGCCCTTATTATCCAGTATATTCACTTCCTGAATAAATGTCAACTGCCAGAAAACTTTCCTCATGAAAAATTTACACTTTATTTCTTATTTCGTCATATGTCTTCCTATCCCTTAAACATTTCTGACCTTGAACTCCCGTTCCAGCTCCCTTCGCTGATCCTTCTTGGCAATATCTTGTCTCTTGTCATATAGCTTCTTTCCTCTGGCCAGCCCCACCTCCACCTTAGCTCTGCCATCCTTGAAATAAACCTGCAGCGGAACCAGCGTGAATCCCTTTTCCGCCACCTTGCCTGCCAGCTTATTGATTTCTGCTCTATGAAGAAGCAGCTTTTTCGCCCGCAGCGGATCCTTATTGAAAATATTCCCTTTTTCATAAGGACTTATGTGCATTCCGTAGACAAACATTTCTCCGTTTTCAATACGGATAAAAGATTCCTTGATGCTGCATTTACCCATACGCAGGGATTTTACCTCCGTTCCATGGAGTACCACCCCCGCCTCGTAGGCTTCGTCTATGAAATAATCATGGTAAGCCTTTTTGTTGTTCGCCACCAGCTTCTGCGGCTCCTTTTTCGGTGCCATGACATTACCCTCCTATCCCGGATCCCATCTGCGGAATTTTATTCCTTCCACTCCGGTTCCCGCCTGCGGGATTTTATTCCTTCCACTCCGGTTCCCGCCGGCGGGATTTTATTCCTTCCATCCCGGTTCCCGCCGGCGGGATTTTATTCCTTCCATCCCAGCTCCCGCCGGCGGGATTGATTGTTTTCTTCCGCTTCGGATCCATTTTTATTCCGCCATCCCGAAGTCTATGGTTCTGGTGAATCTGTCGCAGTTCTCCACCACAATCTTCACCGGCATACCCAGCTTATAGCTTTTTCCGGTGGCCTGACCCACCATTTCACAAGCGTTCTCGTCGTAGTTAAAGTAATCTCCCGACAGCTTCGACACATGCACCATGCCCTCCACGGTGTCGGGCAGCTCCACGTATATGCCCCAGCTGGTGATTCCGGAAATCACTCCCTCGTAGGTTTCTCCGATCCGCTCCTCCATATACTCCACCTTTTTCAGCTTATCCGTCTCCCGCTCCGCCTCATCCGCCCGGCGCTCCGTCTCCGAAGAATGCTTTGCGACCTCCGGCAGGATCTCCCGGTAGTGGGAAATGCGCTCGTCACTCATCCTCCCCCTCAGCTGATCCTTGATGATTCTGTGAATCTGCAGATCGGGATACCTTCGGATCGGAGATGTAAAATGGCAGTAGAACTGACATGCCAGCCCGAAGTGCCCGCTGCACTCCACGCTGTATTTCGCCTGCTTCATGCTGCGCAGCGCCAGCCGGCTGACCATTGCCTCCTCCGGAGTGCCCGAAACCTTGGCAAGAAGCTTCTGAATCTCCTTGGGATGCACCTCGTCCCCCGAGGTCTTCTGCCCCGTCCTCCCCACGGCCTTCATATAATAGCCCAGATTGTTGATGAATGCGGAAAGCTTCCTGATTCGCTCTCCGTCGGGCACATCATGAACCCTATACACAAAAGGCATCTCCATCCAATAGAAATGCTGCGCCACCGTCTCATTGGCGGCCAGCATGAAATCCTCTATGATATCCGTAGCCACATTGCGCTCATAGGCCTTGATCTCCAAAGGATGTCCTTCCTTGTCCAGAAGGATCTTGCATTCGGGAAAATCGAAATCGATGGATCCTCTCTTTCTTCTTTTGGCCCGGAGCAGCTCCGCCAGATCCCTCATCTCGCGAAACATGGGCAGGAGTTCCCCATACCTGCCATGCTCGCCCTCAGCAAGGTTTTCCTCCTCCAGAAGCCCCTTGACCACTGTATAGCTCATTCTCTCGTCCACTCTGATCACCGACTCGCAGATATCGTAGTCAATGATATTTCCCGCCAGATCGATGGTCATCAGGCAGCTCAATGCCAGACGGTCCTCCCCCTGATTCAGGGAGCAGATCCCGTTAGAAAGCGCATGGGGCAGCATGGGAATCACTCTGTCCACCAGATAGACGCTGGTTCCCCTCTGCAGAGCCTCTCGATCCAGAGCGGAATTCTCCTGCACATAATTGGTCACATCCGCAATATGCACTCCCAGCCTATATTTTTCTCCGTCAAAGGACAAGCTTACCGCATCGTCCAGATCCTTGGCGTCCTCCCCGTCTATAGTTACCATAACCACGTCCCGCAGATCCCGCCGTCCTGCCATATCCGCCTCGGACACTGCCTGAGAGACCCGCTCTGCCTGATTCAGAATCTTCTCCGAGAATTCTACCGGCAGCTCATACCCCCGCACGATTGACATGATATCCACTCCGGGATCATTGATATGTCCTATGATCTCCACGATCCTGCCCTCGGGATTCCTTCCGTCGCCGCCGTAATCCGTCAGCTCCGCCACTACCTTATGGCCGTTCACTGCCCCCTTGGATCGTTCCACCGGAATAAAGACATCTCTGTCCAGCTTTGTATTGTCGGGAACCACAAATCCGTAATTTTCGCGGGATCGCTGGTAGGTGCCTACCACCTGCGTCATTCCTCTGGAGACAATCCGCACCACCTGCGCCTCCTGCCTCCTGCCTGACGCCTCCGGCAGAAGCGCCACCTCCACTGTGTCCCTATGGAAGGCACCGCCCGTCTTGTCCTCAGGGATAAACAGATCCTCTTCCCTACCCTCTACCTCCACAAAACCGAAGCCCTTGGAGCTGCCGATAAAGGTGCCCGTCAAAAAACGGCCGTTGGATTTCACGTACTTCCCCTTTGAGGTGAGGCTCAGCTTTCCCTCCGCCAGAAGCTCCTGCAGCACCAGACGCAGTTCCTCCCTGTCCTCCTTTGCAACCTGAAGGAACATCGCCAGCTCCTTCTCCTTCATGGGGACGTAGATCGGGTCATTCATCAGATCGCATATAACCTTTTTTCTCGCCTCCATGGACTTCTTTTCCGTCCGATTCGTTCTGTTTTCTTCCATAAACCTCCTTATGCCAGTCTCAAAAACCGCCCAAATACAAAAGGACACCCCTGCAGCCGGCAAGAGTGTCCCTTCCACTTTCCTCTAAAACACATTCAGATTCAGCACAGCCGCCAGAACCATGAACAGCACGGCCGCAACCTTGGTAAGCTTCACCAAAAGCCCTTCCATGGAACGTCCCTTGTTCTTGCCCCAGTAGGTCTCCGCCACGCCGCTGATAGCTCCAAGCCCAGCCGACTTACCCTCCTGCATCAATACCAGCACCACAAGCGCTATACATACAAATATGAAAATAACGGTCAACAAAATCCTTACTGTTCCCAAAACCACACCTCCTGCCCTAGAATAGCTTCTCCGCTTTCCCTAAGTAAAATCCATACTACCATAAATAACTATAAAAGACAAGAACATTTTAATCGAATTCTTCTCTAATGCCATAATATTGCTTGTTTTTCATTCTTTCACGGCGGCATGTCCGTACTGTTGCCCCGTATTCACGTCCGGTATTCCCACCATGCTTTAAAAGAATGCCGCTCCACTTCACATTTCCGCCGCCTTCAGCATGATGGCGCACTCTACCCGCTTCCTCTCCAGCTCACAGCCCACGTCATAGGTTGCGTTCACATCCCCATGGAAATTGTAGGCATTGGCGGCACAGCCTCCGCTGCAATAGAATCGCGCGAAGCAGTCCCTGCACTTTTCCTTGGCGTAAACATTGCAGCATTTGAACTGGTCCCGAATGTCCTCCCTGAGGATTCCCTCCTCC
This sequence comes from bacterium D16-50, assembly GCA_003612485.1. Taxonomy (GTDB): domain Bacteria; phylum Bacillota; class Clostridia; order Lachnospirales; family Lachnospiraceae; genus Acetatifactor. Next base: position 10,276 of record RAZA01000001.1, read on the forward strand.
ACATTGCCCATGAGAAACTTTTCGTTCCCCACAAACTGATGGCAGGGATACAGATCCCCCCAGGGAGTCACGGCCAGATATTCCGTCCCCGACCCGCATCCGGAAAGCCGCTTTGCCACACAAGGCCCTCCCTCCAGATCGATCATGAAATGAAAGAACTGAAAACCATTCCCCTCTCTTTTTCTCCTCAGCATCTCCGCCGCCAGTTTGTCATACTCCTCCTTCAGCTTCGGAAGGTCTTCCTCCCGGATGGAGTAGTCGGCCTCCGGAGGCGCCACCACCGGCTCCACGGAGATCTGCTTAAAGCCCAGATCCGCAAGATGGAGCACATCCTCAGAAAAATCAAGGTTATTGCGGGTGAATGTCCCCCGGACATAATAGTTCAGCTGCTCCCTGCTCTCCGCCGCCCTCTGAAACTTCGGAACGATCAGGTCATAGCTGCCCTGCCCGCCCCGGAAAGGCCGCATCCTATCATGGATCTGCTTCCTGCCGTCGATGCTCAGGACGAGGTTGGACATCTCCTTGTTTGCAAACTCCAGAATCTCCTCGTTCAGAAGCACGCCGTTGGTGGTGAGGGTGAACCGAAATTTTTTATTATACGCCGGCTCCAGACTCCTTCCATACTCCACAAGGCGCTTCACCACATCCCAATTCATCAGCGGCTCCCCGCCGAAGAAGTCCACCTCCAGATTCACCCGGTTTCCGGAATTGGCAACCAGAAAATCCAGTGCCTTCTTCCCCACCTCAAAGCTCATCAGAGCGCGCCTGCCATGGTATTCTCCCTCCTCCGCAAAACAGTACTTGCAGGCAAGATTACAGTCATGTGCAATATGCAGACAAAGGGCCTTCACCACGGTCCTGCGCTTTTTGAAATCATAGACATAGTTCTCGTAGATATCCGGTGCAAAAAGCAGGCCCTCCGCCTCCAGCTCCAGTATCTCCTCCACTGCCTCGCTGATTTCCTCATCCGCGGCATTCACCGGTTCCTCCCCGGCCCATGCGCTATGTATCCGGTCCAGAACCGCTTCCTTCACCGCCCCCGCATCCTTACGGCCCTCCTTCATCAGGTCCTCCACAAACGGCAGTATCCGGTAGACCAGCTCGTCCACCACATGAACCGAACCGCTGTTTACATCCAGCACGATATTGTATCCGTTGTTCTTGTATCGATGTATCACTTTCATATCCTCCTGCCCCTTCAGGCATTCAAATCATCCTTTTGTTCTGCCGGATATCCCAAAAACTATCCCTGATCTTTCACAGAAGCCAGCGCCGCTGCCACAGCATGCTTTTCCCACGAAACATAGGCAGCGAAAACTCGCTGCCCGTCTCTATCCCCGGCTTATGCCCATGTACTTATTTCGCCTTCTCGCAGCGTTGATTGCCCACGGTGCAGGAAGTCTTGCATGCGGACTGGCAGGAAGTCTGGCACTCGCCGCAGCCCCCCTTCTTCATGGACTCCTTCAGGTTTCTGGTCACCAGTGTCTTGATGTGCTTCATATCACATAACCTCCTATTCTGAAATGAACATCCCTACTATAACATAGGATTTTCGTTTTTTCAAGGTAGATTTTGGGATCTGCCCCCTTCCTCAGCCATAAATGTATGTAATTTATACTGAACTATGTTGGTTAAATTACATACATGCTTTATTGTATACAAGTATCCAATAAAGGTGCGAATAGGACTGTGATTCAGGCCTTTTTATCAGGTCGGACAGTTTAAAACAATAAAGCATAAAAGTGTGGGCAGCGCTTAGAAGCGTGCTCACCATCATTTAAGGAGGAGAGATTATGAAAAGAAAGAAATTTCTTGCGCTGTTGCTGGCGGTTTCCATGGCATTGTCATTGGCAGCCTGCGGCGACGATTCGGGAGACGCTTCCGCCAACAGCGGCGGCAGCTCGGATGGTAGCAGCCAGAGCACCCAAGACACACAAGAAAAACAAGACACTCAGGATTCCCAGACTCCTGTGGCAGAGAACGCTACATATACGTTTAATACCTCTGCCAGTACACTGCCTGCCGGCTGGAACCCTCACACTTACCAGACCGCAGATGACGCTGTGTACTTTGACTATACCACCGACAGTCTGTACGCCTTGTTCTTCAACGATCAGATCCACCCGCTGGAAGGCCGCGAGGCTTTTGATGGCTACGTGGTCGTCCCTTCCATGGCAGCCGATTTTCCGGTGGACGTCACCGAGAAGGTCAAGGCCTCTCATCCGCAGTTCAACATCCCTGAGAGCGCTACCTCCGGCTATGCCTGGAGCGTCAAGCTCCGCGACGATCTGAAGTGGGACGATGGCACCCCCATCACCGCTCAGGACTTCGTGGACTCTCTGGAGCGCTGCCTGCGCCCCGAGCTGCTTAACTACCGCTCAAGCGACTATAACCGCGGCACCTATGCCGTTGTCAACGCTGAGAACTACGCTCTGGCCGGCAATCCTGTGTTCCAGAGCTTCGCAGATGCCGGTACCACCTACGCCGACTTCATCGCGAACGGCGGTACCGACGATCAGGTGGCCGTGGACATGAACGGCTTCTGGGGCGTTACCGGCCCCGACAGCCGGTTCAACTGGGGCTATATCACCGATGACAACATGGTGCGAGACCCCGCCGTGGCGGAGGGAGAAGACGAGGACTATGTCTCTGCCAAGTACTTGTGGGACAACTACCTTGGCCCCGATGGCGCCTATGCCGGCAGCGGCTACGACTCCCAGTACGCCGGCACCATCAGCTACCCCTACGAGGCGGGCTACTCCTTTGATAACGTGGGCCTCTTCGTGAGCGGTGACAATGAGCTGACATTTGTCTATGCGAACGCACTGGAAGGCTTCTACCTGATGACCTACGGCATGAGCACCCAGTATCTGGTCAAGAGTGACCTATACGATGCCAACCTGAAGGAAACCGAGAGCGCCTCAGGCTCCGTTTGGTCCAGCACCTACGGCACCGGCATGGATACTTCCGTTTCCTACGGCCCCTATAAGATGAGTGAATTCCAGGCCGATAAACTCATGCACTTCGTCAGAAACGAGAACTGGTGGGGCTGGGACAGCGATGTCTACACCTACGTGGATCCCGAAGACGGCAATACCTACCAAATGTATCAGACCACTGATGTGGACATCCAGTATGTCAAGGAGTCCGCTACCCGTAAGCAGATGTTCCTGGCCGGCCAGCTCATATCCTACGGCCTGCAGTCCGAGGATTTCGACCAGTACCGCACCTCCGACTACTACTATGCCACGCCTGCGGAGACCATTTATTTCCTGCTCTTCAACGGCCATGAAAAAGTAATTCAGGAGCGTGAGAACGCCGCCGACTTCGACAAGAACACCACCGATCTGGAGATGCAGATGCTGGAGAACTTCCGCCGGGCCTGCGCCGTGGCGATCGACCGCGAAAACTTTGCAGCCACCGTGTCTCCCTCACGTCAGGGCGGCTACGCATTCGTCGGCAACACCTATATTTATGATCCTGAGACCTGCGCCTACTACCGTGACACGCCTCAGGCGAAGCAGGCTCTGGTGGACTTTTACTCTATCGATCTGGCCAACTATGACAACGATCTGGATAAGGCCGTGGACGCCATCACCGGCTATGATCCCGAGACTGCCAAGGCGAAGTTCCAGGAGGCCTATGAAGAGGGCATTGAGAAAGGCTACATCACCGACACTGACGGCGACGGCAAATCCGACCAGACCATTACCATGGTCTACGCCATGAGCGACGAGGTAGACGACTTCTTCCGCAAGACCTTTGAGTACCTGAATACTTCTCTGAACAAGGCGGCCGAGGGCACCGGTCTCGAGGGCAAGATCCTGATCACCCCCTCCGCCCCCGTGGGCAACAAGTGGTCTGACAATCTTCGCAACGGTGTGATGGACACCCAGATGGCCGGCTGGTCCGGTGCCACTCTGGATCCCTTCGGCATGGCCGATACCTGGACCGATGCCAACAAAGCTTACTGGGGCAATTGGTTCGATGCCAGCAAGTACGACCTGACCATCAATCTGGACGGAGCGGACATCACCATGAGCGTCCGCGACTGGGCCCTCTGCCTGAACGGTGCGATGAAGACCGCTCAGGACGGCAAGGAGTATAACTTCGGCTACGGTCAGACCAGCGTGGACAATCGTCTGAACATTCTGGCCGAAATCGAAAAGTTCATGCTCACCGCCTACAACTGCGTACCGATCATGCAGAACGGATCCGGTTCCCTGCTGAGCCAGCAGGTCTACTATGTGGTGGAGGAGTACAACCCCATGATGAAACGCGGCGGCATCCAGTACATGAAGTATAACTACAATGACGCCGAGTGGGCCGAGTACGTCGCTTCTCAGGGCGGCACCCTTCAGTATTGATTCCGGGCTTAAACTCAAATCTTTAATACGTAACGACAAAAAGGCAGGGGGCGGCTTTTCGCCCCTCCTGCTTATTATCGCTGGTTCTCGTATATGTCCCGCAGCCGGGCTGAGGGGCATATACGAGAACCAATAAAAAAGAAACGGAGGATCTTTGAATGGTCAAATATATTCTCCAAAGAATGCTGTATATGATCATGGTGTTTTTTATCATCACTCTGATGTGCTTCGTTCTCGTCCGTATGCTCCCTCTGCCGGTGCTTCCGCCGGATGATCCGCATACTGCCGTGGTGCTTATGCGGCGGGAGGCCTTGGGCTATAACGAGCCGTATCTGGCGCAGTTTGGGCTGTTTTTGAAGAATATCTTTACCAATTGGGACTGGGGCCTCAGCGAGAAGCTGTACTTCGGCCAGAACGTGTGGGACATTTTTGTGGGCAAGCTGCCCGCCAGCATGATCGTCAACCTATATTCCATCATCGGTTCCATTCCGATCGGGATCGGTCTGGGCATTTTTGCTGCCCTGAAGAAGAACACCTGGATCGATTATGCTATCTCCACCCTGACCATGGTGGTCATTTCGGTGCCCAGCTTTGTCTACGCCTTTTTGATCCAGTATATTTTCTGCTTTAAGCTCCAGTGGTTCCCCTTCCTCATGGCCGGCGGCACCAACTATTTTACGTGGAAGATGTTCCGTTCCCTGATCCCGCCGGTGATGGCCCTCTCCTTCGGCACCATCGCAGGATTCGCCCGCACCACCCGCGCCGAGCTGACCGAGGTGCTGACCAGCGAGTTCATGCTGCTGGCCCGCACCAAGGGCCTGACCCGCACTCAGGCCACGGTGAGCCATGCTCTGCGCAACTGCTTTGTGGTCATTGTCCCCGCCATCTTCGGTGAGTTCATCGGTATTCTGGGCGGCTCCCTCATCATCGAGGGCATCTTCGCCATCCCCGGCGTGGGCGGCCTGACCCTGAACGCCATCAAGGGACTAGACTATAATATCTTCATGCTGTCCACCTGCTTCTACACCGCCATCGGGCTGGCGGCCAGTCTTGTGGTGGACGTCAGCTACGGCTTTATCGACCCGCGCATTCGCATGGGCTCCAAAAAGTAAGGGGGGAGTAAACGATGACTGATATGATGAACGAACGGATTCCTGCCGAGAAGTTTGCTTTCGTGCAGGAAAATGAGAAGCTTCACGACGGGGAGCTTCAGACCAAGGCCCGGAGCTTTTTTGCCGACGCCATGATTCGGTTCGGCAAGAACAAGTCCTCGGTGATCGCCGCATGGATCCTCCTGTTTCTGGTGCTCTATGCCATTTTTGTGCCGGTTTTTTCCCAATATACTGCCAACGATAAAGACCCCATGTATGTCAATTATCCGCCCTTCAGCCCCTTTTTCTCTCAGTTCGGGTTTCTGAACGGCGCCAGAAACATGGACAGTCAGAACGACAGGGCCATGAGTATCTGGAAGGGTATCGGCATTGAAACGGGCATGGATCCCATTATCCGCATCCGGGGCACCCATGAGACCGAGGAAAAGAAGCGCGGCCAGATGATCAAGCGCTATACTTACGACCTTGAGGTCAACGCCTATTACGCCATGGGCATCGTCTACCGTAACTTCAGCTATGCGGACTACCAGAAGCTGCAGGACTGGCAGAACGAGACCGGCATTCAGGTCATATACCCCTATGTGGACACAGAGGACATAGGCGGCATCAGCGATAACCCCAACATCTGGTTCAAGATGAACAGCGACGGCACGGCTCTTCTGGACGCGGAGGGCAACTATATTCCCGCTTACTCCACCCGCTCCGACCGGGCCGGCGCACCATATAATTCCCTCCGGCTTGCCGGCGATCCGGGCGACTGGGTCTATTCGACCGCCAAGTCCGGTTCGGTACAGTGCCGGATCTTGTATTACAACTACTATATTTATCTCAACGGCCATGAGCCGAGCTATCTGATGGGTACTAATGTAATGGGCCTCGACCTATTCACCGCGATCGGTCTGGGCGCCCGTTTCTCCCTGATTTTTGCCATTCTGGTATCGGCCATCAACCTGAGCATCGGCGCAGTGTACGGTTCCATTCAGGGCTATTACGGCGGCGCTATCGACATGACGCTGGATCGTATCTGCGACATCCTCTCGGGTGTACCCTTCGTGGTGGTGACCACCTTGTTCCAGCTCCATCTGGCCCAGAAGGTGGGCGTGGTGGTGTCTTTTCTGTTTGCCTTCGTCTTAACGGGATGGATCGGCATGGCAGCCCTGACGAGAAAGCAGTTCTACCGCTTTAAGGGGCAGGAGTTTGTCTTGGCGGCGCGCACTCTGGGGGCCAGCGACGGGCGGCTGATGTTCAAACACATCTTCCCCAACGCCATCGGCACCATCATCACCAGCTGCGCTCTGGTGATTCCCGGCGTCATCAGTTCCGAGACCTCCATGACCTATCTGGGGATCGTGGATCTGTCCACCTACGCCGGCACCACCATCGGCACTCTGCTCAGTCAGGGCAACGGCGCCGCCACCACCGCGCCCCACGCCATGCTTTATCCCAGTATCTTTCTGGGTCTTTTGATGATTTGCTTCAACCTCTTCGGCAACGGTCTTCGCGACGCGTTCAATCCAACGACAAGGGGGACAGACGACTGATGGAAAACAAACTGCATGTACAAGACTTGCGTATTTCCTTCCGCACCAGCAACGGCAAGGTGCAGGCGGTTCGGGGCATCGATTTCGATTTGTCCAGAGGCGAGACTCTGGCCATCGTGGGCGAGTCCGGCTCCGGCAAATCCGTTACCAGCAAGGCCATTCTGGGCATTCTGGCCGGCAACTCCATTGTGGAGTCCGGCGAAATCATCTATGACGGCCAGGATCTGTTGAAGATCTCGGAGCAAGATTTCCATAAGATCCGCGGCGACAAGATCGCCATGATCTTTCAGGATCCCATGTCCTCCTTAAACCCCATAGTGCGCATCGGACGCCAGCTCACGGAGGCCATGCTCCTCAAGGGTAAGAACCGCCAGCGGGAAAGCAGAAACTCTTTTTACGGCTATCTCAAGAGCTTGGGCAGCATGATGGCTGCCAGCGCCGCCAATGATACGGAGCGAACCCGCGCCGCCGTCAGCTGCAGGAAGTTCCAACAGTTTGAAAAGAAGCACACCGAGCTGGAGGCAGCCTATAACATCGCCCATGAGGGTGCGTCGGAGGCGCTGGACGATATCGCAATCATTGCCTTTGAACTGGAAAAGAATACGGTGGCCAGAGGTGCGGCGGACCGCGTCAAGGACATCGCCCGCTGCTGCCGGGAGTCCCTTAACAAATATGTTGTGGATCCGGATATTTATAAGGAGGAGGTACTGCACAACGCCTCCTCTCTGGAAGGAAACTTTAAGAAAAAAGATTATCCGGCGGTTCTTAAGAGTCTTTACCGCCTGCGGGATATTATGGCGGAAGGCGCGGAAAAACCAAAGCCCAACTTCTTCCGTATGGGCTATTATCTGACCTTCTCCGACAAGCCGCTGCCGGAAATGCCGCTAGAGAAGCTGAATGATTTTTTGTTGGATTTTCTGGAAAAGGATTTTATGAGGGATTTTGTCTCCGACGCTAAACGCGCATTGACCTATTCTGCGGATCAGTGCCGTATCCGCATGGGCAGGGCAGTTGAGGAGCTGGAGGCCGCAAAACCTATTTTTGCCGCAAAGCGGCTGAATAAGAAACAGTGCATGGATACTTGGAAGAAGCTGGGCAAAACGGTCAAAGAAACCATTGATCCCCTTGCCGTCAGCAGAGACAGCCTTGTCTACACTTTTTCTCCCAGCATGAAGAGCGAGCTGCTTAAGTATTTTTACGGAGTAAAGGCCAATGTGGGAATCCTGCGCGGTTATGAGCGGGAGAAGCGTAAATATGACGCCATTGTATCCAAGGGCGGGAAGCCCGATTGGGAGCTGGCGGATCCCGCCGTCACCGATCTGGAGCTGATCAAGGCAAACCTGTCACATATTATCCACCGGCTTGCGGAGCACTATCAGAAGATTCTGGATTCCGCCGACAGCCGGGATTATCACGCTGAAACCATTGCAGCCATTGATTACCTGATGCAGAGCGCCTCAGGCATCGTGGACAAGGTAACTCCCCGGATTGCAAGACACCGGGCCATCCGGCTGATGGAGGAGGTAGGGATCTCCGAGCCCCATAAGCGTTTTCGTCAGTATCCTTTTGAGTTCTCCGGCGGTATGCGCCAGCGTATCGTCATTGCTATCGCTCTGGCCGCAAATCCGGACATCCTAATCTGCGACGAGCCCACCACGGCTTTAGATGTAACGATCCAGTCTCAGATTCTGGAGCTCATCAGCAAGCTGAAGACTGAACGCAGCCTATCCGTGATTTTCATTACCCATGATCTGGGCGTGGTTGCCAACATGGCAGACCGAGTGGCTGTCATGTATGCCGGAAAGATTGTAGAATATGGCACCAGCGAGGATATTTTTTATCATGCCGCCCATCCATATACTTGGGCTTTGCTTTCCTCCATGCCCGATCTGGATACGGACGAGAAGCTGACTGCCATTCCCGGCACGCCGCCCAACATGATCTATCCGCCCAAGGGGGACGCTTTTGCCCTCAGAAACAAGTATGCCATGCAGATTGACTTTGAACGGCAGCCGCCCATGTTCCGGATAAACGACACCCATTATGCCGCTACATGGCTGCTGCATCCGGATGCTCCCAAGGTGGATCCGCCCAAAGCCGTCATGGATCGTATCGCCAGAATGAACCAGAGAAGGGAGGCTGAAAATGAATAATCAGGAACCCCTGCTGAGGGTCGAGCACCTCTGCCAGTATTTTAAGGCCGGTAATTTCGTGACAAAGGCCGTTGATGATGTCAGCTTCGATATTCGCAAGGGAGAGGTCTTCGGTCTGGTAGGTGAGTCCGGCTGCGGAAAAACCACCACCGGACGCTCCATCATCAAGCTGTATCATATTACCTCCGGCAACATTTACTTCAAGGGCATGCGCATTGCCGCAGGCGTCCAGTCCTATAGGGAGGAGCTGAAGGCCACGAAGGATCCTGCCCGCATAGCACAGCTGAAGGCTCAGATCAAGGCTGCCCGAAATGAGCAGAAGAATTGCGACAAAGAATATGCCTCCAGACGTATGGAAGAACTGAAAAATGAATACGAGCCCAAAATTGCTGCAGCGGCGGGTGAAGAGAAATCCCGACTGGAAGCCCGATATAAAAATGAGCTGAGAAAGGCAAAGAAGACCCGTCTGGTCACTCAGATCCAGATGATCTTTCAGGATCCGATTGCCTCTCTGGATCCGCGAATGACCGTCCGCGAGATTATTTCTGAAGGGCTGGTCATCCAAGGGGAGCGGGATAAGAAGGCCATCGACGAGAAGGTCTATGAAATGCTGGAATTGGTGGGACTGGTTCGGGAGCATGCCTCCCGTTATCCCCATGAGTTCTCCGGCGGCCAGAGGCAGCGCATCGGCGTGGCGCGTTCTATCATTATGAATCCTGAGCTGATTATTGCCGACGAACCGGTGTCCGCTCTGGACGTTTCGGTACAAGCACAGGTCATCAACCTCTTAAACGAGCTGCGGGAACGTTTTGGTCTGACCATCCTTTTCATTGCCCATGACCTTTCTGTGGTCAAGTATTTTTCCGACCGTATCGGAGTCATGTATTATGGGAAGATGGTGGAACTGGCGGACTCTGACGAGCTGTTCGCCCATCCTCTGCACCCTTATACCAAATCGCTGCTTTCCGCTATCCCGCTGCCTGACCCTATCTACGAGCGGCAGCGTCGGCGCATTACGTATAATCCGCTGGCAGAGCATGACTACACCGTGGATCAGCCATCCTTCCGGGAGGTTCGTCCCGGCCACTTCGTTCAATGCAATGAGGCGGAATATCAGAAGATCATGACGGAGATTTCATCGAAATGAGAGGGATCCGGAAAGCGTTCCTGACTTGTTTGGTCTTGGGGGCAGTCCTTGGAGCGGCCGTGTGTGCCCTGAACGTCAGCAGGGACTATGGCTGGAGCCGCTCGGTGTGCGACGGTCTGTTCGTGGCCGCAGTGATGCTTCTGGGAGCGGGATCCATCCGGGCCGTGTGTAACCGGGGTGCCTTTGACGTGGCCGGCTATGGTCTGCGCTTGGCTGTTGAACTGGCCATTCCGGCCTTGAGGAGAGCGGAGAAGGAGGATATCCATCAGTACCGGGAGCGGAAGGAATCGGAGCGGAAGTCACCCGGAGGGCTACTTCTGGCCGGCACGGTGTATCTTGTTTTATCGCTGGCAGCCTTGGCCGTGTATGAGTTTCTATGAAAGAATCAAATACCTTTTTGGCGAAGGATATCAAACAAAAAAGCCATTGGCACCCAACAGTGCCCATGGCTCTTTTGCTATCTGTCTATGACCTCACAAATACACACGATACCCTGCATACATCAGCACTGACATGAGCAAAAAGAACAAGCCGCATATCAGCAAAAACAGAAACGGAACCTTTTTCTCTTGTCTGGCTGTCCTATAATCATAAAAGGTGTCATGCTTTCTGGACATATCCTTCTTGAAAAAACTCCAGAAACTCTTCAGTCCATAGACAATCATGTCAAAGGTTCCTTCGTTGCTCACAAAGATAAGCAATGCGATGCACGTGGCCAGAATTCCTACCACCAGAAAACTGTCGGACAGAATATGAAAAACGTATATGGGCGCAGTCTGGACAAAAACACCTCTTAGCCATGCTGTCAATAAGCTGCAGACGGAACACACTATGAAGGAAATCCAGAATTTTTTCATGTTCTTCATGGCCTTACCCCTTGTACGCTTTTTCAAGCCTTTTTCTGATATTCCTTTGTATATCTCTCAAGCTCTTCCCTATTGCACCTCACAAAATGCCCCGGATAAACCTCATGCATCACCGGCTCTTCCTTGGAATAGTCATGGTCCAGCATAGGGTTGTATACGACCCTCTTTCTGTTCCGCTCCGTGATGGGATCCGGAAGCGGAATCGCGGACAGCAGAGACTTGGTGTAGGGATGGAAGGGATGCGCAAAAAGCTCGTCGCTGGGCGCGAGCTCAACGATTTTGCCGAAATACATCACTGCGATCCTATTTGAGAAATATTTCACCACAGCCAGATCATGGGCAATAAACATAATTGTAAGCCCCATTTTCTGGCTCAGCTCGTTGAGCAGATTGATCACCTGCGCCTGAATGGAAACATCAAGGGCAGAAATGGGCTCGTCCGCAATGATCAGCTCCGGCTTCATGATGACGGCTCTGGCAATGCCGATACGCTGACGCTGCCCCCCGGAAAATTCATGGGGATAGCGGGTGGCATGCTCCTTCACAAGCCCCACCGTCTCCAGCATCTTGTATACCTGCTTTTCAATGTATTCTTTGTCCTTTTCACCGTGGATCACAAGTCCTTCCGCAATAATGTCATGGACCGTCATGCGGGGATCCAGAGAGGCGATAGGATCCTGAAAGATCATCTGAATTTCGTTGGTAATCAGGTTCTGGCCCTTTCTGGTGCGGGCCCATTTTTTATGATCCGCCTGAGCCGACTTGATCTCCTCCTGATTCTTTGCTATGATGTCGTCCAGCTTTTCCTTTGAGATCTTCCCGTCGGCATGGTCCTTGCGGGCCTGCTTGATATTATCTTTGTAACTTCTGGTGCCTGCACAGATCCTCTGGCCCTTGTAGTAGACGGAGCCTCCCGTGATATCATACAGCCGGATAATGGAGCGTCCCGTGGTGGTCTTGCCGCAGCCCGATTCTCCCACAAGTCCGAACACCTCGCCCTTGTATATCTCGAAACTGACGTCATCCACAGCCTTCATCTCCCGGGGGCCCATTTTGAAATACTGACGGAGATTTTCTACTTTCAATAATACATTTTTCTCGTCCATGGACATTCTTTCCTCCATATTATCCTCTCTCTTTCCGCATACGCTCTATACGGGCTTTGATCACCTTCGGCATCTCAACCTTGGGTGCATTGGGGTGAAGAAGCCATGTGGCTGCGCTGTGGGTGGGCGTAATCTCAAAAAGAGGCGGCTCCAGCTCGAAATCGATATCCAATGCATAAACATTTCTGGGCGCAAAGGCATCCCCCTTGGGCGGATAGATCATATTGGGCGGCGTACCCGGTATAGACTCTAGACGCTCTGAAGTCTCCAGATCCGGCATACTGGAAAGGAGCGCCCAGGTATAGGGATGCGCCGGCTCGTAGAAGATCTCCTCCGACTTGCCGTACTCCACGATCTTGCCTGCGTACATAACCGCAATCCGATCCGCCATGTTGGCCACGACGCCCAGATTGTGCGTGATAAAGATAACGGAAAGATGTCTCTTCTCCTTGATCTCATTGATCAGCTCCAGAATCTGGGCCTGAATGGTCACGTCCAGAGCCGTGGTAGGCTCGTCGCAGATCAGAATATCCGGATTTGCCGACAGTGCGATAGCAATCACGATTCTCTGCCTCATGCCGCCGGAAAACTCAAAAGGATACTGGTGGAACCGGGTGGCAGGTTCAGGAATGCCCACCTCCTCCATAAGCTTGATCGCCTTTGCCTTTGCAATGGATTTGTTCATTTTGACCACAACTCTGGAGGCCTGTTCCTTCAGATAATCAATGATCTCAATCACGTGAGCGCTGGCGTTGAACTGCTTTTGTTCTTCAAAACAAGCCTCATAATAGGCGATGAGGTTTTCAATGACCCTGCAGATATTGTCCAGCTGCAATTGCAGATCCACCACCACCTGAGGCTTCAGCACCCAGTCCGGGTTCTGGCCCTTCGCCACAATACTGTCATATTTTGCCTTGTTTTTCAGATAAATCTTTTCTTCCGCCGGATTCTTACGGATTCCGTCGAAATATGCATCCAGAGCGGCGTTCAGAGCGCTTGAGAACACATATTCCGTGCTGTTCTTTTTCACTCTGAGCCGGTCGATGGCCTTCTCCACCACCGGACCCAAAGCCTTCTGATATTCATGGGACTTATGCTCATCCGGATTTCCTGCCTTGAAATAGGCCAGAGCCTCCTTCAGCTTCGGCATACATTCTTTTTTGGCAGCCGCGGAACAATTCTCCGAATACAGAACTCCCGACTCTGCCATTCTGATGAACTCAAGCATAAAGTCGTCATCCAGATAGCGTCTGGTAAGGGCATTCATTTCCTCCACAGACATGGCTGCCAGATCCTTATCGGGATTCTTCATCATATAGTAGCCCAAGGAGAAAAAGTTGGGACGTGTCTTTGCAAGGGCGTTTTCCACAAGGGTATGAACCTCTTTCAAGACACGGGCAGCGTCCCCGGCCTCCACCTTTTTCATTGAGGCTAGGGCAGAAAGCTCACTGATGCAGGAATTCAATTCCTCATTTTGCACAATCACATAAGGGTTTGCGGAAAGCTTCAGCAGCTTAAGAACATGCTTTAGCTCCGCCTTTTCGTTGAATTTGGCGTGCTTCTCAAATTTAAGGAGGGCATTCTCCGAATCCACGTCCAGCTGGGTTGCATGTCCGTAAGCTTCATTGAATTCACTCTCATACTTGATAGCGGAGATACAGAATTTATCAAAGATTGCAAGCTTTTCATCCACCGCCGCTTTGTTATCGACGCCCTTTTCGGCATCCGCAGCCTTGATGTTTTCACCGAGAACCTTCAAAAGCGTATTGAAGGAATTTCTGGCATTCTTTTTCCCTCTCTTGGCCTTCAGGATCATTGCTTCCGTGAGCTGCTGGCCCACCCGCATGATGGGATTGAGGCTTGACATGGGATCCTGAAAAATCATGGCGATTTTGTCGCCGCGGATCTTATGATAATCTTCCTCTGATATCTTCAGCAAATCCTGTCCGTCGTACAAGATCTCGCCGCCTTCCACAATGGAGTTGCCGGCAAGAATTCCCATGATCGCCTTGCTGGTCACTGATTTGCCGGAGCCGGATTCACCCACGATGGCAAGAGTTTCTCCCTTGTGCAAATCATAGGAAATATTTCTGACAGCCTTTAAGACTCCCCCTTGTGTGCGGAATGATATTTGTAGATTTTTAACTTCCAATTTTTTATCCATAAATACAAGCATTCCTTTCGTATCAATCAAACGTTTATAACCGACTTGAACCTTATCATTCCGTTCCTCTCAAGGAAGGGTTAAATGCATCCCGAAGTCCGTTTCCGAACAAGTTGAAACTAAGCATCAGCAGACTTATGAATATAGAAGGGAACAAGATCATATGCGGATACGTGAACAAGAATCCCTGTCCCGTAGACAGCAAGGTCCCTACGCTTGTAAGGCTTCCGGTATTTAGGTTTATGATCCCCAGATAGCTTAAGGACGTCTCTGAAAATATAACACCGGGAATCACCAGCACGCTGCTTGTGATCAGCGTTCCGATAGCGTTGGGGAAAATATGCCTAAACATGATCCGGGAGTCCTTTGCTCCAAGGGTTTTTGCCACCAGCACATATTCCTGATTTTTAAAGCGGTAGAACTGCATCCTCGTCCGGGCAGCCATTCCGGTCCAGCCCGTCAAAAAGAAGGCGATGAACAAAATATAAACATGCGAAATATCGAAGTGATACTTAAGGAGCGTTATTACAATAATCAGCGGAATGGACGCCATAATATCAACGAACCGCTCCATCATCAGGTCTATTTTTCCGCCATAATAGCCCTCTATGGCGCCATAGATAGCGCCCACGAACAAGTTCACGGAGGCCACTATGATGGCAAGCATAAATGAAAATCTTGCACCGCTTGCAAGGCAGATGAACAGATCCTTTCCGGCATTGTTGGTCCCCAGCAGGAAGCTGGGATACTCTATGCCGTCTCCGGCTTTGTAGTGAAGATACTTGTAATACTCTCTATAATCCACCCGCACATTCCACATGCCGGCGTCCTTGAGCTCGGCATAGTTATAGAGCTTTTCATCACCCTCCCAGTACATCTTGCTGGTATATTGGTCCATACCGTTGTCAGCCTGATAGATGGGAATAAAGTTTCCGTTCTCGTCAAAGACCGTCGCCGTCTTTCTGCCCGCCCCCAGCTTCGTCCTATACCAGATGTTGGCATTGGTCTTGTCCTGCTCCGCCTCAGGCCTCAAAGCAGGATCGGTAATGGGAAAGATCACCTGAACATTGTTTTCATCCTGATATTGCTGAAGGGCAACATATTCATCATATTTAAGAAGAACAAACTTTACCCCCACGGCATTATAGGTATCAAGCCGGAAATCATAATAGGAAATAGGCTTGCCCATGTATTCCTCCTGCCGAACCTCGGGCTCGTTCATAATTACGGTTCTGCCGGTCTCTTCCTGAATGCCTCTGTAGAGATTGTAGGCAGCTTCCGTTACGCCTATTTCACGGCCGCCGTCCCAGAAAGGAATGCCTTTTTCGTAAAAGAACTCATTCCTCGGAAGTACATAAGCATAATTGGCATCCTCGTAGGCTACCTCATAGGGAGTGACAAGGGGGCCGATCATCGCAAAAAGGAAAAGAATGCCGATGATGAACGCCGCAGCTATGGAGGCCTTGTTCCTCGTAAAACGAATCAGCGCATCTTTGAGATAGGAAACGGGCTTTGTCTCCAGCTTCTCGTCATGAAGCTGTTCTCCCGCCGAGTGAAGGACAAATTTTTCACTTGATATCTTATACTCTTCTGCTCTCATTACTTTGCCCCCATTCTTATTCTAGGATCGATGACGCCGTAAGACAGATCCACCACAAGACCCGCCAGCAGTCCCACAAGGAGATAGAAACCCGCAAGCATCATAAAGAAATCATAATCTCTTGAATTGATCGACGCCAGATACAGACCTCCCACACCGGGGATCTGGAAAATCTTCTCTATAATAAGCGAGCCGGAAAGAACGCTTACAAACTCACCGATAATCGACGGGAAAATCGGAACCATGGCATTCCGGAGCGCATGGCGCACCGTTGCCTGAGCCTTTGTAAGTCCCTTTGTCCTTGCCAAAAGCATAAACTCGCTGGTCAAAACCTCTGTGAGCTCCGCCCGGGTGTAACGGGCATATCCGGCTATGGAGCCGAAGGACATGCTGAATACGGCCGGAAGCATGGAGAGGAACATTTTCTTGTTAAAATAAAGGGACCAGTTGAATTCGCCCGGTACATACGCATACCCTTTTTCCGGATAAGACGTTACAATATCGGGAAGAGATACCACGCCCAGAGGGAATATACTGAGCTTAAAGCAAATAAGATACAGCACCAAAGAGGCGTATACGAAAGCAGGAACCGAAATGAAGACCATTACAACCGTACTGATCAGGTGGTCCTGCCATTTGTTCTTTTTCAGGGCGGCAAAAATGCCAAGAGCTATTCCTATGGGCACCGCCAAAAGGGATGAATATACATTGATGAGGATGGTCGGCGGCAGCTTTTCAATAAATACGCTCCAGACCGCGCGCCCCCGGTACTCAGGCATGTTGAAGCCGATACCGAAGTCTCCCTCGAAAATCATTCTTCTTAAATATTGTCCCAGCTGTTCTAAAATGGGAGTATTTATGTACTGGCCGGTCACGGTATCCTTTTTCATATATCCGCGGGACACCATCCGTGCAATAATTTTATCCGCGTCCTCACCAACTCCCACACTGGATATATCAACCGGCAAAAGTTTCACCAAAACAAAGCATGTGACAATAATTATCGTAAAAGTAATAAGCATCAGCCCTATTCTTTTACAGATATATTTGAACATATACATAAAAATCACACAAGCCCTTGAACCAAAGGCCTCCTTTCTTTGGAAATGATAAAACTATATGTTTAAGTGAGGGATGGTTGATACCATCCCTCGCTTGCACAAACTATAAGACAATACGGAGACCAAGGTTAAAGTGTCTATAAAAATTACTTGTAGTTCAGCTCTCCGTTCTGCTCGGCCACTGCCTTTGCCCACTCGTCATCATCATAGTTGTAGGTCATATATCTGACGCCGCCGTAACTCATGAACGTATTGTACTCGTAGGTCACAAAATCGACCTTATAAGACAGCAGGGAAGCAGTAAAATTGTTGTAAATAGGAACGGTATAGTAAGCTTCAAGAACCTCTTTCTCAAGAGCAGCAATCAGCTGAAGTCTCTGGGCGTTGGGAAGAGCCGTATCGCTCCAGTCATACTTTGCCCCCCCAATGCCGTTGAGGCAGTTATACCAATCCATCAGGGACATGGTCTCTGTCACATCCGCTCCGTTTTCGCCTACGCCCTTCATGGTAAAGGTCAGCATCTGAGCGCTGGTATCCCATGCCTGAGAATACATGTAAGCAGGGGACAAATATGCAAGAAGGAAGTAACCGGGATCCCATGCGGCGCCGTTCCAGCCGCCCAAGCAGATATCATATGCACCGCTGCGGAAATCATTTGCCCAGCTTGCGGAAAAGTCCTTCAGCTCTACGTCAATCCTGCCCTCCAAAGGCGTGGTCTTTGCCAGCTCCTGGAAAGAATTCCTCAGGAAATCAACTCTTCTCTGTACTACCTCGTTGATTGCACTGGTGCCGAATGTAAAGAGCACCTTATCCGTCTCCTTGATGTCGCCTGCTGCCAGAGCATCATTGTAGGCCTGAGTAAGAAGCTTTCTCGCCTCTTCCAGATTGTAGCCCGTGATGGAGTCTGCGGCCTCGTCAAGGCTTCCATAGCTGTTTACATCAACAGCGTATACATCACAGAGCACCTGTTTTGCCTCGTCGGTATTTCTGTACACTCCGCCGTTCTCTACATCATAATAGTGCATGGAGTTGTAGAGGCCGAATCCGGCAAGGGAAGAAGTGGTCGTCTTGGTTGCGAAATCATTTCTGTCTATTCCGAGAGAAATGGCTTTTCTGAAATCGGCATATCCCATTATGGACTTGTTGATGCCGTCAGACTCACGGGCCTTCAGCTGCTCCATATTGGACTGAAGCTGCATGGATCCAACAAAGTCATCCGGCGTGAAATATGCCCTCTCGCTTCCCTTGTACTCGTCCGCAATAGATATATCGATACCGATTCCGTCGATCTCGCCTGCCAGAAACTTCAGCCATGCCGCGTTCCACTCGGCAATGGTGTCGCATACGATTCTTGTGGTCTGATACTGACCTTCGTACTGAGGATCGCTGTAGCCGAACCAGTTTTCATTCTTCACAAGGGTGTACTGCTTACCTGCCTGAAAGCTCTCCAGCTTGTAGGGACCCCAGCTTGCACTGCTCTCGACGCTGGTATTGTAGGTTGTGGTCCAAAGGGTGCTGCCTTCCGAAGGAGCAACCTTGTTCTTCTCGTAAAGATCCTTCTTCACCAAGGGCAGGGACGCCATGTTGTATGCAGCCTGGTAGGAGAGGGAGCCGTCCTCTTTCAGAAGGTTCAGCGGCTTCTCAAGCACAAGAACGATCTCATACTTGCTGTCGCCCACGTAAATACCTACATCGCCAAAGTCGACTGCAGGATAAGTATAGTCATAAACCATGTACAGAGGAACGTTCTCAGGCGGCTCATTGCCCCAGGCCTCTGTATCGATGAGCTTCGTGACAAGGGCTATGGAGTCGTCCGTCACAGGTACACGGCCGTTTTCATCTGCAAGCTCCTGCAGGGATGCCAGCGCGTCCGCATCAAAATAATCGGCAATATCCGTTATGCTATTGTTGCTGCACTGGGCCAGAGGATCCATCAGAGAAAACTTGATCATGCCTCCGTCGGGCTGTGTATACACGCCGTCCTCACCCTTTACCAAATCTTCCACCGTATAAAGCTGTGTGGCAGAGTTATCGATGGCTTCCTCAGACGTACCCTGTTTCACATAGTTTCTCGCATTCACGATAACAGTGGCGCCATTGTAATAGCTGTCCATTCTGTAGTTCTGGAAAAGCGGATCCAGCTGCTGCTGCATGGTATATACGAAGTCCTCTGCAGTGATCTCCGTGCCGTCATCCCATTTGAGATCCTCGCGCAGGGTGATCTTCCATGCATAACCCTTTTTTCCCTCCGGAACATTCCACTTTGCATCGACTTTGTCGGAAATATCCTCCAGCGCGGTTGCCGCACTGTATTCCATGACAAACTCGCCGGGCACGATTTCTCCCGCATCATCAAACTTGAAATTGTATGCGAAAAAATCGCTCCCCAAGTGACTCATGATCTGCGTGTCATTACTGTCCTGATACGTGAGCTGGTTCCAGTTTGACGGGGAAACTGCCGTATACTGCCTATATGTATAGGACTTTGCAGATTCCTCGGATCCGCCGTTGCCTTCCGGTGCGCTGCTTTCCGGTGCACTGCTGTCTGGTGTGGTGCTGCCGGACACGCTGCCGGATCCACTCTCGCCAGAAGAGTCATCGCCGCAGGCCGCCATGGAAAAAACCATAGCCGAAGCCAACAATAAGGCTAATGCTTTCTTTTTCATAATCTTTCTCCTCTCGATAGATTTGCTGCATATAATGCTCGCCCTCAGGTACGTATACCTGTATACAATACGAGATTGTATGCAACCAACATAGTTCAGTATAAATTACACTCTGCCAACTGTCAAGAATTTTTTGTTTTTTTCGACTCCTCTTTGGGTAGGCAATCTATGGCAGTTTTCAGAATGCATAGGTATATTTGCACAGTTTTTCGATAATCCGCCTTGGCTAAACGGTTAAAATGTCCCTATATACTGCTTTGACCGGAAAAAAAGGTTTCAAAATGACAGCTCTGTAGACAAAATGCAGATATTTCATATTATTTTCTCCAAAGCGCTCTGTCCTCCTCTATCATTTCACAACCGGTAAGAAAGGTATGAAAAAAGTAATATCTTTTTGCGCCTCGTATCTCTCATGTATGAATGCGTATGAATTCGTTCAGCTTGTCGCTGGCCGCCTGCTTCTGAGCCTCGAAACTATGGGCATAGATATTCATGGTGGTGGAACAGTTTGCATGTCCCAGATACCTTGAGATATCTATGATATTCACGTCCAGATAGTTCAGCAAAGTAGCGCAGGAATGCCGCAATCCGTGAAGGGGAATCATGGGAAGCCGCTCCAGCCCTTTCAGACGCGCCTTTTCCGGGTTTTCTTCCACCCACTGGTTGTAGCGCTTCAGGTGCCTGACAAAATATTGGTATGTGGCAGTGTGGCACATTCTCCGCCCGTCCGGCTGTATAAATAAGCTGTCATCCCCTTTCCATCTGTCCCCGAGGCGGCTCTTTAAGAAGCCATATTCTGCCTTATATTCCTTCAGCATGACGGAAAGCTTGTTGGGAATCGGCACCCTCCGCAGCGCAGACGCGCTTTTGGGCTCCTTACAGTCAAAGCCGTTCACCGTTCGCCCAACAGATTTTGAAACCCGGATTTCCCTGCCTTCCAGATCCACATCTCCCCAGCGCAGCGCCAGAGTCTCCCCCTTCCTGAGACCGCAGAATATGGAAATGGCATAAAACAGCTTATATTGTGTGGGAACATTGCATTTTTTGATACATTCCCCGAAAACATCTCCCTCTTTGTTTTCCGTTGCATGACGCCTTCTATATTTGACTTCATAAGTCAAATCCAGAGATTTCAAAAACATGACGGACTGCTGAGGCGTAAAATACCGCAGCTCCCCGTTTTCCTGCCTTCGCCTCGGCTTCTGGGCATACTGGCAGGGATTGTTCTCGATAATGTTCCAGCGTCTGGCTGTCCTGAAAATGCAGCTGAGTACATTTGCAAAGCGCCGGATGGTTCCGAAAGAATACTCCTCCGCCAGCGTCCTATAAAAGGCCTCTATGTCCTCGGTCCGGATGCCTGCCACCCGATATCCCTTGAAATAGGGCTGGATCCTGCCCTCCAGCAGCTGCTTGTACCCTATATAAGTTCCATAGGCCAGATTTTCCTTGACGCTCTCCAGCCATTGATCCGAAAATTCCTCAAAGGATACCTTTTCGGAACGGACGTCATGACCAAATTTCAGCTTGTCTTCCAATTCCATAGCATACTTCATCGCCTCCTTTTCCTGCTGCCTTGGAGTGGCTGACTGATCCACCGAATAGGTAAGGTTCTTCACAAGCTTGTTCCCCTCCTTGTCATATCCCAGACAGATCACAATGCGATAGACCACCCTGCCGCTTTTGTGTGTGACTCTCTTCAATGACGCCATTAATCATTACCTCTTTTCTTCTTTTTGTAGGGCAAACATCCGTTTGCGAAGAGGATTATAGCAAAGCGGCCAAAAAAAGTCCATGTTTCTGATCTTAATTCATGAACCGCAAGGCATGAAATAGGACATGCGGCATATGCCACATGTCCTGCGAGGGTCAACACAAAAACGGTATGAAAAAAGTATGACATTTTTTAATGGCAGGCTTACCGCACATGAAAGGCCAAAAGCCCAGGATACTCCGCCGCGCCTCCTAACTCCTCCTCTATCCGGAGGAGCCTATTGTACTTGGCAGTCCGATCGCTTCTGCAGGGCGCTCCGGTCTTGATCTGCCCCGTGTTCCAGGCAACCGCCAGATCTGCTATGGTGGTGTCCTCCGTCTCACCGGAACGGTGGGACATGACCCCCGTATAATTGTTCTTGTGGGCCAGCTCCACTGCCTCAAAGGCTTCCGTGAGAGTACCGATCTGATTCACCTTCACCAGAATGGAGTTTGCCGTGCCCAGCTTGATCCCTGCGGCCAGACGCTTTTTGTTGGTGACGAACAGATCGTCTCCCACCAGCTGCACCTTTCCTCCAAGCCTTGCCGTCAGCTTCTGCCAGCCGTCCCAGTCGTCCTCGGCAAGAGCGTCCTCAATGGACAAGATCGGGAACTTTTCCACCAGACTCTCAAAATAGGAAATCATCTCCTCCGTGCTCCGGATGACCTCCTCTCCTTTCAGACGGCTTTCCCCGGGGAAATGATACATGTCCGTCTTCTCATTGTACAGTTCGCTGGAGGCCGCATCCATGGCAATCCACACGTCCTCCCCCGGCACATAGCCCGCAGCCTTGACAGCCTCCACCAGTATGCTCAGAACACTTTCCGCGTCCGGCAGGTCCGGAGCGAATCCGCCCTCGTCCCCCACTCCCGTGGAGAGCCCCCTATCCTCCAAAATCTTCTTCAGATTATGGTACACCTCCGCACAGATACGCAGGGCATCGGAAAAACATGACCCGCAGATAGGCATAATCATGAATTCCTGAAAATCAACCGTGTTTGCGGCATGTTTCCCCCCATTCAGAATATTCATCATGGGCACCGGCAGAAGATGTGCTCCCGTCCCCCCCACATAGCGGTACAAGGGCATGGAAAGAGCCGCGGAGGCAGCCTTGGCGCAGGCAAGAGACACGGACAGCATGGCGTTGGCACCCAGATTCTCCTTGTTCTCCGTACCGTCCAGCTCGATAAGCTTCCTATCGATCTCGTACTGATTCAGGGCATTGGCGCCCAACAGCGCAGGGGCGATCTTTTCATTTGCATTCCTCACGGCATGCTGTACCCCCAGCCCAAAATACCTGGGCTCCCCGTCCCTAAGCTCCACCGCCTCGAAACGCCCCGTGCTGGCGCCGGAGGGCACGGCGGCTGTTCCCTCATAACGGTTTCCGTTCCCATGATTCAGAACCGCCACCTGTGCCTCCACGGTAGGATTGCCTCTGGAATCCAGAATTTCCCGGGCATGAATGGATTTAATTTCCAAGTATGTGGTCATAATAGTGGGCCTCCTTTTGCTTTGTTGATTCCTCTTAAAATGCCCAAAAGATAGGCTTCCTATTCTCATCTAACCCATTTCCCCGCAGCTGTCTATGCTTTCCCCGATATGCTTTCTTTCCCTAAATAAGATTTACCTGCCCTAATAAGATTTTCCTACCCTAATAAAATTTTCCTATTCTAATAAGCCTTTCCTGCCCCAATAAGCCTTTCCTGCTCTAATAAGCCTTCCCTGCTCTAATAAGCCTTCCCTGCTCTAATAAGCCTTCCCTGCTCTAATAAGCCTTTCCTGCCCCAATAAGCCTCCCTAATAAGCCTTTCCTGCCAAAATTTCACAGTAGTCTTTATAATTTTTCTCCAGAAGCGCCGGCGTGTCCAGTCCGTAGGGACATTTGGCCCTGCATTTCCCGCAGTGAAGGCATCCTTCTATCTTCTTCATCTTCTCCTGCGCCTCGGGAGTCAGATGGGCGGCGGAGGGAGAACGGCGGATCAGCAGGCTCATGCGGGCGCAATTGTTGATTTCGATCCCTGCGGGACAAGGCATACAGTAGCCGCAGCCTCTGCAGAAATCCCCCAGAAGCTCCTTCCTGTCCTTGGCAATGATCTCCGAAAGCTCCTCCGTCATCTCCGGCGGGTTCCCGATATAGGACAGAAATTCATTCAGCTCTTCCTCCCGCTGCACGCCCCATATGGGCAGCACATTGTCATACCGCGCCAAAAAAGCATAGGCAGCCGCGGAATTGGTGATCAGTCCCCCCGACAGCGCCTTCATGGCAATAAAGCCTATTCCTGCCTGAGCACATTTTTCCACCAGCTCTATGTCCTTCTCCGTAGCCAGATAGCTGAAGGGAAACTGCAGGGTCTCGTAAAGCCCGCTCTCCACTGCCTCATGGGCCACGCCAAGGCGGTGGTTCGTGATGCCAATGTGGCGCACCATGCCTTTTTCCTTGGCCTCCAGCATGGCCTCATAGAGCCCGGAACCGTCTCCCGGCTTAGGACAGAAGGCCGGATTGTGGAACTGATAAATGTCCACATAGTCCGTCCGCAGATTGTGAAGGGATGTGTTCAGCTCTTTCCAGAAGCCCTCCGCATCCTTGGCTCCGGTCTTGGTAGCGATGAAAATCTTCTCCCGCATCCCCTCAAAGGCCTCCCCCAGCTTCTCCTCGCTGTCCGTGTAATATCTGGCCGTGTCATAAAAAGTCACGCCTCCCTCATAGGCCTTCCGCAAAAGCCCCACCGCTTCTTGTCTGGAAATCCGCTGAATGGGCAGCGCCCCGAAAGAATTCTTCTCTGTGGTGATGCCGGTTGCACCCAATGTCACCTTTGCCATGTTGTTCCTCCCATCAAAATTGTGATTCTTCTCGAATAATGAAAAACATCCCTTATCCCACATCCCTTTACACAAAAGGGAACCATAAACCGTATCTCTACAATCCATGGCTCCCTTCTTATCCTGCCTTCCGCATATACGGTATTCCGGACAATTTTTCTTACTTTTTCTCTTTTCTTTGGATCACTTTTGCACCAGCAGCGACTTTCCCGTCATCTCCGCCGGCTGCTCTTTGCCCATGATCTGAATCAAAGTGGGAATGATGTCCGCCAGACAGCCGTTCTCCCTGAGGGCGTAGTCTTCGTCATAGTTCACCAAGATAAAGGGCACCTGATTCGTGGTGTGAGCGGTAAAGGGTTCTCCCGTCTCATAATCCACCAGCATTTCCGCATTGCCGTGATCCGCACAGATAAACATGGCTCCGTCCACCTCTCTGATGGCCTCCACAGCCTTGCCCACGCATTCGTCCACTGCCTCCACGGCCTTGACTGCCGCGTCTAAAACGCCGGTATGTCCCACCATGTCCGGATTTGCAAAATTGATAATGATAACATCATATTTATCGGAACGGATGGCCTCGCAGAGCTTATCGCATACCTCGTAAGCACTCATCTGGGGCTTCAGGTCATAGGTCGCCACGTCCTTGGGCGAGTTCACCAAAACCCTGTCCTCCCCCTCGTTGGGCTCTTCCACGCCTCCGTTGAAGAAAAATGTCACATGGGCATACTTCTCCGTCTCCGCGATGCGGGCCTGCTTCATGCCGTTAGCCGCCAGCCACTCCCCGAAGGTATTTGTGACGGACACCTTGTGGAACGCCACGTCCTTGTTGGGAATGGTGGGATCATAATCGGAAAAGCACACATAAGTGATATTCATTCTGGGGCCTCTGTCAAAGCCCTTGAAGTCGTCGTCGCAGAATGCTCTGGTAATCTCCCTTGCCCTATCAGGACGGAAATTAAAGAAGATAACGGAGTCCCCCTCCTGAACAATAGCCACGGGCTTTCCGTCCTCCATTGCCAAGGTAGGCTTCACGAACTCATCCGTCTCCCCCCTGTCGTAGGACTCCTGAATGCCGCAGATGCCGCAGGCGGCAGTAAGTCCCTCCCCCTTCGTCATGGCATCGTAGGCCAGCTTCACCCTATCATAATTGTTGTCTCTGTCCATGACATAATACCGTCCCATGACGGATGCGATCTTACCCACGCCGATCTTCTCCATCTCGGCAGCCAGAGCCTGCGCATACTCCTTCCCGCTGGCAGGAGGGGTGTCACGGCCGTCCAAAAAGCAGTGTACATAAACCTTCTTCAGGCCGTTTCTCTTTGCCAGCTCCAGCAGGCCATACAGGTGGGTATTGTGGCTGTGGACGCCTCCGTCGCTCAGTAAGCCCATCAGATGAAGGGCGGTGTCATTCTTCTTGCAGTTTTCCACTGCCTTCAAAAGAGCGGGATTCTCAAAGAAAGTACCGTCCTGAATCTCCTTGGTGATTCTGGTCAGCTCCTGATACACGATCCGCCCTGCCCCCATGTTCAGATGCCCTACCTCGGAATTTCCCATCTGCCCTTCGGGAAGTCCCACCGCCATTCCGCTGGCGTTGCCCCTCACAAAAGGACACTCCTTCATCAGCCTGTCCATCACCGGCGTCTTCGCCATAGCCACCGCGTTCCCCTCGGTCTTTTCATTGAGGCCGTATCCATCCAGAATCATCAAAACCACTGGTCTCTTGCTCATGCTCTCTCTCCTTATGCCCTTCCATCTATGCCGGCCGGTTCGCCGCCGGAAGATGATTTTTTTGTGAGGAGAGACCTGCTGTGCCTCTCCCTTCTCTACTTCCCGATTATACACCGAAAAAAGCCCCTTCGCAACTGCATCTTTATTCTTCATATAATAAAATCTCCCTTCCGGCTATTTCTTTCCGAAAGTCACCTGCAATACCTGCTGCGGCAGCGAATTCCACCGAAAGGTTTCTATGCCTCCTAAACCCTCCGGCGCATTCCGGAAAGCTTAAGCAACGCTGCCTAATCCGGATGCACAATTCGGATCATGCTCGCCCAAGAACAAGGGAAATAGGGGGAACAGCCACGGGGAACAGCGGGCCTCTCCCGGTTGACAAACATTCCCTCTCTTTGTATAATATTCACAAACAAATGGTTTAACATACAAACCATGCAATACCATACATACGGGGGTAAGACAAAATGAAAAGCATTCGCACCAAAATCACCTTATGTTTCATTCTGACTCTTCTGGTCTCATTGCTGGGGGCGGGAATCTCCGGCATCATCCCAAGCTACAACAGCATACTGTCCACTGTTGACTACATGATGAGCGAAACGGCCGGACTGGCGGCAGAGAGGGTAGAGCAGGAGCTTTCTGCCTACAAAAACGTGGCTATGGACACGGGCTGCATCCCTCAGCTGTCCGACCCGGAAGTAGCCGCAGACGAGAAGCAGAGCATCATTCAGGAGCGCTGCTCCATGCACAATTTCCAGAGAGGAAATATCATAGGCATTGACGGCATCAGCATCTTTGACGGGAAGGACTATTCGGACCGGGAGTATGTGCAGCAGGCCATGCAGGGCAATGTCTATGTGTCGGAGCCGCTTGTAAGCAAGATCACCGGAGAACTGTCCATCATGGTAGCCGCTCCCCTCTATGCGGAGGGTGTCTACGGCTCCGAGATCGCAGGCGTGGTGTATTTCGTTCCCCACGAGACCTTTCTGAACGATATCGTGTCCTCCATCCAAATCGGTGACAACAGCAGGGCCTACATGATCAATAGGTCCGGGGACACCATTGCCGACGTCACTCTCGACACCATCACGGTTCAGAACATCGAGGCCGAGGCAAAGAGCGATTCCTCCTTGAGCGATCTTGCCGCCATCCATGAATCCATGCGCCGCGGCGAAATCGGTTTCGGCAGTTATGAAAACGCCGGAGAAGAGATGTTTATCGCATATGCTCCCGTGAAAGATACCGACGGCTGGAGCATTGCAGTCACTGCTCCCCGGATGAATTATCTGGCTGATACCCTCAGAGGCATCTCCATCAACACCACCGTAATGATCATTTCCATACTGGTTTCCATCATAGTGGCCCTGCTGCTGGCAAACAGCATCAGCAAACCCATGAAGGCTTGTGCAAAACGCATGAAGCTGCTGGTGGAAGGCGATCTGGAGACTCCCATGCCCAAGGTCAAGGGCAGGGACGAGACCGCCATGTTAGTCAGATCCACGGGTGAGCTGGTAAACGGCCTAAGCGCCATCATCAACGATATCAGCTACCTGCTGACCCAGCTGGCAAACCAGAATCTGGACATCCACACCCAGCATGAGGAGGTTTATACGGGAAGCTTCAAAAGCATACTGCTCTCCATGCGTCACATGAAGGTTCAGCTGAACCAGATTATGTGGCAGGTCAACTCTTCTGCGGATCAGGTGTCCTCCGCCAGCGACCAGCTTTCCTCCAGCGCCCAAACCCTCAGTCAGGGAACGGTGGAGCAGGCCGGGTCCGTGCAGCAGCTGGCAGCCCAGATCAACGAGATTTCCCAGCAGGCAAAAAATACGGCGGCGGGCGCGCTGGAAGTTCGCAGCCAGACCCATTTGGCCGGCAAAGAAGTCTCCCAGTGCAATATACAGATGCAGAAGCTCATGGATGCCATGGATAAGATTCAGACTTGTTCCAATGAAATAGAAAAGATTCTAAAGACCATAGAAGACATTGCGTTCCAGACCAACATCCTATCCCTGAACGCCGCCGTGGAGGCCGCCAGAGCCGGCAGCGCGGGCAAGGGCTTCAGCGTGGTAGCCGAGGAAGTGCGCACCTTGTCCGGCAAGTCCGCAGCGGCGGCCCAAAACACCTCCACCCTCATCGAGCGCTCTTCCGAGGCAGTGCGGGAAGGAATGGGAATCGCCAGAGAGACTGCGGACATCCTTATGGGCGTAGTAGACAGCATACAGTCCGTGGTAGGTTCCATCGACAACATTGCAACGGTGTCCAACGATCAGTCCGAAGCCGTATGGCAGGTCTCGGAAGGCATCAACCAGATTTCCGTGGTGGTTCAGAGCAACAGCTCCACGGCTCAGGAAGGCGCCTCCGCCAGCGAACAGCTCTCCACCGAGGCTGCAGGCCTGAAGCGTCTGGTGAACCAGTTCACCTTGGCCTCAGACTGATCCGCCGTCCCTATGCCGTCTGCACGGCTCCGGCGGCTCCCTCAAACTGGGAATTGTACAGTTCCGCATAAAATCCACCCTTGGACAGCAGCTGGTCATGGCTGCCCTGCTCCACGATGTCGCCGTCCTTCATAACCAGAATCACGTCGGCGTCCCTGATGGTGGAAAGTCTATGGGCGATGACAAAGCTGGTGCGTCCCTTCATCAGGTTGTTCATCGCCTTCTGTATTCTGATCTCCGTTCTGGTATCCACGGAGCTGGTGGCCTCGTCCAGAATCAAAATCGGATTGTCCGCCAGAATGGCTCTGGCAATGGTAATCAGCTGTTTTTGGCCCTGAGACACATTTCCCGCGTCCTCGTTCAGCTCCATCTGATATCCGCCGGGAAGGGTCTGGATGAATCGATGGACATGGGCGGCCTTGGCCGCGGCCACCACTTCCTCGTCCGTGGCGTCCAGCCTTCCGTATCTGATATTCTCCATTATGGTTCCGTTGAAGAGCCATGTGTCCTGCAGCACCATGCCGAAACCCTCCCGCAGCCGGCTGCGATTGAATTCCCGGACATCGTGCCCATCCACCCGGACGGCACCGCCGTTCACGTCATAGAACCGCATGAGCAGCTTCACCATGGTAGTCTTGCCCGCCCCCGTGGGTCCCACGATGGCCACCATCTGTCCCGGCTCCACCTGACAGCTGAAATCATTTATGATGATCTTGTCCGGCTGATAGCCGAAACGTACATGGTCGAAAGAGACTTCCCCGCGGATCTTTTCTGTTTCCACTGCCCCGGACACGGTGACGTCCTCCTCCTCTTCGTCCAGAAACTCGAACACCCTCTCTGCCGCAGCAGCCGTGGACTGGAACATATTGGATACCTGGGCCACCTGAGTGATGGGCTGGGTGAAGTTCTTCACATACTGGATGAATGCCTGAATCTCCCCTACCTCTATGACGCCCTTTACAGCCAGCATGCTTCCGCTGACGGCCACCGCCACATACCCCAGATTCCCCACAAAGGTCATAATGGGCTGCATCATGCCGGAGATGAACTGGGATTTCCACGCGCTCTCATGGAGAATCTTGTTGGTCTCCCCGAACTCCCTCAGAGTGGCCTCCTCCCTATTGAAGGCCTTGATGATATTCTGTCCGCTGTACACCTCCTCGATCTGGCCGTTGATCTTGCCAAGATAGTTCTGCTGGGCGATAAAATATTTCTGGGAATGCTTGATCACTACCCCGATCAGGCCCCCTGACACCGGCAGGATCACCAGCGCAATCAGAGTCATCACGGGACTGATCGAGAGCATCATGATCAGGATTCCCACAATGGTGGCCAGAGAGGTGATCAGCGTAGTGACGCTCTGGCTCAGACTCTGTCCCAGCGTATCCACGTCATTGGTGATCCTAGACAGCACCTCTCCCACCGTTCTGGACTCAAAATAAGCCATGGGCATCCGATTGATCTTTTCCGAAATCTCCCTGCGGAACCGAAAGCAAAGTTTCTGGGAAACCTCCGTCATCACCATCCCCTGCACGAAGGACAGCAGCGCGCTGAGGGCATATAGGCCCAAAAGGAAAACCAATATCTCTCCGATGCGGCCGAAATCAATGCCCCCCGTGCCGCTAAACTTATCCATCATGCCGTTAAACAGCTCCGTAGTGGCCTTGGCCAGCACCTTGGGCCCAAGGATGTTGAATACCGTACTGCCTGCCGCAAAGATCATCACGGCGATCATGGCGATCTTGTACCTGCCCATATAGGCCATAAGCTTCCGTGCCGTCCCTTTGAAATCCTTGGCTTTTTCCCCTGCCATCATCCTTCCGCCGGGACCGTGGGGACCATGGCCGGGCATCCTTCCCGCCGTTTTACTCTCTTTGCTCATTTCGCCGCACCTCCCTCCAGCTCCGCTTCGGACAGCTGTGATCTCGCAATCTCCCTATATGCCTCGCAGTCACGCAGAAGCTCCCCATGAGTGCCCATGCCTGCGATTCTCCCCTCGTCCAGCACAATGATCTGATCTGCATGAAGAATCGTACTGATACGCTGGGCCACGATGATCACTGCTGCGTCCCCCGTTTTCTCTTTAAGAGCCCTGCGCAGCTCCACATCCGTCTTATAATCCAATGCCGAAAAGCTATCGTCAAACAAAAACACCTTCGGAGACTTGGCAATGGCTCTGGCGATGGACAGTCTCTGCTTCTGGCCGCCTGACACATTGGTGCCTCCCTGAGAGATCTCACTGTGATACCTGTCCGGCTTTCCCTCTATGAATTCCGATGCCTGAGCGGTTCTCGCAGCCTCCTCCATTGCAGTGTCGCTGATGTCCTCGCCCCCGAACTTCAGGTTGGAGGCAATGTCTCCGGAAAACAGCACCGCCTTCTGAGGCACATATCCCAAAAGGCTCCTCAGCTTGTGCTGGGACACCTCTCTGATGTCCACCCCGTCCAGAGTAATGCGTCCGCTTGTGACATCATAGAAACGGGGAATCAGGTTCAGCAAGGTAGACTTGCCGCAGCCGGTGCTGCCGATAATGGCAGTAGTCTCTCCGGGTCTGGCAGTAAAGGTCAGATCCCTCAGGGCATCCTCCTCCGCCCCCGGATAGCGGAAGGACACGTTCTCAAAAGCCACCGTGCCCTTGGCGTCCGCCAGCAGGGAATCCTGCACCTTTGGGCTGTCCACAACACCGGGCCGGGTGCCAATGACCTCCTCGATCCGACCTGCGGCCACCCCGGCCCTTGGCAGCATCACGGAAATCATGGTGAGCATCAGGAAGGACATGACAATCTGCATGGTATAGGTGATAAAGGCCAGCATATCTCCCACCATCAGATTGCCCATATCAATCCCCTTGGCCCCGAACCACACGATCATAATACTGATGCCGTTCATGATCAGCATCATCATAGGCATCATCACATTCATGACCCTATTCGTAAACAGCTGGGTCCCCATCAGGTCTCTGTTTGCCTTATCGAAGCGCTCCTCCTCAAATTTCTCCCGGCTGAAGGCCCGGATCACAGGAACTCCCGTCAGGATCTCTCTGGACACCAGATTCAGCCGGTCCACCAGAGTCTGCATCTTTTTGAACTTAGGCATTGCCACCGCCATCAGCACACATACCAGCCCCATGATCAGAATCACAGCCACACCTATGATCCACCCCATGCCGGTTCTGGTCCGAAGCACCTTCACAACGCCGCCCACACCGATGATAGGCGCATAGACCACCATCCGCAGCATTATAACCACCACCATCTGCACCTGCTGGATGTCGTTGGTGCTTCTGGTGATCAGAGAGGCCGTGGAAAATTTCTCCATCTCCCCATGGGAAAAGGAAACCACCTTTGTAAACACCCTCTCCCTGAGATTCAGCCCCAGCCTTGCCCCGATTTTAGACGCCAGCAGCCCCACCAAAATGGCTGCGGCCATCATCACCACCGAATAGGCAAGCATCCTGCCTCCTGTCCCCAGCAGATAATCCCTCTGGAGCCTGCCGAGGTCCATGCCCAGCCTTTCGTATTCCTGCCAAACGAACTGCACCGCCCTCTGGGCGATGAGGGTATCCCCAGACTCCCCCAGACCCTGCCGTATCTGCTCCCGCAGCTCCAGAATATAGGCGGCCTCTTCCCCGGAGCCCTCTCCCGGCAAAGCGCTCCCTATGGAAAGGTCTTTTGCCGGATTGTTTTCCGAATTCAGCGCCGAATAAATCAGCATGGGAATCCCCAGACACTTGTTCAGGGCCTCCCTATCCTCTCCGCTGCCGCAAAAGACATAATTCCCCTCTTCATCCCGTTCATAAGCGGAATCCAGCAGCGCTCTCTCCTCATCGGTCATAAACACAGCCAGCCCCTCATAGACGGATTCCCCCATCTTTTCCGGCACGCCGTCCCGAATTCCCTTCTGACCGATACCAATATCCACGATATCCGCCGTATACTGCGGCAGCGCCAGATCGCAGTACGCCTGAACCACCAGCAGAACAATGATGGCCAGCACGGACCACTTTGATTCCTTCAGATATCTGAAAATCTTCAGCATGGCCGTCTCCTTCCCATATCCAATATTTTCCAAAACGAATGTTCTTCCATTATAGAGATACCCCCATGGCAATGCAATAAAAAAACAATTAAAAAAGGATAAAAAAACGGTCACCTTATAAACCGTCACCGGTAAAATACAAATCCTGCAATACCACTTATAAAAATAATTATAATGGGGTTAAGTTTCCATTTACGCAATATGAACAGCATAGCTGAGAATATAAATACCGCAGTCCAATTAATGGATAAAAAGTTCATTTCAGAATGATCATTTCCGTACAATGCCAACAATATAATCGTGACAGCAGCGGAAATGATCAGTCCTAAGGAAGCGGATTTTAATCCGTTCAGCACTTCCAGCACATAAGCGGATTTCTGATGGGTCTGAAAAAATTTATATAAAGTCAGTGAAATCGTAATGATATCCGTAAATATTTTTTCGCATATCCTGTTGCTACTTGTCAAGGACGTATTCATCATTTTTCATCACTTTTTCTTGGTTTTCCCTGTTTTCCATGCTCTAAATCGTGGAGAATGACACGCTTCAACTTGTCCTCTACGCTTTGGGTACTTGTATCAGAGAAATGTACCTCGACTAAGTAAGTCGTCTTATCAATCTTCTTTTGCAAACAAGGCGTTAATCGCCCTGTGGTGTTGGTCTGAATGTTGTCGCTCATAGTCCTCCTTTTAGGCGCAAAAAAGACGCATGGTTTACAATTTACTGTTCCATGCGCCTTTACGCTGTTATTTTGATGTTAAGTTGTTTTTTATGCTAACTGCATAACCTCGGTTTCAAGTTCCCTTAATTCGTCTAATGATAATGAGGGAACACATAACGCAATTTCATTAAGTGAAAGTTTTCCCATTTTTATCATTCTTTCCGCTGTTTCTCTTGCCTCACTATTTCTAATATCTTCCGCATATGCTTCTAAAACCTGCTCATCGTCAAACAATGTCATCATAATGTCTACAACCTCCTGTTCCTTACTTTCAAGATATTCTTTCAACACGTTTCTGTCTTTACAGATACGGATTGTTTCTGTTACCGCTTTCTTTGTCTGCCCATATTTCTTTCTCTGCTCATTATATACCTTACAGAAAATAATATACTGTCCGATAATGCTGTTCTCGTCCTCTTGATATAGCACTTTGACCTCTGCATCTACCGCTATCTTTTCGCCATCAAAAAAGTCTTTTGAAAGTGATATAGTATCGGGTGGGTTCTCCGGTTTTTCACCCGTAAAGATAATATACAGTTCAGGTTTTGGCATATTCACTTTTTTAGAACCATACAAATTTTGCTTGGTACGCTTGAAAAAATCGTGATATGTTTGTATCAGATACATCAGCGCACGTATTATAATATTCAATGTCCATGTTGACTGACTTTCAATCAAAATGACAAGTCTGCCGCCAACCGAAAATCCAAGGTCATTATAGTCTGCGTCTACCAGTATGTGCTTGATCGTCACATCTTTTATATCTTCTTCTGTTACATTACCGTCCTCTGGGTGAAGTGCCTTATACAGTCGGAGCAGATACTTTTTATCTTGAAATAAATTTGTGAACACGCTGTCTTTTATTTTACGCTTTGGCGTGCTTTATGCCATTTTATCACCTCACTATTGCAATCCAGCAGAAGATACAATACAACTTTCCCCTACCGTATTTCTATTATACAAAAAAACGCCTGTCTTTACAATAAAATTCACATTAAATTTCTTCCTCCCTCCGTTTAGTCCTGCTCTGTTGCCTATTATGCTGTCGGCTTTCGTTCTGAAGTTCCCTCTCAAGATTCTTTTTGTTATAACTGATTACCTCGGCATATGCTAACTCGGTAGCGGTCTTGGTCTGCTCCTTGCCGATACTGTTACAATCCACTTGTAGTGACTGAATTTCCGCTTTCCACTGTTTCGGCGTTATCTTCTCGCCATTCTGCAAAAGGCTCTGCATACGCTCCTTTAATTCGGGGTACTTCGATAAGCTGTCCTTATGCTCCTTATCGTATCTCATTTTCGCAAACCCTTTGAGTGACTGGCTCTCCTTATATTCGGCTTGGATCGGCGCATAGAGAGCATACATTTTTGACAGTTCCTTTAGTCGGCTTAGTTTCTGCCCTTTTGAAAGATGTACCGTTTCCAACTGTTGGTATCTCTGCTCCTTATCCGCTGTGTATTTCGCAAGGCTCTCAAAGCTGTCTATCTTCCTTGTAGTAATGAATTTCTCCGCATTATCGGCTGACTGCAAGGCGGTTCTGTCGGATATTCTTCTTAGGTGCTTTCCGCTGACAATCGGCAAGTCTAATCTGCCTTTGCGCTCTAAAGCGTTGGCAACCGCCCCGATATGGATTGTCGGCTCTCTGTCAATCCCCTGCTCCTTAAAAGAGCGGTGTTCCCAATGTACCGCAATCCCTAACTGCTCATTGGTGGCATTGATTGTGTCGGCTAAATCCTTGCGCCACTTCCTAGCGTTCTCTTGGCTTATAAAATGCACATGGAAAATCAAATGCTGGCATTGTTCCACAAGGACAAATACATTACGAAACCTTTCCGGCTTCTGATAGAACAGCTAAAAAACCTACAGACTTCAGAATTTGTATGTTAAAAAGCCCTCCCCACGGCAGCTGCCATGCGGAGAGGGCTCTGATGCTTCAACCATATGTATTTCTTCACAGACATTGGCCGTCAATGCCCTTACATTGCTATTCTCCCACAATGTTCTGCAGCCAAACTCCCTTTTTCACCAGCACGAAGCCGATGGCGCATTTGATCCAGTCCGCCATCTGAACCATAGCAAAAATAACGATGACGGGAACCCCCGTAAAACGGCTCAGAGCGTAGGCCACGGGAACGCTGACGCACCAGACGAACACGCTGTCAAACAAAAAGGTCACGATGGTCTTACCCCCTGACCGAAGGGTGAAGTATGCCGCGTGCATGAACGCCGCCTGAGGCATGAAGATTGCCTGCGCCACGATAAACTGCACCGCCAGAGCCTTCACATCCTCGGTGGTATTGTAGATTCTGGGAAACAGAGGCGCGATGAACACCATCAGCACAGCCACCCCGATGCAGGTGAACACGGAAAACGCAATGATCTTGTTGTCCGTGTCTCTGGCCTCCTTCATTTTTCCCGCCCCCAAGAGCTGCCCGATTATGATCGCCACCGCGTCCCCCATGGCGATAAAGACTACGTTGAACACATTGTTGATGGTATTGGCGATGTTCAGGCCTGCGATGACATTCAGCCCCCTTACCGAATAGCACTGGATAAGCATGGCCATCCCCGCCGACCACATGGTCTCATTGATCAGCAGGGGGGCGCCCTTCACAAAATATTTCACCGCCAAGTGCCCCGGCACCTTCAAAGTGCGGTAGACGCCCTCTATGTACGGGTTCCTCTCCTTGTGGGCATGGGTCCAGAGAATAACGATGGCAGCCTCCACATACCTAGACACCACCGTAGCCGTCGCCGCACCCACCACGCCCAAGGCGGGCAGGCCAAACTTCCCGTAGATCAGAATATAATTCAGGCACAGATTCACAAACACGGCGGCGATTCCCGCCTTCATGGGCACCACGGTCTCCCCGCATTCCCGCAGAGTGCTGACATAAATCTGCACCATCATAAAGGCAGGCAGGCCAAACAGCATCACCTTCAGATAGCTTTTCCCATACCCCAGAGCAGCCTTAAGATCGCCTCCGTCGCTGCTGCCGCTCAAATACATCTGAATCAGGCTGCCGCCCACAGTCAAAAAGAGCAGCAGTGCCCCAGCCGTAAGAATCAGGGCCATCCAGAATTTATAGCGGAAGGTCTGCCGTATCCCCTCCTGATCCTTCTGTCCGAAGTATTGAGCCGTGAAGATCCCTGCCCCTGCAAGCCCGCCGAACACACAGAGATAGTATACCATCATGAGCTGATTCACAATGGCCACCCCGGACATCTGTTCCGTGCCCACCTGCCCCACCATGATATTGTCAAGAAGCCCCACGAAATTGGTGATGCCGTTTTGAATCATAATGGGAACCGCCACCGCCAGCACCATTCTATAAAAAGCCTTGTCTCCGATGAATTTCTCTTTCGCTTTCGTCAACATAAATCTTCACCTCTCATCTTTTCCGGCAGCCCCTGCCGTATTTGGGCATAGCCTATTCATTATACCGCATTATTCTGTAAATGCAAGTTAAATGGCAACAAAAAGAGGCATCAAAGGATTTTGTTTCCTTTGATACCCCTGTTTACATGCATTTTCTAACTATCAAGCGTTTTTAACCTACCGGTTTTTCAGAAAATCCTATTTGCCATAATTGACGATCTTGCCGAAATCAGGCTTCAGGGACGCACCGCCCACCAGTCCGCCGTCGATGTCCGCCTGCGCGAACAGCTCCGCCGCATTGGAAGCCGACACGGACCCGCCGTACTGGATACGGACGGCCGCCGCCGTTGCATCGTCATAGATCTCCCCAACACACTCACGGATAGCCTTGCACACCTCTTCCGCCTGCTCCGTGGTAGCCACCTTGCCGGTTCCGATGGCCCAGATAGGCTCGTAGGCGATGACTGCAGCGGCAGCCTGCTCGGCGGTCACGTTCAGGAAGGCGATCTTGATCTGCTGACGGACAAAATCGATGGTCACGCCCTGCTCCCTCTGGGTCAGGGTCTCGCCGCAGCATACAATGGGGGTGATGCCGTGCTCGAAGGCCTTCAGCACCTTCTTGTTCACGGTCTCATCAGTCTCAGCAAAGTACTCTCTCCTCTCGGAATGTCCGATGATGACATACTTAACGCCTGCATCCACCAGCATTGCAGGAGAAATCTCGCCGGTATAAGCTCCCTTCTCCTCGAAGTACATGTTCTCGGCACCGATGTGGATGTTGGTGCCCTTGGCCGCCTCCATGGCAGGGATGATGTCAATGGCGGGCACACAGAACACTACGTCCACCTCATCGTTCACTACAAGGGGCTTCAATGTATTAATCAGCTCTACCGCCTCACTGGGAGTCATGTTCATCTTCCAGTTGCCGGCAATGATCTTCTTTCTTGCCATGATTCTATCCTCGATTCTTGTTTAAATTCTGTTTTTTATTTCCAGCGGGTCATATTCCGCTCTGCCTTTTCCGTGAAAGCGCCCTTCAGCTCCTCCGCCGTGCCTATTTATCATCTGCTGCCGCCACGCCGGGAAGCACCTTGCCCTCAAGGAACTCAAGGGAAGCTCCGCCGCCGGTGGAGATATGGCTCATCTTGTCACCGAAGCCCAGCTGGTTCACGGCTGCCGCAGAATCTCCGCCGCCGATGATGGTGGTGGCGTCGGTCTCCGCCAGAGCCTTTGCAACCGCGATGGTTCCCGCCGCAAGAGTAGGATTCTCGAACACGCCCATGGGCCCGTTCCATACCACGGTCTTAGCGCTCTTTACCGCCTCTGCATACATAGCAGCGGTCTTGGGTCCGATGTCGCAGCCCTCTCTGTCCGCAGGCATGGCCTCCACGCCATACACCTCCACCTCGATGGGAGCATCGATGGGATTGGGGAATGCCGCAACGGTAACGGAGTCAACGGGAAGCAGCAGCTTCTTTCCCAGCTTCTGCGCCTTCTCGATCATCTCCTTACAATAGTCGATCTTTTCATTGTCAACCAGAGATCTGCCGATCTCATAGCCCTGCGCCTTCAGGAAGGTGTAGGCCATGCCGCCGCCGATGATCAGGGTATCGCATTTCTCAAGCAGATTGGAGATCACGTTCAGCTTGTCCGCAACCTTTGCGCCGCCCAGAATGGCCACAAAAGGTCTTACGGGATTCTCCACCGCATTGCCCAGGAAGTTGATTTCCTTCTGCATCAGGTAGCCCACCACGTTCTCGCCGCCCTTTGCGGTGATGCACTTGGTAACGCCTTCAACGGATGCATGGGCTCTGTGGGAGGAACCGAATGCGTCGCACACATACAGATCAGCCAGATCAGCCAGCTCCTTGCTGAACTCCTCGCCGTTCTTGGTCTCCTCCTTGCCGCGGAAACGGGTGTTCTGAAGCAGAACCACGTCCCCTTCCTTCATAGCCTCCACAGCCTTGGTGGCAGCCTCACCTGTAACATTGTAGTCGCTTACAAATACCACTTCCTTGTTCAGCTTCTCGGACAGCCTCTTGGCTACGGGAGCCAGAGACTCCTTCTCGTTGGGACCTTCCTTCACCTTGCCCAGATGAGAGCAGAGAATCACCTTCCCGCCGTCGTTAATCAGCTTCTGGATTGTGGGCAGGGCAGCCACGATACGGGTCTCGTCCGTGATCTCGCCGTTCTTCAGCGGAACGTTGAAATCGCATCTCACCAGAACTCTTTTGCCCTTTGCATTGATGTCATCAACGGATTTCTTGTTCAAAGCCATCTTCAAAAACCTCCATTTTATACTTGTTCAGGATTATTTCAGAGCATCCTATAAAAAATATCATACGAAAATTCCTATGAAAAATCATATGAAAAAAGGTCCGGTCCATAAGACCGGACCCTCATAGGCCGTTGCAGTTCTCTCAGCATGCGGCCGCCGCAGTTCACGGCGGCCAGCTTCAGCCGACGGGCCCCAAGGACCTATCCGGCTTATTCTCCCTCTTAGCCCAGCTCGCTGAAATACTTGATGGTGCGAACCATCTGAGAGGTGTAGCTGTTCTCATTGTCGTACCAGGAAACAACCTGTACCAGAGAGTTTCCGTCTTCCATCTTGGAAACCATGGTCTGGGTAGCGTCGAAGATGGAACCATAGGTGCTGCCAACCACATCGGAAGATACGATCTCGTCCTCATTGTATGCGAAGGACTCGGTAGCAGCCGCCTTCATGGCTGCATTGATGCCTTCCTTGGTAACCTCGCCCTTCACCACTGCTACCAGAATGGTGGTGGATCCGGTGGGAGTAGGAACGCGCTGTGCGGAACCGATGAGCTTGCCGTTGAGCTCGGGAATAACAAGGCCGATTGCCTTTGCAGCTCCGGTGGAGTTGGGAACGATGTTGCAGGCGCCTGCACGGCTCCTCCTAAGATCGCCCTTCCTCTGAGGTCCGTCAAGAATCATCTGATCACCGGTATAAGCATGCACGGTGGTCATGATTCCGCTCTGAACAGCTGCGAAATCGTTCAGGGCCTTAGCCATGGGAGCAAGGCAGTTGGTGGTGCAGGAAGCTGCGGAAATCACAGTGTCCTCAGCCTTCAGGGTGTCATGGTTCACGTTATAAACGATGGTAGGAAGATCATTTCCTGCAGGTGCGGAAATAACAACCTTGCGGGCACCGGCGGTAATATGTGCGGATGCCTTGTCCTTGGAGGTGTAGAAACCGGTACACTCCAGAACTACGTCAACCTTCAGCTCTCCCCAAGGAAGGTTCTTTGCGTCTGCCTCCTTGTAGATGGTGATGGTCTTGCCGTTCACGGTGATGTTGTCCTCGCCTGCGCAAACGGTATCGGCATACTTATACTTGCCCTGAGAAGAGTCATACTTCAGCAGATGCGCCAGCATCTTGGGGCTGGTCAGATCGTTGATTGCCACTACCTCATACCCCTCGGCGTCGAACATCTGCCTGAAGGCCAGACGGCCGATACGGCCAAAACCATTAATTGCAACTCTTACTGCCATTTTAGATTCCTCCTAAAATATTTTTATATGTTTTGACAGCCACAATTTTCCTTTGAAGCCCCGGCAAGGAAATCCTCCCCCACGCTTGAGGGCTTGTCTCCCCCCGCTGCTTACTCCGGAATTTTGGGATTGTCAAAATTTTGTCAGCAACTTCATTTTACCCAATTTCACCGCATAATTCAAGATGTAAATGAAAAATAATTTCCAAGTTTTCACAATTTTAACAGTTTTAACATTTTCTTCAGAATTACCGCGTCCGCCGAACGCCTCTCGCCCTCAAAGCAGTCCAGAAAATTACTGATAATACTGTGCCTGAGCATTCCACAGCTCCAGATATTTTCCTCCCTTTTCCTGCAGAAGCTCCTTGTGGCTCCCCATCTGTACCACTTGTCCCTCATGGAACACGGCGATCCTTTCGCAGAAGCGGCAGGAGGAGAGCCTATGGGAGATGTAGATGGCTGTCTTATCGCCTACGATATGATCAAATTCCTTATAGATCTCATATTCGGATATGGGATCCAGCGCCGCCGTAGGCTCGTCCAGCAGGACGAAGGGAGCGTCCTTGCAGACGGCTCTGGCGATGGCGACCTTCTGGGCCTCCCCTCCGGAGATCTCAACGCCGTCCTCATAGTCTTTGTACAGATAGGTGTCGATCCCCTCCGGCATTTGCTCCAGACGCTCTCCAAGGCCCGCCTCCCGGATGCATTTTTTCACCTTCTCGCCGTCATAGCGGCAGTCCGACGCCACATTTTCCCCCAAGGGCAGGGAGAACAGCCTGAAATCCTGAAACACCACGGAGAACAGTTTCAGATACTCCTTCTGGCGGAATTTCCGGATGTCCACCCCGTTTAACAGAATCTCCCCTTCGTCCGGGTCGTAGAGCCGGCACAGCAGCTTGATCATGGTGGTCTTGCCGGAGCCGTTCATGCCCACGATGGCCAGCCGCTCCCCCACCCTAAGCTTCATGGAAAAATTTTTCAGGGCATACTGCCGGCTGCCTGGATACCGGAAGGATACATTGCGGAATTCTATCCGATATTCCCCGTCCCTGCGCTTCTCCACGGGCAGGCTCCCATTGTACATCTCGTTTTCCAGCTCCAGAAACTCCATGGTGCTCATGTGCTTGCGAATGTTTAAAAACATTTCCGGAACGATCTTGGTCAGTGCGTCCGCCTCCCCGAACAGATTCCGCATACAGCCGGCAAACCGCAGCACATTGCCCAGAGTGACAAAGCCCGCCAGAGCCAGTATTCCCACAATGATGTATGCCATCCCCTCCAGAAGCTGTCCCGACGCCACCTGACAGAATCCGCTCTTCCCACGATATCCGCTCAATTTCCGGTAATGGGCCATGTCCTCCGACAGATTTCCGTTGTCCAGCGCATACCGTTTCATAAGGCCATGGGCCCTATAAATCCGCACGTCTTTTCCGTTCTGATAGTTAAACTGCGCCCCGTTTGCGAAGGCCCACCCCAGAAACGGCGCGCGTTCCTCCATGGTGTCCGTAAAGCCGTTCAGCCTTTGATTAAACAGCGCCATGTAACGAGAGCCTATCACCGTAGTTGCCGCGCTGACGGCCACGGCTGCCAGAAGCGTGACCCATATCCCGGCCTGACCGGACATTGCCATG
This sequence comes from bacterium D16-50, assembly GCA_003612485.1. Classification (GTDB taxonomy): domain Bacteria; phylum Bacillota; class Clostridia; order Lachnospirales; family Lachnospiraceae; genus Acetatifactor. The sequence goes on from RAZA01000001.1 coordinate 52,077, forward strand.
ACGCCAAGCACCGGAAATCCCACCGCCACGGCCCCTATGAGGTTCAAAATGCTTCGCAGGATATTGTCCACGGATCCGAACACGGAAAAAAGGCCTGCGCTCCAGTTTAAATCCTCCTGAATCCTTCTCTTCAATATCTCGCATTCCGGACTGTTGATTCGGGCAAAGTCCATGTCCAGCATCTTCTCCTCCGTCAGTGCATGATACTGGGTATACAGCGGCGCCTGCTTCGCCTCGGCCCGCAGCCTCAGCCAGCTCACGGCATTTCCCAGAAGGAACATGACGCCGACAAATATTGCCGTCACCTTGAAAATCTCCTGAAATTCTCCGCCCCTGCCCAGAGCGTCCAAAATATACGCCGAGAGAATCAATGCCAGATATTCGTTGGTCACGCTCAGCAGATGCCCTGCCCCGCACAGCGGCAGCCAGTAGGGATCCAGCTTGTTCACCATCTTTAATACCGTTTTCGTATTCCGCAGGTGCTGCTTCAAGGGCAGCCTGCTGGTTAAATCCGATACCTCTTTCATCCAATGCCTCCTCAAACAAGATTGTTTTTCAAATCGCACATGTATTATTGATGCTCTTCGTCAACGTTCTCCTGATAATAGCTGCTCTGTATCCGAAACATCTCCGCATAAAGGCCGTTTTTCTCCATCAGCTCCCCATGGCTGCCCATCTCCGCAATCTTGCCATGGTCCAGCAGCACGATTCTGTCCGAAAATCCGGTGCTGGCCAGTCTATGGGAGATAAAGACGGAAGTTTTTCCATGGCTATACTCCTGATAGGCATCGTACACCTGACTCTCGGCAATGGGATCCAGCGCCGCCGTGGGCTCGTCCAGCACCAGCACGGCACCGTCCTGATACAGCGCTCTGGCCAGCAAAAGTCTCTGGTTCTGACCTCCGGACAGCTCTATTCCCCCCTTCTTCAGATTGCCCATGTATTGATCCATTGCGATGCCTTTTTCCTGCAGCACATCCCACATCTTAGCCTTTTTCAGAGCCTCCTGCAGCCTATCCTGATCCACGCTCTCCGCCTCCTGCAGGGCAATGCTCTCGTCCACCCTGACCGGAGGGAAGAACATCTCCTGAAACACTACCGAAAACAAGGAATATCTCTCCGCCTTAGGAAATTCCCTCGCATCGATTCCGTTTAAGTAGATCGCCCCCTCCTCCGGCTCGTAAAAGCCGCAGAGAAGCTTTACAAGGGTGGTCTTTCCCGCGCCGTTGGCTCCCACCAAGGCCAGCTTCTCCCCCGCCCCAATCTGCAAATTCAAATGAGAGAATATTTCCGTCCGGCTCTCCCCCGAAACGTAGGAAAAGCTCACATCCCGGAATTCTATGGAAATAGGCCGCGCCAGCTCGCTGACATGCCTGCTGCCGATAGAGATATCCTCCTCCGGCATTTCCAGATACCCCCGCACCCACTCTGTATCCTCCGACGCCTGCTGCAGTCCGGCCAGCCCGGAGGCCATCTCCCGGATAAAGCCTGAGAACCCCGTTATGGCGCTAAAATACAGCACGAAATCGCTGACCGTCATATCCCCGGCGGACGCCATATAGATCAAGTAGGCATACGCCCCCAGATCTCTGACCAGATTCAGGATTCTTCCCAGAAATCCGTTCTTCCATATCCAGACTGCCCTGCGCCGCTCCAGCTTCTCCCTTGCTGCCGTCACTTTGTTCATCCGCTCCCGCAGCCACCCACGCATTCCGAAAATCCGTATATCCTTTGCCGCTGATGCGTTTCCCATGGCTGTTTTCATATAAAAGAAATGCTTCTCCGTGACCGCCTCCTCATGCCTGAGGCTATTCTGGAACCGGTTCTCCCGAATGTCCAAAAGATATCCCATACACGCCAGCCCGAGAAGAATGAACACCATCCATATATTCAAGGTTCCCAGCACGGTGGAATACAGTACGAATGTCAAAACGGTGCCTGCCAGCCCCCGTATGATAAAGGCGAACTGGGAGCTGGCGGAGCCGCTTCCTCTATTCTGAACCTCCACCGCCTTGCGAAAATCGTTTCTGCCCTCCTCGCTCTCCGTGTAGGCATAGCCTATGCGCAGGCTTTTGAGAAAGGTCTTGAACACCACGTTCTGCCTTTCCTTGTTCAGAGCCATGTCGTTAAAAGCCGACATGCCTCTGGAAATCCCCTTAGCCGTCAGAAACAGCAGCGTGTAGACCGCCAGCACCAGCGTCAGACGCTCCGGCGCCGCCTGCTCCTCTATCAGCGCCAGCGTCACCTTGGGAAAATAAAGCGCCAGCATAAAAAAGCAGGGCTGCAGCAGGATATCCAGTATGGAAATCCAGAAAATACCCGGTTCGTTCTTTAGATAATACCTTATCCAGAACCGTAGGTTTGAAGCTATGGAATGCTTTTTCCTATCCATTGACCCGTCTCCTCTCCATATTACGGCCGAAACCTATCCTTGTTATTCCGCAGGTTTTTGCCGCTCCTTTTCTATGGCTTCATTTTAGCAAAGCTCTTCCTCCCTATGGGCGCTTTGACATGAACGGTCTTTATGAGACACGAACGGCGGGCGTCATGATCTGCCATGACGCCCGCCCGCTTTGCCTTTGTATCTCCCGCTGCCTCACAGCGGCAGCAGCACCTCCGTAACAAACACACCCTCTTCGTTCTGTCTGTCCAGAAAACCATGGTATTTTTCCACCACCCTGTCCATGCGGACCAGACCGAAGCCATGCTCCCGGCCGCCTTTGCCGGTCAGATACACCCTCCCCGCCCTTTTGGGCTTTCCATCCATGGAATTCATCACATAGATATACAGCTGATCCTTCAGCACGTCCACATACACCCGCAGAAAACGGTTCTTTTCCTCCCCAATCCTCAGGCAGGCCTCCATGGCATTGTCCATCATGTTCCCGATGATGATGCCAAGATCCACCTCCGACACCGCCAAGCCCCCCGGAACCGTCGCCTTGGCCTCCACCTGAATTCCCTTGGCCCTTGCCAGAGAAAGCTTGCTGTTGAGCAGGGCGTCTATGGCCAGATTACCCGTCTTTACGATATTGTCCACGGACTCCAGATCACAGTCCAGCTCATTTAAATACTCCTCCAGCCTCTGGTATTCCCCCAGAGCGAGATGAGCCTTCATGGTCTGAATGTGGGTCTTCAGATCATGTCTCCAGCCTCTGGTCTCCCGATACATGTTCTCCACCTCCTCGCTGTGTTTCTGAACATAATCGGTCTGATACCGGGCAATCTCCTTCTCTACCTTCGCCTGAAACAGACGGGAGGCAAAAATGGCGGACAGCCCCAATACCGCCGCTGTCGCCAATGCCAGCAAAATCCATATGTACATCAGTCCCTCCTGAAATAAGCGATAAACCGCTGATTCACTTGGCTGTAGAGTCGTCTGCTCACGGGAATAATGCTCCCGTCGTCAAACTCCACGTCCTCCCGGCTTATCCGACGGATATTTGCGATACGGCACAGATAGGAGCGGTGGCATCTCATGAATTGCTCCGGGTCCAACAAGCCTTCCAGCTCCGAAAGGCTCTCCCGCACTTCCATCCCTTCCTGCACCCTCATCCGGCCCACCACACAGCCCCTGCCTCTGGCCTCCACGTAATTGATGCACTCTACGCTGACCTTAACGATCTCATCGCCGGTGTGCAGCGTCACGAACCTCTCCTGCCGCCTGCGCTCCAGAGCCTTCTCCATGCAGCGCTCTATTTTTTCTTTACTCAAGGGCTTGATCAGGTAATGCAGTGCCTCCACCTCGTAGCCCTCCTCCAGATAGTCGCTGACCCCGGTGGCAAAGACAATCACAACATTCTGATCCAGCTTTCTGACCTTCCTTGCCAGCTCCATGCCGTTCATGCCGGACATCTGAATATCTACAAAAATCACATCGAAATCCCGCTCCGCCTCATACCAAAACCAGAAGCCCTCCCCCGACTCGAAGGCCTCCACGGTGACAGATCTCTCCTGCCCCCTGCTCCATTGGTTCAGATAATGCACCAGCAAATCCCTATGAGGCTTTTCGTCCTCGATCACTGCGATCTTCATACCCCCTGCACATCCTCTCACACAAGACCTGTCCTGCCCTGCCAAATACCCCTTTCATGATTTGGGTCAGAAATGATTCCAGTCGTCCTCATCCTCCAGCACCCTGCTCAGCGCGTCTCTGGCATCCATGATCTCGTCATGATCATCACCCCGAAGCGCGGCCTCAAAGGCTGTTATGTAATGATCCAGCTTCTTTCGCCTATCTCCAAGGGCCTCCTCGTACATCCGCTCCGCACGGGTCAGCACCAGTCTGTTCTCCTCATAGTCCCGGGGCTGGATCTTTAGATAGGCCAGCTCCTCCATGCGCTTTTTGACCTCTTCCTCCGTCATCTGATTGTCCTGCCCCTTGATGATCAGCTTTTGCTGCTCTCCGGTGGAAACCACCGTCACCTCCACCTCCAGAAGAGAATTGATGTCATAGGTGTAGGTCACATCCACGGCCTCCTGCCCCTTAGGCCCTTTTGGAATCTCGATCTCCAGCTCGCCCAGAAACAGATTGTTTCTGGCGAATCTGCTCTCTCCCTGCAGCACCCTGACCCGCACCTTGGACTGGTTATCCCTTGCAGTGTAGAGCCGCTCCGTATGGCTGGCAGGAATGACGGTGTTTCGTTCGATAATAGGGCAAAACCTGCCGTCCTCATACTTGCCCTCATCATACTCCACCACCACCTCCGTACCCAGCGTGAAGGAACAGACATCCGTGAGAATGACCTCCTTCACCTCCTCCCGGCGCTCCTTCATGGCCGCCTGCACCGCAGCCCCCAGCGCCACGGTCTCGTCGGGATTCATTCTGGTGTCCGGGAACTTCCTGAAAAGCCGTATCAGAAAGTCTCTGACGATGTTCAGTCTGGTTGCCCCGCCGATCAGCAGCACCTCGTCGATATCCGAAAGCTTCAGCCCCGCGTCGGCCAGACTCTTCTTCACCGGCTCCCTGATCTTCATGAGAAGCTCCTCGCAGGCCTCCTCATACTCCTTATAGGTGATCTGCTGCTCCAGCTGCTCTTCCTTATACAAAAACCCAAAGGTCACTTTGTCCGTGTCGTTGATGGCGCATTTTGCCTTCTCCGCCTCTCTGTAAAGACGCACCTGCTCCTTTTCCGACAGATTCTGCAGCGAAAGCTTGGCCTTCTGGAGGAATACCTTGGCCATCACCTCCGTAAAGTCCTCGCCTCCCAGATAATTGTCCCCGGCAACGGCCCGTACCTCCAGAATATTGTGGTACAGCTCCAGTATGGACACGTCGAAGGTGCCTCCCCCAAGATCGAACACCAGAAAACGGGTATCTCTGGTCTTGTCATATAAACCGTAGGCAACGGCGGCGGCAGTGGGTTCGGAAATCATGCGCTCCACCTTCAAGCCCGCCAGCTCCCCGGCCCGCTTGGTGGCTTTGCGCCGCTTATCATCAAAGTAGGCGGGCACGCTGATCACAGCCTCCGTGACCTCCTGCCCCAGAAAGCTCTCCGCATCCTCCTTCAGGGAACGCAGCACCAGACTGGACAGCTCCTCCGGCTTGAAATGCCTGCCGCTCAATATGTAGTCACGCTCCGTACCCATGCTGCGCTTAAAGGTCTGGGCCACGCTGTCCGGATACAAGCTCATGCGCTCCTTTGCGGTCTCCCCCACATACACATTGCCCTCCCCGTCCACGCTGACCACGGAGGGGGTGAGATTCTTTCCCAGCCTATTGGGGATGATCTTCGCTCCCTCCTCGGTAAAATATGCAATCAAACTGTTGGTGGTCCCCAAATCGATTCCTACTATCATATCGTCCTTCCACTTTCAATGTTTTATCATGCTTCCCTGCATGCACATCTCTTCCTGCATGCACATCTCTTCCTGCATGCACATTTCTTCCTGCATGCACATTTCCTGCTGCATGCACATCCCAGTATAGCATAATTCGCCGCCACATTCACTCCATTTTTGCATTTGGCAAAAATTTATATATGCAGCCACAGCCGTAAAACGGCGTCAAGAAAAGGCCAAAACGCTAAAAACCCTCACAGCGAATCCCTGAAGGCAATGTGTTTCACCGCCAGCATGTATTCGTCCCACGGCTGTATCTCCAGATTCCGGCGAAGTCTCTCTGCGGCCTCCTTCTTCCGCCCCGTCCGAAGCAGCAGCAAAAGCCTTGCGCCCTCCAGCTCTTTGCAAAGAGGGCAGACACAGGAATGGCAGATCTCGCTCCTATCCCCTCTCTCCAAAAGCTCCTGCAGACTTTCTGCAGACTCCTTATAATAGCCTGCCATGAACTCCATCTGCACATAAGCCTTCTCCCGGTTATAGTACCTGTTCCCGCCCGACGCCCTATCTTTCTTCAGCCAGTCCCCCAGCATTTCGCTGTACTTCCTGCCCCTTCTCTCATCATCGCATAGGATGCAGGCAAACACTGCATCACTCATCTTTCCCTCCATGGTACTTTCCGAAAAGCCGCTGCGCATCATTCTTCCGAAGGCCCATATGGCCGTGCCCCTCTCTCCGTGCAGAAGCTCCATCCAGCCAAGGGATTGATAATAGGCAAGATAGGACACCTCTTGAACCTTGGGTCTGGCATCCCCATTCCCTGCCCCAAAAGGGGAGACTGCCTGAAGCCGTCTCTTCCTCAGTGCTTTCCTCCACATGCCAAACGTTCGGCGGGCTTTCTCCTCCTGTCCGGTGATGCTGTACAGCTCCGCCAGCTTTTCATAGCGCGTAAATTCGTCCTTTTCATAAAAGCGCCCATAGATCTGTGCTGCCTCCACAGCCTTGCCGGCCCTCATATGATACTCCGCCAGATTGTCTCCGAACCAATTGCTCCTATTGTTCTCCGTGGCATGTTCATACTGCACAAAGGCTTCCAGCGCCTTCTCATAATCTCCCAAAAGAGAATAGATTCTCCCCATATCCCCATAGATGATGGGTGACATGTCCTTATCCATGTAAAGAATGGCCTTTTTGATGTAAAACAGTGCCTTCTCATATTCCCCCTGATATTTATGGACGAAGCTCAGACCGTTCAGTGCGTAGGGATTGGAGGGATTCATATAGAGCGCCTTCTCAAAGTCCTCTTTGGCCTCCTGATAATGATGGGCGGCCCTATGGAAAATAGCCCTCTCCACCAGCATGAAATCGTCCGGATAATGGTAGAGATATTCCGTCAGAATCGGCAGCCCTTTCTCATAGAACCCCTTTTCCCCCTCCTCTGTAAACTTCAGGAAATTGCTCCGAAACTCCTTGAGCTTGCTGTTGAGCACGCTGACTTCCATGGTCTTGTGGGTCATCTGGAATTCATATGCATCCAAAAGAACGCTTGCAGCCCCGCTCTTCTTCGCATCCTCCAGTACCTTCTCAAGCTCCTCCCGATAGTCCAGATCCAGATATACCTTGGCCAGATATTCATAGGACTTCACAAATGTAGGGAAATAACGGATGCAATGCCCTGCCGTCCGTATCACGCCTGCCGCGTTCAGCTGGCGTCTATGCACCTCCAGAGCGGAAGCGTATGCCGCAAAGACCTGATATTCCTCCACTAGCATGTCGGCTGTCTCAAGACTTTTCTCATACTCCTCCATCTCCGTGCACAGCTGGGCGATCTCCAGCAGGACACCTACATCCTTGATCTCCCCGGAAAGTATGCTCTCCCCCTCCTGAACCGCCAGCGCGAAATTTTCATGGTCTCTGTAACCCAGATTGTGATAGCACTGCATTCTGATCAGATGCGCCTGCCGCAGCCTGTCCTTGTCCTTCTCCTCCTCGTTTTGGTCCGCTCCGGCCTCCCTCTCCAGCTTCCTATGCAGGGCCTCCTCCCAGGAACGGGTCATGGCGATGGAATTCTCATACTCCGCCTGCTCCACATAAAGCTTGGCCAGCAGTCCGTTGTATTCCGCCTCCCTCTCCGGCGGCAGCTGGCCCTCCAGCCGTCCGGCCAGCCGGATTCCTCTCGAAATCCTGCCGTCCTGCAGGTAGCACCAGCACAGCTCCAACGCAGGCTCCCATGCCCCGTCCTTTTGATACGCTGCCTCCAGCTCCTTCTCGATCTCCTTATTGATCTTGCCCAGCAGCTCCATAAAGCCATCATCGCTGCCGGATGCCAGTACCTTTTCGGCACATTTTTTGGCCTCTCGGTACTGCCCCTTCTCATAATACCACTCCGTCAGACGGACATTTGCCATATAATGAGTGTCCAGCTCCGCTTTCAGCCCGCGATAGATCTCGGCAGCCGGATCCCTATCCCCCTTACCCCAGAATATCTCCGCCGCATTGTAAGAGATCATGGCGTCCTGAGGATATCTGTCCATCAGCTCCCCCAGCAAGGCATAGGCATCCTCCGTCCGCCCCTGATTCGCGTAGAAGCTGGCCCTGCAGATCTCCATGGCAGGATGCCGTATGTCCAGCCCGTCCGCCTCCTTCAGGCATCGCTCCGCCTCCTCATAGTTCTTCTCCTGCAGCGCGCTCCAGCACCGGTCATAATACTGGAGGAAGAGATCGTAATCTGCATCCGCCGCCCCCTTAAACTGAGCGAATTCCACATCCTCTCCCCGCTGGCATTTACCCACGATATAATAGATAAAATGAGCCGGAAACTTCTCCCGCAGCGCCTTGGCGCCCTTGACTATGGAGAGTTTCCCGTCCAGCAGCTTCCAGACCTCCGTGGGCAGCCGGAAATGTTCCATCAGAAAGCCCAACAGCTTAAGCCTGCAGTTCTCCTCCTCTTCCAGAGACAAAAAGACATCGTCTCCGAAAAGCTCTTTCCAAAGGTTCACGTCCTGTCTGGCATAGATATCGGCATAGATCCGGGCCGCCCTCTCTACCCATAGACCCGATGGCGTAGTGTCCCGCGGAGCCTCTTCCTGTACATCCTCCGGCTCCCTTGCATACCTGCAGGCCTCCTCGTATGCCCCCCGGAGCCGCTTGAAACTCTCAGGGTCATCCTCCGGATTAGTTGTAGCCAGTTTTTCCCTATAAGCGTTTTTAATGGCCTTCTCTTCTTTCGTGGCCTCGATTCCCAACACCAAAAAAGCCTCAGTTCGATTCATGCCCTACACCCCCTGCTTGACAAACATCATCCACATCCTCCGTCAACGAAAAACACAAGCATAAAAAGGGCAGAAGCTGCCTCCTGCCCTTCAGAACCCAAATATTGCCTAGAACAAAAACTTATCCGCAAAATAAGCATCCAAATTGGCTATCGCAACCCTCTCCTGCTCCATAGAGTCCCTGAAGCGAACCGTCACGCAGCCGTCCGTCTCCGAGTCGAAATCATAGGTGACGCAGAAGGGCGTACCGATCTCGTCCTGACGGCGGTATCTCTTCCCGATGTTTCCTCTGTCGTCATACTCACAGTTATACTTTTTGGAAAGATCCTGATAGATCTTCTCGGCCCCCTCTGCCAGCTTCTTGGAGAGCGGAAGCACGCCGATCTTCACAGGAGCAAGAGCAGGATGGAAGCGGAGCACCGTGCGCATGTCGCCGCCCTCTAGCTCTTCCTCATCGTAAGCGGCACAGAGGAATGCCAGTACCACTCTGTCCGCGCCCAGAGAAGGCTCCACCACATAGGGTATGTACTTCTCCCTTTTCTCGTCGTCAAAATACGTCATGTCCTCACCGGAGGTATTTGCATGCTGGGTCAGGTCGTAATCCGTTCTGTCAGCAATGCCCCAGAGCTCGCCCCAGCCGAAGGGGAAAAGGAATTCTATGTCCGTGGTTCCTTTGCTGTAGAAGCACAGCTCCTCCGGACTGTGATCCCGAAGCCGCATCTCCTCCTCCTTGATTCCAAGGGAAATAAGCCAGTCACGGCAGAATCCCCGCCAATACTGGAACCACTCCAGATCCGTGCCCGGCTCGCAGAAGAACTCCAGCTCCATCTGTTCAAATTCCCGGGTGCGGAAGGTGAAATTGCCCGGCGTGATCTCGTTGCGGAAAGCCTTGCCGATCTGTCCGATGCCGAAAGGAATCTTCTTTCTGGAAGTCCTCAGAACGTTCTTGAAGTTCACAAAGATACCCTGTGCCGTCTCCGGACGCAGATACACCACGCTCTTCGCATCTTCAGTGACCCCCTGAAAGGTCTTGAACATCAGGTTGAACTGCCTGATGTCTGTAAAGTTATGCTTGCCGCAGCTAGGGCAGGGAATATTATGCTCTTCCACAAACTCCTTCATCTGCTCCTGACTCCAGGAATCCACGCTCTCCGTCAAAGCAATATCCTTCTCCCCGCAGAAATCCTCGATCAGCTTGTCGGCCCGGAAACGCTCATGGCATTCCCTGCAGTCCATGAGAGGATCGGAAAATCCCCCCAGATGTCCGCTGGCGACCCAGGTCTGGGGATTCATCAATATGGCACAGTCCACGCCTACATTGTAGGGGCTCTCCTGCACGAATTTCTGCCACCATGCCTTTTTCACATTGTTCTTCAGCTCCACACCAAGGTTGCCGTAATCCCAGGTGTTGGCCAGTCCGCCATAAATCTCTGAACCGGGGTAAACGAAGCCTCTGGCCTTTGCCAGCGCCACGATTTTGTCCATTGTCTTTTCCATTTTGGTCTTTATCCTGCCTTTCTCATTTTCTCATTTCTTGATATGACGCCCACGGGGGCCAAAAGCTATCCTGCCTACTTCAGCAGAATATACACCGGCCCCTCCACCATGGAGGGATTGATGCTTCCGTCCTGATTCTCCACGGCGTCGTTGCTGATATGCGTGACAGCCCGGGGACAGTAGATGTTCGCCTTCATGTCCGTAATGATCAAATATTTGTCTTTCGCCTGCTGCAGCTGGGTTTCCGTAAAGAGAGCACCGTCGCTGACACCGCGCAGAATCACATCCATGCTGAAGCCCTTCTCCATCGCCTCTCCCACGGTTCCGAAGAAAAGCTGACCTTCCAGAAACTCCTCACAGCTTGCGCAGCTGTCGAACCCATAGGATACCATCACTCTGACGTCCGAAACAGCCTCCACCTTCTTGACCTGCACTGCAGAATCTTTCTGCTTTGCGGCATTGAACCGGCCGGCCTCTTCCAAAGCCATGTCCGACAGCTCCGAGACGCTGTAATAGTTCTTGTCAAAGTCCCCCAGCAGCCAGACCTCCACAGTCCCCTCTTTGGCAACTGCCACCGTAGGAGCCTGAATCACATCCGGCACCTTGGCCTCGCCGCAGCCTGCAAGAAATACGGCGCACAGACATAAATGCACCATAATCCATACTACTTTTTTCATCATCACACCCCCTGCCCGCTTCATAGGAGGATACTCACATATCCTCTTGGAATTCCGCCCCGCTTTCCCGGTTCAAAACTCCCCTGCACAATTCTATGCCGCGGAAACGGGCCTCCTTCAAAATTGCGCTCCCGCGTCCGTCCTTCGGATGCAGGTCTATGCCATCAAGGCGGTTCCCGATTCGCCGGTTTCCTTCCGGCTCCTCCAAAACCGCCACCATCATCATATCAGATATCTGTCGTTTTTTCAACACAGAGTTTGCAGAACTTCCAGACTTTTGAATCTGCAGCCCACGAAAAGCTTCATGTACCCGGCCGCAACCCTCTCTAGCTGCGCCAGAACCTGATCCGTCACCGTAAATGTATAAAGCTTCTCCACCGGACTCTCCGCTATGTACCGCAGCGCATAGACCGTGGACTCTTCCAGCGTCTCGTCCTCCGGCGGTCCCGGAAACTCGCCGTTCACCGCTATGGCCTTGCATTCAAAGACACAGCGCACAAGAGCGTTGGGCAGCGCCGGGACGCATAGAGCCTTCAGGGACTGATACAGCAGCTTCATCATCTCCCGTTCATCATTGTTCTCCCTTGTATAGTAATCCGCCACCTCCGCAAAATACATGCCATAGCAGGCACCTACATAGTCCGTTCTGAGCGTCTCGAAATAGTTCTGAATCTCTGCCTCGGAAATGGTATATGAGGACCTGCCCTCATAGAGCTTAAAACTTCCAAAGGAAAAGGGGGTGGTGGCTGCTGCCAGACGGCTGCCCGGCTTCCTTGCCCCTTTGGCAAAGGCAGACAGCTTTCCCCGCTCCTTCGTCAGAATGCTGATCCGCCTATCGTACTCTCCCACCGGGGACTGCTTCAATATGATTCCCGTGACCCATATATATTCCTGCATGATCGTCTTTTCTTACCTGCCCCGTTTTGTCCCTTCCCGTCTCTTTGGCGCTGGACACGAAGGACAAGTAATCCTCTATTCTCCCGCTCCTCTCAAATTGCTCCCAACATCCTTTTTCCCTTATATCCATCTTATGCATCCCCTTGCTTATGGTATTCTACTCAATTCGCCTCCGCCTGATCTCCACGGTCCAACGGTCCGAAATTCCTCCTGCTTAGGGTCTGCATTTTCCGTTTTTCTATTCGTCCCCCTTTTACACGTCTTTGGGATTGTAGCCGAAATTCTTCAGCAACAAGTCATTGTCCCGCCAATCCTTTTTTACCTTCACCCAGAGCTTCAAAGCCACCTTCATCTCCATCATAGCCTCGATCTCATGCCTTGCGGAGCTGCCGATCTTCTTCAGCATCTGTCCGTCCTTCCCTATAATGATTCCTTTATGGGAATTTTTTTCGCAGGCGATGGTAGCGTCAATATGGCAGATATTTTTTTCTTCCCTCATGCGTTCCACGCTCACCGCGATGCCGTGAGGCACCTCATCCTCCAGCGAACGCAGAGCCTTCTCACGAATCAGCTCTGCCACCACCTGCCGCATGGGCTGGTCCGTGACCATGTCCTCGTCAAAGAAAGGCTCCCCCTCCGGCAGATAGCTGAAGATGCATTTGACCAGTCTTTCCGTGTTATGGCCCTTCAGCGCCGACACGGGCACGATCTCCTTAAAATCCAGCTCCTTCTGATAGGTGTCGATGAAGGCCAAAACCTCCTCCTTCTTCACAGTATCCGTCTTGTTGATCACAAGGATCACGGGGGCCTTGGCTTTCTTCAGCTGCTCGATAATATGACGCTCCCCGCCGCCGATGAAATTCGAGGGCTCCACCAGCCACAGAATCACATCCGCCTCCTCCAAGGTATGCTCCGCCACGCTCACCATATAATTGCCCAGCTTGTCTTTCGCCTTATGGATCCCCGGCGTGTCCAGAAACACGATCTGCCCCTCCTCCAAGGTCAGTATTGTTCTGGCTCTGGTGCGAGTGGTCTGGGGCTTCGGGGAGGTGATCGCTATCTTCTGCCCTATGAGCCTATTCATCAGCGTGGACTTTCCCACGTTGGGCCTGCCGATCAGGGCCACGAAGCCCGCCTTGTATGGTTTCTTATCACTCATTTCTTCCATGGTAAATTCCTCCTATTCCAGTACCGTCTCTACGCTTCAGGCACCCTTACCTGCGGGATCAATTCCGGACGCTTTGCTGTCCGGAATTCCTCCCCGGTGCCTTCCGCTACGCGACTGTTTCCAGTACCGTCTCTACGCTTCAGGCACCCTTCTGCTCCATAACTGTTTCCAGTACCGTCTCTACGCTTCAGGCACCCCTGCCTGCGGGATCAATTCCGGACGCTTTGCTGTCCGGAATTCCTCCCCGGTGCCTTCCGCTACGCGACTGTTTCCAGTACCGTCTCTGCGCTCCTACTCCTTATTTCTTTCCTGACCGCCCTGAGGCTGGCCAGGCTGCATGCCCTGCGGGGGGAACCCTTGTCCTCCCTGCCATACATTTCCCCGCATCATGGGAGGCGGAACCACCCCTCCCTCAGGAGTCTTCCTGTTCCGCCGCTTTCTGCGCTGCACCCAGATCACCAGCAGGACCGCTCCTGCCAGCAGCGCCCAGATCAGAAGATAGGGACTGCTGATGACAAACCATACCAAAAGCTCCGCGGCGCCGTCCCTGATATTCCGCAGACTGCCTATGAATCCCTGACTGATCCTCTCTCCCAGATCAGGCTCCGCCACCGGCGTCAGCTCCTGCACTTCGGAAATATTCAGGTTGACCGTGGCATAATCCACCTTGTTGTCAAGGGTCCTGAGCTTGGATTCCATGCTCTCCAGCTGATACTGGACTTCCGACAGACGCTCCTCCAGCGAGATGATCTCCTCAACGGTCTCGGCTCTGTCCAGAAATTCCAGCAGTCTCGATTGCTCCGTCCGAAGAACATTTCTGCGGCTCTCCATGTCCGCATAGGACAAGGTGACGTCCACCACATTCTCGGAGCGCCTGATCACATTGCTCACACCGGACACTGCCGTCAAAAACTCTGTGAGCCTTCCCTGGGGAATGCGGACTGTCATGTCGGAATGTCTGGAGCTGCCGGAGCTTGAATACCTGCTGCCGTTGTAGGTATCCATATTCTCTATATAGCCTCCCAGCTCCGCGATTCTGGTCTCCAGCCCAGACACAGCTTCGTCGAACTGTCTGGTCTCCACGTCCATATTTACCGTGGTGATCAGTTTCCATCCCGCCGAGACGCCCTGCCCTCCGGTCTGTGCGCCGCTCCCCAAGGTCTTGTTCCCTTCAGAATAATCAGCGCTTCCGCTGCCAATGGGATACATTTCCCCGCCGCTTTCGCCGGACACATCCATGTTCATGGTGGAGGATCCGACTCCGCCGCTGTCTAAGCTAGTCTTATCTCCTGCCGCCCCGCAGCCCATGCACAGAATCACCGCCAGCACCCATGCCAGCACAGCCGCACCTTTTTTCACCCAAACTCTATTCCATCCCCCAGTTTCCCTTTTCCGCTTCTCTTTCATACGAACTCCTTTCCGCCTTTTATCCGGCATCCTGCCGCATTGCACTCCCCGGAAGCGGCTTTGCCGCTCCAAGGAGCGCGTTGCAGGGCAATGGGAAATCGTCTCCTTTGACACGTTTTTCCCTTCTACCGAATATAGACGAAAAAAATCAGTTCAGGTTCTCCAGCTTCAGGAACTTGCTCTCCTCGGATCTGATTTTCTGCTCGTTTCCTACCACGCAGAAACAGTCATCCTCCATAAAGGCCTCAATGTACTTCGACAGCTCCCTGATCTGTTCAGGGGTCACCTGCAGCACCTCGTCCCTCTCCTTCTGAATCATCTCAATGGTCACTCCGGTCATATAGGCTACCTTGGAACGGCGTCCCTTTGCCGATGCGGTCAGAGGCATGTCTATATTGCTGAAGGTTCCGATGATATACTGGGTCATGGTTCTTTCGTCCGCCTCATAATTAGCTATGAACTCGGCTGCTTTTTCATATACGTCTACGGTCTGTCCCAGATTGGGATCCCGATAGGATACAAAATAGCTTGCCCCATTCCTTGCAAAGCCGCACATGCACCCATATGCGCCTCCCTTCACGCGGATGTTGGTCCACAGATATTCATATCCCATCATTACTTTCAGCACATTCAGCACTCCCGTGTAGGGTAAGCCCTTTCTCAGGAAATTGCCTGCACGGCAGACATACTGCACCTGTCCGGCATTCATGAAGCCCTCGTTCTTCTTTATTAAAGCCGGAGCGAAGGCCGCCTTCTCCACCTCGCAGGTATACAGCGCCTCGTTCAGGTCGGCAATAGGATCCTCCAGACTCTTGAATGCTTCCTGACTGCCCGTAAAGTCTACCAGAAGGTTCTCCGGACGGAAGATCATCTTGCAGAGGGTCTGAAGCTTTTCCACCAGCCCCTCCTTCTTCTCCTGAAATCCCGTCTCCAGCTCCTGCGTCAGGCGATACTGGCCGATGCCGTCCAGCATATCCTCCGCCGCTTCCTTGGGATTGCAGTAGGAAAGCGCCCTTGTGACCGCAACGCTGTGGCCCGCCCCCATCATATACTCCTGCATCCGGGAATTGTTTTCCGCCAAAATCTCCTTCAGCCTCTTTCCGTCCGTCAGATTGCTGGTCAGCATCAGCTCCTTCATCAGCTCCACAGCCTTGCCCAGCTTGTCCTCCAGCGCTTTTGTGGAGATTTCCAGACATATCTTATATTGATCAGGATCTGTGGCATCAGGATAGAAGTTCTGGCTGACGGAAATACCCCCTGTGGCCAGATTGATCTCATTGCACAGCTCCGCATAGGTGTAATTCTTTGTATCCAGCTTGCTGAAGACATCGGGCAGAATGCCGATATACGGATAATATTCTTCCGGTATATCATGCACCTTGAACATCAGCGTCAGATAGCCGATACCGTTGGTAAATACATTGTGGTACAAGGAAGGAATCGCACCCAGCACCTTCCCCTCATTTACCAGAGGCGTCGCTTCCTTCTTTATGTCCCCTCTGGCAAGAAGCGGAATCTTGGCTATATTTTCGGCAGAATCCTCCGTCTCCCTGAATGCGGAAAGAGCATCCATCATATTCCTTATGCCATCCAGCTGCCCTTGGGTCATTCCCTCTTTGATGCCCTTCAGCTGAGCCTTCAGCGCATCTTCCTGCACCTTGGCCAGACCCACCTTAGGCTCCAGAATCACCATGGCTGCATGAGGATTGTCAAGCAGATATTTCTGTATCAGCCCCTCGAAATATCCGCTCTGAACCTTCTCCCGCAGCTTGGCATAGGTCTCATTTGCCTCGATATGGATAAAGGGCTTCTCATCATCGTAAAGCCAGCTGTCCAGCACCTGCAGACCGTACATCAGCCCCTTGGGAGCGTTGCCGAAATCCGCCTCTCTATACCTGAACTCATAATAATTGATGGCAGCAAGCAAGGCCTTCTCGTCGAAGCCTTTCTTCACGATTCCCTGAAGGACCTCCCGGATAGTGGCCTTGAATTCCTCCTCCCGGCTCACGGAGGTTCCCTTTGCCACCACGCTGAAATAAGGCTGCTTCAAGCTATAGTCATAGATGCTGAAGACGTCCTTTCCGATCCCTTTGTCGATCAGAGCCTGCTTCAGAGGCGCCCCCGGAACGGTGCAGAGCGCAAAGTCCAGCACCTGAAACGCCACGTACAGCTCCCGGTCCAGACTGTCTCCCACGGACATGTTCCATGCCAGATAGGCATTCTCCTCCACCTTTTCTCCGTCGCTGACAGGATACTCTCTCACTCTGCGGGCCGGCTCCGCAAAAGCAGGCTCCCCCGACACCACGGAGTCTACTTTCAGGGCGTCAAAGCGGGACAGATAGTGCTCGTCGATAAACTGCAGCTTCTCCGCCATATCCATGTTGCCATAGAGATAAATATAGCTGTTGGAGGGATGATAATAGGTTCTGTGGAAATCCAAAAACTGCTCATAGGTTAGGTCCGGAATGAACTGCGGATCTCCCCCTGACTCACAGCCATAGGTGGTGTGGGGATACAGCGCCGAGGTGATCTCCCTGTACAAGACCCCGTCAGGAGAAGAGAACGCGCCCTTCATCTCATTGTAAACCACACCGTTGTAAATCAGCTCTCCTGCATCGTTGAGCTCATAATGCCAACCCTCCTGACGGAAAATGGCTTCCTTCTCATAAATATTTGGATATAGCACCGCGTCCAGATACACATGCATCAGATTCTGGAAATCCTTGTCGTTGCAGCTGGCCACCGGATACACCGTCTTGTCCGGATAGGTCATTGCGTTCAGGAAGGTGTTCAGAGAGCCCTTTACCAGCTCTATGAAGGGATCCTTCACCGGAAACTCCTTTGAGCCGCAGAGCACGGAATGCTCCAGTATGTGCGCTACGCCAGTTGAATCTTTTGGGGTAGTCCTAAAGCCAATGTAGAATACCTTGTTCTCATCATCATTGGATACCAGCGCCACTCTGGCCCCTGTCTTTTTGTGCCTGCACAGATAGGTCACGCTGTTGATGTCTGCTATCTCTCTCTTCTCTATAATCTCATAGCTTGACAATTCTTCTAGTTTCATATGCCTCTCCTTTAATAATATATTTTGTATTAAGTCAAGGAACGCCTTGGGATATCCCATCTCCAACACATTCCGCGCTTACGCACATCATAACCCTGAAACGGGACTGTCATGTCCCCCGGCCCTGAGCCTCTGTCTCTGCAGCGGCTATCATATGCTTCGGCTCCGGGCCTTTGTCCCTGCAGCGACTGCCATATACATCGGCAGTTCAGTTCTACATGCCAAGCAGAGCAAGCTTGCTCACGGACAGTTCCTGAACCACCAGCCCCTGCCGCTCCTTCTCCTCCGGCGGCAGAGCCGTCAGCTCTTCTATGGTGAGCTGCTTTGTCACATACCGTTTCCTTCCTTCCTCCCAAGAGCTGTCCCTGCGCCCTCCGGCGCCCCCCGGCACACGGCCCAGCAGCCCCTTTTTTTCCTCGATCACGCTGACCCTGATTCTGGCCTTCATCTGCCGATATATCTTTACCAGAAAACTCTCCGGCCTAAGGTAATACAAGTGTGTCTCCAATGTATCCTCCAGATCCGCCTCCGGCAGCACATAGCGCTCCATCAGCATCCGGAGCTTGAACAGCAGCTCCTCCTCGTCCAGAAGCTCCCTGAAGGTATACTTGCTCCCCACGTAAATCCGGTTCGTGTCCTGCATGCTATATTTGAAATCTTCATAAATCGTCTGCCGCATTCTTGTTCACCCGATATCCTCTATCTTGAATCCGCTCATCCTCATGGCATCCTCTATGGCTTTCAGCGGCATCCCCGTCTCCTGCGCCAGCTCCTCGGGAGTCACCTTCCTGCGCAGCTGCTCCGCAAGCTCTCTGGCCTTGTCCGCCACCTGATTCACCTTGTCCGCCGCCCTCTTATCCGCCCGATGGTTCGCGGCGCATTCTTCTATGTGCCGTTCCATGGCATCCATCACCAGTCTCACAAGGGCGCCCTGCACCTGCTCAGGGCCTCCCACGGCGCCGGATTCCCTCATGGCTCCCAGCATCTCGATACCTGAGGCCAAAGCCACGTTTCCCTCCCCGATCAGATCCTCCAAAAGGACGCCCTGACCCGCGTACAGTTTTGCGATCTCAGCCACATTCCGCAGACAGCTTTCCGTCAGCTTTTCCTGCCCCAGCCTGTCCCCTGCCAGAGCCAGCGCCGCATAGGCCTCTGTCTCCCCCTGACTATAAACGGGAAGCTCCTCCAGCTCATCCAGATATTCCTGAAGATAATCTTTCTCTTCATCCGTCAGAAATGCATCCGGATCCCCCTGCTCCCCGATGCTGATCTTGTGCTTTTTGAGATAGTCGAATACCATGTCCAGCTGTTGATCCCCCAGAGCCAGAGGGGCAAACTCCTCCCGCACCTGCTCCTGACTGATGCAGTTTCCCTGCTCTCTGGCAACCCGCCGCACCCGCTCCAAAATCCGGGCAAATTCAAGCTCCTTAGAAGAATTACCGCTCATGCCCCGCCATCTTCCCCCTTTTCGTCCAAACTTTGCATCTTGTCAGTTTGTGTCTTGGCAGCATTTTGCCAATTGATCAGCCCCCTTTATTTGTACCCTATTTGATATGGGTATGCGTAAAAAGGTGATTCTGGCAGTATTCATGGTTCCCGCTGCACTTAGAACAGAACCTGAACTCCAAAGACGGGTCATCCTCCTCCGTCTGCCCGCAGATAGCACACTTATGTCTGGTTCCTCTGGTATTGCGCTTGATATCCTGCTTGAACTCCACTCTCCGTTTGATCTGCTTGGGCGACATATGGATATGGCTCCGGGAAGTGAGGAAGAATATCACGAAATTCAGCAGGGAAGAAACGATGGCTACCCTTCCTACCGCAGTCGCCTCCCATATAAAATCATACAGCAGCATCACGCCGTACAGAACTCCCATCCACTTCACCTTCACCGGAATCAGGAACATCAACAGCACCTGCACCTCCGGGAATGTGGCCGCGAACGCCAGAAAGATGGACATATTGATGTAGTAGGTGCTGAAAAACAATGATGACATGTTAAATATCACGGACGCATAGGCCGGATCCATGTCCCATCCTGCCGAAGCATACTGGATCAGCATCCACACAAAGCTTCCAACGACGGTAAACAGCATTCCCGAAAACAGATATACATTATAACGGTAGGTTCCCCATGTGCGCTCCAGCGTAGTGCCTATGTTATAATAAAAAAGCAGCATGATGCACACAAAGAAAATACCCATAGACCCTCCCAGCGAAGAGGGCGGAATCAGTATCCATGTGACCAGTCTCCACACCTCCCCGTGGAGAATTGCATAAGGGTTCAGTGTAAGGTACTGAAGAAAGCCGATATTGACCGCCTCGATGATATAGCCTACCGCATAACAGAGCAGCAGCATCACCGATATGTTCTTTATAGCATACTTGCCAAATTTTTTTTCAAATCTACTCATCCGACCAAAACCTCCTCGTTCTACCGCATCCGGAACTACATTCTCAGCCCTGCATTCTCCTGCCCTCAGAACGATACATTCAGAATAACATATTCTTTCAAGAATAGCACGTCCTTTTCTGAATATATTGAATTAGCCCCACTGACAAGGCAACCTTATTTTAACATCCCCATAAGCATAAGTAAACCAGACTTTTCCTTTTTTATATAAAAATCAGTTTTTTTATAAACATTTAACAGCTTTTACTATTTGCAATTTAACCCGCAGTGTTCTATAATGTCTTAGAATGTCATTTAGTGGCGGCTGTAGTCCCCACAAGGCTAAAGCAGGGCCCATAGGGCCCGTGCAAAAAGCGCCCGCGCTGCCAGACCTATGTTCCGGCATATTGCGCACAATATCAACCACAATGCCGCGCTCCGCAGGGGAACGAAGAAAATCCCGGAAATACCCCATGGGCTTCCCCCTTTGCTTGGAGCCGGATGAACTATCAGGAAGGATGATTTGCATGGATCACACAAACAAAGCAGCAGTTTGCGAAAATATCACCCTCTGCGGCGTGTCCCCGGACAGCGCCTGCGCCTGCAGTGCCCCTCCCCTTTCGGATGCCGGTTCCGGCATTTCCGATTCCGGCAGGGGGGATTCGGGCGTCATAAATTACCTCGGCATTGATATAGGCTCCACCACGGTGAAGATCGCCATTTTGGATCAAAAACACAATATTCTTTTTTCCGACTATGAGCGGCATTATGCCAATATCCGGGAAACCTTGTCCAAGCTCTTGGAGAAGGCCTTCCGTCAGCTGGGAAACCTAAGCCTCCGCCCCATGATCACCGGATCCGGCGGACTGACTCTGGCCAACTGTCTGGGCGTCCCTTTCATTCAGGAGGTCATCGCAGTGTCCTCCGCCCTTCAGGAGCTGGCTCCCCTGACCGACGTGGCCATCGAACTGGGAGGAGAGGA
Source organism: bacterium D16-50 (assembly GCA_003612485.1). Lineage (GTDB taxonomy): Bacteria > Bacillota > Clostridia > Lachnospirales > Lachnospiraceae > Acetatifactor. The sequence continues at coordinate 73,211 of RAZA01000001.1, forward strand.
TGCAAAGATTATCTACTTTGAGGGCGGCAATGTGGAGCAGCGCATGAACGGCATCTGCGCCGGGGGCACAGGCTCCTTCATCGACCAGATGGCCTCTCTGATCCAGACCGACGCATCGGGACTAAATGAATATGCGAAAAACTATAAATCCTTATACGCCATAGCCGCAAGATGCGGAGTCTTTGCAAAGACGGACATCCAGCCCCTGATCAACGAGGGCGCCACCAAGGAGGATCTGTCCGCTTCCATCTTTCAGGCGGTGGTGAACCAGACCATATCCGGTCTGGCCTGCGGAAAGCCCATCCGGGGCCATGTGGCCTTTCTGGGCGGCCCCCTTCACTTTCTGTCGGAGCTGAAGGCCGCTTTTATCCGCACCCTGAATCTGGACGCAGAGCATATCATCGATACTGCCAATTCCCACCTCTTCGCCGCCATAGGTTCGGCGCTGAACGCTGAGGAGCGGAAGGACTCCGGCATCTCCATGGAGGAAATGCTGCGCCGCCTCTCCTTAGAGCTGAAGATGGAATTCGAGGTGGAGCGCATGGAGCCTCTGTTCGCTGATGCCAAAAGCTATGACGAATTCAAGGAGCGCCATGCAAAGGCCCATGTGGGCACCGCAGCGCTGGCCTCCTATCAGGGAGACGCATTTTTGGGCATCGACGCCGGCTCCACCACCACCAAAATTGCGCTGGTGGGGGCGGACGGCTCATTGCTCTACTCCTTTTATTCCGGCAACGACGGAAGTCCCTTAAGCACTGCCATCCGCTCCCTGAAGGAGATCTATGAGAGCCTTCCTTCGGGCGTGCGCATCCGCCGCTCCTGCTCCACGGGCTACGGGGAAGCCCTGATGAAGGCCGCCTTCCTGCTGGACGACGGAGAGGTGGAGACCGTGGCGCACTACCGCGCTGCCGCCTTCTTCAATCCCGATGTGGACTGCATTCTGGACATCGGCGGTCAGGATATGAAATGCATCAAGATCAAGAACCAGACCGTGGACAGCGTGCTGCTAAACGAGGCCTGCTCCTCCGGCTGCGGCTCCTTCATCGAAACCTTTGCCAAGTCTCTCAACTACAGTGTAGAAGATTTCGCAAAGGCCGCCGTCTTTGCAGAGCATCCCATCGATCTGGGCACCCGCTGCACCGTGTTCATGAATTCCAGAGTGAAGCAGGCCCAGAAGGAGGGCGCCAGCGTCTCCGACATCTCTGCGGGGCTGGCCTATTCCGTGATCAAAAACGCCCTCTTCAAGGTCATCAAGGTTTCCGACGCCTCCGAGCTGGGCAGCCAGATCGTGGTGCAGGGCGGCACCTTCTATAACGACGCGGTGCTGCGGAGCTTTGAAAAGATCGCAGGCTGCGAGGCCATCCGCCCCGATATTGCAGGCATCATGGGCGCCTTCGGCGCCGCCCTCATCGCCAGAGAGCGCTACGAGGAAGGCTACGAAACCGCCATGCTCTCCTACGAAAAGCTCTGCTCCCTGAAATACGAGACCAGCATGGCAAAGTGCAGAGGCTGCACCAACAGCTGCAGACTCACGGTAAACAAGTTCTCCGGCGGCCGCCAGTTCGTGTCCGGCAACCGCTGCGAAAGGGGCATCGGCGGCCAGAAGAACGCCCATAATGTGCCCAATTTGTTCGACTACAAGCTGGAACGGCTCTTCTCCTATCCCTCTCTGGAGCCTGACAATGCCCCCAGAGGCACCGTAGGCATTCCCAGAGTGCTGAATATGTATGAGGATTATCCTTTCTGGCATACCTTTTTCACCAAGCTGGGATACAGGGTGGTTCTCTCCCCCAGCTCCAGCCGCAAGATTTACGAGCTTGGCATTGAGTCCATCCCCAGCGAATCCGAATGCTATCCCGCCAAGCTTGCCCACGGCCATGTGGCATGGCTGATCCGGCAGAACGTGGATTTCGTGTTCTACCCCGCCCTGTTTTACGAGCGGGACGAGGTGGAGGGGGCCAACAATCATTATAACTGCCCCATTGTCACCTCCTATTCCGAGAATATCAAGAACAATATGGAGGAATTCGGAAACGGGCAGGCAAAGCTGCGCAATCCTTTCTTGTCCTTCCGGGATCAGGGCACCGTGACAGATGCCTTGCTGAAGGAGTTCTCCGAACTGCCTGCCGGGGAAGTGAAGGCGGCGGTCCGCGCCGGCTGGGAGGAGCTTGCCCGCGCCCGGAAGGACGTGCAGAACAAGGGCGAGGAGGTTCTGGCCTGGCTGCGGGAAACCGGAAAACGGGGCATCGTGCTGGCCGGCCGGCCCTACCATATAGATCCGGAGATCAACCACGGCATTCCTGAGCTGATCACCTCTTTTGACATGGCGGTGCTGACGGAGGATTCCATCTCCCATCTGGGCTGCCCCGAAAGACCCTTGATCGTCTCGGATCAATGGATGTACCACTCCCGTCTCTACGCTGCCGCAAGCTACGTAAAGACGGTAGAGAATCTGGATCTGATTCAGCTGAATTCCTTCGGCTGCGGTCTGGACGCAGTGACCACGGATCAGGTCAATGATATTTTGTCCGGTTCCGACAAGATTTATACATGTTTAAAGATCGACGAGGTGAATAATCTGGGAGCGGCCAGAATCCGGATCCGCTCCCTGCTCTCCGCCATCATGGTACGGGAAAAGGCCCACAAGGAACGGACCATCCGTTCCTCCGCCATTGAGAAAGTGCCCTTCACCGAAGAGATGCGCAGAAATTATACCATCCTCTGTCCCCAGATGTCGCCCATCCACTTCGAGATCATGGAGCCCGCCTTCAACGCATGCGGCTATAATTTCGTGGTGCTGGACAATGACAACCGCCACTCCGTGGACATAGGGTTAAAGTATGTCAACAATGACGCCTGCTATCCCTCCCTGCTGGTAGTGGGCCAGATCATGGAAGCTCTGCTGTCGGGCAGATATGATCTGGAAAAGACCGCCATCATCATGACCCAGACCGGCGGGGGATGCCGGGCCACCAACTATGTGGGATTCATACGCAGGGCCCTGAAAAAAGCCGGCATGGAACAGATTCCCGTGATTTCCCTGAATCTGGCGGGCATAGAGAGCAACCCCGGATTCCGCTTAAACGCCGGTCTCATGATCCGGGTAGCCATGTCTGCCCAGTTCGGTGACATTCTAATGCGCTGCGTCTATCGGATGCGGCCTTATGAGGCCGAGCCCGGCAGCGTGAACCGGCTGCACCAAAAATGGGTGGATATCCTGCAGAAATTCGTGTCCGGAAAGCATGTGGGCCTGCCTAAGTTCCGGCGCCTATGCAGGCAGATCATCCGGGAATTCGACGCTGTTCCCCTTCTGGACGTGAAAAAACCCCGGGTGGGAGTGGTGGGGGAGATTCTGGTAAAGTTCTCCCCTGCAGGCAACAATCATCTGGTGGAGCTTTTGGAGGCGGAGGGCGCGGAGGCAGTGGTTCCCGACCTCATCGACTTCATGCTCTACTGCTTTTACAACCAGATCTACAAGGCCAGACATCTGGGCACCAGCAAAAAGGCTGCCCGCAGCTCCGCTCTGGGAATCTGGGCCATTGAGCATGTACTGCGGGGCGCGGCGGCGGCAGAGTTCAAGAAGTCAAAACACTTTGTCCCCCCCACTCCCATCCGGGAGATCGTATCCTTTGCGGAACCCATCGTGTCCATCGGCAATCAGACCGGAGAGGGATGGTTCCTCACAGGAGAGATGGTGGAGCTGATACACGACGATGTGCCCAACATCGTATGTACCCAGCCCTTCGGCTGCCTGCCCAACCATGTGGTAGGCAAGGGGGTCATCAAGGCGCTCCGCAAGGCCTATCCCCAGTCCAACATCGTGGCCATCGACTATGATCCGGGCGCCAGCGAGGTAAACCAATTAAACCGCATCAAGCTGATGCTGTCCACGGCACAGCGGAATCTGAAATAAATACCTGCAAAAGCAAGCGGCATACCGCCCCTTAGGGGAGCGATATGCCGCCTTTTTTGTTATAAAAAAATCCGGGCCATAAAACAAGCTGCCTTCTTTCGACCTGCTGCGGCCTTTGCCTGCCTAAGAGGCCGCCTCCTCACGGTTCTCCAGATACTGCTGCAGCACCGCAGCAACCTCCTCCGGTTCCAGTCCAGCCTCCTCAATGATGTCGCTGACCGCCTCCAGCTCCTTCCTCTTCTTCTCCTGATAGAGCTCCTCCAGCTCCCTCTTCTCCGATTCCACACGGGTCATCAGAGCCTCGATCAGCTCCTTTTTCGCCGCGATCTTCTCCTCCATGGTCTTGCGCTGCCCTCTTGCCATATACTTTACGCTTCTCCTTTCACGGGATCAGCGTACCGTTTTGCCCTCCTGCCAAAGGAGCGCCTGCAAACGCCGGGCGGCACGCTGGTTCCAACTCTTTTTCTACAAGTATATGGACAAGGCCGGAAAAATATGCATCAAATTCCAAAAAAATCCATCCGATCCTATGGGAAGCCTCACTTGCATCCGCATATCCTGCACCGCTATGACAGCAGCGAAATGAAATCCTCCTTGCTCATGCCGCCCAGCTGTCCCGCATCACCCTGAATCACCTGCTCCGACAGCGCCCTCTTGCTCTCCTGCAGCTCCTGAATCTTCTCCTCAATAGTGCCCTTGGCGATAAGACGGTAAACAACCACCATCTTGGTCTGCCCGATCCTATGGGCCCTGTCCGTGGCCTGGTTCTGTACCGCCAGATTCCACCACGGATCGTAGTGGATCACCACGTCCGCCCCCGTCAGATTCAGGCCTACGCCCCCCGCTTTCAGGGAAATAAGGAATACATTTGTTTCATCCTCATTGAAGGCCTTCACCAGCTGCAGACGCTTCTCCTTAGGCGTGGCCCCGGTGATGGTGTAATACGTGAACTGCTCCCCCTCCAGCCTTCTGGCGATCAGGTCCAGCATGGATGTGAACTGGGAGAACAGCAGGATCTTGTGGCCACCCTCCACGGCGCTGCGAACCAGCTCCGCACAGGCATCCAGTTTGGCGGACTCTCCCCCATAATTTTCAAAGCAAAGCCCCGGATCGCAGCAGATCTGCCTCAGCTTCATCAGCTCCGCCAAGATCTGCATCTTGTTTTTCTGGAATTCCGAAGCGTCCTGCATGACGATCCGCTGGCGCATATGAACCACCTGAGCGTCGTAGAGCTGCTGCTGCTTTTCCTCGAACCTGACATAACGGTTCTCCTCAAGCTTCTCCGGCAGATCCTTCAGCACGTTCTCCTTCATCCTGCGCAGAATGAAAGGGGCCGTCATCCTCTGCAGCCGCTCCAGCGCCGCCTGATCCTCATTCTTCACGATGGGAGCCTCGAAATCGTTCCGGAAAACATCATATCCGTAGAGATAGCCCGGCAGCAGATAGTCAAAAATGCTCCAGAGCTCGCTGAGTCTGTTCTCAATGGGCGTGCCCGTCAAAGCGTATCTGGTACCGCTCTTCACCACCTTCACCGCCTTGGCCGCGGCAGTGGTATGGTTCTTGATGTACTGGGCCTCATCGATGATCTGATAGCGGAACTCCTTGTCTTCGTAATTTTCTATATCGCGCTTCAGCAGATCATAGGAGGTGACAATGACATCGTACTTCTGGTACTGCTCCAGCTTCTTCCTGCGCTCCTCCTGAGTCCCCGTTATGAATTCACAGGAAAGCTCCGGTGTGTAGCCGCGGATCTCCTCTCCCCAGTTGTACACCAGAGATGCCGGGGCCACCACAAGGGATGTTCCCCCCTTTCCCTCAAGCTTTGCAGCGAGCAGCACGGCCAGTACCTGAAGGGTCTTTCCCAAACCCATGTCGTCTGCCAGAATCCCCCCCATCCTATATTCTTCCAGAGTGCGGAGCCATCTGTAACCGTTTCTCTGGTATCCCCGCATGATCTGTGCAAGGCTGGGCGGCTCCTCGAAATCCGCGTCGTTTACCGTCTTGAAATCCTTCACCATCTCCCGAAAAACCGTGTCCCGGTTGCTGTAGATCTCCTCGTTTTTCTCCAGCAGCTTGTCCAGATACAGCGCCCTATATAGGGGCAGCTTGATGTTCCCCTTCAAAAGCTCCTTGGGAGTCATCCGCAGAGTATCCATCATCTCCGCCAGCGTCTGCAGGGAACTTTCTTCCTCCAGATTCAGGAAATCCCCGTTTTTGAGCCTATAGTACTTTTTCCTCTGCCGATAGCTTTTCAGTATATCCAGAAGCTCCTCCGGCGGCACGTCCTGCGTGGCAATGTTCAGGTTCAATAGATCCCTGGACACGGATATGCCCACGGACATCCGCACCCTGCGCCCGATGTTCACATTGGTAAACCTTCTGGTACACTGCACCTCCCCCAGAGCCAGCAGGGCTTCCACCCCCTTGTCCAGCACCTGATACATCCGCTCTTCGTCCTCGCCGCAGTGCAGTTCCCCCTTCCCGGCATCATGGAAGGGAAACCACTGCCGCACCAAAAACAGCGTCTCCTTCTCTCTGGAGCGCTCCCTGAAGGGCTCCACCATATCATCCTCCAAAAGATCCAAGACGGAGAACTCCCGATCCCCGTAGCGGGCGGACACCCGGCAGCTCATATTCTTGTTCTCCGCATCCAGATAAAACACAAAGCGGGCCTGAGCCGGAAGGTAAGATGCTATCTCCTCGGCATTCTCCTCCATGATGTCCACAGCCCCTTCCAGCTGGGGCAGCACGGAATAATAAAACTGCGCAAGGTTGTTGCGCCCCACCTGAAAGGAAAGGGCCCCCTCCCTGCTAAATCCTGCGATGGTGCGGATCCGCTTCATAAATTCCGCCTCCACCCTGCTAAATTCGCTGCCGGAAATATAATACGCCGTCTCCACCCCATAGAAAAAGTCCGGCATACGGCAGTCCACCGTTATCCCATGAAAGCTTCTTCCGTCCCCCAGATCGTTCTTCCGTATGGTCATGGAAATCTTAGGATTTTTCTCTCTGGCCTGCAGGAGACACTTGATTCTGGGCTCACTGTCCCGATCCTCAAAGTCCAGCCCCTCCTCCCCGCAGAGACGATACAGCTGGTCCAGCCGCCAGCCGAACAGCGCCAGCTCCCCGTCCTTGGAAACAGCCTTCTTGGAGTAGCTGCGGGCCTCTATAAGCCTCCTCTCAAAGGCCTGCTCCTCCTTGACAATGCTTCCGATATAATCGATCCACTTTCTTCCCCTATCCGTAAAATTGTTTATATTGTGGTTCAGAGTGGTGGCGCTGCCATAGGAGGCAGTCTTGGACTCCTGCACATTGGCATAAAATTCAAACAGATCCTTGATCACAAAAAGCTTCTTTTCACCCACCTTGAAAGACACGGCCAGCTCCCCGCCCTTCAGGGTCATCCGAGGCAGCAGGGTAAGGCTTCCGGCCCTTCCCACGGTGTCGGAAACCACATTGTTGGCCCTCTGCTCCGTGAAGGCCCGCATAACCACCATGGCATTGGAATCCGTGGCGTCCCCCACATTCTTTCCCTGCAGGTAATCCTGCACCAGCGTCATGAAAGCCCCAAGATACGGGCAGTAATCTTTTCTATAGTACAAACTGTAATAATGCTTCCTGCACTCCCCACACTGGCATTCCGCAAAGAGAAGCTCCCTTCTGGCAAAGACCATGTGCACCGGAAATCGGTTCCTGCCGTCGACGCCTTCCCCGAAAGCCTCTCCCACAGTCTCCAGCCTGCCCTGCATATATCCGCTCTCCACTTCCCGCAGAGTCACCTTCTTCTCCCGAAGCAGCATATCCGCCTTGCGCTCCACCGCATCGGTGAGGCGCATGCTCTTTCGTATGGCATTGCAGTCGAAATACTGATACTTCGCCAGCTCGGCGTAGTCCATGGTCCCCTCTCGGGGCTTCTCAGCCCCGGAGGAATCCTCCTGATTCAGCACGATGTATTCTCCCTGATCCGCTGCTGCCGTCTCCATGATATCCTCCGCCGCTTTTGCGTCTTGGGCTGTATCCATCATGCCCAAAGCTGCCGGCCTTTCTGTCTCCTGAACCTCCATGCCCTGATGGGGCTGCGCTGCCTTCGGCCGAACCCGATCTGCGGCGGCCTGCTGTAAGGATGCTGCAGTTTGAGACTTTCCGGCTCTGCTTTTTCTCTTCTCCATGGCTGTTAATGACTCCTTCTTTTCTCTGGGGTTTTGGGCGATGCGGCTGCAGCCCTTTGGAAATATTATACCGCAAACCTGCCGTAAATGGAATAGTTTTCTGGGACAGCTCTTGACAGACACCGACCCATGACATATTATGTGAAAGGGCTTCGGATGAGGCCCATAGGGCGAAACTACATACAACGAGACCATAAGAATAGGAGAATGAAAAATGCGTTTGGCCACTACCACGGAAAAGCTTGCCGAGGCATTCGGCGACGAAGAATGCGTCCGCATTCTGGCGCAGGCAGGATTTGATTCCATAGATTGGGGCTTCTTTGAGATGGCCGCCGGAAAGGGGATCTGGTGTACGGATGACTGGAAGGCCCATGCCCGGCGCCTGAAAGAACTGGGTGCGGAATTGGGCATCGGCTTCAGTCAGGCCCATGCCCCCTTTCCCTCCTCTCAGGGAGAACAGCCTGCGGACAAGGTCATCCGGGAGCGGATCCTGCGCTCCATGGAGGCCGCATCCATATTGGGCATCCGAAACATCGTGGTGCATCCCATGCAGCACCTGAATTATGCAAAGGAAAAGGCAAAGCTGTGGGAAATGAATCTGGAGTTCTACCGCAGCCTGATTCCCTATTGCCAAGAATACGGCATTTGTGTCTGTGCCGAAAACATGTGGCAGTACGACGGCAGGCGCAGATACATCGTGGACAGCGTATGCTCCCAGCCTGAAGAGTTCTGCGGGCTGCTGGACGCGCTGGACAGTCCCTGGATCGTGGGCTGTCTGGATCTGGGGCACTGCGCTCTGGTGGGCGTGGAGCCGGAAGACTTCATCCGGGCCATGGGAAAGCACAGACTTAAAGCCCTGCATGTTCATGACGTGGATTATCTAAGCGACTGCCATACCATGCCCTTCCTGAAAAGGCTGAACTGGGAGGCCATCACTCAGGCTCTGGCCGAGATCGGATATGAGGGGGATTTCACTTTCGAGGCCGACAGCTTCTATGAGGGATTTCCCGACGGGCTGAAACAAGATGCCTGCAGGCTGATGGAGCGCACGGGACGCTATCTCATAGAACGGATTCAGGCCGCAGCCTCCAATTTGTCTCAGGCATAGAGCTAGGCCTGAAATTTCCGGCTATCCCACTGCCCCCGCCATGACCAGAATCCGGGCGATCTCCGAAAATCCCTTCCGGGAGGCATAATATAGGGGGGTATGCTGCCAATTGTCGGCAATGTTCACGTCCGCCCCGCTCTCTACCAAAAGCGCCACCACCTCATTCTTTCCCTGACTGGCGGCAAGGAGAAGGGGCGTGGCTCCCTCCCCGTTCCTGCTGTTGAGGCAGGCGTGGGCGTTAATGAGCGTTCTGCACAGATGCAGGTTTCCCCGGCCTGCCGCAAAATGCAGAGGGGCGCTTCCGTCCCACAGCCCCTTGTCCACATCCGCCCCTGCCTCCACCAGAATCTGGGCGATCAAAAGATTCCCCCCTTTGCAGGCCAGCAGAAGCGGCGTCTCCCCGCCGTCGTTGGCCCCGTTCAGCTCCGCCGTCTTCACCAGCTCCTTCACGGCCTCCGCCCGGTTGTTGAAGCAGGCCTGATGAAGGGCGGTGTTTCCGCCGCTGTCCGCCTGAGCGCTGGAAGCCCGCTCAAAGACATCCCCCAAACACCATGCCGCCGCATAGTCTGCCGCCCGGCGGCCCTCATTGTCCGCGGCGTTTAAGTCCGCACCCTGATCCATCAGAAATCTTGCAGCCTCGCTGCGCCCGGCCTCGATCATATGCATCAGCGCCGTCTTTCCCTGATTGTCCCCGGCGTTCACATCCGCCCCTGCCTCCAAAAGCAGCTTCGCGATCTCCTTGTTCCCGCTTCCGGACAGCCCGTGGAGCGGCAAAAGCCCCTGATTGTTTGCAAGACAAGGATCTGCTCCGTTCTCCAACAGCAGCTTTGCAATGTCTCTGGCCCCCTGACTGCAGGCATAGAACAAAGCCGTGTTACCCGCTTCATCCCTCTTGTTCACATCTACTCCCCCAGCCTTCAAAAACATCTGCACCACGCCCTTCTGACCGTTCTGGCATGCCACAATCAGATTCATGCTATTGTCCATATATTTGCCTTTCTCTTCTCCCATGTTCCAAATCCGTGCCGCCCCATCCTGGTCCTATGAGGGGGCTTCTTTTCCTTGATTCGGCGCAAGCGCCATAGACACCGAGCTTCCTTGCCTTGATTCGGCGCAAGCGCCACAAGCACCTGCTTCCTTTTCCTTGATTCGGCGCAAGCGCCGGCCCCCTGCCCTTCCGGCGTCCGACAATTTCCCCACAATCACTTCTTCGGCTTTTTGCAAAAATGCAGGCATTTCTCTGGGCAAACCCCCACACACCTGCCGCACCGTATGCACTCCGGCGACCGGGAAATCTCCTCCGGCCCAAGTCCTACGGGACATTCCCTCTGACATGCCATGCAGGAAATACAGCTTTCCCTCTCCCATTGCACCTGCACCAGACTGAATCGGTTGAAAAGTCCGTAAATGGCTCCAAGAGGACAGAGATACTGGCAAAAGGGCCTATATACCTTAATGGAAAGAATCAAAATAAATATCAGAATTCCCAGTTTCCAGAGGAACAGCCCCCCCAACTGCCCCCGCAGAAGCTCGTTGCTTCCTATGAGAGGCAAGGCTCCCAGCAGCGTCCCCGAGGGGCACAGATATTTACAAAAAGCCGGAATTTTGGCAAATCCGCCAAACAAAAATAGGGATCCCACGCCCACCAGAGACACCAAAACCACATACTTCCCATATTTCAATGCCTTATGTCCCGGAAGCCTTTTCCTTTTTCTGAACAATGGAATTTTATGTATCAAATCCTGCACCAGCCCGAAGGGGCACAGCCACCCGCACACGAATCTGCCGAACAAGCTTCCGAAAAGAAAGAAAAAGCCCAGCGCCGCAAACGGCACCTGAAATCCCTCCCGGTTCAGCAGCGCCTGCAGAGCCCCTATAGGGCAGGAGTTCAAAGCCCCCGGACAAGAATAACAGTTCAGCCCCGGCACACAGGCATATTTAAGCCCTCCCCGATAAATTTTTCCATTTAGAAATCCATACAGATACCCGTTCGTGAAAATCGTAAACAGCAGCTGTACGCCCAGCCGTATTTTTTTCATGCCGTCCTACATCTCCCTATCATCATTTGGTTCCCTATCAACAATGTACAAAATCTATTGGATCCGCACGGTTTCTCGGATTCCCTTTTCTCCAAGGACCATGACGCTACCCCAGACCGATGCACTCCATACAGATCATCACTGCCTTCTCCCAGATTGCGGCAAGCTCTCCACGCCCTGCGCCCACACCCAGCAGAACCGCGCCGGCCATCACGCCCCACAGCCATTTATACCGCTTACAGTTCCTCCAAAAGCCCATCAATGATCTCCTTCCACACGGATTTCTCATAGGAACCCACCACCGCGCCAAGCACCACGCCATTCTCATCAACAAAGAAAGTGGTTGGAACTCCCGACACATTTACCACAAGAGCACTGTATAGGGATTCATTCAAAAGCAGGTGCGGATAGTCGGCCCCCGTCTTTTCTACCAGAGACACCGCTTTTTCCAGTTTGTCCTCCGATCCATTCTCCTGCACATCGCTCACGATTCCGATCAGCTGAAAATCTGCCGTATCGTACTCTCCGGCCAGCTCCCCAAGATCCGGCATCTCCCTGAGACATGGATTGCAATAGGTCGCCCAGACATTGATCATCGTAAGCTTGGACTGAGAAAAAATGTCCGATGTCACCGCATTTCCATCCAAATCCTGCCCCTCAAATACAAGAGGCTCCGCAGGAGGCTCTTCCACGGACTCTTGATCCTCCCCCTTCTGGGCTTCGCCTCCTGCCTCTATGCTGCCTTCCTCATTTTCCGTGCCTTTCTTTCCCATGCCGTCTGCACACCCGCACAGCATGACGGCCACAAGGATACATGCAAGTAATTTCCTTCCGTATTTACGCTTTTCCATGTCTGCTTCCCTCCCGCATTATGATTGCTTCTTTTCAGTTCTAAGCCCTGATCCGCTTCTTTCGCTTCTTTTCTGTTCTGAACCCTGATCCGCTTCTTTTGCTTCTTTTCAGCTCCGGATCCTGATCCGCTTCTTTTGCTTCTTTTCAGTTCTGGATCCTGATCTGTTCCTCTGCGATCAGAGAATACCTTATGAGATTATGGGCCTCCAGATTCTCATGATGCATATATACCGCTGTGATCTGGCGGTTTCCGTAAGTGGTATAATAATAAATCCCCTTATCCGCATTGCAGCAGGAGGTATAGAATGTCATCTCAAACCCTTCCCCCACCCTGCAGCAACCTCTCTGCTGTTCTACAGAACCCAGAATATGAAAAAATTGTCCTACGCTCTCCGCCTCGGAGTCTCCGGAAACAGAATTGAGCTTCACAAAGGCCGCCCTGACAAACCGGGACTGTGAGGACAAATCCCCAGGCAGGCCCAAGGCCCCCATGCCTCTGCTGTAGGAGCGCAAATCCAGCGCACTGGAAAAGCGGTTCTCCGGCTCCCGAGAAGTAAGATGCATATAATTGTTCAACTGGAACAGCTGCTGATCGAAGGTAGGATTGTTGGCCAGCACCCCCGCGGGATTATCATATACCATAACGCCTTCTTTCACAGCTTCCACCGTTATGGTACGGCTGCGATCCGCAATGATCCAGTGCAGCTGGGCCGGGGGCAGCTTCTCATGAAAGGCCTCATTTGTCAGATTGATCCTGCCCACCAGCTCCTCCGCCTCAGCCACAGCGGCACATTGCCCCAGAATCCATGGAATGAACTCGAAAGTAGCCACATTGTCCCTGCCCGGCTGAGGCTCTCGAAAATATGCGTTCCCCACGAAATTCAGCCCCGCCATACAAAGCCCTTTTTCGTTGACTGCCTCATAGTACAGCGCGCACTCCCCCTCCACATGGGCCATGCCGATCATGGCATAATGGCTTTCCAGTCTGCCCATGTTCCGAAAAGAAAGAGCAAGATTTCTGGGCGTTACCGCAACCTCTTCATCATAAGAAAAATCATTGTCCAAAGTCCGTCCGAAATAGAAATCCTTTGTCTTATATGTCGCCGCAGTACACATTTTACCTCCTTATCCCCGTACCTCCCCGGCCAGATTCGCTGAGGTGTACAGCTGGTGATAAATTCCCTTTTTCTTCATCAATGCCTCATGGTTCCCCTCCTCCACAATCCGGTTCCCCGCAAGCACCAGAATCCGATCCGCCCCATGAATGGTGGTGAGTCTATGGGCAATGGTCAGCGTGGTCCTGCCCGCCGCCAGCTTTTCCAGAGATTCCGACACAAGATGCTCGCTCTCGTTGTCCAGCGCCGCCGTGGCCTCATCCAAAAGCAGCACCTTGGGCGCCTTCAGAAAGACTCTGGCAATACTGATCCTCTGTTTCTGACCTCCCGACAGCTTCACGCCCCGCTCTCCCACATAGGTGTCGTACCCATCCTTCAGCCCTTCAATGAACTCATGGGCACCGGCCAGCTTGGCCGCATCCACCACTTCTTCCCGGCTGGCTCCCGGTCGTCCATAGGCAATGTTCTCATAGACACTGCCGGAAAACAGATACACATCCTGCTGCACCACTCCCACATTCCCCCGAAGGCTTTTCAGCGTCACTCCCCGGATGTTCTGCCCGTCTATGAGAATCTCTCCCTCTGTGGGATCATAGAATCTGGGAATCAAATTGCACAGCGTGGTCTTGCCGCCCCCCGATGGTCCTACCAGAGCCACCTTCTCTCCGGGCCTGATGGTCAGATCTATCTGGGACAATACAGGCGTATGGTCATCAGGATATTCAAAAGAGACCTTCCTAAAGCTGATGGCACCCTCCACATCCTTAAGGGCGACTGCCCCTTCCTCATCGAAAATGTCAATGTCCGCGTCCATCAGCTCCGTGAAGCGCTCGATACCCGTCATCCCGCGCTGAAACTGCTCCGCGAATTCGATGATCCGGCGGATGGTGGCCAGCAAAGTGGTGATATACATGGTATAGGCCACCAGATCTCCGGGGGCAATCAGCCCCTCCATCATGAAAATACCGCCTGCCACGATCACCACAACGTACATGAGTCCGTCAAAAATGCGGATGGTATTCTGGAACGCCGCCATATATTTATAGGTCTGACGCTTGATCTGCAGGAACTCCTGATTGTCGTGGCTGAACTTTTTCAATTCCAGCGCCTCGTTGGCAAAGGCCCGCACCACCTTGTTCCCCAGAAGACTGTCTTCTATCCTTGCATTCAGCTCTCCGATATGGTTCCTCTGGCGCTTAAAGGCCTTGCGCACCTGCAGGTTGAAATAGGTGCAGGAAACCGCCATTACGGGTATCAGCACAAAAACGATAGCCGTCAGCAGCAGATTCACTCTGGCCAGAATCACGAAAGAAACCACGGCCTTTATAAACGCGATAAAAAACTCCTCCGGACAGTGGTGGGCGAATTCCGTCACGTCAAATAGATCGCTGGTGATTCGGGACATGATCTGTCCCACCTTGGTATTATTAAAATAATTGTCGGAAAGCTTCTGCAGATGGGCAAAGGCGTCCTCCCGCATGTCCGTCTCAATGGACGCGCCCATCACATGTCCCGTGTAGGCCATGTAAAAGCTGGCCATGCCGTCAATGATCCGCAAAACCAAATATACCGTGCCGATGGTCAGAATCGTCTTCAAAGTCAGCGCTGACAAATCGGTCATTCCGACATTGGTAATATAGCGCAGTATCATGGGAAGTACCAGCTCGCACACCGTAGTCAGCGCGGCGCAAAACAGATCCATCACCATGATTCCCACATACTTTCTATAGTATGGTACAAATCTCTTTAACAATACACTGGTTTTCATCGCTTTCGTTTCCGCTGTCTCCATATCCGTCTCCGCCTAGTCCCTTTTTCCGGGCTTATTTTCTTTTGTTTTCTCTGAATCTTTAGGCAAAATGCTTCACCTACGAATTATAACATTGCCGTCCCCTGATTGCAAGCAATCCCCCGAACCGTATATATGAAAAAGCCTTTCCGAACCTTCTTATCCATAAACCCTGCCCAAGCTCTGCGGCGGCGCGCAAAAGCCGGTCGGCGCTGTATACACAGCCTCTGACCGGCTTTTAAAGGGCTTGATTTTGGGTTTGATTTTGATTTTGTATTTTCTGGTCCAAAGTTTTTACTATAGCGGAGTATTCCAATCTAGATCAAAGGGATTCTCCGGAGCGCTCACCACCTTCTGGAACGCCTCTGCAAAGGGTACGATATCCCTCACATTGGAACCGCCCGCCGCCCCAATCATGTACAACTGAAAATACTCTTCCCAAGAATTGCATAATTCCTGAATCTTCTTTGCCGCCTCAGTAGCGTAACTAATTGCCTCTTCCCTCGTCAAATAACCTGCTATGAACATTCTGCCGCACATATTGCAAGCGCATGCATAGTCGAATGCCGTGGTATCTATTTCGTAGTCTTCGTATTCATCATCATCGAAATCTTCGTCATCCTCGTCATATTCTTCATCGTCCTCGTCATATTCTTCATCGTCATCGAAGTCTTCGTCGTCCTCATCGTATTCTTCATCATCGTCCTCGAAGTCTTCGCCGTCCTCGTCGTACTCTTCATCATCATCCTCGAAGTCTTCGTCGTCCTCATCATATTCTTCATCTTCATCCTCGAAGTCTTCGTCGTCCTCGTCGTACTCTTCATCATCGTCCTCGAAGTCTTCGCCGTCCTCGTCGTATTCTTCATCTTCATCGTCAAAATCGTCATTGCCATCATCGCCGGGCCCTGCATTCTCCAGCAGATATTTCACCATGTCCACACCACTGTCATGGTCGCACACCATCCAGTCATCCTCCAGCACCTTTGCCAGCATTTTTGCATTGGCCAAGGTCTTTTCATACCCGCCCAAATACTTGCAGCTTCCGCCACAATATTCGGACCATATGGCATATGTTCCCGCAATCCACCTTTCCGCATCGTTGACCGGCAGCGTCGCGCCGGGTTCTTCTTTGAATCCCTTCAACTGACTCATTCCATCCTCCATTCTGCCTCACAGAAGCTGCGACGGCTCTCATCCCCATCACTCATATGTAATTTGCTCCCAGATAACTTAAAAGGTTTTCTGCCCTTTCCTGAAAGCCCCATTTCTCACAATCTTCCATTCTTCAATAGATATCGGCCAAACTCCGCCAGTTTTTAATCCCCCTTGCAGGCGACAGCTCTCCTTGCTCCTATAAATGTTTTTCCGCCGTCCCTCCCGTTCTCTGAATCGTGTGGTGCCGACGGCCTATCTCTTGTTTTCAATTTATTGCTTTCTTACCGTTAGGCGTTGCCGCCTCCGCTATGGAGAAGCGCGGCATCCGCACCGAGCGCGGCGACCTCAACTGCGAAATCAAGGTAACGAATAAGCGTTTGCGGCAGTTAAAGGCGCGTATCTCCAAACTGCAAGGCTGGTTGAAGGCAGAAAGCGAGACCACCAAGCCGCCCACCCTTGCCGACTACATTCAAGGGAAACTGAAACCTATTGAACGGCGGTTAGGCACTCTGAAAGAGCACATCGAGCAATCGGACATTTATTTCAAGTACAAGGAAAAGAAGAAGAGAAAATCAAAAAAGAGCGTTTACAGTATCTTGCGGCAGGAACAACGGGAACAGCAACCCCGCAGAAAGCAGGATATGGAGCGATAACAGACAATGCCTATCTCACCGCCGCCCTATTTTGAATATTAAATTAACCCGATAAGCGGAGAGTTATTTGCTGAATTTAATAACAAGAGTTTCTTGCAATGGATACTGAAAAATTTCGTTCCCCCATGGCATTTCTACCCTCAACATTCCATTTACTATATCAGTAAACAAAAATGTACCAACATCTGTTTTTTCTTCTTTCCAATCATCAGAAGGATAAACAAGAATAGTATGCCTATCCAGACTAAAAGTTTCCAGATTAAGTAAATTCAATTCACCAAATGCGTAATACATATCTCCGTTTTTATCAGTTTCCGCATTTTCCTTATACCATGAGCCTATACGAAAAGTCTGAATTAAAGTTTTCTCGTTATCTGCAAAATCGTAGTTGGCATCTTCTCCATACAAATAATCAGAATCATATAAGAATTTGAACTGATAATCCACGACTTCAAACAACGTAAACCCTTCTTCGCTCTCACCCGAAAAATAAGAAAAAATCACATATTTTTCAGATGGTGATAGCAGTAATGCCCCACCGCCATAACCACCAGAAGGACATGGGAATTGAAATGTATCTTTTATTTTATCATTTGAAACTAAAGACAATGTAATGTCATCCTCATCTTGTAAAATAATTTTACTACCGTCTGCTAAAGTCACAAGATTTACTAAATCATCCATAAAAGATACACCTACTATTCCATATTTATCGGTTGATATGCTAACACAAGTATAACACAACTATTCTCCGAAAACGGGGAATAGGATTTTACAACCCTGCCCCCCGCTTTCGTCTGCTTCATTCTAACGGCAAAACCGTCTACACTGCTGCGACGGCTGTCGGTAGGTTTTGCGGCGGCTCTGCCCCCACGTCCCCGACCTCTCCCAAAAAACAGAATGAAGTATTACGCAATAGGGCTTGAGAAGGCTTGATTTTCAAGGCGTTGCAGACGCGAAAATCCATAGGGTAAGGGTTTACACTACCTACCCACGAAAACAGCTTCTAACCGTCCACAAGCATATTTTGTGCCCCTTTTCCTGCCCGTTTTCCGCCGCGCTGAAGAGTTTTGCGTCAATAACCAAAAAAAGCACTTGACAATACACTTCATGGATAACCTTGTCCAATTATTTCAAATATCCGAAAGCGGTCAGACGGCTGATTTTAATCATTATCTTCTCCCCCTATCATCTATAAAATTGCTCTTTCATCCAACCCCTACATAAAATACTTACACTTCTCTAAATAAAACTGTTGCTCTTTTTCAAACAACCTGACTAACTTATTCAAAGATTTTTCCTTCTTATACTCTTTTAAAGCATCCAAATACTCATTTCTATTTGCATCTTCAATCACAACTGGCACAATCCCATTTTTCAAACACTCTCTAAAAAGAATCAATCTGCCTGTTCTGCCATTCCCATCTTGGAAAGGATGGATGCTCTCATACCTAGCGTGAAATTCAGCCAGTACAGAAATGTCCACTTCCTGATTATTATACCAATCCATAAGCAAACCCATTTCTCGTGTAACATTGTTAGGTCTTATAGTTTCATACATACCAATCATATTAGGGCGCTGCTTATAATCGCCAATAGCATATCCATTGGCCCGATCCTCAAATACCCCCGATTTCAACTCATAATGGAATTGCTTTATTAACTCTTGTGATAACGGCTCATCCAATGTATCCAACATCCTATCGAACATAAGGAAATGACCATTCATTTCCTCTACATCCTTTGCTCTGTAATAATCATCTGATTTTGGTAGAGTCCCATTATCAAACAAAGAAGCTGTTTGTTCCTCAGTAAGCGTACTTCCCTCAATCTTGTTTGAATTATAGGCAAGTAAACGCTGCGTATATGCATATACACCAGACCTATCAATTTTCTCTCTTTCTATTTTGAATCTCTTCAGAAGAAAATCTAAAAATTCTTTTTCTTTATTCATTTTATTTCCCTTTCAAGATCGGAACCATCAAGTTAGAATTTCATTATGAATTATTCAAAATCAAACATTGAATATATATTTACAATATTTTCCGCTTTAATATAGGGCAAATGCGCTTGAATGACATTACTTGGAAAAACAATTAACCAAGGCCCTTCCCATACAATCAGGTGCGGCCCCACAGCACACTGCTGCTTTCAAGGCCGCCCTAAAGCTTGTTTTTCACATATACCGTGGCCTCGGAGCGATTATAATATAACTGCCGGATTCTCACCGTCCCAAACCTCTCCCCAAGAACCTTTCTGACCACATTGATCCTTTTCTGTACCCCTTCCTTTGGAAGTTTCAGGGTCATGAGACATTCTCCGTTTTTCTCCAGCAGACGGCTCATCTCACACAGAATGTCCATGGATTGGTTGGTATCCATCTTCATGTCATTGACTATCAAATCATATGTATCTTCCCCGTGAATTCTTGCGAACTCCTGCGCCGTCATCCTATAATGCCTCACATTCGGCTGTTCCAATAGCGCATCGTCCAACGCTGCGGGATCCACCGCATCCACCCTGATACCCTTCTTGTTCAGGTAATGGGTCCAACCTCCCGGAGCCGCCCCCAGATCCAGCGCCTTCATCCCCTCTTTCACCTGAATCCCAAATACTTCAAAGGCCTCCTCGATTTTGAATTCCGCCCGGCATATCATATCCTCCGATTCGGAATAGAACAGCACTCCTCCCGCCCGGCGGCTGACATTATCTTCCGCTCTGGAAACTCCCAAATAGGCAAACCGATCAAAGACAGTCAGCGAAACCACCGTGTCAGCCTTCTGAGCCGACACCTTATACTCCTCTCTTTCCAAAAAAGCCGATAATTCAGATGTTAATTCTCCATTGGTGTATGAAAGCATTCTCTTTGCCACGATCCTGCACTGGCAGACCACAACATCTTCCTTGTCCACATAGCCTGCTACTTTCTCCAGCATATTCAGAAATATGGGAAAATCCGAGGCCTCCCCCTTGATCTCGCCCATGAACATATACGGATGGATATGCTGCAGGAAGACGAAATCCTCCCTATGGATCTCCTCTGCCACAGCCTCAAAGCCGCTCAGGGAAAATGCAGCTGCATCATTCCCCCGCTCCAGAAGCTTCGGCCCCTTAAGCCTTCCTTGAAGTTCGTTAAAAAGAAGCGGCTCCCATAAGGTCTTGTAATTCACTACGAATCCCTCTGCTCCGCTATATACCGTTCTATCCATGCTCAGTCCTCCCCGTATGCTCTCTTCCACTCTTCCTCCGTCAGCCGGGCCACATGCCACCAACCGCCCTCTTCCTCCTCGGAAAAAAGGCTCTTATTGGACACATACTGCACCCCTCCGTCCGCCAGAGGGCGAATCACCACCTCATGTACATAGGCCTTGGAAAGATTTCGGTCAGGATACACCGCATTGACGGTCAGCGTCAGGGTTCCGTCCCCGTTTTCCCTGCAGTCCACCACCTCAGGATAGGGAATCTCCGGACATTCCGCATCAAAAAATCCTCTGGGCCTATATTCATAGCAGTCACTGTCCGAAATGTATTTCGTCTTGGAGCGCAGTGTCTTGCTGTCAATGTCAAGATAAGTCATGAGCACTGTCTCGAATTCAGAGGCAGGGACCTCATAGACTGCTCCCGTTCCGGCGGTATCTCCTGCGGTGTACGGAACATATCTATTATATTTCAATCCGTAAAATACGTCAAATAAATCGTAGAAATCAATCTCTCCATAGTCATCTTCGCTCCAATCCAGAAGGAACAAATCATTTCTTCCATATCCTATGGGAGCCACATACCGACGGTTCAGCTCCCTATATCTCTCCTCCAAGGGCAGCACCCTCAGGGCGGTGTGCAGAGGCGTGCCGCTCATAGACAGCAGATAATAATCCTGCGCAAAGCTGCTGCCCTCAAAAATCAGATATCCCTCCTGAGTATATTCCCAGAAATCCGCTTGGTAACGAAGAATGCTCTTATTTTCCAGCCCTTCCTCAGAAAACTGCCAGCAGCTCCTGACGATGTTCACTTTTTCGTCTGCCGTCTCCATATCATACTTGGTAAAGCCTCCAAGGTAAGAAAGCTCCACAATAGTCAGACTCCCCTCTTCCCCGGCGCTCACCTGCCTGCAAAACTCCAGCACCTGATCTGTACCGGCCATGTCCACCTGATTATCGCTGTCCACCGCCGCATAGCCGCTTTCCCCAAGCCGCTGCACCATTCGCTCCATGACGTCCAGACTCATCAGAACATTTTGCGCAGACGCCTCCTCATATATGTCAAAATAGTTTTCCGCAACCTTCTCTGCCGAATCGCGCAGCTCCTGATCCCGCCGTTCCTGCCCTTCTTTGTCCTGCTCCTGCAAGACTCCCTCCTGCCTATCCGGATTCTGCGCAGCTAAGCCGCCGTCTTCGTATGCCTCATTCCCGTCTTGCATATCCTCAGCCCACTCTGCCGACGGAAGCCCAAGGCAAAACATGTCCTCCTTCGCCAACCCACAGCTTCCTGCAATGACACAGAACATGACGGCACAGACCACAGCGCCCACAGCCGGCTTCCTTCCTTTTTCGGGATCTCTTTTCTTTTCCACGGCCCTCTCCCCCTTCCGCTTCTCTACTGCCCCCATCCGGGTGCCAAAGGTGTTGAACAGTCTATTACGATTCCACGGCCTCCCGCTCTTCCCTGAATTGCCTGACAGACTGCCGTCTTGTGAATCTGTCATCACTTATGACCCTTGCTGCTATCTCAAAAATCTGTGATCCAGCTGTCAAGCGTCCCGTCTGCGGCTGTATCCGTCAAAGAGGGCAAAGGCACTCCTCAGCTTAAGGGGCACTCCGTCGATATGCTGTAGGTTAACCCCTGAAATACCAAGTCGGTACAAAACTGCGCATATTATCGTACCAAACCAGCACTTCCTTTGCCTGATTTTGCATGGTATCCACTTCCTTCTGTCCGAAGGGGATGGCCCAGTATAAAGAGGAGAGCGTGTTGCTGGAAATGTAAAGAGCCAGCAGCTTCCAGAACTCCAGCGGCACATCGCCCTCAAAGTATCCATTCACCATGCCAGAGGCAAAAATAGGCGCTTTCTGAGCGCACCAAACGATGCGATTGAATTCCTCCCACGGATCCCCGAAATCATATCGGTCAAAATCAATGATCTGCAGTTTCCCGTTTCTATCGATCATCATATTTCCGATATGATAGTCTCCATGCTGAAATACCTGCGGTCTGTCTTTAAGCAGATATCGGTTTTCGTTTATATAGTCAATGAAAGCTTGTCCGTTGTCATACTTTATTGGGCATTCCTCATATTTTTTAATCTTGTAGTTCATTTTCCGACTAAATCTCATCTCCCAGTCCTCCTGAGTCTCAGGGGCCGGTATGGAATGGATCCTGCATAGAATACGTCCTGCTTCAAGGCCGTACACATACTGCTTGGTATCAGGCAAGCCCGGAATAACATCCTCCCCGTCCTCACCATCTATCCACGTCTGCAAAATATAAACGCCATCCTCGCACTCCCCCATTTCCACGGGCCTGCACATGGGAATGTCCAAGGATGCAACCTTTTGCTGCATCCGGAACATATCGCTTCGTTCGGCGCTTTTTTCAAACGGAGTAATCCGAAGCAGGTACTTGGTATTGTCTTGCGCCGTAACGCAAAATTTCTGGTCGCAAGACCAGCCTTTGCTGATGGGTTCTTTTTTTATAAAATTCATAAGCGGCATATCAACTCCCCCAATTATAATATCTAAGCTGCATTATCCTGAAATACTGCCTCTCGCCCTTGCTGGTGACGGATTTTCACATGAATGCTGTGTATCAGAAATGTCGCTTGGACAAAAGCACCACCGTCTCCACATTCGCCGTCCATGGAAACTGGTCTACCGCAACTGCCCTTTCCACGGCATATCCATGCTCCAAAAATACCGCCAGATCCCTTACAAGACTGGTGGGCTTGCAGGATATGTACACAATACGCTCCACCCCATAGGCAATGATTTTCGGCAGCGCCTTAGGGTGAATCCCGTCTCTGGGCGGATCCAATATGATGAGATCCGGCCGCTCCTCCATGGTATCCAGTACCTTCAGCACATCCCCTGCAATGAATCGGCAGTTCTCCAGCCCGTTCTCTAAGGCATTGTTTCTTGCCGCTTCCACGGCCTCCTCCACGATCTCCACGCCGATGACCCTGCCCGCCACCGGAGCCATCAGCTGCGCTATGGTGCCCGTGCCGCTGTATAAATCGAATACCACCTTATCCGGCGCATTATCCCCGGAAGAGTCCCCAAGCGTTCCGATGTAGTCCCTCACCGTCTCGTACAGCACCTCTGCGCCCCATGTATTTGTCTGAAAAAAAGAAAAGACCGAAACCTTGAAACAAAGTCCCAGCAGTTCCTCATAGAAGTAGTCTCTCCCAAATAGCACCTCCGTCCGGTCGCTCTGTACCACATCCGCCGGAGAGTCATTGATGATATGCAGTATTCCTGCAAAACGCCCCTGCAGCCTCCCGCTATGCTCCAATTCTAAAAGTTTGTCCAGAAAACCTTCCACCAGCTGCTTCCGGCTCATTGCACAAGAGTCCGAATCCCCGCCTAAGATTCGCTCCGCTTCTAATACAGCCCCCGATTCCAAGGTTCCTTCCGCATCCGCCTTCTCTGCATCCGCCTCCTGCCTTCCCCACGGATCCTGAGAAGTCGTCACCAGCGCAGCCAGAATCTCTCCCGTGCGGGACGCCTTCCTCACCACCAGATGCCGCAGATACCCTTCGTGCCGCAGCCTATGGAAATAGCGGATCCCCGGACGGCCCCCTTCAGCCCTTTGGTCCGTCCCGCTGCCGGGGCCCTCCCCTCCGGCTAAACCGGCGTAATCCAGATAGCCTCCGTTGAAATACTCCTGCACAGTCTTAAGTATCAGCCTATAGTCCCCGTCCACGATCCGGCAGCCCTCCACCGTCACCACATCGTAAAAGCTGCCCCGTTTATGCATTCCCAGCGTAAGCGGGCCATCCTTGACTTCATCTCCAAAGGAGAACTCCATCTTGTTGCGGTATTCATAGACTGCAGGGCTTCCTTTTATCCCCTCCCAGCTCCAAGGACTCTCCTGCTTATTTAGGCAGGAATCCAGAAGCCGCTTCACCTGCTCTTCCTTCACCCGAAGCTGCTCTTCATATGGCAGGGACAGATATGTACAGCCTCCGCATATGCCAAAAAGGGAACACGGATGGCCTACCTCCAGAGGCGATTTTTCCAGCACCTCCAGAAGGCGGCCTTCCGCCCTCCCGTTTCGGATCTTATTGACACTAAGCCTTATCTTCTGGCCGGGCAGGCTATTTTTCACGACGACAGCTTCCTCCCCCACCCTTGCGATTCCTTTGTTGGGAAAATCCACCCTCTCTACCGTCGCCTCATATACCTGTCCTTTTTTCATCTACTTAGTTTTCTCCCTCATCCACAAAGAAATCTTCTTCCTCGTCCTCAGAGTCCTCATCCTCGAAGTCGTCCTCAAACTCATCCTCGAAATCATCCAGATAGTCAGGACGCATGAATCTGTACACTGCATAGGCAATACCCGCCACTGCAGCCACTGCTCCGATGACAGCCAGCACCCAAACAAGAGTTCTGCCTTCCTTATTGTCCTCTTCTTTCTTTCCAAGCAGATCGTTCAGCCTTGCCATATCGATCAGGTTCTCCAATTTGTTCATAAGACTACCTCCGTTTCAGCAGTTTCCCTGCCTTTTTTAATCAGGTTTATTATATCATATTCCAAGGAAAAATACTACAATCTTTTTAATTTTGCAAAAGAAGCATACATGATTTTCTGGCCGGCCTTGTCAAAGCTCACTGTCACCTTGTAGTCTCTAGGCTCCTTCTCAATGCTCACCACATTTCCGTCACCATACTTTACATGAAAGACCCTGTCTCCTACGGCATAGGAAAGCTCCTGCGGCGCCTGATAAGCCCCTCCCTTGGATATCCCTGCCAGCCTGTTCAGGCTCCCGATGCCTTTGGCAATGAAAGGCTTATCGGCCTTTGCCGTGGCTGTCGGACGCACAATGGCCTTAGGACGTCCAAAGGGCGGAGTCCCGCCTCCTCCGGCCCCGGCCCCCTTGTCCATGGGAACTTCACTCTCAGGATGTTTCCGGAAAGCCCCGTCGCCTGCCGGCGGGCTCTGCACTTTTCTGCGTCTGGATGTGCCGCCCTCCAGAATTTCCTCGGGAATCTCCTGCACAAAGCGGCTCACTGCATTATACTGGGTCTCCCCTCGGATCATTCTGGTTCTGGCGCAGGTCAAAATCAGATCGTCCATGGCTCTGGTGATTCCCACATAGGCAAGCCTCCGCTCTTCCTCAAGATCGGATATGTCCGCCGAGTTGGCCGACATATAGCTGGGAAACAGCCCTTCCTCCATACCCGCCAGATATACTGCCGGAAACTCCAGCCCCTTGGCAGAATGGAGCGTCATAAGCAGCACCCTGTCATCATCTCCATCCACTTTGTCGATGTCCGCAACCAGAGCCACCTCAGACAAGAAATCCGTCAGAGAAGCCTCCGGATGCTCCTGTGCATACCCCGCTGCCTTGGTGACCAGCTCGTCCACATTGGCCATTCTGTCCTCGGCGCTCTCCTCGTCATAGTCCTGCAGGTACTCACCGTATCCCGTCAGCTCCACGATCCTCCTAATCAGCTCAGGAAACTCCAGCTGGGGGCATTCCCTGCGAAACCCCTGAATCAGCCGGACAAACGGAACAATCTTGGCCGCCGTCTTGCCCAGCCCCATGATCTCGTCCTCATGCTCCATAGCCTCATAAAGCCCTATGCCCCGCAGCTGCGCATAGTCCTCCAGCTTCTCCAGAGTGGCATTTCCGATTCCCCGCTTGGGAACGTTTACAATACGCCTTACCGCCACATCATCCCGGCCGGAGTCTATGGTCTTAAGATATGCCAGAATATCTTTGATCTCCATTCTGGAATAAAAGTTCGTGCCCCCTACTACATTGTAGGGAATCCCTTCCATGATCATCCGCTCCTCCAGCAGACGGGCCTGCGCATTGGTGCGGAAAAGCACAGCGTAGTCCTTGTATGCGCTTCCCTCCTTCTGCGTCCTATGGAGAATGTCAGCGGCAATATACTCCGCCTCCTCATACGCGCTGTCGAACTGCCGGAACAAAACCTTGTGCCCCCCGGTTCTATTGGTCCAAAGAGCCTTCTCTTTGCGCCCCTCATTATTATGTATCACTGCATTCGCCGCATTCAGAATGAACTGCGTGGAGCGGTAGTTCTGTTCCAGCTTGATGGCAACGGCCTCCGGAAAATATTTCTCAAAGTCCAGAATGTTCCTGATGTTGGCCCCCCTGAACTTATATATGGATTGATCGTCATCACCCACCACACAGAGATTCCTATATTTGTCCGCAAGCCGTCTCACCAGCTCGAACTGCGCCGTATTGGTGTCCTGATACTCGTCTACCATAATATACTGAAAGCGCTCCTGATAAGAATCCAGCACATCAGGACACTGCCTGAAAAGCTCCACCGTCTTACAGATAATGTCATCGAAATCCAAAGCATTGTTTGCCTGAAGCGTCTCCTGATACTCCCTATACACTTTCGCATAGACGGACTTGCCGAAATCCACCGCCGCCTCCTTTTCATATTCGGAGACGGAGATCAATTCGTTCTTGGCGGAGGAAATTTCGCTAAGCAGCGCCCGCTCCCGGTACATCTTGGGATCCAGATTCAAACGCTTAGCCACATTTTTCATGACAGTCTTTTGATCATCCGTGTCATAGATGGTGAAGCTATTTCCGTAGCCCAGCCTATCGATATGCTGCCGCAGGATACGCAGGCAGGCGGAATGAAAGGTAGACACCCAGACCTGACCGGCCCCGAAGGAGACCAGTTTGTCCACCCTCTCACGCATTTCTCCAGCCGCTTTGTTGGTGAAGGTGATCGCCAGAATATTCCATGGGTTCACCCCCATTTCATCGATCAGATATGCGATGCGATGGGTAAGCACACGAGTCTTGCCGCTCCCCGCTCCGGCCAGCAGCAGCACTGGGCCTTCCGTCTGAAGAACCGCCGCCTTTTGTTCCTTA
Source organism: bacterium D16-50 (assembly GCA_003612485.1). GTDB lineage: Bacteria > Bacillota > Clostridia > Lachnospirales > Lachnospiraceae > Acetatifactor. The sequence continues at coordinate 100,082 of RAZA01000001.1, forward strand.
TTTAAAGTATCATATATGCTCATGTGTCCCCCTCGTCAGGCAGCCGTCCAGCGGCTGCCTCCACCTGCCTTTTGTATGACCATGCCTTACAAGGCATATCCGATGCACCGATTTTGCTATACTCTATCGCCCTCGTCAAATACATCGCCGCATTCAGGGCAGAATTTCGGCGGGTGAGCAGGATCCTCCGGCTCCCAGCCACATTTGTCGCATTTGTACGTAGGAGCCCCTTCCGGCTTCCTGCTGCCGCAGTCAGTACAGAACTTCCCCTGATTCACGGTTCCGCAGCTGCAGGTCCATCCTGCCTCGGAAGGCTTGGGACTTCCGCATTCCATGCAGAACTTCCCTCTATTGTCCCCATGGCCGCATTTGCATGTCCATCCGGGCATAGCCACACCCGCCTGTTTCCTATTTTCCTGCGCCTGAGCGGCACCCATGGCAAATAGAGAAGAGGCGTTTATGCCCCCGGCGGCTCTGGCCATGTCCATCCCCGCAAATGCCATCATAGGCCCTGTGGAGGTGTTGGATGCCGCTGCCTTCATAGCCTCCGCCTGAGCGCCCGCCAGAGTTGCAGCCGCCATGTTCGGATTACGAAGGGTTGCCGTGGTCTGAAGCTCGCTGATCTTTTTGGATATATCCTCCGGCATAGATGGCGGATTCATAGTCATGCTTACCACCACGATACCGCGAAGCTTCTCCCATTTCTCAGACAGCTCGGCATTCACTGCGTCCACCAGCTCCATCACATGAAAGGGAATGTCTGATACCCGCACCCGAAGCCGGCTCACCCTTCCCAGAGCAGGCTGCATGGCCGTCATCAGCTCCGCCTTCATCTGATTCAGAATCTGGCTGCGATTATAGCTCTCCGCAACATTTCCGCAGACATTCTGGTAGAACAGCAATGGATCCTTGATTCGGAATGAGTAAGATCCGTTGCACCGAATACTCACGTCCATGTCAAGGCCGATGTTGTCGTCTATATAGCGGAAAGGGATGGGGGTAGCTGTGCCGTAGAGATTATCCATGATCTCCTTGGTATTGAAGAAATACACCCTCTGATCCTTTCCGGCGTCTCCTCCGAAGGTGAATCGCTTGCCGATGGATTTGAAAGTGTTCATGATGCTCTCCCCCAGATCCCCTCCGAACAAGCTGGGCTCCGTGGAATTGTCATAGACGAACTCTCCGGCTTCGGCACAGAATTCCACAATGCTGCCCTGCTCCACAATGATCATACACTGCCCTTCGTTCACGGCAACGATAGACCCGTCTGAAATGATGTTGTCCGTCCCCTTGTTGTTGCTGCCCCGTCCGCTGACACGTTTCTTCCCCTTCATAGCAAGAATGTCATTGGAGAGGGAATCACAATAAAAATACTCCCTCCACTGATCCGCCAGCATCGAGCTGACAGATTCTTTAGCCGCTTTGATTAATCCCATTCTCTCGTCCTCCGATCCATTTTGGTTGATTCATGCGCCTCATCCTTTTATTTTACCAAATTTTCCCCGTTCACTCAACTGATTTTCAAAAAATTAATCCTCATCTCATGGCAGAAGCTAAAATAATCTTTACAACGGGATGTTTTTCTAATAAACTGTAAAGGATACCTTTGAACATTCATTCTGAAGCCATCTATTACATTCATACAAATATATTTATACAAGAAAGAAGGAATCTCTATGGGCAAAAAAGCCACGAAAGCCGCAGACAATCGTTACTACCTCGCACGTTCGGAGGCGGCGGAACAAAATCCGGACTTCTCCAGCCGGGAGAAGGCGGCCGAGATCATCGGCATCGACCGCACGAGACTGGCGCGCATCGAGCTGGATACCATCACTCCCTATCCGGAGGAAGTCAGGGCAATGGCAAAAGCATATAACATTCCGGAACTGTGCAATTCCTACTGCGCAAGGGAATGTCCCATCGGACGCAATACGGTGAGGGAGGTCTCCATCGACGACTTCGACCGTCTGGCGCTGAAAGTGCTGGGCTCCCTGAAGGACATCGATTCCCTCAGGGCATCCCTCATAGCTATCTCGGAGGACGGGGTCATCGAGGAAAACGAACGTCCTGCTTTTCAGGAGATCTTGGACTCTCTTGAAAAGATCAGCACCAACGCCAAGGCCTTACAGCTCTGGGCCATAAAGAATATCAAATTGAAGCCGTAGGACATAAAACAGGGGCTGACACCGGACTTCCGGCATATCAGCCCCTTTCATGACTTCAATGGCCTCCTTATGGCCATGTCTCTATGCTATTGCGCCGCCTTTTCTGCAAACTCCCGGGTCACCAGTTCGTCATAGGGCGCTCTTTCCTGCAGCACTCCCGAATCCTCCAGAATATTCTGCAGCAGCGTGAAGGACTCTTCTTCAAAAATCAGGTTCTCCTTCCATGTGTCTTGGACATGATAGCGCTCCACAATGGTGGTGAGGGTCTCCATATCCGTCTCGGGAAACTGGGGCGCTATGACCTTGGCGATCTCCTCAGGCGTGTGGCTCTGCACATAGTCCATCCCCTTCTGCAGCGCATCCGTAAAGGCCTGCACCGTGTCCTTGTTCTCTTCCAGAAAGCTTTTCTTTGCGGAGAAGGATGTGTAGGGCACATAGCCGGAATCCTCTCCCAGCGATGCCACCACATAGCCCTCGCCCTTCTGCTCCAGTGCTGTGGCATGAGGCTCGAATTCTACCGTAAAATCCCCCTGCCCCCCGGAAAACGCCGCAGCCGTGGAGCCAAAATCAATGCTCTGGTCTATGTCGACTTCCGTCTTGGGATCGATGCCGTTCTTTGTGAGAATATATTCAAACACCATCTCCGGCATACCGCCAGTCTGCCCTAGCATGATGAACATTTTTTCCACACTCGTCAATTTCTCCCTGGAAGCCACGATCCTGTATGGATAATGGTAGATTCCTGTCTTTTCCACCAGCCCCAGGTCAAGCAAATGCTCCATGTAGGTGGCAAACTTCTTCTTGTGCATAGGATAACCCATATCTTTCAGGCTTTCCGCCAGGAATTTCACAGATGTAAAACCTGTCTCGTCCTTTTTCAGAAGCCGGATTGCCTCTATCATCATGGCCAGCTTCAGCTTCTCCTTGTGGGCTTTGAAATCGTAGGCCGCCAGATTGCCGAGACCGTGTTTTAAATAGATGTCAACATTTCCGTCTTTATCTACAATGATTCTTTCAACGAGAACCTCAATGTCCGTCCGGGTCAGACTTTTTTGCTCCACCACTTCATTTAAAATATCCAGTGCGGTTTGCAAATTAGGTTTGATTGCTGCAGTGGGGATATGAGGCTCCTTCGTCAAATTTTGCAGCGTTTTTTCAATGGCAGAAATACGTTCCATTTTTTCGGTCTGTAAAGAAGCATATGTTTCATTGATAATTTCCGCCATCCCCGGATTTGTCGTGAGTTCCTTTACCTTTTGGGTAATCAGTGTTTTCAGCTCTTTCTTGATTTTTTCCAGCTCGTTCTCCAGTCTCTGCAGGCTGTCGTCTGCGGAGTAAGTAGGAGCCTTTAAATTTGACAGGTCGAAATTCTGTATGATGTCTGCCAGAGAGTCACGGCAAAGGGTAAGATATTTAACCAAAGCGTCCATCAAGGTTTCTTCTGTCACCAGATGGGCATATTCACAAAACTGCTTTCCCTTTTTGTTGTAGGTGCCGCACACATAATATTTCCCACGGTTCGGGCGGTTGATTGCAGTCAGCTTCATGCCGCAGTCCTTACAGTACAGACACCCGGAAAAGAGGTTGATGTGTTTCCTCTGGCCCCGGTACTGGCTGTGATGGCGGCTGTCCTTCACCTCAAAGAGCAGCTTCATGGTATCGTCATCAAATATTTTCGGGTGGTGGTCCGGGAAAACATATTGCTGATCTCTGGAAATCTTTTTGTCTTTTCCGTTGATGGTCATTCTCTCTCTTTTGTGGGTTCGGAGTACGCCGTTATGATAATCATTAAAGAGAGTATCTTTCACCATACCGTAACTCCACATATAGGCAACTTCCCGGTGATAGGGCAGCCCCAAAGCCTGGAAGCGCTCCTTTTGCAGCATGGTAGGCGTAGGGACGCCCCGGTCTGAAAGGATTTCCGCAATCTTTCGTATACCGTTTCCTTCCAGATAAAGGTCTTTTTCAAGGTTCAGGATGGCGGCGGCTTCTTCATCAATTAAAACCATCTGCTTGTTCAGTGGGTGCCTTGTGTAACCGAATGGGGGAGCGCATTTTAAGGTGCCGTTTTCCTGCTCCATTTTCTTGATTCGTTTTACCTTTCGGCTTGTGTTCTTTACATGGCGTTCATTATCCCATGTTTTGATTCCTATAATATCATCATCAGAGTAGAGCGAATCATAATTGTCATCAATCAAAATCACACGCTTTCCCTGTTCTTCCATTTCTTCGAGAAAAAGCAGTACCTTCGCATTGTGCCGTCCGATTCGAGAAAGGTCTTTCGCCACGATTACATCTATGGAACCGAGATTGGCCATCATGTTCTGAAACTGGGGACGGTTGAAGGAATAACCGGAAATGCCGTCGTCCTCGTAGATATGGCGTACAATCATATTGTTTTCTTCTGCGTATTTCTGGATAATCAGTTTCTGGTTTTCGATAGAGGAATAATTTCTCTTATTATCGTCTCTGGAGAGGCGGACATAACCGTCTATCATTGTGGGAGTATGGATTGCTGTCATCATAAAAATCGTCCTCCTATCTTGTTTTCTCCCTATATTTTACCATGTCAGCAGAAAATCAAGCGCGAATGGAATGAGCATTTGATTTCACCTGACATGGTAACGAAAGAATCTTTTAGCGCGTAGCGCGGCAGACGCGCAGCGGCTGGATTCTTGAGTATATTTTACCATATAGGCAGGATAACACAATGTTGTCGCCGGTCAGTGAAAATGGTTGCGAACCACATCCCGCAATCCATTTTCCATTTCCTGATTGCCCTCGATAATGGTAACGACCAGATACCCCCGTCTGCTAAGAGCTTCCTTTTTCCTTGCGATTTCACAACTATCAGAATCCTTTTTTTGAAGTAAGTAGCAAACCTCCTTTTGCTTTCCTATGACAATCACCTCAAATTCTTGCTTCATATTATTGTATGAAAAGTCAGGCTTATCCTATCAATCAAAAACTCCGCTGCAAGCAGCAGGGTTTTTGATTCTCGCGGCATTCGCCAAATATGCGTGCAGGCACGCCTACTTGGCTCATTGCTCGCGGGAATAAAACAGCTTTCTTCATACAAAATGACATGGTGGCCCGTTTCCTTTTTGTCCTATGGGGAAACACGAAAAGGCAGCGCCCGGTAAAGAGTGCTGCCCCTTCGTCTTTCTCCATGCTTCGGGCCAGCTTGGCCCGGGGTCAGGACTGCCAGTGTTCATAATAGGCCGCCGCTTCCTCCACGGAGCAGAAGTCAAACACTTCGTACAGTTCCATAAGAACCTTCCGGATGTCCTTTGACTTATAGCCGCAGCTTTCCATCGCCTTGATAATATATCCACGGCAGGCGTTGTTGCTCCATTTGTCTGTCAGCATGTCCTGGATTTCCTGCAAAGATTTTGCCATAACCTGCACTTCCTTTCATAAAAGTTCAGGGAGCCGCACCGTTTTAGTTGGCCTGTCACAAGACAGTGAGAGCGGACGGCTCCCCGATGGTTTTTGTAAAACAGATTCCCCGGACGGGTGTAGGCTTGTCCACCCCATAGTGTCTCAACTCTCCCCATTCTTATGGCAAGGCGTCCTCATTGCCTGCGACGGCTCACGGCTTGCAAGGCCGCGGTGGCGCTCGGACTGTGACTGAACGCAAGTATCCGGGTTCTGCGCCTTATCCGGCGGAGCCAGCCACGGCCCCGCCTGCGGCATGGGCTTTATCGCTATTCCCGCCCCCAAAGTGAAAGCCACAATGGAAACGGAAGTCACGGCGGGCCTGTCGTTTGGCACATCCACCCTTCGTATCCGGGTATCTTTTTATTCAGTTTTCAATCTGCCGGAAAGGTCCGTCCGCGCTTCGGGCCAGCTTGTCCCGGGGCGCCTCCGCCTTTCATATACCATTTCATTTTTCAGGCTTTTTCGGTACACCTTAGAAATTATTTTTTAAAAATTTTTCCATGTTCCGAAGGCCGCGTTCGATTGCCAGGCGCACCACTTTTTCGTCCACGCCTTCGGCTCTGGCAATGTCGGTCTTGCTCATGCCGAGGACAAAATGGGCATAGATACGTTTGGCCTGTTTGCCGGGCAGGCTGGAAATGGCCGCATGGAGTTCCTGCATGGTGACTTTGCGCTCGTAAATCTCACACGGAGAAAGAGCAACGAACAAGGCCGAGTGCTCAATACCGTCCTCCCGGTCAAGGGAATAGTAGGCCTTGTGGCGGTATGTACGCAGACGGTAGGCCGCCTCCTTGCGGTCAAACTCTGCCATTGCCTCCGCTACCTCGTCAGGCACTTCGATGAAAGAATCCATTGTATAGTACGGGTAAAAATCCCGAAGATTGATGATAGCCATGTTTACCTCCGTTTCGGTGTTTGGTGAATGAGTTACCGAAACAGAGGCGGTGGGGAACGGCACCGGGGCCGGGCTTCGGGCCATGTTGGCCCGAGGCTGTCCCATGAGAACAGAAAAGCGCCCTGACAGCATAAAGCCATTCGGACGCATGAAAGTACATTATTGTTTTTGGACTGAATTATTTCATGTTGATTGCCGCAAATATCCTTCCAAGGGGGCGGGCTTTTTTTAACGGTTCAGAAAGTTGAAAAATAAATAAGGACACAGCGATACCTCCCAATGCTTTAAAGCATTTGATACCGCCATATCCTTGAAAAAGGGCGACATTAACACACCCTCCTTATTCTTTTTTTCAAAAAGAAAACGGCGGCTTGAAATCTGTTATTTCAAAACCGCCGAAAGGCTACTGTATTTTATTTAGGGGCATGAAGATTTAGCCGCCATGACAACGGTTTTTTTATACCGTCAGGCAGAATCTCTTAAAGGACTTGTTCCATCCCTTTTTTCCTTTGCGGGATTTTTACAGCCTCTAAAGCCCTGAACGCACTGCTCTCTGTTTTTTGGATTTCCTTGAGCAATGGAATATATTTTTGCGGAGCCGAAAATGCAGTATTAAGAACGTCCCTTATACATTCCCCTATAAAAGCTTCAATGATAAGGCCGCTTCTTTGGAAAGCATCTGCCGCAATGCTCCATTCGGCAGTTCCGATTGTATCCTGATATTTCAGCAAAGCAGCGGCAAGTTTATCCCGCCCTCCCTGATGGGTGTTCGGGACACCGGAATGAATGCCGCTCAATTCTTCCGGTATCTCCGGAAGTGTGCTCCCGGAAAATTCTATCAGGTGCAGACAGATTTGTTTCATTGTTTCAGCATCATACATGGTGTTCCAGGCCGGTAGTTCTTTCATCATCCGTTCCATGCCTTTCTGCCCAATAAAATTGACGGGAGAATTAAGATATAATTCAGCGTTGTGTTTCAATCCTTCTTGTATGATGGACGATATATCTCTGTTCGGATTTTGCATATCAATACCGAAATAAGCATTTTTCTTGCTGATTCCGATATAATCAGCGACCCATGCCTGCTGCAAATCCCCCCATGGAATCATTTCTACTTTCGGCCGGGAATTATCATGCACATAGACATTTCTGTCATCATAGCCGACCATAAGCACAACATGGCCCGGTATATGTTTCATGTGATAGAAATGCTCATGGTATGGCAGGTGGTACATATCGAGGCCGAACAGAACTACCGGGATTCCCTGTTCCACCAGCAATTTGATATTTGCGGCGGTAGACTTGTAGGATTTTCCTTCTCCGGCGATAATATGATACCCAACCAAATCCTTCCAGAAGTTAAACTGGTCCTTGCCAATGGAACCTTGTCCCCAAAAAACCATTTTAGGCGGAATCGCTCTTTTTTGTGAAATCATCTGGAATCCAGGACGGGCGAAAAAAAGCAGTTCCTCCGGGATTCTGGCGCCTGTTTTCCATTCGTAAATATCGCATAGGCCATTGACTGGACAAAGATAATCGGCCATTTGATGTGGTATTTTTATCATTGTTGGTTTCCTTCTGTGTGATTGAGTTGATTATAAGCTCTTACATAATCCCAGAGTCAATAGCATTTTATACGGGTTCTACGGGAAAACAAACTTCCGTAATCATATCTTCAAAGGCTTCCTGTGTCTCTGGCGATACATGGTAGATGTTGAAATGGGGGCCTGCTATTTTATAATGGTTATCGGCAATCCAGCGTGCCATTGCTTCATATACTTCGGGCAATTTAACATAATGCCCCTTATAGGTGAGCGTAGCGGCTGTAAACGGCTCAATGGTCTTGAATTTTGCTATCCCGGTATCAGGATATTTTCTGGCTACAGACTTTTGTATTTCGACATCAAGATTTTCTTCAACAAACCCTTCGTCATGAAATATCGCAATATTCAAATTGGGAGAAGAATACTGTATATTCAGAGATTGAACAGCATTCGCCAGTCCCCACCATAAAACGCTTTCCCGGTTGGGAGCAGCGATAGTCTGCCGATAGCTAACCACATTATGTTTTGGAAAATCCTTAAGCGTAATGCTGTATTCGGGAATGCTCGATTGGCAGTCCAGATGCTCAATAGTGGATTCAATCAAAGTCAGTTGCCTTTGAAGTAATTCTATTTTTACCTTCTGCTGTATGGCCTGATTTTCCAAATAGGACTTCAATTCATTTTCCGACGTATATTTTGTTAAAATGTCTTTGATTAAAGCCAGACTTAGCCCCATGTTTTTAAGGGCCCGTATTTTATTGGCGACAGGTAATTGTTCTTCGCTGTAATATCGGTATCCGGTAAATTGGTCCACATATTCCGGCATTAACAAACCGATTTCATTATAGTGTCGCAGCATATAAATTGATATTTGCGTTAAAACAGAAAATTCACCAATTCGCAACATACATCTACCTCCCTACTGCTACTATAAACCCTTGCATTATACAAGAGTAAAGAGATTTCTTGAATATTATACCGTATGTGTAACCCTACTTCAATGATATGAAACAAAATAGAATTTTACATGAAATACAGTTACATTCACATACTGATACCGGAAATGTAAAATGACATAGGGTGATAGTATATGGAAGATTACGAAGAAAGATTTGATTTTCACGGGCTGGGTCAGGCAATCCGGCAAGCCAGAGAAGAACGGGGCTGGACGCAGGAATATGTTTCAGAACTTGTGGGACGAGGAGCCAGAACCATTATGAATATCGAAAACAAGGGGCAATACCCAAGTTTCGGAGTTTTTGTCAAACTCGTTACTATGTTTGATATTCTGGTAGATCAGTTTATTCATACGGATAGCGGTCAGGGAGGGAGCAGTTGCCGCAAACAAATTGACGTCTTGCTCAATGCCATGAATGAAAAAGAGCTCATTGTAATGAGAGCCACAGCCGAAGGCTTGAAGAAAGCCAGAGAAACGGAGGTTTCCGGGTAGGGGCCTCCGTTTTTGCGGCGTTTATCGAGGGTTCCGCTAAATGGCAAGCAGGGCAACTGTAGCCACAGTTGCTATTTTTGACGTTCCGGCCTTCCGGCCAGAACGCAAAAATCTGCTTGTTGGGGAGCCTCCCCAAACCCGGCTTCGGGCCAACTTGGCCCGAAATGTCAGCGTCGCTTTGCTCCTTATTTTCACACCTCCTAACGCTCCTGTTCCTTCTTCCTGCCCGGCTCCGCATAGCCCAGCAGATAATCAATGTTTGCCTTCGCCGCCGTGACTTCCCGCATTTCTTCCTTCACTTTTCGGTACTCGGCATAGAGCTTCTTTTTCTTCTCCACAAGCTCCCGGCTTTCCTCTTTGAGCTCGTCCATTTTAGGGGGCTTTGCCCCGTCCAGTATCCGTTTGAAGTCGGCGCAGGCCGCCCGGTAAAGCTCAATGTCGGCCTCATGCTCCGCAAGGAATCTGCGGCTGTATTTTCGGGCCTTGTATTCCTGGAACACTGGCCGGGTCCTGGCATACTGCACCGTGGCAGCCTTCAATTCCTTGTTGGTCTGGAGTGCGGCCTCGGTACTCTTGATCTGGCCGGACAGCGTGTGGAAATGCTCCGTGGTTTCTGCCGCTTTCTTTTCCAGCTGTTCATACTCCATCAAATTATTTTCCTGCAAAAAGGCCAGGGCGGCGGCCATCTGTTTCAGGTTGAAAACCTTGGCCCACCGCTCATACCCCGGCCCCTTCCCCTGGAGCTTAGATTGAATGTCGATAATCAGGTTGACCCTATGGCTATGATGGCCCGTGCCTGTTCGGGAGCCAGACAGCGCCGCCTCTATATCCTTCTGGCCGTAGCCCTTCCCCAGCGTAGAGGACCGCAGACGGGTAAACCGTTCCTGGCCGGGAGCCCGGAAACTGATTGCGCCCCGCTGCTGTTCCACCTCATAGCCGGACTGCTCCATAAGTGAGAGGAAGGCGGCAAGGCCGGAGGGCTGTTTTTCAAGAGCCGCGTCAATGGCGGCGCACAGCTTCTGCTGGAAGGTGAGCGGCCTTTCCCGGCCCTTGGCCCATTCCCCATAGTTCTTATATTTCCCCTGGCTTTTCATCTTCGGCTGCTTCACGACAGAGAGGCCGTATTCCAGACAGAGGGTGTCGGACAGCCGCCCGAGGGCACGGCCGGAGCCGAGGAAATCCCGGTATTTATGGGTACAGTCAAGGATAGTGGAATTGTAATAAATGTGGTTATGGATATGGGCCTTGTCGGTGTGGGTGGTGACGATGAACTGGTGCTTTCCCTTTGTCCACCGCATAGCCAGCTCATAGCCGATACGGTTGGCGTCCTCCGGCTCAATCTCCCCGGGGAGGAAGGACTGGCGTATCTGGTAGCACAGCACATCCTTATCTGTTCCCTGCTCCCGGCCGGTGGCGGCTTTGTACCTGCTTTTCCACAAGAGAAATTCAGCGTCTACCGTGGCCGGGTCACATTCATAGGCAGAGATATATTTTCCTTCCTCTGTCTTGACCGGGTTCTTTCCGTAGTCGGTACAGTCTTTTATGGACTGCGCTATGGATAGCCCTGGCGTGGTCTTGCGTTTCATCAGCCGTGTGGTAGCTATGGTCTGTCTCTCCTTCCGGCTTCGGGTCAAGTTGGCCTGAGATAATATTGCATAGTTGGAATGTACAAGTTATAATAAAATAAATACATTATGGAGGTATGAGATGTTGAAATCGCTTAATTCTATGGATTTTACTGTTGCTGTAGCATCCAATTCTATGACTATCGAACAAGATATGACATTTATCAAAGCTGCTTTGCTTTACTCTGATACTATTACGTTGGTAAGTCCAGTTGCATCTACATATATCGAACTTACTGATAATGCTAATAAGAAAAATGAAAAAGCATTATATAATTTAATGCAGAAAGTCATACCATTTTGCCAAAAAGCAGATCCTATATTTTGTGAGAATATTAATCAAACACTTGACCAATTTAGTTCTATATTATACAGTAAGCAATATCGTTCAATTCCACTACCGTTAAAGTATAACATTAAAAAGGCGCTCCTTGAATTTAGTACCGGAATAGAATCTGTGTTGATACAAAATCTTGGTGAAGAAAATTGTAATTCTTTGAAAAAATTAGTTGAGTCTAAAAAAGTAAGATTATATGATTTTAAGAGTTCATTTGCTAATGATGATGATTATGTTTATGAATTTTACAACATATTAAAAAAATCCGTTAGTAACTCATCGGCCTTTCCATTGTTTGATGATCTGTCCAATAACTTGATAAAATCAGCAATAGAGGAGAAAATTATTACCCTTAATAAAAGTAGTGAGTTTGAGGCGAAACATGCAAAATTAGCAGGTAATTTACTTATTGCTTTACCTTCCTTTGAATTTGCAACAACAGATGAAATATTAGATATTCGCAAGGAACTAGAAAAGCCTCTAGTACGTTTTAGAAGCAAATTACTCGCTTATGATGCTGAAATACAGTCTATGCCTTGGGATGAGGAATTTCAATTTGAATGTATAAAACTTTATCAACAAGAAGTGGCACCAGCAGTTTTAGAAATTGATGAATTAACAAAAGAATCATCTTTTATAAAAAATCTAGGATATAGTTTTTTGACGGATAAATCTGCACTTGAAAAAACCGGGAAAATATTTATTACTGTAGCAATGGCGGGAATTATATCAGCATTTACTGATGTACTGTCACGTGGACAAACTTTGGCTGCAGCAGGTGGGGCATATACAATTTCTAAGGTGGCGACAGCATATAAAGAGTATGAAAAAAATCAGCATGATATTATGAAAAAGGATATGTATTTTTATTATCGAGCTGGGAAGCTTCTTGAAAAACGTACAAAATAAAAAGTGATAAGCGTTAATAAGGAGAGGTATAGTCTACAAAGGACCATACCTCTTCAATTTATTTCCCCACCAGCGCCGCCAGCTCCTTCAATACCCCGGACAGCTGCCCCCACAGCTTTTCATAGTCCTCTTTCCGCCCGTCTATCTCCTCCGGGTACAGCCCGTAGGTGTGGGCGTGGACGGTTATCTGTTTTAAGTTGTTGGAGCACCGCCGATGCAAAGAGACCAGCTCCCGGACGGGCGCAAGGTCCACATGGAGGATATAGCCGTTTATGGCCATCTTCCGCATATAGGCTCCGGCGTTGGAGATGTCGGCCTCGGCCATGCGCCCGTGTATCTGGGTCAGTTCGTCCGCCGTCACCATCACGTTCAGGTGCCTGTCCCGTTTCCTCCCTGCCGTCAGCGTTCCTCCCGTTCCCGGCTCCGTTTCAGGGCAGGCGGCTCCTTCACTCTGTCAAGTTCTTTTTCCTCCGGCCTCTGGGGGAGGGGGCGAAGGCGGAAGGTTGTTCAGTATGCCGTCCAGCATGTTCCCGTTCTGTTCTTCGGTAAGCTCCGCAGTCAATAAGGGATTGTCTCTCCTGTTCATAGGTTCTCCTCGTTTGTCTCTATGGCAGTTCCCTCCTTTCCGGCCTCGGGTCATGTTGGCCCGAAGCTCCGGTTGTTACGAAATACCCCCGTAAACCGGGCCGGAAGGTATTAGGATACCTTTGCCCGGAAAACAGGGGCAGGACCCCTTGGAATCCCGGGCTTTCGGCAGGTCCAAATCGTAACGCCCCTGCCCGGGGGTTGAGCGTTTCTTCCTCATGCGCTCCCGGCTCCTGCGGCGGCTCTTCCTCACAGACGGCCTTTTCCAGCACCGGGTCCAGCGGGAGGACATTCTCACGGAAATAACGGCAGAAAAAGCCCGTCCAGTCTTTCCCCAGCATGTAGCATGGACAGTCCAATGGAAGGCAGGCCAGCTTTAAGGGCGGCGCTTCCTTTGTTTCCTCCCACGTCGGGATTGCTGTTTCCTATCCGTTCATATCTGTTTCCTCCGGGTCGGGGAATGACGGCCCCGCCCTGATAGTCATAGCCCGCCGCATGGATGGCGGCGAGAGTCTCTTCGGATACCTTCTGGAAAAGAAGAGGATCTGTGTCGGCCGCGAAGGCCAGCATGTCCCTCTCGTTAAATTCCTCCGGGAGCTTCCCGTAAAAGGCTGGGCGCGTGTCCCCGTTTCCGTCTGTTTTATAGCGGCGGGGTGCCCGTTCCGGCATGGCATCCCGCCTTTCCTGCTTCGGGCCAGGTTGGCCCGGAGTAATAAAAAACCGCCAGCGTCAGCCAGCGGTTCCATCGTTACTATATTTTGTTTTATCTTTCGTTGTCATACTGCGGAAAATCAGGAAACAGAATCCGAAGATAATCCCGTCTGCCGTAGAGAACGCGGTCAATGTACACGTCCTGCCCGTTCACACGATAGAAGACCATATAATTTCCACTGGTGAGAAAACGGTAGTCACTTTCTATATCTGTCACAGAGGACAGCAAGGCGCCGATTTCTGAAAAATTTTCCAATTCATCAACAGTGTCCATGATTTTGTTTACGGTGTTTTCAGCGGCTTGCGGATTGCTTAATTCGATGGTAATATACTCCCAGATTTCGTCCAGGTCGTTCTGGGCTTCCGGGGAGTAATAAATGTTATTCTTCATTTGCCTTTGCCCGGAAATGTGCCCTCACATCCGAGGACGAAAGCCATCCCTTTTCCTCTCCAGATTTTTTCCCTTTTGCAAGTTCGCCCATGAGTTTCAGGGTCGCCCGTGTTCTTTCATAGTCCTGCATGTCAATGATTGCATAGCGCCCGCGTCCGTTTTTGGTGAGAAAGACCGGTGCGCCCACAGATACGTCACGGAGCACATCACTGTAATTCCTCAAATCAGAGATTGGTTTGATATTCGGCATAATCACATTCCCCTTTCTTACCCTTAGTATACCCTAATTTGATGTAAAATTCAACAGCATATTTTACAACAGTATTTTAGTGAGCGCCCCATATAGATTTTGAGAGGCTCCCGGTCTTGGCCTGTCCTTCTTCTGGCAAAGTGAGTAAATGCAGTTATGCTATGAGACGGAAACAACCTTTTCCTCATATTTAAAAACCTTTAAATCCGGGGCTTTCCGGATTGTCCACTCATAAATCCCTTTGATGTGTTCCCATGTTACATCGTGGCTGGGCATCCCGCCGGCCCTGCCCCCAAGCACATTCTTACCCACCAGCATCTTCCAGGAAAAATCTTCTATGGGCTCTCTGGATACCAGAAAGTTGCCCGCGCGCTGGGTCAGCTGCGCAAAGTTCACCACATAGTCCTCTGTGCCGCCGGCATAGGTATACACGGTGCTTTCGCAGCCCATGAAGCCTATGTCCGCCTCCCCCGTGAGAACTGCCGTCATAGTCTTGTCGGCGCCGAATCCGGTGACAAGAGTAAGCTCGATTCCTGCATCCTCAAAATATCCTTCCTCAATGGCCACATACATGGGCGCATAAAAGATAGAATGTGCCACCTCATTCAGCACTACCTTCGTCTTTCCGTCACCGCCCTTGGCAGTGTCGCCGTCCTTTCCGCAGCCTGCTGCCGCAAACACGGCCGACAGCAGCATCAGGCCCACGGCCCCTGCCCTCTTTAAGGATAGTCCCTTCATAATAACCTCCGATTCCATAATAATCAGCCGAAAAAATTCCCCTGAATCCGATCGGACGCACATCCCTATCCAACCCCCGTTCAGATATTACATACTATGAAAAGAGCTTATCCTTGTTGCCGAATATTTGCAGACTATGTAGACCCTCTGCTCCTCTGGTGCCTTTAGCCGCCCTGCCTTCGGTCAGGCATAAACCGGCCTTACAAACGCAACCCTATGAAGCCTTCTCTCCTGCTTACGCTTTTTCTCCCTTGCCTTCTCTCCTGCTTACGCTTTTTCTCCCTTGCCTCCCCTTTTCCTCTCCTCGTCCTGAGCAGTCTGAGCCAAACCGTCTATCATTTTCTCGATAATCATTTTTTTCAGGTAGACGTCAAAGCTCAGTGTGCAGATAAACGAAAATTTCTTCAGAAAATCCGCATCTTCCTTGGGCGCGTTCCCGAATGTATTCTGTGCCGTGCGAAACTTCTCCACGAGATCCTTCTTCAGCGACTGCATTTGTTCTTCTTCCATGCTGAAGGCCTCTCGATACACGCTCTCCAAGTTGAAATCCCCTTCCTTGTGGAAAAAACGTTCCGTAATGGGCCCGAGAAGCGTCTGTATATCGCTGATGGACAAAATACCTTTATAATAGTAGATGAATATCAGCAGCAGCACATGCTCCTTAGAATATTTTTTCTTCACGGGAGGCGGCAGCAGATCATTCTTCGCATAATTGTTGATCATGGTCTTAGTCAAAATCTTGTCCTCGCTCGGATATCTGGCTGTAGAACGAAGACGACTGTCTATGAATGTAGTGACTTGATCCATATACAGATCGATATTGGGTATGTCCTCCGGACTGATGTACTCGACCCTATCCAAGCTCGCCAGCAAGCTGTTCAGTAAATCGTCGTTATCTATCGTCATATCTTCTTCCTCTCCTAATCTCCTCTTCCCATAAATCAAAACTATACCAGCTTTATTATATAGTATTTAAAACTACATGACAATATCAATTTTGAGTTTGACGTTTTTCTTTCTTGATCCCCCCTGCATTCCCATTTTCCCATGTGGGTTCTGCGCCTTTGTTTATGACTTATTTCTCATTTGTGTTTCTTTAAGTTTTTCTTCTTTTCCCATATTTACTTTAAAACTTTAATATGTTAAAATCAGAAGGGTCGGATTTTGGTTCCGCTCCAAACAAATATCAGCGAGGTGTTCTCATGAATAAGAAAATCAGAAACGAAGCGGTGGATTTCCTATTCGATGCCATTCTTTGCCTGAAGAATCGGGAAGAATGCTATCTGTTTTTTGACGATTTGTGTACCGTAAACGAGCTGCTTTCCATGTCGCAGCGTTTTGAAGTGGCTTCCATGCTGGAGGATCACAAGACCTATCTGGAGATCGCTGAAAAGACGGGCGCTTCCACCGCCACCATCAGCCGCGTCAATAGATCTCTGAACTATGGGAATGACGGCTATGACATCGTTTTTGGACGAATGGACAAAAAGACTCCATAAAAAACAGCCCGAACAATATGAAATGTCCGGGCTGTCTCTTTTTTGTTATCCCATGGGCTGTACCTGCCGACAGCCTTTACGTCTCTTTAGACTATTCAAAGGATTCGGAACTGCTTTCCGTTGACGACTCGTTATCCGCTTCCACCTCTCTCAGCGCTTCCTCTACCGCCAGCTTGGCAGACTTCCTCACCGCCTTCATGGTTCTGCCGTTGGGCTTGGCTCTCTTGCCGCCATCCTGATTCATATTGATATTGCCCTGGAATATGGCGTTCTCATCAATCACAAGCCCGTTGGTGGTGATATCACCGATGACTCTGGCGGTAGAAGTCAGCTCGACCTTCTCCGGCACGTTGAGATTACCGTACACCTCGCCTCCCACTACGACTTTCTGTGCGTTCACTTCCCCGTTGATGCATCCGGACGCACCCACGATTATGGTGTCTGTCACATTGACATTGCCGTTTATAGTGCCGTCAACCCTGATGGCGCCTTCTGCGGCAAAATCGCCGTTGCACTCCGCATGCATTCCGATGATAGTCGTTATCTGTGTTTCATTTCTTTTCATTACTCAATACCTCCATCCTTTTATCAGCCACTGATGTTGAGCATTTCCATCGGGTCGACATACTCGCCGTCTTTCATGATCTGATAGCCCAGCTTGCTGTCGGAATCCGTAATCAGCATCAGCGTAGTGCCCTGCGTAACCGTTTTCCCCTGCTCTACCTTGACTTCGCCCTGATTTCTATAGATGGTCACATAGCCGTTCCCATGATCCACCCACACATTATGGCCATACACCGGATCGTCATTTACAGAAATGACCGTTCCATTGGCCGTGGCAACCACCAATGCACCTGACTGTACGTTGAATACGCAGATCATCTCCCCTTCCGGAGGCGTATCCATAGAAGCCCCGCTGTTCAGCGGAAACTTCGACGGCAGAAACTGCTGTTCCAGCTTCCCGGCCAGCTCCTCCTCCGCCTGCACCTTCTGATCCACAGTGTTGCTAAGAATCTTTATGTCCTCGTTCAGCTCAGCTATCTGTGTGTTCAGATCGTCTATCTGCCCATTGAGAGTCTCTATCTGCCCCTCCAGCCCCGCCTTTTCCTGCTCCAGAGCATCAATAGCCTCATTTCTGCTCGCAGCATGGTTCAGCTCGGCCTCCCAGATATCCTTCTCATAGACGAAATAGCCTATCAGCGCACCGATGATCACGCACAAAATAAGAATGATTGTCTGTAGAATCCATGGCCGAATACGAAATTGTCTCACTCCCGCATTGGCAGCATCGGACGTAACGATTACCACGTGGTTATTTTTTCGCTTGTGTCTTTTGCGTTCCATAAAAATCACCTCCGGTAACTTCTAGTATTCTACCATAAATGATTCATTTCAGCAATGTTAATTTAATATTTTCGTAATATTTTATGAAATTCTTATTTTGGATATGCCTTCAAACGCCCTTTTTTCCTAATCTAAAGGCGCTTTGGAATATCATAACATTTTTCACTTTTGCATAAAATCCTGCGCTTTTCACATACTATGGACAAATCAGCCATTCCGCGCATTACGCCGTGACATGGAGCGCTTTGCCTTGTGCGGCTTCCGGGGATGGAATGATTTTAAGCTCACGCAGCAGAATGGAGGAGACTATGAAAAAAGGAAAGAAATCGGCAGGGGCCAGAAGGCTTCTGGCACTGGGGCTGGCTCTCGCCTGCATATGCACGGCAACCGCCTGCACCAGCAACAGAGATGACAACAATGCATCAGGCGACGATCTGGCCGGAAACGGCTCCACGTCCGGCAGCGTCGGCAATGTAGGAAACGGAGGCACCACCGCAGGAAACGACGATTCCTTATTGGATGATCTGGGCGATGGAATCACCAACGTAGTAGATGACGTGACCGACGGAATCGACAATGTCACTGACGACATCATGGGTGACGGAAATAACAACGGCAGCTCCGCAGAAAACGGCTCAAACAATAACGGCTCCAGCAGCTCTGTAGGCAACAGCTCCAGCAGCAGCTCTGTAGGCAACGGTTCCAGCAGCGCTGCAGGCAACAGCAGCTCTTCCGGCAGCTCTGTAGGCAACGGCTCCACCGGCAGCGGAAACAGCGCAGGGAGCAACAGCTCTACCGGCTCAGGCAGTGACTCCGTAGGCACAGGCAGCAGCACAGACGGCAGCGGAGCCGCAGATGCGGGAATCGGCAGATCCGGCTACGGCAACGGCAGCAGAACCGGACTGGGCAGCACTCCTTACAGCAATAACGGCACAAACGGCATGGGCGCCGGAGGCGCAATCAGGTAATCCTGCCTGCGCCATTGAATCCCAAGCCAGATCCCGCAGCCAACCGTACAGCGGCCAAAGGGGCCATGCGGTCAGGCTGCGGGACCTTTTCGCGTCCTACTATTCTTCTTCCATGATCGTGCCGTCTCTATAGGCCTCCAGAAGCTCTTCCAGATAATAAATGCTTTCCCGGATGGTGCGCCCTATGTCGGTATCCGCCACCAGCTTCCTGCGGGGGTAAGTCTCCACCTCAATGGAGTGTGAAAACAGATCCGACTCCTTTACAATGGCTGCCTGTGCAGATTCAAAAGGTTCGTGGGCGGCAAGATGCATCCCTCTGGAATTGCATACAAGAGTATAACCGGCAATCCCCGTCTTCTTCTGATAAGCTTTGGAAAAACCGCCGTCGATGATCAGGAGACGTCCTCCGCATTTGATGGGAGATTCCCCGTTTATTTGCTCCACCGGCACATGTCCGTTTACGATATGGGCATCCTCATCATGCAGGCCAAACTCATTCAGTATACGTTCTACCGTCTCTTCCTGCTCAAGAAGCCGGTAATAGCTGTTTTTCTGCTCCTTATGGGTCTCCTTCTCCGCCACGAAATACCTCTCAAAAGTGGCCATCTTCTCCTTGCCGAACACCGGCGAGCCCGGCCCCGTCCAGATATACCACATCATATCCTGACCTATGGCCCGCTCCCCATTGTCCTTGGCATAATATCCCCTTCTGGCATAATACTCTAAAATGTCATACAATGCCTTGCCGGAATACCGCTTCCCGCAGATATCCACACTGACAAAGCTCCCATCGTCATTCATGGGCACACAGCCATGGTACAGCAGATCGCCGTTATAGATCTTGTACAAGCCTCCCTTTGCATAGAGGAAGCGCACATGCCTCTGCAGCTTCTCGCACTGCATGAACCCCTGCTGAAGCCTTGCCATGACCTTGCTCTCCTCCTCCGTGAGCGCAAAGGGATTCCGGGGATCCACAGTCGGAAAGTCCATATCCAGCATGGCATATTCCTTGTAGGAATCCGCCTC
The DNA here is from genome assembly GCA_003612485.1 of bacterium D16-50. Classification (GTDB taxonomy): domain Bacteria; phylum Bacillota; class Clostridia; order Lachnospirales; family Lachnospiraceae; genus Acetatifactor. The sequence continues at coordinate 119,960 of RAZA01000001.1, forward strand.
CGTATCCTTGATGGAGACAACGCCCCTCTCAAAGTCGATCTTATCCAGCATCATTCTGTCGTCCATTCCGAATTCCGGATGGCGCATGATCAGCTGGCCCTCCAGCTTAAACTGAATCATGGCTATGGCCTTGTGCATTTTGGTATCCAGACTTAAATCCTTCGTATTATAGTCCGTATTGTATCGTATGGCAAAGACGTCACAGCTGCACTCCCCATAGACCTCCATGGCAAAGGTAGCCAGCGGAAGCAGATTGATGCCGTACCCGTCCTCCAGAGTGGCAAGATTCCCGTACCTCGCCGCCATCCTCAGCACATTGGCGATGCACGCCAGATGTCCGCTGGCCGCCCCCATCCAGACCATGTCATGATTTCCCCACTGCACGTCCACGGAATGATATGCGCACAGAGTATCCATGATGATATGCGGCCCCGGCCCTCTGTCGTAAATATCTCCCACGATATGGAGATGGTCGATCACAAGGCGCTGGATGAGCCTGCTCAACGCGACAATGAACTGGGGCGCTCTCCCGATCCTGATGATGGTGTGCAGAATCTCGTTATAATATGCCTCCTTGTCGTGAATTTCCTCCTTTTCTGTGATAAGCTCCTCAATGACATAGGCAAAATCCTTGGGCAGGGCCTTCCTCACCTTGGACCGGGTGTACTTTGAAGAGACACGTTTGATCATTTGGACCAGCCTATGAAGGGAAATCAAATACCAGTCCTCAATATTCTCCTCCTCTTTTTTTGCGATCTCCACCCGCTCTTCCGGATAATAGATCAGTGTCGCCAGCCCCCTCTTGTCCCTGCTGCTGATCGTATTCCCAAACTCTTCATCGATCTTCTTTCGCACGGATCCGGAGCCGTTTTTCAGCACATGGTTGAACTGCTCATATTCCCCATGAATATCCGTGAGAAAATGCTCCGTACCCTTCGGCAGATTCATGATAGACTGCAGATTGATGATCTCCGTGGATGCCGCCGCCACATTCCGGTACTGCTTCGCCAGCACCTTCAAAACCTTGCTGTCCTTCCCCTCCATATCCGTACCTCTCGTTCGCCTTTCCTGTCCCGGCTCCTGCCTCTCTTCCCCGAAGCGGTTTTCTCCGGAACCTTACCCTATTCTTGCCCTGCCTTGTCCCGGCCGGCCCACTGGGACAGCCCCCATGGGTTCTGTCATGTCCCATGCATACACCACCTTTTGGCACACGCTCTATCACCACCTTTTGGCACACAGCGCTATCATATTCCATGGGTCCGGCCCGTGGCCCTATAACGGACAACTATCCCCCGGATATCCAAGCCCCTGCCGTATCCTATGCAAAAAACGCCACGGTTCAACTTCCCATAGACTTCCATGGCAGAGATGATATCGCCGCCCTCAGAGCGCTCCTTCAATCACGTCCTTCATGCTATACATCCCCGCCGGCTTTCCTGCCAGAAACTTCGCCGCCTGAATGGCCCCTTTTCCAAAGACAGCCTTGGAATACGCCCTATGGGAAAAGGTTAACACCTCGTCCGCTCCCGCAAAGATCACGTCATGATCTCCCACGATGGTTCCTCCCCGAACCGCGCTGATGCCGATCTCCTTCTCCGGCCGCCTCTCCCTTCTGGCGCTCCTATCGTAGACATATGAATACTCGTTGCCCAGCTCGTCATTAATGGAGTCCGCCAATGCCAGAGCGGTGCCGCTGGGCGCATCCAGCTTCAGGTTGTGATGCTTCTCCAGAATCTCTATGTCGAAGCCTGCAGGCGCCAGCACTGCGGCGGCATCCCGCAAAAGTTCCAGAAGCAGATTGATTCCCACGGACATATTGGCCGACTTCAATATGGCGACACTCTCCGATGCCTTTTCCACCTTCTCCAGCTGCTCGGCGCTCAATCCCGTAGTACAGAGCACGCAGGGCAGCCCCCTTTCCACACAATAGTCCAGCATTCCCTCCAGAGCCGCCGCCGTGGAGAAATCCACCAGACAGTCCGCCTCCACCCGACACTCCTCCAGCGACTTGTAAACGGGATAGGAATTATGCCCGTCATCGAACAGATCCACCCCGGCCACCAGCTTTGCCTCATTGTCCTCCGCCAGCAGACTTCCTATCGTCTGCCCCATCTTTCCGTTGCAGCCATGCATGATAATTCTAACCATTCCTACTCCCTCCGTTTTCTTGTCGTATTTGCCAAATGTTTATTTGATTTAGTAATATTTAGAAATAGGGCCGCCGCATATGGAATCATTTTTTGCGACAGCCCCATAGTTTTCACAAAATGCCGTAGTTCTTCATAGCCTTCTCCAGACGCTGCACATTTCCCGGCTCCATCTCCGTCAAAGGCATTCTCAGCGCCCCCGCCCCCATGCCCATCAGGTTCAGGGCCTTTTTCACGGGAATGGGATTGACCTCACAGAACAATGCCCTGCACAGTTCCATGGCCTCCAGCTGCAGACGGCAGCTCTCTTTGCAGTCACCGTCCAGATAGCTCTGGCAGATGGCATGGGTCTGGGCAGGCGCCACATTGGCCAGAACAGATATCACCCCTATACCGCCCAGAGACATGATGGGAACAATCTGATCGTCATTGCCCGAATAAATATCTATCTTACCGCCTCCGATAGCTGCAAGATGGGCAATCTGGCTGATGTTGCCGCTGGCCTCCTTGACACCTACAATATTTTCCACCTCGCTGCAGAGCCTCAGAATCGTCTCCGGCTGGATATTGCAGCCGGTTCTGCTGGGCACATTATAAAGCAGCACGGGCAGATTCACAGAGTCCGCCACTGCCTTGAAATGCGCATACAAGCCGTTCTGGGTCGCCTTGTTGTAATAAGGGCTCACCAGCAATAGGCCGTCGGCCCCCGCCTCCTCCGCCTCACGGGACAGATACACGGCGGTCTGGGTGCAGTTGGAGCCGGTGCCCGCCACCACGGGAACCCGGCCATTCACAGCCTTTATGCAGTACCGTATCACGTCCAGATGCTCCTCGTGCGTCAGCGTAGAGGATTCCCCCGTGGTGCCGCAGACTATGATGGCGTCCGTTCCGTTCTCGATCTGGAACTCGATGAGCTTCCCAAAGCTCTCATAGTTCACTTCCCCGTTGTCATGCATAGGCGTGACGATGGCCACGCCAGAACCCCTGAAAATCGACATAGCTTCTCCTCCGTTTTCTTGTTCTGTGAATGAATCCGCCGCACCCGCCTCCTCTGCCCCGTCAAAAAGGAACAAAAAATCCTGATGCGCTTGTCTTAATCACAAATTTCGCCGGCACCACGGCGCCGGCGAATGAATCCTTATGGATATGTACCGATAGCGCCCCATCCAAACCGGATGACAGTCATGCAGTTCTTAACTGCATGCCCAAGAATCGATTCACAGGTCATCTCATCTTTCGGCGTCTTCCCCTTTCCCTTCCCGTCTCCTGCGCCTGCCGCATCCAAAAAAGTACTCCTGAAAAACGCAACCTCTATCTCTCTTATTATTTTTATGCTAAAATCATAACATTATATACCGGCACTGTCAATGGCTTTATTCCCAAACCTTAAATTTTACCGTCTCTATTCTGGAAACCTCATCCGCCAGAATACAGATGTCGTCCCTGAGCTTCACCCCCGTCATGATGATGCTGGTATCCTCCCGGCACTCCAGCATGCCCCTCAGTTCCTCCACGGACACAATCCCCTTCTCCACCAGTCCCAGAACCTCGTCCAATATCAACAGATCGCATTCTCCCGTGGCCAGAACCTTTTTGGCAAAGTTCATTCCGTTCTTGATGTTGACGATCTCCTCCTGCTTTTTTTCTTCAGACAGCTTTTCATAGTTTTCATCGGATTTTTCGAAGCGAAACAGCTTTACCTCCGGCTCCATCCTCTTCAGGAAATCGGAATTTCCCACTCCCTTCCCTTTCAGGAACTGAATGATCACGACACTCCTTCCCTCCAGAGCGGCCTGCATAGCCCTTCCCAACGCCGCCGGAGATTTCCCGCGGCCATCCCCAGCATAAATATACACCAATCCCTTTGCCATATCGCACCTCGATTCATCCACAACAGTAAGCTACATCCTTAAAATAACACATTTTACAGAATTTGGCAAATCCTTATCCAGATTTTCCCTTCTTCCGTAAATGTCAGGGGCATTGATGCTTCTGTCCTGAGGGGAAACTATTCAAAATTCTCTTCCATCAGCTCCAGCTTGCTCACGGAAACCTCGAAAGCCACCCTTCTCTCCACATTCTCCTCGTCCAGCTTCTTCATATATTCCCTGCTCTGTATCCTCCCCCACACGGCGCACCGCTCGCCCACCTTGAAGTTGTTTGCATAACGGGCATTCCTTCCCCAGCAGATACAAGGTATGTAATCGGACTTGCCATAGGGACGGTTCACTGCCAGCAGCAGATCTGCGATCTCCCTCCCCAGAGGCGTCTTCCTATAAATCGGTTCCTTGCAGATATAGCCGTCCAAGAAAATCTGATTCGTCTTGGAGCTTTCCTCCACTTCGTCCACGAATCCGATCTCCCTTGCGAACACGGAAAGCACCAGCTTGTTCTTGCGCTCCTCATGACGGTTGTAGGATCTGAACTGGCCCGTGACGCAGATCAGCTCCCCCGTATAGTCCGCGCTCACGTCCATGAGCCTCTCCGACACCATGACGGGAATGATGTCGTAGCTTTCGCTGAGGCGCTTGCACCTCACGTCCATCATGTAAAAGCCTTCTCCGAAGATCTCATGGCTATAGGAAAAGCCGCTGACGATCTCTCCCATAACCGTTACCTGATTGTTTTCAATTACCTTATCTGTCATTTTCGTTCTCCCTTCTTGTTCTAAGACTTTTTCCGGTAATACCTCCGAACGGCAAGACTTCCCCAAAGCCCATATTCATTCGGATGGATACTATTATTTATACAATACAAATCGCATTTTTAGTACTTTTTTTCACCGCACTCTTCGTCATTTTATCTTAAAATATTACAGTTTTTCATTTTTTATCATTTGTAAAATTGTCTTATGAAAAAGCTCTACCCCTAATAAATCTTGCGTCTGCATGAAAATAGTGCTATACTGTAACAGTTTGATTTTTTACAAAACAACTCGTTGACAAAGACGAGCAATTATCGACAATAACGCCACAAAATGCAGAGGAGTGAGGAACTTATGTCAAATATTATGCAAAAAAGAGAAGATGTCCGCAATGTCGCCATCATCGCCCACGTGGACCATGGGAAGACCACTCTGGTGGACGAGCTGCTGAAGCAGAGCGGCGTGTTCCGGGAAGGGCAGGACATTGCCGAGCGGGTCATGGATTCCAACGATATCGAACGGGAAAGGGGCATCACCATCCTTTCCAAGAACACCGCCGTCATGTATAAAAACGTAAAGATCAATATTGTGGACACTCCCGGCCACGCTGATTTCGGCGGCGAGGTAGAGCGGGTGCTGAAGATGGTGAACGGCGTCATTCTGGTGGTGGATGCCTTCGAGGGCCCCATGCCCCAGACCAAGTTCGTGCTGAGGAAGGCTCTGGAGCTGAAGCTCCCCGTCATCGTCTGTATCAATAAGATCGACCGCCCTGAGGCCAGACCGGACGAGGTGGTGGACGAAGTGCTGGAGCTGTTTCTGGAGCTGGACGCCGATGACTCCCAGCTGGACTGCCCCTTCGTCTATGCCTCCGCAAAGACGGGAGTAGCTTCCATGGAAGCAGCCTCGGCAGGGAACAATATGGAGCCTCTGTTTGAGACCATCTTGAACTATATCCCCGCGCCGGAAGGAGATCCCGATGCAGGGACCCAGGTGCTCATCAGCACCATCGACTATAACGAATACGTGGGCCGCATCGGCATCGGAAAGGTGGACAACGGCTCCATACGGGTGAATCAGGAAGTGGTCATCTGCAACCACCATGATCCGGAAAAGAAGACCCGGGTAAAGGTCAGCAAGCTTTATGAATTTGACGGCCTTGGCAAAGCGGAGGTGAAGGAGGCCCATATCGGATCCATCGTAGCCATCTCCGGCATAGCCGACCTCCACATCGGTGACACCCTATGCTCTCCTGACGCCGTGACCCCCATCCCTTTCCAGAAGATCAGCGAGCCCACCATAGCCATGCAGTTCATGGTCAACGATTCCCCGCTGGCCGGTCAGGAGGGCAAGTACGTCACAAGCCGCCACATCCGGGACAGACTTTTCAGAGAGCTGAACACGGACGTGTCCCTTCGGGTGGAAGAGACGGATACCACGGAATGCTTCAAGGTCTCCGGCAGGGGCGAGCTGCATCTCTCCGTCCTTATCGAGACCATGCGCAGAGAGGGCTATGAGTTCGCGGTGAGCAAGGCCGAGGTCCTCTACCGCGCCGATGAGGCGGGAAAGCGCACCGAGCCCATGGAGCTGGCCTACATCGATGTCCCCAATGAATTTGCCGGCTCCGTCATAGAAAAGCTTGGGCAGAGAAAGGGAGAGCTGCGCAACATGGGCAGCATCTCCGGCGGCACCTACACCCGTCTGGAATTCTCCATCCCTGCAAGAGGCCTCATCGGCTACCGGGGCGAATTCCTCACAGACACCAAGGGAAACGGCATCATGAACACGGTATTCGACGGCTATGCTCCCTACAAGGGAGATATCATGTATAGGCATCAGGGCTCCCTCATCGCCTTCGAGGCAGGGGAAGCCATCACCTACGGCCTCTACAACGCTCAGGAGCGGGGTACCCTATTCATCGGCCCCGGCCAGAAGGTCTATGCGGGCATGGTGGTGGGCCAAACCGGCAGAAGCGAGGACATCGAAGTGAATGTGTGCAAGAAAAAACAGCTCACAAATACCCGTTCCTCCAGTGCGGACGAAGCTCTCCGTCTGGTTCCTCCCAGAATCCTTTCCATGGAGCAGGCGCTGGACTTCATCGACACGGACGAGCTTCTGGAGGTGACGCCCAAAAGCCTGAGAATTCGCAAGAAGATTCTGGATCCCACCATGAGAAAACGTGCCGCCCAGCGCAAAAACGATTGACCGCCCGTAAAGATACCTCCGTCAAGGAGTTGATCCCACAAAAAGCGGGTCTCACTAAAGATTGATATCCAAGACGGTCTGCTGCACAAAAAACGCCCTGCAGCAGGCCGTTTTTTGCGGACAGCCCGGCTCCCGCTGAACAAAACTCTCCCCTTTTAGAGATGACACCTACACCACCGAATCCCCCGCTAAGCCCATTACATACACAATAAACGGAAAAATCAAAGACTCTGCCGAAGCTTAGGACCTGCCATCTGCCCTCCCAAATTAAGGCGCACAAAACACACGCAGATCCCCTAAAGCCCGCCGGAAAACAAAGAAACCATCAAGAAATCACTTCAGAACAAAGAATCGCTCAATCGCTTGAAGAAATGAAGCATCGAAAAACCAAACCATAACCCCCATACCCTCACCCTTTGGAGATTAGTAAAAATATACCAAATTCCCCTATAAAAGTCAATATGTTTTTGTAAATATTTAGTATTTCCCGTATCACATTTTCTGCATGACATTTCAGCATCACAATTTCAGCATCATAATTTCAATATCCCTCACATTTGACAGTAATCATTGTAATATAATCATCCCTATTTCGCAGCCACATTTCGTTCAGCCCCTCCTCATAGGCATATCCCCCAAGCTCCAGCCGATGTTCCTCCGCATAAGAAACCATAAGACGATATACTTCCCCCAGCCTATCCCAGCTTCCCACGCAATAGGCCCTCAGATAGGTTCCGGCAGGCCTTGCAGTGTCGTATGCTTCGGAATCCGTTCTCCCATAGGCAAAAAAACATTCATAATCGTCATATCTTCCCTCCAGTATCCGCTGTACCGGAATACGGCTGCCGAAATTGTCATACAGTCCGAAAATCGATTTGAGACGCAGGGAAAAATCGGCTGCCACCGCAAAATCCCCATGGTCATAGGCCCCCGTAATGGGAGCGCTCAGTAAAAGAGGCTGCCGGGGCAGCGATACCACATCCACCTTTCCATGTACGGCTGAAAGCCCCATGGCCAGTTTGTCGGATTTGCGTTCCAAAAAGCTTTTTATATGCAAAAGCTCCTGAATAGATCTGTCTATCAGCTGTTTCTTGTCGGAAATCAACTCCTCAAAGGATGCGCCGGAAGGACTTTGCTGATAGCGGAGTATCTCGTCAATGGACAAGCCGATCTTTCTCAGCATCAAGATCAGCTCCAGCTGCACCGTCTGAAAGCAGGTATAATAACGGTATCCGTTCTCCCCCTTGCACTCGGGACAAAACAGCCCTATTTCATCATAATAATGCAGAGTCCGCTTATTGATGCCGTTGAGCTTTGCGAATTGTCCCGTGGTATACAAATATTTTCTGTTTTTCATGCCCGCCCCTCTTGACTTTACAGTTACTGTATAGCTTATGATACCATGCGTAAGGAAAAAACACAACCGCCTACCCAAAATCAGGCGGCCGCAATGCCCATGGAAACGGGCAAGGAGGTATCATAATGAAAACAATCTTGTCAAAAACAAGACTTAAAGGGCGGCAGATCGTCCTGCTGTCGGTTCTGGTGCTGGCTGCCGCAGTGGGTGAAATGCTGCTGCCCTCCCTGCTGGCTCAAATGATCAATGACGGCGTGGCCGCCTCTTCCGAAAACCTGATTTTGATCCTTGCCCTCGTCATGGCCTCCATCACGGCTCTGGCCTGTGCCGTGAATTTTTTGTCCGTGCGCATATCCTCACGTATTTCCACGGACTTTGCCGCCGAGCTGCGCAGTCAGGTCTTCGATGCGGTTCAGGGCTTTTCTGCGGCAGAGCTGGACCGCTTCGGCACGGCCAGCCTAGTCACCCGCAGCACCTTGGACATCACCAACGTGCAGAACTTCCTGACCATGCTCCTGCGCATAGGCATCCTCGCCCCCATGATGGCCATTGCAGGCCTTGTCTTCTCATCGGCTACGGGAGGGCAGGTCAGCTCCGTACTCAGCGTAGCCATTCCGGTACTGCTGCTGGGCTGCGGCGGCGTCATTGCGCTGGCTTCCCGCTATTCCGTAAAACTGCGGCAGAAACTGGACAGAATCAACCAGCTGTTTCTGGAGTCTCTGGAAGGAGTCCGGGTCATCCGGGCCTTCAATAAGCAGCAGGAGGAAAGCCGACGATTCAATGAAGCAAACGGCGATTACTCCTCCACCGCCATGGCCTCCGGCCGGGTGACCAGCCTATTGCTGCCCCTCATCAACGTGGTCTTCGGCGTGACCACTGCGGCAGTCTTAGGGCTGGGCGCCCACTATGTGGAAACCGGAGTTATGGAGGTTGGCTCTCTGGTGGCCAACAGCCAGTATATCAGCATGGTACTGATGTCCGTCATGATGCTGGCCCTTGTGGTTATGATGTTTCCCACGGCATATGCCTGCTCCAAGCGCATCGCAGAAGTCCTGAACACGGAGCCCGGAATCCGGGACGGCAGCTTTCCCTTGGAGGAACGCCCTCTGCGCTCCACCGTGGAATTCCGCCATGTGACCTTCGCCTACCCCGGCACTCAGGAGCCGATCCTGAAGGATATCAGCTTTGAGGCCCATGCCGGCGAAACCACTGCCATCATCGGCGGAACCGGCCGGGGCAAATCCAGCATCCTGAAGCTGATTCCCCGCCTCTATGATCCGCTGTTCGGGGAAGTCCTGATAGACGGAGTCAATGCAAAGGAATACAAAATTGAGGAGCTGCGTTCCCTCATGGGATACGTGCCTCAGAAAAATGTTCTATTTTCAGGGGACATCGCCTCCAATTTAAACTTCGGAAAGGAAACGGGGACGGAACAAGACTGGAAGGAGGCGGCCGAGATAGCCTGCGCCGATGAATTTATCCGAAAAAAGCCTGAGGGCTACCATGATCCTATAGCCCAGGGCGGCAGCAATCTCTCCGGCGGCCAAAGACAGCGCATGGCCATCGCCCGGGCCATTATGAAAAAACCAGAAATATATATATTTGACGACAGTTTTTCCGCTCTGGACATGAAGACCGACCAGACCCTTCGCAGAAATCTGAAGTCGGCTGTCGGAGATGCCACTGTGATCATGGTCGCCCAACGGATCAGCACCGTCTTGGACGCAGACCGCATTTTGGTTATAGATAACGGAATGATCGTGGGGCAGGGCACCCATAGGGAGCTCCTGGAGTCTTGTCCCCTCTATCGGGACATTGCCGAGATACAGCTTGGAAAGGAGGCTATCTGACATGAAAAAGTCCGCACAAAAGCAAACCGTATGGAAACGATTATCCGGCTACCTGAAGGCCTATAGACTGCGGCTGTTCTTGGTGCTGCTCTTTGCCTCCGCCAGCACCGTCTTCACTTGTCTGGCGCCCTTCGTCATCGGCAAGGTCACCACGGCCTTGTTCGACAGTGTCCGTGACGGCGTATTCTATTGGGAGACCGTCCTATGGCTGCTGGGGGCATTGGTATGCCTTTATCTCATATCCCAGTTCTTCTCCTTCCTGCAGGGTTTCCACATGGCCAGAATCACGGCCAATGTCATGGGGAAGCTGCGCAGCGACATTGACAACAAGATGCACCGCTTGAAGCTGAACTACTATGACACCCATACCCATGGCGATATACTCAGCGTCATCACTAACGACGTGGACACCATCAACAACGCCGTCAGCCAGAACCTCACCTCCATAGTCACTCAGGTGATCACGGCAGCAGGCATCCTTCTGATGATGCTGTTTATCAGCCCAAGGCTGACACTGATTCCCGTGATCATGGTGCCCTTGTCCTTATTGAGCGCCGCAGGCGTCATGAAGGCGGGCGGCAGACATTACGGCAGGCAGCAGGAGCTGCTGGGCCAGTTAAACGGCTATATCGAGGAAATGTACAACGGCCAGCAAGTGGTTCAGGCCTTCAGCTATCAGGAACATGCCAAATCCGAATTCCACGCCCTCAACCAGAAGCTGAGACGCAGCTCTTACAAAGCGGAAACCACCACCGGAGCCGTCAGCCCCATCACCACGCTGGTAAATGACATGGGATACGTAATCTGTGCTGCCATAGGCTGCCTGCAGGCCATTGCGGGAGGGATCGCCGTGGGAAATGTGCAGGCCATGCTGGAATATACACGCCGCTTTGCCGAGCCCTTCACCTCTCTGGCCGGCATGGCAGGCAGCTTCGGTGCCGCCAAAGCCGCAGGAGACAGAATCTTCACCCTATTGGATGCCGAGGAAGAATTGCCGGATGAAGAAAACGGCATCATCCCCCAAGACCGCTCCGGCAGCGTGACCTTCAAAAATGTACGGTTCGGCTATACTCCCGGCCATATGCTGATGAAGGACGTAAATCTGACGGTAAAGCCCGGCCAGAAAGTGGCCATCGTGGGCCCCACCGGCGCCGGCAAGACCACCTTGGTAAACCTGCTCATGCGCTTCTATGAGACAGACGGCGGCTCCATCACAGTGGACGGAACGGATATCCGCCACATGCCCAGAAGGGAGCTGCGGGATCGGTTCGGCATGGTTCTTCAGGACACATGGCTCTTTCAGGGAACCATAGCGGACAATCTGGGATATGCGGAGGAGCATATGGACCAGAACAAGATCATCGCCTCGGCAAAGTCAGCCTGCGCCCATGATTTCATCAAAACCCTGCCCGGAGGATATGAAATGGTACTGACAAAGGGAGCGGAAAATATTTCTCAGGGAGAACGGCAGCTTCTGACCATCGCCCGCGCCATCGCCTCCGACCCGGAGATCATGATTCTGGACGAGGCTACCAGCAATGTGGACACCCACACGGAGGTTCTGATCCAGCGTGCCATGGCCCGGCTCATGAAGGGCCGCACCAGCTTCGTCATCGCCCACCGCCTCTCCACCATCCGGGATGCCGACATGATTCTATACATGGAGGACGGCGACATTAAAGAGGTGGGAAACCATGAAGAGCTCATGCGTAAGGGCGAAAAATATGCCGCCCTCTACAACAGCCAGTTCTCATGACGGCTCTTGAATTTTAAGCCGACTCCTCTCAGGCGGATAAATCATGAGGGGCTGCCCCATCAATGATTAGGAGATCAACGATGTACAGCCCCTCTTTCACCCTAAATTCAGAAAAAACCATCAGCCTTGGGCGCCTTGGTTTCGGCTTCCCAATTTCCAGATACGCCTTCAGCTACAACTTGACATCGTCTCTGTAAAATCACTACTCCCGCACCTAAAATCTCCAAATTATCACCTTCAAGATACTCTTTTCCGGTTAGTATATCTTGCCCTGCCCGCTCCACCGAAACAATCACCTTGGCTTGAGTGTGGTTCAACAGAAACAAGAAACTTCCATTTTCATTTTCCCGAACTGTAGTCTCCACACCCTCTGGTGCATGGGCAATGGGCGCAATACAAAGTTCCTTTGCAATATCATTTATCAGTGTGCGGTAAAATTCTTCGCTGGAGCGGGTTCCCACATAAAACGCTTTACCCTCCCCATAAGAATGCTCTGTTACAACGGGCATCCCTGCATAAAAATCAGACTCATAATGCGCCAGCTCCTTTGCCCCCCTAAGGTGCATCAGATCGCACACTATCCGAGCTGGATACTTCTTACCACTATATAGGAATGAATTGGCTTCCTCAAGCGGTAATGCATCAATTTCCTCTACCCAGATTCCCAGAATATCTTTCAGTCTGCCCGGATACCCTCCGGTAACCACCAAGTCATGATCCTCTACATAACCACTGAAATATGTAGTCAGAAAAGCCCCACCACATTTCACATATTTGCGGATTTTCTTATCATAACCTTCCTTGCACATATAAAGAAGCGGTGCTATAACCAACTTATAGTTCGACAGATCATCCTCCACACCTACTATATCAACGCTGAAATGGAGGTTGTAAACTGCCTTGTAATATTGCATTACCTCTTTGGGATAATTGATCGATCTGCTGGGACCTGCAGAAAATTCAGCAGCCCACCAGTTATCCCAATCAAAAAGAATGGCAATCTGAGATTTCATACGACTCCCTAGTATCAAATTCTTGATTCTGTCCTCCAATTCACTTCCTAAGGCCTCTATCTCACGAAAAACTCTGGTATTTTCATGCCCCACATGATCTATCACCGCCCCATGAAATTTCTCACAGGCACCAAGGCTTCTGCGCATCTGGAAAAACATGATGGTATCGGCTCCGTGGGCTACTGCCTGAAAACTCCAGAGCCTCATAACATCTGGCCTCTTTAGCCTGCAGATCGTATGCCAGTTGTTCACGCTTGGAGTCTGCTCCAGCAGGGCAAAGGGCTGGCCCTGCTTCAAGCCGCGCATCAGATCATGCCGCATTGCGATTTCCGCAGGCTCATCATTATATTCCGGATAGTTATCCCATCCTACAAAATCCAGCTCTTTGCTCCATTTTTGATAATCCAAAGTCTTATACATACCCATAAAATTGGTTGACACAGGAATGTGGGGCGTGATTTTTTTCAATATCTCCTTTTCCATTTTATAACATTCCAACATACTGTCGGAGTTAAATCTGGCATAATCCAGCGAAATCCCCTGAAAAGCTGTGCGAAGACCACTTGCTTCAAATTCTTCGGTAATTAGACTTGGCGCAACAATATCATCCCAGTCATACAGCGTATGGCTCCAAAAGTTCATATTCCATGCATGATTTACAGCCTCGATTGTCCTATACTTCTTTTTCAGCCACTCCCGAAATTTCTTCTCACAGTTATCACAATAGCAGATTCCGCCATACTCATTGGACACGTGCCATGCCACAATATTATCGTACTCAGCATAACGCCGTGCAATCTGTTCAGTCAACGCAGCCGCATACTTGCGATAAGTCGGACTGTTAGGGCAGGAATTATGCCGTCTTCCGTATTTTCTGCGCACTCCATTTGCCTGTGTACGCAAAATATCAGGATATTCCCTTGCCATCCATGCCGGATGAGCGCCCGTGGAAGTCGCCATAAAAACCTTAAATCCGTTATCTCTTGTCATATTCATGATTTTATCCAATTTACGGAAATCATAGGTATTTTCATCCGGCTGCAACATTGCCCAGTTAAATACATTTAATGTCAGAATGTCAATATGAGCCAACTTAAATATCCTCATGTCTTCTTCCCATATGTCCTCAGGCCACTGCTCAGGGTTATAATCCCCGCCATACAAAATCTTTTTTATTTCACTGCTGCCTATCATATGAATCTCCGCTCCTTCATGAATCCCTTTACATTCCGTATTCCTTGTTCCGTACCTCATCAACATCCAGACGGATGGCATCATAAATATTCCCGGCATAGATCGCAAAATCGGATTTCTCCCAAGGGACTATATTATCCGCCCCGTATGCCGGATGGTCGTGTGTCAGAGCGATGATGTTTTCACCATGCCGGATCAGGGATGCATCAAATTGTATCTTCACCAGCTGATTGATGCCCACCAGTCCGCTACGCGCCACACTCCCGTCCGTATACAGCCGCACTGTCGTCTTATCAGGCGCGTCATTGGGTCTTTCACCGTTTATTGTCACTCTTTCCGTCGTATCGATGATGTTTTTCCCATTCAATGTCGCCCTGATCGACCCAAAACGGTTACCGCAAACGTTGATCAACAGCGTTCCAACTCCTTCCTCATAAATGGTATCACTGTCAAACCGTATCTTAAACACTGCAGGTTCGTTACCTCTCCAGCGAGGATCATCCGCCTCCATGGGCGCAGCCAGCGAAGCGTCATATCTCAGCTTTTTTGTGACATTGTCAAAATAAAAAGCGCCGTTATAATGTACTTTATGTCCGGCTGTCTGGCTTGCCATATGTACAAAGAACCAATCCTTGGCCTCTTTGCTTTCCCCTACCTTAAAATCAACGCCTTGGGGGAAAAGTCTGTTGAACATAAGATGGGAACCCCAATATCTGTATGGATAAGCATAGGCATATTCCTCCGCCGTTTTATCCGGAATACCGATTGTCCAAAGCGTTCTGCCGTATATCGGATCGTCCCAAAGAATATTTCCCAAATCCTTGTCTTCGTTTTCACCGATTACAATACCGTTCTTTATATACTCATCCATAACACCATTGACATTAATATTCAATTTATAGGTGCCCGGAATAATATGATCAATTTTAAAAGTTCCGTCCTGCCCGATTGGCGAATAAAATTCATAATAATTATTGTCCAGCGCCCAATACCCGCTTCTCTCATCTGACAAGACAGCCCATCCAACAGAATCCTTCACTGTGAGATCATTCCTTACCTCCTTATTGATTGTTCCATTCTTGACTGAAAAGCTTCCCTTTAAGCTGCCGCGTGTTTTGGCCGCATAGTCTTTCTCTTCCATCCATCTGTACGGCCACTTGCCCACTTCCTTTATCGCTTGTTCATAAACTTTGGCATAAGCGTCCTCTTTCGATGCAATTCCCTTGTCTGTGGTCGCATACCACATGATAGGTCCGTAAATTTTTCGGTAACCCTTTTCAATATCCACCGCCTTTGTCCCATTATGCCCTGTTTCAAGATGCCAGTTGACAATAAACGTGTTTCCGGTTCCTCCGTGAATATCAATATCCTGCTTTGCATATCCTCCGCCTGCCCAATCCCGGCTTGGCGTGAGCAATGCGAAACCTGCCCCCTCACTGAAAGCCCCTATCATGATATTATTGTACTGATAGGAAAGATTATTATATTTCGTAAAAATACTGCCGTCTTTCAGCACATAAGTGGAATCAAACAGCATACCATTGTTGCCCGCGGCTTCAGCGACATTCTCATTGAAATCTCCCGGCCCCGCCATTTTCACAAACTGTCCGCCGATCTCGCCGCCCTGAACCATACTGTACGGCAACCGCTCATAGTCAAACCTGACGGAATATCTGGACTGCCCAATCTGAAAGCGCCTTCCGCTCTCAATATCATCCTCCGAGAAATCCTCCTCAAGGATCGCATACATATAAAGCCCCGGTGAATCTGCTTTCAGGACGAACCTAAAGTCCAGATCGACGGGAAGTGAATTATCCTCATCCTTCCGCAATCTATTTTCCTTCACCGACACCTCGCAAATGTCATCCGACTGCCTGATAACGGTTCCTATACAGTTGTTCAGCGTCATCTCCTGCTTTGAATTACCGACATGACCGCTGTCAGTATAGTTAATCAGATAGTAACCATTTCCGTTTGAACCGCAGATCTCATTTCCCTCTTTGGTATAAAATTTCTTTATTACAGCCTTCTTTCTGTCAACAACTACCATACAGAAGTCATTTTTCAGTATGAAGTCATTGCCATTTTCCTCTAAAACAACCTTCCTTGTCTGCTCAAGCACATCTATCTCAGACTTAAATTGAAACAAAGTACTATTATATTCACTCATAATCTTCAATCCTCCACTCATCCAACCAGTCTATATAGACCATTCCATGCGGATGCGTGCTGTCCGGTTCCTGAAAACGCAAGGGAAGCCAGACATAGTCCGATATGCTGGTGTTTGCCACTACTCCTTTCGGAGAATACCTTTCCAATTCCTCTTTATCAGCTTCCAGCCACGGGTGGTAACGCATTTCATAGAACTTTGCATAATCCTCATACCTACGCCCCATGTCCTGTGGAAGCCATCTGTCAGCACAAGCAATATATAAATCCTTCTTGCCCGGAACCTTAAAAACAGAGGAAATCTGCGAATGGAACGAAGTATTGTCAGAATCCCCGAGGTGCGGATTCCCAAGCACATGATACGGGCCGTGCCAGCTGTCCGCCACCGCCGCCTCCGATGGGTTGGGGAAATAGCCTGTTGTTCCGGAGGTCAGCAGATAATGCTTTCCATGTCGGATAAAATGGGCGGTGCCTTCCCTGACATAGGGCGGGCTGACATGAGGGAAATGCGTGCTATAGTATCCCGTTACATCCGTATAATCGGAGGATAAATCCGCGCAGATCGTCTCTGTATGAACCCTTTCAAAATAGTAATAGGCTTTCCCTTCCTCGTCCACTGCTATATCAAAATCGCCAGCGCCCATATCCAGAGGACTAAAATACTCCCGTACTTTCATATAGGGACCAAGAATATTGTCAGCCGTCAGGATCGTAACTGTCTTCATGACCTTTATCCATGCAACATATTTGCTTGTCCTTTTGTTGTAAACAATATGGGGTCTTTCCGCATGCGCGGACGGATGCAGGGAAGAATTCTTATCCTGCGGCTCAGGCGGAATAATTACGCCTTTATCTTCCCAGTTATATAGATCCTTGGACGCGTAGCAGCGCATTCCCCACTGCCATATTTTGTTTCTGCCATCCGTCTTTTCTTTGTTTTCCCCATAAAAATAATAGATGCCGTCAACATATATGACGGACCCGCCATGAGCTTGGATTCTCCTGCCCTCGGTATCCAGCCATTCCTGCCCCGGTCTGAATGAATGATACATTTACTTTCCTCCCTTTATGATGAGGCTCACAGAAGCTGCATGCTCCTGAACAAAATGCATGTTAATGGGGAAAAGGTAGAATTATACCTTTTTTCCATTTCCTATCTACATTTTTCTGTAATATGAAGGGGCCGTGAAAACCGGAGTTTTTCAACTTCTATTTTTTCACAGCCCCTTAGCGGGGATAAGGCAAGCGGCAGCCACCTCCTCTCAGGAAAGATAACTGCCGTTTCTTACAAGAAGCTATGAAAGCAGATTTTACCTCTGTTTCCCCGCATATCATTTTTTAGATTATCAATTATTCCCATGATATAAAGCATTCACTTCGTCAATCACGTCCTGCCCTCCCGCATTGAGCCACGCGTTCTTACGCGCGTCAAGTCCCGTTCTGTCAATGGTACCCATGATATAATCCAATCTTGCTTTTTTCATTATATCGTCCAAAGCTTTGCCATTTCCCACATAAGTTGGTGAATTCTTCAGATAAGGAAGTGCATAGTTCTGAACCGCGTATTGTTCGCTCTCTTTCATGTACTCTGTCTCCAATGCCCGGATTCCTGTTTCCGGCACAGCTTTTACCCGCTTTGCCGTCTCTTCCTCTGTGCGGAAAAAAGCCAATGCCTGATTGAAGCCATTCCTATAGTTGGCGGTGGTAACACCCAGTGCGGTCTTCTCCTCATCCGTGTAATATTGGAAATAGCCTTCCTCGGTGATGAAATAATGGATTCCCTCAAACCCGTATTCAATCAAATCGCTCATCTCTGCATCATTAAGGTCATTGATAAACTGCAGAACCCTTCTCAGTTCGTTTTCTGTAGGAACCATTTTCTTTGAAATAGCCAGAACGCCGCCATACCCTTCCGTAGGCTGGCACAGATAACCATATCCCATGTCAACGGAATAGAAAATATTCGCCTGTCCTCCTGTTTCATTTGCATCAAAATAAGTCTGCATATAGCGTCCACGGGCCATGGTATCAGCAATGCTTCCCGCTACCCCCTCTTTCATCATGTTATCCCAGTCTCTGCTTTCCGTTATCTCAGTAAAATTAGGATTGACCAGTCCCTCGGAATAAATCTGCCGGAACCAATCCAGCGCTGTATCGTACTCCTTCGTCATATGTGCCGGAATCAGATCGCCGTTTTCGTCAATTCCCCATCCGTTCGGCGCGCCAAACCAGATCTGCATCAGATCCCATGGCCCTTCATAACTTATAAGAGCCATTCCGTATGTGTCATCTTGTCCGTTTTTGTCCGGATCACTATAGGTAAACTCATAAAGCATCTTGTAAAATGCTTCAAGAGTCGTCGGCTCTTCTAAGCCCAGATTGTCCAGCCAATCCTGACGCCATGACAGACCGTTGCGGGTGAGATCACGTGCACGGGGCACACCGTATAATCTACCGTTCACACTGGCGTTCATCCGCACAATCTCAGGAATCGTGGCCAGATTGGGATAATCGTCAATATAATCCGTGATATCCCAGAAAACACCTTCTTCACATGCCTTACAGAAATTTGCATCCAGTGAATTAACCTGATTGACGCTCTCCAGATTCTGGGCAGAAAATCTCAGAACCATGGCATCCGTGTACTCCGAAGTACTGTCAAACACCCATTTGACCTCCGTGTTAGTGTACTCGTTGATTGTCTGTACCATGCGCTCATACTCATCCGATCCCCCCTGATTCTCAGCGTTCATAAGAACGCTGAGTTTCAGCGGCGGCAATTCTTCTTCCTGCTGCTGAGAATCACTCGCCTCTTCTCCGGATTCCTTATTCTGCATATCGCTTCCTTGTGAATTGCCGCCGTTAGGGTCTGTTGTATCACCGCAGGCCGCCACACCAATCACCACGCCTACGGCAAGTATACCCGCCAGCAATTTCCGTATTACCTTTTTCTTCATACACATATCCTCCTATTCATTCTGCCTTCGGCAGTACTTTTCGCATCATCATTCCTGACAGAATTCCAATCAGCAATTCACTATCAGCTCCGCGTCATAGGGATGCAGCATAAGAGTTTCTCCGTATTCCTTTTCTGTGAGAACACCTCTTCCCGGTTTTTCCAACGGTACGGCAATCGGCTTATTGGTAACATTTACATAAAATCTCTGACCGGAAGCGATTTCCCGCGCCTGAATACCTTCCGGCACCGCAATTCCTCTCTTCAATCCCAGCAGAGGAATCAGCTTGCTCACCAGCCATTTCAAAAGCGTTGTGTTCGACTCTGCTGCTACATAGTATGCCCTGCCCTTGCCATATTCATTGACAGAGACTGCACACATGTCTTTATCCGGAAAAGAGGTATACTCTCTTGCAGTGCGAAGTTCCAGCTCTTCGTAATACTCTACATCAATATAAAACGGCTCATCCGCAGAAACTCTCAAAAGCTCCCTCTTTCCCTTTTCATCCTCGACAATTCTGGCATCCACCGCAAAATCTCTCCATTCTGCCCCTGTCCTATCAAAACCGGCCACGCGTATTCCGAACACATCACTCAGTCGTCCCGGCCGCGGTGTGGCAAAAACTTGATTATGCTCATCCACCGTTGCGGAATATGCCGTCATGATTACCGTGCCGCCATCCGCCACATACTTCCGTACTGCGTCGGCCTCTTCCTTAGACATCATGACATATGAAGGTAGGATCAAAAGCTTATAATTATGCTTTTTATTCTTTAAGCCGATGGTGTTGAAATCCATGTTCAGATCGTAGAAAACTTTCTGCACTGCCACAATATTTTCCCTGCTGGTCTGATGGTATTGCCTACCGCCATACTGAACCGCCATTTCATTGTCAAAGCTGTACGCAACCGCAATCTCGGGAACCGGCACATAGGGAAACGCATATTCTTGAAGCTTCTTCATATAAGCCGCGATTTCCTGATATTCACGATAATTTACAGTGGGCAGTCCGTCATGTCCGATGATTCCGCAAAGATACTGTTCCTCTCCTGCCAGCATGCTTCTCCATGTCCAGCCCAAAATCATCTGAGCCCTATTCAGCAGACACAGCATCGCCTGCATCCGCACTGCACCGTAAGGGCCATGCTGCAGTCCCTGACCTCCTGACTGGAACTCCAGACACCACATAGGCTTGTCCGTCTCCGCCAGACGCAGACTGTAACCGCCGCCCATGAAGTGATAACGCTCCGTGACCTGATATCCCGGATAATAGCCCATGCCGGGGTAATCCACAAAGTCATTATAGATTTTCAAATAGTCAAACCCCAATCCCGGCTGATCTGAGTAATGATTTGAGGAATGAGGAACTCTGGGAGCACAGCGCTCCACCGTTTCTTTTAATTTGATAACAAACTCACCGATTCCATCAGAGAAGAACCTCCGCATGTCCAGACAAGGTTCCGGTGCTCCCGTGGCAGCTCCGTTTTCCGGAAAAAGCACATCATCAAAGCTCGTGAGCCGCCTGCACCATCGCTGGGTAGCCCATGCCTTGTTCAGCTCTTCCACCTTCCCGTATTTATGCTTCAGCCACCGTATGAAACGTTGCCTATTCTGTTCCGAATAGGATCTCATCCCGCTTCCCTGCTCATTGCACAGTCCAAAAGCAAACAAGGCCGGATGCGCCCGGTAACGCTTTACCAGAATCTCCGCAAAGCGCAGGGCATAATACTGATACCCCGGATCGGCCACATCCTCCATATAACGGCGGATACTGGGCTGTACTCCGCCGCTCTTAGCAACAATATTGCAGCCCGGGCAAAGCTTGTGTACCCATACTGGAGCCGGACGCATAGACACATCCAGCACTACACCGATACTGGCCGCAGCAAATAATTCCATTACCTCATCAAACCATTCAAAGGTATAGACTCCCTCCTCCGGTTCAAAGCTGTCCCAACACAGATGGCCCAGTCGAACCGTTGTAAACCCTGCCTGCTTCATCAGCTCAACATCTGTTCGCCAGCGCTCCCTGTCCCAGTCATGAGGATGGTAATTCGCTCCGATATAAAGCGCCATTCTTTTCACTCCCTTCTACGCTGCTACACAAAACGCAGTGTTCCTATCAATACATGTTCATACAATCTCCGCGCGGTTCATATCACGTAAGTATTATTTTATCAGCCTCTCTGTTTTATCCAAATAGCCTATTATCTGTTTTCTTTGTCAAAAAGTATGTTTTTTATTTTCTTCCTTTGTATTTCGTGGTATAATGTAAAAAATAGAAAGGCTTAGCAACGTCTTCTAATTCCATGTGCGCTAAAGCGTACTAAGTCACAGTGTACAGAATAGGCTGGCAATAAACTAACGGAGTGAAACAGATATGACGGATTCCGTTTTCTCAATAGACAATGTTAACATCAATATCAAATATGCGCTTTTTGTAGAGCATGATAAAAACTGGCACGAGGTAAAAGCCAAGAACGAATATGCTTTTTGGATCATCCTGAGCGGCTCCTTCAACATAGAATACAAACAGGACAAATATACCCTATCTGTCGGTGATGTATTCTTTTTTTATCCACAAGTGCTTTATTATGCCACCTCATCAGAAGGTTGCAGCTTTTTCTTTATTCATTTCGATGCTATTTTAGGGAATAATTATCAAGCTTTGCACTTTTACCCGTTCGATGGATATTTTTCTCACAGCAAAATAAAAGACAGTCTCATTTCTCTGACAGACAGTGTATATTCTTTACACCAAAAAGAGATCTTTGCAGAATTGCGTATTCACGGTTCTCTCCTATTCTTTTTATCTTATATTATGAAAATGAAATATCAGGAGGGCGTAGAAAGTGCCTATTTTCCTGCCAACAGCGCGCTGGCAAGGCTTCAGCCCGTCCTGATCTATATCAATCACCACTTGGATGAGCCCATTTATATTCAAAAACTGGCATATTCTATCAATTTGTCTGAAAAATATTTTATTTCATTTTTTAAGAAGACCATGGGCATGACTCCCACCAGTTATATCACACAAGTCAAGATGAAAAAGGCATTGGAATATCTCCATGAACAAAATTACTCCGTCAAAGAGGTATCCGCACTGGTAGGATACGCCGATATCTACACTTTTTCTAAAGCGTTTAAGAAAACATACGGCATATCCCCGTCCAATTTCAGCTGTAAATCAACCAACTCCCAGCCCCCAGCGAGTCCGCTGCCACCTTTTTAGTCCAATGAATTTACCATGAGTCAATGTATCGCTTCTGCTGGCCGTCCTGATGCCCGGTAGCCAGAATTTATACTCTGTCAGGATGCCCTCCCGATGGTCTGAAATAAACCAGCATCTTTGAAAATATATTCTTCCAGATAGGTCCATGTGCCAAAATCCATTTTGCACCCGCACATATCCATCATACACTCGTACCGTCTCAATAGTATTCCCCATTGAAAAGCTGATATCTATGGTTCCTTCCGCGGTAAGATTTCGGGGAAAACTGCAAAGAAAATCGCCCCCTAAAGGCAGATCACCTACAGTTATTTATCATAAATATGCCTGAAAGTAAGTGAATCAATAGTAAAAAAGTTTGTGTCTTAGGTAAAAAAATGGCTCCTTTTTGGTAAGAATCAAGATATGGAAATTCTTATCGAAAAGGAGTACTTATATGCCAGTAGCAAAGGAACAGATTCGACAGATTATTGCAGACAACAACTTAAACAGTGTGGCAGATGTCTACACGCTCCTGAGGGATGGCTTCAAGGACATCCTGCAGGAGCTCATGGAGGCAGAACTGGACACGGCACTGGGCTATGAAAAGAACCAGAAAGGCGACATGGACACCGCAAACAAGCGCAGCGGCCATTCCCCCAAGAAGCTCAGGAGCCAGTACGGGGAATTCGAGATTGATGTCCCCCGGGACGGGAACGGCGAGTTCGAGCCGAAGATCGTCCCCAAGTACCAGCGGGACGTCTCCGGGATCGAGGAAAAGGTCATCTCGCTCTACGGCAAGGGGATGAGCACCAGAGACATCCATGACCAGCTTCAGGACCTCTATGGGATAGAGATGTCCGCCGAGATGGTCAGCAAGATCACGGACAAGATCCTGCCGGAGATCAGGGAATGGCAGTCCAGACCCCTGAACCCGGTCTACCCTTTCGTGTTTATGGACTGCATCCACTACAAGGTCAGGGAGGACGGGAGGATACTGAGCCGGGCGGCCTATGTGGTGCTGGGCGTCACAACGGTGGATGCTGAACGACCTGAAGAACCGCGGGGTGCAGGATGTGCTGTTCTTCTGCGTGGACGGCCTGCCAGACTTCAGGGAGGCAATCTGGGCCGTGTTCCCACAAGCCCAGATCCAGCGATGTGTCATCCACATGCTGGGCAACTCGTTCAAATATGTGAACTGCAGCGACCTGAAGAAGTTCTCGTCCGACTTCAAGGCAGTGTACAATGCCCCGAGCGAGAAGGCAGGCCTGAACGCGCTGGCGGACGTCCGGGAGAAGCGGGGGAGAAAATCTCACTGGAAAAGATGCTCTATCTGGCAAGCCTGAACATGGCAAAGAACTGAAACCAGCGCTACCGCAACTGGGACCAGATACTCAGCCGGCTGACAGACCTCTATGGAGAGCGGCTGACACAATATCTGTAGAAAAGGAAAGCCTGAGATAGGGCACTATGGAAGGTGTCGCTGTCCCAGACCTTATTCCGTCGGCATCCATAGCATTGCCGGAAAGCCCAATCTTATTCCAGAGGCCGGGTGTGGGCAGAGCCCACGGAAAAGAGCAGCCGGGATGTTATATTTTGGTGCAAAAAATAGAAAAATCTGTATAAAGGCGTACAAAGTGGCGATACTATAATCAGTAAGATAAATCGACAACATAAATCAAGCTCAGGATTCGACACAGTATTGTACATATTTGAATCTTATCAGAAGGACTTTTTCTCCATAGACACAGAAAAATTTACAGCCTCACCATCAGCCTCCGGCGCCTTGGTTTCGGCTTCCCAATTTCCAGATACGCCTTCAGCTACAACTTGATATCAACCCGATATTCATTGTCGATAAGAAGGTATTCTACCTTATGCTTTTGGCATTTCTCCAATATTTCGGCATTATCTCTAAGCACTGTCTCCATGGTACAGCCTTCATCATCCATTCTGTTTTCCACAACACAAGCATAGCTTTTTATGTCATCAAAATGATTCCGGATATATGTATGGCTCATAACTAAACAATAGTATTTGATGTTTTTCAGATATTCCGCTTCAAAGTCCTTCTGCCACTCAAAGGGAATATAGCATCCCTCCACAATAAGATTCTGCTCATTTTCTATGGCTGTTTTTATCATTTCACGCACAATGGGCCATAAATAATCCGTCAACGCTTCATCATCGCTCAAGGGCGTAAGCACGGTATTTCCGCTGCGAATAAGCCCCATTTTTAAATGGTCTATGGAAAAATAAGGGTATTTATATGTTTCCAGCAATTTTTGGGCAAGAGCCGTCTTCCCCGTATGGGATGCCCCCGTTATCAAAACGATCATTATGCCACTCCTCCGTTCCTATCTTTTCACCAAGAATTTCCGCTTCTGTCACACCGCCCACTTTCTCTAAGCCACCGGTGATTTTGTGCGGTTTCAAGGCTTTATCTGATTTCCTAGTCCAATAAACACCCTGCCCGATAAGAACATTCCAAGTAACTTGGATTCTGATAATAAATATCTGTCTGAAAATCGGATATTTTATCACTAATAAATGAAGAAAAGATGCTAAGCAATTCATCAACTTCTTTTCCCTCTTCCGCACAGTCTTCAATCATAATACTGTACAGTTTGCCGATATCCAAGAAACTTGGAACCGTATATTTGCATTCGGTAATTGTGTCAAAATCGCCCTTTGGAATTTTATACTGCTCAATTAATTCATCACTTACTTGTTCAAACGGAAGGCAATGGTTTACTTCCGCATCATATAATTGCTTATCAATCCCTTCCCTCCCGAATAATTTCACAATGGTACCGCGCTTATTTTGGGTTTGGCGTGCAATATATTCAATCAAAGAACAAACATAAAAAAAATCATTTTTTTGCTTTTCTGTCATATACAATTTCACTCCTATTAAAAGTTAAGCAATTAATTGCCGATAGTGTATGAAAACTAATCTGATGTGTAGGACGCCGAAATTCTGCCAGTATCCAAAACTGCCTGCGGTTTATTCTGCCTGAAAGGAAATCATTTACGTAATTCCATATAGTGTCGTTTGCCATCGGCCCTTCTACAATATCATATGAATGCGTTTTGCCGCTTCTGCACTTGGCAATAAAATCCAACCACTCATCTGTCATTTGGTCGAATTTCAAAACAGATAATTCCTCACATGGTTCATAGGAATAATAATTGACAATTGGAGCTCCCTCTCCACGGTTAGCCCATCTTACCGCTTGTCGAAAATTTGCAGTACAATAAAATCCCCATGAAAAATCTTTTGTATACCTTGTCTTACGCACTTCTGGAAATTCAACTACTTCTTTACTTGCATGGTAGAGTATCGTAGCTTCATCACCTCTTCTTTCCTGAATTATTATAATTGATAATTTATTTCTGCATTAAGCAGTATTTTGCTGTCCAGCAGCTCCAATATTCCTTCGTTTTTTCCCCCAAGCACTTTGGCATCAATGAAGAGTTTTTATAAGATAACTTCTTTTGACATTATATCATTGATTAAGTGATTTTCAATCTTTTTCAAGCAATCGACCAAAACAAATTTGCAACCGCAAAGGGAAATTTATCTAGTCACCCAGAAAAATGGGCCGCGGCAGGCTTGCCTGCCGCGGTCCACTTTTCCTTTTTATTTATACCGCCAATCTCTCTGCCCGGGCACAGCCGATAATAAAAAAAAATTATCGGCTGCCCAAACTCAATGCTCCAACATATTTTCAATAAAAATCCCATACCCCTTTCGGGAGTCCTGCACCAGCACATGAGTCACGGCGCCGATGAATTTTCCGTTCTGGATAATGGGACTGCCGCTCATTCCCTGCACGATGCCGCCGGTGACGGCCAGCAGATCCGGGTCCGTAACGGTCAGCTCTATGCCCCGATTCACATTGTCATGATCCAGATGCACCGAAGTGATCTCCACATCATAGTATCGGGTAACGCCCTCCACAGTGCATAGGATTTGTGCCGGCCCCAGCTCAATCTCCTGCTTCAGTCCGATGGGAATCGGCTCCCTCTCCCCCATCTCGAGCGCCTTGCTGTTGCAGATACCGAAAATGCCTTGAATGCTGTTGTGGGTGATCTCCCCCAGAATCCGTTCATTGGAGTAGACGATCATGCCCGTCATCTCTCCGGGATTCCCTGCGCTCCCCTTCTGGATGTCCACGATATCCGTCTGATAGAGAGTTCCGTCCTCCATGTGCATGAGGGTGCTGGTATCCACATCCGTGATACCGTGTCCCAATGCTCCGAAATTGCCCCGGCTGTCAATATAAGTCATGGTGCCCACACCCTGAGCATTGTCCCTGACCCAGACCCCAAGCTTGTAGCTGCCTGCGGCATCCTTCATAGGAGTAACTTCCACATCCATCCGCTCTCCGTCCCGCTCTATGGTAAGCCTCACCTCTCTGCCGCCGCTGTCCTCCACTCTTTTGATGAAGTCATCCTTCTCTGTCACTTCTGTTCCGTCTATTCCGCAGATATAATCGCCGGATTTCAGAATATACTTTGCCGGCGAATAGCTCACCCCGTCACCGCCCTTGAATTCCCCCGTGCCAACCACCAGAATGCCGTCGGTCTTCACGTAGATCCCTATGGGCATGCCCACCGGAATAAGCTCCTGATCTTCGATCACATGGATATTGACATCCTTGAAGGACAGAAATCCGAAAAGCTTCACCTGCATCCGATAGCTTGAGTGCATGTCTGCCTTTAATGTCACCGACTTGCTCAGATCAATGTCCACCGCTCCCTGAGGAATATTGCTGACACCCTGATCACTGACGCTTACAATTTCCCCTCTTGCCGGGATCCCTAAAAGAAAAGATTCTTCCTCTCCGGCACGCACATTGATCACGGATGGTATGCTCTTGTCCAGATAATAATAGAAGGATCCCGCCAGAGAGGCGCAGCTGACTGCCAGCGCCAGACACAAACAGGCCCGATAGATTTTCAGACGCCTGACCTTTCTTCTGCATTCCTGCATCAGGACCTTCATGTCCTCGCATGCACATTTCTTTATGCCGTCATCATTATCCCTCTGCAGCTCCATATCCACACACTCCCTAACTGTCAACTCAAGACGGCAGGCACTGCCCCAATGTCCCGCCTGCCGCATAAAATCAATAGGCTCCAGTTATAGTATGTGAACTTTTTTCTATTTCATACTTGTATTTTCACACTTGCATTTTATGGCTGCTTCTCCTTGTATCCCAAGGCCTGAGCGCGCATCTCTCTTGCATTTGACAGCGCCGCTTCCGTCAGAGCATCGCTGCCCAGAAGCCTCGCCAGCTCCCCAAGGCTTTCATCCTCCGAAATATGTCGGATATCCGTTATTGTATTGTCGGATTTTGCATTTTTTTCGATCACAAAATGCTTGTCGGCCATGGCAGCAATCTGAGGAAGGTGGGTGATGCACAGCACCTGATGGGCCTTTCCCACCCTATCCAGCTGCTCCGACACCCTCCATGCCGTCCTGCCGCTGATGCCTGCATCGATTTCATCGAATATCAAAGTATCGATATCGTCCCTGCCGGCCAGAACCGTCTTGATTGCCAGCATGATACGGGACAGCTCTCCGCCGCTGGCCACCTGACTCAAGGGCTTCATGGCCTCTCCGGGATTCACGGAAATTAAAAATTCTACATCGTCATAGCCCTTTGCAGTGATGCCTGCGGCCCTTTCCACCGCCACTTCAAATTCTACCGTCATAAAGTTCAGATGCACCAAGGCCGCCTTCAGCTGCTTGGTCAGAGTTTTTGCATTCTTTTTTCTAATCTGGGACAACTGTTCGCAGGAAATCTCCAAACGCCC
Organism: bacterium D16-50; assembly: GCA_003612485.1. Taxonomy (GTDB): domain Bacteria; phylum Bacillota; class Clostridia; order Lachnospirales; family Lachnospiraceae; genus Acetatifactor. Next base: position 148,283 of record RAZA01000001.1, read on the forward strand.
CTGCGCTGCTTTCAGTTTCTCCTCCAGCTCTGCCATGTATGCATCATAATCCTCCAGCTTGTCCAATAATCTCTGTCTTTCTTCCCCATAGGAAATCACTGCCTCCAGAGATTTTCCATATTTTTCCTTGAGACGATTTACAAGGTTCAGCCTTTCCTCCACTGTGGCAAAATCCTCCTCATCGAACTCACAGTCGCTCATATACTCGGCCAGATCCCGATTGTAGTCTGCAAGAAGGCTGTCTATTTCCGACAGCTGGCCCTCCAGCTCCCCCAGACGCTGGTCCAGACCGGAAATGCTCCGCAGCGCCCGCAGCGCCCGGCTCAGCGCGCTGCCTGCAGAACCGTCGAAATCACTCCCTGTATACTGATAGCTCTCCGCCAGACTCTCCGTTATTCTCTTGCCGTTGACCATAAGCTTGTAGCGCCTCTCAAGCTCCTCGTCCTCCCCCACCACCAGCTTTGCTTCCTGAATCTCCTGAAGCTCAAACTGTGCAAGGGCCTGCTCCTTCGCTTTGGCCTCCTCGTCTCTGCTCTCCTCCTCCAGCGCTCTACGCAGCCTGCCGCACTCCTTGTAGGCCTCTTCCACGGCTTCCGCAGCCTTCTGGAATTTCTCTCCGCAATATACATCCAAAATTTCCATATGCTTCTTCTTGTTCAGAAGGGACTGGTGCTCGTGCTGGCCGTGAATGTCAATGAGAAGTTCTGCCAGCTCTTTCACTTGCTTCGCAGCAACGGTCTCCCCGTTGATCCGGCAAATACTCTTCCCAGCCTGCATTTTCCGGCTGATAATTATGGTCCCGTCTTCCTCAGGATCCAGATCCAGCTGAAGCAGCTTTTCCTTCACCTTCGGACTATCGCAGGAGAACACAAGCTCCACCAAGGCGCTGTCCGCACCCTTCCGCAGCATATCCTTTTCAAATTTTCCTCCCAGAGCCAGGTTCACGCTTCCTATCAATAGGGACTTTCCTGCGCCGGTCTCTCCGGTCAGAATGTTCAGTCCCCTGCCGAACTCTACCTCTGTCTCCTCGATCAGTGCCAGATTTTTCACATGCAAACTCTGCAGCATATCAGTTTCTCCTATTCCAGTTCCGCCGTTTTTATTTGCGTTTATTTGATCTGTCACGCCTGCATCTTTCTATGCAGCACGTCCAGAAAACTGATCCGGTTCAGCCGTATGAACTCCGTCACCTTCTCCGACCGCGTCACCCGGATCCGATCCCCGGTGCGAAGCGGAATCACATGACTTCCGTCAAAGTTCACCTCCACGGTCTGAACCCCTCCTCTTCTGCATTCAGGAATCTGGATATCTATCACATCCTCCGGCGACAATATGATGCTTCTCTGGTGCAGGGAATGGGGACAGATCGGAGTCAGCATCATCAGCCTTGCCCTTGGCTCCACGAGAGGGCCTCCCGCCGATAGGTTGTAGCCGGTAGAGCCCGTAGGTGTTGTGACGATCATTCCGTCCGCATTGTAGCTGTTCAGAAACTGTCCGTTCACATAGATATCGAATCTGATGATCTGCAGTGAACCGCTGCGGGAAAGTACGATATCATTGAGGGCCCAGTCCTCCTGCACGCCGCCATCAAAAAAGCATACTCTGCCCTCCAGCATCATACGGCATTCCTGTTCATATTCCCCGGCCACCAGCCTCCCCAGAGCCTCCTCCAGATTTGCCGGCTCAATCTCCGTCATATATCCCAAAGTGCCCAGGTTAACTCCTATGATAGGAATGTTTCTTTCTCCTATCTCCCTTGCCGCCTGCAGTACGGTGCCGTCCCCTCCCAGCACGATCATGCAGTCCGCCTCCTTCAGAAGCCGCTCCCTTTGGTCGCAGCAGCCTGCCGCCAGAGACTCGGAAAACGATTCCGTCTCCTCCCCCCCGTCCCCGCTGGTAACCACCGCTGCCCGCTGCCCCGCCTGCTCCAAAAAACCGCAGATCCGCTTCGTGACAGCCAGATCTTTATCCTTATAAGTATTTGCATAGATCAGAAAACACTTCATGATCCTCCCCCTGCCTCCAAAGCGGCTGCGCTTCCCAAAAACATTCTGCCCGCCTTCAGTTCCGGCTGGGCTCACAGATTATTATGCGCCTCCACCACCACTGCCTTGATCAGCCTCTCCCAGAAAGGGCCGCGGGACAATCCCCCGCCCTCCCGGCAAAGCTCCTCCAGCGCGGCCTGCGCTTCCCTCTCCAGAAGCGCCCCTATTTCCTTAGTCTGCTCCCCCTTTTCCAGATGCAGCAGATATTCTATATTTCCCTCCGGTCCCCGGATGGGGGAAAAGGTAAGATGCGCCACCTGAAAGCCTATCAGATCCGCATAATCCACCACCCTGCACAGTACCTGACGGTGGGTTGCGGCGTCCTTCACTACCCCGTTCTTTCCTACCTTGCCCCTGCCCGCCTCGAACTGGGGCTTTACCAGACAGACCAGCTGCCCGCCGCTCTTCATAAGCTTTATTGCAGGAATCAATATTTTTGTCAGCGAGATGAAAGACACGTCCGCGCTGACGAATTCCGGCTCCTCCGGCAGCTCCTCTTGGGTCATGTATCTGAAGTTCTTCTGCTCCATGCAGACTACTCGCTTATCATTTTTAAGTTTCTCCGCCAGCTGGTTCCTGCCTACATCCAATGCATACACCCTGGCAGCGCCGTTCTGCAGCATGCAGTCCGTAAAACCTCCCGTTGAAGCGCCGATGTCCATGCAGATCTTATCCTCCAGACCGATCTGCCACTCCCCCAACGCCTTTTCCAGCTTCAGACCGCCTCTGCTCACATACCTAAGCTCCTGCCCCAGAACCCGGATGTCGGCGCCCTCTGCCTCGCAGAACGTTCCCGCCTTACAAACCTTCCGGCCGTCTACATAGACCTCCCCGGCCAGAATCATTTCCTTTGCCCGGCTTCTGGACCCGGCAAGCCCTCTGGCCACCAGCAGCATGTCCAGACGCTCCCTTGCGCCCTCTTCGGTTCCTTGGCTCTGTTTTCTCATAAAACCGCCTCTATCCGCTTGGCCACACTCTCCGCGTCGATGCCGATCTCCTTCTTCAGCAGCTCCACGTTTCCATGCTCCACATATGCGTCGGGAATGCTGATACCCAAAAAGACATTCCCCTGAAAGCCCGGATTCCTACTCCCGGAAAGATTTCCATGCAAATTCTCATTCTCATAAGTACTGGTATCTGCGCCAATGACTCCATTCTCGTCTCCGGGGATATCCCCATAGGCATCCAAATACCCCCACCGGTTCATGCAGTCCAGCACCTTCTCTCCGTAGCCGCCGCAGGCCACATTCTCCTCCATGGCCACGATGACCCTATGGCTCCGGCATGCCTCCCGCACCGCCTCCTGATCGATGGGCTTCACGAACCTTGCGTTCAAGATGCTCACGGCATGTCCCTTCTCCTTCAGCAGCGTCCTGACCTGCTCGGCGGTCTTCACCATGCTGCCCACCGCCAGCAGGGCAATCTCCCCTTCCCGATATATCCATTCGGCCTTCCCCAGCTCTATGGGGGCACGATATTCTTTCAGTCCTGCATAGGCCGCGCCTCTGGGATAACGCACTGCAATAGGCGCTCCCAGCCCCACGGCGAATTTCATCATGTCCGAAAGCTCCCACTTGTTCTTGGGCGCACAGACATGCATGTTGGGAATTCCCGACAGATATGTATAATCGAATATTCCCTGATGTGTCTCCCCGTCGCTGCCCACCAGCCCCGCTCTGTCCACAGCAAAGACCACCGGCAGATTCTGAATGCACACATCATGGAGTATCTGGTCGTATGCCCTCTGCAGAAAAGAGGAGTATATGGCCACAATGGGCTTCAAGCCTCCCGCCGCAAGCCCTGCCGCAAAAGTCACCGCATGTTGTTCCGCGATACCCACATCGAAGAAACGGTCCGGGTACATATTGCGGAACCGTTTCAGGCCTGTGCCGTCCGGCATGGCCGCCGTGATAGCCACAATTTTTTCATCACGCTGCCCTAGCTTGCACATGACCGTGGAAAAGATATCCGTATAATTGGCGTCCGTTCTGGGATGGGACGGAACCCCCGTCCCGATATCGAAGGGCTCCGCGCCGTGAAATCTGGCGGGATGGCGCTCCGCAGGCAGATATCCCTTGCCCTTCTGGGTCAGCACATGAATCAGCACGGGCCCCTGCACACGCTTGGCATCGCTGATCACGGAGACCATGGTGGCGATGTCATGACCGTCAACCGGCCCCAGATAAGTGATTCCCATATCTTCAAAAAACATCCCCGGAATCACCAGCTGTTTGAAGCTGCTCTTGGCCCGGCGGATCCGGTCGATGATGTCGTTCCCCCGCTTCATACCCTGCAGGGCATTGTAGATCCCCTTTTTCAGATCCAGATACCCCGTGGCAGTACGGATATTGTTCAGATATTTGGACACGCCTCCCACGTTCTCGGAGATGGACATATTGTTGTCGTTGAGGATCACGATGAAATTGGTCTCCAGCTTTGCGGCATTGTTCAGGGCCTCGTAAGCCATTCCCCCGGTGAGGGAGCCGTCCCCAATGACGGACACCACGGTATTCGTCCCGCCGGTAAGCTCTCTGGCTTTCACCAGACCCAGCCCCGCCGATATGGAGGTGGAACTATGCCCCGTGTCAAATACATCGCATTCGCTTTCTTTTCGTTTTGGAAAACCGCTGAGGCCATGATATTGGCGCAGAGAACCGAAATTTTCCCTTCTTCCGGTGAGAATTTTGTGTGTATAGGACTGATGCCCCACATCCCAGATGATTTTATCCTGCGGCAGGTCCAGAACAAGGTGCAGCGCCATAGTCAGTTCCACTGCGCCCAGATTGGAGCCCAGATGCCCCCCTGTCACGCTGATGGTCCGAATCAGAAAATCCCGAATCTCCTGCGCCAGCGAGTCCCAGTCCTCTTTCCCCACCCTCTTTATATCATTCGCCTGCTCTATGGTTTCCAGAAGCATATATCCCCCTACCTTTCCCACCATATTTTATCAAAGGCCCAAGCGGGCGTTGTTGCTCAGGCCCCCCGGAATCAATGCGTCCTGTGTATCAGCGCCAGTATCAGTTGCTTTAAAAATTCATGCCTGCCCTGAAAGCCGTCCAGTATATCCACTGCTTCCTGAGAGAGTGCCTCCACGTCCGCCTTCGCCCTATCCAGCCCCATGAGAGCCACATAGGTCCGCTTATTGTTCTGTGCGTCGCTGCCGATGGACTTTCCAAGCTCCTGACTGTTGCCCACCACGTCCAAGACATCATCCTGAATCTGAAAGGCGATGCCGATGTTATAGGCACATTTTTCGATCTCCCTTACCTTCTGGGGCGCCGCCCCCGCAAGAATGGCTCCTATCATCATGGCAGCCTGAATCAGCGCCGCCGTCTTATGCTCATGAATGAAAAGCAGGCGCTCCAGCTCCTGAGGCTCCCCTCCCTTGTCCTCAGGCGCCTGATTCCCGTTTTCCGCCCCTGCCGACTGATTTTCGGAGTCCATGATGTCCACTGCCTGACCGCCGATCATACCATATATGCCTGCCTTTCGGGCAAGCACCGAAAGCGCCTCCGAAATCCGCTTCAGGCCGGCTATGCGCTCCCCTTCGGGTATTCCTTCCTCCTGACAGCACCGGGTCAGCGCCCCCGCAGCCGTCTCGAAGGCATAATTCAAAAGCCCGTCCCCTGCAAGGATTCCCATGGCATCCCCGTAGACGTACCATGTGGTCTTTTTTCCTCTGCGGTAACAGTCGTTGTCCATGGCAGGAAGATCGTCATGAACCAGCGAATAGGTATGAATCATCTCTATTGCCGCCATGAATGCCTCAAGAGCGGGATCCTCTTCCTGTCCGCCGCACATCTCATAGGTCTCTCTCATCAATACGGGGCGCAGACGCTTTCCTCCGGCCAGCAGGCTGTAGTTCATAGCCTCCGTCAGCCGCCCCTGAGGTCCGCCCTCCGCCGGAAGATATTTTTTCAGTACTTCCTCCGCCAGCCTCGTCCTCTCCTTCAGCTCCTGCTCAAACACCAATGTCTCCATCTCCGAAGTCCTCCAATCGTCCCTCTTCCCCAAGCTTAAGCACTTGTTTCTCCACTCTGTCGATCTGATCATTGCACTGCTTCAGCACCGCCATCCCCTGACTGTAGGCACAAAAAGCCTCCTCCAGCGGCAGACTGTCATCCTCCAGCCTTGCAACGATCTCCTCCAGTCTCCGAAAATTCTCCTCCAGCCCCGGCTGTCTTGCATCCCCGTCCATATTCCTGTTCCTTTCATTCAGCTCCGGTACATAGGCATGTCTCTGTACCCACAGCCACCGCGTCTATCTGCCCGTCCATGACTCTGATCCGAAGTCTCTGGCCCTCCCTGACCTGTCCGACAGAGCGTATATTCTTTCCCCCTTCGTCCTCCACATAGGAATATCCTCTGCAGAGCTTGTCCAAAGGAGAAAGCCCCTTCATTCTCTCCGCATAAAGCGCAAGCTCGTGGCGCCGTTTCTCCAGAAGCCGCCTCATCCTCTCCTGCAGCCTCTCCTCCGCCGAGAGCATATCCATCTTCCTTGCCCTGAGCTTATGGATGGGGCTCCCCGCCTTCAGCCTCAGCTCAAACTGCCCCGCACGGCTGCGGCAGGCTTCCATGCGCCGGTTCATCCGCCTATTCAGGGCGTCCCGATATAGCTCTATTTTACCCAGAATCTCCCGGATATCGGCCACCGCCAGCTCCGCCGCCGCAGAGGGCGTGGGGGCCCGCAGATCCGCGGCGAAATCTGAGATGGTGGTGTCCGTCTCATGGCCCACAGCAGAGATAACGGGAACGGTACAGTCGAATATGGCCTGCGCCACCTCCCTCTCGTTGAAGGCCCACAGATCCTCTATGGATCCGCCGCCCCGTCCCACAATCATCACATCGACCCCCAAGGCCTCCAGCGCCCTTATGCCGGCTGTGATGCTGGCTGCAGCGCCCTCCCCCTGAACCAGAGCAGGATACAAAATGACCTGCACATATGGATTCCGCCGGCCTGCAATCTGGATGATGTCCCGAACGGCGGCTCCCGTGTCTGCAGTCACCACTCCCAGAGTCCTGATGAATCTGGGTATGGGGCGCTTATGCTCCTGAGCAAACAGCCCGGCTGCCTCCAGCTCCTGCTTGAGCCTCTCGAACCGTTCATAGAGCAGCCCGCTCCCCTCCAGCAGAATCTGTCTTGCATAGAGTTGGTATTTCCCGTCCCTCTCGTACACATCCACCGTTCCGCCCACGATCACCTGCTGCCCCTCGGACATACGAAAAGAGAGACCCTTGCGACTGCCCGCAAACATGACGCAGTTTATGGTCCCTTTGGCATCCTTCAATGTAAAATAGATATGTCCTGAGGAATGGTATTTGCAGTTGCTCACCTCCCCCCTCACGAAGAGCCCCTGCAAAAGATAATCCTGCTCGAACATATTCTTAATGTAAGAATTCAGCTGTCCTACAGTATAAACATTCCGAATCTCAATCACCCAGCTTTACAATCTTGGCCAGAATGGCATTCACAAAAGCCCCCGAATTGTCCTGACCGTACTTTTTCGCGATCTCCACCGCCTCGTCTATGGCCACTCCCGTAGGGATGTCGTCGTCAAAACGCATCTCATAGATGGCGAGACGCAGCGCCGCAAGCTCTACCTTTCCCATGCGGGCAGTGTTCCAGCCTTGCGTATTGTCATTGATGAACCTATCTATCTCAGGAACCTTCTCCCTGACGGCCTGACATCTGGCCTCAATATAATCGGCATCCTTCTGAGAGCCGATGGCCTCATTGTCCTCCACGAACAGCCTGCCCTGCCTGTCCATTTCCTCAGGCGCATGAAATTCTACCTGAAACAAAAGCAGAAAGACCTGTTCCCGCTTCTCATGTCGTCCCATCACGCTTCTTCCTCTGTCACACAGCCTCTCCCATGACTTGCCCGCGGCATGTACATCTGCCAAATAACACGGCTGCCGCCTATCCGCAGCGGGATCATCTCCCCAGAGCATCCATGGGCCAAGGCTGCAGCCCCTCTTTTTTAATTTATTTCAGCTTGACCCCTGCGATGCGGATGTTCACATCGGTGCAGCCCAGTCCGGTCATGTTTTCGATGGCCGACTTCACCTTCGCCTGCACTCTATGGCAGGTAGCGGGTATATTGTAGCCATACTCCATAGTCACGGCCAGATTCACCCTCACTTTTCCGTCCACCACATCTACCCGCACACCCTTGGTCAGCTTCTTCATCCCAACCTTGCCCATGAGCTCATTGGTGATGGTTCCGGCCATGGCACTGACACCTTCCACCTCCGTGGCCGCAAGGGAAGCGATCATGGCCACAACGTCATCGGCTATCTGCACCACTCCCACATTCTCCTTCACATCCAGCACCACTGCGCTGTTCTTGCTTTCATTTTCCATAAGAATGTCCTCCTGTTTCGATATTATACCACATTTTCGTGCGCATAAGCGCACATGGAATCAGAAGTCGAAACAATGCCCTTCTTGTTTCGATATTATACCACATTTTCTATTCACTTGTCACCCAAAATGTCAGGGAGAATTGTTTCTCGTTCTGGGCATATGCGATGCCGCCCTCCCGATCCCCCATATAGTCGAATATATCCTTATCCTCTATCAGGGCCTGAAATATCTCCCCATAGCATTCCGCGTCGGAACATTTTACACTCACATCCCACTTTCCCTGCTCTGCTGCCTTCTCAAAAAGCGCCGCCATCTGATCTCTGTCATAGGAAGTAAAATAAGCCCCCTCCATCACATAATAATTGGCCTTGGTGGCGGTACACAGAGGCATGGGCACCACGCCTCCTATGGAATGGGTTCTGAGCAGCTCCTCCGTCGTAACGTTTAGATAATCATAATTGATCTCCGGCAAGGTCAGGCCGTCTCTTTCCTGCCCTGAGCTGTCGGCGTCTCCTGCCGCCTCCGGATCCGGCGGTTCGTTTTCCATGCCGTCCCCAAGCCCTTGGGCCTCCAGAGAGCCCTCGGTTCCGGCCCCCTCTCCTACGCCCTCCGGCGCATCCTGCCTGCCCGTCTCTACAGCCGGATCCTCCACCTGATAGGATACGTCCCCCCAAGTCGTGTCTACATAATAATACTCTCCCTCCACCTTTACCAGATTCCAGGCATGTCCCTCTCCGGTGTCCACAGTCCCCAGCACCAGTGTGCCCTCCACGCCCAGCTTGTTCAAAAGGTACTGGGTCGCCTTGGCATAGCCCTGACAGACGGAACGATGATTCACGAACACGGAATAGATATTCTGATTGTGGGGGGCGTCCAGATCATAATCGGTATTGCAGACAATGAATTCATAGACATATTTCACCTTCTCATAGTCGTCTGCATCCTTCTCAATGCCTGCAAGAATCGCCCCTGCGCTCTCCTCAATGGCTCTCTTGTATTCCAGAGCAGTCTCCGGATCCATGGTATAGCTTCCCGAAAATTCCACTGAGACAGCTTTGTCCCCCTGCATATATTTTGTGCAGGAATAGCCGTCCACATAAAATATTTCCGGATGATCTCCCAGCACGCACCGAAAGAGCCGCTCCACCACGTCATCTATCTCCGAGACATCAAAGCTATCCAAAACCGCCTGATTCAGCTGAACCTCTTCTCCAAAGCTCCCCAGAGCCTTCTCGATGTCGTCATACCATGTCTGCTCCTCCTGACTGAGACTGCTGCGGGCAAAGAGATATACCTCCTCCATCAGGAAATGCGCCTCTGCCTCAACTGTCCCATCTCCTCCATGTTCCGGAAAAGCCAGCATCTCCTCCATGGAGACTGTTCTGACATCATCTCCTTCAAACTCTCCCTCCGGCTCCCGAAGCAGTCCGAATTCTCTGGGAATCTCATCCAAAATCGCTTCCGCCGCACAGCCTGACAGCGCCGTACACAACAATAGGGCACTGAGGACAAACTGCAAAACCTTACGTCTTCTTTCCATCTGTTTTTCCCCTTTTAAATTCCTGTGCGGCTTCCCCGTCCATGTTTCAGGTTCCCTTACGTTTTGATGCCGATTTCCGGCTGATCATGCAGGTCAGGAAGGACTGCCGAACTCCGCAAGCACCAGCCCCTTGTTCCGATCCATGGTCATGCCAATGCTCCATGAATTCACGAACAGAAGCAGCGGATTGCCCTTCATGTCCCTCACCTTCTTCATGTCCGAAGTACCGCTCAATTTCTCGATATCTATCTCATCCTTGTTCCCGATCCAGCGGATATGCTCATAGGGCAGATTCTCCAGCCGAATCTCTACATTGTACTCGTTCTCCAGCCTATACTTCAGCACATCGAACTGCAGCACCCCCACCACCCCTACGATGATCTCCTCGAAGCCGCTGTTGAACTCCTGAAAGATCTGGATGGCGCCCTCCTGAGCGATCTGCTCTATGCCCTTCACAAACTGCTTTCTCTTCATGGTATCCATCTGGCGCACTCTGGCGAAATGTTCCGGGGCGAAGGTGGGTATCCCCTCATACCGGAACTTCTCCTTGGGACAGCAGATGGTGTCCCCGATGGAAAATATCCCCGGGTCAAACACGCCGATGATGTCCCCTGCGTAAGCCTCGCTTAAAATCTTCCTCTCGTCGGCCATGATCTGTTGGGGCTGGGAGAGCCGCATGACCTTCCCCCCCTGCACATGGCGCACTTCCATATTGGCGTCAAATCTCCCGGAGCATATCCTCATGAAAGCGATCCTATCCCTATGCGCCTTGTTCATGTTTGCCTGAATCTTGAACACAAAAGCACTGAACCCGTTTTCCGCCGGGTCTACCAGCCCTATGTCCGCTCTTCTGGGCAGCGGGGTGGTAGCCATGTCCAGAAAGTGCTTCAGAAATATCTCCACGCCGAAATTGGTCAGCGCCGAGCCGAAGCACACGGGAGTCAGATCCCCTGCCCGCACGGCCTCCAGATCAAACTCCGCGCTGGCTCCGTCCAGAAGCTCGATCTCCTCCAAAAGCTTGTCCGCCGCCTGATCACCGATAAGCTCCCTCAACGCGCTCTCCTCTGCCACGGAGACTTCTGTGGCAGTTCCCTCCTTGGTGCCCTTCTCGGTGCCGGAATAGGAGATCACACACTTGCTCTCCCTATCATAGACTCCCTTGAATTCCTTTCCGGAGCCTATGGGCCAGTTCACGGGACAAGTGGCGATCCCCAGCTCCTTCTCGATATCGTCCAGCAGGTCGAAAGTATCGTTAGCATCCCTGTCCATCTTGTTGATAAAGGTGAAGATCGGGATTTTGCGCATCACGCAGACCTTGAACAGCTTTCTGGTCTGAGCCTCCACGCCCTTTGAAGCATCGATGACCATAACGGCGGAATCTGCCGCCATCAGTGTGCGGTAGGTATCCTCCGAAAAGTCCTGATGCCCCGGCGTGTCCAAAATATTGATGCAGTAACCGTCATATTCAAACTGCAGCACGGAGGAGGTGACGGATATGCCTCGCTCCTTCTCGATCTCCATCCAGTCGGAGACCGCATGCCTCGCCGTAGCCTTTCCCTTTACGCTCCCTGCCAGATTGATTGCGCCGCCGTACAACAGAAACTTCTCCGTTAAGGTCGTCTTACCTGCGTCAGGATGGGAAATGATCGCAAATGTGCGGCGGCGGTTGATTTCTTCCGTATATTGCTCCATGGGTCCATAGCCTCCTATGCTCTCTGTGTCTGTATTTTTAAGTCTATATTGATAGAGCTGAATTGATTTATCTGAATTTATATCTGAACTTATATGCAGGTACTATGCCTGTGACCATATCCCAAAACGGCTTCAGGCCAGCGCATATATGCCCTATGGCGGCGTAAGCATGTCTTTGCCCTCAAAGGCAGGCCTTATGCCAAAATACTCCAGCACCGTGGCCCCTACATCCGCAAAAGTCTCTCTGGTTCCCAGATTACCCGGCTCCACGTTCCTTCCGCACAGCAGTATGGGCACATATTCTCTGGTGTGGTCCGTGCTTGCCATATATCCCGGATCGCAGCCATGATCTGCAGTGATCATCAAAATATCCTCCTTGCGCATTTTGCCCAGCAGCTCCGGCAGTCTCGCATCGAAATAGCTCAGCGCCCGGGCATAGCCCTCCACGTCCCTGCGGTGCCCATATAGCATATCATAGTCCACCAGATTAATAAAGCACAATCCTTCAAAATCCTTATCCAGATATTCCAGCGTCCTCTCTATCCCCTCTTTATTGCCGCTTGTATATACCGCCTCTGTAATTCCCTTTCCGGCGAAAATATCCTTGATCTTGCCCACGCCTATGACATCCTTTCCGTTCTCTGACAGCTGATCCAGCATGGTGGCGGAGGGCGGCAGAATGGAAAAATCATGCCGTCTGGCCGTCCTGACGAACTCGCCCCCTCGGGGACCCACGAAAGGCCTTGCGATTACCCTGCCCACGCCATGCTCTCCTTGAAGGATATCCCGGGCCATGCGGCAGTATTCATAAAGCTGCTCCGGAGGCACAATGTCTTCATGGGCCGCTATCTGAAACACGCTGTCCGCAGAGGTGTACACGATCAGACCTCCCGTCCGCATATGGGCATCCCCATAGTCCTGAATCACCTTGGTTCCCGAATAGGGCAGGTTGCAGAGGGCCCTTCTTCCCGTCTTGGCGCAGAAAGCCTCCAGAATCTCGGAAGGAAATCCCTGCGGATAAGTTGGCAGCGGTCTGGGAGAACAAATTCCCGCAATCTCCCAGTGGCCTATAGTGGTATCCTTCCCCTTGGATCTCTCCCGCATACGTCCATAAGCGGCCCGAAGTCCGCCGATGCCGCAGACACTCTCCACCCCCTCAGGCATAGGCTCTCCGGGCTGGACACATTGGATCCCGTCGATGCGAAACAGTCCCAGCTCTCCCATATGCGGCATGGAAAAGAACGGACTGGAAGACACGGTTCCCAGTGTATTCACATTCACATCCCCATACTGAGCCGCATCTTCCATTCCGCCGATTCCGAAACTGTCCAAGACGATCAAAAACACTCTTTTCCTATTTTCCATACTCTCTTCTGTCCTTTCTGAGGGCGGTGCCTGACCGGTTACCATGTATCCGGAAAAACTGCCGTATCTACTGTAAGTATACCACAATTGCTATGTAAAACAAATGTTTTTTACTGTACTACCGTACTGATTATGATATTCTCTGCGGATACCTCCGTCTTGCGCTTGACGATATCCTCGATCTGAGCTCTCATGATATCGTCCAGAGCAGGTACGTTCACCACCACGTCCACACCATCGCCGTTGATGCTGACCACTACGTCCTGAAAGCCCTTTGCCTCCAGCAGGATCTCCGCTGCCGCCTCTTTCTCCGCAATCGCCGTCATCTCCACCATGCTGTCCACCGCCGCCTGCTTCTGTTCGTCGCTGATACCCTCGCTGTTGATGATCTCCAGCAGGGTCTCTTTGTTTTTAGCTCTGGTCTGCTCCTTCAGAAGCTTTGCGTCCGAGAGCAGGGCCACGCCCTCCGTAGAAGTGAACACGGCCTCTCCGGGAATCTCTCCCTCATCAGGCGTAGGTCCCGCCACCTCTCCCTGAGCCTCTCCCGAAACATCCGCCACCTGCATACCCGTGCTCAGATAGTCATCTGCGATTATGTCGGCATCTGTGTCCAGACTGTCGATATCCGAAAGATCCGACAGCAGATCATCCTCCGACAGATCCAGAAGCCCGTCTGCGGTATAGTTCTCGTTGATGATACCGTTAGAATCCACCGGGCTGGTATCTTCATTTTCTCCCTTCAGGTACTCATCCTGCAGACCGGTTCCCGCAAACTGCAGATAGCCTGCAATTGCGATCATGATTGCCAGTGCGGTTATCATAAGCTGATTCTTTTTGATTAGGTTTTTCACTTTGATTCCCCTCTTTGTGTTTTGCTAGTTTATTGTATGAGCCCTGCCATGGATATATGCTATTTATTTGTCCCCATTTTCACCACTCTGACCTTATGGGCCTCCACGCCGAAAAGCGTCTGGACGATCTCTACAATGGTGCGGTTCACCTCCCCGTTCCCCGCGCCTTCCGCCACCACCACCACGCCCTCTATCCGGGGAGGCAGAGTCTTGATCACATAAGGCTCGCTCAAGCTGCCTTCCGTGCGGTAGACCGTGTTCTCGTCCGACTCCGTCTGATTCACTATACGGCTTCCCCCCTGCGAATCGCTTTCATTTGTGGCAGAGCGCTTTACGGGCTGCTCCTTTTCCACCACAAGCTCGCAAGAAGATTTGAGAGTGATCATCACCTCCACCTCCCCAACATTGGACATACGGGAGAGCGTCTCCGTCAGGCGCCGTTCCAAATAGTCCGCATATTCCTTGTCCGTGCTCTCCACTGTCATGCTGTCACCGGAAGCCTTCGTCGTCTCCTTTTGCTTACCGGTTCCGGAAGGGCTTTCCCCTAAAAGGGCCGATCCATTTCCGCCCTCCCCCTGACTTTTCTCTGTGCCGTCCTTGGTGGGAAGCGCTATGATCACCAGCAGAATGCCCGCCAGAACTAATATAATGAGATTGTCCCTCTGAAACCATTTCGTCAGCCCCTTGTCCGCCATCCACTTCTTCCAGTCCCTGCCCATACTCTCCCTCTCGATTCTCTCATAAATTGTTCTACCGTTTCATTCCCTGCGCCTATGGAGACGCCACGCCCATGAAGTCCATATGCCTATGGCGACGCCGCGCCCATAAAGTCCTTGTGCCCATGAAGACGCTGCGCCCATGAAGTCCCTATGCCTATGGAGACGCTACGCCCATGAAGTCCTTTACACCTATGGCGACGCTACGCCTATGGATATGGGAGCCACCGGTTCCACCGTCACATCTTCTATCTCGATGCCCTCACTCCCATGGCTCCCTTCCCGGTCTCGATCTTTGGTCTCCTCCGCCCTTTCTTGCGCGCCCATAGTCCCCGCGCCGCTACCTGCCCTTTCGTCCGGCCCGCCGCCTTCCGATCCCGCCCTCTCCTCTTCTTCGCCCTCCCCCGCAGTTCCCTTCCCCCCCTGCCTATCTTCCGCTGCCTCCGCCTTCTCTCCGGCCCCGTTCTCCTGCTCCTCCAGACGCCTCCGCAGCTCCGCCAGCGTCATCTGCTCCAGAACTGCCTCCGCCTCCGCAGCCTTCCTCTCGGCATCCGCCATGTTCTCCTCCAGCTCTCCCTTGAACTGTTCCAGCATATCCGCTGCCTGCTGCCCGCCTCCCCCAAGCAGGAAGCTCCCCACCGGAAGGAACAGCTGTATCAGCACCATAATGCTCACCAAAAGCTTCAGATACTTCTCATAGGCCTCCTGAGGCCTGAAATGTATCATTGCCTGAGCGCATATCATAAAGATCCCCACACGGCAAATGGTCTGAAAAAACAAGTTCTGCATATCTTTCTGCCCTCCGTTTCCAAAATATTTGCTGTATTACGCCGCCCTTTGGGCCTCAATGCCTATAACTGTTCCAGCTCAAACGGCAGTCACCGCTATGGCTATCAGAAACAGCAGCAATGCTGTCCCCGTAGTGCGCAGCAGCAATAGTCCCGCATCTCCCGTCTTGTCTGCGCACTGGGTTATCCTCTTGTCGCTGACAATTCCCATAAACGCTGCGGCGGCCTTCAGAAGCCCTGCGATGACGCCTATCTTCAGCAGCGGAACCGCACAGAGCAAAAGCAGAAGCAGAAGAAGTATCACCCCTATGCTGTTCCTGATGACCATTGCGGATCCAAGGGCCAGCTCCGCCACCCCGCCCGCCGCGTTCCCAACCCCCGGTATGGCGGAAATCAGCCGCTGGAGAACCGAGGTTCTGGCAGAATCCACCACGGGAGCGATCAGCGCCTGAAACACCCCTATGCCCGTAACCACCCCCAGCGCGCCCTTCAGAAGCCATCCGATTATCTTGTTTACAAGTTCTATCAGTAAACCCAGCTTCTCCTCCGGCCAGATACCGTTGATGATAACCAGCATGACGAAGCTGTAGATCAAAGGCAGCAGCCCCGCCGAAAGCACATATTCCACCCCGTACACTACCAGAATCATCATCTGGTAAGAGGCTCCCGCCGTCACCGCCCCTGAGGAAACTCCTACGGAAAGCAGATACGCGGGCACCATAAGCTTCACAAACAAAAGGATGTTCTCCACGGTCTCAACCGCAATGGCCACAGCCTGAGAGAAGCACTTCAAAAGCACCGCCGTGAATAGAAGGTACATGAAATAGAACCCCATGTCCGCCACCTGCCTTCTATCGAATATCTCCACAAAATGAGTCATCAGGGATGATACGATTCCCAGCACCAGCAGCCACACAAATACATTTCTCATTCCGGCCAGCTCCCCAAGAAAATCCGAGATGCTCCCTTGAAACAACAGCTCCAAGGCACCCATGATATCCCCGGACATCACCGTCTGGAACAATCTCTCCAGACTGAACTGCCTCTCCGGAAAAAGCGACGAGATCCCCTCCTGCAGCTTGTCCAGACCATAATCCTGCCAGATAAGGCTCAAATCAGTCATCTTGTCCCTCCCTCATTGCTGTTCATCCCCATGCTTTGCCGGCACTTGGACGCTTGCCCTTTCCTCTCCCCACACTTTCTACAAAAAACCGTGTATCTGTTCAATGACCGCAAACAAGATAGGCAGACCTGCGAACATCACGGTGAGCTTCCCCAGCACCTCGATCTGGCCCGCTACGGCCTGATATCCCGCATCTCTGCAGACTCCTGAGCTGAACTCACAGACATATGTAATGCCGATTACCTTCAACAAAATGGAAAGGTATCCCTCTCCCCCGTTCAGATAGACCTTTATTCTGGAAAACTGCTCTGTCACGAATTCCACCTGCCGCATGCAGAAGCAGAATATGACTATGCTTGCCCCCAAACCGATATAGGTGGCATATTCCGGCTTGGCCCCCCGAAACTGCACCGCCAGCAGTACTCCCGCGATCCCCAAAAATGCAACCTTCACAAGCTCCGCCATGTTGTACCTCCTATTCCAGTTCCGTCTCTTCTCTTCAAGCGCCTTCTCAGGGGACTGTTTCAGACGCTCACGCATCTGAAACGCTCCCGGGCGCTTTCCGCTCCGAGACTGTTTTCCAGTTCCGTCTCTTCTCTTCAAGCGCCTTCTCAGGGGACTGTTTCAGACGCTCACGCATCTGAAACGCTCCCGGGCGCTTTCCGCTCCGAGACTGTTTTCCAGTTCCGTCTCTCCTCTTCAAGCGCCCTACCCCCCTCCTACAGCGCAAACAATGACTGTATGGTCTCAAAAAGCTCATATATGTAGGGCACGATCCATGTAAGCACAAGTATCAGCCCGGCCAGACTGAGGAGAAAAGCGTGCTCCTCCCTGCCGCTGTGCTTCAACACCTGACTCAATATAGTCACCAATATTCCTACCGCCGCTATCTTAAATATCAGACTTACGCCCATGCTTCCTCACATTCTGCGGAGTCTACCATAGCACCAAAATCAGCAACAGCCCTCCCATTGCCCCAAGACCTACCGCCATTCTGCATTTTTCTGCATTTTCCTGCTCCAACTTCTCTTTTGTGGCGTTCAGCTGCTCCGCGCTCTGCTCTATGGCCCGCAGCTGCATCTGTCCGTCCATGAATCCGGTCTGAGTGGTGAACCTGAAGAACTGCTCCCTATCCCCATCCTTCAGCGGCAGGGTTTGTAGCGCCCCTTCCATCTCCTCCTGAAAAACGCTCCCGAAGGACTTTCCGGTGTTCTCTTCCATTCTTCCCCCTATCCGCAAAAACGCCTCGCTGAAGGGCTCCTCCAGATATCTGGCCACTCGGCAGCAGCATTCCGGCAGGGTGGTTCTGCCGTACCTCACCTCGCCTATGAGCAGCTCCAAAATGTGGAGCAGACTCCGAAGCGTCTTGATTCTCCCCTCCAGCTGAAGTCGATACCAGATTCCCAGCCCGAGGCAGCCGCTAAAAATCATGCACCCTCCCAAAATTCTGATCAAGCTCCTCCCTCCCCCTCTTCCATCCGCCGCACCACGCATTTCCCTCCTGCCTTTCCGAGTACAATGAACAGCCCGAACAGCCTCTCCCAAAAAGCCCTCTCCAAGCCGAATCTCCGTTCCACATCCCGCCTGTTCTCCCCGTGTACGGTGGCCAGAATTCTGCACCCGCAGGCAGCCGCCTGCCCAAGAGCCTTCAGCTCGCCCTCGCTGCCCAGCTCATCGATGGCAACCACCTGAGGCGACATGGAGCGCAGGAGCATCAGCATTCCCTTTTCCTTGGGACAGCCGTCCAGCACATCCGTTCGCATCCCCATATCGTTCTGGGGGATCCCCATGAAAGACCCGGCCAGCTCGGAACGCTCGTCCACCACCCCCACCGCCAGCCCCTCGCCGTAAGGATTGCCGTCGGATATCTGCCGTATGAGATCCCTCAGCAGTGTGGTCTTTCCGCAGCCGGGCGGAGAGATGATCAAAGCGCTCTTCAGCCGCCCTTCCCCATACATTCTCCCAAGGACCCTATCCGCCGCTCCCTTTTTTTGGTGCGATACCCTTATATTGATAAATGAAATGTTCTTCAGCGTCCTGACGCTGCCGTCAGACCCCAGCACTGCTTGTCCCGCCACTCCCACCCGATGTCCTCCCGCCACGGTGACAAAGCCTTGACGCAGCTCCTCCTCAAAGGCATACGGCGAATAGTGACATATATGCTCCAGCATATCCGAAATCTCCCTCTCCCCTGCAGGGCAGGCCCGTGCCAGCGAGTCCGTAAAGTCCCCCTGCGCCGTGAGAAAAACCTCCCTGCCGTCCATCTGCAGTACGATAGGCCTGCCCGCCCGCAGACGGATTTCCTGAAGGTGATCCTGCTCCTTGGCCGTCCTTAGCCAGAATTCCCTATAGGCGGAGGGAAACATCTGCAAAATAGAGTTCTCCATCGACTTGTCCTCCTACTCACAAATATATGAGACAACTCCGGGGATATTCCTGACCTGAGCCTGAAAATTCCTTTCTGCAGCACGGCGGCCCCAAGGATAAAAGAAAACGGCATAGCCAAGGCTATACCGTTTCCCAAAATGATCCTTATTTAAACGAAATAATGTAGTTACCGGATACAGCTCCTCCGGCGGCAGCTTGCAGCAGTGCTCCTGCCACGGCTTCAGCTCCAACTTGCAAATTCAATAAGTATAAACATTATGATATAGGCGATAATACCCGCCTCCCAGACGCTGCACCTGAATCTGGATCACGAAATCCTCCGCCCCCAGAGCCTTCAGAGCCTCGTTTACATAGCCCTTCCAGTAGTCCCCTCTGCCATAGGCCTGCTCCAGCGTAAGCCATAGGGATTCCGGAACCACATTGGAGAACTGCTTATCCCCCTTGCCTGCCTGCTTCAGAAGCTTCAGACAGTCCTCATAATATGCGCTCACGGTTTCCCGCACCTGATCCTCCGTAACGCCGGCCTGCTGCAGATTATCCTTCTTCTGCTCGTCCGGGGTGATCACCGTGTTCTCATTCTTGGACTTGCTTTGCCATCTGATGGGTTCCACCGGGTTGGGGTTGATCAGCCCGTCCAGATCGGATGTCTGCGTCCCCTCTGAAGGCAAAGTGCCGACACCCTCCGAAATACAGGCGGGAAGGTAAACGGAAAGCCCCGTCCTCACATGAGTACTGCCGAATTCCCGATCCGTCTTGTTATAATAATCGTAGGTGGCGGGATCCGTATCATTCCATGTGACATCCACATTGCAATAGGATCCGTCCAATTTCACAATGTTCCAGGCATGATCCTCCCCTGCATAGCCGGTACAGTAATAGCACGGAATCCCCAGACACTGCATCAGGTATTGGAACGCTCTGGCATATCCGGCGCAGACGCTCCTGCCTCCCACCAGCGCGCTATAGGCGCTCTGGTTCATGGGCGCCCCGCTGTCATACTCCACCAGCTGCATCAGAGCGTCATGAACATACCTCTCCTTCTCGCCGTCACTGCCAAGGGCCTGCGCTCCGGACAAGACCGCCTGCGCCGCCCCCTGAAATTCCTGCCGCGCGCTGTCTATATGATCTGCCGCATCGTTGTACTTCAGAGTCACCTCCACGCAGCTGCCGCTCTTGAGATATTTGCAGGTATATCCCGTGTCCAGCCAGAACAGCTCAGGATGGTCGTTATAGACCGCCTCGAACACGGTTTTGAGCTGCTCCACCGATACGTTTGTCACCGGCGTGAAGGACACCGTCAGATTCATGGCATTGGCGTACACCTGATGATACAGCGGGCGTACAGTCTGCTCCAGCATGGCATAATAAGGATAGAGCGTTTCGTCAAAGACCAGATCACTGCCCGTATTTCCCGGAGCGATGATCCCGGACAGATTTTCCGCCTCGTTCTGGGCGATCTGCTCGCCGCTCTCCTGCACGGGCTTATAGCCGGTCTTGCCGCTGACCGAGGAAGGCGTGCCTGAAGGCACGCTGTCAGGACGCTCATACCCATCCTGTCCCTCTATCCGCCCTGTGTCCACACCCGGAGCAGGACGTCCGTCGGCATCCGCCCCGCCCGGCGCCGCCTGCGCGTTCCCCACCTTTTCCGCCAGCATATTGGTCAGGGACGGACTCAGAGCACATATCAGAATCCCCAGACATCCGGCCATGACCAACGCCATTACGGAGAAAAAAATGCTTTTTACTATTTTCATGAAAACGCCGTTCCCTTATCCTTCCAAATATTTCAGAACATTCTTGAAATCCATATCGCTGGCATAATAGAAGCTGGTATAGCAGGGCTGGTTATAGCAATTGTTCTGCCATGCCACGCCGCAGCGGTATGTGGCATCGTGAAGCAGAGTGAAGAGCTTGTGGGAGGTCAGCTCCGTGTTGGTGTAGATCCTGATGGCGCTGCTGTCCGCAGTGCGAAGCAGAAGCTCTTCCCGGAAATCCCCGAAAATATCTGCGATCAGGCAGGGGTTCCCCTTGGTTCCATTGTTGGTGGAGGTTCCTTCGGGGTGCAGCATCACGCCGTGGGTGTTGTCCCCCACCACCCCGATATGCTTCTCATGGACATAGTCGACCCCGTCCGTCACCTGAGTGGACAGATCCCCGGCCCATCTGATTCCCGCATTGGTTCCCGGCTGCTTCACCTCCAGCTTATTGCCCTTACAATCGTACACTCCCACAGCCCAGACCTGAAGCCCCCTTACGTCGGGACAGATATCCCCGATCATACACCTGCCCAGATCTCTGTCTGCAGGTTCTCCGAACAGCACCTTCCCCGTCTCCGCATCCCTCAGAGCCCAGCCGTAAGGCACAGTCTTTCCCTCCTCGAACACGTTGAAGATCTCAAGCCCCGGCCTGTCCGGATCGATATTTGCCACATGCATGGAATCCCCATGGCCCAAATGCTGCATACGGCCGTCCGGCATCAGATCCGCGCTGGAATACAGCACGCTGCCGTCATGGTCAATGGTAGCCGCGCCGTAGATGATCTCATGGCAGCCGTCCCCGTCCACATCCGCCACGGAGAGGCTGTGATCCCCCTGACCCGCAATGCAGCCGTACACCGGATCCGTCCCCAGACCACCGTCCTGCGCACATCTCGCAAAGGGATTCTTCATAGGCACGAAGCCGCTGTCCACCTTGAAATACTCTCTGTGCCTGCCCTCAAAGAAATCATATGCCGTGATGGTGGCTCTGGTATAATAGCCTCTGGCAATGATCAGATAGGGCCTCTCCCCGTCCAGATAGCCCACGCCGGACAAAAACCTGTCAACCCTATTACAAGGCTCGATGCGGAACCAGGCATAATCCCCCCACATCAGGCCGTCATCCTCTCTGGGCACCGGGAAGTCAATGGTCTCCAGCTCCCTCCCATCCCCGGAAAACATGGTGAGGTACTCAGGTCCCTTGAAGATAAAGCCCTCAAATTTGCGCAGATCGTTCTTGTCGCTTCTGGAAGGCGCATACACGTCCAGAAAATAATCCGTCAGCTTCCTTGCGTCCCCGTCGGACAAAGGATATGCATAGGCTTTTTGAGTCCCGAAGCACTCCTCCAGCGTGTCCGGCCAATGGCCGCTCTTCACCTCCGGATGCTCCCTCCAGCCCTTGAACAGCTCCACTAAGTACTCATAATAATCTTTCGCGGAACAGACATAATTGTCCTCGTTGGAATATCCTGCCTCCAAGTCCTTCTCCGGCATGGTAATATACTTCTCCGAAACCACATTGCCCTTTTCGTCGAAGCAGGTCATCTTGGTGCCGGGGGCAGTCTTCACGGACATTTCCGCCTTTCCGTCCCCGTCAAAATCGTATACGATGAACTGGGTGTAATGCGCTCCCGACCGAATGTTCACGCCCATGTCCAAGCGCCACAGCAGCCTGCCGTCCAGCTTATAGCAGTCGATGTAGCAGTTCCCCGTATATCCCTTGTGGGATACGTCATGGGAATTGGAGGGATCCCATTTCACGAAAAACTCCAGCTCCCCGTCCCCGTCCACATCGCCTACGCTCATGTCATTGGCAGAATACTCGTAAGCCTGCCCCGCAGGGGTCACTCCTCCCGCAGGAATCTGCATGGGAATCTCCAAATAATTTTTTCCGGTTTCCCAGACCTTTATCTCGCCGCAGGGGCTCTCCTCCCTGCCCTGACGAACCGCCGCCACTGAATAGACATCCCCGTCCGTGCCCTTCTCATCCAGATAATTGGTGCTGTCCGTGACCAGCGCAAGTCGTTCCCCGTTCCGGTACACCGCATAGTCCGTACCCGTCATTCCGGTGTCGCAGTACCCGCTCACCTCATCCAGCAGCATACGCCAGCTTATGTAGATGCCTTTGTCTGTCTTTACTGCAATCAGTCCCCTGTTCAGCTTCTCCAGCTGCTGGTCCAGCTTGTAATGCACCGGCGTCTTTAGCAGGCTGCTTTTCTTTAGCACCTCACCGCCTTTGCAGGCCTCCACATAGATATAATGGGGAATGTGGGTGGATTTCTTCAGCGTGTAGGCGCACTCCTTGGTGGCCTCCATCTTCCGGTAGCACATGCCCGGCGTATCCGCATCCGCCCAAAACACCTCATACTCCTCCGCTGACGCCACCGGATCCCATCCTATTGTCACATGCTTTTTATCGATTTCCCTGATCACCAGATTCAACTGTCCGTACCTCCTTGTTTTCGGCCAAAGGCCAATGAAAAACTGATTCAAACAGATCATAGGAGCCTTTTTTAGAATCCCATCATCCGTGGACGGTGCAAAAATGCACCTATGATATTATAGCAAAACTCGCCATCTCTGTAAAGTCCGCTCTCTCTGCAGGGTCTCCTATTTCTTGCGATGTCCGTTGCTTCTTTGACCTCCTCCGGGAGCCTGAGACCATATAATTCATCCCCAAAAACCGCCTGATTTAAGCCTTACTGCCATTTATCGCAGAGGGAATTGATCTGGTCCGTAAACTTGGCCATATCCTTATGCGCAAGCCCGTCGCTCCTCTTGACCAGCGAAAGCAGTCTCTGGGCAGCTGCCACCAGCTTGGCATATACATTGGATGCAATGCCCTTGGCCTTCTTCCTGACGGGCATAGGCACCGCCTCCGTCACCAGTTTTCCTGCCAGCAGATCGAATTCCGTGCCGCTGTAAGGGGCATAGGTGTCCTGACCATACTCCGTCCTCAGGCACTCCGCAAAGCTGGTGCATACACCGTCTTCACCGTGGACGATAAAGACCTTCTCCGGCTTCCTCTCAAAGCCGCTGACCCACTGGATAAGACCGTTCTTATCCGCATGGCCGCTCAAGCCCACCAATTTCCTGATCTGGGCACGGACCTGAATGGACTCCCCGAAAAGCTTTACCTCGTCAATCCCCTCCACGATGATCCGCCCCAGAGTTCCCACTGCCTGATATCCCACAAACAAGATCGTGCTCTCCGGCCTCCAAAGATTGTGCTTCAGATGATGCCGGATACGTCCCGCCTCACACATGCCCGAAGCGGATATGATCACCTTGGGCGTCTCAATAAAGTTGATCTCTCTGGATTCATCGCTGGTAATGGACAGCTTCAGGCCCGCGAAGGATATGGGATTGATGCCCGCCTGCACCAGCTCCAGCGCCTCCCCGGCAAAGCATTCCATGCGATTGTCCTGAAAGATTCCCGTAGCCTCCACCGCCAGAGGACTGTCCACATACACCGGAAAGTTTTCATGCCCCTTTACCATGCGGCCCACCTTGATTTTGCGGAGGAAAAACAGCAGCTCCTGCGTGCGCCCCACTGCAAAAGAGGGTATGACCACATTTCCGCCTCTGTCAAAGGTTTCCTTCAGAATGGATGCCAGTTCTGTCACATAGTCCGGCCGGTCCGTGGAGTGGAGTCTGTCTCCGTAGGTGGATTCCATCACTACATAATCCGCCTCTTTCGTACAGATAGGATTGTGCAGCAAGGGATCGTTCTTATTGCCAATATCCCCGGAGAACACGATCTTCTTGGTCTCGCCGTTCTCCGTCAGCCATACCTCGATACTGGAGGAGCCAAGAAGATGGCCGATATCCGTAAAGCGGATCCTCATCTCCTCGCACACCTCTATTTCCTTATTATAATGGCAGGGTACTATGCGTCTGATGACTCCCTCGGCATCCTCCATGGTATACAGCGGCTCCATCATGGAGATGGACTCGCTTCTCTTGGCCTTCCGGTTCTTCCACTCCGCCTCCATGGCCTGTATGTGGGCACAGTCCCGGAGCATAATGCTGCAGAGGTCGGCCGTGGCGTCCGTGGCGTACACCTGCCCCCGGAAGCCTCTGGCATACAAGAGCGGCAGAAGTCCCGTATGGTCAATATGGGCATGGGTCAGCAGTACATAGTCGATCTGGTTTTCGCTCACGGGCAGGGGCGCGTTCTCGAACACGTTCACCCCCTGCTCCATGCCGTAATCCACCAGAATGTGCTTGTCACCCACCTGCATGTAATGGCAGCTGCCGGTGACCTCATGGTCTGCACCTACGAAAATCAGTCTCATACCTTTCCCTCCTTCTCTTCCGGTCCCGAATATGCCTCTTTTGGCCGTCTCAGTTCCGCCGCAGCCCTTCATATGCCAAGACCTCTTTTATACTTAAAACGCTTTCGCCCCTTATGGATCCATAGATGCCATACCCACTCTTCTTTTCATATTTCCATTTTAGTATGTTTGTCACTTTACTGCAAGCTTTTCCGCTATCATATTTCTTTTTTGGCTATTTTCACCATAAAACAGCCCTCCGGATCTCTTGCCGCCCAATCGCCGCCTTGCACAGCCGGAAACATTGTGTTAAAATGAAAACCGAATCTTTGAAACATATATGAGGTTTCGCCGGCCGGCAGAGGCGGCTTGGCCGGCAATAGGGAGAACAGCTTGGAAAACAGTAGAGGACAGGTTTCGCAAAACAAAGCATGGGATTTTCATAGACAGCGCTTCGACAGCATTCAAGCCTTAAGGGGCGTCGCCGCGCTTTTTGTCGTGCTGGAGCATATCCGCTTTCTCAGCTGCGGCGCTTTCGGCGTGGATATCTTTTTCTGTATCAGCGGTTTCATGATCATGCATTCCACCTACGAAAAATCTGAATTTTTCCTGCGAAAGCGGCTGATCCGCATTCTTCCCCTTTATTATCTTATGACTCTGGGAACCTTTCTGCTCCTGCTTCTTTTCCCTGAAATGTTTCTGCAGAGCAAGGCTGATCCTATCTTTTTGGCAAAAAGCCTCCTTTTCATTCCCTTCCACATAGGGGACGGAGCCATACAGCCTCTGATGCGCATCGGCTGGACCCTGAACTGTGAAATTTTCTTTTATGTGCTGTTTTACATCGCCATGAGTATCAGCCATAAATACAGGGGCCTGATCTGCAGCGGATTCCTGATCCTGATGGCGGCTGCAGCCCGGCTGTCTTCTCCCTTCTGGGTGCCTTTGCGCTTTTACGGCGATCCAATCATGCTGGAGTTCATATTCGGAATCCTCATTTATTATGCGGCAAGGCGACTGTACCAGAACTTCCCTTCCTCAAATCCCTCCCCTGCCGCCCGGAACTTCAGCGTTCTCTGTATCGTCCTATGCTTTGGGGGCCTTTTAGTCTCCAGACACACCATGGATGTGGCAGGCTTCCGCAGGCCTATACTGTGGGGCCTGCCCGCCGCCGTAATCGTCCTGCTGACCTTCTTCATCGGTCTATACAATGTCAAAATGCCCTCCTCCCTGATACAGCTGGGCAACGCAAGCTTTTCTCTCTATTTCATGCACTATTATCCCGTCATGCTGCTGGACAGGGCTGTATTCGACTTTTCCGCCGTCAGTTCAAAAGCCCTTCTGGGCACTGGCGCTGCCGTTGCCCTCAGTGTGATATTGGCCCTTGTGTCCAGAGAATTATTGGAAAAAAGGCTTTCGGGCTTTCTGGCCGGACACTTATTGAAAAACCAGTTCTCCAGAAGCAAAACAGAGACATAGGACATATGCATCAGCGACATGTGAATCCGCATATGAATCATTTCCCATATGAATCATTTGTTTTTTCAAAATTGGATATTGACATTTGAAATATCTTGTAGTATGATAACAAATGTTGAGAGCAAATCTCTTATGCGATAGTGGCTCAGTTGGTAGAGCGCCACCTTGCCAAGGTGGAAACCGCGGGTTCGAGTCCCGTCTATCGCTTTTTTTATTACAGCAGAAGCCTCTGGATGTGGGTTTCTGCTGTTTTTGTATGTCTAAAAGCCTATAGCTGATAGCTTTATCACCCTATCAAAAACCGGGGCAGGGAGAAAACTCCCTGCCCCGGCTTACGTCGTCCTATCCTTACTCCACCGGATCTAGCGTCTTCCCAGTACGCCGTCCGCCGTATACAGCCTGCTTAGTGGCCTGCTGCATGATAAGCTTCGTTCATTTCCTTGGTCCACTGCTCGCCGCCTGCTTCCCACCAGCTCTGCAGAGTAGCGTCCAGCTCGGCGTCGTCGATCTCGCCAAGGATATAGTTCCACTGTACACCTCTGTCGGACTTGGATGCAAGCTGACCGTCATCTGTACCTACTCCACTGCCCTTAATGATGGCATCCAGCTCTTTTCCATGATCCTTGTAGGTCTGGGTAGTGAAGGAAATACCATAGTTAGGCACGCAGTAGGGTATGTCGATCTCCAGCAGCTCCTGCTCTCTCTTCTGGACTTCGCCTTCCGGAGGAGCTACCGTGTAAGGTCTTGCATTGGATTCTGCAGTATGGAACGCAATGATCTGGTTGAAACCGTTGTTCCAGGTAGTGGTCTTTACGCCAGCGGCATCCAGCTTGGCCTGATCTCTTTCCTCAGTCTCGCTCTTCGGCATCCAAACCTTAACATAGCCGTTCTCATCGATCTCATGGGTAACACCTTCCCAGCCGTACTCAAGCATGTTCATGCACTCGCCGTCGTTGATATCGTTCAGGAACTGCAGAACCTGACGCAGCTGCTCCTCGGTCTTCACGTTCTTCTTGGAGATGGCGACCATTCCGCTGAAGCCGTTGGTAGGAAGGCAGTGAGGCTCGTTGTTTCCGGAATCCGTCAGCACATAGCCACCCAGCCAGAAGATAGGCTCCTCAGGCGTAGCGCCGCCCACACCGTTGGACTCAAGAGTAGTCTCAACCTTACGCATATCATCAAGCACCTGAAGGCCTACGCCTCCCTTGCTCTCCTGCAGACCGTTGCGGGCGCCGCCGGCCTTAACTGTGTAGAAATCATCTACGCCCGATACGCCATAGTTAACCAGTCCATCCTCAAACAGCTTACGGATCTCCTTCAGAGCAGTCTTGTACTCAGGAGTCTGGGTCTTGTGGATCAGATCGCCGTTGGCGTCAATGCCCCACTCATTGGGAACGCCGAACCACATCATCACGATGTTCCATACATCATTCCAAGAATCAATGTACAATCCGCAGGTATCGTTCTGTCCGTTTCCATCGGGATCGTTGTAGGTGAAGGCATACAGCATATCATAGAAATCCTGCCATGTGGGATCCTCTCCCGCCTCCATCTTGTTCCAAAATGCCAGATTCAGCTTCTCACACCAATCCTTACGGAAGCCGAAACCGTTACGGGCCAGATTTCTGGCACGGGGAATAGCATACAGTCTGCCGTTATAGGAAGCTGCAGCCCGGGTAGCTTCAGGGATCATAGCCAGATTGTCGTAATCGTCCACATAATCCGTAATATCCCAGAAGATGGTCTCGGAGCCCTCGATAGTCCTCTCCTCCTCATGCTGAACGACCTGCTGCTTGACATTTCCGTCATCATCCTTTACGGGATTGCCTTCCTTGTCCAGCACATCCTCCATTACCGGATTGCCGTTCTCATCCAGCGTGTCCACTTTCACCTTGTAGGTTCCACCCACAGCGGCGGACCAGAATGCAGCGTCAGGGTTAACGATCATTACATCGTCAACATCATTGGCCGCAAACCTCAGACCAAGCTGAGCAAAATAGGTATTGGAATCCAAGAACTTAAACTCCGCGTTCATGTTGGTGTACTCATTGACATCTGCCACCAGACGGTCGAACAAATCCTTGCCCTTCTCCACATCGGGATCGCCGGGCAACGCCACCGTTATGCTCATAGGAGCGCTTCCGCTATTGCCTTCCTGCCCCCCCTGACTTTCTTCGCCGCCTTGACTGTCTGCCTTGGACTCTTCACCAGAGCCGCTGTTGTCTTCATTCTGGCTCTCCGGCGTGCTGCTGCCGGTGCTGGAACCTTCACCTGCATCGTCTCCGCATGCAGCCATGCTCAGGGCCATGGCAGCTGCCAGAATGCCGGCAAGAATCTTGCTTACTGCTTTCTTTTTCATTTTCTACCTCCGTTGATTGATTTACAGTGCTCTATATAACCAGCGGCGAGAAGGCTTCTGGGAAAGCCCTTCCTCCGCACAGCTACCAAAATATAATTCCTCATATATATCTTTGTCTTATTCGCCCGTGATACCCGTTCTCTCAATACCCTGCATGAACTGTCTCTGGGCAAAGGCGAAGAATACCAATATAGGCGCGCTGATGATCAAAGCCCCGGCCATGACCACAGCATCGTTCAGAGTGTCCTCGCCGTCCTCCAGCCCCAGCATACGCAGCATTTCCGCCTGCTGTTCCGGCAGAGCGTTTGTAGCAGTTATGATACTGGTCAGTCTGGGCGGCAGGAAACCCAAGGCAGGAGAACTGATGTACAAGCTGGACTCATAGAAATCATTCCAGTGCCACACCACGGAAAGCACCAATGCCACCACCAGCGTGGCCTTGGCCAGAGGGAACACGATCCTCCAATAGGTCATCATGAATCCGCAGCCATCGATCCTCGCCGCCTCCTCCAGACTTTTGGGCACTGTCAGGAAGAACTGGCGGAACAAGAAGACATACAATGCGCCTCTCAGCCCGAAGCCGAAAAAGGTGGGCACGATCAACGGCAGATAAGTATCCAGCCATTTCAGGTTGGAATAAGTCATATACAGCGGAATGATGATTGTCTGGGTGGGCACGATGAAAGCCAGAAGCACGCAGCCAAACAGTATCTTCTTCAGAGGAAAATTGTATCTCGCAAATCCGTACCCGATAAAGGAACATGCAATGACATGCCCGAATGAGGCCACCACTGTCACAAACAAGGAATTCTTCACGAACCGCCCTATGTCCATCAGCTGCAATGCGATGGCATAGTTCTCAAATTTGATCTCCGTGGGCAGCCAATGGACGGAAGAGCTGTTCAGGTCCGAATTGGACATCAGCGAGGTTGCGATCATGTAGAGAAAGGGATAAACAAACACGAACGCAAGACCGATGATCAAAAGATACATGGCCAGCCTCACTACGATGTGCTTCGCACCGGTGAGATTGGCATACTTTCTGGTAAACAATCTCCATCGCAGCTGTAAATTACTCGAAAGTGCGCTTGGGCGCTTTTTCGATTGTAAAGACTCTGTGTTTACGCTCACGCTTCTTAACCTCCTCTACTTCACTTGTATGCATATATTTCTGCATCACGGCAAATATAATGGCTACCAGCACCCCGATAAAGGCGAAATAGATCCAGCCCAAAGCGGAGCCGTATGAAAACTCTGCGTCCGTAAATCCGTATTTCTGAATATATGCCAGCAGAGGATTGGAGATATCGGTAAAGGAATTCACCACCGTATAAACGATGTTCAGCAGCAGCATGGGGGAGATCATAGGCACCGTGACCTTCCAGAAAATTTCCCACTCTGTAGCGCCGTCGATCTTGGCAGCCTCGTACAAGGCGGGGGAGATGCTCTGCAGTCCCGAAAGGAACAGCAGGATCTGCACACCGCTGCCCCAAAGCACCGTCACCAGCAGTCCGAATACCGTCTGCACCGCATTCATGATAGTCTCACCGAAATAGTTCAGCACATTATAGGGAATCAGCTTTCCGTCCATGACGTTAAGCACAGAACGGTCCACACCCTGATTCAGCAGCTGCTGCATGACCTCTCCGCTGCCCAGCAGGAAGGGTATGAAAAATATCACTCGGAACAATCCCCTGCATTTGATATCCCTGTTCAGCAGAACCGCTATGATCAGAGACAGCACTATGGTCAGGGGAAACTTGGTCAGTGTCTGTTTCACCACCTCTATAAAAGTGGGAACAAACTCCGTGTCCACAACAAAAGCCCTGACAAAATGTTCCAATGTGAATCCCTGCATCTTCATGCCCACAATGGCCACCTGCTCGCTGATGCTCAACCGAATGGACATATAAATGGGATAGATGAAGAACAGCACGATCCCTACGATGAAAGGAGCCACGAACACCAAGCCTTTCAATGAATTCCTTTTATGGAGATCAAGCTTAAATCTCTTCTTCTCTTTCACCAGCTTCTCCTTCATCCGTTCTCACCTCCCCCTACAACCACATAGCCCTTTGCAGGAACCGTCACGTTATCCGCCTTGGCCTCCTGTGCACCATAATTGATGTAGATGGCAATGCCGTTGGCATATTCCACACGGATCAGATCGTCCGTCAGATAATCATGTCCCACCATCTGCACCCCATAGACGCAGGAAAGGTTATTCCTGAACTCATTATATGTGTCCAGCATCACGCCTTCCCAATCGCTGTAGGTAGAGCTGAACAGCCTCTGGTATCCCGTATCCCTCAGCTTCAGCGCCGACTCGTAAGTCAGGTAGAAATATGGGAGAGCACCGTATTCTATCCATTTCAGTTTCTGGGTCTGCAGGTCATAGGAAAGATTTCCCGCCCCTTCCGTAGAATAGGGAATCCTGCCGGACAACACCATCTGCATGAATGGCACCGCATAGTCAGTCATGGAGAAGCCGTAGCTCTCCTCCCGAAGATCGAACAGATAGTCCGCAAAACTGTATACATATTGATTGGCGCCCATGGAGGCCACCCACCTGTCGGCATCGACAGTACTGCCCAAAAGCTCCCGCAGCTGCCCCACCGCCTGAGACTTGGTATAAGGCGCGTTCTCATTGAAGTCCGCATAAGCGTACTGCCCCACATCATCATAAGCCACGCCCAATAAATCATATTTCTCCAGCTTGTCAAGGAACTTCAGATTGCGCTTATAGGCTGCCAGCGGATTCACCAAGTAGAAAATCGTGCCGTCCATGTTAGTGGTGCTGATCTCCAGGTTCAAGCCGTCGTAAGCCACATCCTCCTTCTCGGATATGCCGCTGGTCTCGGAACTGGCAAACATAAAGGCATTCTCCAAGTACACCTTGTTGCCGGAGGCCGTCTCAAGATATTCGTTGAGATTTCTCATACCCGTAGGGCCGCCCAGCTGGCTTGCAGGGCCCCAGTACTCATACTCGTCATACCCCTTCATCCAGGAAGAAAGCACCACCTCGGTACTGTTGACTCCGGCATCGGAAAGCCGGCTCAAAATCTCCTCTACCTGATCAAAATCCGTCATGGAGACATACTCGTCGAATACCATGCCTCCCTTGGTGGTACCCATCAGCAGCCTGAGTGCAAGGGGCATCTCCTCCCCCTCCGCGATGGCGGCCTTCAGCAGACCATTTTCTATCAGATATTCCCTATAGGTGGCCGCCATACCGCCGTAGTCCGCTTCATCACCGCTGAGGAAGAAATAGCGGGCCTCCTTGTCCTCCGAAATCAGCTTCTTGTCAACTCGCTGGATGCTGCCGCCGGTAGCGCTGCCGGTGGCGGTGGACATGGAATACATGTCAACATTGTATATGTTTCTCATATAAAGCTCGAAGCCCGCATGATTCAGATCCACTACATAGCCTGAAGGGTACACTGCCACTCCCGTATTCTCTGCCCCTTCCGTAAATACGCCAAACAGCGCGTTGTCACCGTTCTTGATACCGTACACCGGCATGGCCGCCGTATAGCGATTGTAGCTGTCGGAATCGAAAAGGTTCTGGAATGCCAGAAATCTGTTGGTGTAAGTATAATAATTTGCCCCCAGCACATTGGCAGGTCTGGAATCCGCTTTTTCATATGTAGTAATAGCTCCGCTGCCGTCAGGATAGAAAAGATATCCCCCCGCCTCGTTGCGGGACGCCCCGAAATAGGGCAGCAGCTCGATGGTGGTAACGGCAAACCTTGCCTCTTCCCGAATCTTGTCTACGGGAATACGGACCACCAGCTGATCATCCTCCAGAGTATACTCCACCGTGATAAAGATTCCCGGACTCGTAAATCCGTATGTAACCGACACGCCGTTGTCCAGATACTCCGTCTCCATCCACGTACAGTCTTTCCCTGCATATTCCGTTCTGGCGCCCGAATCCCGGCGTTTCAAATTATTGTAGGTGATGGTGATAGGCGACTGAAGGTAGGACCTCCACATCTTGTTCACGCTGCCGCCGCTCATATCATACACATCATTATCGCAGATCCCCTTCCAGAGGTAGCCGCTCTCCAGATTCTTCACCTGAATGGCTCCCTTGGCTTCATTGTAGAGAAGCTCCAGCTTATCCGTCTTGGCCACGGACACATACTTCCCCGGATCCTCAAAATCCACATTCCCTTCCGGCTCTTCATATTCGTCAGTAAAGGTGATAGCATTGCTTCTGGCTTTCTGTATGCTGAAATAGCCCCATATGACGAATATGACCACGATTGCGAAAAGTATGATGGTACCCAGTCTTTCTTTCAGAAACCGCTTAACCATATAAGTTCTTTGCTCCTTTCTGCTGTATCACTACAGATCATTACACAACTGTCCCGGACAGCGACTATAGGAAATTCAGCTTAAATTCATCCATGATGGAGATGACGAACTGAATCATTCTGCCAGTCAGGACGTAACACAGCAATAATACCAGCCAGATCACCAGCATCATAAACGCTGAGACAAACATCATACCAATCGTCTTCTTACAGGTATAGTTATTCAAAATCATCATAGCCATGAACAAAATCAGGAATAGTCCGATATATGCCAGTGTAGAGAAAACGCCGTACCAGGATCTCTGGGTCTTTGACAATATATTGGAAAGGAACATCAACGGCACATTTATCACGATGAAAGGCACAAGGGAGAGCGCTGATGTAAATGTAATCTCCGGGAACTTGCTCTCGCCCCCCGATATGCTGGTAGCCATGAAGGATGCCGGAATCCAGGAAATAGGAACGATCCAGAGCTTCACTGCCTCAAATATAGGGTTTACATCCTCAAGCTCCATGGGCGCAAGGGGAAAATGCACCACATACAGATACGCCATTCTCACGATGAACGCTGCAGCAAGGAGAATAAACGGAATCGCCATATTGATCCTCTTGCGGTTGTAGCGAATGCCCTCTAACGTGTCGATCGGATGCAGCACTGTATAGAAGGAATACATGACCCCCTGCCCGATCCCCATCTTTTTTTCCTTGTTGTTCAGGTAGCTCCAGTAAGCCTTCTTAGCATATTTGGTGAAGAGCAACACCAATGTAATCACGGCAGCTATGATCGCGGCAGCTATGAGGATAATCAGCAAAAAATTCTCCCGCAGCACCACGTACTTATATTCGTCGAAGGCCATGGTGTAGGTATCCCTATCCCCCACCAGCTTGCTCTCCTCCATAGACAGCTTATACTGTTCCTGCTTGTAATAAGCTCTTGCTATTCCCACATGGGCCAGATCATAGTTCTCGTCGATGGCAAGCACCTGACGCCACAGCTCATAGGAACCGGCATAATCGCCGTCATTGTAAGCCGAGGTTGCCTGATGCACCAGCTGGATGAACTCCGTGGGCTCGAACACCTGAATGTTGCAGTTGATTCTATCCAGAATCAGAATGTTTCCCCTGCTGTCCACATCCAGAGCGGAAACTCTGGTAAAGGTGCCCTTCTTCTCCCCCAGACCGCCGAAGGCCACCAGCATCCGGCCGTCCTGATCGTACTGATAGATTTTTCCGTTCAGACGCTCTGCAACGGTGACGATTCCCTTTTCATCCACGCAGATATCCGTGAAGATGGGCTCTATATACATGCCGTAATCGTCAAAATATTCACCGAACTTAAAAGTGTTTCCCGCCACAACCGCCTTCAGTATCTTCTTTTCAATAAAGTCGGTGATGGGGTTGCGGATGGAATTGCCAATGGTCTTGTACTTTCTATAGATATTGGTGCCGATGGAATTCAGCTTCTTGATCTCGCCTTCCTCCCGCTCCATGCTGGTTGCATAAATCATGTCGTCATCGCCCAGCGTCAGGTTGATGTAGGAAGATGCCAGACGCTTGGTAATGAACTTCTTCTGCTCCTCCGATGCAAAGATGCGGGTGAGAGCCTCCGTAAAGTCATAGCCGATGTTGGTCTGTCCGTAATATCCCCTCAGATATCCCTTGCCGTCTATGGCCATGATATTCTCGCCCCTGATCACATAGATATAGCCCGTCTTGCTCACGATCAGCTTGGTAGGCATGAAGCTTTCGCTAAGGTCCATGTCGCTTTTGGGGTTTCCGAATTCCTCCACGAAATTCCCGTCGGGATCCATATGGACGATACGGCTGTTGTCCGTATCCGCCACATACATGTCTCCGTCATCGTCCACAAAGATGCCCTGAGGATTGCGAAACGCCTTGTCCGGGCCGTAGAACACATTGACGGTCTCATACTTGCTGTTCAATTTCACAATACGGTTGTTGCCCGTATCCACGATATAGACATTGTCCTGCTTGTCTATGAAAAGGTCCTGCGGATTGTTAAAATATTGATTCTTGTCCTCATATCCCCCGATATTGTTCAAAGTCTTTGCAACAATATATGACGTGGGGATAGGCTGACGGTGGTTATTGTCACCGGTCACATAATTGTCCGACCCTGCGGCAAAGGCCGTCTGGGATACGGAAATCATGCTTATAAGACCGGCCAATAGGCCAATGCCCATTCTCTTCAGCGACTTCATATCTTCCCTCCGTTCCGGTTAACCCTTGATTCCTGAATATGTCATAGTTTCCATAACCTGACCCTGCTTGATGACGAATATGATTACCGTAGGAGCCGTCATCAGAAAAGTTGCCGCCGCCACCGCGCCTGCACGCCCCACGGACATTCCCGCCGCGCCGCCGCCAATGGTCTGCAGCGCCAAGGGCAAAGTCTTCATGGCCTGACTGGTAACGTAGATCAAGGGCGAGAAATAATCATTCCAGTTGTTCACGAAGGAAAAAACCGTCAAGGTGGCGGTAGCGGGCTTCAGAGCCGGCATAACCATCTGCAGGAATATCTTCAGCTCCCCTGCGCCGTCGATTCTGGCCGCCTCAAGCAGCTCGTTGGGGTACTGCTCCATAAACTGCTTGATCAGGAAGATATTGTACGCCACCGCGATGTTGGGCAGTACCAGAGCCCCGTATGTATTGATCAGACCCAGACCGTTCACCACCATGTAGCTGGGAATCTTGGTCACATGGGCAGAGAACATCAGGGCCACCAGAATCAGGTTGAACAGAAACTTCCCTCCCGGAGGCTGGAGCTTTACCAGCGAATATGCGCCCATGCAGGACACCGTCACCGTGCAGAGCACGATGATGGTAGTGATTATGATGCTGTTGAAGGCGTATCTGGTGAAAGGAACGGTGGAGCTGCCCAGCGACACCACCAGATCGCTGAAATTCTTGGTAGTTGGATTTCTCACAAAAAACTGGGGCGGGTATATGAAAAGCTCATCCAACGGCTTGAACGCTGTGCTAATCAGGTATATCAGAGGCAGCGCCGTGAAGCACACCAGAGCGATCATCACCACGTACAGCAGCACTCTGGAAAAGGTGATATGCAGCCACTGGCCCCTGAACCATCTAATCTTTAACATTGTAGTCCCTCTCTTTCCTTAATATTTCCGACTCTATGTTTTTTCGCATTTCCTTTCGCCCAAGCTTCTCTAAAAGCCTGCCGGCGAAGTCCGGGAAAGCTTCTACGCTATTCGTCCTTGCTGGACAGCACCCTCATGACAATCTTTCCAAGGGCGAATGTGATGATGAAGAGCACTACGGCAACAGCCGATGCATATCCCATCTGGAATCGGATGAATGCGTAATCGTACAAGTGGGACACAATGGTATGCGCCGAATAATTCGGGCTGGGCATGCCTGCCACGGACACAGCGATATCGAACACGCCGAAGGCGGAGGTAATCGCATTGATGGCTCCGAACAGAAGCTGGGGCTTCATCATGGGAAGGGTCACATAGAACAGCTCCTGAAATTTGTTCTTCACGCCGTCGATGGCCGCCGCCTCATAATAGGACTTGGAGACGTTCTGGAGACCCGCCAAAAATACCAGAAATCCAGTACCCATGCTCATCCACAGGGAGATGAACATAACCACCCCCATGATATAATTGGGGTCGGTGTTCCACAGAATCGGCTCATCGATCAAACCCATATTCAGCAGGATATTGTTCAGATACCCCATACGGTCGCTGGAAAAGATCACCATCCACACGGTAGACATTGCGATACCGCTGCAGATAGAGGGCGCGTAGAACGCCAGTGCAAACGCCCTTTTGAACTTCAGCTGATTGATGACCCATGCGGCAAAGAAGGAAAGCAGATACCCCACCGGCCCTGTGATAATTGCGAACTTCAGCGTGTTGGCAAGACCGATCATAAAAACTTCGTCGTCCAAAAACAACAGCCTATAGTTGGTCAGCCCCACAAACTGAGGCGTCTGCATCATATTATAGTTGGTGAAGCTCAAGCCGATTGCCGTTACCACGGGAGCTACAACGAATATGGTGAACAGAATGACGAAGGGAGCCAAAAATGCATATCCCATCCAGTTCTTACGCCAAAAGCGTTTGATTGCTTCTGATTTTGTAAGTTTTTTATCCATTATTGATCACCCCGTATTCTTCCTGTTTAGAACGCATCTCCCGGTTGATGTCTTTCACGGCCTGTTCCAGGGCCTCCCTGACATCTCCGCCGCTGATGACCACGGTGGTCCACGCATTCGTCATATGTCTCGTGGTCATATAGCTTCCGAGAACGGTAGGAGTCTCTCTGGCCCACTCCCACATGGCCTCCAAAGTCTTGATGTCGTCATCGTTCCAGGCAAGGCTCAGGAACGCCTCCTTGTTGGCGGTATTCCATCTTGCCTCGGCTCCCATCAGAGCCTCCACCTCCTTGGCGAACTGCTCCTGAGTCTCGGCGCTGCTCCACCATTTCAGGAACTCCCAGCTCTCCTCGGGCTTGTCGCTCTGCTTCATGATGACGTCTCCCTTGTCTGTCAGCGCCCCTGCAGAACGGTTGATGGTTCCGTCCTCCTGCATCACGCCGGGCAGAGGAGCGATTCCCCATCTTCCCGCAATTTCGGGAGCCGCAACGGAAAGCTGCATGTACATATTGAAATCTCCCACGCCCAGAGGCATGATTCCCGAACGCATATACTGATAGAAATTGGCCGTCTCAGCCACACCGTAGTTGGTGAACAGCTCTGTGTATTCCTTGAACGCCCTATATGCCTGCGGCGTGTCCAATGCCGACTTCATGCCGTCTTCTGTGTAATAGCTGCCTCCGTTCTGGAACAGGAACTGGGTGAAATCACGGCCGAAATAAAATTCCAATCCATCCTGATACAGCGCGGGAAGGACATAGTCATACAGATCCTGTCTGGTATTGGGCAGCTGAATGCCGCTCTCCGCCAGAAGGTCCTTGCGATAGAACAATACATTGAAATTCATGGTCTCAGGTATGGCGTAAGTGCCTCCCATGTATTCGTAGGGCGTCAGGGTAGCCTCCACAAAACGGGACTTCACTTCCTCAAACCCTTCCATCTGGGAGAGATCATACACCTGATCCCGGATAGCGAACTCTACGGGGGAGGTGATGTCCACGCCCAGAGCCACATCAGGGGCCTTGCCGGAGGTAATGGACAGCATCAGCGCGTTCACATTGCCCGCATTCAGCTGGGAGGCCGGAAGGACGTTCACATTGATGGCTATTCCCGACTCAGGGGTAAAGCTCTCGTCCGCAAGCTCCTTAATGACCTCGGCCCACTCGGTACCTCTGGCGATCCACACATTGATGGTCTCCTTGATTTCCACATCCTCAGCCAGAACACTGCCTACATTATCATAATCCTTTGAGAAGGAAACGATGAACTGCTGCAGCGTGGCGCCAAGACGCTGGAATATATTGGAAGAAACGCTTTCCCACTCCTCCTCGGGATTCCCGATGTCAAACCAGTCTATCACCAACGGACAGCTCTGCAGAGACAGATACCACTCGCTCAGGCTCTTCTGGGAAGTGGTCAGATCCGCCACCTTTTTCGCTATGCTGTAGGGATCGTCCAGCATCTCCTGTACCTGTGCCTCGATGGTGAGAAAGTTGTTTGCCATGGCCGGCGTCTTGGTTGACAATTGCTTCACCATCTCGCTCTTGGCCTGCATGCTCTTCACCAGATACTTCATCTGGGACTCCAGATTCGGAAGCTGTTTGAAAAAGCCGTAATCATAGTTGGGATCCGGATTGCTGCCCGTCAAACGGTTGATGCCCAAAAGCATATCGGAGAGAACCGTGATGTCCTCCTTGATGGAAGTCAAAATCTTGCCGATCTCCCCCAGCTTCACCGTCATGGTGATAGTGTGCTTTCCCGCCGTCAGATAGAACAAGTAAGGATTTCCTTCTTCGTCACCC
Source organism: bacterium D16-50 (assembly GCA_003612485.1). Classification (GTDB taxonomy): domain Bacteria; phylum Bacillota; class Clostridia; order Lachnospirales; family Lachnospiraceae; genus Acetatifactor. The sequence goes on from RAZA01000001.1 coordinate 187,292, forward strand.
AGCTCCTCAAGCGCCCATCTGGAATTATAATGGAATTTATACTCCAGCAGCTCCTCAAAAGGCACCTCACCGTCGATGGCGATCTCCCTATAGGAAGGAAGCCCGTCATTCCAGGACTGCTTCACGTACATGCCGATCTTATACAGACCGTCCTGCGGCACATCGAATTCCCATGTGATACTCTGGTTTCCTGCGCGCCACCGATATCCTCCCATGACATTCAGCTTACGGGTAGTGCTGGAGGGCGGCTCCACCAGAGGATCGCCGTCATTGTCCCTCCGCAGGGTCACATCGTTCTTTTCCAGAGTGGAAAGCTCCGCCTGAACACGCTTCTTTTCCACCGCCGCGGCAGAATATCCCTTGGCCGCATACTCTGCCGCCACCTCCGCATAAGGCTTGTATTCATTGGGGGGCGCCAGCCGAATGCCGGACACATACATATCCACCTTATTATATATGAAACGCACCGTGTGCTCCCCGGCCTCCAGATACACGCTGAAGAAATCCGAATAAATCCCGGAGGTGTCCTTCAGACGGGAAACCCTCCATCCGGGTATCTCCACCTGAGGCGGTCTGGTCTCATCTCCCAGACTGTTTATCACCGGCTCGCTCTCATCCCTGAAAAAGCGGTCCAGCTCAATATCGCTGCTTTCCTCAAAGGGCGCAGCGCCGTCTATGTACAATATTCTTTTTGCGGAATCCGAACTGCCCGGAACCAGATAATAGTCCATCTCTATCTGGTACATGGCGGATTCCGGAACCTTCACCTTAAATTCCAGATACTCCCCCGCCTTTTCGGAGAGAACCGCCGTCCTGCCCTCGAATTCCTGCGTCTTCACAGCCCCTGTAGCGGTATGCAGGCCGGACAGCGGCACTTCGATTGCCTGATCTGCATTCTTGGCCCCTTCATGCTCCGCCAGATACTCATCATATGTGCCTGCCTGATCGGAGCTGCCATATTTCCACTCCACCTCCACCCCTTCAAAGCCGGTGTACTTATCCTGCAGCGCCGTCCCCGGCGCGGCTTCGGCCCTCAGAGTAGAACCGGACATCCCCTGCCCTGCCAGCAGCGCGGCTGCCGTCATCAGCGCAATTCCCTTTTTGCACCGCCGCTTTGATCGATTGATCCCGCTGCTCTTCATGCTTACCTTCCTCCTTTTGGTGTATTTTACATATATGTTATTAGAATATTGATTTGAGGTAAGCAGTTTAACTACTTTCCTTAACCCTTTAAACTTCTTAAGCATACCAATTTTATACTTTTTTAACAATTAGTATTTTTTTGATTTTGTTAGTGTTTTTTTGATTTTGTGGTTTTTTGCCCGATGTTGGCACCGATTTCACAATTACTTAAACTGTTGATTTTTTGATTTTTTTGATCAAAATTTGATATTTTAAACTTTTTCGGCTTTCAGACAACCAAATATGTCAATTTGTCCAAAATGCTGCTGGTTTTTTAGTGCATTCTGCTTTTGTGGTTTTTTCCAAAAAATATGGGTAAAAAAGCAAAAATTTAGGCTGTATTGCGGGGAAGCATCCCTGCTCCATAGCCCCTCCCCCACAATACAGCCCCTTGTTTGGCATCCCTTATTTTTGCTTTTCCGTCTCCTCTGAGTCTGTCCTATCATGAAATATTCTCTCATCCGTCTCGTCGATCTGACTCTGGGAAGCCGCCTGAGGATTTCGGGCCTCAAGCCTTTCAAAAAACTTGTTGTAGAGCTTGGCGGAGAGATACGCATGCACCGAAATGCCAAAGAAAAACACGATAGGAGCCAGCCTTCCCGATATGAGAATCATCGCAGGCCCCAGAAAGAGCAGAAGAATCATAAGCAATGTTCTGGGAAACTGGGAAAGACTGGCCATAAATGCATTTCTGATCGTCATCCTAATAGGATTTGCAAATCTGGCCTGAAGAGGAAACACATACAGCCCGGTGCACAGCACGATAAAGCCCATGATCAATATGCCGATTCTCACAGCCATAGGAAATTCCATAACGGAATAATACATAATCACTATGTCTCCCGCCACCACCCCCGCTGCCAGCAAAAAGAGAAGCCATATCACCGTTGCCTGCAGGAAATTTTCCCGGAAGGATTTAAAATACCCTTTCAGAATATACCCTTCCTCGTTCCGCACCAGCTTGAGGCACATATAATGCAGCGCCGTTATGGCGGCTCCTCCCGTTATCACCGGCAGACAGAGCAGTATCGTCAAAACATTCAGTATCATCAGATCAGCGATCTTTCCCAAAGCCCGCATAAATGAGCTTTCCATGTTAAAAATACTCATCCCCATACCTCCCATGTCCCCCAGCGCCGGGAATCTCTTTCCCCCGGCACCCTTGGACAGTTCCCTGACAAATCCTTTTATCCTTACATTTTCTTACAATTTACATTTCTTCACAATTTATATTTCTTCACAATTCTGCCCCATGGCTCGGAAACGCCATGGGGCAGACAGACAAATCACCTTTCATTCATACTCACATATTCTCTCTCCTGCATCACGCTCTGGTATGCAGGCCGGATGATCTTGTCCATATTGATCAATTCCTCTATCCTATGGGCGCTCCATCCCACAATTCGGGCAATGGCAAATATGGGAGTGAACATTTCCAGCGGAATCTCCAGCATGCTGTACACGAATCCGCTGTAAAAGTCCACATTGGCGCTGACGCCCTTGTAAATGCGGGATTTCTGGGCAATGACCTCAGGCGCCATGCGCTCGATCATGGAATAAAGTCCAAAATCCTTCTCCCTTCCCTTGGACGTGGCCAGCCGATGCACAAAGCCCTTGAAAACCTGAGCTCTGGGATCCGACAAGGAATAAACCGCATGTCCCATTCCATAGATCAGCCCCTTGCGGTCGAAAGCTTCTTTATTCAGTATCTTCTTCAGATAAGCGCGAACCTCGTCCTCATCCTCCCAGTCGGAGATATGCTTCTGAATGTCCCGCATCATCTCCACCACCTTGATATTGGCGCCGCCATGCTTAGGCCCCTTCAAAGAGGAGAGCGCCGCCGCGATCACCGAATATGTATCCGAGCCAGAAGAAGTCACTACCCTTGTAGTGAATGTGGAGTTGTTACCTCCGCCGTGCTCCATGTGCAGAACCAATGCCGTATCCAGAACCCTTGCCTCCAGATCCGTATATTCCTTATCCGGCCGAAGCATCATCAGAAGGTTCTCTGCGGTAGACAGCTCTCTGGAGGGCCGGTGGATGTACATGCTCCCATCGTTCTGATAGTGGTTATAGGCGTGATATCCATATACCGTCAACATAGGAAACACGCTTATCAGAGAAATGCACTGCCGGAGCACGTTCTCGATGGATGTATCGGAACAGTTCCTATCATAAGACGCCAATGTCAGCACGCTTCTGGTCAGCGAATTCATGATATCGTTGCTGGGCGCCTTCATAATCACATCCCTTGTGAAATTGGTGGGAAGGGTCCTATTGTCTGCAAGGATCTCCCGAAACGTCTTCAACTGTTTCGCATTGGGCAGCTCTCCGAACAGAAGCAGGTATCCCACCTCCTCGAATCCGATGCACTTCCCATGGAATCCCTTCACCAGCTCAATACAGTCGTATCCCCTATACCAAAGTTTGCCGTCGCAGGGCGTTTTCACGCCGTTCACCATCTGAAATGCCTGAATTTTGGACACATTGGTAAGCCCCGTCACAACGCCGTTGCCGTTCTTGTCTCTCAGTCCCCGCTGTACCTCATACTTGTCGAACATCTCCGGTTCCAGCCGGTCGGCATTTCTGCACAATACCGCATAGTCGTTCAATAACATCTCCTTCTTCTTCAATAACACTACCTCCTTTTACCTATCATGTTACATTGCCTATACCCAAACCTCCTATGATGCCAAATTTGATGTCAAATTCTTCCATTCATGTCTAAGCAATCTGTACTTCTATCTTATCTTTTTTCCCTGCCCTCTGTCAATTAAAAATCTCTAAAAAAGAAAAGCTTCGGCACTTCAACCCGCACCGAAGCCCTGACCTTGATCGCCGTACACGGCCAAATCCGGAATGCCCACAAAGCAGCACACAACTCCCGCCCCTATAAAAGATACGTGGGCAGAGGCTGTCCGATTCCATAAACCTCATATGCATTTTCCGTCTTCCCATTCTCCGGGGAAGTCTCCTGCCTCCCATCTCCTCCGGCAGAGGGCTTTTTCTCAATAGGTTTTTTTGCCTTCTCACCAGACGTCTTTGCAGGCGCTTTCACCGTTTTTTTCCTTTCGCCCTCAGCCTTGCCCGCCGCTCTTTTGATGCTGCCCTCTCCCACCGGCATACCGCTCTACCTCCTTCGCCAATTCCATGTATTCCCCCGCGCTTCTGGCGCTCTTTTTGTACGCCATGACGGGCTTTGAATTGTCCTGCGCCCATTCGATCTCGCTGTCCACCCGTATGATGGACTCAAACACGTTCACAGACTCATACTGGCGCAATATATGCAATGTCTGTCTTCCATAATTCTTTCTGGCGTCCATTTTTGTGATCGCCACCCCCAACAGGGACAGCTCCGGCGCCAGTTTTTTCACATTGTCCAGAAACTCAAACATGTTCGCCACACCGAACAGCCCCCACGGAGAAGCCTCCACGGGGAGCAGCACATAGTCGGAGGCACAGAGAATGTTCATGACCCAGCCGCCCAGCGTAGGCGGGGCGTCGATCAATATATAGTCATAACCGCCCTCCGCTTTCAGTCTGGCAAGACCTCTGGAAAGAATCGTCTCCCTCTGCCACTTGGTAAAGAGCTCATACTCAATTCCGCTCATCAATGTGGAGGAGGGAATCAGATCCAGATTTTCATAGGGCGTATGCACCACATAGTCCCACAGATCCTCCTCTTTCCTCACCGCCGCGTAAAGATTTCTCTCCCCCATGGCAAAATCCAGTACCTGTTCCTCATCAAAAAAGGAAAGCGAGAGATTCAGCTGCATATCCCCATCCACCAAAAGAACCCTTTTCCCCATGACAGACAGAGAATACCCCACATTTGCACAAGTTGTAGTCTTCCCGCTCCCGCCCTTATTATTCGCAAAGGCTATGGTTTTCGTCTTCTTTGCCATCAATTCCCCCGCCATATAGGCATTCTATACCTTTTTCCGCAAAATAATCCAGCCACTTCCGCTCAGGACACACATCCGTCACTACAATGTCCAAGTCCACATGAGTACAGATCCGTGAAAAAGCCACTTTCCCGAATTTCGTGTGATCCGCTGCCAGAATACGCTGCTTGGCATGCTTCAGCATGGCCTGCTTCACTTGCGAAAACATCTCGTTGGCGTCCGTGACCCCCCTCTCCATGTCAATGCCCTTGCAGGACAAAATCGCCTTGTCCGCATTGAAGGAGCCGATCACATCCGTGGCCCGGGGGCCAACCAGCGCCAGATAGTGTTCCATGAGCGTTCCTCCGGTACAGATCACGTCCCAGCCGCTGACATCGGACAGCTCTGCCAGCACTTCAATAGAGCTTGTGATCACCGTAAGCCTCTTTTTGTTCTTCAGGGCCTTCACTACAGCCACTCCCGTAGTACTGGAGTCAACCATCAGATGCTCGCCGTCCCGAACCAATTGGCTGACCAGCCCGGCAATGGTCTGCTTTCCCTGAATATTCCTCTTCTTCCGCACATTAAAGGGCATATCCAGACCGGTATTTTCATTCAGAAGAGCTCCCCCGTAGCTTTTGGTGGCCAGTCCCTCCTTGTCCAGTCGGTCCAAATCCCGTCTGATAGTCTCCTCCGACACGCCGAACAAGACGCTCAGCTCGCTTACCACCACTTTGCGCTCATCCTGCAGTTTTTCAAGAATCAAATTCCTGCGCTCCACCGCCAGCATCCGTTCTACGCTCCTTGTCTTTCGTTGTCATCCTGCAGTATCAGCCTGCAGAACCCAAAATCCGTCTCTCACAATATAGATTTGCAGATCTGAGGATCCGGATGTGCGATAACCGTGGAATCCAGATACATGCCGCTCCCCGACACGCTCTCTCTGGCATGGGATATGGCTGCATCCACCGCCGATACCTCTCCGCAAAGAAATACGTAAGATTTCCCGCACATGCCCTTTGCGATCCTCAGCTCTATGAGCTCCACATCCGCAGTCTTGGCCGCCACATCCGCCGCCACAATAATCGCTGCCGCGTCGAAGGTCTCCAGAATGCCCAAGGAACTGATATGCTCCACATGGGTGGTTCCATAGATGGCAGGAAATATGCCCTCATGAGGATTCCCCAGCACAAAGCTGTCGATGAGCTGTTCCCCATACCGCACTCTGGCCGTCTCCACCGCCGCGTCCACCGCGCTCAGATCCCCCGCAATCAGCGCTATGTACTTGCCGGGGCAGACCGTCTGGGCCTCCACCAGCTCCACGGCGGCTGTCTTTACCATGGCGTCCGCCGCGGTGACTCCTGCGGAAACCGTCCTGAATTCTATCATTCCCAATGCCTTGCCCATGAGGCCTACCTACCTTTCCGCAATTATGACAAATCCATCCGTGACCTCCTGCACCACACCGTCCAGAGAGGCATGGATCCCTACGCTTAAGCCCTCTGCCGGCCTTGCGATACAGTCCCCAACCTTCACCTGCGCCCCCTTCTCCACCACCGGAATAGCCGGAGCGCCGATATGCTGGCCAAGCAGAATCTTCACCTTGCGGATATGTCCGTCCTTTTTCCACCAGTCGTCGGCCAAAAGAGGGGCATCCGCGTTATACTTTGCCAGACCCAGCCTGGCCTCCAGCCTCTCCTCGGGCACCTTTCTGTACTCTCTGCTCTCCCCAACGGGTGCCGGAACCACCCCCTGCAAAGCTTTCACCCCTGCCTTGCGCAGGCCCGCCTTGTAATCCGCAATCAGACTTCTGGGGGCCAGCCCCTGAGGGCAGGAATAGTTCTCGCATAGGCCGCAGGAACTGCAGAACATGGTGTTCAAAAATACATTGGTATCCTGAAAATCCTTGTTTGCCGCACTTCGCATGAATTTGTGAGGCTCGATGGGATGTCCCAGCCCATGTCGGGGACAGAGACTTGTGCAGGTCTCGCACTGGCAGCAGGAGGATGCCGCTCTTTTTAAGTCTATGGCAGGATTTCTCCTCTTTCTTCTCACCAACGTATGGTTTTCGTCCAGCACGATGATTGCGTTGGTGGTCTTTGTCACCGGGGCGGTTCCCTCCTGCAGATTCCCCATCATAGGGCCTCCTATGAGAAAAGCCGGATTTTTTGCGGTGATTTCTCCCCCGTATGCCACCACGCTGCTGATGGCGGCCCCGATAGGCACCCGCACCGTCACCGGACGCTCCACCTCCCCCACCACTGTCACCAGCTTATCCACCACGGGAGTCCCCAGTTCCAGCGCGCGGTATACATTGTAGACCGTCTCCACGTTAAAGACCGCCACCCCTTCTTCTATAGGCAGCCCTCCGGGGCGGATCACCCTTCCCGTGGCCTCGTAAATCAGCACCACCTCGTCCCCCATGGGATATGCGCTGTCCAGAAGCTGGACCCGCATCCTAGGATAAAAATCTATATATCGATCAATCGCCTTTAAGGCGGCCTTATATTCTTTTTTGATTCCTATGACGGCCTCTTTAGCGCCTACTGTCTGCGCTATCACGTCAAAGGTCTGCAGAATTTCCTTCGCCCGCTGCTCCAAAAGCTGTCTGTGGAGCTTCAGCAGCGGCTCGCATTCGGCGCAGTTCATCAAAATAACCTCTGCCCGCTGGTCCAGCTTTGCATAGGTAGGAAAACCCGCTCCGCCGGCACCCACAATGCCGTTTTCCTGTAAAATTTGTTTCAAAGCCTGTATATCCATAAGATCCCCCTCAGCTCCTGCAGCCGCCCTGTCATTCGTCCACGATTCCCACAATGGCTGCGTCCACCGGCGCATTCTCCATTCCCACACGGGCCGCGCTTCCCGTCGCCACCAGAACCGTCTCCCCGATGCCCGCCCCGATATTGTCGATGGCCACAAACCGGGAGGCCCCTGCTGCCATCTCCTTCAGCGGCTCTATGACCATAAATTTATTGCCCACCAGATTCTCGCTCTTGCGGGTGGAAACGATGCTCCCCACTACCTTTCCCACAATCATGATACACCCCCACAGTCTTCTCTGCCACTTATACTCCGGCAGGGACGCCGCCCCGCCGGATGTTTTTTTATTCTCACTTGATGATGGTCACCTTGTCGCCTGTCTTGATCTTGCTGGCATTGGCCTCGTCCGTGTCGATATGCATCTCCAGAGTGAAGCTCTCGTTGACCCGAATCTTCACCTGATTGAATACCGTGCCCCTCTCATTGTCCGCCTTGACGGAGACGATATCTCCGTCCCGGACTCCTGCTGCCGCAGCATCCGCCGGCGACATATGAATATGGCGCATAGCGATGATACAGCCCTCCTGCAGATATATGACACCCTTGGGGCCCACCACAGCCACCGGAGCGCTTCCCGCCACATTGCCGGATTCCCGGATAGGCGCCGCCACTCCCAGCTTCATGGCGTCCGTGGCCGAAATCTCCAGCTGCGAAGCCTTTCTCACCGGTCCTAAAACTCTCACGTTCTCAATGGCCCGCAGCTTTAATCCAACCACGGTCACAGTCTCGTTGCAGGCGTACTGCCCTCCCATGAGTTCTTTCTTCTTGGTCAGCTTGTAGCCCTCCCCGAAGAGAACCTCCACATGCTCCTGCGTCAGGTGAATATGCCTTGCGGACACGCCCACCGGCACCTGATAGCCGCCGCTTTCCTTCCCCATCTGATTGATGGTCTGTAGCACCAGCTGCGCAATCATCTCAACCGTCTGCTGCTCCATGCTCTTCCTCCAACTTCTCTACGCCATCTGCCTTCTCTTAGCCCTTGACCTTGGGAAGAATCATCTCCACGTCGTTGTGAGGTCTGGGGATTACATGGGTAGCCACCAGTTCCCCAAGCTTGGACGCGCTGGATGCCCCTGCTTCCACAGAAGACTTCACTGCTCCTACGTCTCCCCTTACCATGACGGTCACCAGCCCGGAACCGATCTTCTCCGTTCCCACCAAAGATACGTTGGCCGCCTTGCACATCGCGTCAGCCGCCTCGATGGCCGCTACCAGACCTCTTGTTTCCACCATTCCCAATGCTTCCTGTGCCATTTTTGTCTTCCTCCTAGATTTTGATTTGATTTGCTTCTTGAATAGGTTGAACCCTGCTTATACCTCTTGAATCGTTCTGGCGTCTAAGTCGTTTCCCGCTGCCGCCTTATTCATAAATCTGCTGGCGCTCAGATTCACCAACCGGAGAATTTCTTCATGAGGGTTGGCAATGATCCCGCTGGCCGCCGGTTTCTTGATGGCCTTTCTGGCCGCCGTCTCAACCGCCTCGGTTACGGAGGCCACATCTCCCTTCACAACGATGGTAACTAAGCGTCCTCCCAGCTTTCTCTCCCATGTGGCCAGTTCCACGCCGGAGGTCTTGCACATGATGTCCAATGCGTCCACCGCCGCCACCACTCCTGAAATCTCGATAAAGCCTAATGATGTATTGCTCATTGACCGGCTCCTTTACTGGTATCTTATATCTTCGGCAGAATCTTCTCCACATCGCTGTGAGGTCTGGGGATCACATGAGCCGCCACCAGCTCTCCCAGCCTGCTGGCCGCTGCGGATCCGCTCTCCACGGATGCCTTCACGGCTCCCACGTCTCCCCTCACCATGACGGTCACCAGTCCGGAACCGATCTTCTCCGTTCCCACCAGCGTCACCTCCGCAGACTTCGTCATGGCGTCAGCCGCCTCAATGGCAGCCGTCAGGCCCCTAGTCTCTACCATTCCCAATGCTTCCTGTGCCATAATACTCTCCTTTCGATTGTACCAGCCTGCCGTCCTTTTCTTCTATGCGGCATCTTCCTCCGCCCGGACTGACAACTGTCTGATTGCTCTATTTTCATTTATTAACTACTGCATAATGTACATTTTCCGTTTCCGCCGGTTCCCTTCAGAGACTCTAACCCGGCAGACAACGGGCTGTCATAGGGTCAATTCTTGTCCAAGGCGCTGATTTTCAGCATCTTCTCCGTATCCCCCGTAGGTCTGGGAATAATGTGCTTCTGTACAACGCCCGTGACGGTTTTCGCCACTGCCTCCCCGGCCTCCATGGCCGCCTCCACCGCGGCGACGCTGCCCCGGAACTTCACCGTTACCAGCAGCGGCACCGGCAGGGAATCCGCATTGGCCGGCTTATTCTTGTCAAAGGTCTCCAGCCTCACGTCTGCGGCCTTGCACCCCGCATCGGCCGCAAGGAATGCGCAGGTGAGGCCGAACACCTCCAAAAGCCCTACCGCTTCCTCCGAGGAGGTTTCTTTTCCCACAGAGGCTTCGATTTCTTTTTCCATTTTCCCGGATCTCTCTCTTTCTCTGGAAGTCTCTTTTTCCATGGAAATCTCCCTCTCCCTTTTCTCTGGCTATGGGGCCCTTCCCGCCTTGCCGCTATTTATTGATGATAGCGATCTTGAGTCCCGTCATGGCCAGATTGGTCTTCAGCGCCTCGTTGATCTCCTCCAGCGGATAGGTATGGGTGATCAGCTTATCCATGGGAAGCCCTATCCTCTTGGCGCTCTTGAGGAAGTCAAAAGTGGTGGCATAGTCCCGCAGGGTGTACACCCAGGAACCCACCGTGGTGATTTCCTTGGAGCAGATATCAAAATGAGGATTGATGGTGGCATCCCCGCCGTTAATAAAGAATCCCAGCTCGCAAAGCCCGCCGCCGTTGCGGATGAACTTGTAGATATTGGAATGCCCTGCAGGGGATCCGGTACACTGGAAGGCAAAATCCGCCAGATGGCCGTCACACTTCTCCTGCACAGCCGCCGTCAGCGCCTCGATACCTTTATGCTCCTTGAAGTTCACGGAATCCGATGCCCCCAGCTCCTTGGCAAAGTCAAGACGCTTCTGCTCCCCGTCCACGGCCACGATCTTGTTGATGCCCATGGTGCGCAGAATCGCGATGCAGATCAAACCTATGGGGCCGCAGCCCTGCACCACTACTCTGCTGTTGAACCGGAGGATTCCCGTGCTTTTGGCCCGCTCCACAGCATGGATCAGCACTGCGCAGGGCTCGATCAGCACTCTGGAATACAGATCCAGATCGCTCACATTGAACACTGTGGAGCCGCCCCTGATCAGTATGTAGTCTGAGAACCACCCGTTGAGATGAATATCATCATCCGGAAGAAGACCGTACACGTCGGCGCCGCCCACATTCTGCTTGTTCAAGTCGAACATGGTGATGTCCGGATTGTCTTTAAAGATCATGCAGGTGACTACCTTGTCCCCAAGCTTCAAATCCTTTCCGGCGCTGTCCTTCTTCACATTCTTTCCCATCTTCACGATCTCGCCGGTTCCCTCATGGCCCAGAGCCACGGGAATCAGCCCGAAGGGATCTCTCTTAAATTCATGGGCGTCAGTGCCGCAGATTCCGCAGCCCTCCACCCTTACCAGCATATCGTCGTCTCCCACTTCAGGCATGGGAAATTCCTTTACGTCAAAATGCTCCAGACCTGTGAGCATGGCCACATGCGCCGTCTTGGGGATGGCTCCCCCTGCGCTTCCCCCGGGAGCTGCACTCGCCTCCCCGGACATGCTGGCAAGCACCTGCCTCACGATCTCTTCTATCTGTGCCGTATCAGCCATTTCACTCTCCTCTCCGGCAGGAACCCACTGTTACCCCGGTTCCTATCCTCATTGCTGTGCATCTGTATATCGCTTAAAGCCTCTCTGATTTTCATCTAAGGCCTTTTCGATTTCCGCTCAGCCCCTTCCTATTTCCCTTCAGGCCTTTCCTTTTCGCCTCAGGCCTTTCCTGCTTCCCTTCAGGGCCTTCTTATTTCGCCTCAGGCTTTTCCTTTTCACCTCAGGCCTTTCCTGTTTCCCTTCAGGGCCTTCTTATTTCACCGCAGGCTTTTCCTGCTTCCCTTCAGGCTTTTCCTTTTCACCTCAGGCCTTTCCTACTTCCCTTCAGGGCCTTCTTATTTTGCCTCAGGCCCTATCCATGTTCCTTCAGCGCCTTTTTCGCCCCCGCCACTCACAGATCTTGGCAAAGGTCAGCTGCCGTCCAAAACATTCTAAGGCTCTCAGCGGATGCATAGGCTGTCTGACATGACGCAGCGCCTGCTCTTGGTAAAGGACTTGGTACTGGTAAGCCCCTCTCCTGTACGGCTGGCTATGGTGAAAGTACAATACCCCTCCCCGCCGAAGCCCAGCGCCGCATAGGAAGGCGCGTTCTTTACCAGAATCGCCGTGTCGATCTCCCTTGCATACTTGGTGATGTTATCAATATTCTTGCTGTGGATGTGGGCGGAATGGCGGTTGCCATGCTCCAGCCATACGGCTTTCTCAATGGCGTCGTCTATATCCTTGGCCCTCACCATGCCCAGAATGGGCATCATCAGCTCCTCCGCAATCAGCGGATGCTCCTTGGGTCCCTCAAACACGATGCAGCGGATATTGTCGGGAACCGTCACGCCTATCATGGAAAGCAGCGTCTTGGCGTCCCTGCCCACGCACTTGCGGTTCAGCCCCTTGGGGGTCAGCACCGTGGCAGTAAGCCTATCCTGCTCCTCCTTGGAGATCAGATAGCAGCCTTGTTCGGAAATCATGTAGTGCATGAGTTCGTCTGCAATGGATTCCACCGCCACGATCTCCTTCTCCGCAATGCAGGGAAGATTGTTGTCAAAGGTACAGCCGTTCACGATGTCCGCAGCAGCTTTCCTGATGTCCGCCGTCTCATCCACCACCGCAGGAGGATTGCCCGCTCCTGCCCCTATGCCTCTTTTCCCGGAAGAAAGCACCGCCGTCACCACGCCGGGACCGCCTGTGGCCACCACCAGAGGAATGTCCTTATGCTTCATCATGATATTGCTGCTGTCCAGCGTAGGCTGCGCCACCGTGCAGGCCACATTGTCCGGACCGCCGGCCTCCAGCGAAGCCTCGTTGATCATGTTCAGGGCAAAGATGGAAGTCTTGATTGCCTGAGGATGGGGATTGAACACCACCGTATTCCCACCTGCAATCATGCCGATGGAATTGCAGATCACCGTCTCGCTGGGATTGGTGCAGGGGGTGATGGCTCCGATCACGCCGAAGGGTCCCATCTCGATCAGCGTCAGCCCCCTGTCTCCAGACCATGCAGTTGTCGTTAAGTCTTCCGTACCCGGTGTCTTGTCGGCCACCAGATGATGCTTTAATATCTTATGTCCCACATTGCCCATTCCTGTCTCGTTGACTCCCATCCGGGCAATGATTTCCGCATTTTCATGGGTCTTCCTGCGGATATTGCTGATAATCTGTTCCCTCTGGTCAAGGGACATTCTGCGGATGACCGCCTGAGACGCCTTTGCCGCCGCAATGGCATCGTTCATATCCGTAAAGATGCCATGCATTTTTCCCACAGGCTCTGCAATCTGCATCTTGGCGATCACTTCCTGCACAATATCCTGCACCAGATTCTCATTTACAAGCACGCTCTCGTCCTCCTATTCCAGTGCCGCATCTATCCTCCCAGATTCCTTTCTACGGCCGAAAAACCCAACTGCCCGGTTCCGGCATCCGGATTTGCGCTCAGGTTATCTGGGGATGGATGCTGTTTCCAGTGCCGCGTCTATCTCAAATAGAAATTATAAGCTCTCAAAAATACTTCTTCCGTAAGCGGCCAGCTCCGTGTCCTGCTGTGCGGTTCCTCCGCTTACGCCCAGCGCCCCTACGATGACGCCGTCCTTCCTCAGCACCTCGCCGCCGCCAAAAATGACGATCTTTCCATTATTGGTGAACTGGATGCCGTAAAGACTCTCTCCCGGCCCGCTTAAGCTTCCCAGCTGCGCCGTGGACATCTGGAACGCAATGGATGTATAAGCCTTGTTCAGTGCCACGTCAAAGCTTCCTATGTAGGCGCCGTCCATGCAGTGGACCGCCACCGGTCTGGCGGAAGCATCGGACACGGCGGTGACCACCCGCATATTCCATTGGGCCGCCTTGGCCTCGATTTTCTCCATCAGCTTCAGGGCAAGGGCCAGAGGCATCTGCGTCCGTATCAGCCCGCCGTTTGCGGCCGTCAGGTGATTCTCCCCGGGCACCGCCTGTCCCGCTTTTATGTCCGCCGTCCTCCGCAAAACCTCACGAACCACGGACTCTACTTCTTTTTTATCCATGCCGCCTCCCTAACGCAAGCCGGATCTACCTTCCCATCTGCTCCAGCACCTTTCTGGTGACCTCTGCCAAAAGCTCCGGAGAAATGGAACTGCTCTCCTTCTTGCCGTGGCAGCCATTTCCGCAGGTATGGCAGCTGGGCTTGCCCTCCTTAGCGTTGGGGCAAAGGTTCGCAGGATGGCGTCCCTTCATGCCGAACTGCCTTCTGATCTCGTACAGATCCTCCACCTGCTGAGGGGTGAATTCCTTAGGACCGCCCAGAAGTCTGGACTGATACAGCAGCTGCGCGTAGAATTCCACGGACTCCATCTTCAGATACGCGCTCAGAAGGGAATCGGAATAGGTCAGAGCACCGTGATTCTCCAGCAGAACGGCGTCAAAATACTGGACATACTCGGAAACCGCGTCGGGAATCTCCATGGTAGAGGGCCTGCCGTACTTGGCGATAGGCACACAGCCAAGGGCGATGACCGCTTCAGGCATGATGGGCTGGGTCAGAGGAATGCCTGCAATGGCAAAGCTGGTGGCATAAACAGGATGAGCATGTACCACGCTTCTCACATCAGGCCTCTCCTGATACACCCTCATGTGCATCTTAATCTCAGACGAAGGCTTGAAATTGCCGTTGGCCTGAATCACATTGCCCTGAGCATCCACCTTGCAGATATACTCCGGGGTCATGAAGCCCTTGGACACGCCGGTAGGGGTGCAAAGGAACTCATTGTCATTCAGCTTTACGGAAATGTTTCCGTCGTTGGCGGCAACCATGTTTCTGTTGTAGATCCTCCTGCCGATGTCACAGATCTCTTTTTTGATTTCATACTCGTTTTGCATTTCGATTCCTCCTGATTTTTGATTACTTGATAATCATTATTGTTTGTGCTTCTTGGATTCCTATTCCCTTTGACTGCTTCTTTCCTTTCCGGCTTTTCGTGGTACAACCTTCTGCCCTTTATTATAAGCCTATCTACCACACAAGTCAACAAAAACAGCGTTGATTCGTGTCGTTTTCAGTGTTTTTCTGTGGCATTCTCTTCGGATTTCTTCGGACGGTTCAGATATTCCAAAAGTCCGTCCACGCCCTCCCCCGTTGTCGAATCCACAAAGAAAATATCACGGCATCCCGCATTTCGCAGCCACAGCCGGGCCAAGGGCAGGTTCGCCTTCGGCTCGTTGATCTTGGTCACGATCCCTATCACGTCCCTATTCACCATGCAGGTGATATTGGGGGGAAACAAGGTATAGCTTTCCGTGGCTGCCACCAAAAGTCCAACTACGTCCGCCTCGTATGCATACAGCGCCAGCGCGTAGCCCAGCCGATGGGTCTGGGCATACTCTCCGGGAGTATCGATCAGAAGATCGTCATAATGAATGTACTGAGTCTTGCAATATTGAATCTTTTCCCTCAGCAATGCCTGCTTTAAAGTGGTTTTCCCGCTTTCACTCCGGCCCATCAATATCAGTTTTTTCATATAAGCAGCTTTACTCCCTATATGCCCGGAGCATTTTCCCGATCCGCTCCAGATCCAGCGTCTCTTCCTCTGCATCATAGGTATAGTTTTCCGGCACGGCCTCAAACAGCTCAACACGGCTCATTTCACTCTCAGGCAGCTCCCCCAATGAACGTACATCCGCATAGAAGACCCTGCCGTTATTTTTGCCTATACCGTCTTCCCATATCTGCTCATAGTCCCACAGCGGAGTCATTACGCAGTCTTTTATCCCGGACTCTTCGTACAGCTCCCGCCTCGCCGCCTGCATGGGAGTCTCTCCCGGTTCCACATGTCCCCCCGGATGTTCAAAGCTCTCCCGGCGTTTATGCCAGCAGTAAACCCACTTTCCCTTGTAATTTGCAAAAATGACCACAAATTTAATGTCAGACAGCCATCCCGCAGGATAATTCGTCTTTGTCATAATGCCTCCTCCGCTTTCATTTCTTTCGGCAACTATGTTCTGGTAATTTGGCAAACCGTGTATTTCAGCACATCCCTCACATAATCAAGAATCGCCTGCTCCGAGGCCTCCACCTCGGACACCGTGCCCGATATGATCAGCGAACCGCTGAACCGGTCCACAAACCCCAGATCTATGGAAGCCGCCTTCATCCCCACATCCGCCATGATGATCGCCGTCTCCGCCGGGGAAACCGTCATAATGCCTATGGCGGCTCTGGCATAGTCTATACCGGGATCCAGCCCCAACTTCTCATACAGAATCGGATCGGGGCTTGCAATGATATGGGCCAGCGTAATCTGCTTGCCCGGCACAAGCTCCTGCACGATTCTTTGTTTGTTCCTATCATCCAGCCAGTCCATTTTTCTTCCTTTCGTCTAATTGCCCATCGGAATCTCCCAAGTTTTCAGGCGCGCCGCCGGAGGCCTTCCATTCATCGTCCCTATCATAGCGCGCCCACACACGCCTTCGCCTTCCATTCGCTGTCTCCGTCACAGCGTGCCGCTCAGCCGGCCTCGAAAAGCTTCAAAAAATCCGCCATCTCCGGCGTGCATTCCGGCATGAACTGCGTTCCCAGCCTTGTCAGTTCCCCCAGCACTTTCTTAAAGCCCGCCTCCGTCCGATACCAGTTTTCCCTTGTCAGACCGCCCACCGCCACAGGGGCGACCATGAACTGTGTGTCAGGAAAGGAGAGCTGATAATACATCAGGCTCCTCCTTGCATGGTAGGCCTTGCAGCAAAGAATGGCTTTTTGAGGACGAATCCCTTTTTCATCCAGAAGCACCCTCGTAAATCTTGCGTTCTGGGCCGTATATTCCGCCCTATCTTCCTCAAGGATACTGCTCTGATCCACCCCGCGCCGCAGCAGCACATCCCTATAGAGCTCGCATTCCGTGGCATAGTCGTTCCCGTATATATCTGCCATCGACTTCACACCCATGAACTTTCCGCATGTCACGGAGAATTTTCCTGAGGGCACCACATACGGGGCATAGCCCTCCCTCCAAAGAGACGCCGCCCGCTCCGGCAGCTCCGGATAGGAGCCTCCGGGAATGAAAATGACATCCGCTTTTTCCAGCACATCCTCCGCAAAGATAAAATCTGATATTTCCTTCAGGATTCTCAAGAGGCACCTCCTCACCCGCCAATGTGGCACTTCAGCTTCGTGGTTCTCTCCACTTCTCTTTTCAGTCTCTCCATATGCTCCGGCTCCGGAGGCAGTATCTGCGGCAGCTCATAGACCCTGCCCAGTCCCTGATACTTATCCTGCCCCAGCCTATGGTAAGGCAGCAGATAAATATCTGCTGCCCCCTGCAGCTTGTCCGCAAAGGCGGCGATAGCCCTTATCTCCTCCGGCGTATCATTGAAGGTGGGGATCACCGGAACCCGAATACTGAGCTTGGTACTGCCGGACGCCGCGATTTTTTCCGCATTCTCCAGCATCAGTCCGTTATCCCTCCCGGTGAAACGCTTATGCTTCTCACCGTCCATATGCTTGATATCCATGAGATAATGGTCCAAATAAGGCAGAATCTCCTCTATGACCTCCCATTTTGCGCAGCCCATGCTCTCCATGGCAGTATTGATGCCCACGGCTTTGGCCCCGTGAAGCAGGTCTCTTGCAAACTCCGGCTGGCACAGGCTTTCTCCCCCGGAGAGCGTCAGCCCGCCTCCGGAGCGGGCATAGTAAGGTCTGTCTTTCTCCACCGTCTCCATGACCTCCGCCACCGTCACGTCCTGCCCGATGATCTTGGTCTTGCCGTTTACCTGCATCTCCTGAATCCCGTACTCCTGAGACTCCGGGTTGCAGCACCATTTGCACCGCAGCACGCAGCCTTTGAGAAAACAGATAGTCCGTATTCCCCTCCCGTCATGGATGGAGTAGCGCTGTATGTCAAATATTCGTCCTTTTGTCTGTAGATAGTCCCTCGTCATTTCCCATCCTCACCAACTGCCGCCCGAATCTCTCCTTTTGACAAAATCCCATGCGGTGTCTCTCCATTCTCTCCTTTTGGCAAAATCCCACGCGGTGTCTCTCCATTCTCTCCTTTTGGCAAAATCCCACGCGGTGTCTCTCCATTCTCTCCTTTTGGCAAAATCCCACGCGGTGTCTCTCCATTCTCTCCTTTTGGCAAAATCCCCCAGAGTCTCTCCCTTTTCTCCTTTTGCCAAAGCCCCCGCAGGCTTTTGACAAAATCATCCTTCTTAAGGCCTGAGCGGCTTCATATGCCTGAATGCTTCTCACGGATCAAACCAAAAGGCAGATCGTTCACCCCTTACAGTTCAAATC
Source organism: bacterium D16-50 (assembly GCA_003612485.1). GTDB lineage: Bacteria > Bacillota > Clostridia > Lachnospirales > Lachnospiraceae > Acetatifactor. The sequence continues at coordinate 205,720 of RAZA01000001.1, forward strand.
GGAAGATACATTTCTCCACTTCTCCGCTTTTGCGCATATCATTGCCCTCAGGCAGCTGCACAATTTCCAAAAGCCTGCCTCCTGCATATTCACACGTTTTTCTGGAAGCATAATTGTCCGGATTGCAGGTTATAATCACATATTGCAGATCATGCTTTTTTGCCAGCTGAAACAATAGCAAGCAGGCCTTTCCCGCATAATGGTTCCCTCTATAGTTCTCGTCCACATGATATCCTATGTTTCCGCCGTAATACACATTATCATTATGGCCGATACGCAGGTCACAGCCGCCCACTCTGGTTCCTTCGCTGTTTAAGATTCCAAAGTGGTACGCCGGAACCCAATCCTTCTCGGCATCACCCTCCACGGTTTTCTCCAAGGCCAGTCGTATTTCGTCATTCTTTAAAAAATCCGTATCCAAAAACATGTCTAACCTCCCCGCTCATCTGACCGCCGGAGCACATCCTACAGCCCCTATTTAGTCCCGCATATGCGTGAAATGCATCCTACAGCCCCTGCTCCGTCCTGCGTGTGTGAAACGCATCCTACAGCCCCTGCTCCGTCCTGCGGATGATATCGTCCTGCAGGGACTTTGACAGCGTGGTAAACAGCGCGCTGTAGCCTGCCACCCGAACCACCAGATGAGCGTACTTCTCAGGATGGGCCTGCGCGTCCAGAAGAGTCTCCCGGTCCACCACATTGAACTGCATATGGCTGCCCTTCTGGTCGAAATAGGAACGGATCAGCGCCACGAAATTTTCCAGTCCCTTTTCCCCAGAAAGAGCCGTGGGATGAAATTTCTGATTGAACAGCGTGCCGTTTGACGCGATTCCATGATCAAGCTTAGAGACGGAATTAGCCGCCGCAGTGGGGCCATGGACATCCTTGCCTGCCGAGGGAGAAACGCCGTCCGCCACGGGAGTGTGCGCCAGCCTGCCGTCGGGAGTGGCCCCCGTCTGTGCCCCTAGGGGCACATTTGCGGACACAGGGTAAAGTCCCGCCTGAAACTGCCCTCCGCGGGGATTGCGAAACCGCAGCAGAGGCCTTGTGTAGGTATATGCCACATCTCTGGCAAACATGTCCACTTCCTCATTGTCGTTGCCGAACTTAGGAACCTGCTCTATCATGTCCAGCAGTTCCTCGTACCTCTTCTTTTCCTCCTCAGGAAGCTGGGCATTCATCACCGCCGTGATCATGCCTGCCACCTGTCCCTCCTCCACGGTCATACCGTTTTTATCCATCTCCTTAAGAATGCCCGCAACGATCTCCCCTGCGCTTATTGCGTCAAAGCCCTGCCCGAAGTTCATGGCCAGAGCCCGTTTATACTCGCCCAGAGACACTTTCTTCTCCTCGAAGACCAGCTTCTTGATGGCATAGAGGGAATCTGCCATGTTCGCTATGCCGAAGCCCTGAGGGCCGGTAAAGTTGTAGACTGCCCCTCCCTCCTGAACGGTCTTGCCCCGCTTGATACAGTCGTCCACCATGCAGGACAAAAAGGGCAGCGGACAGCGGGTGGCATGAGCCACGTCGATGGCATTGTCAGCATTCACCAACAGAGATATATTGTAGTCCATCTGTCTCTTATATGCGTCATAGAACTCCTCGAAGGAGGCCATGTCCTCCACTCTTCCCGTCTCTATGCTGATCTTCTCTCCCTTGTCCCAGCCGTTGGAGAATACCAGCTCCAGAGGACGGCACATATTATAGAACGCCGCGTCATGCCAGCCCTCCGTCTTGCCCGCCTTCTGAGGCTCCACACAGCCGATGATATTGTATTCTCTGGCGTCCTCCAGAGTCAGCCCCCTGCTCAGAAGGGACGGAATGATCACCTCATCGTTATAGTAGGCGGGAAGGCCTATACCCGTTCTGGTCAGATCTGCCGCCTTCAGCAGCAGCTCATGGGGCGACTTGTTCCACACCCGGATAGAAAGAGAAGGCTGAGGCAAAAAGACATGTTTTGAGGCCGTAATGCACATGAAAGACAAGTCATTGGTCACATCGCAGCCGTCCTTGTCCTGCCCGCCCACAATCAGATTTTGGAAAAGGCTATAGCCCGCAAAGCCCTCCGCGCTGGCAGCGTCCCTGCACTTGTTCAGGTCGTTGAGCTTCACCCAGATACAGTCGATCAGTTCCTGCGCCGTCTCTCTGGTAAGCCTACCCTCCTCCAAATCCTTTTTATAATAAGGATACATATACTGGTCAAAGCGCCCCGGAGAAATGGAATGGCCGCTGGACTCCAGCTGCAGCAGCTGCTGCACGAACCAGAAACTCTGGCAGGCCTCCCAGAAGGAGGTCGCCCCATGCTCAGGCACCCGGCCGCAGTTTGCAGCTATCTGCATAAGCTCCTGTTTTCTGGCCGCATCCGCACAAGCTGCTGCCTCCCGCTGTGCCAGATCCGCGTACCTATGGGCATAGCGGATCACCGCCTCGCAGCTGATGATCACGGCCTGAAGGAACTGGCTTCTGGTGCAAAAGTCTTCATCACCGGGATTGCACCTCTCAAGTTCTCCCTGCACCTGCTCTATGATGCCCCTATACCCCTCCGCCAGCACTCGGTCATACTGGACGGTGACATGTCCTACTCCATTGTAGAAGTAGTTGCCGGGGGTGAAAATATTATGCTCAATGGCCTTTCTGGCCTCCGGGGCCATGAGAGAGGTGGCAAGCTCGCTGGTGGTCTTTCCCTCCCAGTAAGCATCCGCCTTTAGCAGCTCCTTTTTGGTCTGCTCCGCTATGTAGAAGGGGTCGGCCTTTCTGGTGGCCACAGTGTCAAACTCTTCCTCCAGCCATTTATAAGAAAATTCCGGATAGGTCTGACAGCCTCTGGGCGCAATGGTAGTGCTGCCCGCCACCAGCTCCCCCTCCCTGATGATAATGGGAATATTGTCAAGAATATGCGCAAACCCAAGGGCCCGCCGCATCACTATGGGCTTGTCCTCGGTGGCTTTATAGGATTCCGTGATCAGCCTCGCTCTGGCAGACTCTATCTCCGGCATCTTGGCGTACAAATGTGCCACCAGCTTGGGGATTCTGTCTGACTTGGGTATCTCCTGCGTGTAATATTTTGCCATCTGCTCTCTCCACCTTCCGCATTTTTGCAGCTTTTCAAAATAAGAAAAACCTCTCGGCTCAAGTAAACCTACTATCTTTCAGTATATGCCCCGCCGTCCCAAATGTCAATGAATCTAACGCATATTTTATTTCTTTTTTGTGGGTTTATTTGGTTTGTTGTTGCTTTCCCATTTGGTTTGTTGTGGTCTTTGGAACCCAAGACAGCTCCTACTCCTCGGGCAGCACATTCCTCCTAAGACTGATATAGGCCAGCAGAATGTAGATTCCGTAGATCAGGAAGAACATCCCTACGGCAATCCCTACCACGGCTGCAGGACTGCTCCAGCCCACCATGATCCCCGGCTCCGGCATCTTGGCCAGATTCAGCAAGATAGGCACGCCCATCAGAAGCGAAGGAATGGCCGGCATGGCATAGTAGATTGCAGACTGAAGCCCCAAAGCCTTTTTCATCTCCCCAACGTCCATGCCCAGCCTATGAAGCAGGTCGAATTGGCGCTTGTAGCGGCCAGATTCCGCAAGCTGCTGAATGGTAAGAATGGTAGCGGCAGTCATGGTTAGCGCAAGCGCCAGAAAATACAGAGGAAAAACCGCTGTGGCGGTTCCAGAGGCCGCCTCCGCCTCCTCGGCAGTTTTGGAATAAACGGCATCATATTCTCCGGATCTGCTCTCCACCTCCTCCCGAATCGCGCATATATCGTAGTACTGTCCCTCGCTCACCGGTTCAGAAGTCTTGGCCGCATAGGCGCTGTGATGGACGGCGCAGGCCATCGCCACCTCATCGGGAACCACCAGAATAAAACCATAGCCGTTGCCCTCCCCATATCGCTGCAGGAAATGTTCGGTATGAACGCCGCCAAAAGACAAGGCGACTCCGCCCAGAACCAAATCCTCGTCATACCCTTTGAGCGCACCCTCCAGATAAGACATGCAGTGAATGATATACTTGTCTTTAATTGGTTCTACCGTCTCGTAGCCCGCCAGAACCCGGAGGGCGGCATAATCGCTGTAGCCAATAATAGGATCCCCCCTATAGCCGTAATCGTTATAGGTCTCCCTCTCCTTCACATAGTCAATGAGCCGGGCCTCTCCGCTCTCATAGACGCTGTATTGCCGACACTGAACAACGGAAATATTTGCATCAATATAGTCCAGATATTCCCTATGAATCTCCTCCTTACCCCCCGTTCCGATGTAGAGGTCGAAGCATGCCTTTTCCGCCCCACGGCCCACGAAAATCCCCCGGAACACAAGCCCCATTCCCTCGGAGACCAGCGTTGCGGTAAAGATCATGGACATGGTAGCCATCAGCACTCCCATGGTGGCCAGCTTCGCAGTAAGCGTTCGGAACACCAGCAGTCTCTGCCCCTTGTACTTTCTCGCCGGACACTTGTCAAAAAATGCCGGGACGGCGGATGCGAAGCTCAGAAAGAAGCCGTAGAGAAAGGCGATGAGACATCCTGCTCCCACCATGCCCAAAGTCAGGTCTCCCGCCATCATAAGTAAGGCTCCCACTATGCCAAATACCATGGAGACTGCAAAAAGCCCCCTGCGCTTCTTGCCGCTGCCAATAAGCGCGCCCTCGTTTCGCTTGTCGAAATAGATCAGATCGCAGATCTGTGTCTTCCGGATGCGCCGGCGGCTCCTTCCCAGAGCAAGCAAATAGATTAGAACAAAATAAACTGCCGTCAGTCCTGCCGCCGAAAGAGAAAAGGCAATGGAAAAATGATAGGCCTGACCGAACAATGCAAACACCATGGCCCGCATGGCCTGAAACAGCAGGCTGCCAAGCAAAAGCCCCAGCGCCAAAGCACAGCCGCCCACCACCAGATTCTCCTGAAAAAACAGTCTTGCCACTTGTCTATTCTCCAGACCGATCAAAAGATAGGTTCCCAGCTCTCTGCTTCGGCGGGCCAGAATAAAGCCGGTAGAATAAGACACCAGCCATCCAAAGACGCACACCACCACGATGCTGACCATCACAATCAGCAACGGCATCTGGTTCATGGATTTGGACAGAGTCAGAATCTCTTCTGAGAACATCAGGCCGTTGAAGGAATAGAGCAAAGCCGCAGCCATGACCATGGCCCCAAAATATACCAGATAATCTCTGGCCTGTCGTCTGGCATTTCGCAGAGAAAGCTTAGATAACGTCACTGACATCACCCCCCATCGCCGCCAACACATCCAAAATCTCATGATAAAAAATTCCCCGGCCCCTGTCTCCCCGCAGCAGCTCGTTGAAAATACGTCCATCTTTTAAAAACAGTACCCGCCCGGCATAGCTGGCGCTGTAGGCGTCATGGGTCACCATCAAAATGGTAGCTCCGGCAGACTGATTCATCCGGGTCATGATTTCCAGCAGATTCTTGGATGCCCGTGAGTCCAGCGCTCCTGTCGGCTCGTCTGCCAGCAGCAAAGACTGGCCCGCCACCATGGCTCTGGCCACCGCCGCGCGCTGCTTCTGCCCCCCTGACACCTGATAGGGGAACTTTCCAAGGATGTCTTCAATTTCCAGCCTCCCGGCCATCTCCCCTACCTTTCGGGACACCTCCTCCGGATCCTCATGATTCAAAGCCAATGCGAGGCCGATGTTCTCCTCCACCGTGAGAGTATCCAACAGATTGAAGTCCTGAAACACAAAGCCCAGCCGCTCCCTGCGAAATCGGGCCAGCCGGCCTGAGGGAATGTCCGCAATGCTCTCGCCGTCCAGCAGAATATCCCCCGCGCTCACTCTGTCAATGGTGGAAATACAGTTGAGCAATGTGGTCTTGCCGCTGCCCGAAGCCCCCATGATGGCGATGAACTCCCCGTCCGCCACGTCGAAGCTGACACGGTCCAGAGCCTTCGTCACATTGTTCTTACTGCCATAATATTTTTCGATGTTCTTAACCCGCAGCATATAACCGCCTCCTTTTTTTCGATAGATACATATTACGGCAAAGCCGGAGACGGTTGTATCGAATTGCCATTGATTATCCTTACGATTCTGTAAGCTTTTCCTTTGCGGGAAACACCAGCGTCACCGCCGTACCCTCTCCCTCTTCGGATATAAGCCAAAGGCCCAGTCCCAGACTGTCCGCCAGCCTCCTGCACAGATACAGTCCCATACCGGTGGATCCGCCCCGGCTGCGGCCGTTGCTGCCCGTAAAGCCTCTGTCGAAGACCCGGGACAGCTCATGGGCCGGTATGCCTATTCCGTTATCCTCCACCGTCAAATGCACCTGCTTTTCCACCAGATCGGCCCGCAGCGTGACCACCGGATCCCTCTTTCGGTATCTGGCGGCATTCTGCAGCAACTGACCCAGAATGAACACCGCCCATTTATCGTCCGTAAAAACCCATCTCTCCAGCCCCAGTGTCTCCACCCTGACGCCGCTTTGCATCAGCAGGGCACGGTGTCGGTCTATGGCTTCGGCCGCAAGCTCCGAAAGCTGTACCTGCCGGATGACGAAATCCTTTTCCGGGCTCTCCGCCCGTGCATAGAATAAGGTGCGCTCCACATAGGCCTCAATCTGTCCCAGCTCCTGCATAAACCTGCGCCTAGTCTCATTGTCCGCATTCCGGCAGATCAGCCCCGCCGCCGTAATGGGGGTCTTGATCTCATGTACCCAGCCCTCCACGTACTCCCGGTACTCCCTCTGGGCTGCCTGCGCGTCGGAGACCGCCCCGATCATGGCACGTCCCGCCCGATGCATCAATTCAAAGAGCCGTCTCTCGTACAGCGTTTTGGCTCCGGGCACACATTCCGCAAAAAGATATTTCTGATCCAGCTGATCCATAATGGCCTCCAGCTCCCTAAGACGGATCCGCTGACGGACAAAACAAACCAGCTCCATGATCCCAAATGCCAAGAGCAATACAATGAAAAGAATCAGAATCACACCCGTCTGAGTCCCTGTGGCAGCCAAAAACATTGCCGAAAGCACAATGCAGATCAGCCATGCCATGATTCTTTCAAGACCGTCGGCCAAAAATTCTCTCAGTGTCATAATTGATACCCCATTCCCCGTCGGGTGGCAATCAAATCAGGCTGTCCCAGTTCCGCCAGCTTTCCCCGCAGTCTCGTCATATTGACGGTAAGCGTATTGTCGTCAATATATATCCGACTGTCCCAGAGTGCCTCTATCAGATCCGCCCGGGAGACGATCTCTCCCGCATGTCCCATGAGGCAGGCCAGAATCTGCAGCTCATTGCGGGTCAAAAGAGCAGTTTTGTCCCCTGCGGACACAGTTCCTCTTGTTAGGTTCAGCCGTATGCCTGCTGCCTCCAGTGTCTCCTGCTGCTCCAGACCGCCGCCCCGGCGAAGAACCGCCTTGATTCTTGCAAGGAGAACCGGCACACTGTAGGGCTTTGTAATATAGTCGTCTCCCCCCAGACTTAGAGCCCGCACCTCGTCCAGCCCCGAATCCCTGCTGGTAACAAAGATAATGGAAGCCTTGACGGATTTCCGCAAAGCCGCACATAAGGAAAAGCCGTCCCGTCCGGGCAGCCCGATGTCCAATAGGATCAAGTCCGGGGCAAACCGGACGGCCTGCTCAGGAACATCCTCAAAATCCGCCACTGCCTCCGGATTATACCCCTCGTTTTCCAGTAAAAGCAAAAGCTCCTCTCTGGTAGAAGGGTCATCTTCGATTATCATTATTTTATACATGTACATGCATCTCCCCAACAAGGCACAACCGGCGTGGCATAAGCCACGCCGGTTGAAGAATCCATATTTTAGCCCAGAAAAGCCTTAACCTTTCCGTAGACGCCCTCTCCGTCCAGACCGTATTTCACCAGCAGGGCCCCTGCAGAACCCGACTCACCGAACACGTCCTCGATGCCGATCCTGCACACGGGAACGGGGCAAGTTTCCGCAAGAGCCTCGCAGACCGCGCCGCCCAAGCCTCCGATAACGGAATGCTCCTCCGCCGTTACGACCTTTCCGGTTTTCCTTGCGCTGGCGGCAATCAGCTCCTTGTCCAGAGGCTTAATGGTGCAGATATTGATCACCTCTGCGCTGACGCCCTCTGCAGCCAGCTTTTCCGCCGCCTCCAGCGCGGAATTCACCAAGATGCCCGTGGCCACAATGGTCACGTCGCTGCCCTCCCGCAAAACCTGGCCCTTTCCGATCTCAAACTTATAATCTTCTCTGTCATTGATCACCGGCACCGCCGCACGGCCAAAGCGCATGTACACCGGGCCTTCATAATCCAGCGCCGCTTTCACGCAGGCTCTGGCCTCAACCGCATCAGAAGGGTTCAGTATGGTCATTCCGGGAATGGTTCTCATCAAAGCGATATCCTCGTTGCACTGGTGGGATGCGCCGTCCTCCCCCACCGTGATGCCTGCATGTGTAGCGCCGATCTTCACGTTCAGATGGGGATATCCGATGGAATTCCTCACCTGCTCAAAGGCCCGGCCCGCCGCAAACATGGCGAAGGTGCTGGCCACCGGAATCTTCCCAGTCAGGGACAGTCCCGCCGCGATGCCCATCATATTGGCCTCCGCAATACCGCAGTCAATATGTCTCTCCGGAAATTTCTTTTTGAACACGCCGGTCTTGGTGGCCGCCGCCAGATCCGCGTCCAGAACTACCATGTCCGGATAGGCCTCCCCAAACTCCGCCAGAGCATTTCCATAGGCCTCTCTGGTAGCCACCTTCTTCACTGCATCCTTTTTCACATCCGACATTATGCTTCACCGTTCCTTTCCGGAGCCGCCTTGTCCGACCCTCTCAACTGTGCGTCCAGCTTCTCCAAGTCGGCCACCGCAATCTCATATTCCGCATCGTTGGGGGCCTTTCCGTGCCAGTCCACGCTTCCCTCCATAAAGGAGACGCCCTTGCCCTTCAAGGTATGGGCAACGATAGCCGTGGGCTTTCCCTTGGTACTCCGAGCCTCCGCAAAGGCTGCGCGAATCTGCTCCATGTCATTGCCGTCCTCCAGATTGATCACATGGAAATTAAAGGCCTCAAACTTCTTGTCAATGGGATTTGGAGAACATACATTGTCAATGGGTCCGTCGATCTGCAGACCATTGTTGTCAACAATCACCACCAGATTGTCAAGCTTTCTATGGCCGGCAAACATGGCGGCCTCCCAGACCTGACCCTCCTCTATCTCGCCGTCTCCCAACAATGTATAAACCCGAAAATCCTTACCCGACAGTCTGGCTCCCATGGCCATGCCCACCGCCGCAGAAATCCCCTGACCAAGGGAACCGGAGGACATATCCACCCCCGGCACATGCTGCAGGCAGGGATGCCCCTGCAGATAAGATCCCAGATGGCGCAGAGTGGGCAGATCCTCCACCGGAAAATACCCTCTGTTGGCCAATGCGGAATATAGGCCGGGAGCCGTGTGGCCCTTGGACAGCACAAAACGGTCCCGATCCTCCATCTTAGGATTCTTGGGGTCAATGTTCATCTCCTCAAAATACAGATAGGTAAAAATATCCGCTGCGGACAAGGATCCGCCGGGATGTCCGGCCTTGGCTCCGTGAACTGCCGCCAAGATGCCCTTCCGGACATCATTTGCATGCTGTTTCAGCTCTAAAATCTCCATTTTTCCTCTCATTCCGCCGTATAATATATGGTACGGCTTTGTTTTTTATCTTTTTCATGAAAGATTAATGTTTTGATGCTTCTTTCATAGCATTATTCATGTCATTTTTTTGCCTTGACACTTCTTTCATGGCACTAAAATACCTTTTTCTGCCGCCAAAGTACCTTGATGGCATTTCCTCAGCGATAGGCCGCCGCGTTCCACCGCATCTCATTCTTCAGGCTCCGAATGGTGGTGTCTGCGTCGATAACTACGGCCTCGATTCCCATTGCATCCGCCCAATCCACCATCTGCTCCGTGGTCAGGTCATAGGAGAATGCGGTATGATGCGCGCCTCCGGCCAGAATCCAGCTCTCTGCCCCAACGGATAGGCTCGGTCTGGGCGTCCAGAAGCAGTTCGCCACGGGCAGCTTGGGCATAGGCTTCTCCACCTTCTTGCAGTCCACCTCGTTGATGATCAGGCGGAAACGGGTTCCCAGATCCACCAAGGACGTGGCAATGCCGCTGCCTTCCTTGGAGGAGAACACCAGCCTTGCGGGATCCTCTCTGTTCCCCATGGAAAGAGGACACACCTTGATACCGATGGGGCCCTCCGCTATGGTAGGACATACCTCCAGCATATGGGCCTGCAAAATACCCTCTTTGCCGGGTGTCAGGTTGTATGTATAGTCCTCCAGAAACGATGTGCCCTTAGCATCCTTTGCCCCTTCCGTCATAAGCTTCATCAGACGTACCATTGCCGCAGTTTTCCAGTCTCCCTCTGCGCCGAATCCATAGCCCTTTTCCATCAGCCTCTGGATGGCAAGGCCGGGCAGCTGCTTCAGGGATCCCAAATCCCCGAAATGGGTGACAATGGCATGATAATTCTTTTCCTTCAGAAATCTCTCGAAGCCCAGTTCTATGCCCGCCTGTACCTCCACATGCCGCCGAAACTCCGCCCCGTCTCTGTTTTCATCCAGAATCTGATACTTGGAATAATACTCCTCCACCAGAGCGTCTATATCCCCCCGGCCCACATCCTCCACATACTCTGCAATCTCATTGATGGGGTAAGCGTCGATCTCCCAGCCAAACTTCATCTGGGCCTCCACCTTGTCCCCCTCGGTCACGGCCACATTCCTCATGTTGTCCGCCACCCTGACCACCCGGATATGACTGGATTCCATGATACCCACCGCGGTGCGCATCCACCCCGCAATGCGGCCCAGAGTTTTTTCGTCGCTCCAATGGCCCATGATCACCTTCCGCTCAAGTCCCATGCGGGTGACAATATGGCCATACTCCCTATCCCCGTGGGCAGACTGGTTCTCATTCATGAAATCCATGTCGATGGTATCATAGGGAATCTCCAGATTGAACTGGGTATGAAAATGACACAGCGGCTTGCGGTACTCCTGCAGTCCCAGAATCCAAGACTTTGCAGGGGAAAAGGTGTGCATCCATGTAATGACCCCCGCACATTCCCCGTCCATGTTCGCCTCGTTGAACAGCCCTCTGATCATCTCGTTGGTGAGCAAGGTTGGCTTCCACACCAGCTCATAAGGAAGCAGACCGGTCTTATTGATCTCCTCCACCATGATTCTGGAATGCTCCGCCACCTTGGCAAGACATTCGTCACCATACAGATCCTGAGAACCCGTGGCGAACCAAAACTTATAATTCTTCATAGGTTTATCCCCCTCCTTTCCTAAGATAACATTCATTTCGGATCTTTTTCATTAAGTCTGATTCAAATCTATGGTATGGCATTTCATAAGATTTGTCAACGTTCTCGAAGCCCGGTTCCTTCCATAGGGCTGTAACGTATCCGCACCTTGATTCCCTGCCCATAGTTGCCAAAGCCGTCTCCGAATAAGGTAAGCCCGCCTGCCCGGCCCCCGTCTTCCCGAACTTCCATTCTAAAACGTATGGAGCTTCTATAGTCAAGGTGAAGCCCGTCCAGCGTCACATCCGATATCTTGAGCCCGTCCATAAAAGTTCCCTTCTCATTGACCACTAGCATCTTCAGCAACCCATACTGATTCCAGCTGGAGAACCACCACTCCGGCGTGAAAATCCCTCTCACATCCCCGAAGTCCCCCGGCGAAGTCCAATATCCCAGACAGACATCGTTCAGAAAAAAGGAGATGTCTGACGGCCAATCATTGTTCACACCCGGCGCCTCACTGGAAATCTCCATAGAAAAGCTGATCTCGTCAATCTTCTGGGCAGCAGGCAGCACATTGGGGATCATATACTCCACATATCCTTTGGCGAACCAGAGGATTCCCGCATGGATTCTGTCCGGATGGGCAAAGTATCTGGGATCATCCACTTCCCCCACCAGCTTCATGGCAGTGGCAATGCCGCAGGTGGGACATACGCTGTAATCGCCGTAATGTCCCACGGGAATCTCCGCCTCATAAAAATCCGAATTCCCGTTCTGCTGTCCGGGCACGATATCCACCAATAGCCGCTCCTGCAATAGACGGCAGACTTTCTGGTTTCCATGTCCCGTCAGATCGCCCCTCACCTGAATCAGCCCCACATCCTCCATCTTCTTGATGTGGCTGGTAAGCGCGCCGTTGGTGACATGAAGACTGGCTGCAATTTCATTCATGCTCATCTCCCGGTTCTTCAGCAATAAGCGAATAATGTTCACCCGGAGCTCCGACCCCAGCGCCTTGAATAGCTCTACCCCGTCCTCCAGATTTTTAATATATATCATTCCGCCCCTCTCCCCCTGCCATGCCCTTCCCACGCCGGAGCCTGCTATGAAAAGCATCCGGCATTATCAAAGGAAAAAAGCGGCCTGCCTTCCTGATCCCAGCCTATCCGCATCAACATGGCATGGCGGTTGGGATTATACAAGGGATCCCCTTGTATCTCCTTCTCTGTTCTGGCATGATATACCATTACATCATTGCCCTTCTCATCTTTGGTAAAGGAATTATGTCCCGGGCCGAAGATCCCCCTTCCCGCATCGCTGGCCAGCACCGGGCGGCGCTCCTTCTTCCACGCCTGAGGATCCAAAAGATCTTCTTTTTCCTCCACAGTCAACATCCCCATACAGTAGGCCACTCCCGTATCACTGGCGGAATAAGTCAAAAAGATCCTGCCGTCCCTTTTAATTACAGCCGGTCCTTCGTTGACCCAGAAACCTACTCTTTCCCAGTCATAGTCCGGAGTGGTCAGCAGAACCTGAACCGTCTTCAGTTTCCAAGGCGTCTCCATCTCGCCGATATAAAGGTTGGAAATCTGTCTGCCCACTCCCACCTTTTCCGCCCAGACGTAATACCGCCTTCCTCCGCTCTCAAACACAGTGCCGTCCAGAGAAAAATTTCGGAAAGAAAACTCGTCCTCCTCTGCAGCCTGCATCTTCCCTTTCTCCTCCCATGTCCCCAGAAGAGGATCATCCTCTATGCACTCCAGCACATATGGCCTGATATTCCACTTGTTCTCCGCATCTCCCCCGGCGAAATAGAGATACCACTTCCCGTCCATACGGTGCAGCTCCGGGGCCCAAATATGGGCGCCCATCGGCCCCTTGTCATGCTTTTTCCATACCGTTACCTCTTCTGCACGGGCAAGTCCCTCCAAAGTATCAGAATGGCGCAGCACGATCCTATCATAGGCAGGCACGGACGCAGTAAAATAATAACTGCCATCCGTATGTCTATATACGTATGGATCCGCCCGCTGCAGAATCCAAGGTTGATTCCATTTCACATCATTCATAAGTTTTCTCCTATTCCAGTTCCGTCTCTTCGTTTCATGGACCCTTCTCCGGGAAGGGTTTCCGGGCCCCATTACATGCTCCCGTAAACCCTTCCGGGTCCTTTCCTCTCCGAGACTGTTTTCCAGTTCCGTCTCTTCGTTTCAAGGACCCTATTTTATCACTGCGCCCTATAGCCGCTGCCCCAGACGGCACACCCCTCTTCGGACAGCGCCGTAAATGTCAGGACATTCTTGCAGCCGAATTGATCCCATTCCAATACCCATTCACCTTTGTACTCCACGCCGTCCAAAACAATCACTGCTCTATGATCGTCCTTCAGCTCCCATGTTCCCTCATGACTCCCGCCAATGGTGCGGTCCTCCTTTAACACGATGTCCTCAGAATTCTTGACTTCGGCGGAGATATCATGCATATGATTGATAAGTTTGTAAACCCCCGGAATGGCGGATTCATCAACCGGCCCCAGCTTCTCCCCAGCGTAACGATAAGGAGACACTACCGGCCATCCATCTTCATTCATAAACATCTGATGTACCCTGACCTGATGCATCTCGCCTTTTCCCTCGAATCTGGTATGGAAAATGAGAAAATATTCTCCCGTTTCTCTGTCATGCCAGACACTGTTGTGTCCCGGCGAGACATAGCCGCTTCTGCTTTGCCCGTTCTCCCCCTCTGCGCAGGAAAAAGAAAATCCCCCCATGAGCTTTACTCCGTACTCCTGCGCTTTGGAATCGTCAAAAAAGCTTCCTGCCCTTCCCCTGCATTCGATCATGTCCTGCCCTTGGGCATCGAAATAGGGGCCGTCAGGGTTCTTTGACCTGCACACCCGAATATTATAGCCGCCATCTGCCGTCAATCCGCCAAAAGAAAGGAACATATAATAATATTCTGTCTCAGGGCTATAGATCACATAGGATGCTTCGATCCTCAAGTGGTTGCCTCCCAGAAGTTTCTTGCCATAACCCTTTTCCATGGGAAATCCTGTCTCTGTATCCAGTTCCAATATGTATATCCCTCCGGAATAAGAGCCGTACATCATCCACAGCCTTCCGGACTCGTCAAAAAATACGCATGGATCCACCACATTGGGCTCCACTCTGGCATCATAGGCACCGCCTTCCTCATCCGGCGTACCCGCGCTCTGCCCGGACTTTAAGATGATTCCCAGATCCTCATAAGGGCCTTCCACATCGTCCGCCACCGCTATCCCCAGCGCAGAGCGGGGCGAACTTCCCTCGCAATTGCAATAATACATATAGAATCTGCCGTCGGCCAGCCGAACCACGTCCGGCGCCCAGAAGGTGTCCGTCTCCGCCCAGTCAAAGGCCTCCTGCATCTGAACCTTCGCATCCTGAATGATGGAATTTCCCTTCCTTACACCTGAGTCAATCAATGTCCAGTTCATCAGATCATCCGTCTTTGCCGCTGCCAGATGAGATCCAAACACATACCATGTGTCCTCTACCTTGATCACGGAAGGATCATGCACCGTCACCTCCGCAAACTCATGATTCACCGGCTCTCCTCCGGTCAGATCCACCCCCCGCAGATATTCCGGCAGTACGTCTCCCTCCGCCAGTTGATTCCCGCTATTCGTCTCATCATCCGCCTCCAAGGAATTACCGACCTCCCCTTTCTCACTCTCTATCACATTATCACTCTGTCCGCCTCTCAGGCCATCCTCCAAATGTGCCCCGCAGGCCGTCAGAAATCCCACTGCCACCACCATACCGGCTAATCCCCGTCTCTTCATATACCCCTTTTCCCTTCCCCCATCCCGTTCCTTCCCTATTTCTTTCCTTCTCTTTTCTTAGCCTGCCCTCTATTCTCCAACTAAAACCTTTGTCTTCGCATCTCCAAGAACCACACAGCCTCAACACCGATATAACATATGCTCTGCCTCCCTATGTTATCGGATAAAACAAGCAAGCCCAACCAATTATATTGATTAGGTAAATTATTATAGTTTTATCTAAACATCCAAGAAACCTTCCCTTGATTATTATACCATGCATACAGAGATTTTCAACGGATAAATCAAACTACTAAAATATTTTTCTTTTCTCTAAACTAAATTTCCCTCTTCCCTTTTTCCTCCATATGTGATATAGTATTGGCATGGAAGCATAGCTCAGCTGGGATGAGCGCTCGCCTGACTAGCGGGAGGCCAAGGGTTCGAGCCCCTTTGCTTCCATTTTTATTTTAAGGCCGCAAATCCGAGATTGCGACCCCATAGAACAAGCTGTCATTATTTATGATTCTGAGTCTGAAAAAAGCCAAGCAGTATTTTTTTGATGATATGGTTCCGGCATGCATTTATGGGGATCTGAAAATCAATATTTCCGGTCCGCATTCATAGGGAAGTCCATTGAGCCATCGCTTCACCCTACCAACCTTTTGTCCTTTCTTACTTCTTTGCCAAAACACAGTACCATTCAGCATCTTCTGCCTTCCACGCAAAGCAAGCAGGGAAGCAGAATTGCCGCACCTCCTGATAGCCAAGTTCAGCCAGCCCACTTAGCAAAAGCTTCCGAGAAAGCGGGTAATAATGCTCTTCAAATATTTCCTTTTGAAATATCCTATTATTCTTCTCAAATGTGTATAGCAGATTGAATATCATGGAACCATCACCGAGATAATCCCACACCTGCATCAGGTTTACTCGAGTTTCACCATCAAAAAACGGGTTGTAAAGATAGAAACGCTGCCGTTCCTGAAGAATACGATCCCAGTTGCGGGTGTCGATATAGAGATATCCGCCCTCCGCTACCAGAGAATCCATTTGCGCCAGTGCATCCAGCACCTCGCTGTTGGTTACATGGGCCAGAGAATTGCCCGTACTGGCCACGCAGTCGAACTTTTTATCCTGCCAGCACCGCAGATCCCGGAAATCGCTCTGCTGCAGCTTGACGGCGTATCCCAAACGATCTGCTTTTTTGCGGCAGTTATCCAGCATGGCTTTGCTCAGATCTGAGCCGCACAGCTCCACCCCCAATTCCGCCAAGGGCAATGTGACATTTCCTGAGCCAATGCTCACATCCAATAGGGAATGTATATCCACATCCTGCAGAATGCATTTCCAGTGCTGCCTATAGGTATCAAATCTGTCATCTGTTTCAATTAAGTCGTAAATGTCTGCACGGTCATATAAGCTGGGCATTTCACTTTCCTCCTCATACAAATCACGGTATTCTGTCCGATTGTACCATACCAAAATGAATCTGTGCCATTTTCCTAAATACCTCAAACGATCCATTTTTCCAAATAGGCGGCTACACCATCCTCCTCATTTGAAAGTGCAATATCATCCGCAATATCTTTGACCTCTTGTATTGCATTTCCCATCGCTACACCAATGCCGCATATCTCCAACATACCTATGTCTGCAAAATCATCTCCAAAAGCAACGGTTTCTGATACAGCTGCATGGCATGCTTCACATACTGCTAATATTGCCTTTTCCTTTGTAATCCCGCTTTTTGTAAACTTATACCAATCGCCATCTGAAAACCGCTGACTGTCTAGTTCTGAAAAATGTTCACGTAACTTCTGTGCCAAGCCGGGATCAGGTATCTCAACACATATCTTCAAAGCTTCGCGCTTAAAGTCTGTAAAGTCCGTATATATGCTGTCTCCCCAGCTTTTATACTGCTCCTTGGGATCGGTTTTATAATTCCAGTAATGTGCATCCAATGTGTCGACCGTAATTCCACAATCCAAACCACATATTTTTCTTGCTGATTCAATAAAGTCTTTTGTCTCTATTACAGAAAAACAAGAAGAACAGATAATTTTTTCGTTTACCCGTACCAATGCCCCACCGCTGGAAATAAGAATATCCGGCTTCATTTCTCTTAAAAAGCTCAAACAGTTTTGTTCACCCCTTGATGTTGAAATACCAATTAAATACCCACATTCTTTACATTTAGATAATATTTTCAGAGTATGTTCAGATAAGGTTTTATCATTTCTTAATAAAGTGCCATCTAAATCAAAAAACAATATTTTACATTTTCCCATGATGCGTTCCTCCTAAAGTCAAGCTCTTCTTTTTCCTCCCGTCTCATTTGAAGTTCGTTTGGTATCGATCCGGTTCTTTGATTTTGAAAACTGATATAATTATATTTGTTTACAAGAAATATGGCAAGAACTTCCAAGAAGATTTCTTAGCCGATTTTATGACATATTTTCCTCAAAAACGTTGCGCACAAAAGATCCCTATATGCTATACTGAAACTGCTTCAAAGTAATGCGCCCTGAGGTAAATGTAAAATGAATCATTATATTTTGATCTGGTCAATCTGCACCTTCGTGGAAACCCGGGTGCAGGAAGAAATACATCTGGAAGATCTCGCCCGGCAGACCGGTTTCTCTCTGGCCCATATCCGAGACGTGTTCCGCAAATATACCGGGAAATCACTGTCCTGCTACATGCAGGAGCGAAAAATCGCCAATGCGGCGCAAGAGCTCCTATGTACGGACAAAAAAGTTATCGATATAGCCGTCCTTTACGGCTATTCCGGCCGAACCGTTTTTTCCCGCGCATTCCGAAGGCATACTGGCTATACCCCATCCCAATTTCGCTCCGAGGCTCCCTCTCTTCCCCGAATCCGGCTTTGTGCAGGGGTGTTCGGCGCGGCGCTTCCTCAGAGACAAAAAGGGATTGAAGGCCAAACGGACGCCTCTGCATTTACCGGCAGCTGACAAGACACTTTGAAAAGGAGAAAAAAATGGAAAATCTGAATACAGCAATTCTTTACGGAGTACCAAAAATAGCTTACGGACCGGAGGGATGTACGCCTTTCCCCATGTGCATCCGCTCTTGTGCAAATTATCTCGGCATCCCTACGGATTACACCCGCGCCATGGCAGAAAGCGGTGCGGCATTCCGTCTGGTCTGGGACACTTCCTGCTGGAACGGCGGCAATGTGGACGCAGCGCTGACCTATGACAATTTGGAAAGAGTATTCCGTCAAGGCATGCGCTCTATGGAGCGGGGCATGAAAATGTTGGAGCGCAGGCCTGAAACAAAGAAAAAAGATTTTATAGACTTTTGTTTAAAAGAAATTGACAACGGGAATCCGGTGATCGCATTGGGCATCATCGGTCCCCCTGAGGCCTGTATTATCACCGGCTATCGTGACAGCGGGCTGGAACTAATGGGCTGGAACGTGTTTCAGGACTATCCGGAATCCCAGACAAGTCTGCATTTTGAAAAAAACGGATATTTTGCAACAAAAAGCTGGTGGGAAAACCCGGAAACGAAGGCCTTATTTGCCATAGGCTCAGAATCTCTCCCTGCTTTTACTCCCAAGGAGGCATTGTTGAACGCGGCCGATGCATTGGAAGGCCGTCTATGCGGTACCTACGCCAAGGGACTTCTGGCCTACGATGCATGGAAAAATGCGCTTTTACGCGATGAAGATTTTCCCTCTGATGCCGTCTTCCCCATACTGGTAGAGCGGATGATGTGTCATGGCGATGCCATGGACTGCCTCTCGGACGGTCGCTTCCATGCCGCAAAGTACCTTCACAGACTAGCGGCGCAGTACCCCTCCCATGCAGAAAAACTGAATCTCGCCGCTCAAGAATTCGAGAACGTCACATCCATCCTATGGAAGGAAATGATTCCGATTCTAGGGGGATGGGAACGGGGGGAATCTCAGATATGCCAGCTGGCAAAGGCCGAAAACCGCCGCTTGTTTGCCGGACAGATTGATCGTATGAAGGCTCATGACACAAAAGCATATACCTATATCTGTGAACTGGCTGTAAATCTTACATAGCTTTTCGCCGGCAAAAAACAAAACGCAGCCCGACAAATTGCCCCTCCATACCGCCCAGCCCAAAGCAAGAATACAAGGGCGGCGGGTCAGGGGCAATTTTCACGTTGGCGAAAATGTCCCTATGCTGCACAAGATATCTGCCTCCGGTACGCGTCAATCCGCTCACTGCAAAAAGCTACTTCAAAAAAGCAAATCTCCTCCCCATTTCCCCTCTCATGAACCAGCAATTCCTCCATATGCATAGAAAAGAGTTTTGCCAAAACGTACAAGTGCTCTACGGTGGGCAGTGTCTGTCCTCTCATCCAGCGGTAAATCGGCTGGGGACAAGACAGATGCAGTATATTTTGTATACCCTTCACGGAAAATCCGCTCTTGCCAATCAGCTCTTCCAGATACCTGCCCGTTCCGGCCAAGTCTATCCCCAGATAAGTGTCATACGGAACAGCCATATCCATCGCGCCCCTTGTCCACCTGCTTCCGTCCATACTTCTACCTCCTTACCCCAAATTTTCCTGCATCCTCAACCTATTGTAATATTTCCTTCATTATAGCAAACAGTACACCTCTTGTCATTGGACAGTTAATCCAAAATGACGCGCTTTACAATTGAAATAAGTATTTAGCAACAATTCACCGATGATACAGTTTCCTTGTTTTGTCTCATTTTCACTCCTTGTATTGACATTTCAGCAACCGCTGATACAATTATATCCACAATACAAATGTATTTTCAAATACCACGGTACACTCTGTTTCCTGCATTAAAATAAAGTGTACAGAAAGGAAATCTTATGACACTCATACAAAAACGCATTCTTATCTTAATCATCGTTATCGCCATGGCAGCGGTTTTGGGACGGCTCGTCTTTCGTGCTGTGATGAATCTTTTGCTGGGCGGCACCTTGTTCGGAGGTAACTTTCTATGAGAAAACAGAACAAAACGGAAAAGAAAGGCAGAATTATGTGGGCATTTATCTATATTTTTGCATTTATTGCGGCTTTTGGCGGATCCATCGCATTCAAAATGAAACATGACCCATTCGGCGGCGAATTCAAGGTCAATTGGAATGATTCAGTGGGCAAAGCATATACCGATATCGCCTACGGCGAAGGCGAAGCCAATCAATTTGACATTTATGTTCCGGCTGATGATTCCAGAAGCAGTTACGGCTTGGTCGTATATCTCCACGCAGGCGGGTTCACAAGCGGAGATAAATCCGGCGATGCCGAGATGCTGCAGTGGCTCTGCTCTAAAGGATATGTGACAGCAGGCATTAATTATACATTGGCAAGTAATGACAATCCTGATGCAAACGTATACACCCAATCCATAGAAATCAAGGAAAGTATACCTTATGTAATTGCGGAAGCGACAAAATTAGGGTATCCTATCGACGAAATGGCGATTGCAGGCGGTTCGGCCGGCTGCTGTCTCGCCCTGCTGTATGCCTATCGCGATGCAGAGACTTCGCCCGTGCCTATAAAAATGGTCTTTGGTGCGGTAGGCCCATCCTCTTTTTATCCTGAGGACTGGAAATGCTACGGGTTTGACATTGGAAGTGAGGAAAGCGACGCTGCCGCAAGGATAATGTTTGGAACAATGGCCGGCAAAGAACTCCTGTCAGACTTTGGCACGCCCGAATATGACGAGGAGATAAAAGATATTTCCGCTCTGCTTTGGGTAAGCAAAAACAGCCCTCCCACCCTCTTAGCATATGGAAAATATGACAAAGTCCAGCCCTACGAGGGCTCCCAGAGACTTCTGAAAGCGCTTGAGGACAATCAGGTTCCCCATGATTATTATTTGTGTGAGCATTCAGGCCACGGCTTACAAAATGACAACAAAGTGTATGGGGAATATACGCGAAAAATATTGGAATACCTTGATACATACATGCCTATAAAGTGAATGGGACAAATTCAGCCGTCTCTTCACCGTTACAAGTATAACAGCTGTTTTCTTCCCTGAAAGGTTATTTAACGCAGGCCTTGACTTTATCGCGTTTTCATCGCATACTGGTTTATAAAGAAGCGGCTGTGTCGAACCGCTGACAAACCGCTAAATGTAAAGGATATAGCCGAAACCCTTTATGCTGACGCAAGGAAGATAAGTGAAAGATGGACAACATTACAAGCACTACGAATATCACAGAAAAATCATATCAGAAAATAGACCTCCACACCCACACCTGCGCCAGCGGGCATGGCACGAAGGACAGCATTACCGATCTGGCCAGAGAAGCGGCTAAACGCAGCATGGAAATTCTGGGGATCAGCGACCATGGACCTGCCAGCGCAGGGAGCGCCGGCCTCTCCTATTTCCGCAGTCTCTTTTTATGCGAGCGAAGCCGCTTCGGCGTTGCCCTGCGCTATGGCGCGGAGGCAAACATACTGGATGCTCAGGGAAATCTGGACATCCCCGATGATATTCTGGAAAAGCTTGATTATTGTATTATCAGTATGCATCGGCCCATCTATGTTTCCGGCTCTGCCGCTGAAAACACAAAGGCTTACATCCGGGCTATGCGCCATCCCAAGGTAAAGATCATCGGCCATTGCGACGATTCCCGCTTTCCAGTTGACTACACCGAGCTGGTGAGATGCGCCCTCTCCTTGGGTGTGCTGCCGGAGCTGAACAATGTCTCCTTACTGCAAAACAGCTACCGCGTCAATTGCCGGGAGAACGCCATCCTCCTTCTGCGGGCCTGCGAGGTTTCCTCCTGCCCCATCCTCTTATCCAGCGACAGCCATGGCCGGGAACATATCGGGGACATGACGGAGGCAAAAAAACTGATAGAGGAAATCCGTTTTCCCAAATCTCTGCTCTCCCGCCTCCGCCTCTGACGCTCCGCCCTTCCGGTGGCTCTTCTGCTGTCCTGCCTTCGGTACTCCGCCCTTCCGGCACCTCTTCTGCTGCCTCGCCCCCACTTCTGACGCTCCGCCCTTCCGGTGGCTCTTCTGCTGTCCTGCCTTCGGTACTCCGCTCTTCCGGCATCTCTTCTGCTGCCTCGCCTCCGCCTCTGACGCTCCGCCCTTCCGGTGGCTCTTCCGCTCTCCCGCCCCCCAAATATTCAGCAATACGAAATCTGGCCTAAATTAGGCATCAAAAAGGCTCTACCCTTTTGCAGGATAAAGCCTTGGTAAAACAAAACCCTCAGCCCTCTATCCAAAGAATACTACAGAATAGAACCATCGGGCAAAACAAGATAAATCCTCCGCTTACAGCTCCCCCTTCCGTTATGCCAGAAGAGATCGATATATGCCGGCGATATCCTCTTTGGACAGCGGCTTTCTGGTGTTGGCCGGCGAGCCTGACGCAAGGGCGTCCTCGGTCATCTTCGGAATCATGGCCATGAATTTTTCTCTCTCTATCCCATACTCCTCCGGAGTGGGAATATGGCAGGACCGGCACAGCTCCCTGCAGGCACGGATGAACCGTTCCGCTGCCTCCATGTCCCCCGTCTCCTTGTCCGCCACGCCGATGGCCCTTCCCAGATCCGCAAAGCGGTCCGCCGCTTCTCTGTACACATACTCAAAGCATCCGGGCAGCAGCATGGCATTGCTGACCCCGTGGGGCACATGGAACAAGGCTCCGATGGGACGGCTCATACCGTGGATCACCGTGACGGAGGCATTATTAAAGGCTATTCCCGCCTCCAGCGCCGCCAAACTCATCTGCATTCTTGCCTCCCTCTCTTCCCCTTGGGAATAACATACGGGCAGATACCGGAAAATACGCTTCACCGCGCTGACCGCCAAAGTGTCGGTCATCGGCTGGGCCTTTCTGGAAGTATAGGCCTCCGCCGCATGGCAGAGGGCATCCAGACCCGTGGCCGCCGTAATTGCAGGAGGCGCCGTCATAGTAAATCTGGGATCGTCCACCGCAATGTCCGGCATCAGGTTCCTGCCCTTCAGCAGCATCTTGATATCCGCCTCCGTGTTCGTGATAATGGTAAACTGAGTGGCCTCCGACCCCGTTCCGCTGGTGGTTGGCACAGCTACCATAGGCGGCAGCTCCCCCATGATCTCCCTTCCGTACCAGTCATTGATGGATCCTCCCCATGCCGCCACCACGCCGATAGCCTTCATGGTGTCAATAGGAGAGCCTCCTCCCACTGCAATCAGAAAGTCACATTTTTCGCTGTCCCAGATCTTTTTTCCGGCCTCCACCATCTTGTCCGTAGGTTCCCCCGTCACACCGTCAAAGATCACATAGCCAACGCCATCCTTCTCCAGTATTTCCGTCACAGCCTTCACGTTCTGAAGCTTTACCATCACCGGATCCGTCACGATCAGCGCTCTATTGCCGCAGCCCGTCACCGACGAAGCGGCCTGCTCCAGCGCGCCCTCCCCATAGAAAATCTGTTTCGGCATTATGAATCCATAAGACATATCTCTTCCTCCCCACGCCTACATACTGTCTTTCATCTCCAGCCTCTCCTAAGAATCTCAAAGGAGGCTTCCTTGAGCATACAGTCCACGAGAGCATCCCCCAAAACCGGATGCTCTGCACAAAGCCCTTTACGTCCAGACCTCAGTCAAGCTCCGAAATCTTCACGGGCCTATGTTCTTCCACGGATTTTTTTGCCGCCAGCCCGATCTTTACGGCCTGCATCCCCGCATGGATCCCCACGGGCACCTCTCCTCCGCTCTGGCAGGCATCCACAAACTGCCTCATCTCTTCCGAGAAGGACTCCATGTATCTTTCCAGAAAGAAGAACAAGGGCTTCTCCCCCGTCACGCCCTGATGGTCGGAAATGACCACCGAGCTAAGGGTATCATTGGAAGTGGCCGCCATTCCCTTTGAGCCGAACAGCTCCGCCCTCTGGTCATAGCCATAAACGGCGCGTCTGGAGTTGTCAATGACAGCCAAGGCGCCGTTTGCCATCTTCATGGTGATGATGGCGGTATCCACATCCCCCTGCTCTCCTATGGCGGGATCCACCAGCACGGCGGACTGTACATAGACCTCCTCCACGTCGCTGTCGGTCAAAAAGCAAGCCATGTCAAAGTCATGGATAGTCATATCCAGAAACATCCCTCCTGATACCTTGATGTAAGCGGGATTAGGCGGCTCAGGATCCCTTGACGTGATCTTCAGCACATGAGCCTCACCGATCTTCCCCTGATCATAAGCTCTTCTTACGGCAGCAAAATTATGGTCGAAACGGCGGTTAAAGCCCACCTGAAACTTACATTGAGGATGGGCTGCCAGCGCATCCGCCACCTTCTGGATCTTATCCAGCGCATGATCCACGGGCTTCTCGCAGAATACATGCTTTCCGGCCTGAATCGCCTCTATGGATACAGCTGCATGGGTGTCCGTGGAAGAGCATACTAAAACGGCGTCGATCTCCGGATCCGCCAGAATCTCCTTGTAATCGCCGTATATTTTTCCCACGTCCATTCCCCGGACGAACTCCTTCGTCTCCTCATTCATAAAAGGATCCGCCACCGCCTTCACGCAGGCATTTTTTACATGATAGGTGATGGACTGTAAATGCACCTTTCCGATGCGCCCCATGCCTATGATACCGATATTAACCATTTCTCCTCCATTCCGCCGCGATTCCTGCGGCCTGCAATTCTTACTAGAGCCCTGCTTTCTCAGCAATGTACTTTCTGGCCTTTATTGCATACTCCAGCGGGTTGGCCACCGCCGGATCCTGCTCCGCCTCCACCAGCACATATCCCTCATAGCCCGTGTTCCCAAGCACCTCAAAAATAGGCTCAAAGTCCAGACTGCCGTCTCCCGGCACCGTGAAAGTTCCAAGACGCACCCCCTGCAGGAAGCTTAGGTTCTCCCGTCTGACCTTCTCCACCACCTCAGGACGAATGTCCTTCAAATGCACATGTCGGATTCTGCCGGCGTATTTTTTCAGCACCCCCAGATAATCCTCCCCGCAGTATGCCAGATGACCGCTGTCGAACAAAAGCCCCACCAGCTCAGGATCCGTGTTCTCCATCATCCGACGGATCTCCGCCGCCGTCTGCACAACGGTTCCCATATGATGGTGGAAGGTCAAAGCCACCCCCATGTCCTTCGCCACTTTTCCCAGCCTGTTCAGTCCCCTGCACAAAAGCTCCCATTCCCGGTCGTCACAGACATATTTATCCCGGAAAATGGCCTTGTCCGTACCTTGTATGGAATGTCCCTGCTCGGAGACCCCCACCACCTTTGCCCCCATTTCTTTCAAAAAAGCAACATGCTCTATAAAGCCCTTTTCCGTCTCCTCATAGGGAGCCGTTGTGAGGAAGGTGGAATACCATGCATTGCATATCTGCATACCCCGCAGCTCCAGAGCCTTCTTCAGCACCGCCGTGTCTTTTGGGTACTTATTGCCCACCTCGCAGCCGGTGAACCCTGCCAGCGCCATTTCCGACACACACTGCTCAAAGGTGTTCTCCGCCCCCAGATCCGGCATATCGTCGTTCGTCCATGCAATGGGCGCTATGCCCAAATGTACCTTCTCCTTGCTTAACATCAATATCTCCTCGCCTTCTCCAAGTTTTTCTGTTTGTTTTCATAGGCCCTGCGCACATTTTCGTTTTCGGAGGCGCCTGCAACCCCCACATGCCACCATGCGCCGTACCCGTCGGTCATGGTCTTTGGCAGCACCTTGATGTCGATGAGAGTGGACACCTCCTGCTTCAGGCTGTCCGCCAGAGCAGCCTCCAGCTCTTCCATAGTCTTCACCCGATAGGTCTTGACACCGTAGCCGGCGGCGCAGGCGGCGAAGTCAATGGGTATAAGATCTCCCAGCAATTTTCCCTCCCCGTCCCTAAACCGAAACTCCGTGGCCAGATTTCCTATGCCATTGGACATCTGCAGATTGTTGATACAGCCGAAACCGCTGTTGTCAAAGAGCAGCACATTGATCTTTTTGCGCTCCTGAAGGGAAGTCACCAGCTCCGAATGCAGCATCAGAAAGCTCCCGTCCCCGCACATGGCGTAAACCTCCCTATCAGGCTCTGCCAGCTTAGATCCCAAGGCCCCTGCAATTTCATAGCCCATGCAGGAATAACCGTACTCCATGTTGTAGGAATATCTGGCATCGGATGTCCACATCCGCTGAAGGTCTCCGGGCAGGGAACCTGCCGCCCCTACGCAGACGGCATCCTCCGGAATCATCTCCCGCACCTTGGCCACCACCGCCGTCTGGGTGAGGCTGCTGCCGGTCATCTCGCAAAATTCCGGTATAGTTCTGGGATCTCCCGCGCCGATCAGCGGCTTAAAGTTCTGGTCAAAAGAATATGCGGAGAGAAATTCCATCTCCCTTTTCCAGCCCTCTCTGGCCTCCACGATCTCATTCTCATAGCCGGAGCGGTATCCGGCTCCCCGCAGAAGCTTCCCCAGCTCCAGAACCGCAAGCTTTGCGTCCGCAACCACCTTCACGGCTCCCAGCTTATAAGCGTCAAAGCGGGATGTGTTCACGGCGATCACAGAAGCGCCCTCCTGAAACAGCGACTTGGATGCCGTTGTGAAATCGCTAAATCTGGTGCCCAGCCCCAAGATCACATCCGCTTCTTTGGCAATATCGTTCCCTGCGCTGTTTCCCGTGACCCCTAAACCACCCAGATTGCAGGGATGGGAGGACAGGCAGGCGGTCTTGCCGCTCTGGGTCTCCGCAAAGGGAATCCCAAACTCCTGACAGAACTGCTCCAGCGCTTCTCCCGCCTCCGAGTAGCGGACTCCCCCGCCGCAGACGACCAGAGGTTTTTCGGCTCTCAGCAAAATCTCCGCCGCCTCCTCCAGTTCTTCTTCGGCAGGCACCACCCTCACGATGCGATGAACCCTTTTTTGGAAAAACTCCTCCGGGAAGTCATAGCACTCTCCTCCCACGTCCTGCGGCAGCGAAATGCACACCGCTCCGGTTTCCGCCGTATCCGTCAGCACCCGCATGGCGTTTATCATTGCCGACATCAGCTGCTGCGGTCTGGCAATTCTGTCCCAGTAACGGCATACCGCCCGATAGGCGTCATTGGTGGTGGTGGCCAGTGAATTTACCTGCTCGAACTGCTGCAGTACCGGATCCGGCTGTCTGGTGGAAAACGCATCCGCCGGAAACAGAAGCAACGGCACATGGTTCACCGTGGCCGTAGCCGCCGCCGTGATCATGTTGGCCGCGCCAGGACCGATGGAAGAAGCGCATGCAATGATCCTCCTCCGGTTGTTCTGCTTGGCGTATGCCATAGCCGCATGGGCCATTCCCTGCTCGTTTTTCCCCTGATAAACCTTAAGATCCCCCGGACAGCTGTCCAGCGCCTCCCCCAGACCACAGACTATCCCATGTCCGAATATGGTAAAAATCCCGTCTACGAACTTGCTCTCCCTACCGTCAAAGGACACATACTGCCGATCCAAAAAGCGCACCAGCGCCTGAGCTGTTGTCATGTATGCCATATCTTCTCCACCTCTTTCTTATTCTTCGTTCCCCAAGTTTCTCTCCTGCCCACATTCCCGGCCACCGCCGGCAGGCGGCTTCATCATCCGCTTCCCGACCTATGTATCCTCATTTCTCATAGTCGGAATGATCCAGCCATTGATGCTCCGGCGGCACTATGCGGGTCTTGCGCCAAGGATCCCCCTCCAGATGGCGGATCAGCCACACATAGCACATCCGATAGCCCGGTGCAGCCGCCTGCTGGTGGGCATTCATAGGCGTGATTGCAAGGCAGCCCTGATCTTCCACCCGGAAGCACTGCTCTCCGTCAAAGCCCACTCCGAAGCCCTGAGGCTTATCAAATTCATAATAATACAATTCCGGCTGGGGATGACAGTGGGGCGGATAGCTGGACCAGCACCCCGGCTTATGGAACACCTCCCCCATCACCATGTTGGAATACGGCGCATTCTCGTAATCGAAGACTGTCAGCACCTGCCTATGGGCAGCGCCGTCCCACTGCCTGCTGCCGAATTCCTGCAGGGTACACATTTCGGGAGTATAGAACACCGTATCGAATCCGTTTGGATTCCCAGTCTGCTGGATCAGCAGCCTGCTGTCTTCCTCGGCCGTGACAATCATCTCTTTCCTGCGGCAGCAGTGCAGGCAATAGGGCTTATCCAGAAAGACGCTCCTCCTCTGGGCATTCTCCCTTCTCCCCTCAAAGGCAAAGACCACCTTTCCTGCAAGCAGCAGAATCGCCGTCTCCTTCTCCTGCTCCAGCAACCGTAGCTTCTGTCCCGCTTTCAGCCTCTGCACCCGCACATCCATCAGCATATGGCTGTTTTTTCCCTTCTCCTCGCAGAGAATCTTTTCCCCTTTTTCGTTAAACGCCGGATTCTCGTACATATTCCTCGGCTCCTTCCATCCTTACTGATTTTCTTCTATATCTATCGCTTCCCCCAAGATACCTTATTTTCTTTTTGTTTCTCCGTTCCCCTTATGGCCTATCTTCTTCCGATTCCTGAAGAACTACCATCTCACCGTACTTCTCCTTCTCTTCCCTGATAAACTCTTCCACCTCCGAAAGGGTGGGCATAGCCGCCGAACAGCTGTGGGCGGAGATCAGCATAGAGGCGGAGGCGGAGCCGTATTCCAGAGCCTTGGATACGCTGCACCCGTCAAGCAGCGCCCGGATGAAGGAAGAAGCGTAACCGTCCCCTCCTCCAAAGCCCTTCAGGGCGCTGGTGGGAAAAGGTTTTACCGCATAATGGCTGCCGTCGCAGGCGTAGGCCGTAGAGCCCTCCTTGCCATGTTTGATTACGACGATCTTACAGCCGTAAGCCTGCCATCGCTTTGCGCTGTCGCTGTCATCACCACAGACGCCCATTATCCGCTCCGTCAGGTCAAACTCCTCTCTGGAGCCCAGAATCAGATCGCTCTCCTTTGCTACAATAGAATAATATATGGATATTTCGTCCATGCTCTTCCAAGTATACGCCCGGTAATCGATGTCGAAAATCACTGCTACGCCGTTTTTCTTCGCCAGCATCAGCGCCTTCAGGGCCGCCTCTCTGGAAGGACTGGCGGCAAGGGCCGTGCCGGAGATGAGAAGCGCCTTCGTCCTTTTGATATACTCCTCGTCCACATCCTCCGGTTCCAGCATCAGATCCGCTACACCGTCCCGGTACATCAATATCCTGCTTTCAGTGGGACTCATAATTTCCGTGAAGGTCAATCCCAGATTTTCGCCGTTTCTGCATCTTGAAATGTGGCTGGTATCGATACCCTCCTTTTGGAAATAATGGGTCACATAATCTCCGAACTGATCATCGGACACTCTGGCGATAAAGCCTACTTTTTTTCCAAGACGCGCCATGCCAACTGCGATATTGGCCGGGGAGCCGCCCAGATATTTGTTGAAATTACAGCTTTCCTCCAGAGGACGGTTCAAATCCACCGGATTGAAATCTATGGCGACCCTTCCAAGCAGAATCAAGTCGTATTCCTTTCCCTGATCAAATGTTATGTACTGCATCTATATGCATACCTCCTCGCCCCGTTTTGCAGATACCTTTCCCCGAATCAGGCATATGCTATATGTTCTATATGCTCCCCTATCTACCTATCTATTTGCTCCCGCTCCCTGCCTTGCCCCCCGCGGCCTCAGCTATAGCAGCTTAGCTTCCCTTGCTCCTGCCTGCCTTGCATCCCCACGGCCTCAGCTATAGCAGCTTAGCTTCCCTTGCTCCTGCCTGCCTTGCCCCCCACGGCCTCAGCCATAGCAGCTTAGCTTCCCTTGCTCCTCTTGCCTGCCTTGCCCCCACGGCCTCAGCCATAACAGCTCACCTTGTCCCGAATCTCTATGGTGCGGTCGAAAGGCGTATACGCGGCGAGATAGAGCGTGGCCGCTCCGGGCGTCTTGGCCTCGCTGTCCTCCTTGCCCTCCGTAAAATGATGCTCTCCGAAGCAGGGTCCTACGATCAAGGCATCCTTCCCGTTGCCCACCTCCGTATAGCCCTGCTTTACCACCACCGTCTCACCACCGTCAAGAGGCAGATCCACATAATCGTTTGTCAGGAAATTCACACCCATAAAAGCAATCTCGATCCTCCAGGGTGCCCCCTCCACGCCGGAGGTCTTCACCCTCACGTCGATTCCGTTCTCCGCTTCCTTCACCCATACATCGATCTGCATATCGGGTCCCCACTTCATGTCTCTGGAAGCGTTGTCCATCTTCCACCAGTCGCTGGTGTGGGGCTTATTTTCAAAGGGCAGATAATACCATCCCCGCATGGTCTGGCTCAGATGATATTCCCCGCAGGATATCCTCTCCATCCTCTGGCCCTTAAAGGCCCTATGTTCACAGAAGCTTCCTGCCACCTTCATTTCCAGCTTCATGGTTCCGTTGTGAATATAGAGGAAATTGGATTTTCCCTTCATCACCGTGTAGGTAAGACGGCCCCTCTGCCCTCTGGCGATACCTGATTCCTGATAGAAGCTGTCAAAATCAGGTCGTCTATAGTCTCCCTCATACTCCAGCTTCCGGTACTCGGGGTTTAGCATGAACCAGATCAGGAAATCAGGGGATGTGATGTGCCGGCTGTCCACGATGCGGAAAATCGTATTGCACATCTGCAGAAATTCAGGAATGTCGTACTTCATCCCCATTTTCAGATATTCCATATAATAATCCTTGGGATAGATCAGCAGATCCTTGTCAAAGCGGGTAGAATTCGCCGTAAAGACACTGCCGTCGGGCTCCCAATAGGTCAGCATCATCCGCAGATTGCGCAGGGCGTACTGCTCATAAGAGGGATCCCCCGTAGCCTCGGTCAGCATGATCATGGCATCATTGTTGATCCTATTGTAATTCCCCGCCGACTTCTCCGAGAACTCCCCGTCCTCATTGCAGTCGATACCTTCCTTCAGATAGCCATACGCCGCAGCCTCCATCTCCTGACTCTCAAAAAGCCTGCTGCAGGTCATCAGCACGGAGGCTATGGCCCAGCGATGGTTCGGCGTGTGGAAGCCCCCCTGCAATAAGCCGTATGCTCCCTGCCGCACAATATGCTCCACCTTTTCCAGTATGCTGTTCTCCTCAGCCGTCAAAGGGTTTTCCCTGCCGCCGCTCCTGCCCTTTAGGTACTCATACACCGGCAGCAGCTTCTTCACGCAGAACGCCGTGTCAGGGGCAGAATAGAAGTTGCATGTAATATAGTCGAACAGCCCGTTCTCATGCTGAACCCTGATCACATAGTCCAGCCCCTTTAAGATACTGTCAAGTACCCTCTGGTCATGATAAAAACAAGTATCCTCATTGCAGTAGGCCGCCGTCATGCTGGCTGTGCGGTAGATCGCGAACTTCGCCTGAACGATTCCCGTAGGATCCGCAAACCCTCCATATCTGGGACTCTCCTTGTCAAGAATCTGTATCTGCAGGGATTTCACCACCCTATCCTGCGTGTCCTGAATCATTTTCTGATAATGCTTCTCCATCCTTACCTCCCTGCGCGCCTACGGCGCAAACTCTTCCTTTTCTTCCATCAGCAAATCCGCTTTTGCCCTCCGGCCAGTCCATAGGCAGGCCTCCTGCCCCAAGAAAGGCAAAGGCACCTTTCCCTTCAGTCTCCCGAAACCACCAGCAAAAGCGTCTTGATCTCAAACCCACGGAATGCAAGCCTCACTTTGCCTTCCCGCAGCTCCAGCTCCTGCCGCTGCTCCTCCAGCATATTGCAGTCAAAAACCTGCCTGACCCTTTCAGGCACCGACAGTATCGCTGTCCCCGCACAGCCCTTGGATTCATAGAGTCGGACTACCACTCCGTCCTCCCGGTCAAAGGCCGGCTTGCATGTCTCCAGAACCCCATGGCCTCCCTCCAGCCGGAAGAATGACCTTTTCTGTACCACGGGACAGGCGCCGAAGCCTCCCTCCGGACACCCTTCCTTGAATTCCGAAGCTGACACGCTTACATTGCACTCATAAGCCTCCTCCGTCACCCTGCTGTACACGAAGGGGCCGGAAAAGGGCAGAATGGAATATGTAAACTGCTGCATTCCCCTGTCCGCCCTCATGTCCGGCGCCACCGGCGCCCGAAGCAGCGTCAGAGAAAGCCTGCTGTCCTCTGCAGACAGTCCGTACTTGCAGTCGTTTAGCACCGCAAAGCCGTTCTCCCCGTCGGTCAGCACAGCATATTTATGATGACAGGTCTCATACAGATCCCGTTCATACTGTCTGGATTTGTGGGTGGGCCGCCGGACATAGCCGAACTGAATCTCCTCCAAAACCTCTTTCGTATAGACTGTGGTGGGAAAATCCACCTTCAATATCCTATGTCTCTCCTGCCAGTCCACCTGTGTCTCAAAGTCGATCCGGGGACTGTCCGCCCTAAACCGGATCTTCTGTCTGGCCGTAAAATACTTCTCCCGTCTCTCCCAGACCACCGTGACGCCTTCTGGCCCATATTCAGCCAGCAGACTGCAGTCCCCCTTAAGCTCCTCCGGCGCCTGCTCATACATCCGGCCAAGCTCCCAGGCATCATAGTCCACATTCACATCCCGGTAAAGCCTCCACTGGTTCAGCGGCTCTTTTGCGTACTCATACCCGCTGTTCTTGAGCTTCAGACTAATAATCCGCCCCTGACCGTCCACCCGGACCTCATAGAAATCGTTGGAAAAAGAAATTTCCCCCTCCGGGCAAGTCATCTCCCTGCGGACATGGGGCAGCATATTTCCATTCTCCTCTTCCGCCGCATCCCCCAGCTTCACATATCCGCAGGGAGGCAGCAGCGCCCCCTGAAAGCTTCTCTCCCAGCTGAGAGAATTGAACAAAGCCCGGCCTCCCGCCAGCCGATGAAGCAATTTACCGGCCAGTTCCCGGCTCTGGCGCTCCACCCTCTCAAGCGCTTCCCAAGCTTCCTCATTCACCCGCTCTATGGAGCTCCCCGGCAGAATGTCGTGAAATTCCTGCAATAAGAGCAGCTCCCACAGCTCCTTTAGTCTGCCGAGGGTATCCTCCTCTTCCTCCCTCCGGCCGGACAGTCTCAACAGCCCCGCCAGATACTCGGCCTCCCGCAGGGCATACTCCGCCCTGCGGACCCCTCTCTTCAGTCTGGCCTGCGCAGTGTAGGTGCCCCTATGCCATGCCAGATAAAGCTCCCCGTAATAGACATTTTTCACAGCTCTCCCATCCAGTCTGTCAAAAAAATCCACGGGGCTTTCCATGACGCATCTGGGCGCTCCCTCCAGATCCCTGCACCTTCGCTCCGTCTCCAGCATGATCTCCGTGGGCCCTCCGCCCCCGTCCCCATAGCCGAAGGGGAACATGAAAGTATCTATCTCCTGCTTCTGGTTCCTATCCTTCTCCCAGCGCTCCCTCAACGCGCCGGAAGAAAATACCGCGTTATTCTTTTTGTACACATGGGAAAGGATCCTGGTGCCGTCGATCCCCTCCCACCAAAACAAATTATAGGGAAACTGCTCGCACTCCGGGTCGCATCGCAGAAGCTTCTGGGTGGCAAAATAAGGCACCCTGCACTCCTCCATAATCTGGGGCAGCGCCCCCGAAAACCCGAAAGTGTCCGGCAGCCACGCCATACGACTGTCCGCGCCGAATTCCCTATAAAACCACCGCTTTCCCAGCACGAACTGCCTGACCAGACTCTCCCCTCCCGCCAGATTGGTATCGCACTCCACGTACACCGCGCCCTCCGGCACGAACTGCCCTGCCCGGGCCTTCTCCCTCACTCTGCCATATAGCCCCGGATAGTCCTCCTTGAGATATTCCAGAATCGTGGGGCCGCAGAGCAGAAACTTATAGTCGGGATACCGTTCCATCAAAGCCACCTGATTGGAATAGGTTCTGGCGGCTTTGCGTCTGGTCTCCTCCAAAGGCCAGAGCCACGCCAGATCCAGATGGGACTGTCCGAACGTGGTGAATCTGGGCACCGTATCCGAGTTGCGCTTCTCCAAAAGAGGCCGCAGCTCCTCGGCCGCCTCCCGGACGCTCTGACTGCGCCGGGGTTCCTCCGCCTCAAAATCCGCCCTATAGGTAAAGCGCTGCAGAGCCTGACCTATCTTCATGGAACGCAGATCGCTGTCAGGCAGCGTCTTCCAGAGCTCATAGAGGGTATGATAATCCGCATAGGCCGCAAACATTGCCTCGTTATGTATTCCGAAATGACTGCTTTCCACCACGCACTGCCTATCCGGCGGCTCCGGCACCGGCACGTCCTCCCGCCGAAAAATCCCTCCGTCCTCCAGCCTGAGGCCGTGGCCCGCATAGCATTCCGCATATATCTCATATTCCTGACCGGGAACGGCGCAGGCTGATAACTCCACCATAAAGTGCTGCTTGTCGATGGAACCTGCCTCCCTGCCGTTTACATACACCAGCATTTCAGGCCCCGGGCCAAGATGGAGCAGGATCCGCTTTCCCGCCGCCTGCTCCGGCATAAGAACCTTGGTCCGAAACCAGCCGTACTCCCACTTTTTCCCCCATTTTGTCCCCTTGGGAAAGGGGACAAACTCATGGGCCGCCGCCTGCTCAAGAGTCAGCCGCTCCATGGTGGTAAAGCCGAAAAGACTTATCTCCCCCAGCTGCTCATATAGGTTTCTTCCAAATGCTTCGTCCCAGATCTGCAGTCTTGTGTCCCATTGTCTTCCAAGCTTCATGCCGCTCCTCCCCCACGCCAATGTTCCTTAAAGCACCGTCCTATATTCCATCAGGAACAGAATTGCCAGAGCCTGACCATAGGGCATGGGCCTCAGCTCGATCTCCTTGTAAAAATCCTTTGAGACCCGCCCCATGGGCGTACCGTAGGACACCTGATTCACCACGCCGTCCTCAGATATGTAATTCAAAACCGGGGCCGCCGCCCTGAGGGCCGTGTCCAGACAAGACCGGTCCGCCAGCCCGTCCTTTACCGCCTTCAAGATCCCGTAGGCAAAGCCGCAGGTGGCGCTTGTCTCCACATAGGAATCGGCATCATCCACCAAGGTATGCCACATGCCGTTCTCCGCCTGGTACTTCTTTAAGCTTTCGATCTGGGCTCTCAGGGCGTTCTCCAGCATCCTTCTGGCCGACGGGCTGCAGACGTCCAAGCTTAAATACTCCGGTATCGCCATGGTGATCCAGCAGTTTCCCCTGCCCCAGAACGCCCCGGCAAAATTATTCTTCTCCGGGAAGCTCCAGCCGTGATACCACAGTCCGCTGACCTTGTCACAGAGATATTTCTCATGCAGAAGAAACTGGTATTCCGCCTCCGCCTTCATCCCCTCATCCTTCAGGATGCGCCCCATGTTGGCCAGAAACAGTACCGTCATATAGAGGGTATCGTCCCACAGCTCCCCCTCGTTGACGCAGTCCGAGGTCTTGTGCTGGAAACCGTTTTCCTGCGTCCGGGGGAAGTTTTCCATGATCTCTCTTGCCGCCTCCACGCAGGGCTTCATATATTTCTCCTCCCCGGTGTACTCTGCAAGGAACGACATGGTGAGATAGGGCGCCGCAGTATTCACGTTCAGCGCAGGGAATCCAACGCCGATCTGTCTGTCGTAATATTTTTTCAGGGTGTCCAGATAGCACTCCTTCTTCTCGTAGCAGAAAAGCTTCCACAAGCCGAACAGCCCCACTCCCTGAGTCCACTCCCAGAACTGGTATTTTGCGATATCGTCCCCCGCCAGATTATGGCTCTCCATATTCTTCAGAAAGATATCGTCGGGTTCATACAGAATGCGGGAAAAAGCCTCTGCCATCTTGTCAATCTTATAATTGACCTCTGCGGCCATCTTACGTTTTTCCCCGCACTTTTTCTCCAATTTTTCAATGAGGGCCCGCAGCTCCTCCGGCGTCTTCACCCTATAATCCGGCTGCCAGTCAGGCTCCTGAACGCTGTGGAAATATCTGGGGGACCAGTCCAGCCACACGGATGTGATACCGTACCGGTTCGCCCCCGCCACATCCTTTTTCAGATTATTCCCGATCATGACGATAAAAGGCTTATCCGCCTCCGTGAGGTTCATCTTCTCCATGGCAGTGTCAAACATGGATCTGGCAGGCTTCTGCTCCCCCACCACCTCCGACACGATCCACTCCTCAAAGCAATATCCCAGACCGTTTTTTCTATATACATTCTGAAAGGATTCCCACTCTCCGTCCGCCACAAGCGCAATGCGGTATCCTTCCTTTTTCAGCTGCTCCAGCAGTTCTCCTGCGCCCGGAATAAACTCCGCCTCAGTAACGATCCCTCTTTCGTCAAACACCTGTGTGCTTTCATCAATAATGGTATCTCCGCTGTCAGTAAATATGATCAGATTTTTTTCCATAATCCTCTCTGCCCCCATCTGCCCTATTGTATTCTTTTTGCACCAAGCTTTGCCATAGATGTTACCAAACCTCGGCATTGATTTCTACGCATCTCTTGTTTTTTTATCATATTACATCGCATTTTTTGCTTTTGTCAAATATAGTTTTCTTATTCATTGCACAATATTTACGAAAACAGCGCCTCAGTTTTGTCTATTTCGTATAAATATAGCCGTGCCTTACGCAAACTTTGCGCAATCAAAAGACGATATCCCCATCATTTTCCTCCCTCCCGCCTGAATCTGGACGGGGACATCTGCAGAAATTTATTGAACGCCCTATTGAACTGGGAAAAACTTTTGAACCCGCTCTGAAGCGCTATGTCCGTGATCGGCGTGTCCGTGGAGAGCAGAAGCGTCTGCGCGTTGCGCACTCTGGTCATAGAAATGTAGTCTGTCAGCGTGAACCCCGTGACCCGCTTGAACTGGTGGGACAGATAATAGCTGCTGACATAGAATTCTTTTGAGAGGGAGGCAAGGGAAATGTCCTCCGTATAACGGTTGTGAATGTAGGAGGTAATGCTGTAGATCTTGTTGGTAATATTGTCGAAGCCCGCCTGGTCCGTGTACACATTCTTGTCCCTATATAAATAGATCTGACTTAGAAACTCCGTAAATTTATGATGGATGGCCAGATTGGACAATTCATTGGGCTCCTGAGAGAGATAGAAGATATCGTTGAGCTTCTCAAAGACCGCCTTTTTATAGCGGCCCTCAAACCGATAAATGGGGACGTCACCGTCGAAAATGCTGTAGACGCTCTTCATGCATGACTCCAGACAGGGCGGCAGAATCGGCAGGGAGAAATTGATGATCAGACGCTTGTTCGGGGCGCCCTCCGGATAGGATGTCTTGTGCAGCAGGGAAGGGCGGATAGCCACGATGTCACAGCACCGCAGATCATGCCATGCCCCATTGATCAAATGCCCCGCGTGGTCGTCCAAAAAAATGCAGAGCTCATAAAACTGATGGAAGTGCTGAAATTCCATATTGATGGCATAGGAGCGCTCGTCCCAGTCAAAAAAATAGAAAAAAGAATTTCCCGGCTTGTTAATTTCAATCATATATTTTTCCTCGTAAATCACTGTGTTGTCAATCAGCATACTCCCCTCCCCTTATCGCCTGCCCCATTCATGCCCATTTTGCTTTAAACATAGCCGGACAAACAATCATATTGCATCCAACGAGCATAGAAAATAGTTAAAATGCATAAAACTCCAACATTGTTTTTAGCAGTATTGTGCAAAACACAAATAAATTATAAATCAAAAAAGCAAAATTTGCAATATCTATACAAAAAAAGACAACAGATGCGTGGCACGATTTTACAGACAATTGTTATACTGATTTCAGAAAATGCTGACACACTTAGCAGATTCAAATTCTATAAGGAGGATATTTTATGAAGAAAAGACTTATCGCTCTGCTTTTAGCGGGCACGATGGTTGTTTCTCTGGCTGCCTGCGGCACGGACGACAATTCAAACAGCACGCCCACCGATTCCACGGAAAGCGTACAGCAGTCCACGCCCGAATCCACACCGGAGTCAACGCCGGAATCCACACCTGCAGAAACCACCCCCCCAGCCGACGCATCGGCCTTTGCCGAGGCTCCCATGCTGGCGGATCAGGTAACGGCAGGGTCTCTTCCCAAAGTAGAGGAAAGGCTTCCGGTAAAGGATGATGTTTTTGTAGATCAGACTGACGCAGCCGGAACCACTCTGGAGATCGGTACATACGGCGGAGTCATCAATCTGGCCGGTGCAGGCGGCAGCTGGGGCTTGTCCAGACCCGTGCTGGAAGGCATCATTCGCTACAACACCGACGGCTCCTACTATCCCAACGTCATTAAGAGCTATGAGCATAACGAAGATTACACGGTATGGACCTTTAAGCTCAGAGAGGGAATGAAGTGGTCCGACGGAGATGACTTCACTGCTGACGACATCACCTTCTGGTACTATATGTGCCACCTCACCAACTATGACACGAAGAAAAGCTGGGCGGCTCTGAAGGAGACCGTGGACGGCGAAGACGCATGGGCGGCTCTGGAAAAGGTAGACGATTACACCGTGACCTGGACCTTCGTCAATCCCAAGTTCCCCGCAGACTTTATCGAAAACGGCGATTTCAAGTGGTGCTGGGCTCCCTCCCATTACCTTCAGGACCTGATTCCCGATTCCGTTTACGTAGAGAATTCCTACTGGGAAAAGACAGGACTTGACGATGAAACAGTCCTTCTCAATGCCAAGGCAAAGGGCATCGACGCTGCTACCGTGAACGATCTGGGCAAGGC
This sequence comes from bacterium D16-50, assembly GCA_003612485.1. Taxonomy (GTDB): domain Bacteria; phylum Bacillota; class Clostridia; order Lachnospirales; family Lachnospiraceae; genus Acetatifactor. Next base: position 244,384 of record RAZA01000001.1, read on the forward strand.
AGTTTGCTACTATTGGTGGAACGAGGACGGCATTCCCTGCCTGAACTCCTATGTACTCACCACCAAGGAGGGCAACAACTCCAGAGACGCGCAGCTGTGCATCTTGGAGCGCAACCCCTACTTCTGGAAGGTGGATGCTAAGGGACAGCAGCTTCCCTACTGCGACGAGATTCATTTTAACGCCACATCCGAGGACGGACAGGATCAGCTGATGTTCCGCTCCGGCGAGCTGGATATTCTGGAGGTTGCCATGCAGGACATCTCCTCCCTCCTCACCGACCTTGGCGACAAGGCCCAGCTGCGTTCCTTCGCAGGCACCAACTGGGGTTCCTACCAGATTACCTTTAACTACACATGCAAAGAGGCAAATTATGCGGAGCTGTTTGCCAACAGCAAGTTCCGTCAGGCCATCTCCATCTGCGTGGATCGCGAGCAGGTTTCCGGCCTCCTTTCCGAGGGCTTCTTGGAGCCCGGCCAGTGCGCTCCGGCGGAAGGCAACTTCGGCTATGACGCCGAGTGGGAGAACAAGTGGACGGAGTACGACGTGGACGGCGCAAAGGCCCTTCTTGAGGAGTGCGGCCTTGTGATGGGCAGCGACGGTTTCTATGATTTTGCAGACGGAACGGACTTTGTGCTCACCATCTTCACCTATACCGATTCCGGCGCCGACGCGGCGTTCCCGGTTCTGGAGCAGTACTATAACGCAGCCGGCATCAAGTGCGCCACCAAGGATATCGAAGTATCCGCTTTCGATCAGGAGATCGACAACAACGACTGGTATGCGGTACTCGGACCTCACACCGCCGTAGGCGGCCTTTCCTTAAGATCCAGAGTACAGCCCTTCGTTCCCATCGCCCAGTCGGCTGAATGGTACGGAGAATACGGCACCTACTACGGCACCGGCGGCGCTCAGGGCGTTGCTCCCGAAGGCGACATGGCCAAGCTGGTAGAGATCTATGAGCAGTGGAAATCCACTCCCGACACGGAGGAAAGAGACCAGTATACTCTGGACATCTACAATCTCCACAAGGAGAACCTCTGGACCGTGGCTTACCTGAAGGCTGCAGGCGCATACAATCTGGTCAGCACCAAGATCAAGAACTATCCTGAGCTTCTGGTATCCGACGATTTGTATCAGTATCAGAACATAGTCCACTACTGGACGCTGTTCAAGACCGAGTAGCAAAAAGGCTGGCTCGCTTCCAAAACGAGTCCGCCGCTCACAAAACGATATACATGACAACTTCCGGAGGCGGGGGAATCCGGTTCCCACACCTCCGGATTTTTTAAGAAAGGGAACTTCTAATGGAAGAAAGTGCGTACAAATCAGAAAGCATGCATGAAAACGCCCCCAAGAAACCCCCTTTGGAGGCTCTGGTGGACTTCTTTAAGAAAGACCTCGTCCAGTATATAGTAAAGCGTCTTCTGATGTTCATTCCTACATTGCTATTGATATCGATTCTGGTTTTCTTCGTTATCCAGCTCCCTCCCGGAGATTACGTATCCGCCCACATTGCGGCGCTTGCATCAGAAGGAGAAATCGTGGATGCGGATTATGCCGCGTCTCTCCGGGCAGATTACGGATTGGATCTGCCTGTCCATGAGCAATACATCAAATGGATCAAGGACATTATCTGGACTCCCACAGATTCCACCTATTACAGATTATACGGTTCTCACCACAATTGGAAGTATTCCTTCGCCTATGGAAGGGACGTGTGGGATGTGGTGAACGACAGACTGGGGCTGACGATTCTGGTCACGGCGATCATCATGATTTTCCAGTACGCCGTGTCTTTGCCCATCGCCGTCTATGCTTCCACCCACCAGTACTCCGTGGGCGATTATATCTCCTCCATCATAGGCTTCCTAGGTGCGGCCATACCAAACTTTATTCTGGCCATTGTGCTGATGTACCTATCCTATAAGTGGACCGGAAATGCGAACGTAGGCCTATTTTCCCAAGAAATGCTCCAAAATGGCGTTCATCTATACAATTTCGGTGAATTCCTAAAAAGAATGATCATTCCGATCATCGTCATCGGCACCAGCGGCACCTGCGGCATCATTCGTTCCGTGCGGGCCCAGATGCTGGACGAGGTTGCCAGACAATATACTCTCACCGCAAGGGCAAAGGGTGTTCCGGAGCGAACCATCATCATGAAGTACTGTTTCCGGGCAGCCATCAACCCCACTGTCTCCGGACTGGGAGGCGTCCTTTCCAGCTTGTTCTCCGGCTCTACGGTAACTGCCATGGTGCTCAATATGCAGATTCAGGGTCCGGTTCTCTTCAAAGCCCTTCAGGCGCAGGACATGTACCTTGCAGGCGCAATCGTCATGGTTCAGGCAGTTCTGGTGGTCATCGGCATCCTATTCTCCGATATCGCCCTTGCCTTCCTTGATCCAAGAATCCGTTATTCAGGAGGTGGAAGATAATGTGGAAAAAGAAAAGTAAATCAAATGAAGACTATTATCTTGCCTCTCAATGGACCTTGATGGGTCGAAAGCTGAAAAAGCATAAGCTGGCCAAACTGTCCATGCTCGTTCTCCTGATCTTATATCTGTGTGCCTTTTTTGCTGATTTTCTGGCGCCCTACTCTCTGGACGAGTTCGATGCATTATATAAGAACAGCCCTCCTACCGAAATCCACTTTACCCATGAGGGCAAGTTCGTGGGTCCCTTTGTATACAAGCTTGAAAAGACCATAGACAAGACGGATTTCTCCGTAAAGATCACTGAGGATACATCGGAATACTATAAGATCCGCTTTTTCACACACGGAACGCCCTACAAGATTCTGGGCCTGATTCCCTGCGACCTCCACCTGTTCGGCGTGGATCAGGGAAGCAATGGCGGAAGCGGCGCAAAGGTCATGCTCTTCGGCACCGATTCTCTGGGCCGGGACATCTTCTCCAGAATCCTGCTGGGAAGCAGAATCTCCCTGACCATCCCCTTTGCCAGCGCCGTCATCAGCTTCTTTCTGGGCGTCACCATCGGCTCTATCTCCGGGTATTTCGGAGGAGCCGTGGATATCGTGATCCAGAGAATCATCGAGGTAATCGGCGCCGTACCCCAGATTCCGCTCTGGATGGCCCTCTCCGCAGCGATCCCTCCGGGAATCTCAACCGTGAAGATGTACTTTTACATAACCATCATCCTCTCCTTTATCAACTGGACCGGAATGGCCCGGGTGGTGCGGGGAAAATTCCTATCCCTGAAGAATGAGGATTATGTCATGGCGGCCAGACTTTCCGGCGTATCCACATGGAAGATTATCTGGAAGCATCTGGTTCCGGGTTTCATGAGCTATCTGATCGTTTCGGTCACTCTGGGCATTCCGGGTTCCATCGTGGGCGAGACATCCATGTCCTATCTGGGTCTGGGCATCAAGTCTCCCGCAACCAGCTGGGGCGTGCTGCTTCAGGAGGCAAGCTCCGTCACCGATGTGGCAAGCAATCCCCACAAGCTGATCCCGATAATCTTCGTGACAATCACTGTTCTGGCCTTCAATTTCTTGGGGGACGGAATCCGCGACGCTGCCGATCCATATAAATAAAAGCTGATGTGCGTGCCAAAGCGCGCAAAAGAGGTATAAAATGAACAAAGAAAATATTCTTGAGGTCAAGGATCTACACGTTGATATCCATATGACGGAGGGACTTCTGACAGCGGTCCGAGGCGTGAACTTTGAGATGAAAAGAGGGGAAACTCTTGGTCTGGTGGGCGAATCCGGCTGCGGAAAGTCCCTGACCTGCAAGGCCATCCTTGGCATAAACGACAGAAAATGCGTTCCCAGCGGACAGATTCTGTTCGATTCGGAGGGCTTGGGCAAGGTGGATCTCCTCTCTCTGGATCAGAAGGGCAAAGAAATCCGCTCCATCCGGGGCAAGGAAATATCCATGATCTTTCAGGAACCCATGGTGGCTTTCTCTCCGATGTACACCATCGGAAACCAGATCAACGAGGCCACCAAGCTCCATATCACAAAGGATAAACAAAAATCCAAGGAGATATCCATGGACGTCATGCGCAAGGTGGGTATTGCCAACGTGGAAAAACGCTACAACCAGTATCCCCATGAGTTTTCCGGCGGCATGCTGCAGCGGGCCCTGATCGCCATGGCGCTGGTGTGCAATCCCAAGATGCTGATTGCCGACGAGCCCACCACGGCTCTGGACGTGACCATTCAGGCACAGATTCTGGAGCTGATGAAAGAGCTGCAGAAGGACTTCAACATGGCGATCCTTTTTATCACCCATGATCTGGGCGTTGTGGCCAAAATGTGCGACAGAGTTGCTGTAATGTATCTGGGCAAAATCGTGGAGAGCGCAGCAGCCTCGGAAATTTACGCCAATCCCCAGCATCCCTATACAAGGGGGCTTATCGGCTCCGTCCATAAAATAGGCTCCAAAAAAGAAGACAGACTCTTTTCTATCGAAGGGACGGTTCCTCTCGCCATGAACCTGCCGAAAGCCTGCGGGTTCTATGACCGCTGCGACGTCCGCATCGAAGGGCTTTGCGACAAAGCGGAGCCTGAGCTGACGGAAATAGCTCCGGGGCACAAGATCGCCTGCTTCAACTGTCCCCACGAGGCCTGCAGGGCACAGCGGGAAAAGGTCGAGGAGGCCTTGGCCAAGGGCGCTTTGACCCAGAGCCCCTCTGAGGATCCCGGCCCCGCAAAGGCTGTCCCCAAGAAAAAGAAGGGCGGTGCGCAATGAACAAAGACAATATTATGGAAGTCAAGGGACTTCACAAGCGCTTTACTTCCAAGGGCGTTACGGTAAAAGCAGTCACCGATGTCAGCTTCAGTGTAAAGCCGGGAGAGACCATAGGCATCGTGGGCGAATCCGGCTGCGGCAAGACCACTCTGGGACGCTGCATCGTCCGGGCCTACAATGCCTCCGAGGGCGAGGTTTTTTACCGGACCAAGGGCGGCGAGGAGCTGGACTTTCTCAAGGCAGACAAGAAAAAAATGAAGGAAATCCGCAAGGAGATCCAGATGATCTTTCAGGATCCCTACTCCTCCTTGGATCCGAGAATGACCGTTCTCGACATCATCAAGGAGCCTTTAAAAGCAAATTTCCCCAAGATGCCCAAGGATGAAATGGACCAGCGCGCAAAGGCCATGGCAGAGAAGGTGGGCCTGAACCCCATGTACCTGATGCGCTACCCCCACGCCTTTTCCGGAGGCCAGCGTCAGCGCATCGGCATCGCAAGGGCGCTGGTGATCGAACCCCAGATCATCGTCTGCGACGAAGCCGTCTCCGCCCTCGATGTATCCATTCAAGCGCAGGTGATCAATCTGCTGCGGGATCTGCAGAGAGAGCTGAAGCTGACCTATCTGTTCATCAGCCATGACCTCTCTGTGGTGGAGCATATCTCTGACAAGGTGGGGGTCATGTATCTGGGAAGAATGGTGGAGTTCGCCCCGGCAGAGCTGATGTTCGAGAAGCCCATGCATCCTTACACGGAAGCCCTGCTCTCCGCAGTGCCGGTGGCGGATCCCACCGTCCAGATGGAGCGAATCCCCCTGAAGGGAGAGATTCCCAATCCCGCCAATCCCCCCAGCGGATGCTATTTTCATGAAAGATGCCATTATTGCATTGAAAAATGCAGAACGGACGCGCCCGCGCTCACCGAGATGCCCGACGGAAGGCTCTGCGCATGCCATAGGGCCAAGGAGCTGAATCTGAAGGGCTTCGTCTATGACGAAGGGGCTGGAGCGGCACAATAAAGACTTCTGTCCGACAACAAATTTTCAATACGGTAAAAAAATGCGGCGGTAAAATCCCTTTCCGGGTTTCACCGCCGCATTTCTGCCATTTCTCTTCCGTCTTTTATCACCCTATTGTCCGGGTCTCACAAACGCCTCACCTCTTGGACAGTACCTCGTCCTCGTAAGCCTTGATCACGCCATAGAAATCCTTGTCCGACGCCACGCCGCAGCGCTCACAGTATTCGTTCCAGACGTCTCCGAAGGGCAGCGTCTTCACGGCCTCCTGCTCCGCCATCAGTTCCGTCATCCTATTCTCGTCCTGCAGCTTCCTCAGAGCGGCGTTGGGGGTGCACAGCGCAGAGAGCAGAGCCTTCTGCCAGCTCCGGAAGCCCACGGCCCATGCGGATACACGGTTGATGCTGGCATCAAAATAGTCAAGGGCCATGTAGACACGCTTCAGACCGCCGCACCTGACGATCTCCTTTGCCATCTCTTTCGTCTCGTCGTCGAAAAGCACCACATGATCGCTGTCCCAGCGGATAGGTCTGGTAATATGCAGGGCGATCTCCGGAAAGAAGCACAGCAGCGCGGGAATCTTGTCCGATACCACCTCGGTGGGATGATAATGGCCGTTGTCCATCAGGGGCAGGCAGCCCTCGTGGGTGGCCGCAAAACTCAGGGCAAACTCCGCGCTGCCCGCCGTGAAGGCCTCCACGCCGATGCCGAACACCTTTGACTCCACACAAGGCTTTACCTTGTCCGAGTCAAAGGGCTCCGCCAGAATCTCCTCGATGGACTCCTTATATCTCATTCTGGGGCCCATGCGATCCGCAGGAACATCCTTATAGCCGTCGCCGGTCCAAATGTTCATGACGCAGGGAATCCCCGTCTCCTCCGCAAAATACTGGGAGATCCGGATGCAGGCCTTTCCGTGGTTGATCCAGAATCTTCTGGTCTCCTCGTCAGGGCTGGACAAGGTCAGTCCGTCCTTCACTCTGGGATGGGAGAAGAACGTGGGGTTAAAATCAATGCCCATGTTCCTTTCCTTTGCAAAATCCACCCACTTCTTGAAATGCTTGGGCTCGATCTTGTCCCTGTCCACAAACTCGCCGGGCTCAAAAATCCCGTAGCAGGCATGGAGGTTCAGCTTCTTCTTGCCTGGCATAAGGCTCAGCGCCTTGTCCATATCCTGCATCAGCTGCTCCGGGGTCTTTGCCTTTCCGGGATAGTCCCCGGTGGTCTGTATGCCTCCGGTAAGAGGTCCGTCATGGTCAAAGCCTATCACATCATCCCCCTGCCAGCAGTGAAGGGATACCGGAGCCTCCATGCATGTCTGCAGGGCCGTCTCCACGTCCACGCCGTAAGAAGCATAGATCTCCTTTGCGGATTCAAATCTTTCCTTGTTCGTCATATCGTTTTTCCTTTCTTGATCAATATTTTGTTATGGGGAAGGACTCGAAGACACACGCTCTGGCCGCCTTCAGATCGGTCAGCTCTCCCGCCGCCATCATCTGCGCAGCCACGTTGCCGATGGCCGTGGCCTCCGTGGGCCCGGCATACACGGGTATGCCGGTGGCCTTAGCCGTGAGCCGGTTCAGATACTCCGCATTGGAGCCGCCGCCCACGATATGTATCCGGTCGTACCTCTTTTTCGTGATTTCCTCCAGCTCCTCCACGGTCTTGGCATAGCACTTGGCCAGACTGTTGTAGATCACCGAAGCCACTTCCGCTATACCCTCCGGCACCTGCTGCCCGGATTCCCGGCAGGCCGCCTGCACTTCCTCCGTCATATTGGCCGGCGCCAGAAAACGGTCGTCGTTACAGTCCACAATGGACAAAATATTGCACTTTGAAGCCTGTTCGCAGATCTCTCCAAAGCCCAGCCCGCCCCCGATCTCCTTCTTCACGGACTGGATCATCCACAGCCCCATAATGTTCTTCAGATAGCGGAAGCGATAGCCGTATCCGCCCTCGTTGGTCAGATTGCTGGCCTTGCTCTCAGGAGAGCAGTTGGCCTCCAGCAGCTCCGTGCCCATCAGAGACCAGGTTCCCGAACTGATATACAATGCATCGTCGCTTTCCGTGGGAACGGCGATCACCGCGGAACCGGTGTCGTGGGTAGCAGGCACCACCACCTTGCAGTTATAGCCTACCTCCTTCTGAACTTCGGGTGTAAGCTCTCCCAGCACGGTGCCGGGGACTACCATCCTCTGGAAAATCTTTTCAGGATATCCCAGTCTTTTGATCAGATCCCTATCCCAGTCTTTGGTATCCGGGCTCACCAGCTGTCCCGTAGTCGCTTCCGTGTACTCCGTAGCCGCAACCCCCGAAAGCATATAGTGGAAATAATCCGGCATCATAAGCAGAATATGGGCTCTGTCCAGCTGCTCCGGCTTCTTTGTCTTCAGCGCCATAAGCTGGTAAATGGTGTTGAATATGGCCTTCTGGATCCCGGTGCGGGCATACAGCTCCTCCTCCGGAATCAGCTTGTAGACCTCCTGATCCATGCCCTTGGTGCGGCTGTCCCTATAGGCCGCCGCATTGCCTATGCGTTTGCCTTCTTCATCCAGAAGCACGAAGTCCACCCCCCAGGTGTCCACCCCCACACTGACGGGAACCCTGCCCAGTTCGGCGCATTTCTTCATACCCAGCTTGATCTGCGCAAACAGCTCGTCCACATCCCAGACAAGCTCCCCGTCCTTCTCCACCATGCCGTTGGGAAAGCGGTGTACCTCCTCAAGCACCATCTTTCCATCCTCCAGATGGGCCAGAATATGACGCCCGCTGGAGGCCCCGATATCAATCGCAAGATAATATGGCTTCATCTGCCATACCCCTCCTTCCTCTCAATCATGTGAGATTGTCGTGAGTCTATTGTACCATATCCCTCAGCACATAAAAAGGTATATTTTGATCTCATTTATTGCACATTCTGCACAAATCCCGTCACTATGGCTCCACTCCAAAGCGCAGACTCTCAAGCAGCGCCGTATCTTCATACGCCCTTTCAATGATTTCCTTCAGCATCTCCGGCTCCTCATACTTCCCGCCGAAGTGACTCGTGTCTTTGGACCACTCGTTGGGATAATACAGTATGTCATTAAAATAGTCGGGAAATTTTTCGCTCATCCAGGTTTTGTCGTACTCCTGAGCCAGAGCAGACACACGCTCCCTGAAAAATTCGCTTACAGGCGCAGGATATAGATGCAACGTAACCCCCTTCTGCTCACACAGCACATACAGCTTTTTGACATACTGATCCGCTATCTCAAAGGAAGAATTCTGAACATAACTTTCCCTATTTAAAATGATATAATTCAGAAATAGCTTCCGCAAAATGGGGGAATCTTCGATGAGCTGCACAATTTCCTTCTTTATAAAAATATTACCGTACACACTGGCCATGACATCCCGGGTATTTTCGTCCAGACGTTCCATGGCGTCCGCTTCCGCATATGTCATGACGCCGTACCGGTAACTCCACTGCATATCAAAGGTTCGCGTAAGGGCAACCGGATGCATCACAAGAAATATGTCTGTGGCCTCCGGATGATACTTCAAATACTCCTCCGCCAGAAGATACTGCCCCGTTATCATAAAGGGCGCAATGCTGGCCTGCATGCTGATATGCTGATTGTACCCCTGAAATCCATAAAACATCTGTCCGCAAATACTGTCCCCTATCAACAGCTGTCTGGTTTGATCCTGCTTTCTGGCCCCGTCAAAGCAAGGCAGAACCTCATTGTCATCCATGAAGTCCTGGCTGTCCGTCCATTCTGCAATCCGCTGCCTATAGGGATCCCGCATGGACAAGAATATCACTCCCGCACAGATAGAAAGTATGATACTGCAAAACACTATTCCCTTGCCGAACAACTTTTTCAAGCCCATAAGCATATGTCCTCTCTATATCAACTCCGTCAAAAATTCGCATAGATGAATGTGGATGCCGCCTGCCCATAATTCCTCACTATGACAAGCAAAAGAAACAGAGTGATCCCAATATACATTGTCCATCTCACAGCCAGATGGACTCTGTTCATGGTAAACGCCTCTATAGAAAATTTTCTTTCGTGGAGGAAATCTATCAAAAACACTATGATCATTCCCGCCAGCATAAAAAACAGATCAGCCTTCGTTCCCCCCAGCATATAGCTGCCGTAATAGGTCATCTGTTTAAAGTCAAAGTGAAAAAGAATCCTCTCCAAGATTTGAAAGGCCTGCTCCGCCGAATCGGCCTTGAAAAAAAGCCATGCAAAGTCCACAAGAACAAAGGTCAGCGCCATTTTTGCCAGCTGAAAAAACGCCGTCTGTCTCTTTTTCTCCTTACCGGAAACAATGCTTCCGGCAACCTGATAAAGCCCATGCAAGGCTCCCCAAATCAGAAAGTTAGATCCGAAGCCGTGCCATAGGCCGCTGACCAGAAAAGTGACCAATAAATTGAAATATTTTCTGCACCTGCCCTTTCTGTTTCCACCCAGAGGAATATATACATAATCCCGCAGCCATGAGGACAGACTGATATGCCAGCGATTCCAGAAATCCCGAACCGAAACCGCGAAATAAGGCTGCCTGAAATTTTCCTTCAGCTCAAATCCCAGAAGCTTTGCCACGCCTATGGCCAGAGCGCTGTAACCGGCAAAATCACAGTAAAGCTGCACGGCATATAGAATCGTCGCAAACAGCAATGTGGCTCCCGGCATGTTTCCATAGTCATTGTAAGCGAAGGCAACCATAGATCCAAGTCCGTCCGCCATCACCAGCTTCAGTAAATACCCCCACAGCAAGTAATAAAGCCCGCTGCGGGCTCTGCGGTAGTCGAAATCACTGCCCTCCCTGATCTGAGGCAGCATGTCCTCTCCCCGCTGAATCGGTCCCGAGATGACCGTCGGGAAGAATGCCACGAACACCGCATATCTCAGGGGATTGCCTTCCGCCTTGACCCTATTTCTATACACGTCCACCACGTACCCAAGGGCCTGCAGCATATAAAAGGAAATCCCCAGCGGTGCCACATAGATCCCTCCAAGAGGAAGCCTAAAAAAACACAGCACCAGCACATTTACAAAAACACAGCCTCCCAGAAGAAACTTCCTCAGAATGCCCCGGCCTTTGCCCAACAGCAATCCCGTCCCATAAGTCGTTCCCACGCAAAAGGCCAGCCCATAGGCATAGCGTAGGTCATTTGATAAATAGAACAGACAGCTGGCGAAAAATAGCCACACATACCTCTGCCTTCGGGGAAGCAGGAAATTGACCAGCACCACTATAGGCAAAAAAACAATCAAAGATAACGAATTCAGCGACATATTCCGATTCTCCCTATATCAAAAACGTAGCGCCGTTCTTCTTTCTGGACTCCTCCGCCAAAAAGACCACTCTATGGCCGGTCATGGAATCATCCAGCGCCGTGCAGCAAGGCGATGGCTCTCCCCCCTGAAGCAGCGTGACAAAATCATGGATAATGGCCTGATCCCCGCCCCCGTGGGCATTTCCCTGCTGCGCCTTGGAGACGTCCACCACCTCCGCCGTCCTGCCTCCCGGCACATCCGGCGCAATGCGGTACACCGTGAACCGCTCCTCCTCAAAGATACCGAAAATCTCTCCCATGGTCCCTGTGATGTGAATATGCCGCCCCGACGCGGTGGAACCGCCGTTCATGGAGAACGTGCCTGTAGCCCCGTCCTTGAAGCTGACCAACAAGGACTGATGATCCACGATCTTCAAATCACAGCGATATGCACAGCGGCTGAAGGGATTTTCCGGATTACTCAGCATGGCCACCCTCTCCTCTTCCGTGGAGTTCTCCCGGCCTATGTCATGCCAGATATTTCCGGTCCAGCGCTGGGGATGCTCGATATAGAGCCGCTTTGCCGAGTAGGGACATGTGCGCTCCACCGGGCAGTCCAAAAGGCAATGGGTTCCCGCCCCCTCCGGCGCCATCTCCGGCTTGAACTGAAACACGGAACCTATGCTGGACACGCTCACCGGGTCATTCCCGCCCATGAGCCACGTCATGATGTCTATGTCATGGCAGGACTTTGACAGCAGCATTCCCGAACCGCATATCTCAGGGGATGCATACTTCCCTCTGACATAGGACACAGACTCATGGAAATAGCTCACCTGCTCCGCCATACGGATATTGATGACCCGGCCTATCTCTCCCCTTGCCACGATCTCCTTGATCCTGCGGTAGAAAGGCGCGTATCTGAGCACATGGCAGACCATGACCCGTCTTCCCGTCTCATGCTCGCATTCTATCAGCTGCTCCGCCTCCTGCCTGTTCACTGCAAAGGGCTTCTCCAGAAGGATGTCATATCCGTGGCGAAGCAAAGGCAGGGATGTGGGCACATGCTGCTGATCCATTGTTCCATTGATGACGCCCTCCGCGAACTTCGGGACAGCCACCAGAGCCTCTACGGAAGAAAAGCAGTTTTCCTCCGGAATTCCGAAGGTCTCTCTGGCCACCTTCACCCGGTCAGGATTCACATCCGCAACCCCAACGATCTGGAACAGATCCGGATGCTCCAGCGCCTCTCTGGCATAAATCATGGACCTCACGCCCATGCCCACTATAATGATACGACTCGGTCTTGACATAATTCTCTCTCCTATTCCGCTTCTATAAGCGCCCTTCCCATACCCGGCCGCGGGGACCTGTTTCGGCGCATATCTATTTCTATTCCCCTTGATATTCCTCTTAATTATTCTTCGATCTTGCCTGCAAATTTAATGCGGTAGATCCGCCGCAGAGAATCATTGATCCGTTCCTCGGAAATATGTCCTTCCTGAATGGCCGCAAGGATTCCGTTGTACGCCTTCTCATAATCCTCCGGCATCAAAAGCATGTCGCAGCCTGCCAGAACCGCCATCACCGCCGCTTCATCCGCCCCATAATAATCGGAGATGGCAGCCATATTCATGGCATCCGTTATTATGACGCCATCGAAGGCAAGCTCCTCCCGCAGCACCCCCGTCACAAGCTCCTCCGAAAATATACATGGCTCATTGTTTCCCGTGAGGGACGGCGCAGCCATATGGCTGACCATAACCATCTCCGCCCCGGCGTTGATGCCTGCGGCAAAGACTGCGAACTCCTCCGCCCGGAACTGCTCTGCCGTCCTATCCGTGGAGGCCATTCCCTCGTGGGTGTCTTTTGTGGAGCTGCCGATCCCCGGAAAATGCTTCAGGCAGGCGGCGACTCCCTGATCTCTCAGGCCGCTGGTCATGGAGGCCACAAAGCCCGAAACGCTTCCGGCCTCAGAGCCGTAGGAACGCCCCTCCATGACGCTGCCCTCCACATTTGCCAGATCCGCTACCGGCGCAAAGTCCAGATTGAATCCCAGACCTGCAAGAGTGCTTCCTATGGAAACGCCTGCCTGATACGCATTGCCCGCATCCCCGGTAGCCCCGATGTCTCCGGCGCCGTCCACCTTAGGCCCTATGCCTGAAGAACCCACTCTGGCCACCTGACCGCCCTCCTCGTCCACCGCCAGAAACAGAGGATACTCGGCGTATGAAGCTGTATTTGTAAGCATCTGCCGCAGCTGATCCTCCGACTGTATATTCTTCTTGAAATAGACCAGACCTCCCACCGGATGCTCTGACAGAGCTTGTCTGGTGCCGTCCCCTGCCTGCACCGCCGTGCCCACTCCTGTGATGGTCTCAGGCGTAACAATGAAAAGCCCCGCCACCTTGTCCTCCAGAGGCATTCCCTCTATCTGTACATTGACGATCTCATCCAGCCTCTCCTCCGGTGTCTGCTCCGGAACAGCCGGAGTGGGTTCCGGGGTAGGCTCCGGCGTAGGAATCGCCTCCTCCGACCCGAAAATGTCGTCTATGGCGTCCTGCCTATCCTGATCCTCCGACCCGCCCTGCTGGTCGTCCGCTCCTCCTGCGCCGTCTCCCTTCCCGAAGCCGATGCTGTTTTTTGTCAGATAATTCACCCCGTACACGGTTCCCGCCGCAGCCGCCAGAATCAGCGCCACAAGCACCACATAGGCCACCACCTGATTCCTTACCCTTCTCCTTCTTCTGGCTTCCCTCTTCTCCTGCTGGATCTGCTCTTTATCGCTCATAGGTATTCCTTCCCTTAATTTTCCCGAATCGCCGGTTTCCCTATCCATAATAAACCATTGTCCCATAATTTTCTACAAAAAATTTCACTTTATCTCAAAAAATGCCGCAAGGATTCTCCTCTGCCAATCCCTGCCGCATGTAAAAAGGGAAATGAACATAAGCCCATTTCCCTATCTTTCTTCCACTTTATCCTATGTATACTGTCTCTTTCGTATCTGGCAGAACCTATCGCATTTTCTTTCTTCTGTACACCAATGGAAAGATGATACGTTTATTATATTGTCTCATCCTACACTTGTCAATATGTTTCGACAATTTTCCAGAATTTTCTTTTTGCGTATTTGCGTTCCCTTTTCAACGACCCCCAACACACTATAGGTTTGTCAGAACAAAGATGTCATAGATCGCCTTTATGGCAGTCTCAAAATCGTCGTTTGCCACGCCGATGATGATGTTCAGCTCCGAGGAACCCTGATCTATCATCTTCACGTTCACATTGGCATGGGCAAGAGCAGAGAATATACGCCCCGCCGTGCCTCTGGTGGACTTCATCCCCCGGCCCACCACTGCTATCAATGCCAGATCCGCCTCGATCTCCACTGCGTCCGGTCTGGCCAGACGGTAAAGACTGGCGGCCACCTTCTGCTCCTTGTGAACGAACTCGTCCTGATGCACAAAGACTGTCAGCGTGTCTATTCCGGAGGGAATATGCTCAAAAGAAATGCCGCTCTCCTCGAAGGCCTGCAGAACCTTTCTTCCGAACCCTACCTCCGAATTCATCATGTCCTTCTCGATATTGACGGAACAGAAGCCTTTCTTACCCGCTATCCCGGTGATGATATACTTGGATTTCTGACAAGTGCTTCCCACGATCCAAGTGCCGTTGTCCTCCGGCGCATTGGTGTTCCGGATATTGATGGGAATATTCTCCTGACGCACCGGGAAGATCGCATCTTCATGCAGCACCCCCGCGCCCATGTAGGAAAGCTCTCTCAGCTCCCTATATGTAATCACGTCTATCCCGATAGGATTCTCGATGATCCTCGGATCCGCTATAAGAAACCCTGACACATCCGTCCAGTTCTCATACACGTCCGCCCGGGCAGCCTTGGCCACGATGGATCCCGTCACATCGGATCCGCCTCTGGAAAAGGTCTTTATGGTTCCGTCGGGCAATGAGCCGTAGAAGCCGGGCACCACAGCCCTCTGACATTCCGCAAGCCTTGCGGAAAGCACCTTGTCGGTCTTGTCTGAATCGAAGTTTCCCTCTTCGTCAAAGAAGATCACTTCCGCCGCATCAATGAACTCATAGCCCAGATAGGCCGCCATGATGATACCGTTTAGGTATTCTCCTCTGGAAGCCGCGTAATTGCTGCCCGCCTTGGCCTTGAAGTTTTCTTCTATGCTTCTGAACTCTTGGGAAATATCCAGCTCAAGCTTCAGGCCCTCTATGATCTCCTGATATCTGGCCTTTATTTCCCCCAGCTCTCTGCCGAAATCCCTGCCCTCATCCGCCAGATCATAGCAGGCGTAAAGCATGTCCGTTACCTTGGAATCCCCCTTGAAGCGCTTTCCCGGCGCAGAGGGCACCACATACCTTCTGCCGGCATCGCTGCGGATGATATCTCCTACCTTCTGAAACTGCTCTGCGCTCGCCAGCGAGCTTCCTCCGAATTTCACTACCTTAGACATCTCTCCCACTCCTCACATCCCATATTTTGTACCGTCATGCCCCCATCCCCATGCTCCCCCACAGCCGCCTACTTTTCGCTCTCTTCAAAGAGCCTGTCAATGAGTTTATATCCCTGGGCCGTGACATTTCCTGCCTTCGCCGCTTCCCTCTCATTGTAGTTCCATACATGCCTTAAGGGTCTGGCGCTGTCATACAGCATATAGGGCACGCTGTCCGGCGTGTGTGTCCTGATTCGTATGGGAGTGGGATGATCCGGCAGCACCAACAGCCGAAACGCCTCCCCCGACGCTTCCATCCTCTCCACCAAAGGGCCTATGACCCTCTGGTCCAGATATTCTATGGCCCGCACCTTTTTCTCCACGCTTCCCTGATGTCCCATCTCGTCGGGAGCCTCTAAATGGATATAGGCAAAATCATATCCCTCCTCTGTCAGGGCCCGCACCGCCGCGTCCACCTTTCCCGCATAGTTGGTGTCCAGCCCGCCGTTGGCCCCCTCCACCAGAGCCACGCCCATGCCCGCTCCCACGGCGATACCCTTGAGCAGATCCACCGCAGACACCATCATGCCCTTTTTTCCGGTCTTCTCCTCAAAGGAAGAAAGCTTCGGTCTTGTGCCTGCTCCCCAGAACCAACAGCAGTTTGCAGGGTTCAAGCCCCTTTTCTTTCTCTCCTCATTGATGGGATGGTTCACCAGAATATCATAGCTCTTCCTCATCATATCCCTCAGGGCCTGATCCTTCGGCAGGTACTGTCCGATCTTTTGGCCCAGCACATCATGGGGCTGGGCCAGCTCCACCACCCTGCCGCAGTTCCAGATCAGGCAGTGCCGATAGCTGGTTCCCACATAGAACTGATAGGTCTCGTCTGCCAGCCTGCTCTCCACCTCTCTCAAAAGCACGGCGCAGTCCTCGGTGCTGATCTCAGAGGAACTGTGGTCAATGATGGTTTTCTCTTCAAAGGGAACCTCATCCTCCGAGATTGTCACGATATTGCACCGAATGGCAATGTCCGTATCCTTCATGGGCACGCCGATGCTCAACGCCTCCAAAGGAGAGCGCCCCGAATAGAATTCTTTAGGGTCATAGCCCAGAACCGCCAGATTCGCCGTGTCGGAGCCCGGCTTCATCCCCTCCGGAATGGTATGCGCCGTCCCGATCTCGCTGAGTTTGCTGATCCTATCCATATTGGGCGTCCTTGCATACTCCAGAGGTGTCTTGCCCCCTAACTGCGAAAGCGGCTCGTCCGCCATGCCGTCTCCAAGCACTACGATATATTTCATCCCAATCCTGCTCCCGTCCGCCCGCCGAAACCGGGCATTTCTAAAACTCCCCTTAACCTATGCCGACGGCCCTGCATCCTTTTACAGAATCCTCAGGCATCCAAGAACAGCGTCTCCCAGCTCTGCGCATTTTGCGTCGAATTCGCCTTCTTTCATCACCGGAGTGATAAAGCCCATGTCCTCTCCGCCGGACCTCAAAAGGGCCCTGCCCTCCGGAAAAGCCTTCTCCAGCACGTCCTGCGATCCCGCCGCGGCCCTGACGAAAAATGCCCTCCGGGTCTGAGATGAGTCTGCCACCGAGGCCTCCTCCTGATTCCAGAAACACCACACCGTCTTGCCCGGATGCTTCGCACAGTCCACCACGTCGGCCACCACCGCGCTGGCGGTGGGAAGCTTTCCTGCTCCTCTTCCATAGAACATGGCGTCTCCCAGCATATTTCCCGTCACAAGCACCCCGTTGAACACATCGTCCACTCTGGCCAGCGGATGCCCTTCAGGAACCATGAATGGCGCCACCATGGCCACCACGCTTCCATCCTCAAGCATTTTGCCCAGCACCAGCGGCTTCACCACCATCTTGGCCACGCGGGCATACTCCAGATCTGCCTTGGAAATCTTGGTGATTCCTTCCATACGGATCTTCCCCGCGCTGACATTCTTGCCCGTCATCAGAGACGAGAGAATGGCCAGCTTGCGGCAGGCGTCCCAGCCCTCCACATCCGCCTCGGGATTGCGCTCGGCATAGCCCAGCTCCTGAGCCTGCTTGAGAGCCTGGCTGTAATCCATGCCCTCCTTGGCCATCTTTGTCAATATATAGTTGGTGGTGCCGTTGAGGATTCCTGTCACTGCCTGAATCCTCTCTGCAGTCAGCGCGCTGTTCACCGCTCTGATGATGGGGATGCCCCCTCCCACACTGGCCTCGAACATATAGTTGCAGCGATTGGCCACGGCCAGCTCCAGCAGCTCCGCCCCATGCAGCGCCACCAGCTCCTTGTTGGAAGTACACACGCTCTTTCCCGCCTCAAGTGCCCGCTTGGTATATTGATATGCCGGGCCTACACCCCCCATGACCTCGCACAGAACGCTTACCTCCGGATCCTTCAAAATCATGTCAAAATCATGTACGATCTTATCTTCATGGGGATCTCCAGGGAAATCCCGCAGGTCGAGAATGTACTTCACCGCGACTTCATCCCCGGCCTTCCTGCTTATCTCGGCATTGTTGCGCTCTATGACCTCCACCACGCCGCTGCCCACCACGCCGTATCCCAGCACTGCTATCTTTATCATTTTCGCTCCCATCCGCCTGATTTTTGCCGCCTCCTGCACCGCTGCCTATGCCGACGGCGATTCGGCCGGCAAAAACCAGACTTTCAAACTGTTTGTCCCATCACAGAGGATACTTGAACGTAAGAGTCTGCACGATGGCTCTGGCCTGAGGAATGCTTTCTTCTCCCCCTTTGATCACCAATGCGATGGCCTCGGCAATCTTGTCCATGTCCTCCGTATTCATGCCTCTGGACGTAACCGCAGGAGTTCCCAGACGGATTCCGCTGGTGACAAAGGGCGACTGGGGATCGTTGGGTATGGTATTCTTGTTGCAGGTGATGTGAGCCTTGTCCAAAAGCTTCTCCACCGCCTTGCCGGTGAGGCCGTAGGTGGTCAGATCCACCAGCATGAGATGGTTGTCCGTGCCGCCGGACACGATCTTAACGCCCCTCTCCAGCAGTCCCCTGCACAGCGCCTGCGCATTGTCGATGATGCCCTTCTGGTATGCCTTGAACTCCTCTCCCAGAGCCTCCTTGAAGCAGACGGCCTTGGCCGCTATCACATGCATCAGGGGTCCGCCCTGAATGCCGGGGAAGATGGCCTTGTTGAAATTATACTTTGCATTGACCTCGCTGCTGGCCAGAATCAGTCCTCCTCTGGGGCCCCTCAGCGTCTTGTGGGTGGTGGTGGTGGTCACGTCTGCATAGGGAATGGGGCTCGGATGAAGCCCTGCCGCCACCAGACCGGCGATATGGGCCATATCCACCATGAGCACTGCGCCCACCTCGTCCGCCACCTCCCGGAATTTCTTGAAATCTATGGTGCGGGCATAGGCCGACGCCCCTGCGATGATCATCTTAGGCTTCGCCTTCACCGCAATTTCCCGCAGTTCTTCATAATCTATAAATCCTTCTTCGTTTACGCCATAAGGAACGATGTTGAAATATTTTCCGGACATGTTCACCGGGCTTCCATGGGTCAGGTGTCCGCCATGATCCAGATTCATGCCCATGATGGTATCCCCGGGGCTGCACACCGCAAACTGCACCGCCATGTTGGCCTGTGCCCCGGAATGAGGCTGCACATTGGCATACTCGCAGCCAAACAGCTCCTTTGCCCGTTCAATGGCAAGATTCTCCACCACGTCCACGCACTGGCAGCCGCCATAGTATCTCTTTCCCGGATAGCCTTCCGCATATTTATTCGTCAGAGGGCTTCCCATGGCCGCCATCACGGCCTTGCTCACCCAGTTCTCGGAGGCGATCAACTCGATGTGGCTGTTCTGTCTGGCCTCTTCATCTACGATAGCCTGAGCGATCTCAGGGTCGATAGCTCTTACTTCATCCAAAGAATACATCCCAAATCCTCCTTTTTTCTCGACATATGGTACGATTATAGCATAGAATGGGCGGAATGCAAACAAAATTTTAAAGACTTGCCAAGGAGTTGTTTACGAAATTACTTTTAACTGTTAAAATAAAAACGGCACTGAACCAAAAAATATACAAGCGAAAATACATAAAAAACGAAAAGGAAGTGAACCTCCATGTATCACATCATCATCAACCCCGCCTCCCGTTCCGGCAAGGCATCAAAAATATGGCAGAAACAGATAGAGCCGGCGCTCCAAAGAGAGGATATTTCCTACCGCGCCTACTTTTCCCAAAAGGCCGGCGACGTAGCGCGTATTGCCCGAAGCATTCTGAACGCTTGCGAGGAGATTCCCCTGAGACTCATCATACTGGGCGGAGACGGCACCGTCAACGAAGCCCTGCAGGGCATGACGGACACGTCCCGAATCCTCCTCGGCTACATACCCACCGGCTCCAGCAACGATCTGGCCAGAGATCTGGGACTTCCCAAGAATCCCTTGGCCGCATTGGATCTGATCTTGCATTCCGGATTGCCCATGTCCATGGATCTGGGCACCGTCACCTACCCTGACGGGGAAATGCGGCGCTTTGCCGTCAGCTGCGGCATCGGCTTTGACGCGGCAGTCTGTGAGGAAGCGCTGCGCTCAAAAATAAAGCGCACCATGAACAGACTGGGGCTCGGAAAACTCACCTATCTGGGAATCGCCCTGAGACAGCTCTTCGCCTCCAGAGCAGTGTCCGCTACCCTGACCGTGGGAGACGGCTCCCCGGTCAGCATCGGCAACATGCTCTTCGTTGCATGCATGCTCCACCGCTTCGAGGGGGGCGGCTTCATGTTCGCCCCGGACGCAAGCGCGGACGACGGGATCTTGAATCTATGCGCCGTGGGGGATCTGTCAAAGCTTTTCATCCTTTTTGCCCTGCCCACCGCCTTCAAGGGAAAACACTATAGGTTCCGCGGAATCACTCCCTACGAGGCCTCCGTTCTCACCATAGAGACCACGCAGCCCCTCTGGGTCCACACAGACGGGGAGGTCTATCGGCGCAGCCGCCGCATTGAAGTCTCCTGTGAGCGCCGGGCCATCCGCATTCTGCGCTGAGATCATCTTTTCCAGCCGCGCACAAACCTTAACGAATTCTAAAGAATATTTAAGAAGCTCCTAATTGACTTGATTTTACCTCCGTCTGGTTATAAGATATGCTTCGAAACCGATGGACAAAGTCAATTCTGCAGAGGCCCGTCCATCCAGCAGATCTGCAGATACAGAGAAAGGTAAGGTTAAAGCGCAATGAACAAGCTCAAAAACCTATATGCAAAATATAGACACGGCATCCCTCTGCTGATTTACATGGCAGTCTATCTGGGATGGTTCGCATGGCTGGAGAAGACCAACCAAAAAAACTTCTACGTCATTCATGTGGATCTGGATGACTATATCCCGTTCGCTGAAGTGTTTGTGGTTCCGTACCTGCTCTGGTTCTTCTATGTAAGTGCAGTGGTGGTGTACCTATTGCTCACCGACAAGCAGAATTTCAATAAATGCTTCGCGTTTCTGGCCACGGGTATGACGGTGTTTCTGCTTATATCCACGCTATGGCCCAACGGCCACCATCTCCGCCCCCCCGTAATGCCCAGAGACAATGTCTTCACCCAGATGATCTCAATGCTGTGGCAGGCGGACACTCCTACTAACCTATGGCCCAGCATCCATGTGTACAATTCCATGGGCGCCCATTTCGCCCTCACACACAGCGCGCTGGGAAGGAAAAAGAGCATGCGGATAGCGTCCGGCATATTGGCACTGTCCATCATTCTCTCCACCATGCTTATCAAACAGCATTCCGTTTTCGACGTGGTCACGGGCATAGGACTTGGCTCCGTAATGTACCTTCTTGTATACAAAAGAGAATCTCTGCTGTCCCCGAGAGCACAGCGAAAGAAGGGAGAAAGAACCCCTCAGGCCAGCTAGGCCCGAGGGGTTTCTCTTTAGTTGAACTTGAATATTCTCTGACATATCTTGTAGCTCTCCACGGAAATCTTGCGGCCCCCCCGTCCCGGAAGGTTCATAGCGCTGCCCATGATTCCGTTTCGCATCCAAAGATACAGCTTTCTGTCTTTTCCCTTCAGATACTGCCACAGCTCTTTTTTCATCTGGAGGCTCTCTTTCGTGTCCGCCCGGATCAGAAGAATGGATGATACCGTGGTGATGATCTCCAGATAATTTCGCATATATTGATACTGGCGCTTGTTCTTCAAAAGCTCCTGCTTCTTGTCCACCAGATAATCGATCATCAGCTTATTGACCTTAAGCTGCTGGTCGATCCGGGATATCATGATCTCCTCGTTCACCGACTGGTCCGCTCTTCCGATATAATAACGGTAGAAATTGACATCCAGATAATACATGTTCTTCACATAGGGCAGAGGTTCAAATACATAGAGGTTGTCCACATAGAACGTGTGCTCCGGCAGCTTCAGCCCGCATTCCTTCAACAGTCTGGTACGAAAAATCACGGAATGCATCAGGATGTAATGCCCCTTGGTGAAATGATGGCAGTCCTCCCATGTGAATATAGTATCACGGGGCAGTATATGGCGGTAGTGCATGATCTTCCTGCGTTTCTCCCCCTCCTTCTCATAGACGAAGTTGCAGACCAGCATGTCCAGTGTCCTGCTGCCTCCTGCAAGATGCCTCAGGGTGTCCAGCACCTGCATATATGCCTCCTGCTTCACCCAGTCGTCGCTGTCCACCACCTTGAAATACAGCCCTGACGCGTTCTCAAGCCCCTTGTTCACTGCGGCTCCGTGGCCTCCGTTCTCCTGATGCACCGCCTTGACGATGTTCGGAAAATTCCGGGCATATTCATCGGCAATTTCCCCCGTTCTGTCCTTCGTAGAGCCATCGTCCACGATAATGATTTCCACGTCATCACCGCCCGTCAGCAGCGAATCCACACATTTCCTCATATAGCCCTCGGAATTGTAGCATGGGATCGCTATAGACAATAGTTTCATCTTAATTTTCCTCCGTTCCACCACAGTTTTTGTTCTCTCACTCCTCTTCAGGCAGCCCTAATCCCTTCCCTTAGGATTCCCCGTATTCCTGCAAATATTTCTTGTATACCCCGAATGCAGATGGAATGGGATATTTTTCCCTGATCTCCCATGGTTCAATGTACAGCCAGTCTTCCGGCATACCCTCTCCGGGCTTAGATGCCAATTCGTCCACTCTGACCATGTATCCCTTCATATGCCATTCCCTATGGGTGAATACATGCTTTGCATCCTCCAGCGGCCTGACGCGCAGAATGCAAAGCCCCTTCCCCCGCAGATATCCGGCCACCTCCTCCGCCGTGCAGAAGCCGTCAATGGAAGGAAACTC
Source organism: bacterium D16-50 (assembly GCA_003612485.1). Classification (GTDB taxonomy): domain Bacteria; phylum Bacillota; class Clostridia; order Lachnospirales; family Lachnospiraceae; genus Acetatifactor. The sequence goes on from RAZA01000001.1 coordinate 267,180, forward strand.
ATACATTCCGGCCAAAAGCCCCTTTTCTCTCCGTCTTCTAATGGCCATTCTGTCGTTATCCAAAACCATCAGAATCGTTCTCTCCTCAATCTTTCGAGGCGCTTTTTTCTGCTTTTTGGGATAATCCAGCTCCGTTCCCGTCCCGTGAGCCATACAGACCTCCGCCAGAGGGCAGCTCCCGCAAAGAGGCGCTCCGTTGGGCACGCACACACAGGCTCCTATCTCCATCAGAGCCTGATTGAAGTCGCCGGGACGTGCTGCCGGCATGATCTCCCTCAAGTCCTGCTCCACGGCCTCCTTCACCTTAGGATCGTCCACCAGCCGGGAATCCTGACGGAATCTTGCAATGACCCTCAGCACATTCCCGTCCACTGCAGGTTCGCGCCGCCCAAAGGCAATGGACGCGATGGCCCCCGCCGTATAGCTGCCGATACCGCATAGGCCCAGCAGCCCTTTTCGGCTGTCCGGCATTTTCCCGCCATGCTCCTTCATGATCTGGATTGCCGCCTTCTGCAGGTTCCGGGCACGGTTATAATAGCCCAATCCCTCCCAAAGCTTCAAAAGATGCTCCTCGTCCGCCTCCGCAAGGGTCTCGATATCCGGAAACGCATCCATGAAGCGCCGAAAATACGGCTTCACAGCCTCCACTCTGGTCTGCTGCAGCATGATCTCCGATATCCAGACCCGGTATGGGGTAGGATCCTTGCGCCAAGGCAGAACACGCTTATTGGTATCATACCATTTTAGCAGCAAATTGGGAATAGCCCCAAGGCTCCCCTTCCTAAAGATTTCCTTAATGTTTTCTACAGATTTCCCCTCTTTAACGGCAATTTTTCCTGACGGTTCTACCAGAGGGATCCTAAGCTTTTCTTCTCCGAAGCCTTCTCCTAAAGCTTCCCCTAAAAATTCCGCTCCGCAAGCTTTAGATGGCCCCAATACAACAAGCACAGGCCGGTTCACCCTCATGGCCTCCGGCGTTACATGGCAGTCATATGCGAGAACCTCCACTCCCTCCTCAGCGGCCCGGCAGAGAGCATCGGCAAACTCCGGGTGCGTATCCCGATTAGGCGTAAAAAACCTTACGCCCTCCATCTGAACCACGAACAGCACCACTGCCCGATACCCTGCCCGCCTCGCCTGCATCAGCTCTTGAACATGCTTCACAGCCCGGTCCGACGGGGCATCCGGAAAGCGAACCACACCTTCCTCCTCCAAGGTCACTCCCTTCACTTCCAGAAATATCCTATCGTCTTCCGTCTCTATATAGAAGTCAAATCTGGAGTTCCCATATGTCTTCTCCGGCTGCACCAGCTTTGTGCCGGGAAACAGCGTCCCCTCCCTAAGCCATTCTCCCACCGCCCTGTTGGGTGCCTGCGAATCCATGTTGATGATTCGGTCTCCTTTGCGCACAGCCACCAGATCATAGGCGGTGGAACGCTTGGGGCTGTGGCTTTTCTCAAGGAACACGCCGGCCCCCGGCAGCAGCAGCTCCCGGCATCTGCCCGTGTTTTTCACATGAACCCTCTCCGTGCTGTCTCCTATTTCCACCTTCGCTATGAACCGATTAGGGCGTTCCACAAAACGCCCCTCCACCACATTTTTATATTTCATTCATTCGTTCCGCCAATTCCCTGTATTTTCAAAATTCTTTGGCCTTACAGCCCCATGCATGCCATGGCAGAGGCGCTGCTGTAGGGCACTCTCGCTGAAGGAACTGCCTGAGCCGCGCCGGATGTATGGATATTTTGATCGTCAAAGAATATCTGTGCGCCGAAAGCCTTCAGCACATCTTTTTTAGGCATGCCTCCCAGAAAGAAAGCCTCGTCCACCCTCACGTTCCAGGCCCGCATAGTGCGTATCACTCTCTCGTGCGCAGGCGCGCTGCGGGACGTCACCAACGCCGTGCGGATGGGACAGTATTCCGTCCCCAACTCCCTCTGCAGATCCGAAAGCTTCTTCAGGAAATGGGCAAACGGTCCCTCCGCCAGAGGCTCTCTGGCCCGGGCCTTCTCATTCTCCTCAAATGCGTTCAGCCCCTTCTCTTTGAAGATGGCCTCCGACTCGTCCGTAAATATCACCGCATCTCCGTCAAAGGCAATCCTTATCTGATACTCGTCCTCCTTGCCGTCCCTGCCGCCCCGCAGCCATGGGATCACCTGCGCCCTATGCTCCGTACATATGATCCCGGCTGCAATACCGCTGTCTATGGCGCACTGCACATCATCCTCATACGCCGACAAAAAAAGATCCGTTTGGAATGCCGCCAGATAGGGCGCCAGAGACGCGCCGCTTGCCAGCACCGACCGGGTGATGTTCAGACCGTAATGCTCAATGGCATTGAACACCCGCAGCGAAGTGTCCGGGCTGTTGCGGGACATTATGACCACTTCCACCAGATTTCCTCTCCGGCTGTATCTGTTCAGCCGCAGCAGAGACTCTATCAGACGAAATCCGGGCCCCGGCTTCAATATGTCCTGCTCATGCTCTACCTGATATCTGCAGTACGCCTCAAGCCCCTGACTCTCAAAAATCTCATTCTCCACTGTGAGGTCAAACAGCGCTCTGGAGGAAACCCCTATCACCATCTTGCGGCCCGCCTGCTCTGCGGGCTCCTCCTCTTCCGCAAAGCCCTTTTGCCCAACGGCCTTCTCCTGCTCTATGGTCTTCTTTTGCCCTATTTTCCCCTCTTGCTCCCTGAGGCACTCCTCCGCAGGCAGACATGAATATTCTTCTGCTGCAAAACAACTCTTTTCCATACGCCCTCCCATATCCCAGACACAGTGCCCGGCCTTTCATGAATCCCTATCCTCACAAGCCGTAGTTCAGAATCCCGAGAGCCCCTCCCTGCCGCTCTCCCTTATCTCAAGCGGTTGCATTCATAATGCTCCAGCGTCAGAAGGCAGGCCCTCAGGGCCTCATATCGTTCCTCCATGTCCCCTTCTTCTATCTCAATATCGCAGGCTATGGCCATAGTGGTAAGCATCTCGTCCGTAATCCTATGATGCAGGCCTGCGAGAATGTTCAGCTTCTGTTCATAACTGTCGGAGTCTAAAAACTCCAGCAGCAGAGGATCCAGCGCCGGTTCCTCTGCCTGCCATGTCTGGTCCGCGGCTGCCGGTTCTCCCCCTGCTGCATCGGCCTGCTCTGCCGAATCCCTCTCCGGCTCCGACTCAGCCGTCTGCCTTGCCGCCTCGGCTCCCTGCAGCTGAAACCGGAACTCCTGATGGGCATCCGGGTATTTCTCTCGGTCCACCCTTTCCACGAACATGGCAAGAGGTCTGGCATATGTCTTGAAATCTCCGTACATAGCCTGATATATCACCAACAGCTCTCCCGTCTCGCTGTGTTCAGCAATGGCCGTGACCTGATACAAGTCTCCTTTAAAATGCTTGTAGATCTCATGTGCTCTCGGAATAAACGACATTTGAACGGCTCCTTTCCATATCTATCTCTTCAATCAATCCAGCTGCTGCAAAAAACTCCAAGACAGCTTCCGCCTTGTGCATCTTTTATATCTGCACCCATTCCCATGGCATACATAGAAAGTATACCCCTATTTTCCAAAAATGTCATGTACTTCCTCTCAATACTTTTAAAGTACTTTCCTTAGCTGTTCCGCGATACAGATATGTGACTTCAAAAGCTCTTTCATAGTCCAAAGCGCTTTCTGCATACAGAACATATGTTTGTTTTGTTTCTATAGCATACTATACTCGGTTCCATTTGTCAATGCCTTGGAATGTATTCATACTATTATTTTTCGAGTCCAATAAAACTCCCACAAAACCTAAATAAAAAAATCCGGCCTTACCTCCCTCTCGAAGGCAGACCGGAAATGTATTTATTATATTATCACTCAAGCCCTATTTCGGGAGAGCCCTTTTCGCTTAACCCCAGAAGCGTCTTTTTCCTTATAGGGGCGCACCAGCATCCAGCATATCCCTGCCGCCAGCAGAACGGCTGCGGCCATGCCCGCCACACTCCCGTTCCCGGCAAAGAAGCTTCCCATCTGATAGATCACAAGTGAGACAACATAGGCGAAACCGCACTGATAGCCCACTGCAAACCAAGTCCACTTTGCGCTGTTCATCTCTCTGCGGATGGCGCCGATGGCCGCAAAGCAAGGGGCACAGAGCAGATTGAATGCCAGAAAGGAATACGCCGCTGCCTTTGTCATACTCACAAAGTCCAGCACCCCGAACACGCCCACCACCTCTTCTTTTGCCACCAGCCCCATGACGGTTGCAATGGCAGCCGTGGCATCGTCAAAGCCCAGAGGTCTGAATATCCACTTGATCCCGTTTCCGAATGCCCCCAGAACGCTGTCTGCCAGCTCCATTTCCGTGCTGAAGCCAAATGCGCCGTCCACCCAGCCCAAGCATGATCCCGCCCAGATCAATATAGAAGAAAGCAATATAATAGTGCCCGCCTTCCTGATAAACGAACGCCCCCTCTCCCACATGCTCCGCAGAACGTTGCCCGCGGTAGGCCAATGATAAGCGGGCAGTTCCATTACAAAGGGAGCGGGATCCCCTGCAAATATCCTTGTCTTCTTCAATAAGATGCCTGAAACCACGATTGACCCTATGCCCAGAAAGTATGCACTGGCAGCCACCAGACCGGAACCGTTAAAGAGCGCTGTTGCGATCAGGGCGATGACAGGCAGCTTTGCGCTGCACGGAATAAATGTTGTAGTTATAATAGTCATCCTCCGGTCCCTATCGTTTTCAATGGTGCGGGAAGCCATAATACCCGGCACACCGCATCCGCTGCCGATGAGCATAGGTATGAAGGACTTGCCGGAAAGGCCGAACTTCCGGAAAAGCCTATCCATAATGAACGCCACTCGCGCCATGTATCCGCAGGCTTCCAAAAAAGCCAGAAACAGAAACAGCACCAGCATCTGGGGGACGAAGCCCAGCACGGCCCCCACGCCCCCCACGATGCCGTCAAGGATCAGGCTCTGGAGCCAATCCGAACAGCCAATGGCATCCAGCCCCTTTTCCATCAGGATAGGGATGCCGGGAACCCATATACCGTAATCGGCGGAATCCGGTGTCTCCTCAAGCAGCAAATCCACGATATGGGAGATGTCGAAACCGGCCTCCGTCATGGCCCCTCCGTAGGAGGCATAGGCCTCCTGAAATCCTCCGAAGCTTCCCTCACCCACAGCTGCCAGCACCTCCTCCGCGCCTATGCATTCCGCAGCTGCAGCCTCCCGGACGATCTCTTTCATCTCCTCCGTGAACAGAACGTCCCTCGCATATACATCGCAGGCCTCAGCGTAGTCAGCACCCCCTATGCCCAAAAGGTGCCAGCCGTCTCCAAACAATCCGTCGTTGGCCCAGTCGGTGACGTAAGTCCCCACCGTAGTGACAGAAACATAGTAGACCAAGAACATCACCGCCGCAAAAATCGGCAGCGCTGCCCATCTGTTGGTTACTATTCTATCAATCCTATCGGACATCGATAACTTGCTGCTGCCTTTTTTTGTTGCCGCCCCCTTCCCTATGCGGCATTCCTCCATTATAGACGAAATGTATTCATACCGCTGGTTGGCGATAATGCTCTCAGTGTCGTCTTCCATAGCTTCCTCCAGAGCCTCTATCTCTGCAGACACATCGGGCGCATTGCCAAGCATAGCGGATATCTGATGATCCTTCTCCAGAAGCTTTATGGCATAAAATCTCCTCCGCCCTTCCTCCACGCTGCCTCCCAGCTTCGCCTCCGCCGCCAAGATGGCTTCCTCAAGCTCTTGGGAGAATTCATGCACCTGCCGCATCGCCGGCCGCTCCGCCGCCAGAGCCGCCGCCATGGCTGCTGCCTCCCCCACACCCGTGCCCTTCAATGCGGAAATCCCCACCACCCGGCAGCCCAGTCTCTCCGCCAGCTTATCCATATGTATGGCCGCTCCGTCCTTCTCCATCAGATCCACCATGTTCACCGCCATGACCACGGGAATCCCCAGCTCCATGATCTGCGTGGAAAGGTACAGATTCCTTTCGATATTGGTGCCATCCACAATATTTATAATTACATCCGGCTTTTCATGAATCAGATAATTCCTCGCCACCACCTCCTCCAGCGTATAGGGAGACAAGGAATAGATACCCGGCAGATCCGTGACTATAATGTCTCCCAGGGCATCCACGCCAAAAGATTTCTTCAGCCTTCCCTCCTTCTTTTCCACCGTGACGCCGGGCCAGTTCCCCACGAACTGGTTAGAGCCGGTAAGGGCATTATACAATGTAGTCTTGCCGCAGTTTGGATTTCCTGCCAACGCTATTTTGATCGACATCTTCTCTTTCCTTCTTTCCTTTTATTCATGACAATAGAAAACTCGCGAAGCGTGGCTTCTATTGTTTGTTGCGTTCACTCCACCTCTATCATTTCCGCATCCGCCCTGCGCAGGGAAAGCTCGTACCCTCTCACTGTGACCTCCACCGGATCCCCCAGCGGCGCCACCTTTCTCACATAGACCTCCACCCCTTTCGTGATCCCCATATCCATGATGCGCCTCCTCACAGGCCCTTCTCCGGACAGTCTTCTGACCTTGACCGTCTGCCCGCAGGCAATATCCTTCAACGTTTTCATATTTTATTCTCCTCTCTTTTCTGCTTCCGCTTCTCTTTCCTGCTTCTGCTCCTTTCTCCTGATTCTGGTTCTGGTTCTCTTCCTTCTCTGCTTCTTTCTCCTGCTTCTGATCCTCTTCCTATTCCGCTTCTTTCTCCTGCTTCTGGTTCTCTTCCTTTTCCGCTTCTTTCTCTTGCTTCTGCTTCTCTTCCTATTCCACCTCTTACTGCTTCCACTTCTCTCCTGCTTCTGATCCTCTTCCTATTCCACTCACTCCTCTCCTATTTCCGCTTCTTTCTCCTGCTTCCGCTTCTCTTCCTATTCCACTCCCTCTCCTGCTCCCGCTTCTCCTTTCTTCTCCGCTTCCCTTTCCGGCCTCTTCCGCCACCGGCCTCCTTCCATACAGCGCCCAGTCCTCTTATACCATGATCCGGTTCGCCATATCCTTTCCGATCGCAACCCGGGATTCCTTTACATTGACTATGATATTTCCTCCCATCTCCGACACAACAGTCACTGAGCCTCCCGCCACAAATCCCAGACTTTCCAGAAACTTCCGAACCTCCGGCCTTCCGCCCACCTTCTTGATGATGCTCATCTCTCCCTTCCGAGCCATTGACAACGGCATATTTGTACCTCCTTTTTCCTATTTTTTTCCCAGCTATGGAGCAAGGAACAAGTCTCCGCAGCCATACTTTGAAAATCATATTTTGAGAATGATTTTCATTTTCATATATAGTATATGCAGACTTACGTCCATTGTCAATGATTTTTTCAAAAAAGCTGTTTGCAGCATACACTCAGGCATGATAAAATGGGAAGCACCTAGAAAACATGGACAGAAGAAGGAGAACGCAATGGAAGAAAGACTGAACTATGGAGCATTGTCCACAGAAAACAATAATCCCAGAACCGCAAATATCGACAAAATGGACGCCCGGCAGATCGCAGAAGTCATCAATGAGGAGGACAAGACCGTGGCTTGGGCAGTGGAGAAGGAGCTTGACTCCATTGCCGCCGCCATCGATCTGCTTGCCGATGCGCTGAGAGCAGGAGGCCGCATCTTTTACTGCGGCGCAGGCACCTCCGGAAGGCTGGGCATGCTGGACGCCTTGGAATGTCTTCCCACCTATGGTCTGGCGGACACCGTCATCGGCCTCATGGCAGGAGGCCGCCGGGCCTTGTACGATGCTACGGAGGAGGCCGAAGACAATTACGATGAAATCTCTGACATGATGAAGGAGCACGGGTTCCATGCTCCCGATGTCTGCGTAGGTCTGTCCGCCAGCGGTTCCGCAGAATGCGTCAAGGGCGCCATGGACTATGCAAGACTCTGCGGAGCAAAAACCGTCTCCGTCACATGCAACAAACAGAATCCTCTGATCCTGCGCTCCGACATATCCATATCGGTAGTGGTAGGCCCCGAAGTCATCAACGGCTCCACCCGCATGAAGGCCGGCACCGCCCAGAAAATGGTTCTGAACATGCTCTCCACCGGGTCCATGGTACGTTTCGGCCGGGTTCGCGGCAATTATATGGCCTACATGGTTCCCACCAACAAAAAACTGCAGGATCGGGCAATACGAATCATCATGGACAAGACGGGCGTCTCCCAAGACGAGGCCGCAAGACAGCTGCGCTCTGCCGACAACGTAGTCGCAGCCGCCATCGATGCCATCGAAGGCGGCTGCGTCTGATTCTGATGCTGCTAAGGCCATGAAATAACCGGCTTATGGCCTGCAAATATCCGGCTTACGGCCTGCGAAAATCCAGCTCATGGACCGCAAATATCCGGCTTACGGCCTGCGAAAATCCGGCTCATGGCCTGCAAAAATTCGCTTTACGGCCTGCAAAATCAGCTTCCAAAGCCGAAAAGCTTCCTATAATCCTCGTACAGCCCCACGGAGTCCGGATGTCCGCAGAAAGCTTTCGTTCCCGGGCGGTTCATCAGGCCCATGTACTGGTAACACAGCACTGTGTCCACATAGGGGGAAATGCTTTCCAGCTGTCGGCGGATCCTATCAATATCGGCAGGAACCAAGGCGCTCTTATATACCTCGCCTTCAAACCCAAACAGCTCCATATCCGCCCATAGGGCGCTGCGCCCCGCAAGATCATGCACCCGGCGCAGCGCCTCATAAAAGGCCGCCGTCTCCTCCGGCTGGGACTTCCTTACCCCCACCTCGTCCTGATAAGCGATTATGTCCGCATCGATCCGCTCCAGCTGCGCCACATAGGCATCGTCCGCCTGCAGAAGCCTCGTCCCATAGGGGGCGATCAGCACCTTCGATTCCGGCAGCAGGCTGCGCCCTCTGGCTGCATATTCATTGATATAACGAATAAAATCCTCATCAAAATGACCGTTGATACATGCCTCGTCCGGCAGATACCAGCCATAGAAGGACTCATGGGAGCCGTAGAGCTGCACCAGCTGCTCCATGGCGCGGAATGCTCTGGCGCGCACGCCGGAGTCGTTCCTATTTACGTAAGATTTCTTCCAGTCACCGTAAAAGCCGCAGGAGACAAATACCTTCATGCCGTATTTGTCCGCTGCCTCAAGGAGTGTCCCCAAGGGATCCCTGCAGGGGAAGTCCGCCTTGGGATAGATATCTGTCCGAAAATAGCTCTCCGCGATTCCCGCAAAACCGCTTTCCTGAGGATCTGCCTCCTCCACGAGGCTGCTGCAAAGCAGCACTATGTACTTCATTTGGAGGGAGGCCATCTCTGCAATCTTCTCCTCCCACTGCGCTGCGTCGAAATGCTTACAGACCGGATTCCAATACTTCCCTTCCACCCTGCTGTGATGCTGGAACTCGAACCAAGTACCCTCAATAGGCTTCAACATTCTTTTTCCTCCTAAAATATTTGATTTTTTTACAAAATATTTCAAAAAACTGTTGACAAATACCAATCCTTCCTATATAGTAATATATGAATTCCCCTTTTATTGACAAAAGCACCCAAGAATTTCTTGCGCGTGCTTTTGTCTTTTAAATTTCAGGGAGTTCATCGGAAAATTCCCATGGCCGTGGTAGCCGGCAAGATCAATCTCTTGTGTCATTCCCATTCATTCCCGCCAGCTTTTCGACTATTTTCGACTACAGTCATCCCAGAATGTCCTGCCCCGTTTCACAGCGCATCTTCTCCAGATAAGGCTCCGGATCCCTCTCCATCCTCACCATAGTGTCGAAGGCTGCCAGCAACAGTCTCTGCTGCCTATAGCGGTTCATCTCGTCTGGGCGGTCCATATAAAGCTTGAAATGGTCCACCTGCCATACCAGCACGTCGGCCAGCGTAAATCCGGCCACCTTGTACTCACACAGAAAACTTCCATAGTCATGATAATAGGCCAGCTCCCGCAGAAGCCCCCCTGAGCTACTGATTGCCCGCCACAGCTCCTCCCCATACTCCTGACTCTGGCCGGCCTGCACCGCCAGATCGGACACAAAGCCCCTCAGAATCTCCATAGCCCTATTGATCTGATCTCTTTCCTCCATCCTTCTTCCTCCTTAGGACAATTCTTTTTATACCATACCTTTATGCCAAATTCTATTTGAAAAAAGGTGCTGATAAATGCCTTTTACCAACATTTATCAACACCCTTTTCCTTCTTGTGACATTCTATAGCAGGGGAAGAGAGGATCGAACTCCCATCAACGGTTTTGGAGACCGCCGCACTACCATTGTACTATTCCCCTAAATCCAGCTGACCGCTGACAAAGGATATTATAGCACAGTCCCCCTTCAATAATCAAGCAAAATTTTCAATTTTACCCAAAATTTTTCACCTCTCCTGCATTCCTCAAAACAGCACATCCATCACATCCTGCACCGTCTTCACTCCTATGATCTTCATGGTGCCTTCCTCCCATGCGCGCCCTTGACCTTTCCTGCACTCCTCCCCGCAGACATAAGGCAAAATGCAGGTATCGAAGCCCAGCCTCTCCGCCTCCGCCACCCGCTGCTTGGCCATGCCCACCCCGCGGATCTCGCCGCTTAAACCCACTTCCCCAAAAGCCGCCAGTCTGGGATTCAGAGCACAGTTCTTAAAGCTGGACAGCACTGCGATCACCACGCCCAGATCCATGGCCGGCTCCAGAATCTTGATTCCTCCTGTGATGTTCACATAAGCATCGCAGGAGGCCAGCTGCATTCCCAAACGCTTTTCCAGCACGGCCATGAGAAGGTTCACCCTATTGAGATCGGCCCCTATGGCCTGCCGTCTGGGGATACCGAAGCTACTGTGACAGACCAGAGCCTGAATCTCTACCAGCAAAGGTCTTGTTCCTTCCATAGTACATACTACCACGGAGCCGCTGGCGTTCTCCGGCCTGCCGCCCAGCATGTACTCAGAGGCATTCTTCACCTCCCTGAGGCCCTGTTCCTGCATCTCGAACACCCCGATCTCATTGGTGGAGCCGAACCTATTCTTCACCCCCCGCAGAATGCGGTAGGAAGCATGCCGCTCCCCCTCGAAGTACAGCACCGAATCCACCATATGCTCCAGAACTCTGGGCCCTGCTACCGTTCCTTCCTTTGTCACATGCCCCACAAGGAACACGGACACCCCCAGCCCCTTGGCCAGCTGCAATAGGACGCTGGTGGACTCCCGCACCTGAGACACGCTGCCGGGCGCTGAGGAAACGTTCTCATTGTACATGGTCTGAATGGAATCAATCACCACCGCCTCCGGCTTGCGGCTCCGTATGACCTCCGAAATATCGTTTAAGTTCGTCTCGCACAGCAGCAGCATCCGGGAAGAGAACTCCCCTATCCTATCCGCACGCATCTTGATCTGGGTCAGGGATTCCTCCCCCGATATGTACAGCACGCTATGTCCCTGCCCCGATAGGTTCCTGCACACCTGCAATAGCAGAGTGGACTTTCCGATGCCGGGATCTCCTCCCACCAGAGTCAGCGATCCTTGGACGATACCTCCCCCCAGCACCCGGTCCAGCTCCCCTATGCCGGTGGACAGCCTATCCTCCTCCCGGACGGACACCTCTGCAAGCACCGTGGGAGCCACTCTGCTCCCATGGCCCATGATGCCCTTAGCCCCTCCCCCGGAGGGCAGTCTGTCAGCCGGCTCCTCCACGAAGGTATTCCATTCTCTGCAGCCCGGACATTGCCCCATCCACTTTGCGGACTCGTATCCGCAGCTTTGACAATAAAATATTGCAGACGCCTTTCCCTTTGCCATCCCTTGCTTCCTCTCCTCCTCTGCCCAATGAGGCACGGTCTCAATCTGTCCTTCTCCAACAATAGAGGCTGCGCTTTGCGAGTCTTCTATTGCCATGAACAAAAAACGGGGAGCCATGCGCAAACAGCGCACCGTTCCCCGTATAAGCCCCTCAGATCTGCACTATCTTCACCGGAACCTCCCCTACTGCTTCCAGCTCTACGCTTAAAGAAAGCTTTCCGCCCAGTCCCGTCTTGATCGCGCCCCGGCTCTCTCCGTCCACGAACACCTCATATGCCTTGTCATCCGCAAGGCCCACCGTAATCTGGGCGTCCTCATCACCCTCCACGATGAACGCCACTCCGTCCTCTCTCTCCACGAAATTCAGGACGCTGGTGCCCGGCACCGATTCATATAAGAACAAACCGTTCTTTTCCAGTTTCGTGATCTCGTTATAGGTCTTTACCTTCAGCAGATCCCCTTCATGCCGAAAGTCTTCCAACTTCGCCTTTTGGGTCAACTTGTGGTTGCCAAAACTGATCGTGCCGTCCGACTCGCTGCGGAGCAATTCTTCCACCACTGCCATCTGTATATCCTCCTGTCCTTTTGTAGGCGGCAGCCCTATGCGGCGGCAGGGATTTCCGCAAATCCCGCCCTATTCCGCCTGCCCCCCTTACATCCTATGGCTTGAGACGCTTCATGGTTATAGTATACTATAAAAGCAGGCTTTTTTCCACCAGATTTTTGTAAATTTTACTAAATTTACAAGGCTCCTACCCACTGCCTTCATGCCTGATCCTTGGGCCCGCCTTTCCCCTTTACCGTGAAGCACACTTTTCCGTTCTTAAAGCCCGCAGAGACCGCATCCCCCGGCTGCACCCTCTTTAGCAGGATTTCCTCGGCCAGCGCATCCTCCACCACGGATTGGATTGCGCGCTTCAAGGGTCTGGCCCCCATCTTGGCATCCGCATACTTCTCCACCAGATGCTCCTTCAGCGCCCCCGTCAAAGTCAGCCGGATATCCATCTGGGCCTCGCAGCGCTTATGCAGATCTGAGGACAAAAGGCTCACAATGGCCTTCATATCGTCATTGGTCAGCTGGTGGAACACAATTATATCATCTATTCTATTGATAAATTCCGGCTTGAAGCTGCGCTTCACCTCTTCCATGACCCCTGACTTCATCTTCTCATAATCCTTCTTGATGTCATTGGCCACAGAGAAGCCCAGATTCTTGGGATCTACGATCCGCTGGGCCCCCGCGTTGGAGGTCATGATCAGAACGGTGTTCTTGAAGCTGACCTTCCTGCCCTTGGAATCCGTGATATGCCCGTCGTCCAATATCTGAAGCAGTATATTGAAGACATCTGGATGCGCCTTCTCTATCTCGTCAAAAAGCACCACGGAGTAAGGGTTGCGCCGCACTTTCTCCGAAAGCTGCCCGCCCTCCTCAAAGCCCACATAGCCCGGAGGGGATCCTATCATTTTGGACACGGAATGGCCTTCCATATACTCGGACATGTCCACCCTGATGATGGCGTCCTCCGTACCGAACATGGCCTCGGCCAAGGCCTTGGAAAGCTCCGTCTTTCCCACGCCGGTAGGCCCCAGAAACATAAACGAGCCGATGGGACGTCTGGGATCCTTAAGCCCCACCCTGCCTCTGCGCATGGCTCTGGACACAGCCTTCACGGCCTCCTCCTGACCGATGACCCGCTTGTGCAGAATACCTTCCAGCTTCAGCAGGCGCTCGCTCTCCTTCTGGGCCAGCTTTGTTACCGGAATCTTGGTCCACATGGCCACCACCTCCGCAATCTCATTCTCTCCGATGGTGTACTTCCGGTCCGTCTCCTGCCCCTGTGTCCGCTTCGCAATACGCTGGTACTTTTTCATCAGCGCGTCCTGATTCTGCTTGATCTCCGCCGCCTGAGAGAAGGCTTCCATCCGGATGGACCGCTCTATCTGCTGATCCATCTTCTTGATCTGATCCAGAATCCCTTTTTGTTTGTCCGGTGCCTCCACCGACCGCAGCCTTGCGCTGGCCGCCGCCTCGTCTATGAGATCGATGGCCTTGTCCGGCAGGTTCCTATCGTTGATATAGCGGCTTGACAGCCTCACCGCCGCCTGCACCGCCTCCATGGTGATGGTTACCTTGTGATGCTCTTCATACTTTCCCTTGATGCCCTCCAATATCCGGACGGCCTCCTCTTCCATGGGCTCCTCCACATTCACCGGCTGAAAGCGTCTCTCCAGAGCCGCATCCCGCTCAATGTATTTGCGGTATTCCGCTATGGTGGTTGCCCCTATGAGCTGCAGCTCCCCTCTTGCCAGAGACGGCTTTAAAATATTGGACGCGTCGATGGCTCCCTCCGCGCCTCCCGCCCCGATCAGGGTGTGAAGCTCATCCAGAAACAGAACTACGTTCCCATCTTCTATTACTTCCTTTATGACCCGCTTTATCCTCTCCTCAAATTCTCCCCTATATTTGCTGCCCGCCACCATTCCGGACAGATCCAAGGTCAGCACCCTCTTGTCCTTCACCGTGAAAGGCACGTTTCCGTCCACAATGCGCTGGGCCAGTCCTTCCACCACAGCTGTCTTGCCCACTCCGGGTTCACCGATCAGACATGGATTGTTCTTGGTCCGCCGGCTGAGAATCTGAATCAGCCGAGTGATCTCATCCTCCCTGCCGATGACCGGATCCAGCCGCCCCTCTCTGGCCATGGCGGTCAAATCCCTGCTGTACTGGCCCAGAGTCGTGGGTTTCCCCTTGCCCGATCCTCTTCTCCCCAGATCCTCCTTATACAGATTCCCGTCCTGCCCGCTGGCCATCAGAAGCTCCACATACAGCTTCTGTATATTGATCCCCATGGTGTTCAGCAGCCGAACCGCCACATTCTCGCCCTCCTTGATCAGGGCCATGAGAATATGCTCCGTTCCCGTCTCCTTCTGGCCGAATCTGGCAGCCTGCCTATGGGCCTCCTCCAGAATCTTTTTGGCTCTGGGAGAATAGCCGCCCCTCTCGCTGAGGGCCACTCCCCCGTCGAAGGCTATCAGCTCCCGAATCATGTTCATCACCTGAGACAGCTCCACACCGTTGTCCGTCAGAACTCTATGGGCCACTCCCGTCTGCTCCTTCAGCAGGCCCGCCAAAATATGCTCCGTTCCCACATATCCCTGCTTCAGTCGGCTGGCACACTTGGCCCCGTGGTTCAAGGCCTCCTGCGCCTTTTCCGTAAATCGTGACTGCATATCTATTGCTTACCTCCTATTCCAGTTCCGCAATTACATATAATCCTCATAGATCTCTTCAATGAGCTCGTGAATTTCTTCTTTTGAAATATTCTTGCAGCTGCTTTTCGCCAAGATGACCTGCAGCTCCCTCTTCAGGTTCTCCAAAGTCCTCATCCGGTCCACATCTATGGCGATCACGGCCCCTTTTCTCCTATCCACCTTCACATATCCCTCCTGACGCAGGACGGAATATGCCTTGTTCACCGTATGCATGTTGATGCCAATGGAATCCGCCAGCTGCCGGACGCTGGGAAGGGAATCGCCCTCACGGAACTGCGCCGTGGCTATGCCCATGATAATCTGGTTGCAGAGCTGCAGATACAGCGCCTGATCGCTGTTGAAATCAATTTCGATAATCATGATCGGCCTCCTTTCCCGCTTAAATCATAAATCAGCCACCCCGCCCTGTCAACCGAAACCGGAAAAGTTTAGATGTTTTTTAGAAATCTCCCACACGAAAACAAGGAATACCCCTCTCCGGGAATATTCCCTGTTTTCGGCTAAATAGTACGGAATATCTTTCTGATCCAGAATATCTTTCCGATTCTTATTGAACGTCGTCCCCGTCATAATTCAGGAACTCAAATTCAAACTCTTCATCGTCAGCAATGAAATTCTTAGGCTGCGGCTTCTGTCCGCCGCCCTGAGACGGTCTGGCGCCCTGAGGAACCCCGGCAGGCCTCTGGCTCTGAGACGGGCTGCCAGGCCTCTGGGATGCGCCCGCAGGCCTCTGAACCTGAGAGGTGCCTATAGGCCTTTGGCCTTGTCCGGTTCCTGCGGGCCTCTGGCCCTGAACGGCTCCTGCAGGTCTCTGGCCCTGAAGCGCGCCTGCAGGCCTTTGGCTCTGAGATGCGCCCGCGGGCCTCTGGCTCTGGGGTGCCCCTGCAGGTCTCTGGCCCTGCACCGCTCCGCCGGGCCTCTGGCTCTGAGATGAACCTGCGGGTCTCTGGGCAGTGCCCCCGGACTGTCTGGCTCCGGAGGGCCTTCCCTCCTGCCTTGGAGCGCCTACCGTATGCATGGTTCTCTGGCCGCCCTCCTGCTCTCCTCTGGCGCTTCGCCTCCTCAGGGTCTCGTTTTCCACTTCATTGAAATACGCCGAGTCCATCATATCCCGCACCTTGAAGACCAGAAACGCTATGCCTGCCACTGCCGCCACCAGCAGAAATACCAGTATGATAATGATAATCTTCTGGTTCTTGACCGTCTTTTGAATCCCTTCATAGAACTCCTGATTGCTGCTGTTGGCTTCCAGAAGGGACTTGATCGAATAGCCGTTGGTCGGATCATCGATATTGAACAGCTGCCAATCCCCATTGACATATACCGTATCGTACTGCTTCTCGGGCACCGGTGTGGGGGTGGGGGTGGCCTCCTGCGGCGGTTCATTCGTAATCGGAGTCAGATCTCCCGAAGGGTGTACATAGACCGCCTGAACAAACCCTGCCACCTGAACGTCATTGGAAATGAAGCTCACACGATACCATGCCGTTCCCTCCGGGTCCGTCGCCTGACCCGTAATGGTCAGCGCTGTTCCATTCTGAACCACAGAGACCTCCCCAGCGGAGGTGGAGGCATTGTCATAAATCTTGACGGAGTCCCCCGTCACCGATCCGCTGACAGGATTCACATCAGTGACCTCCACGGGAGGAGCCTGCGGAACATCCGTGGAAGCAGGGGGTTCGTTTGAGGGCGGGGGCGTTGCGGTCGTTCCATCGGAAGGGGGCGTCGTGCCGTCCGTGATCGTCATCAGATCAGATCGGATATAGCCGGTGGTATTCGCGTTCACATATACCTTATACCAGTTGTAGCCGTCCGCGCCCTTCACCTGACTGATGACGCTCACTGTCTTGTCCCTCTCCGTGCTGCCGATCGTTTCGCTGGAAGTGCTGGGCTCCTTCCGTATATTTACGCTGGCTGCCGTAATCTTTCCCTGACTCTCGGCATGACCCACTATGGTGTTTGCAGAAAACACGCCGCAGATCAGAGCCAGCGCCAACGCCAGAATGACTGTCCCCTTCAGCAGACTATTGCGCATATCTAATTTTTTTTTCATATGTTTCCCTCTCTTTGGTCTTATTCCCGGACGAATCTCTTCTGACCCTCCTCGCTCTTCTTCTCCATTCCGAAGCCCTTCGCTACCTTGCGCATCATCTCTCTCTGTTTTTCCTCCAGATTGCGGTGTACCTTCATCTCGCAGTCCGGGCAGAACTGCCCTGAACGAATCTGCTTCCCGCAGAGCTCGCAGCGCAGATATACCTTGGAGCCTTCCGCTATCTCTATCCTGCCGTCCTTCAAAAGATGCCTCACCGTGCGCTGGGCCACCCCCACCTCTTTCTCGATCTCCGCAGCAGTGGCACCCTTATGGTTCTCGATATACATCCTGACCTTGCCGTAATCGTCATAATCCACGAAGCCGCAATCCTCGCAGTGGTATTCACCTACACCCTTAAAGATCATCACTCCCCCGCATTCCTTACATGTACGGGGAATATGATATGCGTCCAATGCTCCTAACATGCTCATATGTAATGCCTCCAACCTTTTACTTATAATCGGCAGAGCCCTCATATCAACAGGGCGTACCGCCTTTGACTTCACTTTTACAGTGCCTTGTCCTCAGGCTTCCTCTATTGCCTTTCCGATATCATGCCGCATATATTTGTTGGCAAAAGATACCCATTCCGCAGCCTCGTAGGCCTTCGCTCTGGCTTCCCTGAGCGTGTCCCCCTTGGCCGTCACCCCCAGCACCCTTCCGCCGTTGGTGACTATGTGCCCTTCTTCGTTCAGTCTGCTCCCTGCATGGAAGCAATAGTAACCTTCTCTGGCCTCAAAGTTTTCCAGACCGGATATCTCAAAGCCCTTTTCATAAGACTCCGGATATCCCTGCGATGCCAGAACCACGCACACCGCCGCATTGTCCTGAAACCGAAGCTCCACCTGATCCAGCGTGCCGTCGATGCAGGCGTCCGCCACGTCCAGAATATCGTTCTCCATCCTGCACAGCACCACCTGCGTTTCCGGATCCCCGAATCTGGCGTTGTACTCCAGCACCTTGGGCCCCTGCGGCGTCAGCATGAGGCCGAAGAACAAGACTCCCTTGAACTCCCTGCCCTCCTCCGCCATGGCGTCCACGGTGGGCTGATAGATATATTGCCTGCAGAAGGCATCCACCTCCTCCGTGTAGAACGGACTCGGAGAAAAGCATCCCATGCCCCCTGTATTGAGTCCCTGATCCCCGTCCTTGGCCCTCTTGTGATCCTGTGCAGAAGTCATGGTCCGTATCGTTTTGCCGTCCACGAAAGCCAGCACGGACACCTCTCTGCCCGTGAGGAACTCCTCAATGACCAGCACGTCCCCGGCAGTGCCGAAATGTTTGTCTTCCATGATCTCTCTGACCCCGGCCCTAGCCTCCTCAAGCGTGCTGCAGATCAGCACCCCTTTTCCCAGAGCCAGACCGTCCGCCTTCAGAACTATAGGGAATTTCGCCGTCTCCAGATATGCCAGCGCCTTTTGGGGATCATCGAAGGTTTCATAGTCAGCCGTGGGAATGTGATACTTTTTCATAAGATCCTTGGAGAATGCCTTGCTCCCCTCAAGAATCGCCGCGTTCTTTCGGGGCCCGAACGCCCGCAGCCCCGCCTCCTCCAGCACATCCACCAGCCCGCCTGCCAGAGGATCGTCAGGTGCCACAAACACCAGATCCACCGCCTTTTCCTTGGCATAAGAGACAATTTTGTCGAATTCCATGACCCCGATGGAGGGCTCGCACTCCGCAATCTGCGCGATTCCCGCATTTCCCGGCACGCAGTAAAGCGCGTCCACTCTGGGGCTCTTCCTCATGCTCACGGCTATGGCATGCTCACGGCCGCCTCCGCCAACGATCAAAACTTTCATTCCATTCCTCCCTGCCCGCTCCGGCGGGCATTCATCCGAAATTTGAATGTGTCCTTTTCCAAAGACCATACCGGCCTATTCTATTTTATACCCTGCGCACCTTGCCGTCAACCACCGCAAGCCTTCCGTTGGCTATGTCGTCGATGGCCTTGGGCAGCAGAATCCACTCCGCCTGCTCCATAACCCGCCTCTGCAGTGTCTCGGGCGTGTCATCCTCCTCCACCCGCACCGCCTGCTGGGAGATGATGGGCCCCTCATCCATGCCCTCGTTGACGAAATGCACTGTGGCGCCTGTGATCTTCACGCCCCGCTCCAGCACCTTCTCGTGAACCTTCAGCCCGTAATACCCCACCCCGCAGAAGGAAGGAATCAGAGAGGGATGGATATTGACGATCCGATTGCCGAATCTGGTTACCAGCTGGGGCGGAATCTTTACAAGAAATCCCGCCAGCACGATAAGATCCGGGGCAAGCCCGCAAAGCTTTTCCGTAAAGGCCTCGTTGAAAGCCTCTCTGTCCGGATAGTCCTTGGGAGAGACCACCAGACCCAGGATGCCCCGGCTCTCCGCTCTGGCCAGAGCCTTGGCCCCCCGATTGTTGCTGATGACGGCCACGATTTCCGTATTGGTCACAGCCCCCACGTCTATGGAATCCAAGATGGCCTGCAGATTGGTTCCTCCCCCCGACACACAGACCGCTGCCCTCAGCATAGCTCTACTCCCTTTTCGCCTGCCTTGCAATATCCTACCCGATAGGCTGTCTCACCGGCGCCGCTGACGGCGGACATGATCCCTTCCGCATCCTCCGGAGAGACCGCAAGCACCATGCCCAGCCCCATGTTGTAGGTATTGTACATCATTTCCTCCTGAATATTCCCTTTGCTCTGCAGCAGACGGAATATGGCGGGAACCTCATAGCTGTCCTTGCGCACCACCGCCCGGATTCCCTCCGGCAGCATTCTGGGAATGTTCTCATAGAACCCTCCCCCGGTGATATGGCTGCAGCCTTTGACCACAAATCCCGCATCCTTTATACTCTTCAAAGCCTTCACATAGATCTTGGTGGGCGTAAGCAGCGTCTCTCCCAGAGTGCCGCCCAGCTCCTGATAATAGGTGTCCAAACTCTTTTTGGTCATATCGAACACCTTGCGCACCAGAGAGAATCCGTTGGAATGCACTCCGGAGGAGGCAATCCCGATCAACACATCATCGGGGCAAATATCTTTCCCCGTGATCAGATCCTTTTCGTCCGCAATCCCCACCGTGAAGCCTGCAAGATCGTACTCCTCCTCCGGCATCAGCCCAGGGTGCTCTGCCGTCTCCCCGCCGATCAGCGCCGCTCCCGCCTGCCTGCAGCCTTCGGCCACGCCTTTAACGATGGCCGATATCTTCTCGGGATAATTTTTTCCGCAGGCTATGTAATCCAGAAAGAACAGCGGCTCGCCCCCTGCGCAGGCTACGTCGTTGACGCACATGGCCACACAGTCGATACCCACCGTGTCATGCTTATCCAAAAGAAAGGCCAGCTTCAGCTTCGTTCCCACTCCGTCCGTGCCGGACAGCAGTGTGGGCTTCTCCATGCCCCTAAAAGCCCCCATGGAAAACGCCCCTGAAAAACCGCCTATTCCCCCCAGAACCTCCGGACGCATGGTGGCCTTCACATGTTCCTTCATCAGTTCCACAGACTTATATCCGGCTTCAATATCCACTCCCGCTTTCTTGTAATCCATCTATACTCCCTTCCGCCCTTCCACATAGGCCTTGTATCCTATCTCCTGCAGCCTTGCATCCTTTGCCTCCACCTGAGCCTTCAGCTTCTCGCTGTAGCCCTTCAGCCTTCCCAGCAGCGCGGGATCGGAGGTGGCGAGGATCTTGGCCGCCAGCAGCCCCGCATTGGCTCCGCCGTTGATGGCCACTGTGGCCACGGGGATGCCTGAGGGCATCTGCACGATGGAGTACAGCGAATCCCTGCCTCCCAGAGAGGAGGTATGCATGGGAATGCCTATGACGGGCATAGGAAAGATCGCGGCGCACATGCCCGGCAGATGAGCCGCCATGCCGGCTCCGGCGATGATCACCTTAAAGCCTTTCTCCTCAGCGCTCTTCGCATATTCAAAAAATACGTCCGGCTCCCTATGGGCGCTGATAATCGCCATCTCATAGGGCACCCCAAGCTCCTCCAGAATGTCTGCTGCCTTCGCCATCACCGGCATGTCGGAATCGCTGCCCATCACTATGCCTACACATGGCGCGCCAGTCATGCCTTCCCTCTGCATTTCGTCCCTCTCCATGATGTCCTCCTTATCTTTTAAATAGTTGATTCCCGATTTCTTATCCCGTCCCACCTGACAGCGCTCTCTGTCCGATGGCCCCTCTTTGGTACGGCTGTCCTATCCGGACCCCCTATATTCCTAGTTTACTAAAACACAGCCTTATGTGCAACTGTTTTTTGCTGCCGCCCCTGAATGCGCTCACCCCTCCTCAAAGGCCTTGTTCAGCTCCTCACAGCCCGGCAGAACGAATCTGCCCTCATTGATGATGACATAACGGCTTCCGTCTTTCCCCACTGCCGCCAGCTCCCCCAGCTCGTCATAGGGAATCGTAATGTCCGTGTGACAGTTAAAATAAGCCTTTGCCGGATTCTCCCTGCGAAGATCCGATATTTCGTTGGCCTTGGCCACGATCTCCTTGCCGTCGGGGTTGTACACCCGTATCTCCTCCACATGGGAATAGCAGGTATCCCCCACCGCAAAATGGGGCCCCATCTTCTCCGCAATCAAAATGGGAAGCTTCGCCTCCACCCCCAGCCGTCTAGCCGCCACATAGGCAGTGGTGTTGGTGCCAATGGCGAACTCTCCCATAGGAAGAGTCTCGTGGCGGAAAAGAATGTTCTCATAGAGAAAATCCTTGTCATAATTGTCGCAAGAATACCCGCTGATCATGCCGTCCTGAAAAGATATCTCCAGATTCTTATATTCCAGCCCGTTGAGAAAGACCCTTTTCACATGCAGCACTCCCTCTGTGCCCTTCAGCACGGGGGAAGTAAACACCTCCCCCACGGGAATGTTCACATCCGCCACGCAGTTTTCAAAGATGGTCTCTTTTTCCGGATCCGCCAGCTTGTACAGATTGATCTTCAGCCGTGTCCTATTGCCGTCCATACCCCGGAGCTCACAATAGTCCGCCTTGTCCAGAACGTCTATCAATGTCTGCTGCACCCTGCGGTAGAGCATATAATCCAATGTATTGATGCGGATGGTCTCCCGAAACAGCTCCTGAAATACCGGCCCGATCTCCGGTACCGGAAAAGCGATGATGGTGAAGCTCCTCTCCTCCTCCGGTATGTATTCTCTCTGCAGCTCCCCCATTCTGGAGCGATATTCCACCCATAGACGGCTCTGCTCTCTGGAAAGCCTCAGCGCTTCGTCCTTAACTATAGGGGAAAAATCCGCCTCCCCAAAGGTCTCCACCACTGCGGGCCCGCCGTAGCCCGCCGCCTGCTCCTTATATTCCTCATAAGCCGCTCTGGCTGCCTCCAGCCTTCGGTTCACATAATTCTTGTCCAGAAAAAGGGCCTTGTCATCCCGATGGTCATAGCCAAACTGCCTGTTGGCGCTGCCGCCCCAGAAGCCGGAGCCGCTGTCCAGCATACTGGCCGCCGCCCGGCAAATCACGGGCCTAAGCCCCATTTCGGCAAAATTCTCCACGGCCTGCCGCAGCATGCGCTCAAAACCGATCTGATAATGGAGCCCCACCGTCCGCTTCTTTGACAGATCCTTTCCCGTGACCTCGAAGCCGATCCGATATCCCTCCGTATAGGTGTCTGCCATGGTGAGAATGGTCTCCTGAGGAAGCCCTGCCATGAATCTGGCCGTTTCCAGCTCATTTTCGCTCACATACTCCCCGTAGGAATACAGATACCTCTCATGGCCCAGATCGCTTTTCATAATTCTGTCCACAGCAAAACATTTGTCAGGGCAGACCTGTTCTCCGATCCTGCGCTCCAAGGCAATCTCCGAATAATCGCTGACAAACCAATACAGCATCCTGCTCACATCGGCCCCGGAAGGCAGTGCTTCCTCCTCCCCTGCCCCATGGTAGAACGCCCCGTAGATCTCCGCAAACAGTTCCATGCGAACCACCAGCTCTTCCAGCCTTCCCTCATAGGCAAAGGCTATGAGGCTCCTCAGCTCCGCGTACAGAACGCACAGAGGCTGGCCCAGATCCCTTCCCAGCCTCCTCACCGCCACGGCCGGATTTCCGTAGCTGTTCTCATAGTTCTCTGGCAGAATATCCGCATACAAGGCATGGTTTCGCCGCTGCAGCTCCTCCAGAGGCGCCGTCTCCAGACCTCCTCCCTCCAGAAACTTTACCGTATCGTCTATCATCATGAGAAACTCTGCACAGAAACAAAAGTAGGCCTCCAGCTCCCCATGACCCAGACGCTCCTTGGGGATCCCTCTGATTCTCTCCGTCACCAGCCCGTAGCGCTCCTGCAAAATATCCAGCTTTTCACTCTCCATCATGAATATGCCCCCATATACAAAATCAATGCCACCGCTCCCAGCGCCGCTCCGTTCAAAAGTATGGCCAGAACCGGAAACAGCTTATAATAATCAGACTTCGTAACTGTAGTTATGCCTAGGACCAGACCCGTGGCTGAATAGACCACTGCCAATGCCCCCACAAAGCCATAGCGCAGAGACGCCGCGCCGTCGTTGCGAAAGGCGATGAATACTGCAGCGCCAAGCGAAACAAGGCTGATGATTCCCAGAATCACAGCCATCACAGCTCTATTTGAATTTTTTCTGTTGGTAAAGATGAATGCTTTTCTTTTCTTCATGAAACTTGAAAAGGGCGCTCCCCGCAGGAAATGCCCATTTACGACTCCTTTAAAATAGAATTTTAGACTTCCCTGCCATCAGCTTGGACCCGGCCACGATCAGCAGGATCCCCGATACGATTCCCACCACCAGCACCAGTACTCCCACTGCAATGTCTGTCGCTCCCGCACCCTTCATCACCTTATACAGCTTCTGTTCCATTGCCTTACTCCCTTCTTTGCTCGTCTCTATATCAAAATATATAGGTGTTATGCCATTTCTTCTGCATTATGCCATTTCTTCCGCATTATGCTGTCTCTTCCGCATTATGCCCCATACACCTTATAGTACTCATCTATGGCATTCTTTCTGGCTTCATCGATATATACTTGTCCCTTGTACGGCCTATTGTACAGGCACTGAACCACTTCCTGCATGGTCACGATGGCCCCTGTCTCAAAGCCGTATTTTTCCCTGATCTCCTCCAGCGCGCTAATCGTTCCTCCGGGCCCCTTTTCCATGCGGTTGAGAGAAACCATCAGTCCCCTGATGCGAACGTCGGCCTGCGCCATAATAATAGGATAGGTTTCCTCGATTGACTTTCCAGAAGTGGTCACGTCCTCGATTATCACCACTCTATCGCCGTCTTTCAGGCTGCTGCCCAGAAGGATTCCCACATCCCCATGGTCCTTGGCTTCCTTTCTGTTGGAGCAATACCGCACCTCCCTGCCGTACAGCTCGCTATAAGCCATGGCGGCGGCCACGCTCAGAGGGATTCCTTTGTAGGCCGGCCCGAACAGCACATCGAAGTCCTCCCCATATCTGTCATGGATGGCTCTGGCATAGAACTCACCCAGCCGTTTCAGCTGCGTCCCGGTCACATAGGATCCTGCATTCATAAAGAAAGGTGACTTTCTGCCGCTCTTCAAAGTGAAGTCTCCGAACTTCAGCGCCTGACTGTCGATCATGAATTCGATAAATTCCTGCTTGTAGCCTTCCATCTCCATATCCTCCTGCTTTTATAAATTGAAGGAACCCTGATATCCGCTATCATCCTACCATAAAACCGCCGAATATTCAATCAGTTTCGCAAATTGTATGCTTCTTTTTTCAGCCGGCCTCACGCCAAAAGCACCCTCAAACGCCCAAATGCTCGGGCGCTCAAGGGCGCTTGGGAGTCTGTCAAAACATCTTCAGACCTTATTGGGCGAGCAGGACGATAAGCCGGGTTCTGTCTTGAATGATCATCTATCTAGCACGGCTGTTGCCAGCCGCGTCCAGCGACCTACCTGAAAGCAGACCGGGCAGGCCTATTGCTCTCAATTTGGTCTTGCTTCGGATGGGGTTTACATGTGCTCCGCCCGTTACCGGACGGACGGTAGTCTCTTACACTGCCCTTCCACCATTACCGCGCGCAAAAGCCCGCGGCTGTATATTTCTGTTGCACTGGCCTTGGAGTCGCCTCCACCGGACGTTATCCGGCATCCCGCCCTATGAAGCCCGGACTTTCCTCACCCGCAGAAGACCCATGTCTCCCGCGGCCGCGATCATTTATCCTACTCGCCGTCTCCATTATAAACGCAATCTTTCAGAAACGCAAGCCCCCGCTACACATTGAAACAGCTTCCTCCCACGAACTCCCTGCAGATGGAATTGTTGGGCAGGCTCTCGCTGGGCACGCTCAGGAAATAGTTCAGGAATTTCAGCAGCCTCTTCGCCTCATAGAACTCCGGATCTTCCTTGGGAATCTGGAACAGCAGCGGCTCCGCAAAAGGCTTCAGCACCGCCAGCTCGTAGATCAGCGCGGAGTTGAACATCGCGTCCGCCTTCTCCTGAAAAGGAAAAATATACTGCTCCTCCCCCCTTCGCACGGAATTCCACATCTGGATGGTCCTCTGGGCGCTGGCGCCTCTGGTGCGGGCGTCCCGTACAATCCTCCGCAGGAGCCTGCCGTCAGTGGTAGGAATCCTATTATGCCCGTCTATGTTCAGGGTGGTCAAAGCGCTGATATAAATCTTGTACTTGCTCTCCTCCGGCAGCGCATAGGACATCTTCTCGTTCAGACCGTGAATCCCTTCGATTACAAGTATATCGCTCTTGTCCAGCTGCATGTAGTCGCCCTTGTACTCCCTTTTGCCTGCCTTGAAGTTGAAGCTGGGCAGCTCCACCAGCTCTCCCGCCAGCAGTCTAGTCATATCCTCGTTGAAGAGCTTGGTATCGATGGCTTCCAGACATTCAAAGTTGTAGTCGCCCTTCTCGTCTCTGGGAGTCAGCTCCCTGTCCACAAAGTAATTGTCCAGAGCGATAGGATGGGGCTTCTTCCCCAACGTCCGAAGCTGTATGGACAGCCGATGGGAAAAGCTGGTCTTGCCGGAGGAGGAAGGGCCCGCGATCATGACAAACTTCACGTTCTTCCTATTTACGATATCCTTGGCGATCTCCCCGATCTTCCTTTCCTGCTCCGCCTCCTGCACCAGAATCAGATCACTCATGGATCCGCTGCAGATCTGGTCATTCAGATCCCCCACAGTCTCTATGCCGGCCACCCGGCCCCAGTCCTTAGCCCCCTCCATGGTCTCGAACAGCTTCCTGCTGTCCGCAAAGTCCTCCATCATGTCCGGGGTCTTCTTCTGGGGCAGCACCAGCATAAACCCGTTCTCATAGGGGATGACATCGAACCATCTCACATATCCCGCATGAGGCAGCATATACCCGTAATAATAGTCATAATACCCTTCGATCTCATATATGTTCACGGAGGAGCTCATACGGTATCGGAACAGCTTTTCCTTGTCCTCCATGCCCCTTTCGCGAAAAAGCTCCATGGCGTCCTCTAAAGGATAGGACCTCTTTCGGAAAACAGCCTTTGCCCCCACCAGCTCCCGCATACGATTTTTGAGTCTTTCCGCGCTCTCCTCCGTGGGCGCAACGGTGCCCAGACTATTTACATAGGTGCCCCGCCCTATGGCAAATTCCATACAGCTCTTCCGGGCCGCCTCAGGCCCGAATACATCGCTCACCGCCTTCAAAAACAGCATCTTCGCCGTGCGCACATATGTCTTGTGGCCCACGTCGTCCTTCAGCGTGAAAAATCCCACTTCGCAGTCCTTGTTCACTTTCTTGAACAGCTCCCGGATCTTGCCGTTTACGGAAGCCACTGCAATCATGCCCTCATACTCCTTCTGGAACTCCTCCGCTATGGTCTCAAGCGTCGTCCCCTGAGCCACTTCCCGCCGAATCTCTTCTCCCCTTGATCCCCGTATGGTTACCGCAATGTTGCTCATCATAGCCCTTCCCTTCAAAAAATGATAAAGCGCGCCCTATATCGGCAAGTTCCCCCTCAAACTCTCCAAGACGCCCCTGCGCTTTTCTGGTGCCAGCCTCCGCCATGGAAGCTCTCAGCTCCCGGATATACCTCTCCCGCTGCCGCAGATAGGCAAGCAGCACGGGATGCCCTCCCTCCAGCAGCAGCCTGCCGAAGGAATCGTACAGCTTCTGCTCCTTGGGAGAAGCCCCCCTCCCTACAGTTTCCGGCAAAGTCTCCCGCAAGCTGCACTCCTGACGGCCTGCGAACAAGGCCTTCATGGCAAAGTAGTACTTTCCGTCCTCAAAAACCGCATCCTCATGGACCACCCAAAACCCTGCCTCTCTCAAAAAACGCCGGAACTGCGGAAGCTCCGACTGGGGCTGCAAAATCAGCTCCCGCATCCGCTTCGCCTTCTCCAGCCCCTCTGTGAGAATCCTTTCCATAAGTCTGCCGCCCATGCCTGCACAGACCAGCGTATCGGCCTCTTCCATGCCGTATTCCGCCAGTCCGTCCGACATTCTGATCTCTATGTAGCCGCCCAGCCCAGCCCTCCGGATATGCTCCTCGGCGCTCTTCAAGGGCCCCTCCCGCACATCCATGGCCAACGCCCCCGGACATATGCCCTGCTGCACCAGATAAATGTCCAGAAATCCATGGTCACAGCCCACATCGACCACTCTGTTTCCCGGCGTTACCATGTCTGCCAGCATCTGAAGTCTCTTTGATAGGATTGCCGCCCGCTCCTGCCCCGATTCCTTCATCAGTCCAGATAGTCCTTCAGCTTTCTGCTCCGGCTGGGGTGACGGAGCTTGCGCAGGGCCTTGGCCTCGATCTGGCGGATACGCTCTCTGGTGACGTTGAACTCCTTTCCCACTTCCTCCAGCGTGCGGGCGCGGCTGTCGTCCAGACCGAATCTCAATCTCAGCACCTTCTGCTCCCGCTCGGTCAAGGTTCCAAGCACCTCCACCAGCTGTTCTTTCAGCAGAGTGAACGCCGCCGCGTCAGAAGGGGCCGGCACCTGCTCGTCCTCGATGAAATCCCCAAGATGGCTGTCCTCTTCCTCTCCTATGGGTGTCTCCATGGAAACGGGTTCCTGACTGATCTTGAGAATCTCCCTCACCCTGTCCGCAGGCATGTTCATCTCCTCCGCGATCTCCTCCGGAGTAGGTTCCCTCCCCAGCTCCTGAAGCAGCTGTCTGCTGACTCTGATCAGTTTATTGATAGTCTCTACCATATGCACGGGAATCCGGATGGTTCTGGCCTGATCTGCAATGGCTCTCGTAATAGCCTGACGGATCCACCAAGTAGCATAGGTGGAAAACTTGTATCCTTTTCTATAGTCGAACTTTTCCACAGCCTTGATCAGACCCAGATTGCCCTCCTGAATCAGATCCAGAAACAGCATTCCACGGCCTACATACCGCTTTGCGATGCTGACCACCAGACGCAGGTTCGCCTCTGCAAGGCGCTTCTTCGCATCCTGATCCCCCAGCTCCATCCTCTTTGCCAGTTCGATCTCCTCCTCCGCAGAGAGCAGCGGCACCTTGCCGATCTCCTTCAGATACATGCGGACAGGATCCTCCAGACTGACACCGTCAGGTATGGACAGATCCAGATTCTCCATGTCCACATCATCCTCATCGGTCAGCAGGATCTCCTCGTTGTCCACATCATCATCCGTGATGCGCAGCACGTCCACATTATTCTGCTCCAGCACCTCAAGAATCTTCTCGAACTGCTCCTCCTCAAGAGGCATGTCCGCAAAAAACTCGCCTATTTCTTGATATTCCAATACATTTTTCTTCTTCTTAGCCGAATTGAGAAGCTCTTTCACCTTCTCGTCAAACTTTGCCTGTAAGTTTTCATCCATCGTAATAGTTCCGTCCTTCCTTGGGAAACCATTCCCTTATATGTTGACCAAACCTGCCGAATCTTTGCGTATGATTACCAATATATTATCCCTAATCAAGGGAAATATGCGTCCTAGCCAGCTCTTCCAGCGCTTTCTTGCCCTCAATGGCCTGCGTCAGCGCATCCATTTCGGTTCCCATGCGGGACACATAATACCCGTAGCTGTTCCTCTTTACGGAAAGCAGCACATCCTTGAATGCCTTCTCCCTCTCCTGCCCGGTGTCCAGCCGGGGCAGTCTGGCGGAAAAGAGGGATGCGGCCTCACGCTGCTGCTCCTCGTCGGAAAACATGCTGATGATTCCCGCCGGCTGAAACTTGCCCTGCTCCAGATCGCGAAACATCCGCTCCGCCACGGCGCGGTAAAGCTCCACCGTAAAGTCTCTGGGCGAGATGTATTTACTGACTCTGCCGTACAGTCCGGGTTCCTCAGAGAGCCAGGTGATCAGCAGTCTCTGAGCGTTCTTGACGTTTTCCTCGGGAGCATTTTTGCGCTGCACCCCTGATCTGGGACGCTCTGCAGGCTTCGCCAGCCCCGTCTGGGAGGCATAGCTCACCACCAGCTTCCTCAGACTTTCGGCGCTGACGAAGTACTTTTCCGAAACTGCCTGCAGGTAATTCTCCCGCTCCATCTCCTCGGAAAAGCTGCAGAGCCTCTTTGCGATCTCCCGGTGAAATCTGGTCTTCTGCTCAGGATCGTTCATATCAAACTGCCCTTCCAGAACCCGGATCTCGAAGAAAAAGCTGTTCTCCGCCTTACCTATGCGCTCCTCAAAGGCCTCCCGGCCCAGAGCCTTCATGAATTCGTCGGGATCCTTATAAGGCCTCATGTCGATGACCTTCCCTGCAAGCCCTGCCTCCCGCAGAATGCCGATGCCCCGCAGGGCCGCCTTCACCCCCGCCCCGTCGCTGTCATAGGCCAGCAGCACATTGTCGGTATACCGCCTCAACAGATTCGCCTGCTCTGCGGTAAAGGCCGTCCCCAATGACGCCACCGCCTGCCCGAAGCCCGCCTGATGCATGGCTATCACATCCATATAACCCTCGCATAGGATGATATTTCCGCTTCTGGCCGTTCTGGCATAATTCAGGCCGTACAGATTCCGTCTTTTGTCGAAGATCATAGTCTCCGGGGAGTTGAGATACTTCGGCTCCCCATCCCCCAGAACCCGGCCGCCGAAGCCGATGACCCGGTGGTTGATGTCCTGTATCGGAAACATCACCCGATTCCAGAACTGACTGGTCATGCCGTGACGCTCCGAATTGCTGGCAAGCCCCGCGTCCTTGATCAGCTCGTCCTCAAAGCCCTTGCTCCTAAGATACTGCACCAGCTCGGCGCCGTTCTTCCCTGCAAAGCCCAGCCCGAACCGGCGCATGGTCTCCTCTGTCAGCTCTCTCTTCTGCAGGTAGCGGCGGCCCACCTCCCCATGAGGAGTCCGCAGCTGATAATAGAAAAACTTGGCCGCCGCCCTATTCACCTCCAGAAGCCTCGCCCGCCTGCCTGCCCGCTTCTTGGCGTCCTCAGATTCATCGGGCTCAGGCAGGCTGACTCCCGCCCGCTGCGCAAGAAGCTTTACCGCCTCCGGAAAAGAGTAATTCTCATAATTCATGATGAAAGTATATACATTCCCCCCTGCCCCGCAGCCGAAGCAGTGAAACATCTGCCGCTCTCCGTTCACAGAGAAGGAGGGAGACTTCTCATTGTGGAAGGGGCAAAGCCCCCAATGGCTGCTGCCCTTCTTCTGCAGCCTCACATATCCTGAAACCACGTCCACGATATCGTTTCTGGACCTGATCTCCTCTATCAGCTCTTCGGGATAATACATCGGCACCTCTCATTTTTCGCTTCATTATCGGTCTGTCCCCCTCAGAACGACCAGTATTTCGGTATGTAAATACGTTCATAAGTGGCTATGGCATATCGGTCCGTCATGGCTCCCACGTAATCGCAGACTACCTGTTCCCGCACGTCCCCCTCCGAAAGCAGATTCAGAAATTCCTCCGGCAGCTCTTCCACATGCTTCATGAAATGCCTGTACAAGGTCTCCATCAGCACTTCCGCCTTGTTCTCCTCGCTCTTGGCCACCGGGTTCAAGTACACGTTCTCAAACATGAATGCCCGCATCCGCTTCATGGCCCATTCCACCCGCTCAGACATCAGAATATCGTTCCTTCCCATGCTCGCCGTCACTATGTCGTGGATGAAATGATCCAGCCTGCTGCTGGGAGTGTCCCCGATGACTTCCCGGATCTCCCGGGGCACGTCCGCCTCCTTCAGAATTCCCGCCCGGACGGCATCGTCCATGTCATGGTGAATATAGGCGATCTTGTCTGACAGCCTCACCACCTTGCCCTCCAGCGTATGGGGCTTCCCTATGGTCTGATGATTCAGAATTCCGTCACGCACCTCGTAGGTCAGATTCAGTCCATGGCCTCCCTTTTCAAGTCTGTCCACCGTCCGCACGCTCTGCTGGCTATGCTCGAATCCCAGAGGGCATACCTGATTCAGCGCCCGCTCCCCCGCATGGCCGAAGGGCGTATGTCCCAGATCATGTCCCAGCGCAATGGCCTCCACCAGCTCCTCGTTCAGCTTCAGGGCCTTTGCGATGGTGCGGGCATTCTGGGAAACCTCCAGCGTATGGGTCAGTCTGGTGCGGTAATGGTCGCCCTCAGGCGACAGAAATACCTGCGTCTTGTCCTTCAGCCTGCGAAACGCCTTGCAGTGGATGATCCTATCCCGGTCCCGCTGGAACACCGGCCGGATATCGCACTGCTCCTCCTCCTTAAGCCTGCCTCTGGAATCCCTGCTGTGAGATGCGTGGGGACTTAGATAGCTCATCTCCCACTGCTCTAAGCTTTCTCTGATCGTCATGTCTGCTCCCATCTGTGCGCCCTGCACATACAAGCGAAACCTTTCTCTTACTTAATTATTCTGCGTCCAGAGTGAAATTCCTTTTTGGGCAACAGAAAAACAGCAGAAAGTATGCCGAAACTTTCCGCTGTTCTCTGCCTACCGGCATATGTCATAGATGAACTCCGCGTTCTTGTCCATAGCGGCCCTTGCAGCCTTCATGGGGGACATCTGGAACACATGCCACATACCCTGACAGACATCCAGACGCACGGGCACGTTGGCCTCCACGAAGGCCTGATGCAGACGCAGGGAATCACTGAGCAAAATTTCGTTTTCTCCTACCTGAATATAAACGGGCGGAAAACCTGCAAAATCGCCAAAAAGCGGAGATATGAAAGGATCCTGCAGCTCCCGCCCACAAGCGTAGGCCCCCACCATCCGGTCGATGTAGGCCTTGTCCAGCACCGGGTCCACCTCCGCCTTGGTCTGAAAAGATTTCCCCGAGGAAGTCAGATCCGTCCATGGGGACATCAGCACAAGTCCTCTCGGCAGCAGCCGCCCCTGCCGCTTCAGATTCAGGGTCAGAGAAAGCGCCAGATTCCCTCCCGCCGAGTCCCCCGTCAGAATCACATCCCTTGCGCCATACCCCAAAAGCATGAGATAATTCCATGCCTTCATGGCATCCTCCGGCGCTGCGGGATAGGGATGCTCCGGCGCCAGACGATAGTCAAAACACAGCACGTCCATGGAAGTGGACGCCGCCAGCTTGGAGGTGAGAGTTCTGGCATAGAGGCTGCTCCCTGTGGAATATCCTCCCCCATGACAGTGAAGAATCACATATTTCTTCATATGGGCACGGTTCACACCCACCCATTCGCCGTACATGCCGTCGATATCCACTTCCCGATACCGTATGTCTTTGGCATTGCTCAGAATCGTGCCGATATAGTCCTGAGACTGCCTATGTTTTTCAAGATCCGATTTCTCAACCAGACCATGAACCCGCTTGATCAAGTGCATAAGGTTCTGGCTTTTCTTATGGACGCCCTCCGTCTCCAGTCTCTCCAGCTCCGCCTGCTCCGCTCCTGATCTCTCGGGTTTCTCCGGCTTCGCTCCCGATCCTTCCGGTTTTTTCAGCTTCATCTCCGATCTCTTCAGCGATGGAAGCCGTCCTCCGGTTTCTTGGGCCGCCGTCCCTCCTGCCTCCGCCTTTCTTCCCGACCGCAGTCTCATCCGCCTCACCATGCCGTCCGTTCCTCCCATCACTTCAAGCTCCTTTTCTTTCCGGGCACCCTCGCCGCCCTTTTGTTATCCATACTGCCGCTTCCCTCTCCGAGATCCGGCCACACACAAACCATGGCAATTACCTGCCTCCCGGCTTGTGATACCCATACTCCCGGCACGGCTCTTGTGTTTTTGGCCAGCAAATACAACGGCGTACTGCTTTTGATGCCTGCACTCCCGGCACGGCTCTCCTGCCGTAAGACGTAAAACCCTGCAGCCTTCTCCCACGTCAAAAATGCAGCCTCCTGCGCACCGCGTTCCGCAGCCTTCTGCGGGAAAGCATGGTGATCAGGGCAATGTCCAGCACCACGCACACCACCAGCACTACCGCGGACCATCTGATGGTAATTTCATCTTCAATATAGCGATCGATCAGCACCTCCAGCACCACGCACAGCGCCCCTATAGCCGTGAAAAGATACAGCGCCACCGTAAGGAACGATCTCGGCAGCCTAAGTATGCACGCCGTCAGCGCCTCCGCCGTAGCCGTCACCAGCACCACTATCGGCAGCCCCAGCCCCCAGAACCAACCGCTGCCCTCCGTCATAAAGGTCAGCATATACAGATAGACCGCCACCACCGCTCCGTCCAGCAGCAGAGAAATGTATACCGACTGCTTTGTATAGATCACAGCCGGAATCATCACCACCCAGAGGATGGCACAAGCTCCTATGACCGCCAGCGACCATAGGTTTTCCCGAAACACCAGCGCGTTCAGAACGCCGCAGGTGACCGCAGAGGCCAGCACCACTGTGGACAGCAGAATGCCCAGATCTTTTTTGTTGGCTGTCTCCACCTGCCCCTTTTCTCTGGGAAAGGGCTCCGCGCCGGATTTCCCGGCATCTACTGCCTGAAAAGCATGCCTTTCTATTTCTTTGGGATTCAGCACCGGCGTGTTGCATAGGGGACACTCTCCTGCAGTTGCATCCAGCTCTACGCCGCAATTCACACAATACGACATAATCTCCTCCCATTCCTTTTCGCAGCATTACGCTCCATCCTATACGGCAGCTTTACACTCCATCCAAAACAGCCGCCGCTCCCGCCTACTCCCGATTGCTCTCGATCTTTACATGTATGCCGTCCCTCACCAGCTTCCTGAAAAAATGCCTCTCCACATCCGCCTCTATGATGCTGCTGGCGAAATTTACCGTCAGAATATCCTCAAAGCTGATGATGGCACAGTTCGTCCTTCTGGAAAAGGGCTGTCCCATATAGATGTCGAATCTCTCTATGTGGGGCCTCATGCCCTCCGGCACCTGAAGGGCTCCCATATTTGTAAGCCCCGCAGAAGAATTCCTATCCTGCACCTTGGTATAAAACAGCCGCACAACGAAATCTTTAATAAAAAGAGGTACCACCCTGATAAAGGGATTTCTCTGCGTAGCCGCATTGGTGGTGATGTCCCCCCGCAGCAGCTTCTCGTTCAAATGATAACGCATATAATTGTGTACCTGAAGAACAATCTCCTCAAATGTGTATTCCCCCAGCCTCGGATCTACCCCCGGATAGATCATGGTGATGAAATTCCGCAAGGTTATGGACGGGAAAAAACGCCTCAGGTTCACAGGCATAGCAATCTTTACCGGGCGCTGCCTGCCGCTTGGACTCTCCTCCTGATTCTTCAGCAGGGCGTACAGCAGAACCGCATTCAGATACTCCGTAATAGTGGCATGATATCTCTTGGCCGCCGTCAGTACCTCCGACACGGACATGATCCCGTCCACGATGTTCAAAGTATAAAAGGGTTCCGCCGTTCCCCTGACCCTATACGCCTTCTCCTCCAGCCTCGGCGGACATACCTTGGCATTTGCATAACGCATATAGGCGTCCTCCAGCTCCCCCGGATCCGGCTCCCCATGGATATCCAGCACGAAGCCCTGATTCTCGATCCCCTCCACCCCCAGCAGTCTCAGGTAGGTGGCTGTCATGGTCAGCAGCACGCACATGCCTCCGGTGCCGTCTCCCAGACTGTGGTGGGCCTCCAGAGCAATTCTGTTCCGGAAATAATAGACCCTCACCAGATACCGATTGTTCGCCTTGAAATACATAGGCTGACAAGGATTCTTCACATCCTCCTGAACAAAAGGCCCCGGTCGGTTGTTGGGTTCTAAATAGCGCCAGAACAGCCCCTTGCGGATGGCGGCCTTGTAAGTGGGAAATCTGGGCAGAGTCATGTCCAGCGCCTTCTGCAGCACCTGGGGCCTGATCTCCTCCTTCAATACCACAGACAGCCTGTATACGGAGGAGAAATCCCTGCGCTGCAGTGTGGGATATACGATGGCGGACAAGTCCAGCTCATACCAATCCCTGCGCTGTTCCTTTCCCCCGCTCCCCCTTTTTGCCATAGATCAAATCCTCCTATCCTCTGTTCCCCATGGTCTGCCCAATAACTTTTGGGACGATTCCTATTACCAATATAACATGAATGTACAAAGATTGGAACAACAAAAAAGCAGAAAGCAAAACGGACAGCCATAGGCGGCCCCCAAAAGCCTCCCATGGCTGTCCCTCCTTCGGCGCCGGTCTTTATCCAGCCCCTCCTTGCCGCCTCATGTCACAGAAAGTCCCGGATTTCCTTCACCAGCTTTTCCTCAATCTTGATCAGCTTTTTTGCAATATCCTTTGCCTTCTCCTCAGCCGCCCCGTACTGGTTCAGATATTGGTTGAGGGACTTGACTCCCATATTGCACCCATCCGTCATCAAACCCGCAATGGTCCTATCTGAATCGTCCATGGCCAGCTTCACGTTGGTCTTCACCCAAGACATCCCCTTCGCCATGAGATTCGGCTCTTTCCCATCATCATGATATCTGTCCAGAAGATCTTGTATCTCGTCCTCCAGCCTGATATGTTCCTCCTGACAGTCCTTCAGACAGCTTCCAAGGTCGCCGCTGCGCACATATCCCAAAACCTCATCGATGGCCTCCACGCCCATCTTGACCCCTGCGTCGCATTCCCGCAGCAGCCTTATCGTATCCTGCTCTATCATACCTGATTTCCTTTCCGAACTCTCTGATTTTTGATCTGCAGCATCAAACAAGGTCCCTTGAGTCAGTATGCCTTTTAATCCGCAATTTATTCTATATGCTTTTGCCTGAGTTAGTCTCTGTGCCGCGTCCATGCAAAAAAGGTGTTCCAAAAATCGGAACACCTCCTCATCAATATCCTCGCAAATTTTTATTACCGTTTGCCAGCGCTCACGCTCAAGGAACAGTTGTTCAGCTCCCGCTAACCTGCCGCCCGAAATTCTACAGACCTTCCTTCCTCAGATCGAAATACATCTGTTCGTACAGCTTCAGCATCTGCTGATGGGTGGATTCCCGAGAGCACACAATATCCTTCAATGCATCGGCCTTGGCTTGTCCCAACAGATTTCCCGGACTATCCGTGTCCCCGTTCTCCCCGTCTGACATATTCGACAAGCCCTTGATCGCTTCAAAAAGATAGTCTTTCTGCTCTAAAATCTTATCGATCTGCTTCAAAATATAGCCTCTGCCGAACTGCCCGTCCACGCCACCATTATGAACTGCCCCTGCATTTGCTTCATTTATCATCCTATCTGACATAGCAACATCCTCCAAAATTATATTTGGCGGACACGCAAGGCATATCTTATTTTCAGAAATGAAGCGTGCCCTGCCGTTTTTCACAAGACCCCTAGCCCGCTTGGGCCAGGTCGCTTCGTATTGGTTACCTTGTTCATCTACAACCGCAATGTTTTTTTCGATGGGTGTCTTCCCCCTTGTCATAGACTTCAGAAAAATGTGAAAGCTGTTTTTTTCGATGGGTGCCTTCCCCGTTTCACAAAACAGCGCAAGACTTTCACCTACTGGCTCAATCTTGCGCTGTCTGATGCAGGAAAAGAGACTTGAACTCTCATGGTATTGCTACCACACGGACCTGAACCGTGCGCGTCTGCCAATTCCGCCATTCCTGCGAACAAGATGTATCTTAAACCATTTTATGTAAAAAGTCAATAGGTTTTTAAAAATTTTTTTATTTCTTTTTTATCAAGATCCTATGCTCCCTAAGCTGTCGCAGCCATAAAATATTTTCTCTCTATACCAGAGCCAAAAGCAAAGCCGAAACTATAGATTGCAGCACCTGCCACAGCCAGAAAGCATAGGAACAAGACTCTTAGAACCAGCCGTTGTACAGATTCCCGTTATTGTAGTTCGCCCCATAAGTACCCTTGGTAGTATACATGCTCCCCTTGCTGGCCTCACGGTCAGCGGCATAGTTGATCATGGAAGCCTGAGAGGACACACTGTACGCATAGGATCCCGTGCCGTTGAACAAGCTCTTCGCCGTAGACATATCCGCTTCCATGAAGGCCTTCTTGTCCAGCTCCAGCGTTCCGTCCGTATTCACGCTTATACCCACTGCAAGCAGGGACTTCAGGTGGCCTGACGTAGAATTCATCATACTGGTAACACGGCGCATTACGGTATCGCTGTCCGTTTTGTCAACTGCCTGAATCACAGAATTGTAATTCGTCACAAAACTGTTCACCGCGCTGTATATGCTTTCCTTATCGTATTCCTTCACTGTACTCTCTATCCCGTTCTCATCCTTCACGGTGACATCCTTCTTGGCAAATACGGAATTAGTCCCCGTCTTCATGAGCTTGTCGGCAGAGTCCTTCAGAGCATCCGTAGCGGACTGTACCTTTGTGTAAGCCTTAGTCTCTTCAGACGTAGGCGCCGTCTTTTTGCCGGAATAAGAACTCATGCTCTTCTGGGCCACAGACTTTGCCGTACTGCTGGCGCTGCCCCCATAATAAGCCTTCATAAGCTTCCCATAGCTTCCATTCTTGATGCTGGCATAGTCAGCCAGAAAATTGCTGCCCGCCACACCTGCGGCGCCGCTTCCCAGACTGGAGAGCATCCAAGAGATATCCTGCTTTTCACGGATACTGGCACTCATATCATTACCTCCTTATCTCAGGGACTCCTCGCTGCCTTGTCCCCTATCTCCATACCCAACAATACCTATAACAATACTTATTTGTATTTTATCATATTATCGGCAGAAATGCATCTCCAATTTATAATCCAAAAAAATTTTGCAAAATTTCATTAATCCTCTTGCATTTTTTTCAAGCCGTGGTACAATAGAGGACATGGAAGCATAGCTCAGCCGGGATGAGCGTTCGCCTCACACGCGAAAGGTCAGGGGTTCGAGCCCCCTTGCTTCCATTTTTATTTTAAGGCCGCAAATCAAGGATTTTCCAGCAAAATCCATGATTTGCGGCCTCTTTCAGCGGCTGGTTTACAACTAGCTCTTGTACAAAAAACCAATTTTTGTGATAAATTTTGTCATGGATTTTTTGAAGCAAAAAGTAGACAGAATACTGTACATATGCGAATCCAATCGAAAGGATTTTTTCTCCATCAACAAAAAAATATTTGCAGCGCCTCGTAGGCGGCAGGATAACCCCTACCGCCCCTTTCTCTTACTTCATAGATTCTTTCATGCTCTTCACATGCTTATCGACAATCTATGAAGTTCTTTCTCAATCCACTCACCTCCATCTATCGGCTTTGAATATTCAGCTCGCTTTTGAGTGCCGCCGTCAATATTGCAGAAAAATTCACTCCTGCTCTTTCAGCTTCAAAGTTCAGCCATGATGGTATCGTGCAGTTTTTCTTGACCGCCTTCATATCGTTCCTTCTACGGTACTCCCCAAAATCCACGTCCACAAGCGTCACAATATCCATCGCCGAATCAGCCTTTACCTCTGATACTGCTGTTGGCTCCGGTAAAGATTCTCCATCATCTTCCATATCAATGCCGACAACCCCTATTGCGTCCCTTGCCATTTCAATAGCTTCTGTCAGCGTGTCCCCCTCGGTATTTATATCGAAATCAGGAACATACACTACATAACCGACCTTATC
Organism: bacterium D16-50; assembly: GCA_003612485.1. Taxonomy (GTDB): domain Bacteria; phylum Bacillota; class Clostridia; order Lachnospirales; family Lachnospiraceae; genus Acetatifactor. The sequence goes on from RAZA01000001.1 coordinate 306,197, forward strand.
AGGCGTTAAAATAATTGGATAAGAATTTTTCATATAAAACACCTCCTAAATTCTTGTGGGCTTATTCCAGCTCACGCCTTTTGATAATTAACTTCGCAAGGTTTTCTTTTATCTCTTTGTGCCTTGGAATGCTCTCACGCTCTGTGCCTTTTGTATAAACATCATGGTCTGCGCCGTGCCGCTTGAATTTCCAGCCATTGCTTTCTAATAGCTTGATAAGGTCTTTTGTTTTCATTCCGTTTCCTCCTTACCGCTATAATCATACGCCTATCATACGTATATGTCAATGCTTTTTTTGCAGGAAAAAAATGCCTTCTGACCAAGCGAGACCCGGCATTGCCTTATGATTTTTGTATAAGTCTGGCTCAACGGTGCGTAACCTGCCGCACATTTCAGCAGCCGACTTCCATCTTCACTGAATTCAAAACCTGCCAGAACCTCCGGATTTTGTTGAAGGCCGCAAACCAAGGATTTTCCAGCAAAATCCATGGTTTGCGGCCTCTTTTCTGCCCACGCTATTCATTCACTATTCCGAACTCTGCCACCTTATTTTCCGCCCAAGCACCATCATCATAAATTAATTCTACGCTTTTCCATCCAATCGGCGCCTGAACCGCTACATATCCTTTTATCTTTTTTCCTGCCGCAACATCTCCGCCCATGCTGCCATATCCATCTACATCGGAAAGAAGCGCCGTCTGTCCCGTCAAATATCCATCTACATAAAACCGAAAATATAATGGATTAAAATAATCATCTTCTGCAGAAGTATTTTCGGCTTCCAAGTAAAAGATTACGAACTGCTTTCCATCATCCGGATTCTGCTTAAATGTATCTCCTATAGCATCATAGCTTTTTACATCAACCAACTGTATCTTCCATTTATCATTGGCTATTTCTGTTCCAATTTCTGTTTTCTTGTCATCCTCCATTACATAGTCTTCAAATACAGAATTCTCGTATGTATAATCTTGTTGAGAAATATCTTCCTTGCTTACCACAAAAGTTGCTGCTTTATGGGACGTCCATAATCCATCCTTATACGAAATCTCAAATTCTTTCCAGTCAGAAGGAACTTCATATACCATAATTCCTTTTGACATTTTCCCAGCATCAATATCTCCGCCCACACCTGACATTCCATCCGGATTTCCCATAATCAATGTGCTGTTCACAGAATAATCATCCGCATATCCTTCAAAATAAAAATTATTAAAATATTCATTTCCATCGGATATGTTTTTCACGTCAAAAAACAGCACCAGAAATTTGTTTCCATCAGACGGCTTATCAGAATAATATTCCGAATCTATAGAGTCATACTCCTTTGCATACAATAGAGCAATACTCCATTTATCCCCAGTAACAACTTGCCCAGGCTTTGCATATTCCGGTAGATTATCTTCAGATTCTGAACTTTCTGCATCAGAATCATCCGGTGTCTTACTTTCAGGATTTTCAGAAGGCTTTATGTCCTGAATCGTTCCTTGAGAATTTGTCTCTGAGACTTCTGCGCATGCTACTGTGCTTGCCGACATTGCCATCAGCATCAGCAACATTAATAATTTCTTTTTCATTTCCCCATTCCTCCTACAAATTTTTTATCATTATCCCATACCCCCCCTAGATGTCAAGGGGCTTTGTCGAAATGCGGTAATTTTGTATAAAAAACTATAGAATCGGGTATCTCCATAAATACAAACCGGATCCTCAGAACTCAACCGGCTTGTACTCCTCCATTTTCGGTTCCAGCATGCCGTCATAAAAATCAAGAAAAATGCGGCAGCACTCTTGTTCAGTACACATCTTGTAGTATAATCGAGTGCCTTCTTCCTCGATCCCAAGTTCCACCTCAATGGCGCCGTCATGGGTGCAGGCTTGAACATAGCGCACCTTGCGCCGAGGCTCAGGTGCGGTCAAAATAACAAACTGATCCGCCGTCACAAACATATCCTGCAGATACTCTTCAATGTCCACATCCTCAAAATCCGTAAGCCTTCCCTCCTGATTCTCTAAAGTAAAACCCTGCTGGCTCCTGACCTTCTCAAAAATCACTTCTTTCCCCTTTTTAAACGGAAACTTCATCCTTGACCTCCTTTGCCGCTTTCGGGCGCTCCTGCCCTTTGTTCATCAGATCATGATAAAATATGTACTGCTGAAACAGACCTGCGAACTTGACTCCCGACCAGTCCGGCAGCCTGCCGCCATATTCTCTGTCCAAAATCTTACTGATATGGGTGTCCACGGGGAATACCTCCAGCCGGTGCAGGCCAAATAAACATATACAGTCCGCAACCTTATTGCCCACACCCTTGATTTCAAGCAATCGCTCCTTGGGAACTTCCATATCCCAAAGCTCCGACCCGGCGGCTCCTTCCTGCCCCATCCACCAGACTGCAGCCTCCTTCAGATACTTGTCCCGATACCCCAATCCCTTGTCTGACAGATCCATCTCCCAAAGCTCATGACAGTCGGGAAACCTGCCTCCGAATCCATCGCATATCCTTTCGATGCTTTTTCTGATTCTGGGAATGTTGTTGTTCTGACTAATTATGAAACTCACAAGCACTTCCCACAGATCCTGCCGAAGGATACGAATACCGCTGCCAAAACGATATGCCGCCTTGAGGAACTTGTCCTCCGACAAAGCGACGATCCGCTCCGCCTCCCTATAATCCGTATCCATATCAAAATACGTCTTCCAGATTTCGTTCCATTCGCCTTCCCCGCAGGAAAGCAGGAAGTCATCTCCCTCCTGCGCTATCTCCAGATATCTGCCGAAAGCATGAATGCCATATGCGCTTTCTCCCAGCATCCGCCATCTAAAGCATTGACCGCTGCCCGCTATCTGATGCAGGTTCATATGGTCTATTCTCACTCTGTACATCTCTTGTCTCCGTCCCTTGACCGCAGTCCAGCAGGCAGGCATCCTCACCCCTGCCACTTATTCCGGCAAAAATATTTCATGTCTATTATAATGCTGCGCCTTGGCAAGTTCAATAAAAACATATCAGAAATTGCCTGCAAATGAATTTACTTGTATAAAATTCCAAAAACCAATTGACATTTTACATTCTAAATGCTAATATATCCTTTGTGCAGTAGATGACTCTGTTGCGAAAAGTGGTGTGCAAAAGCGCCGGGTCTTAGAAGCTATTCTTTTACTGTGCAGACGCAGGAGTGCTGGAATTGGCAGACAGGCTAGACTAAGGATCTAGTGGCAGCAATGTCGTGTGGGTTCAAGTCCCATCTCCTGCAGTTTATTTCAATAGCTTGAGCATCCGTGCCATGGGCAAGGTGTTCGGGCTATTTTTGTTTTGTACCCCTCCCATATTCGCAGTGGACTAAAATGATCTGCAGCAAAAAATTCCCAGCCTGCCGAATCACTGTACTTGTTTCTATACCACGAAACACACAGCGCAGCCTACGGTTGCAAAAGTTCCATGCGAAATTGGTGGTTCACAGTTTTTTTCATGGTAGAATATAGCCACAAGGAGGTACGAAAAAATGGGAATCGGAACCAGAATTCAACAATTAAGGGTCAACAATGGTCTCACTCAGGAAAAGCTTGCCGAACTGCTCAACGTCTCCAGACAGTCCATCTCCAAATGGGAGATAGAGCAGTCCTTGCCTGAAATAGACAAAATAGTCTTGATGAGCAAGCTGTTCCATGTAGGCACCAATGAGCTATTGCTGGAGGAGGCAGACATTAAAAAGCTTCGCCCTCAGGAGCTGCATCTCGGTTCGATATATCTTATTACAAGAGATTTTGAAAAATCCATCGCTTTTTATGAAAAGCTCCTGTCCATGACTGTATCCACCCGTAATTGCGGAAACAAATTTGCCGAGTTTTTCTTCGATAATAAGTGTCTTGCCCTGATGAATGAGTCAAACCTGCCGGGCCATCACTATGGCGATGGGGATCACAAATTCGTACTTAATTTCTGGGTGGAGGACTTGAGGCGGGAGCATAATAGGGTGAAGGATCTAGACATTGGGCATGTGACCGAAATTCAAAAGGTTCATGATGGCTATTACTATTTCAACATTTACGATCCTGACAAAAATGTATGCGAAATTACCGGCGAGTTCCACCCCGAACGGGATGAATGATGCCAGCTGTAAACCGTTTCACGACAAACAAGACCGCATGTGAACCGTAAACCATTCCGCGGCAAATAGACCGCAATTGTGATACGATACTCCCTTCAAACGTAAAAGGATAAAGTTGGATTATGAGAGAAGCGCCTAAAATAAAACAATGGAGATTTCTGCTCTCCGCTGCCCTAGCCGCCCTATCCCTATCCCTATGGGGATGCGGCAGCGGCGTCATAGGGGAGTCTGTGCCACACACTCAGTATCAGGCAGAAGATGTACTTGAAGTTGCTTCTCAGGCATCGGACATCCCTCCTTACGCAGGCCAGCCGTACACTGCTGTCCATGGCAACATCCCCTATTTCTCGGAGAGTGACCTGACAGATCAGTCCTTTGAAACCTACAGTGAATTGGATCAGCTCGGAAGATGCCAGACGGCCTTTGCATGTATCGGGACGGATCTTATGCCCACGGAGGAGCGGGGCTCCATCGGAAGCGTCAAGCCCTCCGGATGGCATACCGTCAAGTATCCGGAAGTCATCGAAGACAGTTACCTCTACAATCGCTGCCATCTCATAGGCTATCAGCTTTCTGGCGAAAATGCCAACGAAAGAAATCTCATCACCGGAACGAGGTATCTGAACATTCAGGGCATGCTGCCGCTGGAAAATAAGATCGCTGACTATGTGACAGACTCAGGAAATCATGTTCTATACCGGGTCACTCCCGTCTTCGAGGGCGACAATCTGATTGCGTCCGGTGTCCTGATGGAGGCCATGTCCGTGGAAGACGATGGAGAGGGCATCTCCTTCTGCGTCTACGCATACAATGTACAGCCCGGCATTGATATCGATTATGCCACCGGAGAAAGCAGGCTGAATGCAGACGCCCCTTTAGATATGCCCACAGAAGGCGACTTATTCATTTTAAACACAAACACCATGAAATTCCACTGGCCCTCCTGCGAAAGCGCAGGACAGATCAAAGAAAAAAACAAAAAGGAGTATTCCGGCGCCAGAGACGAATTAATTTCTCAGGGCTATGCACCATGTAAAAACTGCAATCCCTAAAAGCCGCCGCAGAAGGTGTCTAAACAGAACCCTTATAAAACCGCAGCCCCTATAAGCCGCGGCAGAAAGCGCCAACAGAACCCTTGTAAAACCGCAGCCCCTAAAAGCCCCCGCAGAAAGCGCCAGAAACAAGGCAAATCAAAAAGCACAATAACAAGGTAATAAAAATCATATAAATTTTTGTTGCTTTTTCTGTAGTTTGTGCTATACTAATAGCCATGGGGCATTAGCGCAGTTGGGAGCGCGCAACATTCGCATTGTTGAGGCCGTGGGTTCGAATCCCATATGCTCCATTCAAAGTATTGCCAGTCGAATACCGGAGCAGTTCGACGGGAAAAATTTAAGCTCCTTTTTTCATGCCCATTTTTAAGAGCAAAAACAGAACCTCCTGCAAAGCGTTATTTGCAGTAAGTCTCCAACATGCGCTTTGCGGCTCTGACCTTATCCATATCCGTTCTATACAGTTGGTACTCACCCAGCCCCGGCACTCCCATGGAAACCTCCGCTCTGCGGAAGGCCATCGCGCTGGACAGAATCGTCTTTCCCGACATATGATAACATCTTGCACAGGTGGCCGATATCATCCGCCCCACGATGTCCGCATCTACGCCGCCCCCGGCCATAATCTCCACAGCGCCTTGGCTCTCCCTCACCAGCCCGGCAATCAAGTCTTTTCCCTCCAGACAAGTTTCCCTCTGGCCGGAGGTAAGAATCGTATTGATGCCGAGCCCCTTGGCCTGCTCCAAGGCCTCGTAGGCATCCCGACACATATCAAAGGCCCTATGCAGCGTCATGTCCATGGATCCGGCCGTCTGTCGAAGCCTCTTCATCCTCTCCGTGTCCAGAGAACCGTCGGGCAGAAGGCATCCAACCACCACCCCCTCCGCTCCCATCCTTCGGTACAGCTCCACGCTGCGGAGAATGATCTCAAACTCATGCTCTGTATAGAGAAAATCGCCGTATCTGGGACGAATCAGCACATGGACTTTGAGTTTTGTCAACTCTCTGACCTTCTCAAACAGCGCCGGTTCCGGCGTAGTTCCCCCGATCACCAGATTGGCGCACAGCTCCAGTCGGTCCGCGCCCCCTTTTTCCGCCTCCACCGCAGACTCCACGGAGTCCACGCACACTTCCAATAAATATTCTCCCATTTTCGCCACCTCCTATCCCAAACAGTACACGCCTCCCTGCCTTCACGAAACTTCCAGCCAGTCCATATCCCGCTTCAGCCCTTCAAAATCCAGATAGTCCTCTATAAACTGCTTCCGCAGCAGGTCCAATGGCACAAATTCATTATACTTCCCCATGATCTGAATCTTGTCGGGCAAAGGAAGGCTGTACAAGTCCAGATAAGAGTTCAGGATATCCCGGACGGTTCCCTCCAGCTCCTCCTTCTCCCCATCATACACCACCTCCAGATAGATGCATATGCTCCACATCATCCTGCTCTTAATCTTCCTCTGGCGCAGGGCATAGTGGAGCGTCACCAGCTGTCTGGTCCCCACCCAGGGGAAGATGGCATATTTCTTGTCGGAAAGAGCCGTCACCAGATTATCCAAAATACCGCTGTTGCGGGTGATGAACCGAATCTCGTTTAGGCGCACCCTGCAGCGCTCGCTCAGATAGGGATAGGAATCGTCCCCCTGCAAAATGCTCCGCATCTTGCGGACCAGCACCGTGTGAAGCTCCGCCTCAAAATCCCTATCCCAGTCCACGGCGGAAATGCCGGGAATCTTCTTCACAAAAATGACCTTTGACCTCTCGTTCAGATCCACCGTCTCCCAAGACATCCCTGCCAGCGCAAAATGAGTTCCTACGGGATAGGCCTTGTCCACCGTTCCTATGGTGCGGTTCTCTTCCTTCACCAAAAAATACTCCGGCGCAAGAAACACGGTCAGAAACTTATGGCTGTTTATGATCTTCTCCCCGGCCCTGCCCACCGCCAGACCGCCCCGCTCCGTGCGCTCCAGCTGCTCAATGTCCACCATATGGAGCAGCAGCCTTTTATAGTCCTGCTGGGGAATCTGCTGAAAACTCCCCAAAGACAGCACATTTGCGGCCAGCGCCCCTGCAGACATTTCCCCATTGCTCTTCAGACAGCTCATGGTCTGATGATACAAAAGATTATAGGCATGGTTTCTGGGCGGTATAGGCTCGATCCAATGCTCCCTCAGATACAGCTCAATAATGGCGATGGTTCGTATGAAGTTCCAATTGATGGGCCCTAAAGTGTCCGAAGAATTGATCTTCAGACTTTCCACGAAGGTGAAGAGGAGCTGGGGAACCTGCCCGCGCCGCCCGCAGCGCCCCAGACGCTGGGCAAAGCTGGACACGTCCAGAGGCGCCCCCACCTGCACGGCCTGATCCAGCGAGCCGATATCTATGCCCAGCTCCAGCGTCACAGTAGCCCCGGTGACAATCTTCTCTTCTCCCGACTTCATCTCGTCCTCCGTGTTCTCCCGGAGCAGCGCGGACACGTTGCCGTGATGAACCCGATACACATCGGGCGCCTTGTGCTTTAAGGCAATCTCCCTGAGATTTGCTATCACAAGCTCTATCTCCTCACGGCTGTTTGCAAAGATGATAGTCTTTTTGTCCAGCGTCTGCCGGAAGAGATATTCATAATGCTCCCTATCCCCGATGTCGCCGTTAGAGCTGGCATTTTCTATATTCTGGCTGGCATCCCTCTCCACGAAGTCCCTTTGATCCGCATAGTTCACGAATCTCTCGATGAGCAGCCGAACCCGCTTCTTCCCCTCGTCCGTAAGGGGGGCGGCACATTCCCTGCCGGTGCCGGTATTCAGCCAGTTCTGGGCAAGGGACACATCTCCTAAGGTGGCGGACAGCCCGATTCTCCGGGGATTTACGCCGGTGAGCCGCCGCAGTCTCTCCAGCACGCAGAGAAGCTGCAGTCCCCGGACATCCCTCATAAAATAATGCACCTCGTCTATGATGACAAAACGCAGATCAGAAAACATGGAAAGGCAGGCTCCCCTTTTGTTTGTGACCAGACTCTCCAAAGACTCCGGTGTGATCTGCAGTATGCCCTCAGGTTCCTTTATAAGCTTGTTCTTCATGGTCATGGATGCATCCCCATGCCACTTTGTAACCGGAATGTTGACGTCTAAAAGCAGCTGCTCCAGCCGCTTGAACTGATCGTTGATCAGCGCCTTCAGAGGCGAAATGTACATGACGGCCACAGAGCGGGAAGGCTTGTTATGAATCTGCGTCAGCACAGGAAGGAAGGCCGCCTCCGTCTTGCCCGAGGCAGTGCCTGAGGACAGCAGCAGGTTATGATCCGTGTCAAAGATTACCTGACATGCGGCCACCTGATTCCCCCGCAGCTCTTCCCAATGGTTCCGGTATATAAAGTCTTGTATAAAAGGAGCCAGTCTGTTGAATTCATCCATGCTCTATCCCCACACTTTCCTTGAAGCTTTATATCTCGAACTCCTGAAATTCATCCGGAACCTCTTCCTCCAAAATTCCGCCCTTTGCCAGCTGGAAACTGTTGTCCCCCAGAATCTCCGCCACCTTTCTCTGGGGATTCTGGTGCAGAATATTCAAAAGCTCGATGAAATCACGTATGATCTCCCGGGGAGTGATGTGACTCTCCGCCCCCACCCTATTATATTCCACCGTAAGGAAGTACAATAGATCCTCCTGTGTCAGCGCAGGCGAATAATGATAAAGCTGTCCGTGTATCTGCTGCAGCTTCTCCACCAGAATGTACATTTCCTCCTGAGTCAGCATCTGCAGGCGGATGATGGGCGCAGACAGATCCTTCATATCAGCAGTGGCAAAATGCCCTTCCGCCAGACGGGAACGCAGAGCCTCATAGCTGAACACCCCCTTATATCTGTCCTCGATGCATTGGGGTGTTCCGCCCATGAGAAAGCCGATATATCTGGCCTTGCCCTGCAGCACGTCATTGTACATGGTAAGTATTTTTTCATAATTATTGGCTCTGGTGATAGAATTGGGAATCTTGAAGATGTTTACCAGTTCGTCAATGATCACCAGCATTCCCTTATAGCCGGCTCCCACCAGAAATGCGGCAAAGATCTTCAAAAAGTCATACCAAGTCTCGTCCGAGACGATGAAATTGATGCCCAGATCCTCCTTTGCCTCCTTTCTCGTGGGATACTCTCCCCGGAACCATCTCAGCACATTGGACTTCAATGCCCCATCGTCCTGTTGATAAGCTTTCCAGTATAGCACCACTGCCTTGGCAAACTCAAATCCATTCACCATCCCCTCCAGTGAGCCTGCAACCTTGTAGATCTCCCGCTCCACCAGAGCGTCGAATTCCTCCCCTTCCGCCTCACAGCCGGCCTTCACCGCCGACTGGATGCCGGATATCCACTTCTCCAAAATCAGCGGGAGCGCCCCGCCGTCCGGCTTGGACTTGGTGGAGAGGTTTTTGATCAGCTCCTTGTATGTGGCCAGCCCCTGCCCCTTGGTTCCGGCAAAGCGCCGTTCGGGTGAAAGATCCGCGTCCACCACTGCAAAACCCTTTGCCGTGGCATAATTCCTGATGGTCTGCAGAAGAAAGCTCTTTCCCGCCCCGTATTTCCCTACCACGAACCGGAAGGACGCGCCGCCCTCCCCGATCATCTCAATATCATGCAGTATGGCTTCGATCTCCTGCCTGCGCCCCACCGTGACATACTCCAGCCCTGCCCGGGGCACTACGCCGCCCTTTAAGGCATTGATCAAAATATTCGCTATCCTTGTAGGTACTACCTGCCCTGCCATATTTCCTCCATCATTTCTCTTGCCTGCTCTAAGTAGTCATCATATATGGTGAATTCTTCATCCAGAAGGCTGTCTCCCACATGGTCCATGGCCTTCTCATTGATGCCGTCCATCAGAACCTCCAGCATAATGCCGTGTTCGTCGGCAAACTGCTTCATATTTCTATAAGAGCGCAGCGCCATAGCCACTGCCTGCCGCTCCGTCTCATTCAGAGCGTTCCCCAATGCTTTCCATGGATCGGAGGGTGCCGCCTCCGAATCCCCGCCATGCCCGTCCTTGAAACTCATGTCCTTTCCAAAGCTGTCTCCCCCTATGTCAGCCGCTTTCCAGACTGAGCTGTCTCCCCCTATGTCAGCCGCTTCCCCGGCAATGCTTCCTTCCCCTGCAAAAGGAACCTCTTTCCCAGAGCTCCCTTGGCCTATGCAGGCAGCCTTCTCCAAAGCCATAGGGCTCTTCTTTTCCCCAAAATTTAGGGACAATCCTATATCATTGCCGTTCTCCGGCACTGTCAGCTTCTCCTGCGTTATCAGCGCCTCCTGCCGAATCCTTTCCAGCGCTCCCGCGTCCACCTTCACTACCGTCTTGTTTCTTTCCCGGATAAATTCCTCAACCGCATTCTCCACACTCTCTTCAAGGGCAATTCCGGCCGCTTCCAGCTCCTGCGCCATCACCGCCCCCAGCATCTTAGGATTGGCGGAAAGCTTGTGCCTATATTTTACCGCCTTTCTGAGGGAAGCCTCCATCTGCTTCATCACATATCCCATGAGCCTTTTCCCGCTCTCCGTGGTCAATGTAGTCTGAAAAGTCCATCTATCCCTGCAGCAGACAAAAACCTCCTTGTCCGAAATCACTACCTTTCGATCGTCTTGTGCCAGACGGGGGCAGAACAACGCTCCCTTAAAGGGCAGCCATTCCGGCATATTCTTCACCGGCTGGAACACAAGCTCCTCAAGCTCTATTCCCGCTTCCCCAAATATATGCTCCAGCCTCTCCATAGTGCTGTCGAAGCAGCTTCTGACCAATTCCTCATTGCCCTCCCCATAAAAAGCGGAGCTTCGCAGGTCATATTTTGAAATAGAGCATAATAAGTCGAACCCCTCCTGAGGATTCGTCAGATCAGGATACCACTCCTCCAGCTTATTTTTTTCTACAAATTCCTGAAATGTCCCCTCCAGTTCATAGTAAATATAAAAGTCCTTCAGCCAGCCCGGCATGTACTTATCGATGCTTCGGTCAAACTGCCGATAGGCGTCCCAAAACAGCAGCAGCATCTCCGATCCTTCCTCCGGGCTTTTCATCCCAATCAGATTGATCAGCTCATAAATATACAAAAACGCATAGGACAGCGAGGTTCCCTCAATGTTCCCCTGCCGCACCTGTGTCCTCCATGTGAAATATGTCCTGAGCTGTTCGTAGCCCATAGTCTGATAACTGGGATAATATGCAGAATAGGGCTGTGATTTCTCATAGTCGTCCTCAAAATCCGCCATGAAATCGCCCTGCAGGCAAAATATTCCGGCGTTTTCCTGCCGGACTCTTTTGTCATAGAATTTTGAACTGTTGAAATACAGAAAACGATTCTCTCTGGCAATGTCCCGCATCCGGTCGAATTTCTCCCGAATCTCGTCTCTGGGAGGCGTCTGAATCTTGCTGGATTTCAGCACGAATTTGCCCACCCCCGGAAAAGGAGCCGAATCATATTCTATCTCGTAAAACTGGCCATCATCCAAAGGCGCGGACATGGATCCGCGCCCCTCCTGCCGGGAACGGGCCGACTGCTCCTCCTCGGCAAAAATCTCTTCAAAAATCTCGAATGCATCCCTCCGGTTTTCCTTATCCTCCATCTCGTCCCCCAATGCTGCCGGTCGGAAACGGCAGTGTGTTGTCCATTGACATTATACCATGTCCAGAACAAATGTTCAAGAGGGCAGGCAGCTTCTAATTTTCCCCCATCTTTATCAGCTTGGCTGCTTGGTCCGCTGCAATGCAGGCGTCAAGTATCTCTCCGATATCACCGTTCATCACCTTGTCCAGCTTGTATAAAGTGAGGCCGATACGGTGATCCGTGACTCTCCCCTGCGGGAAATTGTAGGTTCGTATCTTTTCGGAACGATCCCCTGTGCCGATCTGGCTCCGGCGCAGCTCCGCCTCCGCATCATGCCTCTGCTGCTGTTCCATATCGTAAAGCTTGGCCTTCAGCAAAGCAAATGCCTTGTCCCTATTCTGCAGCTGGGATTTCTCAGTCTGGCTGTACACCACGATCCCCGTGGGATAATGGGTGAGACGCACCGCCGAGTCCGTGGTATTGACGCACTGGCCGCCGTTCCCGGACGCTCTCATCACGTCAATGCGGATATCCTTTTCATCGATCACAATGTCTATATCCTCATCTACCTCAGGCATCACCGCCACACTGATAGTAGATGTATGAATGCGTCCGCCGCTCTCCGTCTCCGGCACCCGCTGTACCCGATGCACGCCGCTCTCATATTTCATGCGGGAATAGGCACCCTTTCCGGTGATCATGAACTGTACCTCCTTCATGCCCCCGATACCCGTCTCGTCTGCATTCAGGGTCTCCACCTTCCACCGCTGGTCTTCCGCATAATGCACATACATACGGTAGATTTCCGCTCCAAACAGCGCCGCCTCGTCCCCTCCCGCGCCTGCCCGGATCTCCACAATCACATTCTTTTCATCATTGGGATCCTTCGGCAGAAGCAGAATCTTCAGCTCCTGTTCCAGCTCCTCCGTGCGCTTCCTGCTCTCTGCCAGAGTCTCCTTGATCATCTCCCGCATCTCTTCATCATTTTCCTCCTCCAGCATGGCCAGAGAGTCCTCGATGTCCTGTCTGCACTTTTTGTATTCCTTATAAGCCTCCACAATGGGGGTCAGATCGCTCTGCTCCTTCATCAGCTTGCGGAAACGCTCCTGATTGTTAGTCACCGTGGGTTCATGAAGCTCCCCCAGTATCTCCTCAAAACGCGTGAGCAAATCCTCTAATCTGTCAAACATATCCATCCTCGCATTCCGCCGTCCAAGTCCTTCGGCCTTCTTTCCCTGTCTTGCGTTCTCTGTCTATTCTCACCTATATCCACGGCATCATTCAACCGCATTATTCAAAAGCCTGCGCCTAATGCGGCCCGTGGCTAAAAGTCCCGTAAACCACTCTGTCCAATCCTGCATAATCCTTCACAATGTCTACCTCTAAAAAGCCAGCCTCCTCCATCAGACAACTGACCTCATGACTCTGGTCATGCCCTATCTCAAAGAAAAGCATTCCCCCGCCGAAGAGATGCTTCCTGCCCTCCTCCAGAATCCTTCTATAAAAAACCAGACCGTCCCCGCCGCCGTCCAACGCCTGCAGCGGTTCATGCTCACGCACCTCCGGCATCAGGCCGGGAATGTCGCCGCTGCGCACATAGGGCGGATTGGATACAATGATGTCGAATTTTCCCTGAACCTGCCCGAATAAGTCACTGCGGAGAAAGTCAATTCTCCCAAAGCCATCCTCCCCACAGCCCGCTTCGCAGCCTCCGGACTTCAGCAGCCTTGCGGCATTCTTTTTCGCTACCGCCAGCGCTTCTTCGGAAATATCAGCGCCCACGCCCTGACAATTGTTGGAAAAGTGCAGCAGGCTGATCAGGATACATCCCGATCCGGTACACATATCCAGCACCCGCATTCCGTCATGGAGGTTCTTCAGCACCTCCTCCACCAAAATCTCCGTATCTTGTCTGGGGATCAGCACATTCTCATCCACAAGAAAATCCAGCCCCATGAAGTTCTGCATCCCCGTCAGGTGCTGCAGAGGAATCCGCCGGCCGCGCATCTCAAGCAGCCCTTCATAGGCCTCTTGCGCTTCAGGCCCAACGATCCTATCACCGTGGGCCAACAGATCACTGCGTTTCGTGCCACAGACCTGCTCCAACAGCAGCCTTGCGTTCAATTCCGCCTCCGGCACGCCCGCCTTCTCCAGAACCGTCCTCCCCAGCATATAAAGCTCTTTATATATCATATGTCCGAACCTTTCCATCGTCCCGGCTATTCTTCCTGACTGCTCTCCTGATTTTCCTCCGGCTCATAGCCGAAATTCTCCTGCAGAAACTTCTTCCAGTCAAATACAGCCTCCACAGCCGCAATCGCCACTTCAGCCATGCTCGCATCAGGCTCCTTTGTGGTCAAACGCTGCACAAGCATGCCCGGAGCGGAAATGATCCGCACGAAAATATTGTCGAAACGCCCGGCCAACCGGATAATCTCGTAGGAAATCCCAGCCACCACCGGCATCAGCAGAATCCGCAGCGCCGCTCTCTGGAAAGGATTCTCCACCCGGATAAAAAAGAAAAGCACTATGCTGACGAACAGCACGAAAAAAATAAAGCTGGTTCCGCATCTTCTGTGAAGTCTGGAACTGCGCATCACGTTCCTCACCGTCAGCGGCTTCCCTCTCTCGATACAATTGATGCATTTGTGCTCTGCGCCGTGATAACGGTACAGCCGGCGTATGTCTTTCATAAGGCTGATAGAAAGCACATAGCCGATGAAAACCGCGATGCGGATGGCTCCCTCAATGATAGCCAGCAGAGATGCGTTTCGCAGCTGTCTGCCAATGATGGACGCCAGATAGTAAGGCAGCACAATGAAGATTCCCAGAGCCATCACCACGGCAAAAACGGTCACAAGAGTCGTCATCAGCTTCTCCCCCCTGCCGTTCCTCTCCTCTCCGTCATCATCATACATGGACGCGGAGAAATTCAGGCATCTGGTTCCCAATACCAGAGAATCCACAAAGTTAAAAATTCCCCTCACAAAAGGAATCCTCTTGACTGCGCCCATTCCCGGAATCCCCTGATAGTTGCCGGGCTCCACGGAAATCCCGCCGTCAGGCCTTCTGACAGAGACAGCATATCTATCGTCATTTTTCATCATAATTCCTTCCAGCACAGCCTGACCGCCGATACCGGAATAGCATTTCTTCCTCTTCCTAGCCATAAACTCCTCCGTCAACAATGCGGCAGCCGGACGGACATGCCCTAAAAATACTCTGCAAGTCCCGGCTGCCGGCCAATATACATGAAAGAGCGAAAAAGGTTGAGATACAAGCACCTCAACCTTTTTGCATTCCTATTTAACGCCATATTTCTTATTGAACTTCTCAATGCGTCCATCGGCTCTGGCTGTCTTCTGCTGGCCGGTGTAGAATGGATGGCACTTGGAGCATACCTCCACGTGGATTTCAGGCTTCGTAGAACCGGTCACAAAAGTGTTGCCACAGTTGCAGGTCACAGTTGCCTGATAGTACTGGGGATGGATTCCTTCCTTCATCTTGTTCACCTCTCTATAATAATGGAGCATCATTTGTCGTTCTCATATCCGCACTGCTTATGGAACCACAAACAGCGTTATTATTGTAGCATATGGACAATCTGGTTGCAAGCATTATTTTAAATAAATTTGTTTCTTTTTACCATCTGTACAAAATCATTGTTGTTTCTGGTTTTGGTAAACTGCTCCAGAATGCGGTCCGCGGCCTCGTCCGCCTTCAGTCCGTTCAAAGCCTTGCGCATGATGTTGATGGCGTCCAGCTCCTCAGGGTTAAGCAGCAGGTCCTCCCTTCTAGTACCGGACTTGGCAAGGTCGATGGCGGGGAAAATGCGCTTTTCCGACAGCTTTCTGTCCAGAATCAGCTCCATGTTGCCCGTACCTTTGAATTCCTCATATATCACATCATCCATCTTGCTGCCCGTGTCCACCAGAGCCGTGGCCAGAATGGTCAGACTGCCGCCCTCCCGCATATTTCTGGCCGCACCGAAAAATCTTTTGGGCATATGGAGAGCCGCCGGGTCCAGACCGCCGGAAAGAGTTCGTCCGCTGGGAGGCACCACCAGATTATACGCTCTGGCCAGACGGGTGATGCTGTCCAGCAGGATCACCACCTCCTTCTTATGCTCCACCAGACGCTTGGCACGCTCGATCACCATCTCCGAAACCCTCTTGTGATGCTCCGGCAGTTCGTCGAAGGTGGAATAGATCACTTCCACATTGGATCCGCTGATGGCTTCCTTGATGTCCGTCACTTCCTCAGGGCGCTCGTCAATCAGAAGTATCAGCATATGCATGTGAGGATTGGTGCGCAGGATGGACTTTGCCACCTCCTTCAGCAGAGTGGTCTTTCCCGCCTTAGGAGGCGATACGATCATGCCTCTCTGTCCCTTGCCCACGGGGCTCACCAGATCCATGGCTCTCATGGCTATGCTGCAGCCGGGCGTCTCCAGCCGAATCCGCTGGTCGGGGAAAATCGGCGTCATGTCCTCGAAGGCCTTGCGCTTTGCCGCCTCCTCCACCGTGTATCCGTTGATGGTGCGGATGAACAATAGCGCGCTGAACTTCTCCTGCTGGGTCTTGACGCGCTTATTTCCCCGCAGAATGTCCCCTGTCTTTAGTCCGAAGCGCCGAATCTGGCTGGGCGCCACATATACATCATTCTCACCCGGCATATAATTGGCACAGCGGATAAAGCCGTAGCCGTCCGGCATGACCTCCAGAATACCGCTTGCCTCCTCCCCGCTGTCAAGCTCCTTGGGATATGATTTCTCGTCATACACCTCGTTGGTGCGTCCGGTACGCTGGGCCTGAGCGGCGTCCGGGCGGATCGACTGAGCTGCCAAAGCGCCGCTTCCCTCCGGGCGGGAAGTCTGGGAGGCCGAAACGCTGCCCCCTTCCGGGCGGGAGACCTGAGATGCGGAAATGCTTCCTCCTTCCGGGCGGGAAGTCAAAGATGCTGAAGCGCTGCCGCCCTCCGGGCGAGAAACCTGAGACGCGGAAACGTTCCCCCCTTCCGGGCGGGAAGTCTGGGGCGCCGAAGATCCGCTCCCTTCCGGGCGGGAGGACTGATGCCCCGAAGATCCGCTCCCTTCCGGGCGGGAGGACTGATGCCCCGAAGATCCGCTCCCTTCCGGGCGGGAGGACTGATGCCCCGAAGATCCGCTCCCTTCCGGGCGGGAGGACTGATGCCCCGAAGATCCGCCCCCTTCCGGGCGGGAACTCTGGGATGCAAAACCGCCGCTGCCATCCGCCGGCACTTCCCTTCTCTCCGTCCTGCGCCTATTGCCATTGGCTGTTCCGTTTTGATTTCTGTCCATCCTCTCACGCTGGCGGGGAGCAGCGGCTCTGGTATTTGTCACCACAGTCTTCTTTCGGGGCGCGCTCTGTTCCGGGGCCGGCTCGGCATTCTGAGGATTCTCTGCCTCCTTCTCAAGGCTTTCCTTCTGCTTCACCCTCTCGTCCTCGGCAAGCATGGCTTCCACCAGATCCGCCTTCTTCATGGAAGACGTACCCTTCAGCCCCCGCACCTTGGCAAGCTCCTTCAGCTGCACAAGCGCCAATGATTCATACTTTTCTCTCATATACTCCTCCTGATTTTGAAAGCATCTAAAACAGTCAACAGCCCTCTCGTACAGCCGGGCGCAAAATCCCTTGCGGTATCCGCCAAAATGCGCAAGCCGCCTCTCCGCCAGGCTCCGGCACGGCACTCGGCTCATTGCACACAAGAATGAAATGGGGTTCTAACCAGATTCCGTGATAGACATACTTTCCTGATTTCATGAATAAGCAACGTTTACTTTTTTCCATTATAATACATTTCCCTAAAAATAGGAAGTCCCAATTTTCCATCCCATTTCGATTCCTGCTTGGCTTTTACGTCCTGATTCTAAATTCCAAAAACCCTGCTCATTCCTTCTTGCGAACTGTCCAAAACTATTATATGATACAGATAGCCTATAAAAAGAATAAGAGAGGTAGCAAGATGACCACCAACGAAAAAGCGTTGAAAATGCATGAGCAATGGAACGGAAAACTGGAAACCGTCTCCAAATCCCCCGTAAAATCCCGGGAAGACCTGACATTGACCTATACGCCCGGGGTGGCGGAACCCTGCAAGGTAATCGCTAAGGACAAGGAAGCCGCCTACAAATACACCATGAAGGCCAACACCGTGGCCGTAGTCTCCGACGGAAGCGCCGTACTTGGACTGGGCAATATCGGCCCCTATGCAGCCATGCCCGTCATGGAAGGAAAGGCTGTGCTCTTCAAGGAATTCGGCGGCGTGAACGCCGTGCCCATCTGCCTGAACACACAAGACACGGAAGAAATCATCAAGGCTGTCACCTGGCTCGCCCCCGGATTCGGCGGCATCAATCTGGAGGACATCAGCGCTCCCAGATGCTTCGAGATCGAAGAGCGCCTGAAAGAACTTCTGGACATCCCAGTCTTCCATGACGACCAGCACGGCACTGCCATCGTGGTGCTGGCAGGCATCATCAATGCGCTGAAGGTAGTCCGCAAGCAGAAAGAAAACTGCCGGGTCGTGGTGAACGGCGCAGGCAGCGCAGGAATAGCCATCGCAAAGCTCCTTCTGACCTACGGCTTTCCCCATATCCTTCTATGCGATAAACTCGGCATCATCTCCAAATCCTCAGAGGGCCTCAACTGGATGCAGCAGAAGATGACAGAGGTCACCAACCTAGCGGGCGAAACCGGCACACTGGCAGACGCCCTCAAGGGTGCGGATATCTTTGTGGGAGTGTCCGCGCCGAACATCGTGACCCCCGAAATGGTGGCTTCCATGAATCATGACGCCATACTTTTCGCCATGGCTAACCCCGTTCCCGAAATCATGCCCGACGCCGCCAAGGCAGCCGGAGCGCGGGTAATCGGCACCGGCCGCAGCGATTTTCCCAATCAGGTGAACAATGTGGTGGCCTTCCCCGGTATCTTCAAGGGTGCACTGGAGGGGCGTGCCACCCAGATCACAGAGGAGATGAAGCTTGCTGCCGCGGAAGCCATAGCGGGTCTTGTTTCAGAGGAAGACCTAAGCGAAGACAACATCATGCCGGAAGCCTTCGACCCCAGAGTGGCAGAACTGGTTGCTCAGGCCGTGAAATCCCATATCTGAATAAAAAGAATAGCGCAGCGCGATAAGAATAGCGCAGCGCGATAAGAATGGCGCAGCGCGATAAGAATGGCGCAGCGCGATAAGAATGGCGCAGCGCGATAAGAATGGCGCAGCGCGATAAGAATGGCGCAGCGCGATAAGAATGGCGCAGCGCGATAAGAATGGCGCAGCGCGATAAGAATGGCGCAGCGCGGTGAAAACGGCACCGCCAAGCGAAAATAACATGGTGCAGAAATATGGCATGACAGATAGGCCGGACGAAAAAAGAAAGGGATGATAGTGAATGCTGGAGGATACGCTGACCCTCTATAAGTTAATTGTACTTTATATTCTGAGCCGCATCACCTTTCCCATCACCAATGCGCAGGTGAGCGACTTCATCCTGCAGAAGGAATATACGGACTACCTGACCCTGCAGCAGGTCATCAGCGAGCTGACGGAGGCGCGGCTCGTCTCCTCCGAGACCATCCGCAACCGCACGCATCTCTCCATCACGCCGGAGGGACGGGAGACCCTGCGCTTCTTCCAGAACCGCATCCATCATGGGATCAAGGAGGATGTGGACACTTATTTCCGGGAAAACAATTTCCGCCTCCGCAGTGAAGTCTCCGTCCTCGGTGATTACTGCTACCTCCCGGCCGTAGGAGAATATCAGGCGCATCTGACCGTGACGGAAAAAGGCGTGCCTCTGGCGGACATCAAGCTTTCCGTCCCCACGGAGACCATGGCTATGACTGTCTGTGACAACTGGCAGGAAAAGAATCAGAACATCTATCAATATCTGGTGGAGCAGCTCTTCTGAAGACGATTGACAAAAAGCTCCGGATGCCCATATATCAATGGGCATCCGGAGCTTTTTCCTAAGGTCGGTTTTCCCAAGGTCAGGATTCTGCCTCCTCCCTGAGCCTTCTCATATGTTCCCGTATCTTCACCTCATAGCCGTTCCCCGTAGGCTTGTAGAACTCTCTTCCGTTCAGCTCATAGGGCAGATACTGCTGCCTGACATAATGATTGGGATAGTCATGGGCATATTTATACCCCGTCCCCCGTCCCAGCTTTGCAGCTCCCTTATAATGAGCGTCCTGAAGATGGGCGGGAATCGGCAGGCTCCCCGTCTCCCG
The DNA here is from genome assembly GCA_003612485.1 of bacterium D16-50. Taxonomy (GTDB): domain Bacteria; phylum Bacillota; class Clostridia; order Lachnospirales; family Lachnospiraceae; genus Acetatifactor. Next base: position 326,200 of record RAZA01000001.1, read on the forward strand.
CACTGCCTCCATCGCCTGAAAGATAGCCTGACACCCGGCGTTGCTCTTTGGAGCGCAGGCCACGTAGGCCGCTGCCTGAGACAATATGATCTGGGCCTCCGGCATCCCGATCCGCTCCACCGCAAGAGAGGCGCTGGCAGCCACCACCAGCGCCTGCGGATCCGCATTCCCCACATCCTCCGCAGCGCATATCATAATCCTTCTGGCAATGAAAGCCGCACTCTCTCCGGCATAGAGCATCCTCGCCAGATAATAGACCGCCGCATCCGGATCAGAACCTCTCATACTCTTGATGAACGCGGAAATTGTATCGTAATGGTTGTCACCCGTCTTGTCGTAGCGAACCGCCTTCCTCTGGATGCACTCCTGAGCCACTTGGAGCGTGATATGAATCCTGCCGTCCTCGCTGCGTCCGGTACTCATGACTCCCAGCTCCACAGCGTTCAGGGCATGCCTCACATCCCCGCCGGAGACATCCGCCAGAAAATCCAGCGCATCCTCATCGATGGAGGCGTCATAGGCTCCCATGCCCCTATCCACATCATAGACAGCCTTTTTGATAAGCTTCCGCACCGCCTCCGGAGGAACGGGCTTCAGCTCAAAGATTATGGAGCGGGACAGCAGCGCGCCGTTGACCTCGAAATAGGGATTCTCCGTGGTGGCTCCGATGAGAACCACCGTCCCGTCCTCCACAAAAGGCAGCAAATAGTCCTGCTGGGCCTTGTTGAAACGATGTATCTCGTCTATGAAGAGAATCGTCCGCCTTCCATACATCCCCTGCAGCTCTTTTGCCTTTCCCACTACGTCCTCCATGTCCTTTTTTCCGGCCACGGTGGCGTTGATCTGGGTGAATTCCGCGCTGGTGGTATTGGCAATCACTCTGGCAAGGGTGGTCTTTCCCGTGCCGGGAGGCCCGTAAAAGATCACCGAGCTGATCTTATCCGCCTTGATGGCGCGATAGAGCAGCTTGTCCTGTCCCACGATATGCTCCTGACCCGCCACCTCCTCCAGCGTTCTAGGACGCATTCTGGCAGCCAGAGGGGCTTCCTTCTCCATATTGTTGCTTCGCATATAGTCAAATAGATTGAAATCCATGCCTTCTGTCCCGTCCGTAATTCATTTCTCTCCCATCCAAATAGGATGCTATCTGCCGCCCTTCCCCTTCAGAAACACCTCGTTCTCATGCACCGTAACCGACTTCAGACTGCGCAGGAAGCTGGATATCCTGCTGTAGCCGAATTGCTTGAAATCCAGCTGCTTGTATTTTTTGTGCAGCTCGTCATTGAGGCTGGCAAGGTTCTCCACCATACCGCCGTTTTTTTCGATCATAAGGCAGATCTCCTGCTCCAGCTCCTCCTTGGTAAGCATGGACCGCCTCTCCACATAATACTGGCTGCTGATCTTTTTGATGTTCAGATCAGGCAGCTCCTGATCGATCATGGTGCTCAGCTTCGAGTATCCATAGTTGCGGACATCGAAGTCCGTGAACTTGTCGTTCAGCCGATTCCCCAGCTGGGCCAGATCCACCTGCCCGCCGTTGTCGTTGATCAGAGTCAGAATCACCTGCCGCACCTCGGAGATGGAGGTCACGTACTCCTCCGCCTCGGCTCCGGCGCCCTCCCAGCTTCCTCTGGCAGGCTTTCCTTCCCCGTAAGTTTTCTCCCCTGCGGATGTCCGGTCTCCCGAGACAACCCTATCTCCCAGAGATATGCTCTCTCCTATATTCTGCTCCGCCACCAGATTCAGGTGGATGAACTTGTTGCAGGCCCGTGTGAGGGCCAGAGGCGTCTTGGACTCCCCCATGCCCAGCACGAACATGTTCTCCTCCCTAAGCCGCATGGCCAGTCTGGTAAAGTCGCTGTCGCTGGTAACCAGACAGAAACCCTGCACCTTATTCTTGTAGAGGATGTCCATAGCATCAATCACCATGGCCATGTCCGTGGCGTTTTTTCCCGTCGTATAGGAGAACTGCTGCACGGGCATGATGGAATGCTCCAGCAGCACTCCCTCCGACCAGCCGTTGCTCTTGGACCAGTTGCCATAGATGCGCCTATAGCTGGTAAGACCATATTTCTCAAGCTCCTCGAATATGGTGACCGCGTATTTTGAGCTGATATTGTCCGCATCTATCAGCACTGCAAACTGCATTTTATCATTGTAGATCGATTCCATGACCTCTTCCATTCCCGCTCCCGTCCGCCCGCTTCTGCGGGCTCCTTTACATCATAACAGCCCTTGGGCTGTCTTCTTCCCCAAGGGCTGTCCCATCATGTCTATTATAGCCCAAAAGCCGTAAACCAGCAAGGACAAAAGTGGGAATTCCCCCAGCGGGCAAATCAAACCGATTCCGTTGAACAGAAAACTCCAACTCCCAGATCTGTACCTTGTAAGCAAAAACCTTGAAATGCATTTACCTAAGTGTTAAAATACGACTATAAATCAGTTTGAGGAGAAAAATTATGGGATATATTCAACACAGATCAGAGGAATCTCTCGAAGATTATTTAGAAACTATTTTGATTCTGAGCAGGCGATTATCTGCCGTGCGCTCTATAGATGTAGCTAACGAACTTGATTTTTCAAAACCCAGCGTAAGTGTCGCAATGAAAAACCTCAAGAACCGAAGCTACATTACCGTATCTAGCGACGGATATATCAGTCTGACAGAAGCAGGGAAAGAAATTGCAGAAAAAGTCTATGAATGCCACAATCTGCTGACAGACTGGCTGGTTCATCTAGGCGTAGATCCTGAAATTGCCGCTACCGATGCCTGTAAAATGGAACATGACATCAGCCCTCAAAGCTATGAGGCCATGAAAAAATGCATCCTATCGTTATTAAAGCCATAAAAGGCGTTAAGCCTGAAATCCCAACGCCTTTGAAATACCAGCCAATTTCCAGTACGGCTTTTTATATACACATTAATACACGCTTAGCACTGCTTGCCTTTAGTCTTGACGCCAAATATAAAATAAAGAATATGGAACATCCACACACCGGCAAGCACAAACCTCCCTATCGGAACCTGATCCATCATAATGAATCCAATCGACATCAGCGCCGTCACCATAACCATGATCTTGATCTTCGTTTTCCGTGTCATGCCCCTGCCGTTCACATAGCTTTCCAGATTATTCTTATACAGTTTTGTCCCGGTAAACCAGCTATGCAGCTTGTTTGAACTCCGTGCAAAGCAGAATGCTGCAAGAAGAAGGAAAGGAAAAGCCGGCAGCAGGGGGAGAACTACGCCCAAGGCTCCCATTGCAACGCCGAAACATCCCAGTATAACGTATAAAAATTTTTTAAACTTCATCACACATCTCCAATCGTCTTTTTTCTTTTTTCACTTCCAGCACATGGCGCACTGCCATCACCGGATGACGGAACATCATCCTCGGACCCGAAAACCGCATGACTGCACGAATCTTTTCCCTCATTTCCGGTTTATAGCAGTGAATCTTACAGTTGGAGCAAAATGTTTTGGTCTCCATAAACGGGCATCTTTCGCTCTTTGCTCTTGCATAAGCGTCAAGAACCGCACATTCACTGCAAAGTCCTTTTTTACTTCCATGCCTTTTCCTGCAGTATAGCGCGATCATCTCCGACACCATCGCCTTTTCCCTTTCCCGTTTTGCATTGATATCCTTATGCGTCAACTCATCCCTCCTGTCTGCGACAAACTTTCTACTTCCCAAGTCCCTAGCGCGTCTTCGGCTCTTGCGGCAGTCGCCAAATATCCGTGCAGGCACGGCTGTATGGTTTGTTTCTCACAGCAATAGACAATGTCAGCAATCCGCATGGTGGACGGCCTATGCGAAACCAATACAACCGTTTTCCCGTTCTGCCCTTCGCACAGAGATTTCAGTATGACAGCTTCGTTTAAGCTATCAAGATTGCTGGTCGGCTCATCCAGAAGCAGGAAGGGCGCATCATGCAGGAATGCCCTTGCAAGCCCAATCCTCTGCCTTTCCCCTCCGGAAAGCGTATCTCCCAACTCCCCTACCGGCGTATCGTACCCCCTCGGCAGCCCCATAATAAAGTCATGGATGGCGGCCTTTTGGCATGCTTCCTCAATTTCCTTCTCCGATGCATCCAGTTTGGCAATCCGCAGGTTATTCCTTATGCTGTCATGGAACAGATGCGTTTCTTGTGTCATAAAGCTTTCCATATCTCTCAGATTCGACGTATCTATCCTGCGGATGTCCCTGCCCGAAACCTTGATTTCCCCTTCGTCAGCATCCCAGAATCGCATGAACAGCTTTAAGAGCGTAGATTTCCCGCTGCCGCTTTTTCCGATGATCCCGACGGTTTTCCCTTCGGGTATCTGCAGGGATACCCGGCCAAGAATCGTTTCCTCCCCATAAGAAAATCTGACATTTTCAGCAGAAGCGCCTTCAAACACAATTTCCCCTTCTCCTGCCGCCTCACGCACGGCAGGAGTTTCTTCCAGAATATCCAGCACACGGTTTCCCGCCGCAAAGGTATTCTGCAGCGCGCTGCCCAAATTTGCCAGCGCCACGGCCGGCCCAAAAGATGAGAATAGGGCGACTGTCGGAATCAGCGCACCTGCAAAATCTATGGCCCCCTCTTGATATAACGCTGCCGCCAAAAACAGCATCGCAAGGCCAGACCCAAGGATCAGGGTATTTGTAGCTGCCATATTCCTTCCTGCAGTACGCTTCATCCGGCTTTCTATTTCCGAAAGGGCAGCTGTCTTTTCCCCCATCTGCACAAGGCGTTTCTCCCCCTGTCCATATTGCAGCGTCTCGGAAAGCCCTCGCAGGCTGTCAAGCACAAACCCGCTTAATTCCCCTGACCCGGTGCGGAATTGAAGCCCGGCCTTCCCGCTAAATCCGGATGTGACCAGCGGAATCGCAACCCCTACCGCCAGATATGCAAAAAGCGCCAGAATTCCAAGCAAAGGGTGGAAAGAACCGATAAACAGACACAGAATCACTGTATACAGAAACGCAATCGCCACCGGCGATATCGTATGCGCATAGAACACTTCCAGCAATTCGATATCCGAGGTAATAACGGAAATCAAATCCCCCTTGTCCCTGCCCTCCAGCTTTGCAGGGGCAAGCCGGCGCAATGCCCTAAATACCTTATCCCGGATAAGGGCCAGAAGCTTAAATGCAATAAAATGGTTGCAGGATTGCTCTGCATACCTTAAGACTGCCCGTAGTACGGCAAATATAAGCACACACGCAAATATGGCTTCCAATCGGAAGACTGTATCAAGACCCAATAGGCCAAGCACTGCATACCCACCCAAAATCGTGATAAAAGAGGCACATAAATGTCCGACCAGCCCCATAATGACCGCAAGAGCCATAAAACCGGCCAGAGGGCGCACAAGGCCTGTCAGCCTTCCCACGACTGTAAAACCGCTCCGTCTTTTCATGTCTCTGCACCGTCCTTTCTTCTTTGGCCCTCTACATTAGCAGGATGTCCATACATGGATGCCCTCTGGTTTCTTCCTCCATAATTTTCAAGATACTGCTGCGTGTTCCAAAGCCCTGCATAAACGCCGCCCTTCGCCAGCAGCTCCCCATGACATCCGCTTTCCACAATTTCTCCCCGCTCCATAACATAAATATTGTCCGAGACTGTCACATTTGCCAGACGATGCGAAATCAATATCACTGTCTTGCTTCCGGCAAGCTTATGAATTTCCTGCATAATATTATTCTCGCTCTCCATATCAATATTAGAAGTGGCTTCATCAAAAATATAGATAGGACTGTCATGGAGCAATGCCCTCGCAAGCGCAAGCCTCTGGCGCTGGCCGCCGGAAAAATTCGAGGCACATTCCAGAAGAGGCGTGTCCAGCCCCTTATCAGCCCTCAGGAAGTCGGCCAGCTTTACACGTTCCAAGACTGTCCACAGCTGCCTTTCAGACGCATCCGGCTTTCCCATATAGAGATTATCCCGGACAGTACCTTTAAATAAGTAACTCTGATGGCTGACATAAGTAATGTTTTTCGTCAGATCGTTTTCCTGTATCTCCTTCAACTCTCTGCCGCCAATCTTCACCGAACCGAAATATCCCTGATTCCTCCCCATGAGGATCGCAGCCACGGTGGACTTTCCGCATCCACTCTCTCCCACAATGGAAACAAAACTCCCCATCGGGATATCCATATGAATCCCTCGCAGAATTTCTTCTCTTTCTGTATCTGTCAGACTTTGGCCTGAATCTTCCCTGCCCTTTCCCCCATATGAAAAGTGCAGATCAGCGCAGACAATAGAACAATCCACCGGAAATGTTTCTGTTCTAACTTCTTGTTCCGGCAGATCAAGCAGACGAAAAATCTTTTCGCTTGCCGCCATACCGTTCATTGCTACATGAAAGAAGCTGCCCAGCTGCCGCATGGGGATAAAGAAGTCTGCTGAAACCAGTATAATCAAAAGGCTGCCGGAAAGAGAGACATTCCCTGCCCGAAGCTGTATGGCAGACATAACCACGCCAAGCGCGGCGCCTCCGTATGCCACCAGATCCATAATCGTAATCGAATTCAGCTGCATACCCAACACTTTCATGGTAATCTTACGGAATTTTTCAGCCTCGCGGTTCATTTCCTCATTTTTAAAACTGTCAGACTGGTAAATTTTCAGCGTCGTAAGCCCCTGCAGGTTCTCCAGAAAAGTATCTCCCAGCGCCGTATACTGCCCCCAGTATTTTGACAGCAGTTTTTTCGCCCATGTCTGCACAGCCGCGATGGATATAGGTATCAGAGGCACGCAGACAAGCAGTACAAGGGCGGACGGCACATTGATAAAGCACAAATAGGCAAACAGAGTAAGCGGCGCAAGCACGGCATAAAAGAACTGAGGCAGATAGGCGCCGAAATATGTTTCCAGCTGCTCCACTCCCTCTACTGCCACCTGTACTACTTCGGAGGTCTGAAGCTGTTCCCTATAGGAAACGCCAAGCTGCAGAAGCTTCCTATAAATTTTTCCACGTAACGTTCTCTTGACCGATTTCGATGAGAGATATCCCATACGGCTTGAAAGCACTGTACATACGAAACGGATAAAAACCGCGGCAGCCGCTAGTGCTGCAGTGGCAAAAATACTGTTTATATCTGCTGCTTCCAGAAAAAGGGATTCCAGCAGACCTGCTACTGCCGTCATTATCCCAATATTGGCTGTTAGGGAACACCATTGCGCCGCCACATTCCCCGCCACATATTTTTTACTTTCACTGACCATCCCAATCAGTTTTTTATTAATCATCATAATACAGTTCCTCATTTCATATACAGGAAATGGTTAGTAATTGCTAACCTCCGTCTTTTATAAAAGCGGTTACTGGTGTTAGTAACCGCTAACTCATTCTCAAGTATACCCTTTCATATGAATTTTGTCAATAGGCTATTTTCATTGCAAAGTCTTCTCCATTCGCCAGTCTTGCAGCCGCAATCACCTCTTCACCAGTCGCGTCTTTTCCGATACGCCTTTCAAGTCTATGTCCTCCCGAAGTGTCAGATAGACAGTCTGACCCTGCTGCCCACGCCGTCCTTTCCCCGCTCCTTTGTGACGATGATTCTCTTGTCTATCTTCTCCTTCAGCTCCGGGACATGGGATATGATCCCAACCAGCCTATTCCCCTCAGTAAGGAGCAGCAGCGTCTTCATGGCCTGCGCCAGAGCCTCCTCGTCCAGCGAGCCGAATCCCTCATCCACGAACATGGAGTCCATCCGAATCCCCCCTGCGTAGGACTGTATCTCATCCGCCAGTCCCAGAGCCAGCGCCAGCGAGGCCTGAAAGGACTCTCCTCCCGACAAAGTCTTCACGCTGCGGCAGCTTCCATTATAATGGTCTATGACACTAAGCCCCAGTCCCGTCTTCTTCTGGTTATCCCCCTCTTCTTCTCTTGCAAGCTCATACTGCCCTCCGCTCATCTCCAGAAGCCGCAGGTTCGCCCTCCTTATGATTCTGTCAAAATACGTCATCTGAATATAGGTCTCCAGCTCGATCTTGCGTTTCCCGGAAAGCTTTCCGTTGGCCGTGTCCGAAAGCGCCTTCATCCAAACATATTCTCCCTCCACTTCGGCTATATCCGCATACCGTTCCCGAACTCTGCGCAGGATCTCCTGATTGCTTGTAAAGGCGGCGTTTTTTTTGTCCCGTCTCCCGTTCAGTTCCCTCCTCTCCTGCTGCCATTTTTCTTTTCTGACCAGAACCTCCTCCTCGCTGACGCATCCCGCTTCGCCGGCAGCCCCAAGCTGCTGCTCCAGCGTATGGATTGCGGCGGCAAGCCTCTCATCTCTTGTATGACAGTCCTGCCAAGCCTGCTGCGCCTTTACCAGACCATCCTCCAGTTCCGATTTGCACCGCCGCAGATCAATTACCCTCTCCTCTATCTCGTCTCTATTGCTGAAGTTAAGCTCATCTTCCATGGCGGCGATTCTTTGCTTTTGGCCAACGTTTTCCGCTGTTTTTGCGGCCAGCTCCGTCTCCAGCCTGCGGACATCCTTGTCAAGTCCTCCGAGGCAGCTTTCCCTTTCCGGTATCAGCTTCTCCAGACGCCGTTTTTCCTGCATCCTCCCGTCGCTGTCATGCAGCGCCCTATCCAAAAAAGCAAGCTCTGCCGCCACTGCTGCCTCCCCCAAGGCAGCGGCCTCCAGCAAAACGCTCTCGTTCTCAAGAATGGCCGTCCACTGCTGCCAGTCCTCCTTCTTTAGGACAGATATCCACTGCCGCCCATTCTCTTTTTCCCAATCGGGCATCTTCTCCAAAAGATCGGAAACCTCCCAAAGACTCTCGAAAAGCAGTCTGGCTCTCTCCAAAAGCCTGCCCCTGATACCCTCCAGAAGCTTCTCTGACTCCCTTTTCTGCTCTTGTGCGGCCGCCAGCTCCTGTTCCTTTTGTTTCCCATCCGCCTCCAGACGCCGTCTTTCTTCAGCCTCCCCTCTGAGCGTAAGGCCCGTTGCCGCAAGCGCTTCCAGACACCGGGCCAAAGCCCCCAAGACAGACTCTGCTTCTTTATCCTGCGCCTCCAAGCACTCTGCCGGGCAGTTCACCGCCCCCTGCAGGGTGCCCTTTCCCGTCAGCTCCCAAGCCTCCTTGAGCATATCCTGTGCCTTTTTTGCCTCTCTTTCCAGCTGCCTTCCCGCAGTCTCCATAATGCCCCGCAGGCCGGCTGCCTGCTCACTCTTTTCTGCGATCTCCCCAGCCAGCCTGTTTCTTTCCTCTTCCCCTCTGGCTGCGGCAGCCTCCAGCTCCTCCAGCAGCCTCCTCTCCTTCTCCGCCAGTTCCAATCGGCTCCGCCACTGATCGCATCCAGCCTGCAGACATTTGAAAGCCCTCTCCTGCTTCTCCTGCCAGTCCTCGTCCGGTTCCCGTGTAAGCCCAAGCTCCAGAATGAATCTGTCCAGCTGCCTCTTTCTCTCCTCCAGCTGTCCCCCCGCCGCGCTCCATTCCCGTCTGGCATCCTGCAGCTTTTCATCCAGCTCCTTTTGCCGAGCCTCCTGATTCTTGATCAGGCTGTCCAGTTCTTTCTTCTCCCCACACTCCTGAACGGCCTTATTGAAAGCCTCCTCCGCCCCGGAAAATTCCTGCCGCAGCCCGGCGGTCTCTTCCGCTGCCCTCCGCCGCAGATCCTCAGATTCTCCTCCGTAATCCCAAAACAGCCTTTTCGCCGCTTCCGTCACCGTCTTTCGCTGCTCTGACAGCCGTTCCGCCAGATGACCTGCATCGGCGCTGCGCCGGGCCGCATCCGCTTCCGCAAGGGAAAGCTTTTTCTTCAGCTGCTCCAGATCCCCCTTGTCCGGCACGGTCTCCAGCGCTCTGGCAGGAAGCGGATGATGCTTTGAGCCGCAGACGGGGCAAGGCTCCCCCTCCTGCAAATCTCTTGCCAAAAGCCCGGCCTGAGCGGTCAGAAACCGCCCTTCCATATCCCCGTATGCGCCATGCAGCTCCCGCCGCCTCTCTTCGGCATCCTTGTAGCCTCTCTGGGCCGTCAGCAGCTTTTCCTCCAGCTCCTCAAGAGCCCCCTGCTCCTGAACGATTCCTTCCAACAGCTCCTGCCTATTTTCAAGCTCCTTTTTCTTCTGCTGAAGAAAGACAAGCTCAACTTCCGCATCTTTCACCTGATCCCAGCGCTTCTTGAACTCCTGCAGACGACCGGCACAAGTCTCAGCCCTTCCCCTCGCCTCCACATATTCCTTCTCCAGAGTCTCCACAAGCTCTTGGGAAGCCTTCAGCCCTTCTGCCTGATCCTGCAGCTGTTCCCTTTTTCGCTCCTCTTCCTCCAGCCTATGTCTGCAGGATACCTCTTCCTCTCTGGCATCCTTTCGCCTCTCCTGCTCCTTTTTGCGTCCCTCGGTCTCAGCCTGCAGGGCTTCCTCACGAGAACGCAGGACTGCCAGAGTCTCTGAGAGTTCCACGGCCTTTTTGTCCGTCTCCTCCTGCTCCCGTCTGGCTCTCTCCAACAGCCTCTCCTGCTCTCTCAGCCTCCTCCACGCGTTCTCCACCCCGGAAAGCATAGTGTCCCTTCCCTCCAAGGCTTCCATCCGCCCCTTGATCCGGGCTGTCTCCCGCAAAAGAGTCTCCTCTTCCCCACTGCATTTTTCTATGTGCTGCTCCATGTCACGGTGTTTTCGGATGTCCTCCCCAAACTCCGTATTGTACCGATGCAGGGCCCTCTTTTGCTCTTCTCTGGTCCGCCTGCCGCCCTCCAAGCGTTCCCGTTCCTCTCCTATTCCGGCAAGGGACTTAAGGCTCTCCCTCTCTTTTTCCAAAGTCTCCTCCAGACCGCGTCTGCGCTCTGCCAGTCCGGTCTTTTGCCTTTCCATATCCTCAAGCTGCGCCTGAATCCTCGTCTGTTCCCTGCGCTGTTCCTCCAGCTTGTCAAACTGCTCCAACGCCCTCAGACCCTTCTGGATTTCCTCCCCCAGCTGCTGGCACTGTCCGCTTCTCTCCTTGGCATCCTTCAGGGACTGCTCCGTCTGCTCCAATTCCTCCTGCAGTTCCTCTCTCTGCCGCCGATTCTCCTCCAGTGCCCTCAGCTGCTCTAAAGTCCGGCGGATATTCCCGATCAGCTGATCCTCCTCCCCAATCTTTTGATCCAGCTTCCCCATGGCCTTGTCCGCTTCCTCCAGATCTTCCTGATCCTCCCGGCAGGCAGTCTCCAACAGCGCCAGCCACTCTCCCACTCTGCCGTCAAAGCCGCTTCCCTTAAGCTCTCTCAGCCTGAACTTGGCCGAAGAAAGCTCCTGCCCTTCCTCAATGGCCACATTGTCCATGTACTGACCGATGCTTTTCTTCAGATCATCATAGAGGTCTCCCTGCTGGCTGACCTTCTCCTTCAGCCGCTCCTGAAGTCTTTGATACAGTCCCGTGCCGAATATCTGCCGGAAGATATCGCTGCGCTCCTCCGTTCCGGCAAAAAGAAGCTTTTGGAAGTCTCCCTGAGCTATCATGGCTATCTGGGAAAACTGCCTGCGGTCCAGACCGATCAGCTCCGTCACGGCTCTGGTGACCTCCTTGGCCTTTGTCACGGGAGATCTGCCGTCCGGATAAATCAGCTCCGCATCCGCCTTCTGGGTGGTATATCCTACCCCCCGTCCCTTGGGGCGCTGATACTCCGGATTTCGCTTTACCACATATTTCTTTCCGCAGTATTCAAAAGCGTACTTCACATAGGTGGGTGTATCCTCCTTGGCATACTTGCTGCGGAACATCTCCGCCCTGCGCACACCCCCGCTGGCCTCCCCGTACAGCGCATATGCGATAGCATCGAAGATCGTGGTCTTTCCCGCTCCGGTATCCCCCGTGATCAGGTAAAGCCCCCTTCCGCCGAACTGTTCAAAATCGATCACAGCCTCCTCCGCATAGGGTCCGAAGGCGCTGATGGTTAACTTTAATGGCCTCATAGCCGCTCCCCTCCTCCCCGTCAGGGGAAAAGCAATTTCCTTGGCTTAAAAATCAGGTACATCCCATGCTCTCCTGAATCAGCTGCCGCACCAGCTCCGTCTGTTTGGCACTCATAGTCTGATTGTTCTGAAGCACGTAAAAATCCGAAAACAATTCCAGCTCCGACTTCCTCTCCAGTTCCTCCGCTGCCCCCACCTCACGGCTCTGCCGCGTCCGGGCATTGTCATAGACCAGCCTCATAAGATTCGGATAAACCTTGCGCAGCCTCTGTAATCCATCCGGCACATCCTCCTCATCCGTCAGAGTGATTTGTACATAGTCCTCCCTATTGGTGCCTTGATAAAAGTTTCTGTCCATTACCTCCATATAGGTTCCCCTGATCCTTCGCATATCCCGCAGGGGCGTCAGAGGAATCTGCCTAAGCTCCACCTCTCCCTTCTCCCGCAGCTCCACCACGGTGACGCTTTTTTCCTGCTCCGCCTCCGAAAAGGAGTATTTCAGAGGCGTGCCGCAGTAGCGAAGGGTATCCCTGCCCACATGCTGGGGGCTGTGAATATGGCCCAGCGCCACATAGTCAAAAGCATCGAAAAGATCCGCGTCCACATTGTCTAATCCTCCCACCGCTGTCTCCTCCGACTCGCAGCGGGACGCACCGGTGACGAACTGGTGAGCCACCAGAATATTGCGCTGGTCCGCGTCCACCTCCATGCGCTCCACCACTGCCCTGACCGCCTCGTTATAGCTCTCCGGCAGCTTGGACGGTTCCGCTGCGCTGCCGCCCTCCGGTGGTACGGACGGTTCCGTCCCATTGGATCTCTCCCGCTGTATGGACGGTTCCGCCCCATTGGATCTCTCCTGCTGCAGGGTTTGCTGGACCTCCAGACCGTGACGAACCGTGGCAGGCTTCACAAAGGGGAGCAGATGGACATAGAGCTTTCCATAGGTGTCTTCCAGCGCCACCTTGGCCACCCTGCCGTCATATACCGGGGACAGATAGACTCCCTTTCCCTTCATCAGCTCCGCACCAAAGGCGATCCTCTCAGGGGAGTCATGATTTCCGCTGACAGCAAAGACCTTTATCTTCCGCTTCGCCAATCCCGTGAGAAAACGGTCGAAAACCTGCACCGCCTCGGCGGAGGGCACAGTCTTGTCATAGATGTCCCCCGCCAGAAGAACTCCCTCCGCCTGCTCCCGCTCCGCTATGGTAACTATTTTGTCCAGAATATATTTCTGATCCTCCAGCATAGAAAATTCATTGATGCGCTTTCCGATATGCAGATCTGAGATATGTAGAAATTTCATGACCGTACCTTTCCGCCCCTTGAGGCGGGCATGGCATCCTGCCCTACTGCCATGCCGTCGCACTACCGCTTGTTCACATGTGCCCGAACCAACTTAACGCGCTCTCAGCGCCTCTCTTCAGCCATATAAATGTTCATAGAATATCTGCTCACAAACTCAAGCCCCCTGCGCACTTCCGGCACAATTCCCTATACATCGGCCCTTCCCCCCTTAATATTCCTTCTTCATCTCCGAGATGCCGTACCTGCGCTTAAAAGCCTCCAGCTCCTCATCGCTGCGGATGAAACTCTCCTCCTTGAATTCGCCGGTACGGATATTCTTGAAGCCCGCCACACGCTCACCGTTGCAGATACTGCATTTCAGCACCGGCCGCCAGTTCTCTCTGTCATAGTCAAGCTGCTTTTCAGGCTTACCCTGCTTTTTCCAGAACATCTCCCTTTCCTTTCCGCTCTGATATGGCCCCCACCGGTCAACCGCATATTTCACTTATCCGGATTTCCGTCAGCATCGCTGTCCCAGATAGGCGTGGCCACCACATCGTCTCCCTCCTCCGAAACTTCATTCGCCGGAAGCTTGGGATATATCCACCACCACATATTCCGACTTACATCCGGTCTTGAACTGGATTGCCCAGTCGGAAATGCCGGATGTGACGATAAAGCTGGTGGCGTCCCGCCTCTCCAGCCCATAGCTTTTGTCGTCTATCCCTGTCCACTGTCCCATACGGTGAAACGGAAACAGCTGTCCGCCATGGGTGTGGCCGCACAGCACCAGATCCACGCCGGATGCCGCCTGTGCGTCAAAGTCACTGGGCTGATGGTCCAAAACAATGCTGTACCTATCCGGGTCCAGTCCTGCCGTCAGCTCCTCCATAGTTGCTCTGGGAGTTCCCCGCTGGTCTTCTGAGCGGTCCTTTCTGCCGATAAGATAGAACTCCTCCCCCAGCGACACTACCTGATCCTGCAGCACATGCACATTGTTTTTCTCCAGCTCCGCAATCAGGTCTCTTCCATCATACCCCCGGTACTCCGGAGCGTAATACCCCTTGTCATGGTTCCCGAACACATAATAGACTCCATATGTAGTTTTCAGCGTGCCCAAAGCCCTGCATGCGGCAACCATATCCTCTCTTGAGGTGTCATCATCCACATAATCACCCGTGATCACCACCAGATCCGGGTTCTCCGCCTGCATAGCCTCCACCAGTTTCAGAAATCCCTCTCCGTCAAATGTGCTTCCCACATGAGAATCCGCAAATTGAACGATGCGCAGGGTTCCCACCGGCTTGTCCGTCTCCAGTTCATATTCGGTGCGCCATACATGGTTCGCCAGATACCAGCCGCAGGCCAGATATACGGCTGTGATCCCTAATGCAAAAATCCCTGCGTAATACTTAGAAAATTTCCTGCCCCGCTTCCACTCCGTCAGCCTGCTGACCCCGTCACACAGAAGCCACACCGCCATCAGGTGCAAAACGGCAATGGCCGCATTGATGACTCCCAGAAGGGCCCCTATTCCTAAGGCCAGCAGTCCCACGATGAAAAGGCCTGCCACAAAACGGAGGATCCTGCTCTTTCCCAGAAGCTTACGCAGAAAGAAAAATTTTGCGAATCTGCTGGACAGATAGATGACCCCCACGATCATCCCGATAATCAAGGATGCAAAAATCAATGCCCACATATGCTCTTTCTCCTAATTCCAGTCTATAATCTGTCATGGAATGCTGCTTCTTGTCTTACATCTCCTATTCAGCATCCGTCAGAGGCATGTCTGTAATCCGTCAGGAGGATGCTCAGGCTCCCTCCGCCTCTCCCTTGGCATTCTGCGCCCGGTGAAAGGGCACCAGCCCGGTTCTGTTCAGAGCCACCATGAGGGCCGGGATGAACACCAGCTGCAGGATAATGCCGGGAATGGCGTTCAGGAATGCCCCCGCCATGAACATCTGCCATGAGAACGAGCTTCCTCCCATGCCCAGCATCAGCACCCGCACTGCTCCCCACACGACACGTCCGCCGATCATGGCGATCAGAAGAGAGCGATATAGGGACACAATACACTGCCATTTGGAGCGATTGTACAGAAATCCTGCAATGGCCCCGTAGGCCGCCAGCTCAAAGGCCATTGCGATGCCGTTGGGCATGGGCGGAGCAGAGAAAAGCATATAGCGCAACAGAGGCAACAAGAAGCCGATAATGCCTCCATACTGCCATCCGCAGATCAAGCCGCAAATCAGCACCGGCAGGTGCATGGGAAGCAGCATATTACCGATCTGAGGAATCTGCCCCGTAAAAATAGGCAGCACAATACCCACTCCCATGAGCATAGCCGCCGTCACAAGATTCTGAATCTGTTTCTTAGTCGCTGTCTTTTTCATACATGAACCTCCCAGCCCCACAAGATAGGTATTTTAAAATTTATTTAAATGCAACTGTTGTTTAAATCTATTTTTTATATGTTCCTTGTGTCCGTCAAGCTGCTTGTATCCACCTGAAGCGAACTTTTACTTTCCACTGCAAAAATACGAAAATAGTTTTCTTCCAAAGGAATCCACTGCTGCTCAAAGGCCGCAAAGCCCTCTCCCTCCCGAATCTGCAGGCGCCGCCGCTGTATTTCATCGGAGCATGTAAGAAATACCGTAAGATCATAAATTACCCCCATTGACGGATGTTGAGAATAGCTCCCTTCCACAATCGTCAACGGTCTCGGTTCCAGCCGTACTCCCTCTCCCATCTCCCCCCTTGCACAGCAATAGGGGCGATACAAAACCCCTCTCCCCTCCCCAAGCGGAAGCAATATCTCACGCCGCAATCGCTCAAAATCCATATTGCCTCCCGGTATCTCCTGCCAGTTTTCCGGACGCAGATGAAGCGGAAGATAAAAATCATCCATATGCAGTACATTACACAAAAAGAGGCTTTCAAGCAGTCTTGCCAATCCGGTCTTGCCGCTTCCGCACCGCCCGTCAATGGCCACGACAGCATTGCGCCCCCTCTTTGCAAGCCTGCCTACCTCTGCAAGCACCGGATGCCAGACTTCCCACTCTCCCCAGCCCACTGTATCCACACCGCCGGAAATTCTCGGCCCCTTTAATTCTTCCAGCTTTTTAAGCTCCTTCATCCACTCCTCACATCTTCCTGCATCCGCTCTGAATCTACTGCCGCCTTTCCTCAAAGAAAAGTCCTCCTCACCGGCTTCCAGTTCCCCGAAAGCAGCTTTTGAAGTTTCTCCATTGATTGTGGGCCTATCCGGACAGAATTGTATAATCTCCGGTCTTCAGATTAGCACAGCAGAACAAAAGAAATCACGACAGAATATGAATTAGTTTAAAATCGAACTTCCGAAGCCGACCGATATTTCCCGCGGAACATAGTCTTTGGGAAATACCGGTACAGCCTGCCCCATACTCCTATCTAGGAAGTATTTCGTTTATCTTGAGTATTTCCACCACAGTCTCCATCTGATCCCCAAGATCGTGAATGTCCTGCCGAACATTTCCCTGGAACACCATCATGTCCAAACGCAGATCATCCAGCTTTTTTGTAGTTCGCCTCTGAAGCACCTCGACTACATTCAGACGGCCTTCGACATTGTCCAGACGGCCCTCGATCTTGTCCAGACGGCCCTCGATCTTGCCCAGACGATCTTTTATCGGTTGTAGCTTTTCATCCAGCAGGCCCGATAGGGCTTGCATCAGCTGTTCATTATCCATAGCTTGTCCCTCCCAACATAATAAACAACCTTCTCTGCCGCAAAGCAACGCATGAAAACCTGACACCGAATTCCACCTTCTATCTCTGGATTATAACATACCCATTATATCAAGTCTATGAAATTATCAAAAATAAGCCCGCTGATCTCAGCCTTTCGCCCTCAGCCCCTCCAGCGCTTCAAACACTCCTGCCACAGCTCTCTCCCTATCAGCATAGACCGTCCTGCAGAATTCATTGTCCAAAGAATACCTCCAGCTCCCCTTTCCTCTATCATCGTGATAAATAACCACCACATGACCATCAATCTTCAGATATTCGTTTCCCTTCTTTGAACGCTTCCACTGGCGCTTGAAGAAATTTATCCGTCTGGACTGCCGATTCTTGAAATCCGCTTCCCGGCGCTTGGCCTCACTAACGTCACCCTCCATTTTGCCTGCGCATTTGCATCCTACAGACAAGCTGGGGTAGCTGGGATGCTCCATTTGATGGGCATATCGAATGATCTGATATCCGCACATCTCACAGATTCCCGAAGGGGAACCCAGATCCTCCACTCCCACGCAGCTCCACCCAAAATGGGGAACCTCCGACCTCTTCCATAAATTGGGACTGTTCTCCTTCCAAGCCCTCAGACGGGCGGCCTTCTCTTCCCTCTCCTTTTCTTCTTCACTCTTCTCTTTCAGTTCAGACTCAAAAGCGGCTGATACTGCAAATGTCCCCTCTTCCTCTCTCTCTCCGTCAGATACATCCTTTTCAATCATTTCTATCTCCAGAGGAGCCTCCCAATCTCCCGAAACCGGCCCTGATTCCTCCGCTGTATCCTCCAAGGCTTTCGGTTGCCCTTCCGTTCCTCCCGAAACCGGCCCTGCCCCGCCGTCCGGCTCCTCCGATCCCGGCTGCCCTTTTGCATCCCGGCTGCTGCCCCTGCCCTTTGGATCCCACGAACCACGCGCCCCTGCATCCTCTGGATGAGCTTGGGCAGCCTGCGTCTGGCTTATCGGATTTTTAAGCAGGATATCCTCATGCTTTTTTCCAAAATAACTGCTGGATATGTTTCTCGGATGGGGCAGCTTCTCAAACTTCACGGAATAGCTCCCTCGCTTGGCGTCTATGGCCTCAATGACGCCGGCTCCAAAGACATGATGCTCCACCACGTCTCCCACCTTCCTGCTCCCCACCGGCTCCAGAAGCAGCTCAAGGTTCAGCTTCTCTGTGTATCTTTTGCTTTCCTGCCGCAGCTCTTCCGATATTTTGCCTATTCTGACGTAATTCTTTTCCCCGATCTCCTCCAGAAAGCGGGAAGCCAGTTTTTTGATTCCGTTTTCCGACATTCCCTCCGAATCCATCAGATACAGATATCTCTCCGCCCGGGTGATGGCCACGTAGCACAGTCTCCGCTCCTCCTCCAGCCCCAGCATCTTTCTGTCCCCCAGCGTCTTCGCAGAGGGAAACACTCCCTCCGTAAAGCCAAGAATGAACACCACCGGAAATTCCAGGCCCTTGGAGGAATGGATCGTCATCAGTTTCACGGCGTCCTTGGACTCATCCCTGTTCTCCCCCGCCTGAAGGGCGATCTGCTGCAGAAATTCCTCCAGACTTAAGTCCTCCCCGAACTCCCGCTCGAATTCATTTGCGATACGCTTGAATTCCGCAAGGTTGTCCAACCTTTCCTCATCCCCCAGACTCCGGATATAATTCTCGTACCCTGAGCCCTCCATCACCCTATTGACTATATCAGATATCCGCATGTCCCTATAACCGCTGCGCATATCCTCCATGAAACGGACAAACGACCCCGCATCGCTGCCGGCAAATTCCCTGTCTCCCAAATGCTCCGACAGCGTTGCAAAAAGAGTCTTTGCCTTCCCGTCCGCTTCCTCCTCTGTCAGATCCAACAGACTTTCCTGATAAAAGCTCCCTTTCTTCTCCTGCTCCCGCAGCTCCTCCAGCCGGTTCACTTTCCCTCTGCCGAATCTCCTGCGGGGCAGATTCACCACCCGCAGAAATGCGTTGTCATCGCCGTAGGCAATCAGCTTCAGATATGCCAGAACATCCAGAATCACAGCTCTCTGATAAAAGCGGACTCCCCCGAATATCTCATAGGGGACATTCTTCTCCACCAGCTTCTTCTCCATCACCCGGGACAAAAAGCTGGCTCTATAGATAATCGCAAAATCCGAATACCGAAAGCCCTCCTTCTCCCGCAGGCGCCTGATATTGTCGATGACCTGCTCCATCTCCTCCGTCTCGTTTCTGGAATGATAATGAACCACGGGAGCGCCCTCGGGATTCCTTGTAAACAGATCCTTCTTCAGGCGCACCTGATTTTTTTCTATCAAGGCGTTTGCGCACTGGAGAATCTGGGGCGTGGATCTATAGTTCTGATTCAAGATAATGGTCTTTGTAGGCTCGTGCTGCTTGTCGAAGTCCACCAGCAGCTTTACGTCGGATCCTCTCCATTCATAGATATTCTGATCCGGATCCCCCACAATCATGAGATTTCGATACATTCCGGACAAGATCTCTACCAGCCGCATCTCCACGGAAGAGCTGTCCTGAAACTCGTCCACCATGATATAGTTCAGCCTGCTCTGCCACTTCTGCCTCACCTGAGAGTCCGTCTCCAGCAGATAGATGGCGAAGGCGATAAGGTCGTGGAAATCCAGAGAATAGGTTGCTTTCTGCCTCTGCAGAAACTCCTCTATAATTTGATCGTCCTGATCCTCTATTTTGCTCATGATCCGGCAAGGCTTAGGATCGCACATCTTCCTCACATACTCCATGTCCTTCTTCGCCCGCCCGATCTTTCTGAGCATGGTCTCAAAAGCGGCGTAGTCAAGCTTCAGCTCATGCTTCTGGTATATCTCCTCCAACATGCCCTTCTGCTGGTGGGAATCGATGATCTGAAATTGCTTGTTGAGAAACAGCTTCTCGGGATTCTCCCGCAGCAGCTTGTTGCAGAACCCGTGATAGGTGCATATCAGGCTTACATCATTCCCCTCCCCAATCAGCCCCCGGATCCTTCTTTTCATCTCTCCTGCCGCCTTGTTGGTGAAGGTCACGCATAAAATGTTTCCCGAATCGATTCCATAGTCCTGCACCAGATAGGCATATCGGCTCACCAGCAGCTTCGTCTTTCCGCTGCCGGCTCCGGCGATCACCCTGATGTACCCTTCTGTCTCCAGTACCGCCTCTATCTGTCTCTCATTCAAATTCTCCAGCAAATTCGCCATCTTAAGCTTCCCCGCCATTTCTCTGCAAATGTCCCTCACAAGCAGCCGATGCCTTATCGGGAACTGTCCGCTTTCCTGATGATTCTATTCTATCACACGAACATATGTCTGCCTAGACCCTTCTCCCGAATTTCTCTTTTCACTTTTTCCTTTCCGGATTTCAATGCAGACGGTTCACCCACTGGGTTGAAGCATCCATAGCAGTGCGGCAGGCATTCGTCTGATCCAACGCATTCAGCATCACAAAATCATGGATGGTCCCCTGCACCCGCAACGCCGTCACCTCCACGCCTGCACATCGCAGCCTTTCACCGAAGGCCTCCCCTTCACTGCGCAGGACATCCGCCTGACCGTTTATGATCATCGTGGGAGGGAAACACCTCAGACAGTCTATGTCCGCCCGAAGGGGGGACGCGGTTATCCGGTTCCTATCCGCCATAGAGGCTGTATATTGTCTCCAAAACCATTGCATCCCTTCCCTATATAGATAATAGTCCTCTGCGAATTCGCGGTAGCTGGCTGTGTCAAAGCAAGCATTGGTTACAGGATAATATAACAACAGCTTTTGGATACGGGACCCCTGCCCCATGGCTGACATCAGAACCATAGCGATTGCCATGTTACCGCCAACACTGTCACCTGCCACTGTGAGCGCAGTCCCCTTTGCCGCCGAAAAGCAATCCCCTATGATTTCCCTTATATGGGAAAGGACAAAATAACACTGCTCTATGGCTGCGGGGTATTTGGCTTCCGGAGACCGGCTGTATTCGGGGAATACGATCAATGAATCTGTCCTTGCCGAAAGCTCCCTGACCAGCTTTTCATGTGTATGAAAGCTGCCAAATACCCAGCCTGCACCGTGAATATAGAATATGATATTTCTGATTTTTGCACCTTTGGGCGCAATAAAATATACCGGAATACTCCCCCATATCCCGGTATTGACACAAACCGAGGATACATCGGCGGGATATTTATATACCGGTGTATCCTGCATTTCCTCCAGCGCCCTCCTGCCCTGCTCAGGCGGCAGCTGAAAAATCAACGGAGGCACAGAACTCTGATTGCAGACGGCTTCTGCAGCGGGCTCCAACGGAACGCATCGTTTCATAATTCATTGTTCCTTGACACTATAACTGGTTTTTATTATAATATGCAGTTCTTCCGTTTTTGCATATCAGCCGGCTGATCCCACCCAATTCCACAGCATCATGCAGCCCCTTTCGGAATAGACATTTATGCTCACAGCCTCCAAAGCCGGAAGGCCTGCTCCACGGCATCCGCCATATTGGCCTTCGCATTCTCGGGCCTCATGGCTTCCTCCAGCGTGACAACGCTGCGAAGGATAGGGAAAAAGGCGTCTATTCCCTGCTTATTGCACTCCGCCGCATCCGCGGTCACGCAGCCGGAAAAAGCAATCACGGGCTTCCCGTGCTTTTTTGCCAGCCTCGCCACGCCCACGGGGGCCTTCCCCATAGCCGTCTGCCCGTCCAGACGTCCCTCTCCGGTCACCACCACATCCGCGTCCTTCACATAATCTTCCAGAGCCGTCTCCTCCAGCACGATCCGGACGCCGGATTCCAAAACCGCATCGGTAAAGGCAAGAAACGCAAAGCCCAGACCTCCCGCGGCTCCTGTTCCGGGATAGGCGGCGTCCGCTCTGGGAAAGGACTTGCACGCCAGTGCGGCATACCGCTCCAGCCATAGATCCATCCTGCGAACCATCTCCGGAGTCGCACCCTTCTGGGGCCCATACACCGCGCTGGCGCCCAAGCTCCCGCACAGAGGATTCGTCACATCGCAGGCGATGCGGAACCGGCAGTCCGCAAGTTCAGGAAGCACATTGTCCACGGTGATGGCCGCCAGCCTCTCCAGCCCTTTCGCCCCCAGCTCCACCGGCCTGCCCTCATGGTCCAGACATCCAAACCCCAACGCCTGAAGCATACCCAGACCTCCGTCGTTGGTGGCGCTTCCCCCTATGCCTATGACAAAGCGGCGGCAGCCTCTGACCGCCGCGTCCTTGATCACTTCTCCCACCCCATAAGAAGTGGTGTTCATGGGATTGCGCTCTTTTGCAGGCACCAAAGTTATGCCTGCCGCGCCGGACATCTCAATCACAGCCGTGTCGCTCTCTCTCACAATACCATACTGACATACCACCGGCCTGCCCAAGGGTCCCATGACCTCCACGGTCTGCAACCTGCCCCCCATGCCCTGCACCAGCGCCTCCACGGTGCCCTCTCCGCCGTCCGCCAGAGGACGCACCGCCACATCCGCAGCAGAATCCGCCCTGAGGATCCCCTCCATGGCAGCTTGTCCCGCCTCCATGGAAGTAAGACTTCCTTTGAAAGAGTCTATAGCAACTACTGCCTTCATGCCCTCTTCCTCCTATCTCCTTATAAAATCTCAGCGACCTGCCCTACGCAGATCGCTGCATTATCATGACCCTCATCCTATCCTTCCGTCCCTGCCCTCTCACATGCTTTCTCTGCAGAGAGCCCCTTGTGACACATACAGCATACCATGATTCTTCCCTCTCTTCAAGACATTCTTTGCCAGAAAAGCACCTGCCTCCCTTGTCCCCTGCCTGCCCGTCGGAGACTCCGTTCATAGGATATCCTTTTTTCTATGATCCGCAAAAAACACTGGATTTTTATCTTCGCTTGTGATATGATTACTATCATGTCATGTTTTGTGATATATATTACAAAAGGGAAGGGGAATTCTCATGGAGAACTACAAGGACTACTTCAGAGGTTGGATAACGAACTGCGACAAGGAATATGTAGAACTGAAGAATCTGTACGACATGGCCAATGCGGATTTTGACAACCGCTTCAAGGACAGTCTCTCGGCAGGGGCAGACGATGCCGGCAGCAGAAACAGCCCTCAGACTGCTCCTTCGGACAAAATCCAAAAAAGCATCCCGAAAGATCTGGACAGTTTCACGAAAAGTCTGGACAACTTCACAAATAATCTGGAGATACTGGAAAAAAACTGGACTTCCTATCAAAAGAGCGATGGTCTGCGGAAAATGGCGCATCTCACCAAAAGCCACCTCCTTCTGCGGGAGGGCCAGTACCGGGGAGAGCACTTTCTGGATCCTCAAGGGCAGTACCAACAAGCCTGCATCCTCCTTGAGCAGGAATATGAACCCGGAAAAGCCGATTTTCTCAACCTTATGCTTCAGCTGCAACTTGGCAAATATTTCTGCGCCACGGCCCGGCACAATCAAAGAAGCGACTATCTAAGGGCACTGGACGAATTCTCCGAAATCAGGCGAACCATTGAGGGCAGCGCAAACCACCGCCTCACTCTCTGGCAGACCCATATATGGCTGGAAGCCAACATACAGCTGGGCTCCACTCTGCGGTATCTGTACCGGCTGAGGGAGGCGAAGCTCTGTTTCCTGCACCTGCTGGTTCAGCTCGCAAGGCTTCATCCCGACCACATATCCATCAACCCCCAGCTGGACCGCTATATCGCTAATGCCCAGTTGTCCGTAGACATGACCCAGAGGCTGAACGGAACCTTCTCGATCTACGACGGATATCTGGTAGAGACTTTGGTTCAGCTGGGCATAGCCTACCAGAAAAGCCGGGACTACGACATCGCTCAGGATATCTGTGTGGCCATTCTGAAAAAAGATCCGGACAATATAGACGCCGCCAACAATCTGGGCATATGTCTGCGAAAGCAAGGGGTAAAGACCAGCTTCTGGGATTATGCCCGCGAAAAAGGGATACCTATCTCCGACAGAATGAATTCGGTCTATTTCCGCAAAAAATATCAGGATATATTTACGGATCTGGGCAAAAGAGGAAACCGTTTTGCCAGACTTCACAGCATAAAATGCCAAATGTACGATAATTCATCAGACAAAGACGCTCTCAGGCAGGAGCTTCAGGACATGCTGAAGGGCAATCCCAACGACCACGAAGTCTGCCTTCTGCAGGGGCTTCTTCTTCAGGCCCAGGGAGATCTGGAAGAATCTCAGAAAAAACTCATTGACCTCTATAAAAAGGCATCCCGCATATCCAAGGGCACCATAGGCTTAAAGGCCTATTATAATATTGCCGACAACCTGCTTCGGCAGGGCAAGTTCCATGATGCAAAGATGTTCTACAAAAAAATTCAGGAAGAGTGTACCAAACCGGACAGCTACTGTCTGGCAAAAAACGAGGAAGACAGCAATTTCAGCCTGACACAACCCCTGCGTCTGGAGGATCTTCCGCCGGGAGATCTGCTGGCGGAAATCAATGAGGGCTGGTGCTTCATGAATCTGGGGGACTACGAGAGCGCAAGGGATTGCTACGAGGCCATTCTGTCCCGCAATGAGAAGCTGCCTCATAGGCTGATCCATATGAACAAAATGAAAATATACAACAATCTGGGAGAATGCCTGCTTCATCTGGCCAGCTGTCAGGACGATTCCCGGCTTCTGGATGAGGCGGGACGTATCCTGAACCTTGTTTACACAGAAGAAAAATGCAACTCCACTGCCAACAGACATCTGGGATATTACCATCAGCTGCTGAGCCGCCGGTCAATAGCCTGGAAGCAAAATATCCGGCAGGCCCTGATGCATTTCGAGCAGGCCCAGCTCTACGATGCATCTGACGTCTACGCCCACGCAGGCTGGGTATCCGTTGCCACCGAGGCCCTTCAAAAAGAGGCGGACTTCTCCCCGGAAGAAAGGGCGGATCTGATTTATAGAATTGAAAACAAGCTGAAATATTCTTCCGGCTCCTATCCCATCAAATCCTGCGCAAAATTCGCTTCCTTCATCGAAAAGATGGAAAAAGCGAACAAGGCTCAGCATTATGGAGACGATAGACTAGATACTATGTACCGATCACTGGCAAGAATCCGGCTCAGTGAGAAGGATGAAGGCTACGGCCAGTTCCTGCATTTCATGGAAGACGATGTGTTCCGCAGACTGGAGGCAAAAAAGCGGGGACGCCTGCTGGTGGCTCTGTTCCGTCTTTACGAGCAGATTATAAGGATTAAGGATCTGTGCCGGTTCGCCCCCAAGACCAACGGCTCCGACAAGGAGTTTCTGATTCCCGTACACTACACCAAACTCAGTACCCTAAAGCTCCTTCTGGGAGACAATCCGGCTGCTCCCGGAAAGCTGCGCCTCTGGAACACGGTCTACATGAACGATTCCTTTGAAGGTGAATGCTTCATAGAACTGATGGAGCTGGCGGGGAAGAAGCGTGTGGGGCTGGACAATCAGGATGGGTCTGTGAGAGAAAGAATGAAAAGATATTTCCCCTATCTGGGCAGGCAGCACTCCAGAAACGACTCTCTGGCCCCCATCAACAAAAATATCTATGTCACCAGCTTCTCTGAGCAGATCAATGATATTTATATGTGGGTTCCCTACGGGGATGATGCCAAAGGCTGCGCCATCACCTTTTGCGATGACTTTTTTGACATCAGGAAGTCCAGAGACAAGCTGACTGACGTCTCCAGCTATTCGGACATGGACTATCCCTTGTACAAGATCCAATATCTCGATGAGCGCACTCTGGAGCTGCTCAAGGAGGGGAAATACGACCAGATCAGCCAGCCGGACGATGCCACCCGCAACATCCTGCAGATTCTAGAAATCATGGACAATATCTGGGAGACCATCTATGATCTGGAAAGGCGCATGGACGAAGGGGATCCCTCTGACACCAAGGACGGCTCCGCCGCAGACAGCCTGAGAGAGACAAATCTGATCCAGAATTTCGTGGCCGGCTGCCTGAACGAAGTCCGTTTTCTGATTAAGGACTCCGAATACGCCCATGAGGGAGAGATCAGAATGTTCCACTACTCCTATGAGCCCCAGATCGACACCAAAAACTTTGTCGTTCCCCGGCTCTATGTGGACGTGGATCGAAGAATACAGATCAAGGAAGTAAAACTGGGATCGAAGATCACCGAGGCTCAGGCCAACGAAATCGTCTCTTGGCTCACAAAGACCAACGCCGTGGAACGGATCACCAAGTCCCAGCGGCACTACAAATAGCCTGCCGTCTCTGGACTCTTTCAGGGCAATGCCTCCGGCAACCAGCAGGCAGGCATTGCCCTTGATGTATCCGGGCTGCGGCGCGGGAATGAAATCAGGTTTCCTGCCCCATCTCTGCACACATGATGAGGAACGCCCCCACACCGTGGAGATCGTTCACCGACACCGGCCTTGCGCAATAATGCCTATAATCGCCCACTCCGGTTCCGATGCAGACATTCCCGATCTGGAGATCCTCCCCTTCCCATGTCAGGCTCCGGATCACCCCATCATAACCGGCCCTCGCCTTTTCCAGATAGCTTTCATCCAGAAGACCCTTGCGCACCGCCTTGCAAATGGCTGCCACAAACAGACAGCTGCAGGAATTCTCAAGCCAGTTCCCCTCCTGCTGTCCCTTGTCCACCACCTGATACCAGCGCCCCTCATTTGACTGCCACCGGCAGACCGCCGTCAGCAGGTCACGCACCAAAGCACACATATCCGGGTATAAGGGATGTTCTTCGGGAAGGAAATCCAGCTCGTCCAGTACCGCCACCGGCACCCAGCCTATGGATCTGCCCCAAAACTCCGGCGCAAGCCCTGTCTGCGGGTCTGCCCATTCCGCCTCCTTGGAACAGTCCCATGCATGATACCACAGTCCCGTATTCTTATCCTCCGTCATTTTCCGCATAAGCAGCGCCTGCTCTGCGGCACAGTCCAGAAACTCCGGCCGTCCGAACCGATGGCCGTATTCTGCGCTGACGGGCCCCGCCATATACAGGCCGTCCAGCCACATCTGATTCGGACACCGGTTCTTGTGCCAAAAGCCCCCTGCCTCATTGCGCCTGAAACTCCATACATGGCCCAGCAGAGTGTCAAGGCTCTTCTTATATCTGGGATCTCCCGTGCGCTCCAGCAGAGGAAACAGCAGAATTCCCGGCTGAATGTCGTCCAACTCCCCCGGATCATACCAGTGGATCTCCCCATTCTCGTCTATCACGGAGTCCACCCATTTTTTGATATAATCAAAATACCTCTCCCCGGCCCCTTCCTGCCCCTGCCGCTTAACAAGCAGGTATGTCCGATACATCCCGGACAAAAAGACGCCCTGATGATAATGAAAATGCCCCTTAGGCGGCAGCTCCGCCGCCGCAAACCTGCCCATCATAGTATCGCATGCGGCTCTCGCATAGTCCAAAGGCCCCATACCGCTCTTGCCAACGCCCATAGCACTTTTCCTCCGTCTTTCGTCTGCGTTTTCCCGTTCCGCCCCTTGACTCAATTCCTTATCTGTTCACGATGAGCCCATGGAGCTTCTGCAGAGAGTGAACCTCGCCGTTGCCCGCCTTCTGCACGTAGAGAATGCCCTCCACCGTTGCCTTGGCTGCGGCTATGGTGGTCATATAGGGAATCTTCGCCTTGATGGCCGCCTTCCGCAGATAGCTGTCGTCATACTCACTGTCGTCACCCACAGGAGAGTTGATAATCAGGTCCACGTCGCCGTTAGTGATCAGATCCAGCAGATTGGGCCTGCCCTCGTAGAGCTTCTTCACAAGCTTGGCAGGAATCCCCGCCTCCTGCAGCACGGCGCAGGTACTGCCCGTGGCAAGAATCTGAAAGCCCGCCTTCTGGAAGGCGCTGCCTACCTCCACCACCTCCTCCTTATCCCTGCGGTTCACGCTGATCAGCACCGTGCCGCTTAAGGGGAGTCTGGTCTGGGTGGCCTCCTGAGCCTTGAAAAAGGCCTCTCCCACGGAAGATGACAGCCCCAGCACCTCCCCCGTGGAGCGCATCTCGGGCCCCAGAATCGGATCCACCTCCGGGAACATGTTGAAGGGGAACACCGCCTCCTTCACGCCGTAATAAGGAATATCCCGCTCCTTTAAGCCGGGCACCGGGGAAGGCCTTCCGGTGATGTCGGCGGTGATGATCTCCGTGGCAAGGGGCACCATGCGGATGTCGCACACCTTGGACACCAAGGGCACGGTCCGGGAGGCTCTGGGATTGGCCTCCAGCACATACACCTTGTCGTTCTCAATGGCGTACTGCATGTTCATCAGGCCCCGCACATGCATTTCCTCCGCAATCCTTCTGGTATATTCCTTGATGGTGGCCACATTCTCCTCCGAGATATGCCGGGAGGGAATGATGCAGGCCGAGTCACCGGAATGAATTCCCGCCAGCTCGATATGCTCCATCACCGCAGGCACGAAGGCGTGGGTTCCGTCGCTGATGGCGTCCGCCTCGCACTCGGTAGCATGATTCAGGAAGCGGTCGATCAAAATGGGCCGATCCGGCGTCACGCCCACCGCAGCCCTCATATAATCGGTAAGGCTGGCATCCTGATACACCACCTCCATCCCCCGGCCCCCCAGCACATAGGAGGGGCGCACCATCACGGGATAGCCGATGCGGTGGGCGATTTCCAGCGCCTCCTCCACCGTGGTGGCCATTCCCGACTCGGGCATGGGAATCCCCAGCTTGTCCATCATGGCCCGGAACAGATCTCTGTCCTCCGCCAGATCTATGACCTCCGGCGCTGTCCCCAGAATGCGCACGCCGTTTTTCTCCAGCTCAGACGCCAGATTCAGCGGCGTCTGTCCCCCGAACTGGGCAATGACGCCCACAGGTTTTTCCTTCCTATAGATACTGAGCACATCCTCCAGAGTCAGCGGCTCAAAATACAGTTTGTCGGAGGTATCGTAATCCGTGGACACCGTCTCCGGATTACAGTTGACGATGATGGTCTCAAAGCCCAGCTTCTTCAGCGCCAGCGAAGCATGGACGCAGCAATAATCAAATTCGATTCCCTGTCCGATGCGGTTGGGGCCCCCTCCCAGAATCATCACCTTGGGCTTGTCAGTGCCCACGGGGTTTTTATCCTCTCCGTTGTAGGTGGAGTAATAATAGGCGCTGTCCGGCGTTCCGCTGACATGAACCCCCTCCCAGACCTCTTCCGCTCCCAGAGCCTGACGCCTCTTGCGCACCTGCTCCTCGGAGACGCCCAGCAGCAGACTTAAGTACTTGTCGGAAAATCCATCCTTCTTGGCCTGCACCAGCGCCTCATCCTCAGGAAGGCCGCCTCTGCATTTCAGAATCGCCAGCTCCTCCTCCGCCAGCTCCTTCATCTGACGGATGAACCATGCCTTCACATGGGTAATCTCCTGAATCTCCTCCACGGAGGCCCCCTTCTTCAGAGCCTCGTACATAATGAAATGTCTTTCGCTGGAAGGAGTGGCCAGCATCCGAAGCAGAAGCTCCTTGGATTTTTCCTCCAGCTTAGGGATCTGCCCCAAACCGTATCTCCCGGTCTCCAGCGAACGTATGGCCTTCTGGAAGGCTTCCTTATAATTCTTCCCTATGCTCATGACCTCGCCCACAGCCCTCATCTGGGTGCCCAGCCTATCCTCCACGCCCTTAAACTTCTCAAAGGCCCAGCGGGCAAACTTTATCACCACATAATCTCCGTCCGGCACATACTGATCCAGCGTGCCGTACTTGCCGCAGGGAATATCCTTTAAAGTCAGTCCTGCCGCCAGCATGGCGCTGACCAGCGCGATGGGAAATCCCGTGGCCTTTGATGCCAGCGCGGAGGAGCGGGAGGTTCTGGGATTGATCTCTATGACAATGATCCTATCGCTGACAGGATCATGGGCGAACTGTACGTTGGTTCCGCCGATGACCTGCACGGATTCCACAATGCGGTAGGCCTGATCCTGCAGCCTCTCCTGCAGCTCCTTTGAGATGGTAAGCATGGGGGCCGCGCAGAAAGAGTCCCCCGTATGGACGCCCAAGGGATCAATGTTCTCGATGAAACACACCGTAATCATGTTCCCTTCTGCATCCCGAACCACTTCCAGCTCCAGCTCCTCCCAGCCCAGAATGGATTCCTCCACCAGAACCTGTCCCACCAGCGAAGCCTGCAGCCCTCTTGCGCAGACCGTCCGCAGCTCGTCCTTGTTGTACACCAGACCGCCGCCGGCGCCTCCCATGGTATAGGCAGGGCGCAGAACCACAGGGTAGCCCAGCTCGTCCGCAATCTTCAGCCCATCCTCCACGGTGTAGGCCACCTGACTTCTGGCCATCTCAATGCCCAGCTCGTTCATGGCCTTCTTGAATTCGATCCTGTCCTCGCCCCGTTCGATGGCATCCACCTGCACTCCAATGACCTTCACCTGATATTTCTCCAGAATGCCTGCCCCGGCCAGCTCCGCGCAGAGATTCAGCCCCGACTGTCCTCCCAGATTGGGCAGCAGCGCATCCGGGCGTTCCTTGGCTATGATCTGCTCCAGACGTTCCTTATTTAAGGGTTCGATGTAGGTGACGTCCGCCATCTCCGGATCCGTCATGATGGTTGCGGGGTTGGAGTTCACCAATACGATCTCGTAGCCCAGCTTCTTCAGCGCCTTGCAGGCCTGAGTGCCCGAATAGTCAAACTCGCAGGCCTGACCGATGATGATGGGCCCCGACCCTATGATCAGCACTTTATGAATGTCGGTTCTCTGCGGCATGTTGCATCCTCCTCATGTAGTTTATGTGAATTTTTTCGTTACGCTGCGATCACATGCTTCCGGCGGAATCAGGCAATCCCTCCCCGCTTCCGCGCAAAACCTTACTGCTGCCTTCGCATCAGGTATTACCATTATATCAAATTGTCCAGCATTTTCAAGTAATTCATTTTCCCCTCCCCTCACCTCCCATGCCCGGCGGTGCATATCATAATACGTCCCCTCTCCCGCAATGGGATCCCTTCTATTTGACGCAGACTGCGACTTGAAAAAAAGCTGTTTTTATGTTAAAATAATTGAGCTTTTTTATACGTTGCATCTATGAACAAACTTATCTTTATGGCAGGAGGATCTAAAGAAATGAAATTTTTAACGAACCGCAAACTTGCAAGCCGTATCGGCATCATTACCACGGCCATCATCGTCACGGGCATGACAATGCTATGGTTCATCGTGTCCGGCCGAGTGGCCTCAATGGTAGAAAGCAACATCACCAACCAAATGGTGGACGTCGTGGAATCCAGAGCTTCCATTATAAACGATTATGTGGCGTCCGCAGAAGAATATATGACCGCCTTCGCTCTCGGCAGCGAAGTCCACAATCTCCTTGCCGACCCGGACAATCCCGCCCTATTGAAAAAAGCACAGCAATATACAGAAGATTTCGCTGCCGTCAAAGGCATCTTCGAGGGCTTATACATCGCCACTCCTTCCACATACATTCTGACCCATACATCCCAGAGCGCCATCGGAATAACCACCCGGTCCGGCGAATCCTTGAACGAATTCCAAAAAACAATCCTTGCCGGACAAGAGCTGACAAACCTCGGAATCATGAAATCCCCCGGAACCGGCAGCATGATCCTTTCCATGTACTATCCCATTTTCGAGGATAATCAGTGCATCGGCTATGTGGGTTCCGGCGTCTACGCCAGCCGTCTTATGGACGTACTGCTGGATCTGAACATCGAAGGCCTTCCACACAGCGAATACGTGTTTCTGAACGTGGACACGGGCACATACCTATACCATCCGGACGATACATTGCTCAACACGGAAACCACCGACAGCGGCTATCTGGAGATCATACAGCGGATCAAGTCGGAGGGCAGCACTCAGGCAGGTACCTATTCCTATCAGGACGAAGACGGTGTGGACCAGCTTGTTGTCTATAAATACTTAAAAGACCGTAATTGGGTCTTTATGGTTCGGGACAATGCAGCGGAGGTCTACGAGGAGGTTTCCACCGTGCGCGTCACCGTAGGATTTCTGTGCGCGGCGGTGGCGGCGGTGATCATACTCGTCACCCTATTGATTCTATATCGAGAGGGCCGTGAGCTTATGATAATGGAGCGGGCCATCTGGCGTCTGGGCAATCTGGAGCTTTCCGCAGACGAGGATCTGGCGGCCTTTTCCGGCAGAACCGACGAGGTGGGCATGATAGCCCAGACCATCCATCACGTCTGCGAGTGCCTCCGCAAGACCATCGACGATATCGGTCGGATTTTGGGCGAGATGGCAGACGGCAACATCGCAGTAGACGTGGACAGAAACGAATCCTATTACATTGGAGACTTTAAAATTCTGGTTGAAAGCCTGAAAAGCATACGCGCCCACCTCACGGACGTGATGCAGGATATCGCGCATATCGCAGGTCAGGTGGGCAGCGGCGCCAATCAAGTCTCTGAGGGGGCTCAGGCGCTGTCTCAGGGAACCATGCAGCAGCAGGAGTCCATCGTCAGACTGGTTTCCAATGTCACGGACATCACTGAACAGATCCGCAGCAGCGCGGTGCGCTGCGGAAACGCCAGCGATCTGGTGGCCAAGGCCACAGGCTATGCCGCAGAGGCCGACATGAAAATGGAGCAGCTGGCGGCTGCCACAAGAAACATCGAGCAGTCTTCCGCCAAAATAGGCAGCATCATCAAAACCATAGAGGACATCGCCTTCCAGACCAACATTCTGGCTCTGAACGCCTCCGTGGAAGCCGCCCGCGCAGGCTCCGCCGGAAAGGGGTTCTCCGTGGTGGCCGACGAGGTCAGAAATCTGTCCCACAAATCCGCCGAGGCTGCAGGCAATACCAGTAACTTGATCCATCATTCCATCCAAAACGTAAAGACAGGAACAGAGTCTACCGCCCTAACCGTTTCCGCCATGCAGGTCATCAGCGAGTGCATCCAGTCCATCAAAACTCTGATGGATGAGATCGCCTCCGCCAGCGTACAGCAGTCGGAAATGATCGTCTCTGTGGAAAACAGAATCAAGGAGGTATCCAAGGTCACGGAGTCCAATTCCGCTGCGGCACAGGAGAGCGCGGCAATTTCCAACCAGCTCTCCCATCAGGCAAGGACGCTGAACCAACTCATCGGTCGGTTCCGCATCCGGTAAATCTTCAGACAGACTCCAAAGAGGCAGTATGTTCTTCCCGCCTCCGCAAAGAGCGCGGCGCAAAAAACCGCGCTCTTATCCACAGCAATCAAGGCGGCTCCCCAATCTTTTGGCAGTTCTGCAGCCGCTTCCCCACAGATTCTTCAGCAATTACACCGGGAATCCCGCCTGCATATGCATTTTTCGTCAGGACCCAATATTTTCACCGGCCCGGAGATTACTTCCCTCGCCACATACAAGACACTGTCCACCCGTGCCTCCATGGTCCATTTCACAAGAGTCAGCTCCCCCCGCGCCACCTCGATGCAGGTGATACAGCGGGGATGGACGCAGCTGCCCGTATTGTAATAAAAGGACGGCTCCTCCGGCAGCACGGGGCGGTGGGTATGCCCCGTGACCAGAATATGTCCATGGGCCTGAGCCCAGCTGCGCAGACTCTCCTCACACTTCTCCTTCACCTCATAATTCTTGGCGGCGCTGGTGGGATCCAGAAACCCCAGATTCTCCAGCGGACTCCAGAAATACCGCACCAGAAATCGGGCCAGCGGCCAAAGGGTCGAATTCAGAAAGCTGGCCTGATGTCCATGGGTCAGGTACAGAGACTTCTCCGGCGCAGCTTCGGAATGCAGGATTACCGCCTCCAAGAAGGCCGGGTTCTTTTTCCGGACGATGTTATGGTTGCCGTAGAGCAGATGCAGCCGCCCTCTCTCCTCGAATCGGGCGAACATACAGTAGACATCCTCATGGATTTCCGCGATGTTGCGCAGCTTCCGATTCTCCCACAGCTCCTCCCCGTCCCCCAGTTCTATATAGGTAAAGCCGTTCCTATAATAATGCTCCATGGCCGCATAATACAAATGCTGGTTTTTCAGGAAATTATCGGAGGAGGTGCCCACTCCCCTATGGCAGTCGCTGACCAGAACATATCTGGAGCATCTGTTAAAGGGCAGAACCAACGCCTGCGCAAAGGCCCGGTCCAGACGGCTTGTGATGCTCACGGCCTTTCCCCTTTGCCAACCCCACATCCCCGGCTTCTTCCACGTTTGTTGCATTTTCGGCAGCATTTCGGAGGGCAGCAGCCGTTTTTCCTATGGCACCTCCTATGGAAACGCCGCAGGCGCATCAGTCTCCGGAAACAGCGGGGAAGATAGTAATACAGAAAGAGGATGCGGTCTTCCGCGCAGGCAAACGGTCTGGTGACCCACACAAAGAGACGGCAGAAGAACCGGTTCATGCACTGGGACAGCCTGCGCCAAAAACGGGTGAGCAGGTTGTAGCGCTGAGGCCTTACATGGTGGAAGGAAATGGTCATGCAGAGATTCTGCACCCCCATCAGCTCCGCCGGATAGTTCTCCCGGCACAAACCCCGATGAAAAGCCTCCAGCATTTCTCTGTTGGGAAAGCAGACGGAGGCCTGCAGACACAGCTCGGCGGGTCTAAAAAAAACACCCGGCACAAAGGCTGTGAGCCACCAATGCCTCTCCGACATCTTGACGCAGGCGCCGTCGGGCATATGCAGCTGGAGAGAGCAGGGCAGCATTTCATTCTCTTCCGCCGCCTCGAAACGGGCCGTCTTGTACTCCGACTCGGACAGCAGTCTGTCGGCATGGTAGATACCGATTTCCGCTCCGGTGTTGATGCCGTACTGACCCTTCCAGAACTCGATCAGCCACGTCCGGCCCCGGTAATTGAAGTAAACCGGCAGAGAGTCAAAGACCATTTGGAAACGGGGCGCCATATAGTCGTAGAGCCATGTATAGCCGGCGGCCTTCTGCCAGGCATCCACGGTGGAGGAGAAAAATCCGCAGCAGCAATGATAAACGTAGCCGTAGGGTTTTGCCAACTCCTCTACCAGAGAACATTTCTGCTCCTTGTCCATGCCGCGTATCTTGCAGATAATTTTTTTCCTTCGGAAATGTCCGAACAGCAGCATACACAAAAGAGCAAGCAACAACAAAACAAACAGGGCAGCATACATAATGTAACCTATAATCCTATGCGGTTTTGTTACATTATATGCCGCAGAGAGGAAAGGTGTTCAGCCCCGTTTTGCTTCGCCGTATTTCCATGCCGTGGGCATAAATCCCGGTTTTTCTGGGCTGACACAACACAGCGACGGACCCTATTCCGCAGAATAGGGCCCGTCGCCACACTTCGCCGCATCTTAAAAGCACAGCGCTATTTCTCAGCCTTTTTCTTCTCATCCTCACGGTGGAAGTATTTGTCCAGCTCCTTCCTGCGCTCCTCCGGCATCCCTTTCTTTACAGGAATCACCGCCGCATTTGCCACATCGCCTATGATCCGAACTGCAAACTCCACATTCCTGCCCATGGCCTTCTCACTGAGCGCGGGAACCAGATCGTGAATGGTGTGCAGCTCCGCCGTGGAGGTCTCCCTGCTCAGGCCCAGCGCCGGAATCTCATTGTCGCAGAAGGGCGCGGAGTCGCTGGAATGAACCCCCACCCCTATGATCGCGGAATATCCTGCCATCTTGCAGTACTGTTCCACAAATGTCTGCAGCTCCTTCTCTCCCGTGACGCAGATCTTGTTTGCTCCCAGAGCCGTTCCGCACATGTCAAAGTTAAAGCAGAACACTGTCTTCTCCAGCAGCTCTTTCTTCTGCTCCACATAGGCCTTTGAGCCCAGCAGCCCCAGCTCCTCGCTGCCGCACCAGACAAAGCGCAATGTCCTTCTGGCAGGATTTGCCGCAAAATGTCTGAATATTGAAAGCAGCGCCACAGCGCCGGTGGCATTGTCCCAGGAACCGGTACCCACCGGAACGGAATCATAGTGGGCCGTGAGCACGATGCTCTCCTCCTTCAGATCCGTCCCCTCAATCACTGCCGATATGTTCCGGCTCTCAGGCTCCGTGTTCTCCTGCTCCAGCACAAGGCTTACCTTGTTTACCTCTTCCTGAACAATCCAGAGCGCATCCCCGGCCGTGATGGCAAATCCCGGTATCATCCCATGTCTGGTAAAATTCTCCCTTATTCTTCTGGGATATAGGGATGCGTCTTTCTCGGAAAAATAATATTTGCCCTGCATGACCAGAAATGCCGATGCCTTATGTTCCGACAGCCGCTTATAAACCTCTTCATCCAGTCTGTTCAGCAGCACCGCCTTGCCCTCCAGATCACCGATTCCGGAGAAATCGATCTCCGAAGCCTCATCCAGATAGAGCAGCTCGCACTCTCTGTTGATGTTGCCGGAACGCAGAAAGGGCACGCAGGCTATCTGACGCCCCCCAGCCTCCACGGAACATCTCTTCACCTCGGCGGCAGGGACTTTGAAGGCCATATACTCTCCCCTCACATCTTCACGCCCCACATCCTCCGCCGTCCGATTGACCTCCTCCATGATCAGTTCCCCGGCCTTCTTTTCTTCCGGGCTTCCGCCTACCCGGACGAAGCTCAGCTCCCTCACAAAGTCCATCAGTTCCTTCATTTTCCATCCTCCTATGTCCCTGCCAGTCTGGGAAACGGCAAAAAACACCCTGATTATCCGATGCTGCCCCATAAGTTCCTGCGCTGCACAAGGATTTTCTGATTTCAATGGCTGTCTCCATTATACCTAATCGGAGAACAAATTACAAGAAATACTATAATTTTTTAGGCCAGCTCCCTCCG
This sequence comes from bacterium D16-50, assembly GCA_003612485.1. Taxonomy (GTDB): domain Bacteria; phylum Bacillota; class Clostridia; order Lachnospirales; family Lachnospiraceae; genus Acetatifactor. The sequence goes on from RAZA01000001.1 coordinate 362,851, forward strand.
CCGTTTCCGTCTCTTGTAAATCAAAATCCCGACATACATCCCTAAGAATCCGAGAATAATTACAATCAGCACCGCAGACTCCCCCGGCCCGCCCATCTTTGCCTCGGCCCACAGACGGTCTACCAGCTTGCTGGTGCTCTCCGGCAGGTTGACAAACACCTGCGTGCGCGCCAGAATTTCTTCATCCGGATAATAGATGGGGTTCTCCACCATCTCCTGATCCATGTACGCCTTCGCGGCGGTCTCCGGCGTGGAATACCCTACATAATTCATGTTCGCTCCGGCAATCTCCGGGTCACAGAGGAAATTGATGTACTCCTCCGCCTCCGCCTTGTGTCTGGAGGTAATGGGAATGCACATGGCATCCACGAAGTAATTGGTTCCCTCCTCCGGCACCACGAAACGAATGCTGTCGCTGTTCTCAACCAGAATCGCTGCATCACCGGAATAATACGGGGCGATCCAAGCCTCGCTGCTCTCCATTTTGTCAAAGATCCGATCCATGACATAGGCCTGCACCAAGGGCTTCTGCTGCTTCAAAAGAGCCGCCGCCTCCGCCCAGTCCTCTTCGTCGGAAGTGTTTAAGGACTGTCCCAGCAAAAACTGCGCAATGGCAAAGGAATCTCTGGGATTGTCGAACATAAGAATCTTGCCGGCATAGCGGTCATCCCACAGAGCGGACCAGCTGCTGATCTCTTCCTTAATGTAGTCCGTATTATAGAACAGCCCCACCACGCCCCAGGTATAAGGCACCGAATGGAGGCCCCCGGGATCATACTCAGGATTCCGGAAAAGCTCGTCTATATACCGGTAATTGGGAATATTGGAAAAATCCAGCTGGGCCAGCATATTTTCATCGATAAGCCTGCTCACCATATAGTCCGAGGGAATGATCACATCATAATCGGCTCCGCCCCCTACCAGCTTGGAATAGAGCGACTCATTGCTGTCAAAGGTAGTATAGTTCACCCGAATCCCCGTGCGCCGGGTGAACTCCGCGTTCACGTCCAGAGAGTCATCGGTTCCGTTGGCGATATACTCGCCCCAGTTGTAAACATTTATGGTAACACCCCTGTCGGGCGCCTCGGCTTCTTTGGCCAAAGCCGCCAAGGCCGGAGCCATTGCCAGGCACAAGGGGGCGCATAGACTTAAGCCCACAGCAAGGCTCTTTTTCAAATGCCCTTTCCTCATATATACGTTTCCTCCCTCTGACTCTGGCCCCGATCCTTAAAGCTGCGGATATTTATAATGATCAGCAGCACCATCACCACCGCAAAAAGCACCGTGGACAAGGCATTGATCTCCGGGCTGATCCTCTTGCGGGTCATGGAATAGATGTAAATCGGCAAAGTCTGGGTGGTGCCGCTGGTGAAATAACTTATCACAAAGTCATCGATGGACAGAGTGAACGCCATGATCAGCCCCGTCACGATTCCGGGCATGATCTCCGGCAGCACTACCTTAAAGAATGCCTTCACCGGCGTACAGCCCAAGTCCTGCGCGGCCTCATAGAGATTCGGATCCATCTGCCGCAGCTTTGGCAGCACCGATAGGATCACATAGGGCAGGCAGAAGGTAATATGGGCCGCAAACAGCGAGCCCATCCCCAGACTCCTGCCTCCGAACAGCTTCACCGCGGACACAAACAGCAGCATCAGCGACACGCCGGTGACAATCTCCGGATTGACCATAGGAAAGTTGGTAATATTCATCATAATCCGTCTGGGCAGACGCTTCATGGAATTAATGCCTATGGCCGCCATGGTGCCCAGCGCCGTGGACACCGCCGCCGATACCACAGCGATGAGCAGCGTATTGCGCAGCGCCTCCAAAATCAGCCGATCCTCAAAAAGCTTCTTGTACCAGCGCAGAGAAAAACCGCCCCATACCGCCCGGCTGCCGGTCTCCGTGTCATTGAAGGAAAACACGATCAGCACCAGAATGGGGGCATACAAAAACAAGAAGATGAGAAAGGTATAAATATGCGCACCGGCCTTTTTCATATCAGCATACCTCCTCCGTCAACCGCCTCGCCGTCATCAAACTGATTCATGATACCCATGCAGATCAGGATGATCACCATCAGCACCAGCGAAACCGCGGAACCCAGATTGGGATTGTAGGCGCTGCCCAGAAACTGCATGTCGATGAGATCACCGATGAGCAGATTCCCGCCTCCGCCCAGCATTTTGGAGATGATGAACGTGCTGACCGCCGGCACGAATACCATGGTCACACCGGAAATCACCCCCGGCATACTCATGGGAACCACCACCTTCCAGAAGACTTCCCTGCTGTTGGCGCCCAAATCCTGAGCCGCTTCAATGACGCTCCGATCGATCTTGGTCAATACCGAATACAAAGGCAGAATCATATATGGAATATAATTATAGACCATGCCCAGCACCACCGCTCCCGCAGTGTTGATCATATGTACCCGGGGCAGTCCCACTGCAGCCAAGGCCGAATTGATCAGGCCGTTATCTTCCAAAAGCGTCATCCACGCATAAGTGCGCAGCAGAAAATTCATCCACATAGGCAGCATCACCAGCATCACCATGATATTCTGCCGTCTGACATTCACCTTGGAGATGATGTATGCCAGCGGATAGCCCAGCCCCAGAGAGACTGCAGTAGCCACCGCCCCCAGCCAGATAGACCGCAGGAACACGTTTGAGTACTGCCCCACGCTCAGTATATTTTCCATGGTGAAGCTGCCGGATTTGTCAGTAAAGGCAAAATACCCCACCAGCAGCATGGGCAGCACGATGAATACCGTCATCCACACCGTGTAAGGGGCAGACAGGAGCTTGGAATCAGACTTCATGGACGCCGCCCTCCTCTTCCGCCTCCGGTTCCGACACCGGATTCTTTTTATTTAAGGCCCCCTTCTGCGCCGAAGCCTTCCTTTCAGGCGGCACATTTTGTTCCGTCAGCCTATTGTCGTCCATAGAATCCGGCAAAGCATTTGTCTCTTCCATCTCGTCGCTGAAGCTGCTGTAATCACCGTACATGCCGGAGTATTCGGACTTTTTCATAACATGAATATCGTTGGGCGTAAGAGCCAGACCTATGCGGTCTCCTACCTTGCGGCATTCCGTGGACTGTATCATCCATTTGAAGCCCGACACGTCCACGATAATCTCATAATGAACCCCCTTGAAGGTCACTGCCGTGACATCCCCGGCTATCAGGGCAGAATCCGGCTCCACTACCTTGATATCCTCCGGGCGTATCACCACGTCCACGGGAATATTTTTGCCGAAGCCGCCGTCCAGACAGCAAAAATCATGTCCGGCAAACCTCACCGAATAGTCCTCCTGCATAATGCCGTCCAATATGTTGGATTCTCCGATGAAATCCGCCACAAAAGCGTTTCTGGGCTCATTGTATATATCTGTGGGAGAACCGATCTGCTGGATCACGCCGCCGTCCATTACCACGACTGTATCGGACATTGATAAGGCTTCCTCCTGATCATGGGTGACGAATATGAACGTGATTCCCGTCTGCTGCTGTATCTTTTTCAGTTCCGCCTGCATGTCCTTGCGCAGCTTCAGATCCAATGCCCCCAGAGGCTCGTCCAGCAGCAGAACCTTAGGTTCATTGGCCAGAGCCCTTGCTATGGCCACCCTCTGCTGCTGCCCGCCGGAGAGCTGGCTGACACCCCGGTGGGCATAGCCCGTAAGGTTCACCATGGCCAACATCCTCTGCACGGTTTCCTTTATTTCCTTCTCACCGCGGCCTTTCAGGCGCATTCCAAAAGCTATATTGTTATAGACATTTAGATGGGGGAACAGGGCGTATTTCTGAAAAATCGTATTGACTTCCCTCTTGTGGGGAGGCAATGCAGTGATTTTTTTGTCATAAAAAAAGACATCCCCTGCATCCGGCTTTATAAAGCCTGCAATGGTGCGCAGCACGGTAGTTTTTCCGCATCCTGAGGGGCCCAAAAGAGTAACGAACTCTCCGGCGTGTATCTCCAGATTGAAGCCTCCCAAAATCTGCTCGCCATCATAAGAAACAGCAATGTCCTTTAATGAAATAATCGTATTTTTCAATTGATGCATCTCCTTTGCGGCAGCGCGTTCATGCGCCGAAATAAGTTGCGTGTCTATGTTATTCACACATAACCCGGCCCGGCTAATATCTGCTTGCCTCCCGCAAAGGATGGTGTGTTATTTCGTACTGTCCCGGACAGCTTGAAAAGAACCGTAGCAAGGAAACCGAGCCGCTTTTATGGCCATGCTTACCTCCAAAAGCACGACCTTTTTTCAGATGCAAACGCAATGAAATAACTATAAGGGATATCCAAGGGTTTGTCAATCATTTCCCCCTTTTTTTCCGGCAAATTCGACAGATCCTGCAGTTTTGCCGGGGAATTGCATTTCCACAGCCCATACAATAATTTTGTGTCCGAGCAGAATACGTTTTACAAAAGTTTGACTATACCGGGAGGCTCGAGGCCATGCACAATCCGCCCCAGCCAACCCTGGAGTTTGGATACTCATTTTCCCCCCGCAGGGCCTTCGCCCCAGCCCGAAGATATGCCTTCACCTTCTCCCCGTATGGTGCTGTCAAGTAAGGACTAACAAAATTTTATACTTTTTTTAGATTTCTTTATTTTTTCTTTATAAATTATATCAATCCGGGATTCCCCATATACATATATGCTGTCAATCCACTGTTCTACTACATCTCTGGTAAGGCTCTTTAACTTTTCATGATGCTCTGTTTCATCCTGCTGTATCTGACATTCCTCTACGTCCTTCCCGTTTTCTTCCTGCAGTCTTTGAATCTGCTCACATAACCTGCGTTCCTCCTCCCTCAACGCTTCGATTTTCTTTATGTAGGCTTCCCGTTCCATTTGATTCCGCTTGTACTGCTCATACAGATACTGCTTCTCTATTTTTACCGCATCCCGGTTCTGTTCCAATTCTGTACGCAACTGTTTCCTCTTTTTTGCCGAAAGGCATGAAGGTATCTCCTCTGGGGATTTCCTTTGCCTGCCATCCAGAGCTGTTCGGGAATCCTCCCTTTTCCGACGTTCTTCCTCTAAAATCCATTCCTCCAGCTTCTGGTTCAAACCCTCCAGTACAGCCGCCTCCAATTTTATCTCGCTGACATGTTCCCGGATACATTCACTGCCATCCTCATACATTGCCTTTTTACAGGTAAAGCACGGCTCTTTCCTATGGCCAAGCCGTATCAGGCTCCTCCCACAATGCCCGCACCGCAGCTTCCCAAGTAACACGCTTTCATGCCCCGATACATGTTTTTTCCCTTTCTGGCATCCGTTATTCCTTAAAACTTTTGAAGCCTGCCAGAACTCCTGCTCCGTAATAATCGCCTCATGCCTGTCGGGAACACATATCTGCTCTTCCTCCGCCACTTGCCGGAAGTGGCTTCCACCAATCTCTGTTACCCGCATCTTTCCATTGACAACCATTCCAAGATACACTTTATTCTGCAGAACTTTCCGTACTTTGCCGCTGTTCCAATACCCTTCCCCGTCTATGATATGGTACTGCGGTTTCTCCCGGTTCTTATAGTTCCCAGGCGTCGGTATTTTTTCTTTATTTAATATTTTCGCTATTTCCCCGGTTTTACATCCTTCGCAGGCCAGCCCAAAGATCCGCTTTACATATTCCGCTGCTGTTTCATCCACCGCCAGAACTTTCTTATTATCAGAAAACTGGTAGCCGAACGGCGCTCTTGGGCCGATAAAATCCCCCCTTTTCCTCCGCACTATCAATGACGAGCGCATCTTTTCAGACAGATCTTTACTGTACATATCATAGAGCAGGCTCTTGAAAGCAATCTCAATCCCCCCGGTCGTCCCTATGTAGTCGTTACTGTCATACCCATCGTTGATTGCGATAAACCGGACTCCCATAAAAGGGAATATCTGCTCCAGATAGTCCCCCACTTCCAGATAATTCCTTCCAAACCTGGAAATGTCCTTTACGATGATGCAGCATATTTTTCCTTCCCTGACCATTGACAGCATTTCCTTCACCGCAGGCCGGTCAAAATTTGTCCCACTGTACCCGTCGTCCACGAACTCCAGGGGCTGCGCAGCAGGGCAGATTCCCTTATCCCTGACATATCTTGCAATTAGTTCCCTTTGATGGCTGATGCTGTCGCTCTCTGCTTTCGCATCATTTGAAACCACGTCCCCATCTTCTACGGAAAGCCGCAGATATTCAGCCAGAAACTGCCCTGCCACATCTCTCACCCCTTTCCGCTAGCCTGGACATCAGGTATTCATATTCATTCCGGAAACGGAACCGGATATGGATTCTTTTATCTTCAAAGATCTCCACCTTTTCCAGCAGATTCACCGCCATTTCCCTTGTAAGCTTTTTGGCATCCCTGAAACCCAAAAAGGCTTTCAGCCATCGGTTTTCTCCGCCCATGTATTTTTCAAACTCTTTCAGTTCTCTTTCTTTTTCATTCAGTTCCATTTCCAGCTTGGAAATCTTCCCGGCGTATCTATCTTTTGCAGCTAAAAACTCTTCTTTTGTCAGGATTCCCTGTTTCATATCTTCATAAATACTGGTTTTCAGATATACATACCTGCCTAATTCATTCCTGATCCGCCCTGCTGCTTCCTTTTTTTCCTGGTAAACTGCCGCATGGGTATCTGATTTTTTCATCTGCTCCAACAGGCTGTCAGCTTCAACAGCTAAATCAATCTGTAGTCTGATCTGTTTTAACACCATATCAAAAATTTTATAATCTACAATGGAAGACGTATTGCATTTCGTCTGTGAATGTCCATAGGCAGATCCGCAGAAAAAGTAGTAGCTGACTTTCCCATTTCTTACCTCTTTGTTCCTCCACATCGCATGATGGCATACCCCGCATACCAGGATGCCCTCCAGCACATTCTCATATCCCGGCCCTCCCTGCCTGTCCTTCCATGCCTTCCGGTTCTTTTCCCTTATCTCCTGCACCTGTTCAAATACATTGCGGTCAATAATTGCCGGATGTGTTCCTTCCAGGACTTCCCACGCATCTTCCTCTTTTTTGCCCCGCCTTTCTCTTGAGTAGATGGAACTGTTATATTTCCCCTGCACCAAATCACCGACATACGCCCTATTGTATAAAATCCTGCTCACTGCCTCCTGTTGCCAAAGGATATGTCCGCAGTTTTTATATTTTTTTGCTCCCTGCTCCCCCGCATATCTGCTTGGGGACGAAACCCCTTCCTGGTTCAGTATGCCTGCAATCTTATAGGCGCTCATCCCCTCCGTCTTCATCGCAAAAATACGCTTTACAACATCCGCAGCAGCTTCGTCTATCACATAACGGTTATTTTCCAGGATATAGCCATACGGGGCCTTGCTGCCTATGAACTGCCCCTGCTCTTTTTTTGCCCGGAACGCTGACATGATTTTTTTCGATATATCTTTTGAATAATAATCATTCGCCAGGTTTTTAAATTCCGTGATCAGGTCTTTATGGGGAAAGATTTCACCCTCACTGTCATACTGGTCGTTGACCGCAATGAAACGCACCCCCAGGAATGGGAATATTTTTTCCAGATAATCCCCTGCCTCCAGATAATTCCTGCCAAAACGTGAAAGGTCTTTCACTATGATACAGTTAATCTTTCCCGCTTTTGCATCCTCCATCATCCGCTCCCATCCCGGCCTGTCAAAATCCGTCCCCGTCTGCCCATTATCCACATAAGTTTCTATGATTTCTACTTTCCTGCCGGATAGCATATAGGTATCCTTTCGGGTTTCCACTTTCCTGCCGGACGGTTTATGCCGATTTCCAGGGAGAATTTCCATATCTTCAAGCCGCCTTATAAAATCTAACAGCAGTTCAAGCTGGTTATCTATCCCGTCTTCGCTTCTGCCGCCGTTATCTTCATTTGACAAACGGACATACAACGCTGTTTTCATAGCCGGAATTGTAGTCTGTTCCGCTGCCTTCCCCTGTTTTCTACTCGTCCTTGCCATATGTACCCTCCTTATCACCGTGGCTGACAGTTTGCATAAGGGGATGCCCGGAAAGTGTCCCCTCTTCCCCGGAACAACTTTCTTCCTTCACTGACAGGTCACCATCCTTCTGCAGCTCTTCTAACAAGCCCAACGAAGCCTGAAATTCTTCCGCATACTTAAATTGTACTTCTATCCTTGGATAGCGTTCCCCCTCCTTTTTCTCATAAACAAATATCTGTGCAATCAGGGAAATGACAACTTCCCTCGACAAGCGTTCCAGAAGGCCATATTTCTTAAATTCATTTACCCAGCTGCATGTATCTTCCCGTCCGCCCGCAAGGAATGCCGCCTCTACTTCCATTGCCTCAAGAATCTGTTCCGCCGCCTGAATACGGTTTTCATAAATCTCTTTTAATTCCAGATATTCCTCCTTCGTAATCAGTCCGTCTTTATAATCTTCGTATAAATCCAGACGCAGATGGTTATATTTTTCTATCTCTTCCTTTTTCTTTGCAGCCTGTCTGCTCCTTTTATCTATCTCCCCCTTCCTGATCTGTGCGTCGTCCAATTTATCCAGAATCCGCCCTAAATCCGTCACATTGCGTATTTGACAGTTTAATAGTTTCAGTACGCTTTCTTCCAGCGCTTCCGCATTGATACTGTGTGGGCTGCAGATATCCTTATTTCCTTTATGCCCTCCGCATACGTAATATACAAATTTCCTTTTCCCAGACGGAACCGTCTTCCTGACCATGTTTGCACCGCAATCGCCGCACTTTACAACGCCGGACAAATGATAAACCTGCTCCTTTGCCGTCCCTGTCCTCGTATCCATCTCAAGTTGTTCCTGAACGTTGCTGAAATCAACCGCCGCAACGATGGCTTCATGGGTATTTTCTACCCGGCTCCATCTGCCCTTGTCTCGCTTTACTTTCTTTTTCACCTTATAATTCGGCGTGGTTTCCTTCCCCTGTACCAAAGTCCCGGTATAAACGGGATTTGATAAAATCCGCAGGATGTGCATATGCGTCCACTTGCTTTTTATATTCTTTTTGAATCCGGTATAAAATGCGCTCCCGCTCTCTTTTTTATAATCCATCGGCGTAAGGATATTCTTCTTATTCAGCTTCTCTGCTATCTTATATGCATTATTGCCCTGCAGGTACAGCCGGAAAATGGAACGCACTACTTCTGCGGCTTCTTCGTCTACCTCCAGCTTATTTTTATCCTCATACGATTTCCGGTAGCCATAAGGGGCAAAGGGTCCTACAAAATCTCCCCTCTTCCGCTTGACCTCCAGGTTGCTGCGTATCTTAATGCTGATATCTCTGCAGTATGCGTCGTTAATCAAGTTTTTGAACGGAATGATAATGTTGTCAGCCTGCGGGTCATTCGCAAGACTGTCATAACGGTCGTTGACCGCAATAAAACGGACACCCAGGTATGGGAATATCTTCTCGATATACTTCCCAACCTCGATGTGGTTCCTCCCAAAGCGTGATAAATCCTTTGTTACCACGCAGTTTACTTTCCCTGTTTTAATATCCTCTAACATCTGCTGGAATGCCGGACGCTCGAAATTTACCCCGGAATAACCATCGTCCACCCTCACCGCATGGATTCTGATGTCCTCCCTGGATTTCAGAAACTCTAAGATAAGCTCTCTTTGATTCGTAATGCTGTCGCTTTCCTCCTTATCCCCATCCTCTCTCGACAGGCGCAGGTAAACATCAGCATCATATACGTCAATATTCAGATTTGCATTCATATTCATCACCTCAAATAGTCTTGTTTGTTGTCAAACCTTTCCTATTTGGGGTTCTGCTTCGTCCGTAACCATTGTACCATCCCAGACCGCAGATGTCCATAGAAAGCTCCAACAAAATCTACTCTTCCATACTCATACACAACTGCACCAGCTTGTTTTCAAGGCTCTCTTTTCCCTCAGAGTAGGAAATTTTCACAATCATGCCGTTGCAGATAAAACAAAACGGATTTTTAATTTTCTCTGCAAAATTCCTCCACCGCTCCCCGACTGACAGCGAACGGTCAACTTTTACCTTCTCTATATCTTCCAAAGCGGAAACATCCACTGTACGGACATCCACCTTTTTTAATTCTTCTAAATCAATCTGCTTCATCCTAAATTCCTCAACTTTCCTTAATTCACTATATTGCCCTTTGATTGTCCATTATGTTTCTTTTATCATCCTGCAGGCGGCTGTCAGGAAACAGCGCCATTGGAATCTCACCATCTTTTCAGACCAGATCAGCTTATATCTGGAAGTATCATTGTCAGAAACAGCATCATCGCCGCAAAGTCCCTATCCCTTTGCTTATAATCAAATATCTATCGCTCGTACCTTTACTTCAATGCCAAAAATAACATTCCATCGTTTCCAATACCCGGCACTTTGCGACACGATGTCGCAAAGTGATAGGCACAGATAGTCATGGCGTATTCATTAAAAGGCTCAACTGCTCCATACGTCCTGCAGAATTCTCAATATAAAATTATCAAGGTACACAAATACAGCCAGTTTGCTTCTATGCTCGTATGTCCTTATATGGAACCGGGCGAAAAACCAATGTTTTGGCAATCAGCTTTGTTTCCAGCCGCCTGCGTAGTGTTTCATCCACACAGTAGTGGGTCTGTCCAAACTCGTCATACATTTTTCTGGTTGACAATTTGACTATGTAGCCCTCATAATGCTTCAATACTGCCTGGATTGCCTGTGCATCCCCTTCTGATGCCGCCTTAATAATATGAAAAGGCAGCAAATTTCTTTTTTCTGTCTGTTTACTATTCTGCTCCATCCATATTTTCCTCCATAAGTTTTTTCAGTAATTCCAGCGAGCGTATCCTATGTTCCCGTATCGTGCTGTGTACCAGATTCATTTTCCTTGCGATTTCCACATCGGTCATTTCCAGAAAATAAGATAGCAGAACTACATTCCGCTTCTTTTCAGTCAGAGCCTGCAACGCTTCAACAAGCAAAGTATCCTTAACTTCAATGTCATAGCCGAGAACCTGAAAATGGGAATTGTCCAGATTATATTCATCCATTACAAAAATGCTGTCCAATTCCTGTTCCGTCATATCAGAAAAATTTACTTCGTAATTTGCCCGGTACTCCAGATGCCTAAAATAATCTGCGGCTTCGCCATCCAATGCTAACTGGCACAAGCGGTCAAACTGGTGCATGACCGTCAATTCATCCTGGGAAGAAAGCTTCTCCATTCGGTTTCACCTCCTTCCCATTCCAACTGGCAGAAAGGAAGGTAAAAAATCCCCCTCTACTATTTCTCCCGATTGGGAATGCCCATTTTGACGGGTCTTTCCGAAAATTTTTTAAGAAATTTCCAGAAATATAAAAAACGCCCGGCCGGAGCTGGCTCCACTGGACGTTTTTTAGCGTGACAATATTCTTTTTAACTACATAAACATACTTCGTTGCACTACCTTCAAAGGCGTCTTTAGAAACGGAGTCTGCAAAGATTTTTTTAATTGATTTACCTGCTGTCCGTTTCCATCTGCCAACAATGAACGCCTACTGTTCCTATATTGACGGTCAGGGCAGAAAGTTCCTGAAATATACCTTTCAATCTGCATATCTGCTCCCACACAATCAAAAGGCATAAGAAAACACTCAAATAAGCCTTTGCCGATTGTGTTTTTTTTACAATCCCAAAGGTATTTGAGTGTCAGCAAGTAGTCTTATACGCTACTAAATATTCATCTTTTACACTTTTCACTTTTTAGAGGTATTGCTATACACTACTAAAAAGAAAGCATAAGAGGTGAATGATATGTCTGAAATTGATCCAAAGTTAGGCGAGCTGATAAAGAAAAAGCGTATTGAGCGTCGGCTTACACAGGAAGAAGTGGCTGAACTGGTCGGCTGCCATCCGCAATATTACAAGAATCTTGAAAATGGGAAGGGTATGCCAAGCCTTCCTATGTTCTGCAAGATTATGTGGACGCTGCATATTTCCGCCGATGAATATGTATGGCCAGCTCAATACCCTGATAACCCTACATACAAGTCCTTGCTGAATTTACTTGACCAATGCGATAAATACATGCTGTCTGTACTGCTTGCCACTGCGGAAGCCCTTCTTGCAAATACACCTAACAAAACAAATGATAAAACTGAAAAATAGATTTTTTATGCCAGAAATTATAGAGCGTATATAGAATTTGTTCATTCTTCCTGAAAGAAACGTCTTGTAAAAATGACTCACCCTTTATTTCGGCGAGTCATTTTTCAGATGTGCTATTATTTTTTCTACATTTTGATTTGATGATATAACACCCAATTCAAACAAGATCTGGAAGGCATCTAACATTCCTTGTAAATATGCCTGCTGTTGTTCAGCAAATGCCTTTGACTGCATCTGCTCAATATAGCGTTCCAAGAAATCCCTGGAATGATTTTCTAATCCATTCATTGTTTGCTTGTACTCTTCTTCCAGTTCTGCAAGTCTTTCTGATTCCATCCGGCAGCTATCCAGATGTACCAACGTCTCCCTGCCCATGTCCTCACATCTTAAATTTTGCAAAAACAATTCCAGTTTTTCAGTAACTTCATTTTTCATTTTCTCATTCACCTCTTTCCCAAATACATATTCTTACAATATAAAATAAGCAATGATAATGTATTCCATGCATCACTGCCTACTTTATTTTTTCATTAAATTTATATCCAATACCCCAGATCGTCAGAATGTAAATTGGATTAGCCGGATCTGGTTCTATCTTTTTTCGGATTTTGTTAATATAGGCAATGATATTTCTGCTGTCAGAAAAATAACCCTCTCCCCATACATAGTCATAAATCTGTTCCTTGCTGAATACCTGCCCTTTATTCCTCGCCAACAACTCCAGAATGCCAAACTCTTTATTCGTCATGGGAATTTCTTTCTTATGCAGGAATAATTGCCGCTTTGAAGGAACAATTTCCAATCCATTAAAGGAAAGGATTTCTGTATTGTGGGCAACAACTTTGGGTCTGTAACCATGATCCGATATAAATTTTATTAAGCTTTCATAGAAATCAGTATCTATACTTTCCAATTTTATAAGAAGCAGCTCCACATCTTTTCCTCCTGTCTCCAATTGGATTATGTGTATTCCTTTTCTTATCAGCGCTAGAAATAGTATTTATTCCATACTGCTTTGAGACGGCAACTCCACCGTCCAAAATTCCCTCCCTTGCCTTGATATAAAAAACAGGCTCTTATGAAAATGAGCCTTGTAAGCCGTCAGCATATATCCTGCAAAATTACTGTTAAATAGATAATATCAGTGCTAACTGAAAGTATCTAGCCCACTTGTCAGCCTTTGTGTTAATCTAGTTTTATCATATTTCTTGACTATACATGAGCATTCTTCATATAATGCTTTTTCACAAAAATATATCAACTTTCAGATAGTACACCCGACTATAAAAAGCTAGGATGCTGTCCCTCGGTCAACTGTAGACCAGCATATTCTACCAACTTAGCCCGTAACAAGCTAGATTCCAGTTTATCCACACATAATGTTGCCCCCCTGTGCATGGCTTCTTTTTCGTAGTCTTCTTTTTCATGGCATGAAGCCAGGATAAAGGGAAGCGTTCCATATGCCGCCCGTACCATATCCAAAAGTTCTAATCCAGAACCATCCGGCAAATCAAGGTCACAACAAATCAGCAACGGTATTTCTTCTTTGATAGCTATCCGAGCCTCTTCCAAGGTGTTTGCCGTTTTCACTCTGTATCCCCGATTTTGTAAGTATTTTTGCAGACACCATGTATAGGCGCTGTCATCATCAACTAAAAGTATCTTTCTCATTTATTCACCTCCAGCATTAGCTTCTCTTTATCATATAATGCAAATGTCACAGAAATGTCCGAGCCTTTCATCCTATCAGCTTAAAAAGCCCTGAATTGTTACAAAGCTCGGACATTTCAAAAATTTTTGCCCTCATCCACATTGAACTGCGAATGCTCAATAAGATATTTGCTATTGCTGAAGCTTTATGGTATCCACAATGGACAGTTTTCCGATTTTTTTGATTGGCCGCCGGATAGCCAGCGCCGCAGATCCGAAACATAAAACGACGATCAGCAGCAGGGATACAGCCGGAAGCTGCCAGCTGGTCCCCCATTTACCGGCAATCAGGAACTGGAACATCATTTTATTTAATGGAAGCCCCAGGACACATCCGGTGACACATCCCAATACCGCATAGGTGACTGCTTCTGCAGCAATCATCTTATAGAGCTGCCCGGCCCCCATACCAATAGAACGCATCACGCCATACTGCCGTGTTCTTGCCGCCACACTGGCATTCATACTGTTAAAGATATTGAACACGGTGATCAGCGCAATGATGAGCAGGAACCCGTAAATGAACACTGCTCCTGTATAATAGGAACTCTGGGATTCCGAATTTGACAGACGTTTATCTGCAATGGAGCTATCCGGTGGAAAGAGGTTTCGTATCGCTGATACTGTCTCGTCACTGCCGCTGCCTGCAAGCTGTATATCCACAGCTGTATAGCCTGCCATACCAATGCTCTCTGTAAACAGCTGTTCTGAGCATATGATGTATCCAAGGCTTCCGGCCTCACTTGACGCATTTGTGGACGAAAGGATTCCCGCAATCCTCACCTGTCTCTCCCCCAAAGGTGTATGGAGCGTCACAGTGTCCCCTGCTTTCCATTGCATGCCGTCCCGGTAGGTGACTAAGATATCCCCGGCCCCTCCCTGCACAGACTCGGTATTCCCCTCGTTCAGTTCCTCTTCTGCCCATTTGAACTGGTTTTCTTCATAAGAAACCAACGTGGCCGTTCCGCTCTCGGTATCGGAAGAAACGGATAACCCGCTGTATTCCATTCTCCCGAAAGCACGTTTCACACCTTCCATTCCCGCGATTTCTTTTATTACAGAAGGCTCCAGTCCTGCAGCAGCTGTCACAGATACATCTCCTGCCCAGGGAGCCAGCGCAGGCATGCCCTGATCCAGGAAGACAACCATTACCTGGAAAGACAGGAAAAGCATGATGCTGATGGCAAAGGAACAGGTCATCAGGAATAAATTCTTTTTCCCGGACAAAGCATGGAACACGCCCATGCCTGTCTCCACATGGAACAGCTTCGTATTCGCCGCACGTTTATTCTCTGTCAGCTGGGAGCTTCCGCTGATTGCCGTGACAGGCGAAACCCTGGAGGCCTTTTTCGCCGGGGAAAGGGAAGCAAGGAGGACGATCAGAAAGCCCACCACGACCCCTGCCAGTATGCCGACGATACTGAATTCAAATAGCGGGACCTCTGAAAAACGGTCCCCGCTGATGGACCTCAGCAGCAGACAGGCAGCCCATGTCACAATCTGGCCTGCCAGCAGGCCGATGGGGACCCCCTTCGCGCTCTGTCTTAGCCCCTGCAGAATTACAAAATGCTTTACCTGTTTCCTGGATGCCCCAAGGCAGCGCAGCAGCCCATAAAACTGTGTCCTCTCCAATACATTGGTGTTAAAGCTTGCAGAGATCATCACCGTCCCCGCAATCAGGACAAGGAAAACAAGGATTGCCGCAATCAGATAGAGAGCCTGCATGATATTGCTCTCGCTTTGTCCCATCAGGCCTAATAAAGCGGTATTTTCTGAAATCTGGCCGTCAGAAAGGCCAAACTGAGCCTTGATTTCCTTTATGGCCTCCTGGATATGGGCGCCATCCTTAAACTGGATACGGTAGGTGGTTCCGTCTGCTGCATTTTCATCTGCAATGGCAAGGAAGCCATCCTCACTCAGCGCCATCCCGCAGATATCCGCTTTCAGCATGGAACCCATATCCGCAAGGGTCCCGGTAATCCGGTATTGTTTTTGTGAGCCGTCCGGAACCGTGACCGTCATGTTATCGCCAATTGACAGGCCCAACTGCTCCATGGCGCTTTCATTCAGCAATGCCTCGTCCGGCAGGGAAGGGTATACCCCGTCCGTCATATTCATTTCAGTCAGGGATTCCATTGTTTTTTCATCTGCCCCTACAAAGCTGACGGTCTTGCCGGATAACATCCCCGTACTGCCCTGGTAGACCCATCCTGATAAAGCCACATCAACCCTTGCCGATACCAGTTGTGCCGTCTCCTCATCCACATCATGGAGCGCTGCATGGTATTCGCCATTGGTCTTGATAAAATAATTTTTCTGGGAGCGCATCGCCATATCCGCCATACTGAAAATCGCCATCACAAGACATACGGAAAGCATAATGCACAATATGGATATCCGGTTGTTTTTGCGGTGTACCCTTTCATACTGGGGTATCAGCCCAAGATAACTTTTCATCTCGCTGCCACCCCCAAATCCCTTAGCCTGCCGTCCGTCATGCGCAGCACCCGGTCTGTTGCATCCGCATGGTTCTCATTGTGGGTAATCATAAGGATTGTCTGTCTGTATTTCGCCGACATAGATTTTAAAAGGGTGATGACCTCCTGGCTGTTTTTAGAGTCCAGGTTTCCGGTTGGCTCGTCCGCCATGATGATTGCAGGGCGGGCAGCCAGGGCCCTGCCGATTGCCACCCTCTGCTGCTGGCCGCCGCTCAGCTGGCTGGGGAGGTGCTTCCTGCGTTCTTTTAAGCCCAGGATTCCAAGCAGCTCCTCCACATACTTCTGGTCCGGCTTCTGGTAATCCAGCAGCAGGGGGAATGTGATGTTCTGCTCTACATTCAATTCCGGTATAAGGTTAAAGGACTGGAAGATAAACCCGATATTCTGGCGGCGGAATACCGTAAGCTTTTTTTCAGGCATGGAAAAAATGTCCTTCCCGTCAATCAGCACTTTTCCGGAGGTCGGGTTATCCAAGGCCCCCACCACATTTAACAGTGTGCTTTTCCCGGAACCGGATTCGCCTACGATTGCGATAAATTCCCCTTTGCCCACGGAGAAGGAAACATTGTCAAGTGCCCGAACTTGCGCTTCCCCTTTTCCATAGGTCTTACATAGATTCTGTACTTCAAGAATATTCATAATCATTACCTGCCTTTCGGGAACTAGCATACCCGATGGGTCTTACTCTCACATGAATTTCATCTTACTCTTTTGTAAGCTGGAAAAAGCTTAAGACGAATCTGCTGCCCTGCCCGACCTTGCTGGTTACGGAAACAGTCCCCTGATGGGCTTCCACAATGGACTTTGCCAGTGGCAGCCCCAAGCCAATCCCATGGGTATCCTGAGAAAAACGGCTCCGGTAAAACCGTTTGAAGATATTATGGATATCCTCCTGGTGGATTCCTTTCCCGTTGTCCTCCACCATAATGTTCGTAAGAAGCGGCGTCCTCTCCCAGCTGACCACTATTTTCCCGCCTCTGCCAGTATGCTCAAGCGCATTTTTTACCACATTCCCCAAAGCTTCCGACATCCAGAGGGCATCACAATAAAGGGAGACATCGTGATTTCCGGACAACACAATCTCCTTCTCTTCCTGGGCGGCCAGTGTCTCAAAGCGTTCCGTCACGTCACGCAGGAGCATTTCAATGTTTTCCTCCTCTTTTTCCATCCTGACCACGCCTGCGTCCAGCCTGGCTATTTTTAAGAGCGTATAGACTACATCCTCCACCCGGCGTATTTCCCGCAGGGATTTCTGGCTGAATGCATGGATTGTTTCGCTGTCCGTACCCTCCTGCGCCATAATCTCATCATACATCTTAAGCGCTGCCAGGGGTGTCTTTAACTGATGGGAAACATCTGATATCATATCCTGCAGAAATATGCGTGTCTGTTTTTCATGCTCTGCCTGGGCAGAGAGGATGGCGGCAAGCTCATTGATCCTGTGGAACAGGCTGTACCAGTCCCCTGTTTCCTCACTGTCAATCCTCTGGCCCGTATCCCCCTCCAGGAACCGGGTAATCACGGTATCTGCCTTTGCAAGCGCCTTCCTTTGTCTCCGGATATAAATCCAGACTGTCAAAAAAACGGCCGCAAAAACGCTAAAAAGCATACCACCGAGCATAACGGCGGTACGCTTCTGGTAAGCGGCGACAGCAGGAACCATCCTGGGATCTGTATTTTCATGGTAGCCTGCTTCCTTAAGAACCTGCTTCCCGGCCTTCAGGTCAGAGTCCGTTTTGTCTTTTGTAAATGCGGCTGCTACATTTGAGTCCGGGTGGTTTACCAAATACCCTGCCATCCCATAATCATGTTCCACCATTGTTTTCTGGAAATCATTTGTCATATAAGATAAAAGGATGGCCATGCCTACCGCCGCAGCCATGCAGATGGCAAACAGCCAACACAGCATCCTCCTTGTTTCTTTTCCCATTCTTTTCATATCGCCTTACTCTCCAGCCCATTTATATCCAAACCCGATTTCTGTCAGGAGCTTTGTGGGGACATTAGGGTCATCTTCGATTTTCCGCCGCAGCCTGCGGATATAGACAGAAAGGGTATTGTCATCCACATAACTGCCGTTCCCATCCCAAAGGCGGTCTAAGATCATCTCCCTTGGCAGAATGCGCCCTGGATTCTTCAGAAACAGGCAGAGCAGCTTATATTCCACCAATGTCAGTGGCAGTTCTGTTTCTCCCTTCCAACAGACCCGCTCCGACATATCAATCCTGATTCCATTGGATTCCAGAATCATATCGCTCTTATTAAATTGTGCAAAGCGGCGCAGCAATGCGTTGATCCTCGAAAGGACCTCTCCCAGTTTAAAAGGTTTGGTAACGTAGTCATCCCCACCCATGTCCAGCCCTCTTATAATACTGATCTCTTCATCCGAAGCGGTCAGGTAAATAATCGGGACAGCAGAAGTCTTCCGTACTTCTTTACAAATATCAAAGCCTGTCCCATCCGGCAGCGTGACATCCAGCAGTAAAAGGTCATATCGGCCTGCCTGGAAGAATTGATACGCCTCCTTTACGGTGCGGGCGTTATCTACCAGAAAACCATTCTTCTCCAATGAATATTTCAGGCCTTCAATCAGGCTTAAATCATCTTCAACATATAATATCTTTTTTTCACTCATTTTTTATCCATCACTTCGGATGCCTCCGACATATAAAAAGTAAAATTGCAATTTCCACAACCAGCAAAACCAATAGGACATATAACAGTACCGGCCAAGCCGAGGCAGCTCCCGCAAGCAGGAGCATTACCACTGGAACCACGTATTTTCGTGGATGGTGCCACAGGTCGCTTTCAATCTTCCAGCCCCGGATGGGATAAAACCACTCCAGCAGCACAGACAGCACCGCACTCTGCATAGCAAAGAAAACAGCCCCAGCAATCATCAGGACAGTAATACCGCCGTTTTGTATCTGCCAGCTTAAGAGGAATATCACATCTGCAGCCATATTACAAAGGAAGATAAACAGGCAGTATGGGATGCAAAAGCGCTGTTTCTGTCCGGGCAGGAAACGGACTGCCTGCTCCAGATCAGGGTCACAGGACAGCAGGATACAGATGGGCGTATTTAAGGATAGAATCGCAAAACCCACCGGAATCACGGACAGACCGGCCATTTCCCTTAAGAAACAGGGCAGTACAAGGGCTACGCACCACATCACAGCGGTATTGAGCAGATAATTCTTATGGCAGCTCAGATACCGGAAAAAATACCGCCACAGGGAAGCCCGCTTCCTCTGCCGGACCGCATGGTGTTTCTTACTCTCCTTCTGATAAAAAACGTACCCATCTGCTCTCCATAAAATCAAAACAGCAAACAGACCATTCACAAGTATCAACAGATAAAACCATGTCCTGCTTCCCAAAAGCAGAATGGCAACCACAATGACAGCCGCCCAGAGTCCACCCACATACCAGTATTTTCTCACGGAATAAACCGCGGCAGCCATAAGGACCGCATGGATCATGCAGAGAATCATTCCCACGAGTTCTACCGGCTTCCAGGCAGAAACGGCCAGCAGGACCGCGAAAAGCAGCCCTGTCTTTGTGAGAACCGTATAGGCGCCCAGCATCCCCACATAGGAGAAAACAAACTCCCGGCGTTGATGCGGCAGCATCAGCATAGCCGTAAGCTCCACCGCGTTATCCTTAGAAGAAAGGGCCTGCCACATCACACCTGCAGTAAAGGCGCTGATCATCAGAACCCGGACAAACGATGCAATCTGCACCTGAAAACCGGCAATGTACAGTCCCCAAAATACAATTACATCCATGAAAAGAGTCCGCGGCAACCGCTCATATTTTGCCCCAAACAGCTTTTTGGCAAAGGCTTTACCTGTCATTTTCATCATGCAGAGCCTCCCGGATATCTTCGGCATTGATCTGCCCGCGTTCAAACGTCTGCCGGATCCTGCCGTCCTCCAGGACAAATACCCGGTCAGAAGTCAGCGTGATGCTCTCCAGGATGTGGGAGGAAAACAGCACGGTTCCATGCTCCTTATACCCCGAAATCTGCTCATATAGGTATTCCGTGCTCTGGAAGTCCAGCCCGTTGACCGGCTCATCCAGAAGGAGCAGTCTGGGTTTCAGGGCAAACGCCGTGATCAGGAATGCCTTTTTCCGGTTTCCGGTTGACAGCTCTCTTAACAGGGTATCTGTATACCCTTCAAAATGGAAGCCCTGTGTCAGCTCCGACACATCCGGCACCTCTTTCCCATAGGCGGCGCATACATAGGCCAGGTATTCCCGGAAAGTAAAATACGAGAAAGAATTGTCCTCGGCAAACACCGTATAGCGGCAGAGCTTAAAATCCCGATCCCGGAAGTCCACAGGGGAGCCGCAAAAGCAGATACCCTCTGAACGGAAGGTAGGGAGCAGTCCGGAAAGTACCTTCAGAAATGTGGTCTTTCCGGCCCCGTTCAGCCCGATCAATCCTGCCACTTCATGCTCAGCCAGCGCAAAAGAAAAATCCGAAAGTATCATTTTCTCGTTGCTGTACCATGCACTTAAGCTTTTCACAGTCAGGAGCGCTTCTCCCATCTTACCTCCCTCCTTTGCCGTCCTTTTCTTTTTTCCATATGGTATATGCGGAATACAGGAAGGCACCTGCTAAAACTATGTAAAGCCCCATCATCGGGAAGTTCCCCGATATCCCACATACAATGGCTGCAACCAGCCAGATTAGTCCAATGATTCCTCGAATATAAATATGACGCATTGTTTTTTACCTCCTTCATCGTCTCTTTGTGTTCTCTATGTATCCTGCCGCTGTCTCCATACATATGCTTCTTTCAGCAAGCATTCTATGCATTCCTGCTTGCCTTCCGTATAGCTTCTTCGGTCATCTGGAAATTGTAATGCCAGTTTTTTCTTACAGGCATCATATCGCATGGCTTTATCAGGATTGCAATTCATGTAATCCCGAAAATTGATATAGTTCTTCCATTCTGTCCCATTCCATTTGACTGCATGGATATGATGTGTGCGCATATCTTTTTCAAAATCACCCATTACAAATAGCATTTGCCCGGCAACATCTTCACCTCGAAAAATAAAACCGTGTTCTTCCAACAGTTGCATATAAAGTGAAATATCATTCAAATCACGGAGGCCAATCACAATGTCAATAATTGGTTTTGCATAAATGGAATGAATCGCAGTGCTTCCCACATGCTGGATATCAACAGCGGCATTTCCGAAAAGTTTCTTCAATTCCAAAATTACATTTTCGGCATTTTTATCCCATTCCTCCTGATGGGATGAAAGCTCTACGCTTCCTCTTTTTAATCCTATCATTCTTCCCCCCAGGCAGCTTGCAGCTCTGCCGTATCCGTTGTACCAGTATGGCTATTCCGACAGGGCGATCCTGTAAATATCCGCCTGTTCTCCATCAATTTCAAAGCTGCGCTCATAGACTCCGCCATTCCGGGTGATTGTTTTAACCGAAGGCTCATTCTTCCTTTCCACAGAAAGATACAGTTCGTTCATACCGGCCTTTTTGGCAGCCTCCAATAACTGCCGCAGCATTTCCGTAGCGAAGCCTTTTCTTCTTTCTGACGGTCGGACGCTGTAACCGCAATGGCCGAGATCCTTCAGAAAATCGTTCAGCGTATGCCTTAAATCAATGATTCCCACAATTCTATCCTGATCATCAACGGCAAAGAATGTGTCTGTTATGACCCAATTCGGATTAACGGTCTCTTCTTTCGTATTTGCGTCTATGGATCTGCACCATTCTGTGTAATCATCCGTTTTATCAAATAATTCACTTCCGTTGATGACAAATTCTCCATGTTCAAAAAATTCCTGTCTGAACTCTATGGCCTGTTCTTTCATCGCTTCTGTTGGTCTGACTAATCGAATCATTTTTCACACTCCTTTATCTGTTAAAATTTTATCAAATTTCTTCTCCGACAGGATTTCATGTGTCACAAACTGCCCGTCATAGAAAAGGGAAAAGGTTGTAAAGGGCGAGGGACACCTTTGTGCATCCTCTCTGGTCTGAATATGTACGGACTGGAACACAGCGTTCCTGGCCTTTGCCATCTCCTCCAGTATCGGTACATACTTTGCCGTAAAGGGGCATTGGTTTGTGTAATACAATACAAATCCTTCCGGCATACTTTTACGCCTGCCCACGCTGTCCCGGAAACGGGGAAGGGAAGAGTCCTCCTCAAAGGGCAGATACATCAGCTCAAAATAAGGCTCCGCCGTATCCGCTGTCCGAAAGCCTTTATACCCCATATACTTTGGGTCAGAAAGGAACCCCATTTTCTTTTTGGAGGACAGGATCACAAGACCCTTTTTCCCTTTCTCTTTACTGTCCTTGATACATGCATCCAGCAACAGGTTCGAATATCCATGCCCCTTGAACTGCCCGGATATCCACAGACAGTCAATATACATGTAGCCCTCCGCCTCGATGGGCACCCATGCGTATTCCGCAGGGATATACTCAATGAAGCATTTCCCCCGGACATTGCCTTTCAAGAATACAAGCCCTTCGTCCAGCCTGTCTTTCAGCCAGTTCTTTTTGGACATGACCTGAATATCTTTGTTATTGGAGATCGCACAGCAGATATGCTCCCTATCAAGATTTTCGTGTGTCAGTTTTACAAGTTCCATATTCTATTGCCTCCTTTGATCTGCATTTCGATATAATAAAAGGATCAACCCAATAAACACCAGTGTGACAGCTGCCGCTATGGTGGAACTGCCACGCATAACGGGGAACTGCTCATATTTCAGCATATAAGTAACAAAAGCATTCGGCAGGTTCACAAAGAAGGATACCATCAGGTTATTACCAGATAGCTTGTATGCAGCCGCAAATCCGGCCCCTACTGCAAACAGCAGAAGAATGTCCTCCCAGGTGCGGAATCCCGGATAGCCCAAATGGTAAAGGGAGAACATTGCCCCGGAAACCAGAATTGCAGGTACCCATCCAAATTGCTGGTCGATCCGGCTCTGCACAAATCCGCGGAATAAAAATTCCTCAAAAAACGTGGTCATAATCAGCGGCACAATTCCCATAGGCAGCAAGCGCCAGGGGATCTGCTCACCGACAGCCATCTTTGGGATAAGCTGCCCTCCAACGGAAAATACCACAAAGGCAGCCAAAACAACCCATTGCCGTATGCCCGGCTTTTTGAAACCGACTTCTGCTAATACTCTGCCAGAAGCCGGTACTCCATTTTCCTTATACAAACAGTACAGCGGAATCAAAAGGCTGAATACCAGCCCATACAGGAGATTGTAAAAAATAAAATATAGTATGGGCGTTGGATTTAGATTCGCTGCTATAATGCAGATAATCAGCATGATTTCTATGCCGGCTGAAATCAGGAGCGTTTTTCCTTTTCCCCTGTTTGCTGCTTCCTTCATCCTAACCACCCCTGGTAAAACGCGACCGCTCCAAAAATTGCGCCTACAACCATCGCCGCTAATGTTACAACAATTATGACAGGGTGTTCTTTCATCAGTTTCCCTAATTCTTTTAAATCGTCCATTGAATTTCTCCTCCTCGTTCTACAATCAAAAATTTATCGTTTTATTTAACTCAGTGATAAATTCCTTTTCATCATTCAAATCTCCTCGTATTAGTAAATTTTAATTATCAGTTTCCGTTTCTGTTCTTGTAATAATAAACCATCAACACAAAAACGAAAGAAATAATCTGTGCAACCAAAATACGGACGATTTGTAATTCGTCTGCGCCATTTTGCGAAACTACATGCAGCATATTAGTCGCAACGGTATTATTGAACAAATGGTCGCCAAGCCCTGCCCACAGATTTCCCGTAATGCGGTAAAGAAGCCCCCATTTGATTCCCATAATTCCGGCAAGGATAATATAACCGATGGCCATCAGAAGCATTGCCGCAAATGACATTTCGCCATTCACATAGCTTCTGATCGGCATTACAATGTGCCAGATACCAAATAGAAACGCGGCAATAAAATTCGCCTGCATAAATGGCTTTGTTTCAGAAAACGTTTTAATAAACAGACCGCGAAAAACACCTTCCTCCATCCATACGTTGATAACATTGAACAGTACGCATAACAGAAAGAAAACAAAATCCGTATTTTTGATCTGCGAGCCGGTTAAAGAAAAACTGCTGATATAGATTTCCAAATGCGCAGGATTGCCTTGCAGAACTGAAATTGCCAATTCCAACCCAAACGAAACGGCAAAGCAAACGGTTCCCAATAACAAGCCTTTCAAAATACCGCTTACCAAGCCGTTTTTTTGAAATCCGATATCACCCCATGTATGATTTACCTTTTTCAATACCAGCGCCAATAAGATAATCCCAACAACTTTATGGAGCACATTTTCTCCAATAGCTGTTTTGTCTGTTTCAATTAGAAAGTATTCCACAAACCTTACAGACAAGCAAAGCATGAAGATTATCATGCATAAATTAGTTGGTTTGCATTTTATGTTTCTTTCCATATATAGCTACCTCCATCAGCACCAATTTCTTTTTCATATGCAACTTCCTGTCAAATGGAATTTGTCAATCAAAAAACTTTTTTGCCGATTTTTTATATAACAGAGTGCCAGCAGAAATTACAATTGCCAATATAACAACATTATATTGCATTGGTGCCAAATAGCAGATATTAAAGGCTGCGTGTATCATAGTAGTAAGCAGAATATTTCTGCATTGGTAATAGGTCATTCCCAAACCGACAGAAACAATTACTGTCCATATACAGAGCCAAACAATCTGTCCAAAACTTAATGAATTTCTGATTATCCACATTGGCATATGCCACACTGCCCAAACAGCGCCAACAAATATAACGCTGATGATTTTTTTCTTAAAAGGCGACCGTTCAAGCAAAAATCCCCGCCATGCTATTTCTTCAACAAGTGCTGTTATCAGCAGATATATACAGTTTGCCAATAGTGATGCTGATGACAAATAAATATTTACGTTCACTCCCGTTATAAGCGAATAGCAATAAGAACAGAATATCCCCGCAGCCATACATACAGCCCATATCAAAACATGTTTGGCCGTTATCTTCCCTGAAAACATCTGTAAAAAGTACACCTTGACATTCTGCTCGCAAATCAGCAGAAAAACAGCAGCTATCGAGGGGATGCACACATATAAGTATTTTACGTATAACAATATATTGGGAATAATAATTCCGTTTTGTTCTAGCAATGTAGGTACATAGCATATAAACGATAAAACATATACAACAGAAACCCATAATGTGAGTTTCAACTTATTTGTGTATCTCGCCATCACAATTTCTCCTTGCAGTACGAAAATCTTACAGCAATTCCGATTTCTCATTCTCGGCAAACTCCCGATAAACTGGAAGTTATTGAATCGGTAACAATTCCATACTTTTTGCCCGATTTAGATTTTTTTTAAGATCACCATATGCAAACGGCCTGCCATGTCCCGGATATATCAGATTCGGTCTAACGGCAATGATTGTCTCCCATGATTGCAGAAAAGCCGTTTTGTCCTCTGCCCAAATGGTTATTCTGTGTAAACTTGGCAAACCATTCATAGCAGCATCACCGCAGAATAGAGAGCCGTCATTTAGCAAAAGAGAGATAGAATCGGCGGTATGACCGGGAGTATCAATAATTTTTCCTTGCAGTAAAAGTTCCACTTGCTTACGGTTTTGTTCGGTCACTTGAATACATCTACATTGATATTCTTGCTTTATTGAGGGAAACAAATGCTTACCTTTGCCAACGAACTTCATTAAATAACAAAAGAACAAGGCAATCTTAGTTGTGCAACCGCCATGAAAAGAGTTTTGCCCTCTATATAATCTTTCTAATGCTTTGTCGCTCATAACGATTTGGAGGTCAGGGCATTCCGAAAGTACTTCATTCAGATAACCTGCGTGGTCATCGTGAGCGTGTGTCAAAAAAATATATCGTATCTGTTGAGGGGATATTTGCATCTTTGCCAGTTGCTTTTTAAAAAGTGCAAATCCGCTTTCATACCCTGTATCAATCAGCACATACCCATTGTCAAGTGGATATATCCAATTATTTACTATTCTGCTTCCTGCATTGAGCATAGATGTTTCCTCTTTTCATTCTTCTTTCTTTTGCTGTTTTAACTTTCTCCAAAGGAACAGCTTTAGGATAATGGCTATTATCAAAGGAACAATCGTATATATGCCATAATACAAAATGCCTGTGTACCATGGTGCCGATTGCATATCATATAACCCAGGATGCGTCCTGTAATCCAGACATACATAGATTACATACCCTGCAAAAGCTCCAATAAATGAGCAAATCAGTATATTCAAAATTCCGTTCAGCTTCTTTAACATAGAACAAGCCTCCATACCCTGATTTTCTCTAAATTTCTTTGATTCAATGCATCGGTGAAGCTTTCCATTACGAAGGCTCCTTGCTTTATTCATCAATCTCAATCATTCGTTTATATACACCAAAAGATTTTTCATCAATCATAATTGCGCCCACACATTTTTTATAAAAGCTGACGGCAGAGTTTGTGGGCCATCCAATAATGGCATACGCATAGCCAAGTTCCCGCATGGATTCCAGAGACTTAAACAGCAAGGCTCTTCCTACACCCTTTTTTCTTTCACTTTCCAACACAGCCATAGGGCCGAAAAAATTTCTGGCTGTCGCCTCATAACATGCGAAACCGATAAGTTCCTTTTCTCTGGTCACAATATAACAGGTGACAGGGTTATTAGAAAAAGCGGCCTGTACTTCATCTGAATAATCATCTTTTGCACATGTCCTGGCGAAAGCGATAATCCTGCTCCTGTCAGGCGCCAATGCTTTTTTGATTCTGATGCCACTTTTCAATAAACTTTCTTCTATATCATGTGAATGGGGTATATTGTATAGTTTAACAAGCATATCCGCCATATGATTACCTCCCAGGATACCGGTTGTAATTTGTGTTTCCCAGAAAACGGAGGTAATCAGCCATCCTTATGAAAGAATACTGTCTGCTCTTTCATGGATATTTTTCCGACCTCCCAGCCATATTCCACAAGCTCTTTCTTATATTTCAGGAAAGAGTGGTCAATCGGTATCCCTGCAATCTCCTGGATCTCCTCAAAAGTCAACTGAAAAGATTCTTTTCCGCTTTTCTGCACATATTCCCACAAAGCGTTATATTTACTCATGGCCATTCTCCTCTCTAATGATTACAAAAATTCAGAACTTTCTGAATTTTTGTCCCGCTTTACAGAACCTGAAAAAACACGGTTACGAACATGATGATTCCTACCACAATGGCTGCTATGCCAAAGAAACAGCTTCTCCTGTTTCCATTTTTTCCATCGACAATCCAAAGCAAACCGCGCAGTATAAGAAGTAATCCTACAAAAATCGGAATAAATTTATGAACAGCCTCTGTCATTCCTTTTTCCCTTTTCCTTCCTGTCCTCTTTTTTTCTTAAAAACATAAACGACAGTATTGATGATACATAACAGCACAAAAAGACCCGTAAAGTTAATCCAAATATCTCTGTATGCAGTTTTCGCCAAAGGTTCCCGCAGTCCGCTGAACCAGACATAGGCGAACGCCAACATCTGAGAGGGAATATACGCAATCAAATATCTGAGAGCCAAAGGCTTAACAGGCAGATTCGTACATAACTCAAATGCTGCTATCCCGATCAGGAGAATCATAGCCCTGTCTAATTCGTGCCAGTTACCGCTTGGGTCTTCATATACGCCGTTACAAAGATACAAAACGCTGCTTAACAATGTAATTGCTGTATATATCACCGAATAAATCGACACGATACGGGTCCACTTTTTCTTATTCATTTTCTTCTCCAATCTAAACAATCCAAACGGCCGGATCCATTCCAACCGTTTATCTCCACCTAATACGAATACCATTGGTGACTGCGCTTTCTTAATGTCAGCGTTTCTCACCGCAGATATGTCCCCATTTTACTGGTAATCAGGCACCCTGGCAGCTTCGCTGCCAGGGATTATCTTTTATCATTCAAAACAACCCGATGACAGCATCTATACTGAAACAGAAATATTTATGCCAGATTCCGATTTCGAGGCTTCCCCGATTTTCGTATAGATTACAGGTTCCATCTTAATAGCATCCGCTGTCTCTTCCACAGGGATGCCGTTGTCTGCACCAGTCTGAACCGAATCGGTCTTTCCGTCCAATGCGGCCTTCCCATTTTCGCTGATGCTGACGGTATCCGTATCCTCTTTCCGGCTTTCCGCTATCCTCTTTTCCAGCTCCTCGCGCTCTTCCTTGCGCTTCCTGATGGCATTTTCCTGCTCCGTCTTCGCTTTTTCCCTCGCTTCCTTTGCATCCTCCTCCATTCCTTTTTCGGCTTTCTTCTGATAATCCTCCGCTTTATCCGCAAATTCACCGACATATCCCATTGCCCGTTCCATAACGGCTGTATCACCTCTCCGCTCTGCGTCTTTATAGACGCGGAAAGGCGTATTCAGTAACTTCATATTCATACTTGCCCCTGCAAGGCCTTCCATTGTTTTCGTATGCATAAAAAGTCCCTCCTTTGAATTCTTCCTGCCACAATACTTTTTAAGAAATTCATACAATAGAATCCACGCTTCGCGAGTCTTCTACAATAAAATCTAAAAGAAGATTTTATTGTAATGTATTGTCATGAATGATGCTGCCATTTCAAAAATACCGGAAAACAGTGCGCATTTGCCACCATCTCCCGGTATTGATACCACACTAAAAATCCAAATCTCTTTTATTCTGATACTTCAGATACAGAAGCATTCTGCCGCCTGTAGGTATCATTGTCTTTCTGGCTTAACTCGTTTTCTACCTGCGCCAGCTTTTTCTCCAGTTCCCGGATTTTCTTTTCCTTATTATTGCCGGATGGCATAGAGGGATGCCCGAAGGGTGTTTCATCTCCGGAAGCTGACTGGATCTGCTGTTCCAACTGTTGCTTTTTCTCTTTCAGCTTCTTGATTTCCCTGTCAACCTTATCGGTATTCGTGACACATTTCTCCGCCGGCTTTCCCTGGCCGCCCCCGCTTACCTTCGGCCCTTTTCCATCTTCGCCTTCCCCGGAACGGTCATCCTTTCCATCTGCATGGTCAGCTTTCGGGTCATCAAAAAAGATTTTCCGGTTGCCGTTCTCGTCCTGGCCTACCCGGTACAGTCCCGTAGGCTTTTTTCCCGACTTTTCACTGCTGATGTATTCGTCCTGTGGTTCGGACAGCCTGCCGGATTTTTTCTCCTCTGCAGCCTTCTCGGCTTCCTTTGCTTCCTTCGCCCTCTCGGCGGCCTGTTTTTCCTTCACCCTTTCTGCGTAGTCGGTTCTGGAATGTTCATAGTTTCCATTCACCTGCATTGCCATAAGCACGTTCCTCCTTCAATTTGATATTGTCAGGCAGCCGCCCCTACAGACAGCTTCCTTTTTCTTTTTTCGGCTGTAGAAAGTAACGCGTTAATCCATTTGCTGTGGGATACCTTCTGGGTGCTGTGAAATGATCAGCAGCACATGGAGGACAAATTTATTCTCCTGTGCCTCTATACTCATGGCGCCGCCATATTTTTCAGCCACCTTCTTTACGTTTGACAGGCCTGTCCCTTTTTTGAACGCGCCTTTCTCATGGAAGCTGTTTTCTATTTCCATCATAAGGAAATCTCCCTGGATACGCCCGGACACATGGATATATTTTTCCATACCGGCATCCAGCCTTTTTACTGCCTGAATCGCATTGTCCAGTGCATTTGACAGGATAATGCAGATATCAATGTCCTTAAGGCTGCAGGGATATGGCAGAAGGAGGGAACAGTCCACATCGATCCCCATGCTTTTGGCAATCCCCAGCTTGTTTCCCACCAAAATATCCACTACCGGGTTATTGGTACTGCAGGGGAATGACATTTTTTCCGCCATATCGTCCATATCTTCCATATAGCTTACCGCTTCTTCCAGTTTCCCGCTCTGCAGAAGATTTTTCACCACTGCGATGTGGTTCCTGATGTCATGGCGGAAGGACTTTGTTTCATCGTAACGTGTCTTCGCTTCCTCCACATACTGGTTCAGGGAATGTTCTTCCTGTTCCAGCAGTGAAATTTCAGTGCTGAGACGGAAATTCTGCTGCAGCTTCTTATAAGAGAACAGAATGCAGAACAAGCTTAAAAGTCCCAAAAGATGCATTGCAAGCAGCTGCCAGTGACTCAGCAGATACTCGAAAGATCCATCCTCCTCTAAGACTACAAACTGGTAATCAAATGAAAGCGTATTAATGTACTCACTCATAATAAAGATCATCAGGACCGGAATGAAAACCAGAAACATTTGCTGCATTTCCGATGCGGTATAGTCGGAAAAATAGCGATACACCATATAATAGCAAACCCCTGTCAGCAAAAGTGACGCAGCCTCACTGGTCAGCATAGCCGCAATACCGGCCGTATCATAGAAAAAATTTGGCAGCCATGCGTATAACAGGCCTATCAGAGATTTCACAATCCCATAGCAGAGCAGCATGATTTCAGTTGTCAGGGCTGCATACAGAAGGGAAGACTTAAAATCCGCATGGCAGACCAAGATCCCACATACCGTAAGAAGAAATACCATCGCCACGAAGCCGGTCACCGTGCCAACGGAAAGAAAGCGGGTGACAATCACCGCACATACTCCAAACAGGAAATAAAACGGGGGCAAAAGTTTCTTTTTCAGGATTTTTGCCATAAAATAAAACTGAAAGGTTCCCTCAATGAGGCCTATCACATATATATTGAAAAAATCTAAGTACTCAGCCATGTTACCAGCCCCCATATCTAAAATTCTCAAATGTTCTTCATATACTGTAGAACAACGCCGGAGAACTCCTTGCTCCGCAGCCGTGATACGGGAATCTCCTTGCCATTATCCATACAGGCCGTCCCGTTTTTATAGCCTTTTAAATGTTTCAGATTGATAAGATAGCTCCTGTGGCACCGGTAAAAACGGTTATCCAGCTTTGTTTCCAGATTTTCAATCCGTTCATAATAATCAACAACCTCGCCGGAAGCCAGGTTCAGATATATTTTCCGGTCTATAATCTCACAGAAGACAATCTCATCCTTTGGGATGATGCGCCCCTCATATCCCTTTTGCACCAGCAGGCTGTCTTCGCTGGCGTTCTGCATGGAAGCGTAAAGGCGGTCCATCGTCTTTTCAAACTGCTTATCATCCACCGGCTTGACCAGATAATCGTAGGCCTGTACCTCAAAAGACTGGAACACCATCTCTTTCAGTACCGTAATAAAGACTAAAAAGCCCCGGAACTGATCCGCCCTGAGTCTCCTTGCCGTCTCCATGCCGTCCATGTCCTTCATCTGGATATCCAGAAACAGGATGTCGATCTGCCCATTGTAGTTCAGCAGCTCTTCGCCGCTGGAAAACATACGGAGGCTGATCTCCCGGTTCTTTTTACGAAAGAAATCAGAGACCATTGACCTTATATGCTCAGACATATGTTTTTCATCATCACAGATTGCAATACGGATCAATGCGCCACCTCCTCGTCATTATATCGCCAGCGGCAAAAGATATACTTTTGCCGCTGCCATAGACAGACATTTTATTATAGCCTGTCGGAAACGCCAAAACAATTTGATTGCTGTGAAATGTTTATCTGTTGCTGTGAAATGCTGAATAAAAACCGATCAATCCCTCCATCGGAATCACTCCATCGCCCGCATCTGATCTATCAGAGATTGCTTTTTCTGCCTGCGAACCATCCAGACAGACAGGATCGCCTCCATGCCAAACAGCACAAGGAGGAACAGCCCCATTTGCAGGAACGGGAACTGATATGGGACAACTGTACCGGCAAAGGATTTTTTACTTACTTCCGCACAGACTGCTACGGAAAGCGGCAGCCCCAGAATCAGGACTGTAAGCGCCGCAAAAAATGCATAGCACATCCCCTCAATGATATTCATCCGGCATAGCTGCTTCCCGGTCAGGCCAATGGAACGCAGAATACTGTTCTCCTTTTTTCTGGACATCTGGTTGGAAAGTGTCGTATTGATCAGATTGACGACACCAAACAGGAAGACCAGCCAGGAAAGAGCCTGCAGGCTGCCAAAAATAATGCTGCTCTGCATTTTCTCATATTCGATGTGCGCATCTATGGTATCCAGTCCAAGATTGCTGCGGCCGGATACAATCTCCTGCAGGCTGCTTTCCACAGACTCTGCTTTTTCCGGGTCGCTGGCAACGCTCCAGGAATAGTCAAAGCTTTCGATTTCGGGATGCAGGTCAAGAAACAGGCCTTCTGGCGCGAACAGGGCTGCGGAATCCATGGCAAGCGCGCCATGTCCGTTTGCTGCCTTCGCCGTGTCAAACAGTCCGGAAATGGTAACTGTCACGGTTTTCTGGCCCAGGGTCAGTTCCATGGCAGTGCCAACATCCATATCAGCATGATGCTTCTGATAGTTTGTGCCCAGAAGGATACTGTGGGCATCCGCCGGCATGGCGCCGGATACCAGTGCCGCTTCCACATCCATACGGTTTGTGTCCGTCAGCATGTCGCACATACCGGCTTCGGCACTTTCAGGGGTCCCGAATTTTGCGTGCAGGGACCGGCGGGTGACCAGCACAGACCTCACCCCGTCTACAGAAAGAATTTCCTGTTTCAGTTCTTCATCCAGCGGATTGCCGGCAGCCATAACCTTTTCCTCCGGCTGCTCTGAGGACAGATATATCTTATAATCCCCGTCCGGGAAAAACAGCCTTGCAGCCTGCTGGGGCGAGCGTGTCAGGACCATGGAAGATACCACCAGAAGAAGGATCCCGCCCAGGCTTAGGGACACTGCAATACTCACTGACTTTTTACGGTCGCGTCCAAAATTTGCAAATCCCATGGATACGGGACTTAGTTTCCGGTGTTTCTTTCTGTTGTGTACCTTTTCCTGACCTGCGGAAAAACGCATTGCCTCCAGCGGTGAAATGTTGGCAGCTATTTTGACCGGTCTGTGAACCGAGACAGATACCATGACCCAACAGACCACTGCGGTCAGAAGTACAGCTGCCCCATAATACCCCCCATGGAAACCTTTTGGAAACAGGAGCAGGCCGCCGCCCACGCCCAGCAGGATGCCGATCAGGATCCCAATGACGCCCAGCCTCCGGCTCTCCTTTTTCACAATGCACCGGATCTGTTTCGGTGTTGCACCGATGGTACGGAGCTGTCCATAGCTTTGTATTTTGTCGTTCACAGAAATACGGAATATACTCTGGATGACTACATATCCGCCGGCAAGCACGAGGGCGGATATACCGAAAATGGTTACAAAGTCAATAGACTTTGAATTAGAAGCAAAATAATTGCTGTTCATCCCTACATGCGCAGAGCCAAACTGCGCAGCAATCTCCCGGCAGTGGGCAGCCATGGTTTCCTGGTCAAACTGCCTGTCATTTTTGAAATGCACATAGGCACGGTACCCGTAAGGCTCAAATCCGACCCACTGTGTTAAGGCCTCTTTAGAAACAGCAACGGCACATAGATTCGCTTCCTTTTCTCCCACATTAGACAGGATTCCGGTCACGGTATAGTCTCCATGAAAACTCTCGGTATCCAATCGAACCGTCTCACCAATTTTAGCATTCGAGCCGTAAGCGGAAAGAAAATATTCACTGACAGCGACTTCATTTGCCTGTGCCGGGAGTTCTCCTTTTACCAGCTCCATCTGGCTGCGGGCAATATACACCATGTCACTGTCGCAGTACACATAGGAGGCATTGTATCCCTGCTTGGAATGCTCCTGCCCCAGTAAATAGTATTCACCCACGCGGGCAAACTCCGGCAGCTCCTTCAGAGCCGCAACCCCGGATTCATCCATGCCGTCAAAAACCGCTTCATAGGTATCAGCCACCTGATTACGCTGGATCTGTGCAACTGAGACGGATATGACCGCTGACAGGCAAACCAGGAACGCCGCCAGAGCGACGGCGACCACCACCATCAGGTTCCGGCGTTTCTCGCTTGAGAGGCTGCGCTTCGCCAGTTTCTTCACAATGGCGCCGGTGTCATTTTCAAAAGGCCATGTCATGTCCTCCACCTCCTATTCCGTCACACGGAGCTGCTCCACCACACTATCTTTTCTACAATACAGGCCAGCCCATTTTGTAAGTGCTAATTGAAGCATAAAAACCAATAAAACATATAAGAGAACCGGTACAGCAGGGAAAGTGTAATTTACAAAGCTAAATCCGGGCACGTTCCCCACAGCAGAGCAAATTGCTTTTCCAATTCCCAGACCGCAGATAAGGGAGGCGGCAAAACTGCCAAGCGTTTGAAATGCATTTTCAAAGCCTATCATATGATACAGCTGTCTGTTGCCTAAACCAACTGCCCGGAACAATCCCATTTCCTTCCTTCTGGAAATGATATTTGTCATACTGGTATTGACCAGGTTGATGATACTGAACATAACAATAACCGCTAAGAGTGCATATGCCGCAATGGAAATTGTGCTGAAAACACTTTTATATTGCATTGTCATATCTTTTAATGTCTTCAGGCGCAAAGTATCGCTTGCCAAAACCATTGAATGTAATTCGCTCTCAATTTCAGCATGACTGTCTGTCTTTGTCCGAATCACAAACGCACTGTTTGCATTATAGGGGACCATCCGTTTCATTTCACCCGCCGGAAGGATAAAGCTGGCAGCTCTGTCTCTGTCAAAAATAACAGCAGATACTGTATAAGTAAGGCTGCTTTGCGGAATATCTCCTGTCTGTGAAAAAGTGACGGTATCGCCTACATCATAGTCCTTATGCAGATATTCCAATTCCGGGCTTCCCATGTTAATGATAAGGGAGTTTTCCCCTGTATGGTCACAATCCGGCAGCTCCCCTGCCATTACTCTGTCCTTTAATTCTTTATAATCTTCTCTATTCATACTCCGGATTGCTGTTTCCATTCCATCTATCCTGACACATATTTCCTGCTGGCGGATGATTTCATCTACCCCTTCAATCGACAAAATATGGCTTTCCAATTCATCTGTCAGAAGATTGTCTTCCTGCAGCTGCGTAAGGGAAAACGTAGGCGTGACCAGCGCCCGGTTCAGTTCTACCACATAGCTTCCCTCATAAGGAAAGCTCTGCTTTGCCCTTTGTTCAGGATCAAGGGAAGTCAGCAGGGAAGAAATGCCTACAAACAGCATTCCGCTCAAGACCAGCGAAGCAAAGGTCAATATGCTTTTCTTCCTGTTACGGGACAGGTTCATTGCTGCAAGTGAAAACGGTGTAAGACGTTTCCCACTCTTCTTCCTCTTTTTTGTTCCACTATAACCGCTATAACGGAATGCTTCCACAGGCGAAACTGACATGGCAATCCTCGCCGGTTTCAAAATAGACAGCCTTACACAGACAAATACAACGATTCCTGACAAAAACGAAGTTATAATATCAGGAAACAGCAAAAAAGCGCTCCGGTCTATCAGAAAGGACAGCATTCCACCTGCAATACACCCAAATGGAATAAAATGAAGTGCAAGATAATTTCCCTCCCTTGAAATAATCTGTTTGATCTGCTTCTTTGTAGTGCCAATTGTGCGCAGTTGTCCAAAGGAAGTTACATTATTTATCACGGAAATATAAAATATATTGTAGACGACCAGGGAACATACACCAATTAGGACCAGCCCAACGAGTAAAACCGTCAGTACCGTCTCTTTTGACATGTTATTACTGTCGATGTATAAATTATTTACCTGAATATTGTCTGCAGATATTCCGCAGTCCAGACCAATCGTCCGTACCAGGTCTTTCAGTTCCTGATTTGTATATTTGGCAGTATCACGGACAGAAATCATTGCTGCTGCAGGCCCGGCAGAAAGGGCAGGGTTTTCCCGCACAAAATCCTGTGAGACAATCGCGTTATACGCAACCCTGTCTCTGTCATTCTCAGCGGTTGTCTGAATAAAACCTGTAATCCGGAAATCGTTTGTTTCTAACTGGCGGCTTTCCTGATTGCGGTAATGAAGGGATATTGTGTCACCAATCCCCGCTTTCAGGTTCAGGGTTTCTATATATCCCTTTTCCACAAGCAGTTCATCCGCCGCCTGGGGCATACATCCTTCCACCAGTGTGATGTTGGAGAGCTGCATAGTTGTTTCATCAGAACATACCATACCCATTGTGATGCCGTTCTTCTGCTCTGTCATACCGACAGACTGGTATATGCCCATATTTTGGATACGGGAATCTTCTTTCAGCAAAGAGATATTCTCCTTTGAAAGGTTCTGGAAAATCCCCTGATATGCAGTCGATGCCGCATATTCATTTGTAATGTTAAAAGCATAAGAAGAAACAAATGCCATAATGGCCGCAGCCATAAAGATAATGATCCCAATCAGACGGTTCCTGAAACGGTTCTGTCCAATACGGGCATTTGATAACCTGCGGGTAACGGCACTGGTGTCATTTTCAAAAGGCCATGTCATAATCTATCATCTCCTTACTCCATATTTCTCATTTTCAAAAATATCTATGATAATTCCCGTATCTGGTCTACCAAAGATCGCTTTTTTATCTGCCGGATCGACAAATATGAGAAAAGCATCTGAACGGCAAGCATCAACAGAAAAAAGCTGAACATTTCAAGCGCCGGAAAATGATAGCTTACTTTTCCAAAAAGGCTCATTGCGCTAAAGACCGTACAAAGGAGATGCCCCATAAGGGTTCCAAACGACACGGAAATAAGCAGTACCCAAAATGTATAAAACAACCCCTCGGTCAAAAGCATTTTGGAAAGCTGTCTACTGCTCAGGCCAACCGCCTGCAAAACGCCCAGTTCCCGCTTCCGGGTCAAAATATTTGTTATAAGGGTGTTCAGCAGGTTGATAATACCAAAAACCCCTATGAACATAACGAAAACATAGACCGGGATACGGTAATTTAACAGTTTGTCCCTATATGCCCCGACCCACTCGTCTAATGTGCTGACATAGAGACGGGAAGCCCGCGGTATTATTTTTTGGATCTCATCTTTTACTGCCTCCCATTTATTGTCGTCTGTATCTACGATGAATTGATAGTTGAGATTCTCCGCTGGCACAATTTCTGACAGCATTTCCAAAGGAATAAACAGGGTATCATATCCGCCGTATGGGATATCCGCATCCACAATTCCCATCACTTTTACTTTCCTTGTCTGGCCTCCGGCTTCAATCTGAAGCTCGTCCCCAACAGACACATCCCAGCCGAATGTTTCTTCCCAATGCGGGCCGTTTTCAATGAGAATGCCATTGTTATTAAGAAGCTCCTGCAAATCTGCCGTACCTTCAACCAGATATTGTTCCAGCATTTTCCCGGAATCCGGGGTAAAGCCTTCCGAAACAACCGGTTCACGGTCTCCCGTTGGCATATGGAGATCCAGGACCGTTCCCTGATATGTTTTTACTTCTTCCACGCCGTCTATGCCCCGGATTGATTCCATGAAATCTTCCGTAAGGAGGCCTAATTTTTGAAGCTCCAAATATTGTTCGCTGTCATGTGCCTGCGGCCCGTAATCGCCTAATTCAAGACGGATTTCCCCATAAGGAAAACTTCTGCGCGCCATCGCCAAGGGGTCAATCGAATTAAAATATGCAGAGCTTGACATAAGCAGGACACCGCATACGCCTAATGATAAAACCGTTAAAGCTGTTTTCTTTTTGTTTCTTGCGAAATTAAGAAAAGCTAAATTTTTCGCTGATAAGGAACGGTGCAGCGATTTTGTCTGCCTGAATGCCACATCGTTATGGTCAGCCGCATAACGAACTGCTTCAATCGGGGTAACACGGGCTGCAGTCCTGGCTGGTTTAATTACAGCAACCATAACGCATAGATACATGAATAACGCTGTGATGGCGGCTATCGCGAATACCATCAGGGTGTTCCAACCGTCGGGAACAAGAATATATCCTGCTGCTGCACCAGCTAATATTCCAATCGGTATCCCTATTACAGAAAGGGAAAAGCCCTCCCGGAAAACAATCCGTTTCATCTGTCTGCCTGTTATTCCAATCGTCCGCAGCTTTCCGTATTCATTTGTTTTTCTGGTTATGGACACATAAAACAAACTATAAATAACAAGGGTACATAGCAGGGCAACAATAAGGCTGATGAATGCGATTATGGCCACATATTGGCTGCCCCGCTGCTCAATCAGGGAAAAATAATAGGTTGAAAACTGCATTTTCTCCGGCCGTATCCCCAGTTCGCCGCACAATGCCGATAATTCTGCCTGTATCGCCGATTTCGACCAGCCGTCAGACCCATTCAGCCGGACATAGGCGGAATAAGCCGGCGCACCGGCCTTATTTTCAATATAGGGCTGCGATACATATACAGAATAATTTGAATCTTCCACAGGCAAAATGCCGCATAAAATGTATTCTTTTTCCCCGTCCCCTAAATCCAGCGACACCGTATCACCTACGGACTTAGATAATCCGGCCCTGTTAAGAAATGCCTTTGTGACAGCAATTTCATTTATAGATTCCGGTAATGTCCCCTCCAAATCGGGATATTTTGCTAATTTCATCAGTGTCTCATCCATGGAACGGACGGTTAATTTATAATCTCCATAGGAAACCAAACCCAATAAGTTGCTCACGCCGACCTGCACCCTGTCATCATCTGCCAATTTTGTGACCATGTCATTGTCAACTTCATCAATGACTGCCTGATAGCGCCCCGCCGCATCATTTAATGATGCACGCTGGGACGCAAAAAAGTACAGGGTAGTTGCCATGACCAGGCAGGCAGCTAATGCAATCGTTATGATAATGAGTATGTTCCTGCTTTTATCTGTTTTTAAATTCCGTTTTGCCAGCTTTTTTATAACGGCGC
Source organism: bacterium D16-50 (assembly GCA_003612485.1). Classification (GTDB taxonomy): domain Bacteria; phylum Bacillota; class Clostridia; order Lachnospirales; family Lachnospiraceae; genus Acetatifactor. The sequence continues at coordinate 402,035 of RAZA01000001.1, forward strand.
CGGTGTCATTTTCAAAAGGCCATGTCATGGTCTGCCACCTCCTTCTATTATCGCAGAGCTTCCATCATGGATGACTTGCTTTGCTGCTTTAAGGCCCCTGTTGTAATCAGCACACTACATAAAATAATAATCGCACAGTTCAAGATTGTAATACCAAATGGAAATTGATAATTCAAATAGTTCATTAGGCTGTTTTTCAAAAATGAGCAAAGAACATATCCAATTCCTCCACCAATTATCACAGATAATACAAGTCCCATGCCGACTACGATCAGTCCCTCTTTATGGACCATCACGGATAATTGTTTTTGGGACATTCCCACGGAACGCATGAGAGAAAATTCCCTGCGCCTTACGATAATTCCCGTCAAAGTTGTATTCAACAAATTCATCACAGAAAAACAGCCAATTAAGACAATGGTTATCGCAAGGGCTAACTGTGTCCCCTGCAGGAAGTTTTCATTCTGGGCAATCGCAGCAGAAAGTGAATCCACACTCAGTCGTGGATTATCTGATACAATCTGGTCTATTTCATTTTCTGCCTGCTGTTCAAAAGAATCCTCTACACGAATCACATACTGATATGTTAGATTGCTGTGTGCGATTTTTTGCATGGAATCAACCGGCAATAACAGCATATCTATTTTATCGCCATTATTTCCAATTTTACTTTCGTCAAGGACTGCCGCAATCTCAAATTCCAGGTTCTCCGTATGCTGCCCATCAAAAATCTTCAGCGTTACAGACGAGCCGACTTTTGGATGAATGCCAAAATACTTCTCAAAGTCACCCGGCCTGCCAATCACCATCTGATCCTCAGATGCCATTTGCCCATAATCTGATAGGTTTCCATTTAAGAGACAGCTTTGCAGCAAAGCCATATCTGCTTTCTCAAATCCTACAATTTCAGCATCTGATTCCAGGGCCTGCAGATCATAGGAAACTGGGAGGTGCTGATCGTTCATGATCTTTTGCACACCTGATAATTGCGAGAGTTCTTTTTCCACTTCCTCCGTAAAAGGGCTTGAACCCTGCAAAATCTCCAAAGGATTTTCCATCAGCTCCTGATTCGAGATCTTTAAAACGAACTGTCCTCTTGCAAATCCGGATAAAGACATATCTTCTGCATTGATAGAAGAAAGGACAGAGGATAAACCTAACAGCAGGACGCCAGTCAGGACAAGGGAGGCGGCTGTCAGTATATTCTTTTTCTTATAACGCAAAACCTGGTTGACTGCCAAAGACCCCGGCGTTAGCTTGTGCTGCCTATGTTTACCTTTCGGTTGATTATTTTGTTCATAGCGGGAAGCCTCTATAGGTGAAACGGCCGCGGCTATCTTAGCAGGCTTTTTGATGGACAGGCGTACAGTGGCATAGGTCAACGCAACAACAACCGGGCATATCCATAGCACATTCCATAACCCAAATCCATGTGGAATTAAAAGATAAGCCACTGCAATTCCCGCAATCAGTCCAATAGGAATTGCAGGCAGCATCAGCAAAGTCCCCTCTCTGAGAACAAGCCTTTGAATCTGTTTTGCTGTCATACCTATTGTGCGGAGCTGTCCATATTGTTTAATGGAATTGATAATGGAAATATAAAAAATGTTGTATATAACCAAAACACCAGCGATCACGATAACAACCAGCCCGGCAACAGCCGCCAGAACCATCAATGCCGAAGGCTGGCTAAGGTTCAGATACGCTTCATTATAAGAAGGAGCCGCCTTACAGCCTGCATCAGCCGCTATCTCTGATATTAAGTTTTTTACATCCCCAGAGCCCGCATCTAAATTTACACGGAGCATTACTGCCGGTGAAAAGTTATCCCATCCATCCATTTCTAAGAAGTATTCTTCAGAAACCATAGCCGCATATAAGGAACGGTCAGTGCCTTTCGCCCCTGTTTTCAGGTATCCTGTTATAAGAAAGGATTTTTCTTCGCCGTTGTTTGGGTCTGGCAATCGAATGGTATCTCCAATTTTAGCATTTATCTTCTGCCGGATTAAGTATTCCTGTTCAATCAGTATTTCATTCTCTTTCTCTGGCATTTTCCCCTGGTCAACAGACAGCCCATTTAATGTAAGTGCATCATTGTTGGAATACGAAATATTAAGGCGGTCATTTCCAGATTTCACACTGCCAATGGAAGCTATCAATCCGCATAAATCCACCCGCACATCATCAGACAATTTTTGGTATGGTTCTTTTTCTATGCCGGAAATAAGCGCATGATAGGACCCTGTTATATGATTGCCTCCATTTTGGTTCACTGTGATAATTCCAGAAACCAGAAGCAATACGGATGCCATCAAAAATGTTGCCAATGAAATTGCAGTAACCGTAAAAATTTTCTTCAAACGCTCTTTCTTTAATTGAGCAGTCGCTAATTTTTTAATGATAGCGCTGGTATCATTCTCAAAAGGCCATGTCATGATCTGCCACCCCCCTACTCCACAATCCTGCCGTCCTCAATCCTTACGATCCGGTCAGCAAGCTGGGCAATCTCGTTGTTGTGGGTAATCATGACAATGGTCTGGTTAAACTCCATGCTGGTACGCTTTAAAAGCCCCAGTACATCGGCGCTGGTCTTGGAATCCAAATTTCCGGTGGGCTCATCGGCCAGGATGATGGCCGGTTTGGTGATCAGGGCGCGGGCGATGGCAACACGCTGCTGCTGTCCGCCGGAAAGGTTATTCGGCATATTCTGCAGTTTATCTTCCAACGCCAGCATCCTCACAATGTCGTCCATGAACTTCTTGTCTGCCACATCTCCGTCCAGCTCCACAGGCAGGACAATGTTCTCATACACATTCAGGATCGGGACAAGGTTATAGTTCTGGAAGATAAAGCCGATGTTGCGGCGGCGGAAGATGGTCAGCTCCTCGTCATTCTTTTTGGCCAGCTCATCCCCACGGACAATCACATTGCCGGACGTGGGCGTATCCAGCCCGCCCATCATGTTAAGCAGGGTGGATTTACCGCTGCCGGACGTTCCGACGATTGCCACAAATTCACCCTGTTCTACTGACAGGCTGACGCCATCCAGGGCACGGGTGATGTTGGGTTCACTGCCATAATACTTTTTCAGGTCGATTGTTTGTAATACATTCATAATCAAATGCTCCTTTTCTTAATTGATAAAGACATAATAAAGGTCAAATGTCACAGAAATGTCCGAAGTGGCATAAAAAATACGGCTGAAATGTTACAAGAATCGGACATTTCAACCGAAAACCTGCCACTGGCAGCTTTGTCGGCACACTATTGCGAAAAAATTATGTCAGACAGCCAGAAATGGCCGTCCGACATGTGTTATCTTGTAGGGAGCATGACAGAAAATTCTGAACCCTGTCCCGGCTTCGAAGTTACCTTGATATAGCCGCCCTGCCGTGTTACAATCTCGCGGGTCAGATACAGGCCAATACCCACGCCCTGCTGTTCGTGTACTTCTTCCTCACGATAGAAGCGCCGGAAAATAGCGGCCTGATTGCTCTCGGAAATACCCTTGCCAGTATCAGACACACTCAGTTTTACATACATTTCCCATTGTTCTACAAAGACCCGGATAGCGCCTCCAGCCGGAGTATATTTCACCGCATTGTCCAGCAGATTGAACACCGCTTCTGCCGTCCATTTGCTGTCGTGGGAAAGGCAAAGATTCTCCGGGCAGTCCACTGTAACGGAAATATTCTTTTTCTCCGCCGCATATACAATGCCGCTTAAGGCCATCGCCAGCGTATCAATCAGAGGGGCGTCTTTCTTTTCCAGCCGTATCGCCCCAGTTTCCAACCGGGAGGTCTTCACAAGGGCCTGGAAAAGAAATTCCAGCTTGTCCGTCTGGTTCCGGATGCCTTGCAGGAACTCCCGCCGCTCTTCTTCTGTGACAGACTTTGAAAGCAGCGTGTCTGTCACCATTTTCAGGTTGCTTACCGGCGTCTTCACCTGATGGGAAACGTCCGATACCAGCATCTGCAGCTCCTGCCGTTCCTCATCCACCTTCCGCCGGTTCTCCTGCATGATGCCGTACAGCCGTGACAGACGGTAGCTGATACGGGCAAAGAGTGTTTCACTGTCCACGGCACGCGCAGGCTCTCCGCTTCCGCTTATCATCTGATCCATTGCCTGGCACAGCTCCCTGGTAAATATGGAAAGCCGTTTACTGAAAACAACTGTCAGAAGGAACATCCAGGCAAGGGCACAGATCATCAGCAGCCCGCCGGTGGCAAGCACCCAGATCTCGCCTGTCATCCATAAAAGGACGGCACAGATGGCCAGCATGGAAGCAGCCATACCGCCACATGTCAGCAGGAATATCTTTTTTACAGAGATCCGCCCCAGACTCATTTTCTCTCGCCTCCCATCCATTGGTATCCAATCCCGTAAATCGTTTTGATGTAAGTGTCACCTTCTGCCTCAATCTTGCCCCGGATCCGGCTGATGGAGGTAGTCAGGGTGTGTTCGTCCACATAGTTTTCATCCGCATCCCACAGCCGTTCCAAAAGACGCTGCCTGGTCAGGATCTGTTTGGGATTTTTGCAGAACAGATACAGCATCTTATACTCCATAGGGGAAAGGGTAAGGGATTTACCATTCAGCGAGGCGGATTGTTCTGAAAAGTCCAGAAACAGCCTGCCGTCATCATAGAAATCTTTTGCCAGCCCCCGGTGTTCCAGCATGGCAAACATTGCCCGTATTTTCCGCAGCAGCGCACCAATGGAAAAGGGCTTGGTGATATAATCCACCGCCCCGACTTCATACCCACGGATCTGGTCGCTCTCCTGGTCATTGGCCGTCAGGAAAATCACCAGCGTGTCAGGATTCTCCGGTTTTATGAGCCTGCACAGGTCATAGCCGCTGCCGTCCGGCAGGTTGATATCCAAAAGTACCAGGTCATATTCCGTCTGCGTCAGTAACTCTGCAGCTGTGCCTGCATTCAGGGCTGATACGGTATCGTAACCCTCAGAAATCAGGTTGTAGGTCAGCGTTTTATTTAAAAGGGCATCGTCCTCTACCAGTAAAATCTTTTTCATGCACATACTCCTTTTCCATCTTTATATGATAAGTTCAGCCAAAACACAGTCGGACCGACAAATCAAGCTCACTCGAATTGGTCTGTCAGGCTATGTTCTGAGGGAGCGCCCGTATCTGGGCAAAGTTATCTTCAGCAGCGGGAAAGCGCCGGAGACGTCTTTGCGAACGGGCACAGCTGAATTTTTTGTATAGTATAACAGTCAAATGTCCGCGAAATGTTACAGAGAATTATTTTTCCCTAATATCCATATTTCTTTCTATATTTCAAAAACATAAAGGCAGACAGGGCAAGCGCCATCAGTTCCGCCACAGGCGTTGCCAGCCAGATACCGTTTACACCAAAAACCAGGGGAAGTATCAGCATGGTAATCAGCATAAACACAAAGGACCTTGAAAATGCAAGGACGGCCGAAACAATCCCATTAGACAATGCAGTAAACATCCCGCTGGCAAAAATATTAAATCCGATAAAAAACAATGCTGCCGTGCATATCCTGTTTCCTGTTACTGCCAGATCATACACCGGATTATCCGGCCGGGCGAAGACAGATACCAGCGGCCTTGTCAACAGAAGGGAAGCTGCAACCGTAAGCACAGAGATTCCTGCAATCACTTTCATGCTGATCCCAACCAGCTTTTTCAGTTTTCCATGGTTCTGTTCCCCATGATAAAAACTCAGCATGGGCGCAACCCCATAGGAATATCCTGTATACAGAGAGCTTGCAAACATCAGCACATACATGATGATGGTAACTGCCGCCACACCGTCCTCCCCGACATAATGAAGCATCGTCCAGTTAAACATCATAGTAATGATCCCGGTGACAAGCGCCGTCGCCATCTCGGAACACCCATTTGTGGCAGCATTTGCAAGGACTTTAAAGCGGAATACTGGTTTCCTGAAATGCAGCAGACTCTTTTTCCGGCTGAAAACAAACAGGCCCACAACCGCTGTCACAGAATATCCAAGTCCTGTTGCAATCGCTGCACCGCTGATTCCCATATCAAATACAGCAATCAATACATAATCAAGTGCCATATTTAAAACACCGCCCGCCACAGAACAGACCAGGGATAAGGCTGCTTTCTCACTGGCTATCATATACAGGGTAAAGTTATTCATTAACAGAATGGGGATCGTAAACAGCAGATAACGGCTTAAATATTCCACACAATACCTTTCCACATCCGCCGAGAGATTCATCCCCGCGAATATCCGGCCTATTGCCATATACCCGGCTACGCACATGAACGCCCCAACCAGCACATTCACCAGAATCAGAAAGGTAAAGTCCTCCTTCGCCTCCTCACGCTTTCCTTCCCCCATCTTTTTCATAATAACAGCGCTTCCTCCCGTGGCAAGCATGGTAGAAATGGCTGTGACAAGCTGTATGACCGGCGCAGTCAGATTGATGGCTGAAAGGGCATTGGTGCCAATCAGGTTCGACACGAACAGACCGTCAACCATAGTATAAAAAGACATAAACACCGTCATGGCAATGGTGGGTACGGCAAACTTCAGGATATTTCCTAATGTTACAGGCTTTTCATATACGTTTTGTTTTTCCATAGCTTTCCTCCTGTTAAAATTGCTGCAGACAGCAGGAACGGACAGAATCCCGCTTTCCGTCTTGCATCCAATTGATTTATACAGTATAATAAACCGTACAGTAACAGTACAGTCAATAGGGAATCGCAAATTATTTTCGGGAGAAAAAATATGGATAAAAAAAACAAATTACTTACCATCGGGCAATTCGCAGCACTTCACGGCATAAACAAAAAAACGCTGATGTGGTATGATGAGATCGGCCTCTTCAAACCTGCTGCCATCCATCCGGAAAATGGATACCGCTGCTATAATTATCACCAAAGCTCCATACTGGAAACCATCCTTCTGCTCCGTGAGCTGGACGTATCCATCCCGGAGATTCAGGACTTCATGAAAAACCGTTCTGCCCAAAACATGAAATGCCTTTTGGATGAAAAAATCGCAGAACTGGACTTACAGCTTCTGCATCTGCAGGCGGTCAAAAAAACCTTATCCAGCCACCGGCAGGACATGGATACCCTTCTGACTATGGATTTATCTGAAATCTGTATTGTGGAAAAAGAAGAACGGTGCCTGGTAACAGTAGATATCGACAAAGATGTTACATTTGAAAGAGAAGTAGAATTGATCACCGCTGAAACAGCCAGATATGGACTGGGCCGGCTTCATGACGCCTCCTACGGCTCCATGATCCCTGTCGCCAGCCTGCTTAAGGGAAATTTCGATGACTACACCAATCTTTTCATTGAAATTCCCCGGCTGGAGCAGGGAAGCGGCCTGCATATACAGCCAAAAGGAAAATATCTGCGGGCTTTCCACAAAGGGGATTTTAGCCAGCTCCCACTGCGGTATCAGGAAATCCTTGCATTTGCCCATGGCAGGGGGCTGGCGTTGTCGGGCTACTCCTATGAAAAAGGGATCAATGAAACCGTCATAGACCGGATTGAAGACTATATTGTGCAGATTGAAATCCCAATTCTCGGTACTGTTTGAGCATCTAAGAATATGTGTAATCTTTATTTCAAAATATTTTTCAGCATTTTGAGAAGTTGGGTATTATCATCAGTAATCAATATCTTATAAGCCATTTTGCGCCCTTTCCCTGATACGGCTGTCTTCCGGGGATATACTAACGCCATGATATTTTGCCGTTATATATAAAACTGTCAGCAACAGGCTGTTCCTTAACACACTCTTTTTGTATACCCATCAACTAATATCCCGTTTCTGATATACCTTTACCGCAATCTGGTATGAGATAAAAAACCAGATAACAGAAATAATAAGCACAATGCCAAACGCCAGAAGGATATTTTCCTTTACGGATAAAACTAAATTTATAAGAAGTACAAGCCCCGTAATAATCCCTGTTGATGCCATAAATGACATCATAAAGACAATCTGCGATTTTTCCGGGTCAAATAAGTATGCGCACGGCAGACTGATACCGCCTGCCAACAGGGTAGCGCTTATCCCGATAGAGCCGTACAGACATAAAGAATGCAGCGTTATATCCATACCGAAACACGCAAGGACAACACAGGGAATCAGTGCAGTAAGCAATCCCAGTGCGGCAAGCAGGATATAAAACAAAAATTTCTCGCCGATGATCTGGTTCCTTGATACCGGCATGGTAATAACATTTTTATTCCATTTGGAAGCTGCGTCACTGGTAATACTGATAAAGGCGGCTGTTGTGGCGGCAACCGGGGCTAAAACCAGAAGTGCGCTGGTTTCCAACAAAAAGGATAACCCAAAGCCCAAAACAACCAGGCTAACGATAGTTACGAGGATATTGCTCCTGGCAATATAGAGATCTTTCACCAAAACACCTTTCATCACTTTTCCCCCTTTACATAAAGCAGCATAATTTCATCAATCGTTGCCGGGACAACCAGGGCCTTCGGATACTTTTTCTGCATTCTCTCCCGGTCTGAAACCAGTATCTGCCATTCATAGTCCATTTTGCGGTACGAAATGATATCGGATTTATCCAGCGCATCAAACTGCGCCGCACCGCACTTGATGATGCCATACCGCTCGGTCAGCTCATCTTTGGTTTTCTCAAAAACTACTTTCCCTTCATGGATAAATACGATATAATCGGCAATCTTCTCCAGGTCACTGGTAATGTGGGAGGATACCAGTATGGAATGCTCCTCGTCCTGCACGAAATCCAGCAACATATCCAGAATATCATCCCTGACAACCGGATCTAAGCCGCTGGTGGCTTCGTCCAGGATTAACAGCCTGGAATGATGGGAAAATGCAGCAGAAATAGCCAGCTTCATCTTCATTCCTTTTGAAAACTGTTTGATCTGCTTGTCGCACGGCAGGGAAAACTGTTTCAGCAGGCCAAAATATACCCGTTCGTCCCACGTCCTGTAAATGTTTTTCATAACCCGGTTCAATTTCCGTGGAGAAAGGATTTCCGGATAATTGCTGCCATCGAACACGACACCGATCTGTTCTTTGATATCCCCATCCAGTTCCTCCTTGTCTAAAATGGAAACAACGCCGTCCTCCTTTTGAATCAGTCCTAAAGCCGCATTGATTGTCGTGCTTTTTCCTGCACCGTTTTCTCCAATCAGTCCGACAATGGAGCCACTGGGAACGGTGAACGAAACATGATCCAAAACAAAATCCTTATAAGTTTTGGTAAGTCCTGATACCATGAACGCATTTGCCATCGCTAATCCTCCTCATACAATAATGTTAATAAGCTGACTAATTTATCAAGCGGTATTCCGCTCATACGGGCTATTTCTATTGCTTCATTGAAACAGCCCTCTATCTTTTTTTGCTGTTCTTCCAAATAGAAGTCCTGATTTTGGACAGATACATAGCAGCCTTTCCCGGCCGTCGTCTCAATAAAGCCATCTTCCTGCAGAATGTCATATGCCTTCTGCACGGTCAGAACACTGATCTGCAGCGATTTTGCCAGGGAGCGGATAGAGGGAAGCGCTTCACCCGCTTTCAGTTCGCCACTCATAATCTGCGTTTTTATCTGTGACACAATCTGCTCGTACAGAGGACGACTTGCCTTATTACTTACAACAATCTCCAAACCGTCACCGTCTCTCCGTCTTATACTGTATTATATAAACAAATACAGTATAAGACATTGCAAGATGATTGTCAAGACAGAATCCTATTTTTAAGAAATCAGTATCACCCCATCTCTATCTAATCATTTTGATCTTATATACCGTCGATAAAAGAAATATAAGTAAACTAAAAAATATTGAACAAAATCGCTGCTCGACGGCCTGCCAAGGTTATACATAGCAATTTTGTTCAAAAGGCATTATCCGAGAAGTTTCGTCATTCCAGAAAATTTATAGAAATATGGTTCATTAACGGTTTCTAAGAAAATCTTCTCAAATAATGTTTTACAGGCATAAAAAAATCAAGCATAGAAATTTAGGAATTCTTTATCGTAATTATCTGAATGACTATCAATGACATAAGGTACGCAATATATCTTTGATCTAAACAGTCGAGTTATTATTTGAGAAGTTTTTTAGATATTACCGATAAACTGTGCCTTTCATGATATTTCTTTAGTAATAAAACTTCTTGGATAATGCTCTTTATTTCAGTTCTGACATAAAGGGCAAGTTTCGCCTGAGTAACTCAAAACCCACTTTGGGGATTTTGCTTACCCGGCAACCTTGATGGGGATTCCGCTCCCCATGCCCTCGGTTATTGCATATTTTCCAAATATGCAGTTTGGCTCCTATTGTAAATAGTCGCAGCGTGATTGTCTCCATCACGAAAGAACCTAAAATATTTCTACAAAAAGTTCCTTTTCATTTCCCACTAATACTCTCTAATCGGCTTATATTATGAATACATTTTTTTCAGAGAGGAATTATGGAATGGCAAGACCAAAGAAAGACAAAGAACTGCGGCACAAACATCAGATCATGCTCCGGCTCACGGACACGGAATATGAAATCATATCTGAAAGCGCAAAAGCCGCAAACCTCCCACTGGCAGAGTATGTCCGGAAACAGGTTATGAAGCAAAAAGTAATCGCAAAATATGAGATTGTGGCAGACCTGCCGGAACTGAAAAAGCTGGTTGCAGAGTTTGGAAAGATCGGCAGCAACTTAAACCAGATTGCAAGACACTACAACAGCGGTGGCATCCATTCACAGGCAATGCGTAAGGCAATCGAACAGAGTGTTTCAAGAATTTATGAACTGAAATATGAAGTATTAAAGATGGCAGGAGATTTTCATGGCAATACTGAAACACATAGCGAGTAAAAACGCCGACTATGGAGAAGCCCAGCGGTATCTTATGTTCCAGTATGACGAAAATACGAACAAACCGCTGCTTGATGAAAACGGCGAATTGATTCCACGCAAAGAATATATCATGGACGGCATAAACTGTGACCCGTTCACTTTTGACATGGAGTGTCGGGAACTGAATGCCCTGTATCGCAAAAACGAATCCTATGACGAAATCAAATCCCATCATTACATTATTAGCTTCGACCCAAAAGATGTGACAGAAAACGGATTGACCGGGGAACAGGCACAGCAGATCGGTTTAGAATATGCCCGCAAAAATTTCCCCGGTCACCAGGCTCTTGTCTGCACACACATGGACGGACATAATGAAAGCGGCAACATCCATGTGCATATCGTAATCAACAGCCTGCGGAAATATGATGTAGAACGCCAGGACTTCATGGAGCGGCCATGCGATTCCCGCGCAGGATACAAGCACCATGTATCCAAAAATTACCTGACATACTTAAAGCGATCCCTTATGGATATATGTTATCGGGAACATCTGCATCAGGTAGATCTGCTTGCTCCTGCCGAAAAGAAAATCACAGACCGGGAATACCGTGCAAAACACAGGGGACAAAAGAAACTGGATGAGCGCAACAGTCAGATTCTGGCAGACGGCCTCACTCCACGCAAAACAGTTTTCCAAACACAGAAAGAATTTCTCCGAACCGCAATCGAGGAAGCCGCCGACAGCTCCTGCAGCCTGGAAGAATTTCAAAGACTGCTTTTGGGAAAATACAGCATTAAGCTCAAAACCAGCCGGGGCAGGTTCAGTTACCTCCACCCCGAACGCAGCAAATATATTACAGAAAGAATGCTCGGCATACATTACGGAGCCGATTATCTTTTAAAGCTGTTTGAAGAAAATGCAATCAAAAGTAAAGATAAAAAGCGGATGAATGTGCCGGAAGAATACGATACAGCAGTGAAACCATCTGTAAACCAGGATTCCGCTCCTGTACAGGAAGAACCTATGGCAATCCTGTTTGTCAAATCTGACCTGCGGCTTGTGACCGACCTGCAGACTTGTGTGAAAGCACAGCAGAGCGCCGCCTATGCCAATCAAGTAAAACTTTCCAATCTGAAGGAAATGGCTAAGACTGTCGCTTATATACAAGAGCATGGTTATGATACGAGGGATTCCCTGGAAAAATCTTTTTCGGAGATTAAGAGCCATGCTTCCGGCTCCAGAAAGGACTTGAAATCTGTAGAAGATAAACTCCGGAAAGTTAATGAACAGATTCATTACACAGGCCAGTATCTCGCAAATAAATCTGTCTACCAGCAGTTTTGTAAATCAAAGAATAAAGGACAGTTCCGAAAAGAACACACCACAGAGATCGCCCTATATGAAGCTGCAAGAAAATTTCTGAAAGGCCAGTCTGCAGACGGCAGGCTTCCCTCCATGAAACTCCTGAAAGCAGAAAAAGATAATCTTCTGCGGCAGAAAAAGGAAGCACAGAAAACATACCATTACTACCGAGATTACCAGAAAGAATTGAATACGGTTTGCTCCAATGTAGATATGATTTTAGGCAGGTCGCACAGCAAACAGACGGAAAAAGAGAAAAGCACAAATATCTCTTAACTATCCTGACAGCAGAAAAGCCCCCTGGGATTCTCCGTCGCGAAGAATCTCAGGGGGCTATCGGAAAAGTTTACCCTTCCCACTTTTCAACTTTTGGTATGATTGCATCAAAACTCTTATCGTTCTCCCTTATCATCCGGTACATCTCTTCCCATTTCTTTTCCATGTACTTCCTCATTTCCTCCAACGCCGCTTCTGTCGGTTCAAATGAAAAATAGAGCGGCCTTTCCCATCCATCCCGGAAGGGATATGGAAAAATATATAATTTTTTCACTTCTGCCGTATCCGTAAATAACTGGAAAATCTCATAGGGCAGGATTTCCCCGCATACCAGAACAGAGGCTGTGTCTTTATAATAAATCTGTTCTTCAAATACCGGTGTACCCATACCTGCAAACTGCTTCAAAGCATTCATCCGTATCGGTTCTATCTGTGTACGCTGCCCGACCCGCCATCTTGTCTGCGGGGCAAGCTCCTGATAAATCTGGACAGCTTCCCTATCCTCCCGGATGTCATCATCAAAATCATACTGGTAATTTTCCACCTGTATCTGACCGTATGCCACAAGGCTTGTGAACAGCGCAAGGGAATCCAGGTCGGTATATGCGGACAGATGCCCCCTGCCCTGATAAGAGCATAAAATATCTTCCAAGGCATCCATAATCGTTTTCATAACTTTATATTTTTTATCCGTTTCTTTTCCCATTCGCTTTCCCCATTTTATCAATCATTGTTGTTTTCGGAAATATCCATTTCCGGCATACCTGACGTCTTATCCAATCTTCCTGCCTGGACTGCCGCAGCTTTCTCCATCTTTTCCTTTTTTAGCTGCTCCGTCCTTCCCAAATCCACATAATGTGTTGCATAAGCCTTTTCAATTTCAGGGTTACCGCTTTTGCTGAAACGTAAGGGAATTACCGGCTTATGCCCATGTTTTTTCTTCACGCCCCACCGCTTATAATAGCAGAATGACGGTTTTAAATTGGATTTCTTTGCATAGGCGCGGATCTGTTTCATAATAAAGGAAATTTTTTTCAAATTGCATGTGCAGACCGCTTCCAGATACCGCACCTTCCCGAATCTCCAGTCCTCATATTTTTCTTTTGGCAGTACCCCTACATCCACCAGCACATCAGCTGGAGCGGCATACCCCCGTTGCTGGCACTGATGGTAGACAGCAGAATGTACTTTCCCTATCAGTTCTGATTCCTTCACTGTACCCTCCATATGAGTAACCCCGGCTGTACCCATTTACAGCCGGGGATTCTATATATTTTTTCTTCCTGTATCGACCTGCCACAAATACTATACCGTCTGAAGCAGCCCGCTTTCAATTTCCTGAATGTCCTCTGCCGTAAGTTCTGAAAAATATTCCGCAATTTCGTCTACCGATATTTTCCCCGCCTTTAACATCTTTTCCGCTGCTTCCCTTGCGGCCTCACGTCTTTCACTGGCAACATGGGTACGCATGATCCTCTCTTCATCGAATAATGTCATCATAATTGATATAACCTCCTTTTCCCTGTCTGCTAAGAATTCACGGAGTACGTCCCTGTCCTTGCAGATACGGATGGTTTCCGTGACCGCCTCCCGGCTTCTTCCATACTGTTTTACCTGTTCATTATATACCTTTGTGAACGCAACATACTGGCTGATAATATCGTTTCCTTTGCCGCCATAGATTACTTTTACCTTTACTTCAATGGCACATTCCTTCCCACCGAAAAATTCTTCGGAAAGTGAAATGGTTTCCGACCTGCTTACACGCTCCCCGGTATAGATCATATAGACTTCCGCTTCCGGCACATGGACTTTCTTGCTCCCATATAAGTCTGCCCCCTGTTCTTCAAAATAATCGTGATACGTCTGCACCAAATACATAAGCGCACGTATAATGATATTCATTGTCCATGCGGACTGCTGTTCAACAAGAAACATAATCTTATCCCCAACCCGGAACCCAAGATCATTAAAGATTCCATTCGTAAGCACATTCCTGATTGTAATATCCTTAAGCGCATCTTCCGTAGTCTCCGTGTCCTCCGGATGGAGCGCACGGTATAGCTGTAACAGGTATTTCTTATCCCGGAAGAGCGTCGTAAACACACTATCCTTCGCCGTATATTTTGCAAATGCTTCTTTTTTCTCCACTGTTTTCTCTTTTGGTTCTTCCTGCACTGTTTTACCCTGCACAATATCACCTCAGTTCCGGCTTCCGCCTGTCTGTCAGGTTCGCTATGCCTGCTATGGTTTTATTATACAGAGAAATTCCCCACTATTCAAGACATAAAAAAAGAAGCATCCGGCAGCACAAGCCAGACACTTCCCTCTTTCCTTACTTCCGTCTACGCTCCATATCCGCCGCAGCTTCCATCTGCTGTGCGGGCTTTCCGCTCCGTTTCGCGATTTCTGCTTGTTTCTGCCTCAGCTTTTTCAAAACGGATACCCTGCCATTTTTCTTTTTATCATTATTTTTGTTCCCGTCGATAAAGCTGTAATTTTGTTCTTCCCCACTCTCAATGCTTCGGAGGTACTCGCCATTTTCCATATATTTCTGCCAGTTTTCAAGGGATTGCTTTCCCTGACTGCTTAGGGACGGCGCAGTTGCCCCTGACGGCGCTGCAGCCTGTCCAACAGTCATTTCCGGCTTTTCCGGCTCCTTTGCAAGCTGCGGCGGATTGATGTAATCCTGGATCTGCTGTAAAACCGTCTGGTTAAATCCCTGATACACATTATCCACAATCAGCTTCCCATCCTCGTCCAATACAGCCCATGCCACATCCTTCCCATAAGTTTCATGCTCCATCAGGAAGAACTGCCTGCCGTCTACGATCATGCTGTCAAAGGCAAGCCAGCTCCCCTCCTTCCCTTCGATATGAAAATCCGCAGTGTCCAGAGACACCAGCGCACCCGAAGAGCTTTTCCGGATAAACCCAGCTATAATGGTAAAGCCTTCCTTTTCCACATAATAAGAGGTCACAACACCCGCATTATTCAGCACAAGCACGTCGCTGATGCTAATCGAATGTCCATGAAATGACCGTGGCAGCTTCCGTTCAAACCGCTTGCGGATTTGTTCCGGCCCATCTTCCGGCTGCATCCGTCCTAAATAAACTTGTTCATAGTCCTTGCACCTTATCTGGATTCCTTTTTCTTGCAGCACACTGTATGGGCGGAACCGCATCTGCCTGTTTTCCGGGATATTTTTAAGCTGATAAACCGCAAATTGATTCACATCCATCATTCATCCTCCAGCGGTTCCTGCCTGTACGGTTCCAAATCCATACTTAAGAATGACTCATCCGAAAGGAACCACAGCTTTTCCAGCGTGCTGTTGATAAGCGCCAGCATTTCTTCATCCCTGCCTATATAGGGGATTGCCTTATGTATTTCCTCTATGGTTGCCTGTCTGCTTTCCTTCTGGAACATTGCCGTCAGGAAATATTCATTTTCCTCAAACCTTACCATCATAATTCCTGCCCTCCTTTCTTCCGTGCTGTTTTCTCCTGCCCCTGCTTTTCTTTCTCCTGTGCTTTCATCCTTGCCTGCCGTTCCCGGAGTGCATTTAAAACAGACTGTTTCCTGCTCCCGCCAGATATGCCTTTGTCAGCTTTCGGGGCATTTTCAGCGGATTTTTCAGGTTTTGCAGCCTTCGTCTCCACTGTGCCAGTATCTCTGCCCGCTTCATATGTTGTAGGATCTGATTTCTCTTCTTCATACATCTGCACTGCTTTTTCCTTATTTCCCGATGACATTGGTGGCTGTGATAACTCCTGTTTCTTATCCGGTTCCGACACATCCCTTTCCTTTTGCTTAGAGAGGATCTCTTCCATATCTGAAATTGCTTTCTGTACCAGGGGGCTTTCCCTGTATTGAGGGATTTCATTGATAAATTCCGTCTGCATCTCCCCCATCACCATTAAGTCAAAATTCCCATCATAGATGCTGCCATCCTCCAGACGGAAACCAATCCCCTTCATACCATTCATCCGTTCTGCCGGAATTTTTTCATACAATTCCATAGCTTCCTGCAGCGTTTCCAGCCGCTCATGGTATTCCCCCAGCACAGGGAACTCCGTACATTCCGCCACATAAAAAGTAATCACTGCTTCCTGCCCTGTCTGCCCGCCTTGTTCGTATTCAGGAAGCTCCATGCGGCTCTGCTTTTCATCCAAATATTTCTCTGCATTTTCCAAATATTCCTCCAAAGTCCCTGTTTTTTCTGTAGAAATTGGATTGATGTCTACCGGGATTCCCGCTATCTCCAGACCGTCCTTATGGAGAGCATTGAAAAAAGCATCCTCCCTTAAACTACCGCTGTAAGACACCACAACATCTATATCCGATCCTTCGTGGTACAGCCCTTCCCTGGAACGGCTCCCGTAAACCCTTGCGCCAAGCAGTTCCACTTCCTCCGACAGCCCCATTTCATCAATCTGCGCCTGGGCATAGCAGAGTACCGTTTCCTCTATCCCTGCACGGCTCTGGCCGTTCAGGGCAGGCTCCGGCTCTGTCATATCGGAAATAAGCGAAAGTTTCCCCTTTTCTTCTGCCTGTGCTTTCTGTATATCCTCCTGTGCTGCGGCTTCCGCCTTCTCCTGTAATTCCTCATAATTCATAACTTTGCACAATGCCACTTGAATGCCTTCATCAGAAAGAATCGCCTCCATTGCTTCACCAATGGTTATATCAGGATTGTCATATACACCCCCGTCAATCTCCCGGAAATCTTTGCCATAAATTGTATAATCATAGCCATCGGAAACAGTCTGGATGGAAAAATATCCTCTCCCGGTCTGGTATGCGATCTCACTGTTACAGCCATCCAAATATTCTTTTGCTTTCTGCGACGCCTCCATTGTTTCTTCACGCACCCACTTCCCGCTCAGGGAATATTTTTCTATGTCTGTAAGCGTTTCTATCCCATTCCTGCACTCGATCAGGGACATCCGGGAAGGCGGCTGTTCCGTGCTTTCCATGCCAAGGCGCTTATCCATATGGTTCGGGATCTGATGGTAGGCTGTGACCGCCGTATCTATATCCTGAAAATATTGATATTCCCGTTCTGCTTTGCCGCCTTCGGCATTCTGCCCGTACTCAGCACGGCTGATCATCATCTCCACCTGTATCAGAGTGGAAAACCCTGCCGCATCCACGATATGGTCTGCATCCATATACAAGACATCATAAAACTCCGGCATTTCCTGGTTTTCCTCCAGGCTTTCCGAATCCCTCCACAGATCCAGATGTACGCCGTGGCTTTTTAAGAACTGCTCCGGATTTCCGTTTCCCTTCTCCTGTTCGGCAAATGTATGTAACAGCCTTAAAAAATCTACCCGCCCAACATTATCCACAAGGTAAAACTTTTTTGTGTCTTCTCCAAGCGGGGCTACCTGGAATACCAGGTCATCTTCCGCCAATTCCCTCTGCGCTGCTTTTTCTTTCTGCAGCTTCTGGATATTCTCCACCATGCTGTCAATAAAAGAGCCTGCCGTTTTCCGGATAAAATCCATAGAAGTGCGCAGCTCCTTCATATCCATATCGCTCGACCATCCGGCTATGTATGGAAACGAATAATCTGACGTATCCAAGCCAAAATAACTGCAAACCGTGAAAGCAACGCTCTCCGCTTCCACCTCCCTCGTCATCTGGTTTTTCTTCTCCCCAAGCTCCTCCATCACATCCCGGTCATGGCACATGGCATGGGTCACTTCATGGACGGCGGTTTTCATGGTCTGCTTCTCGCTCATGCCCTCCCGGATCACTATTTCTTTATTGGTATTGCTGTAATATCCTTTTGCATCCCCTTCAATCTCCGCATAACGCATAGGGGCAGGGGATACAATCCCAATCGCCTCCATGAAAATCCCAAAGTTCTCCACACTCCCCATCAGCTCCGGTGTGTCCAATTCCGGGAGCGGATCGCCGTAAGTCTGTGAAATATCAAATACCGTTGCCACACGGAACCGTGGGATGATATGCTCCACTTCCTCCGTTTCCGGCTGTCCGTCCGGGCGTAGGACTGGCTCGTTCGTTTCCGGGTCAAATTTCTCTATTTCTTCTTTTTCCCTGATCGGTGCAGGGGCAATGATCTTGATCCCCTTCTCCCCACGCTTCACCTGCCGGTGAAATTTCTTACTCCAGGAGCTGTAGCCAGCAACCAAGGTTGACTCCGGCTTCTGCATGGCTATCAAAAGCGTATTGTTGAAGCTGTAATTGTGGAACTGTGACATGGTTTTCAGATACTCCGTATATTTTTCCGAAGTAAACAGATCCTTAACGCCCTGTTCCAGCCGCTCTGTAATCTCTTTTAACTGTTCTTCCCGTTTTCCGGCCATAAATTATAAATTCCCTCCATTCTTTTCCGGCATATGCCACAGAACCATCCCCCAAATACAGAGAATGTCCGGCAAATCCGGTTTGTTTTACGCTCTCGCTGGCAGGCTTTACCCTGCCCTGCAAAACACTTTGCAGATAAATAAAATAGACAGACAGAAAAACATATCACCGCTTTCCCGTCTGCCCACATATACAATAGAAAGCACCTTTCACAGACTTTCTATTGTCATGAATAATGCCACCCCATCATCTATTGACGGCATGGCTTCCTAATTATAATTCCTGTTCTTTTTTCTTTGCTAACCTCTGGCTGTCCCTATGGTTCCCGGCAATCCTGTCCTTTGCCTCTTTCAGCTTCCCAAGCACGGAAGGCTTCCTCGCTCCATCCGCAATCCGTGAAGCATCCGACACCCTTCCTGCATATGTGGCGGCTTTCCTCGGACGGTCTGCCACATCCTGCACATTTTCCTCCATGCCCAACGCTTCCGATGGCCCTTTCTCGTCCATGTTCAGCAGGGCGTTTAATTCTGACAGGCGTTCCATCTTCTCCGCCAGCTCTTCTTCCTTTGCAAACGGCTTCTCCACTTCCTCCTTTGCCGTGGCAAGCTGCTGCTGCACGGTTTCCAATTTCACTTCCGATTCCGCCAGCTTCTTCTCAATCCCGGAGAGTGCGTTGCTGATACGCTGCAGGTTTCCTAGCGGGTCTTTCCCCACTTCAATCTGGTAGCTGCACTGCCGCTTAATCGTCAACTGGAAACTCTGGTTAAAGCTGTCGAAACTCGCAGACAGGGTAAACCCGTGGAACTCCCCGATCTGCCCGGCTGTTTTCACCGCTTTCAGTCCGGCACAGGCGGCAATGATCGCTGTGCCTGCTTCTTTCCGGTCAGTGTAAGTTTTTCCACCTATAATCATGGAGAAATCGTCTTTTTCCTTTTCTTTCTCTAAAAGCGGCTTTACCGCCTCCGCATCTGCCTTTAAGCCGGCAATCCGTTCCTTTAGTGCCGTAATCTTCACCGGGTAATTCCTTGCGATCTCCGTTTCCAGACGGTATTTCTGGCTGGTATGGTTTGCCTTCAAAAGCTTCAGCTTGCTTACCTGGATGTCGAGATCCATCTTCTCCTTAATATAGGGATTGCCCGTAGCCAGGGCTTTGATCTCCGCATAACTGAGCGCCGTATCGTCCACGTCCTCACAGGCCCGCACCGGGGATTTGCTCGTCATGATCTGGCTGATGAACTTCTGCTTATTCTCCAGGATCTGCCACATGTACGCATCGAATGTATTTTCGGTAACGTACCGGTAAATCTGCACCTTGTCATTCTGGTTCCCCTGACGAAGGATGCGGCCCTCCTGCTGCTCCAAATCGGCCGGTTTCCAGGGCGCATCCAAGTGGTGTAAAGCAACCAGCCTGTCCTGGATATTTGTCCCTGCGCCTAACTTTGGTGTGGAGCCGAGAAGGATACGCACCTGCCCGGAACGCACCTTAGAAAATAATTCCGCCTTTTTTGTTTCCGTCCCGGCTTCATGGATAAACGCCACTTCCTCCCTGGGGATTCCCTTCGCCACCAGCTTTTCCCTCACATCGTCATAGACATTGAACGTGCCGTCATTTTTCGGCGTAGACAGGTCGCAAAAAATTAATTGTGTCCCTTTATCTGCAGAAGTCTTTTCCCAAATGTCAAACGCATTATTTACACAGCGGTTGACCTTGCTTTCCCCCGCATCCGGCAGCATGTCATTGATCAGCCTCTGATCCAGAGCGCATTTCCTTCCATCATTGGTAATCTTCAGCATATTATCGCATGACGGGTCTACATTCCCGGCACGGACAACCTCTGCCCGCTCTGCAAAGGAGCTGACCAGTTCCTGCTGTTCCTCACTCGGTTTCAGCACCTCATTGATATATTCCGCTTCGGGAACCGGGAGGTCAAGCATATCTGCTGTCTGAATATCGGCACTCTCTTTAAATAATGCAATCAATTCAGGGAGATTATAAAACCGGGCAAACCTTGTCTTTGCCCGGTATCCTGTGCCTTCAGGAGAAAGTTCTATACTTGTCACCGTCTCGCCAAAAGCCGCCGCCCAGGAATCAAAATGCCCCAGGCCCATCTTCTGGATTGTATCATACTGCAGATAACGCATGATGGTATAAAGCTCTACCATACTATTCGACACGGGAGTTCCGGTTGCAAAGGTGACGCCCTTTCCTCCGGTCAGTTCATCCAGGTACTGGCACTTCATAAACATATCGGAGCTTTTCTGTGCGTCTGTCTGCGCAATCCCGGCTACGTTCCGCATCTTTGTGTATAAAAACATATTTTTATAGTTGTGGCTCTCGTCTACGAACAATCTGTCCACGCCTAGCTGCTCAAACGTCACCACATCATCCTTCCGGCTCTGGTCATTCAGCTTCGCAAGCCGTGCCTCTAAAGACTTCCTTGTCTTTTCCATCTGCTTAATGGTGTAGCGTGTGCCATCTTCCTCTGCCAACTCTGCGATCGCCGCCGTAATGTCGTTCATCTGGCGCTCTATACTAGCAATCTGCCGTTCCCTGGACAACGGAATCCGTTCAAACTGGCTATGCCCGATAATGATGGCATCGTACTCCCCTGTTGCGATACGGGAACAAAACTTCTTCCGGTTGGCAGGCTCAAAATCCTTTTTCGTTGCGACTAAGACATTTGCCCCCGGATACAGGCGCAGGAAATCACTGCCCCACTGCTCTGTCAAGTGGTTTGGCACAACATAGAGGTTCTTCTGCGCCAGTCCAAGCCGCCTGCTCTCCATGCCGGCAGCAATCATTTGAAATGTCTTTCCAGCTCCCACGCAATGCGCAAGCAGTGTATTGTTTCCATATAAAATATGCGCCACCGCATTTTTCTGATGGGGCATCAATGTAATCTCCGGCGTCATGCCCACGAATTGGATATGGCTCCCGTCGTATTCACGGGGACGGACACTGTTAAATAAATCGTTATATTTCCTGCACAAGTCCTCCCTCCGGTCAATGTCCCGGAAAATCCACTCCTTGAAGGCTTCCTTTATCATTTCCTGCTTCTGCTGTGCAATCATAGTTTCTTTTTTATTCAAGACACGTTTTTCCTTGCCGTCCTCCACAACCGTATCAAAGATTTTTGTGTCTTTGAGATTCAGCGCATCTTCCAGCAGACGGTAAGCATTTGCCCGCTGTGTCCCATAGGTAGCTGTGACTAAGGAATTTCCATAGGAATCCGCACTTTTCCCGGAGATATTCCACTGGCCGTTAATTTTCGCATACTTCACGTCAATCTGGTTCCCTAAGAAATGCTTCGGCGTATGGAACAGCTCCCCCATGAACTCCGTGATATAAGCCGGGTCTACCCAGGTTGCACCAAGCCGCACTTCAATCTCCGAAGCCTCCAGGTCTTTCGGCTGCACCCGTGTGAGTGCCTGCACATTGATTTCATATTCCGGATGGTTCTCCGCAAACTGCTTTGCGATTTCCAGTTTCTCACGGACATTTCCGGATAAATATTCATCCGAAGCCTCCCACTGGTCTGTCAGGGGATTTTTAAAGATTACCCCCGCCAGTTCCTCTGTGACTTCGGATTCTGTCTTTCCGGATAACTCCGCCATAAACGGCACGTCAACCTTTGCCCGCTCCCCGATAGAAACGGCAAGGGCTTCACTGGCAGTATCCACACTTGTCACGGGCACAGCTTTTCGGATTGTACG
Source organism: bacterium D16-50 (assembly GCA_003612485.1). Lineage (GTDB taxonomy): Bacteria > Bacillota > Clostridia > Lachnospirales > Lachnospiraceae > Acetatifactor. Next base: position 424,572 of record RAZA01000001.1, read on the forward strand.
TTTCGTAAAAATATCCGCTTTCCGTTTCAGCTTTCCTTCTTCATCCACCAATTCCAAAGATGACAACAGGCAATAACTACTGTCCTGAGAAAATGCCCTGCGGTTGGCGTTACTGCTGATCAAGCCGTACTGTGCAGTAAAGCGGTCATACTGCGTATTTAATTTCTGCTGCAGCACGGCAACTTCCGCATCGCTCCCGTCCTCCATCTGGCACTGCAAAAGCTCCTGCGTCAGATCCCGAAGCTCGATCATACCAAGCACACGCTCCGTCGTCATGGCGGGCAGCTCCATCCGGTTCATGACCGAATTTTCCCGGTAATACACTTTCCCATCCACGTTTGCAAAACTAAAATTCTTCACGGACGGGTCTGCCGGGATGGATGTCACCGTTTCCTCTAATTCCGAATCTTCCAGATCCATCTCCGTAATCGTCCCCTGGATATGCTTCACTGCCTCCTTCAACTGCTCCGAGAGGACAGCGCCCGCTATCGGCCTCACCGTGGTTTCCTGCTTTCCATACTGTGTGCTTTCCGTGGTAAATTCCCCAAGCACCATCTCCGGATGTTCCGCAAAATAGGAATTGACCGTATATCCCTCTGGCGTCGTGCCAAGCTCCACCCAATCCGGCTGCTCTAAGGATGCCCTGTCTCGTTTCTGAAAAAATAAAATATCCGCCACTACGCTTGTCCCGGCATTCTTCTGGAACGCATTATTGGGAAGGCGGATTGCCCCAAGCAGATCTGCACGGTTGGCTATGTACTGGCGTACATTGGAACTCTGCTTGTCCATCGTGCCGCTGGATGTCACTACCGCCACCACGCCGCCCGGACGTACCAAATCCAAGGATTTCGCTATAAAATAATCATGTATCATAAAGTTGTGCCGGTCATACCTCCGGTCTGCCACTTTATAAGCGCCGAACGGCACGTTGCCGATCACACAGTCAAAAAAGCTGTCCGGGTACTGTGCCGTTTCAAATCCCTGCACGGATATATTGTTTTTCTGGTAAAGCTGCTTCGCAATCTTCCCGGAAATGCTGTCAAGCTCCACGCCGTACATCTTTAAGCCGTCCATAGACTCCGGTACAAGCCCCATGAAATTTCCAACCCCGCAGGACGGTTCCAGCACGTTTCCCTGCTGTAACCCCATGTTCCCCAGAGCTTCATACATCGCCTTGATTACCGTAGGGGAAGTGTAGAACGCATTTAATGTGGATGCCCTTGCCTCCCGGTATTCCTCCGGTGTCAATGCTGCTTTCAGTTCCGCATACTCTGCCGCCCATGCTTCATTCCTATCGTCAAATGCTGCCGGGATGCCGCCCCATCCGACGAAGCGTGATAAGGTTTCCTGTTCTTCCGGTGTGGCAAGACGGTTTTCCTGTTCCAGCGTTTTCAGGGTGAGGATTGCGTCCATATTGGCACGGAATTTCTGCTTCGGGCCTCCTGCGCCCAGATCATCATCGGTGATATGGAAATTAATCTTTTCCCTGCGTTCCTGTCCCGGTGTCGGCTCTCCTGTCCTGTTTCCCCTTCCTGCCTGCCCGGAAGTCTGCCTGGCGCTGCCGCTGCCAATCTGCCCGGTTCCATCCATCCCATCTACATCAACAGGCTCTAACGGGAGCCTCCGGTCTTTGCGGATATGGTTAATCTCTTCCGGGTTCATCACATGGTTCGTCAGGGGACTGATCTCATTCCCAAACGCCACCTGCTCATTGACGGCCATCCGCTCCATCACGTCAGCGATCAACTGCATCTGCTCCGGAGGAAAATCCGGATTCAGCATCGGCACAAGGTTCAAACCCTTCTCCGCAGCTTCATAGATGACGTCCACCTGCTCCGGCGAGAAATCATCCAGATATACGTCTGCTTCCTCCATTGCCAGAAACAGCCGGTTTTCAATCAGGTCATATTCCTCAGAATCCAGTTCTTCCGCTTTTGTTTCCGCCCCATCCTGTAACTGCCTTGTCTGTTCTGTCACTGCCTGCTGGCTTTCCTTATCCATATTCAGCAGATCCGGCACAGGATATTCCTGTTCATAAACAGAACGGACAAACCATGCCGGCTCACTCCGGAAGATCGGGTAACGTGCCTCCTTTGCCATCGTCATATCCTGCAGGCTTGCCGTCCCGTTTACAAAATCTACAGAATCCACCCGGAATTCCCGGCTGTCCATATGGATAACGGCATTCAGCGGAAGATAGTCTGCACCTTTGAAATATTCCAGGCTATGATGCAGTCCATCCTCCCCCTGCCCTGCAAGGAAAATATTTTCTCCTTTTCCCCATAGTTCCCTTATAGATTCCGCAAATCGTTCTCTCCCAAGTCTGCTCCTGTCAACCGACAGGCCCTCCCCGACAAGGATTTCTGTAATGCCATTGCCAAGTATCTCGGAAACACGTTTCGCATCTTCCCCATAAAAATCAAAATGCCCATCCCGTTCAAAACCGACCAGCGCATCCGGATGCATCTCCTTGAACGCATTGTATTCGTCTGCAGCCTTTATATCTAAGGAATCTGCAGTAATATTTTTTTCAGGCGTTTCCTGCCCTGGAATTGCTGTTTCTTTATCCTGCTGTAAAAGAGGGATAAATTCCCCTACATATTCAAACAGTTCATGCTCTCCCGGAAGGTAATTTTTCCCTGTTTCCACACACCGGAAAACATCTGCTGTTTTATTGGGGCTTGCTTCATAAAAACCGCTATGTGAATAAGGATGCTGCCCATCCTCATAATCAGATATGCCAAGCCCGTTATGTGACACAGTTTTCTTGATAACTTCTTTTGTGTCAAAATTCTCCGGCAGTTTCCCGGCCGCTTCAAAATGGAATCCGTCATATTCAAATATAGGCGATAATTCTTGTGCTTTGTCCGGTTCCGATGGCTTTATTTCCTCTGATGCTTTGGAAATTTCTGTTTCCTGCACAGTTTCCAGTGTCTCTACCGGAAACGCCGCAATCTCCTGTAATTCCGCTTCCACGGCCATGCCCTGTACCCATTCCGGTGCTTCCGGGTCATTTTCATGCAAAGAAATGGCGTCCCGGCTGTCCACAAGGTAATCCTGGTATGTCCTCTGGAAAATATCTTCCGCCATAAAGTCCCGGAAATTATCCCAATTCTCATAAGCCCCCGCCATCACAGGAGCTGTTTCCCCGTTTCGCACCATCAGATTGTCCAATTCTTCCTGGACAATATCATATGCCATATCTTCATCTACATCCCTGGAACGGATCACGTCATAAACTGCGCTGCTTTTGATTACCGCAAGGGCAGTGTACAGACATTCCTTATAAATACATCGGGAATCTTTCTGTAATGGACTGTTTCCTGCTCTCAGATGGTCGTTGAGCGGACTTTCCGCAAGCAACTGGTCATACTGTTTCTGCGGAATTACCCGCCCTGCAATGGCACGGTTCTCCATATCAATCAGGTATACATCATAATCATTTGTCCGTTCGACCTGGTATAGATGGTTCTTTTCAAGATAAATAAACTGGCCAGACATGCGGCTGTATAATTTCTGCGGCTCTGATATGTCCTCTTTCTCTTTCTGGACTTCCGGCTCTTTTTTCTTAGATTCTGCACTTTTCTGTTTTTTCGGCTTTGCAGGTTCGGGCTTTGGTTCTGGTTCGGAGTCTCCCATAAAATCAAACAAGGATAGCTGTCTGCCATTCTCTATCCGGACTTCCTCTTTTTTCCTCTCCGGGAAAATTGTATATGTCCCCTCTACATATCCATGAATGTCCGTCAATATCTGCGCCTTTTCCTCATAGCCTTCAAAATCCAACGGCAGTGTGGCAAAGGCAGCGTCCATGTCTGATAAAAGCTGTTCTGCCGTATCAGGATTCTCCAATAAAAGCGGCACTTCCTTCCGGGCTTCCTCATGCAGAAAATTATCTGTAAACGGGCGCACGATCTCATCCGGCATATGGTAATAAAAATGGATAACCCTGCCCGCCATCCGCTCCCGTTCATAATCGGGCATTCTGGAATAATCCGACGGCTTCAGGAAATTTTCATTCTCAATCAATGCTGCAACCCGTTTTGCCACCTTCGGCCATTTTAGCAGGATTTCCACCTCTGGATTCGAGAAAGAGCCTTTCGCAAGTTTCAATCCTTTCCCACTATAATCTGCATGGGAATTGTCCGCCCCGGACAGCGCATGGCTGCATCCGCCTATCCCATATCTTTCCTTGATAAAATCCGCTTTTTCTTTATCCGTTTTATCCTGAATGAAAAACGCATAAGTAGCCAGACGTCCATCCGAATATGCACCGCCGCCCTGCAAAAATGCGTCAATCTCATCCTCCGTAATGAAAACCGGGTGTTCCTCCCATGCAAAACCTTCCCTCGCCTGGAAAGGCACCGCTTCCCTTGCAAATTTCTGGAATTGTGCCAGCACCCTCGGAGGATTGTATAATTGGAAGCGCATAATCCCATGATCTTCCTCATACGCCTCCGAAAGCCCTTCCAGTCGTTCTATGAGATCAGACAAATATTCCGGCTGTACGATCAGTTCTTTTAGCTTCTCTACTGTCCCCGGAAAACCGCCCCGGAAAATCTCCACATCCTCAAACACAAGCTCAGCAACCCCTTCCGCCATATCCTGATGCATGAAGGCAAGCACACTGGCATGTTCTTTTAGGGCGTTATCTCTTGCAGCGTCCAGCACCACCTGGGGCGCATATTCCCCCTGTTTCAGTAACTGGTGGATACGTCCACTCACATCTTCCCAAGATAAAAATGCCTTATCCAGAATCCGGTCCGTCACCGTATGACCTACGGCAATCTGCATCCCCAGCTCGTCATACCAGACAGAATACTCCTTACCGCCGATTGTCAGGCCGATACCGCCCCTGCCGTATTCCCTGCGGACAAATTCCGTATATTCCTCCGGCTCCTGGTCAGTCATAAAATTATAGATGATGCGTAGCTGGCTCCCATCTTTGTTGCCGCCGTTCCGTAAAACTTCATCTATCACATCTGCAGGAATCGCAACCTCCCCGGCATACAGCGCCTGCATCCGTTCCTCAATCTTCCGTTTCTGCTGCTCCACAGTCGGAAAATCGGGCAAAGATAAAGCAGAGGCTTCTATTTCCTCTGCTTCACTCAGATCCTGTTCTGTTGTTTCCTCATTTAACTGTATACCAATTCCTTCAAGATGCTCTCTTCCGCCATTGCTGTCAGTCCATTCATATGCGCCACCCACGCCATCTGGTCTTTCTCCTTGTCCGGGGCCGGGTATTTCAGAAGCAGCCCTTTCATCAGGGTTTCCATCCTCTCCGTCGCTGCCTTCTCGATCTCCATCAGGTGATTGTCCAGTTTCCCCGACATCATCATGCTCTGGTACCATCCCTTCCGGTTCTCCTTCAGGTATGTCCGGCGCAGCATCCCGTACTTCCCGATTGTCACCTCCGGCTCCTCTATCGTCAGGTTCGGGAACAGGTAATCCCCTTTGCGGTGGTAAGTCAGTTCCATGCTCATTTCCTCCTTCTCTGTTATTACTTTCACGCTTTAAAGTGTTAAATTCATTATAACCGATTCCATTCTCTTTTGCAACCGATTTCTGGGATTCTTCTATCAGAATCCTCCGCACCGTCCGTCCAATGTCCACAAGGACAGGCTCTACAAGCTGGCTTACGGCATTTCCCAGGAATGTAAGGACAGGCAGCGCATTATAATCGGTGATCCCGGAAAAATCTTCTTCCTCCAGGTACTCCATCGGGTCAAGGCCGCAGCGGACAGCCAGCGTATAAAAAGCGCTGTCCATTAGAAGCCTCCGGAACTCCACCCAGACCGTATCCTCGTCCAGCCCCTCTAAAAATGTCCCTTCCGTTTCATACAGAAGGCCGTCCATCGCTTCCTCCAGGTTTTCCCCCGTCAACTGGTAAGCGATGGCGGACAATGCAAAGGAGAGGTCTGCCGTATCACCCTCGGCCAGCCCGTAAGCGTCTGCCAGATGGTCAAGCACAGCTTCCTTCTGTCCGTCCTCAATCCTCCACAGGTTCGGCGTCCTCCCGCCACGCACCATATGGGTATCGGAAATATCGAATACATATCGAAGCCTCCGCCTCGGCCCGGTATCGTCGATCAGAGCAATCCCCTTTGCCCCACGGTTTACCCACCGGTTCATTTTTTCATTCCACAGCTCCAGCGACGCACAGGCTGTCGCATCCGGGCGCTGTGCATGGATTAAAAGCGTATCCGGGAAAGAATAACGGTATAACTTCGCCGCCGTATCCAGATACTTCATCCAGTCCCGTGGCGAGCTGGTGACAGCCTTTGCCTCATACTCCGCAAGCCCACGGATTTCATTTATCATTGCCATATATACCCTCCGTATCAAATCCTGTCCTTTGTGTCCGGCAGAAAATCACTCTGCCAGACAGGACAGCATATATTATTATTTTCCCGTGCCTTTCCCTTTGCCCTTTTTCTTCGGAAATTCCAGGCTAAAATTAACACGTCCATCCTCCACATTCATCAACAAATCCGCCGTAAAGGTTCTCCCTGTTTTCTGTGAATAGAGATCCTTCACATGGGTACGCCCTTTCTCCAGTAAATCCACCGCCATTCCTTTATCCACCAGCTTTTTCATACTGGAAAGATAGCGGTTCTCCTTCCACAAGGAGAAGGAGCATTCCCGGCTGCTGCAGTAAAAATTCTTCTTCCCCTCATACACAGGATTTCCGCATACCGGGCAGGTTCCAATGCTTTCCCTCTGACGGAAGCGGCTCTGTTCCTCCCCGGATATTGTGCTGCACCCTTCTAACACCGTATCAATCAGGTCTGTAATCTCCTGCAGGAACTTACGGCTGTCCATCTGCCCTTTTTCCATCAAAAGCAGCTTATTTTCCCACTCCGCAGTCATAGCGGCAGATTTCAGATATTCCGGCAGTACAGCAATCAGTTCTTTCCCATCTTCCGTAGGTAAAATCTGTTTCCCACTTCGCTTTGCATAACCGGAAGAAACCAGCTTTTCTATGATAGATGCCCTGGTTGCCGGAGTGCCAAGCCCTTTTTTCTCCGTGCCTTCCTCAAAATCCTGATTCCCTGCCCGCTCCATTGCGGCAAGCAGCGTATCCTCACTGTATGCTTTCGGCGGGGCTGTGTAGTGCCTGCTGCTTTCGGCCCGGATTTCTGCAATCTCCATTCCCTCATGCAGCCCTTCCGGAATAGAAACCGAATCATCTGCACTGTTTTTATCCTGTGATTTCCCTTTCTGCACGGCATTACGGAAGGCATCCTCGATCCCCTTAAACCCAGGCTGGACTTTTGCCTTCCCCTTTGCGAAAAACTTATGCCCTTCACACTGCACCGTGACGGCTATTTCCTCATAAATGCATTCTCCGGATACGGCCTGCGCCAGACGCTGCCCAATCAGGAGGAAGATATTGCGCTGCCGTTCCGTTAATTCCTCAAAATCCTGCTCTAATGCCTCTTTTGTCGGCAACAGGGCATGATGGTCGGAAACTTTATCATTATTGATAATGCGCCCTACATTCTTTCCAATAGGTTCTCCCTGTAAGAAAGGCAGCAACTCCGGCAACAGTTCCAACAAATCCAAAGCTGTCTGTTCCATGTCCGCCGTAATATACTGGCTGTCCGTCCGGGGATAGGTCACTAACCTTGCTTCATATAGTTCCTGCAGCTCCCGCAGTGTTTCCTGCGCCGTATATCCAAAGAAACGGTTTGCTTCCCTCTGCAGCGTAGTGAGGTCATAGAGCTTTGGCGGCAGGTTCTTTTTTTTATTTTTTTCCACTTTGGAAATGACTGCAGATTTCCCATTGCATGTTTCAGCAAGAGCAATGCTTTCCGCTTCGTCTTTGATATTTCCCGATACAGCACGAATCCCATCCCCCTCAACCGTCACCTTATAATAGGCTTCCTTCACAAAACCGTCGATGGCATCCTGCCGTTCCACTAACATTGCCAGTGTCGGCGTCTGGACACGCCCCACCGTCAGCTGTTTATAATATTTTGTGGTAAACGCCCTGGTTGCGTTCATCCCGATCAGCCAGTCCGCCTTTGCCCTGCACACGGAGGCTTCACAGAGGTTCTCATATTCTTTTCCATCTTTCATACTGGCAAACCCTTCCCGGATTGCACTGTCCTCCATCGAGCTGATCCACAGCCGTTTTACCGGAATTTTGCTGCCCGAAAGGTCATAGACACGCTTGAAGATCAGTTCCCCTTCCCGGCCTGCGTCACAGGCATTGACTACATAATCCAGGTCATTCCGGTTCAGCAGCTTTTTTAAGACTGCAAACTGCTTTTTCTTATCTTTCGCAACCGATAATTCCCACCTCTCCGGCACAATGGGGAGGTCTGCAAACTCCCATTTTTCATATCTGGAATCATAAAATTCCGGGGAAACATACCCTGCCAGATGCCCCAGGCACCAGCTTACAATACAGCCCTTTCCTGCTAAATAGCCGTCCTCACGCTCCCCGGCAGAAAGGACTTTCGCCAATGCCTGGGATACGCTCGGTTTCTCTGCAATCACTAAAAACATTATTCATCCTCCCCTTCATCATCCGAACGGTCCTGATCTTCATTGATGTATGCGCCGCCATCGTAAAATTCCAGATCCTCTCCGTCTGCTTCTTCCTCATCCTGACGTGGTTTTACCACTTTAAAATAATAAAAGCCGCCGATGCCGCCAGCCAAAAGCACGACCACCGCAAGCAAAGCGCCCGTATTCATGCCGCCTTTCTTTTCTTCCGGTTCTTCCTCTGTTTCCGGTTCATCCGGCACAGAGGTTTTTTCTGTCTCCGGGATAACTACGGAAGGCTGCTCTGCTTCCGGCTTTGCTTCTGTTTCCCCGATAAACTCTGCCAGGTCATCTTCATCAATCATGGACAGCATATAGACATTCTCCGTATTATTAGAGCGGTCTAATACCATGAAAAAGGTATTCCCGTTCTTTGTCTGGATGGTTAAAAACTGCTTGCTTTCATCATCTTCCATATCATCCACCAACTGCCCGTTCCCAGGCACAGAGAAGGGCGTCCCCTGCACCCTGCCCTGTGATTCTTCCTCCTCTGTCCATTCCGTGTCTGACGGCTCCTCTGTAATAGGCGCATCTTCGGTATCTTCCGTTTCCACGCTGATATTCCCAGTGACGGTTCCTGTGCCTGTATCTGCCTGCTCCGCACCTCCTGTATAGGCAAATGCAGGCATGGACGCAGAGAACAGCATCCCCACAGCCATTGTAACCACCATCAGATATTTTTTAATTTTTGTTTTCATTGTCAAAATCCTTCCTTTCCATTGCCGTACCCTCCGGCAATCCCTGTTCTGCAGAGAATCCCCCTGCTATGTTTTCATCTGTTCCTGCCTGATTTTCTGTTGTTTCCTCCGTGCTTTCCGTCGATTCCGCCCGGCTCTCCGGCTCCATGCTTTCAGCGCTTCCGGAATCCTCCGTCATTTCCTGCTTCTCTGAAAGTATGACCGTCCCGTTCTGTACGCCCTCCAGGACAGACAATAGCGCCCGGCTGTTAAGCCGCATGGAGCGGACGCTTTTTATAATCTCCGCATCCTCTAACATTTCCTTCTGGACGTTCAGCTCCCCTAAATGCTCCTGCCATGCGGCAATCTTCTCCTCCGTTTTCTGGATTTCATCCAGGACACGGTGCAGCTTTTTATTCATATCCATCACCTCGATTTTCAGTATCAAATAAAATTGTCATTGTTCCTATGTTTTTATCAAACTTTTTTGTCACACCAAAACTGCATTTTTAAGGCAGCCTTCCAAATCCGAGCAGATGTTGCTGCCAGTATGGGGAACTTATGTTTGTATATTGGATTGGGTCGCCGCAGTGTATCATCATATTGTTGCCGACATAAATCCCCACATGGCTTGCGCCGGATGTCGGGTAGGTATTCTGGAAGAATACCAGATCTCCCGGCTTTGCCTGTGAAGGTGGTACATGAGCGCAGCACCCCCGCAGCCCTTCCGCCGTCTGCCTTCCTACAGTCCATCCGTTTCCGCAGTTATTGATTACCCAGCTTACAAATCCAGAACAGTCAAACCCTGTACTTGGCGAAGCGCCTCCCCATACATAAGGACGGCCCAAATATTTTTCTGCCTCATGGATCATCTTTGCAAACTTTTCATCCGACAATGCTTCGGATGGAATCTCATAACCATATCCATCCGCACCGCCGCCACCGGGCAGGCTTCCTACATCAAATAAATAATTCCGGTTGCCGTATGTCCCGTTGTAAAGGTCATACCGCTTTTCTTCATTTTCATCCATCCGGCTCCGCAGCACTGTATCCAGGTTGTGGTTCGTCAGCGTCACCTCCAGGCGGTTAATCACTTCTGTCGTGGTCACTTCCACTTCCTGGCTCCCGTTATCATCTGCAATAAACGCTTCCCAGGTCTTATGTCCGTGGGCAGATGCAGCGGAATGGCTGTCATAATAAACATCAAACTGCACCCCGTACCGGGCAAAAGCGCCCGTGTCCTCCACCACATACTCCACGCCGTTCATCACAACCTTCGTTCCCATCGGTACAAAGGGATTGGCGGCATCCACCGCTATCGTATGGTTTGCCGTAGGGTATGCGCCGCTGGCCGTGGCTCCGCCTGCCCATGCGCCACAGCAGATGGAACAGTTACAATACCCGCTCGTTACCACCTGCCCCAAAGATTCCCCGACACGCACGGTTTTTGTTTCCGTCACCGTATCATTGACTTCATCCACATACAGGCTGTACTGCTCCCGGAAGATTTCTTCCACTTCATCCGCCACCTGGCTGTAAGTAAATTCCCCGTATTTTGCAGTGAAATAGGAAATCAAATGATAAGGGTTATGAGAAATCTCATCTACCTGATACCAGTATTCGTCATACCCCGGATGAGTGGATTCCATGTTGTTAATCTGACGGTTTAAAGCGGCCTCCAATGCCGCATACGCATTTTCGGTTTCATGGATATCCTCGTCTGTGCTTGGGTAAGTAGAGCCGATAATACTGGAAGATGCCCCCTCGATCATGGCGCTGCAGCTTGACAGCCCTGCCGAAAGCATCAAAAAAAGCAGCCCTAAGACTGCCGCTGCTCCCCAAATACCCTTATTCTTTTTTAACACGGACGCTGCCGTGCTTTTTATCTTATCAAAGACAGTCTGCGTAGCCTTTGCCGCCTCCGCTGTTGTTTTCTCACCTCTCTTTGCCGCCTGGTAAGATTTTTTAATCCGCTGTTTCTGCCAGAACCGTTTCATTATATTCTTTTCTGTCTGTCCGATTTCGGCTAACTGCTTCCCTGCGGATTCTGCCGTTTCCTGTGAAGCTTCAAACTGCAGGCGGCTTTTTACTCCTTCCTCTGCCGGAGATTCCCGCCACCGGAAGAGTTTTCTCTGTGCCATCCGGTGGGAGGAACGCATGGCATACCGCAGGGAATGTTCCGCCATAACTTCCGCCCGATGTGCGCCCTCCACTGCCGAATTTTCCTGCTCCGCTTCATGCACCCTCCCGTGTGCATAGGCTGACATGGAATGGGATGCCGCAGACGCAGCTTTTTTACCAATCCCCATGCCAGCGCCATGCACCATGCCGCTTTCATCGTCACCAAAAGAAAGACGGGAGGACTGTTTTTTCTGTTCTTTGTTTATCTGCTCCCGTTTCTGCTTTTTCCGAATCCCTTCACGGACGGAATCCAAAGTTTCCCCCGCATCTCCTGATGTTTCCCGATATCGGGTACTCTTCTGACCGGAATCATCCGCCCTGCTCCCACTGTCTGATTGTTTTCCATCCTCTTTTCTGAAATGCATCTGCACCAGCTTTTTCTTCCGGCTGTGGCTTGTTTCCTCCAATGCCTCCGCATAATTCCCTCCGCTGGACGGATGCCCCCGGATGCTTCCCATGCGTGAGGAATGTTCGGAAAGCCCCCTGGCTGCTCCTGCTTCCGTGACTTCCGTTTCCATATCCCCACTGCTGTCCGGCTCCTGCAAGGAATATGTATGATGTTCCGTTGGCTGCACGGGCGGTTCTGATAATAATTGATTCCCTGTCGGTTCAGGCAGGGCATTCTTTGTCTGTGCTTCATACAGCCGCTGCTTATTTACAGACTGCCTTTGCCGTTGTTTTTTCTTTGTGGTATTTTCCGCATTGGAAGAAATATCATTCCTCTGCACACGACCACCAGAATCAGATTTTTCCCTTTGGAAGCTAACGGAATCTGCCGCCTGTCCGGGCAGTGTTAGATCGTCTAACTCCCTCTGGCTCACCCGGACGGATTCTTTCTTCTGCAGGTTTTCCTCCACCAGACCGTCACGGCTCATTTTGTTGACTGTCTTATCTCTTGCTTTATACTCATGCTCCCGCATATCGCTGTTCCTTTCCTTACCCAACTTTGCGACACGATGTCGCAAAGTTGATGTATTACCAAATTTACTGCCGATTGATTTTCTTTGCCACTACCACAACCCTTCCATTCCTTTGGGAATATTCACAGGTGGATAACGTCAATAATTTATCCCCGAAAACCGCTGAAATTCCCGTATCATAAAGGGAGCGCTCTTTGACCGCCTTGATATATCCCTGATAATCTGCCGCATCCTCCGCCTTTGTAAATGTATAATAGGGAAAATCATTTCCTGTATATACCGGCGTACAGAATACAGCAAAAATCTGATAGGTTTCACTGCCCTGTAACGTGTCGTAGGAAATCAACGGATGTTCCAGATAAAATCCGCTGTCCTTGTACTGATCCAGCGCCGCAAACATCTTCCCGCTGTTCATGTGGTGTCCGTAGATGATCAGGTTGTCACTCGCCTCTGGATTGCACAGCTCTGAAAGGAACAGACAGCCGTTTGCAGAATACTCCCCGTAAAAATCCCGGTGGAGATAATAATTTTCTTCCGATGGGCGGTACATGACAGGGTAATCAATGGCTGTCCCTTCTATCTTAATCCAGCCGATACAGTCCGGGTTTTCCCTGTGCAGTGCAAGCAACCCCGGATAAACCGGAAGGGAAGCTGCCCTGCCACCCATATCTTCATCATCCGTCCTTTCCTCTGGCGTTTCTTCCCCTTCCGCATTTTCAACATCTTCATAGATTTCTTTCAACTGATCCTGCAGTACATCATCCTTCCGCTCCTGCAAAAGCATATCTGCAAGGAAATATCCGCTGACACTTAACAGAATCATGGAACAGAGCAGCACCGTCACTGCAATCCACCTTTTCATAGTCCTCCTTCCCATACACACCACTGGGCACATTTTCCCGTTTCTATATCAGCAATATACCGCAGGATAGGATACACCTGTGCCGGCACAACGGCATTCCCCAATGTTTTAAGGCGTTTGCTCCGGTCTTTTACATCTAGGCATAAACGTGGTATGTACGGAGGCTCTATGCCCCAGATATGCTTTCCGTCCACCCCTTCGGGAATCCCATCATCCATTCCACCCATTCCGGGTTGATCCGCATGTCCGCATCCGCTTCCTTCTCCAAAAAGTAAACCACTTCCGACAGCCCCGCTGCCCATTTTCCGCCGTTTTTCCTCAGCCCACGGAAACCACCCCTGGGCGTCATTTCCACCCTCGGCACAGCCGTCCTTGTCCCGGTGTCTGACGCAAGGGGTGTAGGAAACATCAACCCCCACGATGAAAGTCCGCTTCCGCTCATGCCACGCGCCGACGGCGCAAGCAGGAAGTACGAATGTCCAGACGGCATATCCCGCCGCTTCCAGGTCAGTGAGCGTTTTGTGGAGCCCCATATTGATGAAGTTAGCAACATTTTCGCCAAGCACGTAATGGGGGCGCAGTTCCTTAATAATGCGGCACATTTCCGGCCAGAGGTAACGGGCGTCTGCAAAACTCCTTCTGAATCCGATGGAAGAAAATGGCTGGCAGGGGAATCCCCCTGAGAGCAATGTAAGTTCTGTCTGTCCTGTCCGGTCATAAAAAGCCTCCTTTGTCAATGTATGTATATCCCTGAAACGTGGCACGTCTGGCCAGTGCCGTTCCAAAACGGCCGTAGGGTAGTCCGCCCATTCACACTGGCAGACGGTTGTAAAGCCTGCAGCTTCAGCGGCAAGGTCAATGCCGCCAATGCCTGTAAACAGGCTCAAATGTGTTAATTGCTTTATAAATTATCTCCCCTTTCCCTATTTTTCTCCATCTCAGAAGGTTTCGTTGTCATCAAAGCATAGAGGCGCAACGAACGGTCAAATTTGTCTTTAAAAGGGATAATGGTACTTCCATAGAAAATCAATCCCTCTCCTTCCCCGCTGTTCGTCACATAGGATAATTGATGCGGTGAGATATTGAGCTGCTTCGCCAGTATCTGCCTGTCACCCGCCGCCTGATTTAGCATATAGATGAAGTCCGAGTTTTCAAAAATATTCTCAATTTCCCGGCTCGACAGCAGGTCTTTTATGTTCTGCGTAATGCCTGTCGGGATGCCGCCCCATTTACGGAAACGCTTCCAGATTTCCACCGAATATGCCGCCGTCTGCTCTTCTTTTAAAAGCAGATGGAACTCATCAATATAGTATCTGGTAGATTTCCGTGCAGCCCGGTTGACGGTGACACGGTTCCACACCTGATCCTGGACAATGAGCATCCCCAGTTTTTTCAACTGTTTCCCCAAATCCTTAATGTCAAAGCAGATGATACGGTTTTCTAACTCCACATTGGTACGGTGGTTGAATACTTTCAGGGAACCGTTTACATAGATTTCCAAAGCCGTTGCAATCCGCTGTGCCTGCACTTCCTTCTGTTCACGCAGACATTCATATAAATCCCCAAGCACCGGCATGTTCTCCGGCACGGGATGTTCAAAATATTTCTGGTACACAATCGGCAGGCAACGGTCAATGACAGACTTTTCCTCTGCCTCAATGCCGTTTCTTGCCCCCATAATCAGTTCACACAAAGATAAAATAAAATCACTCTTTACGCCTAACGGGTTATCATCATCCGAATAGTCCATGTTGATGTCCATCGGGTTAATATAGTCCCGGCTCGTGGCAGAGATATGGATCACCTGCCCGCCTAATGCATGGACAAGGGGATAATACTCTCCCTCCGGATCTCCAATAATGATGTCGTCCTGGGTGGCAAAAAAAGCATTGGTAATCTCCCGCTTTGCCGAGAAGGATTTACCGGAACCGGGCGTACCAAGTATCAGGCCGTTCGGATTTTTCAGCTTCTTCCGGTCTACCATAATCATGTTGTTGCTCAACGCATTCAAGCCGTAATATAACGATTCCCCAGCCATGAATAATTCCTGCGTGGTAAACGGGACAAAAATAGCCGTGGATGTGGTAGTCAGCGCACGTTTAATCGGAATCAGATTCAATCCTAACGGAACACTGCTCATCAACCCCTGCTCCTGCATATAATCTAACCGCCGCAGAGAACAGTTATATTTCTGTGCAATGCCTGCCGTCTGGAATACAGCGTTATCAAGCTCCTGCTTTGTCTTTGCCGTATTTAGGAACAGCACGGTCACAAGGAACATCCTCTCATTTCTGGACTGCAGATCTTCTAACAATCGTTTTGCTTCCCCTCCGTAGGTGTTGAGGTCAGAGGGGATAATGTCCATATCGTACCCCGAACGCACGGCCTTCTTCTGTTCTTCAATCTTCATCCGGTTAATGTCCGTCACCTTGCTTTTCACCAGCTTAACCGCCTTCATCTGGTCTAAGGACTGGATATGCAGGTTTACAATCAAATTCCTGTCCATATCCAAAAACTCTGCAAGCATCTTGTCCGTCAGTTCCGGAGCCAGTATCTGCAGGTAGGATGCAGCGCCAAGGGTATCCCCCATCTGAAAATCCTTCCCATTCTTAAACACAAAACTGGTGGGCGCAATGAAATCCTTCGTCCCCATCCCGGTACGCAGCACATTGTCATAAGAAAACTTAAACGGCGTCTTTTCCTCCGGGTTGAAGGTTTCATACAGCACCTGCAGGCGTTCCTCCCCATTCAGGGGATAGGCAGACACACCAAGCACCTTAAAGTTATTCAGAATATCCGCTTCAATCCGCTCCAGCTTCGGCTTCGCTTCCCGGATGTTGTCAGCTTCAATCCCAAATGTGATGTATTTGGTACGGACAAGGCCATTGTTCCCTTTTGCAAGCTGGTTTTTCAGCATCTGCGCATATTCCATCCGCACATCATCAAAATCGTCATTCTGCGGCTTGATCTGGATGATGGATTCAAATTCTTTCATGTTGCTGTGATGGTTCACAAAGGATAGCTGAAAATGGATGGTACTGTCAAAATAATTGAGGAAGTCGCACCAGTTCTCAAAAATAGCGTTCTTATCCTCATTCTGCGCCAACTGATAGTTGATGTCATAAAACCGGATGGTTTTGGAATAATATTTATCCTGCACCCGGCAGATCCCATCCTTCGCCATCTCCCGGTAGGGGATCGACTGCTGCGCGGAAATCTGCCTCTCTTTTGTTTTCTTCTTATCTGCCGTACCCCCGGCCTTCTGCGATGCTGCATTTCCCATACTGGATTTTTTTACTGCAGATGCCGGATGTGCTTTTTTCCTGGAAACTGCTTTCTTTTTTTCGGCTTTCTTCCTTGCCGCCTCCTTCTTTGCCGCTTTCTCTGCTTCACGGGCAGCTTTCCGGGCGGCTTTTTCTTCTGCCTCCTCCCGTATTTTCCTTAACTTTTCCGCCTCTTTCTCTGCCCTCTCCATCGCCTTTTTCTCACGGCGGGTAAGTTTCCTGTTTATCCCTGCACTGCCGCCTGCCCCGGAATAAGCTGGATTATCCTCAAAATCTATGTAGTCATCCTCCGGCTCGTCCAGCCAGTCATCCAGAAAAACCGCATCTTCTTTTCCTGTCACATGACGCTGGTTACCGGCGTTTCTTTTTCTTCCCATGCCTTCCTCCCCCTTTCTTCTGTTTTGCCACGGTCTTTCTTTCCTCCATTTCGTAGATATTTTTTATCTCATACCGCCGGACTGCCGGCCTTTTTAGCTTGACGTTTATGATGTTCCAAAGAACCTTCTCAAGCGGTAACCCGTCTTTCTCATACATGGCGAATAAAAATGCCGGGAGCATGAGAAGCACCATGCCCGTTGCCGCATTGCTTGTCCCAATATATTTTCTTGTGAGGAAATAAAAAGGCAGCCCCACAGCCGCCGCAATCGCAAGGCATACAATCTGCCTCTTTGTAAGGTTCAAAACCACTTTGTTTTTTATTTTTGTCAAATCTTTTGGCACACTGACGAATGCCATCTAAACAGCCTCCTTCCTCCCTACGGCATAATCCGCAAAATCCTTTACTGTATAAAATATCCGCTTGTTGTTCACCCAGCGCTGAAGCTGCCGGGTAACCTTCGGCGCATTCGGGCGGTCATAGACCATCACATAGGGGGAAAAACCCATGTCACGCAGGGTTTCCACACGGTATAAATCCTGCTCATGGCTGCTCCCGTAATTGGTAAGTACATAGACCTGCCGCTTCCGCTTGTCTTTTACTGCCGTCAGTTCCAAAAATCTCTGGAAATACCCCGTCAGATCCTCACCCGGATTGTCCCAGGCAAAATGCACCATCTTTGTACGGACTTTGTTCAGCAGGGAAACATTGTCAGGATTGATTAGCCGGATATCCAGCCCCTGTGAGAAATCCACCCATGCCCGGCTGTCTGCAAGCTGCTGTATCAATTTTTCATGTTCCGGGCAGGCCAGAAGGTTCGCATCCAGCAGCTTAATCTCTTTCTGCCCGTCCCAAAATTCAGACAGGCCGGCAACCTTAACACTTTTTCTCCCTTCCTTGCCGCTGACAATACAGAAGCCACAATTCCGGGGGCATCCACGGCTCAAAAATCCATATGCTGTATTGGAAAACTGCGGATACAAACTGTAATCCGGATAGCTATGCTCAACAACATCCGGCAGATTTTCCTTTGAACCATAGCCTGTGCCGCCGGTAATGACCTCCCCTGCGTTCTCCACAATAAACGTATCTTTGGAATAAGTATCCGTAAACACCCTGCTTTTATAAACCACATCGTACCTGCCTTCCGGCTTCCACCATTCCACAGTATGCCCCCGTGCCTTATGGTAAGCCGATAATTTCATCAAACACAGATTCGGCCAGTTATGGGAATCCACATCTATCAGTCCTATCTTCAAAAAATCCTCCCCTCTTAATGTGCATTGAAAATTGCCTTGCTCAGGCCGCTTGTTTTCATCAGGCTGAAGCACAGGATCACGGTATATGCCGCCACCCCGAACAGCGCCGAGTGCATATTGTCTGAAATCTGTATCGTGGACACCAGCACCGCATAAATGCCGACGCACACCATCATAAAGAACCCCTGGAACCCAAGCGCCAGAAGCCCACGGAAATAATTGTTCCCCACCTGCCCCCATTCCCGGTTGGAGAAGGTTGCAAAGGGGATCGGCGCGACCGAAGTGTAAAGGTATATCTCTATCATGCGCCCATACAGAAGCACCGTGATAAGCACGGACATGATCTTCATGCAAAGGCTGACCAGCATGGTTTCCAGGGCCAGTATTACAAGCTCCCCAACCTCCATAGATTCCATCGCCGTTTCCATCGCTTCTATCATGGAATCTATGTTGATGGCAGTCTGTCCACCTATGACGCCGCCGGCGGCGCTCACCACATGCTGCCCCACGTCAAAGACCGCCATCGTTATGGTAAAGGTATTGCTGACCAGATACACAGCCACCCACATCTTGAAAAAATACTTGAAGAACATCCAGGTATCTATCTCGTGCATACTGTTTTTCTCCGTCAGCATGGAAATCAGCTCATAGCAGAGGACAAACGTGATGATCATGCCTGCAATCGGCACAATCACTGAATTTGAAAGATTCTGTATCAGTTTGAAAATGCTCCCGTTCCATCCCTGCGGCGTCTGTCCAACCTGCGTGGCAATCTCCCCGGTTTTCTCATTGACATCCGAAAACATTGTTGTCAGGTTGGACGTTACCATCCCGGTCAAAAGCTCCCTCATCCACTCCTCGATTGCCTCAAAAATGCCATCGAACATGAATGAATCCCCTTTCCTTTATTAGCCGAACAGGTTTCCAAGAAGGGGGATCAACTGTGTGCCGATGAGGACAACCCCACCTCCGGCCATAAGTTGCTTGATTCCCTGCGATTTGACCCCTGGGTTGTCGTTTCCATAACCCTCCAGAAGGTTAATCACGCCCCACACTGCAAGGCCGGCCCCGATCGCCACGACCAATGTTTTTAAGATTCCGATTGCTGATGTAAAAAATGCCATATCAATACCTGAAACCAAAATCAGAAAAAGATGATTTTTTCATCCTGCACAAACAAAAAACCGCCAGTATCTACTGACGGTCCGCCCTTTCCAATTTGGTTTATCCTTTCTCTTTATTTTTGATTTTTTATTCTTTATAGTTATGCAATGGGCTGTCTTATCCGCTCTAAAGGCTCTGCCCGGATTGGCGGCAGGACATGTCCCCATATCACTGTCTTAATAATAAAAGCCATTATCTCCCCTTTCTGACTTTACGACACGGTGTCGCAAACTTTTTTCCTGCCAGATTTCAAAAATCTATTCTGCATAAATCCGGCTTTGCGACATCGTGTCGTAAACTTTTCTCCTATATCCTTTTAAAAATCTATCCTGCATGAATCCCACTTTGCGACATCGTGTCGCAAAGTCCTGACCTGGCATGCAGTAAAAAGAACGGCCTCTTACTCCATTCCCCCTACTGCTCCCCGCCTGTCGGTTCTGCTGTTCCGTCCGTATTTTCCTCACTTCCGTCTACTTCATATAAATCAAATTCCTCCTTCATCCTGATTTTTAACTGATGTTTCATATAAGCCTCCACATCAAAGGCATTCTTCTTGTCATAGTCCGATAATTCCTTGTACCGTTTATGTCTGGTAATATCAAACTTGTCACTTAGGAACGGGCGCACCCCACGAAGCTGCAGGATACACTTATTCCCGTCCATAACCGCCAGCTCATCCCGGCTCATCAATTCCTTCCCTGTTTTCTGGTAATTCAGCCCATAAGAACGGCTCTGCCCACGGGTATCTGACGTGTTGTAAAGATCAATCGTCTCCTTCCCTAAAGTTTCCGAAATCTCCTTTAAGGTAGACCCTTCCTTGCCCCCAAGAAATAACATTGTGTCACAGTTTCCCAGAATCGTCTCGGCTGCATCTTTATAGATGGTTTTCAACTGGCTCTGTGACTGTAAAATAATAGATGCTGATATTTCCCGGCTCCGTATCGTAGCGATCAGTTTATCAAACTTCGGAATCTGCCCGATATTGCTGAACTCGTCCAGCAACAACCTTACATGGTAAGGAAGTCTGCCCCCATGCACATCGTCCGCCCGGTCACACAATAAATTGAATAGCTGGGTATACATTATGGCCACGATGAAATTAAACGTGTCATCCGTGTCAGAGATAATGATAAACATTGCTGTACGCTGATCTCCAATCATATCCAGCTCCATCTCATCATAAGATGTCAGTTCCCGCAATTCTGCAATGTCGAACGGCGCTAACCTGGCACCACAGGAAATCAGGATAGATTTTGCTGTCTTGCCCGCCGCAAGTTTGTATTTCTTATACTGCCGCACGGCAAAGTGTTCCGGCTTTTCTTTCTCCAATTCTTCAAATAATTCATCTACAGCATTTTTAAATTCCTCATCATCCTCCCTGGCTTCCGAAGCGTTGATAAACTCCAATAGCGTAGAAAAATTCTGTTCTTCCTCCGGCGCTTCATAATAGATATAACCAATCAGGGCACAATACAGGAGCCTCTCGGCTTTCACCCAAAAATCTTCCGATGATTTCTCACCTTCCCCTTTGGTGTTTGCGATAATTGTATTTACCAGCTTTAAGATGTCTTTCTCAGAGCGGATATAGCGGAACGGATTGTAATGCATACTTTTCTTGAAGTTTATAGTGTTCAGAACCTTTATTCTATATGGCTCATAGACCAACTTCCCATTCCTATCCCGTACCGCCTTCCCGTCTTTCATTTTTGGCGTGCCACGCTTTAACATTTCCCCGCACTCGACCAATATAGTTCCTTTCGGGTCAGTGACAACATACGAAACATTCGGTGTCATCTGCATGAGCTGCGGCTTTACATAGAACCTTGTCTTGCCGGAACCGGAGCCGCCTATAATAATGACATTCTTATTCCTGGCATACTTTGGCAGCTTTGGCCTGCTGTTCATGGTCAGCCGTTCCGTCTGCGTCAGGAGAATATTGTTTTCAAATACCGGATCAATAAATGGGGCGATGTCTTTTGGCGTTCCCCACCGGGCAGAACCATACTCCTCCCCATGCCGGTATTTCTTTGCATTTTTCCCTTTCATATATACAATGATCTTCACAATGACAGCCCCAATTATCCCGGCCAGCAAATCAAGCCCATGAATGCTCGGAATTGGATTCTCAAATGCCAGTTGAAAATTTAAGAACAATGACATTGCCTTATCTGCAAGGGACTCCCCGATACAGTGGCGGTACAGCCATGCTTCTTTATCCACCAGATAAAATATAATCAAATACGGGATATTCAGCATAAGCAGGCGTTTCGTGTCTATGGGAGGCATTTTCTCCCGGATCAAACTTTTCAGTTTCACGGACAATGACACAGATTTTGTTTTTACAGCGGCTTTCTTTTTCTGTTTCCCACTCAATGCTCCGGCCCCCGTTCCTTCTGTTTCGTCTTTTCCCGCTCCCTGTGCTTTGCAGTCCTCTCCTTCGCCAGTTCCAGCTTCTTACGGATGGACGGTTTCTTGCTTTTATTTAAGGACTTTCCGGTATATTCCTTAAATGCCGCCGTCATCACATCTACGTCCTTCGCCTTGAAGAATACAAAATAACGGGGCGGGGAGATGGAAGTGTCTTTTTTCAGGCTGAAATCAATGCCGTACTTCCGGGCGCATTTTTCAAAGGACTTGATATTGCCGTCCGTCACTTCAATGTTGGATAGCTGGCACCCCTGCCCCATCAGCTTTTCCATGCTCTGTTTCCCGTGGCTTATGGCAACACCTTTTTCTGCCTTCTGTACCGCTTTTTTCTCTGCCTGTCTCTGCTTCCCGTTCCGCTTCTCCTGCTCCATCTTTGCCAGCGCTTTCAGCATGGCGGCTTTCAGAATCCGTGCGGAGATCTTGCCGCCATTGACACACAGCGATACGGTTTTCTCATTTACCTCGTCCTGCAAGGCTTTTTCCCTCCTTTTCTGCGGATTGTTTTTTCTCCCTCATCTCCTGCAAAATCTTCTGTATGCAGTAGCCGATACATGGGGAATGTCTGCCGTATGGACAGCTTTCACAGGCGCCAATACCATTTTTGCTAAATTGCTGTGGCAGAGGATTTCTTGGAACATTTGCTGATGCCGTTTTTCCTTCCGGAAGAAGGTAATAGCATTCCTTCTGGCTGCATCCTTTCCGCTTCCCTTTCCAGAAATAACAGTGCTTACAGTCACCCGGCTTGTCCTCTGCATAATTCCGGCTATCCCTCGCCCGGTTCCGGCTGTCTGCACATTCTGCCTGCATCCCATTCCCCTCTCTGTTTCATTTCCTCCATCCGCCTGTCCCCCTGCGCCCCTGCCTGGATGCACGAATACAGCGTAACCGCCACAAATATAGCTGTAGTGGCGATGATTCCTCTCATTTTGCTTCACCCCTTTCCATATGGGGAACTGGCATTTACAGATTCCTATAAATATGCTCCTACGCAAAATCTGCGCCAATAGTTCCCCATATATGAAAGCATGAAAAAACGCTTACAGATTCTTCCCGTAAACGCCCTCATGCTTAAATTTCTTTTTGCTTCTATGGACAGCTACCTGGATTTCGCCAAATGCTGTCAGTCCTCCTTCTTTTTTTTGCAGAATATAAATATAGAACTCCCAATGCCGCAGACTGCAATCCCGGCTAATGCAAGCCATAACCAGAGTGGCCTGTCATCCCCGGTTTTCGGTGTCCCGGCAGACGGTGTTTCCGGCTTTGGCGTTTCCTTTGGTTCATCCGGTTTCGCTTCATCCTTCATCACAACCTTCTGGATTTCTTTGGTATCGCTGACTTCAAACTTCACATCCTCTGCCACAAGATAGCCGTCCGGCGCACTTTCCTCATGCAGCGTGTACTCCCCGATTGGCAGCATTTCTATATAATGTGGCTTATCCTCGGAAGTCCACTTCTCCACTACTTTCCCGTTTTTATCCAGGATGGAGAGTTTTGCCCCCGGCAATTCCTTTCCGGCCATGTCTGTCTTGGAAATCTCTACTTTTGTTACATCATCTTCCATTGACGCTTTCTGGATCTCCCCGGTATCTTTGACTTCAAACTTCACATCCTCTGCCACCAGGTAACCGTCCGGCGCACTTTCCTCATGTAGCGTGTACTCCCCGATTGGCAGCATTTCTATATAATGCGGCTTATCCTCGGAAGTCCAGCTTTCCACTGTTTTCCCTTCTTTATCCAGGATGGAAAGTTTTGCCCCCGGCAGTTCCTTCCCGGCTACGTCCGTCTTGGAAATCTCTACCTTTGTCACATCATCCTTCATCCCAACCTTCTGCACTTCGCCTGTATTCTCCACAGTAAATGTAATGCTCTCCGCAGTCACATAACCGTCTGCAGGCCGTGTTTCGGTCATAGTATATTTCCCGCCGACCGTCAGCTCTTTGATGATGTGCGGCTCCTTGCCGGAAATCCATTCATCTACAAGATTGCCATCCTCATCCGTCACCTGCAGTTTTGCACCCTCAACCTCTTTGCCATTCGTAAGGGATATTTTGGTAAACTCAAATACCGTAGGCACGTTTTCAAAGGCAAATTCATAGGAGATGCTTTCTTTTTCCGCATCCTCATAGGTGAACTCAAATTCCTGCACCTCGCCCTCACTGGTGAAGCCCGGAGCCGGAGCGGTTTCTTTCACATAATACGGGAACCCAATCGGAAGGTCAGCCGTAAATGACAGCTTCCCGTCTTTGTCCGTGGCTTTTTCCTCGATCACCGTATCTGCCTCCATGATCACATCGCCATCTTTGTTGGTGATGTCCTCTTTAGCACACAAAGCGAATACCGTCCCTTCCACTGCACGGTCAGAATCTTTTTCCATTTTTAATACCTGAATCTCTGCTTTCTGGCGGTTATTCTGCCAGTCCGTAGAAAAGGTGACGACTGCTGTGTCCTGGTCACGGTAAGTCAGGTCAATCTCCCGGATTTCGCCGTCTAAAACATAACCCTCCGCCGTTTCCTTCTCCTTCACATAATATTTGCCAAGTGGAAGACCCGTGAGTTCGGCAATCCCGGTATTGTCCGTGGTGATGGTGTCTACCAGCTCATCCTTTTTATAATAATCGTCACTCTCCCCGTCTGCGGCCTTTATATCCTCTAAGGCATATACTTCAAAGGTAACGTCTTTCAGTGAGCCAGTGACATATTCAAACAGGTGCGTGATCCATCCGCCGATGTTGTCCAGTAAAGATACATCCTCCAGAAATTCCCCCTCTTTGTTGATCAGGAGCGCCCCTGTCGGCACATCATCCTTCATCTCAACCTTCTGGATCTCAGCGGTGTCCTCCACAGTAAACGTGATTTCCTCTGCTTTTAAATATCCGTAGGGCGCTAATTCCTCCCGGAGCGTATAGGTTTCCCCTACGGTCAGACGCTTGATGATATGTTCCTCTCCTTTGACGGATTTCCATGTGTCTATGGTGTTCCCGTCTTTATCAAGGACGGTCAGCGTTGCCCCGGAAAGCTCCGTGCCTGTTGCAAGGTCTGTCTTTTTGATGGAAACAGCGGTCGGCTCATTCTCAAATTCAGAAACGTATTCTGCCACCTTCACATCCTGGCCCTGATATGCTGCAGACACTTCTATGGTTTCGTCGGAAGATACATAGCCTGCAGGAGCTTTTTCTTCCCGGATATAATACTCCCCGAAAGGCAGATCCAGTTCAAAGGCTGCCCTGCCGTCTTCCCCGGTCATAGCTTTCCCAAGCAGCGTATCCGCTTTCACAATCACTTCCCCATGCGCCAAAATATCAGCTTTCGCATACAGCCCAAAGGCTGCGCCCGATACCACTGTGTCATTTTCCGCATTTTTTTTCACCACTGCAATCTCCACCTTCTGCCGGTCATTTTCAAACGTAGCGGTCTGCTCGATGACGGGCGTATCCTGGCCTGCATAAGCGAAGGTAATGGTCTGTGCCTCTCCATTCAGCACAAAACCCTCCGGCGCTTTTGTTTCCTCAATCCGGTATGTGCCAAGCGGGAGGTTTTCAATCGAAACTTTTCCGTCTTTATCCGTCACCAGCGTTTCCACCAGTGCGCCGGAAGCATACTCAAGAATCCGGTTCCCGCTTTCATCCTTCTGGAAATCTGCGGTATAAATATCCTCTGCTGCATAGACTTTAAACTCTGCACCCTCCAGGTTTTCAACTTCATAGCGGAAATCCTTATCATCATACCGGTTTAAGACTTCGCCTTTCTTCACGATATGCAGCTTGCCTTTGACCGGATGGTTCTCATAGACCACATCAATAATGACATCCCCAGACACATCGTCCATCTGGTACAGCGTATCGGAATCCACGGACACTTCATAATAATTTTCATTCAGCGTATAGCCGAACGGGGCATTCACTTCCTCAATGCGGTAATGCCCGATCTTTAAATTCTGCGGCAGGATCAGATAGCCTTCACTGTCTGTAAAATAAGATTTGTGCGTTACCACAGTCGGGTAAGTCGTCACCTGCTCTACATATTTTTCATTGTCCAGGTCATATACTTTAAACTCTGTATTTTCCGCAAGCACAGCCTTCTTCGTTTCATCGTCCTGCTTCACGATCTTCAGCTTTGCTTCAAATTCATCGTCTAAAAGCACCCGCCACACCTGCGGCGTATTCGGTTTATGCTCCGTGATATGCACAAGGAAATCCCTGACCGGCGTGTAATTATGCGGCGTGGTCGTTTCCTTTACAATATACGTTCCAAACGGGAGCGGGATACTGCAGGCATAGCCCCTTTCATCCGTAAAGATCTCCGTCTCCCCATTTTCCCCGATTATGACAGGTTCAGCGGAATCAAAATCATATCCCCCGTTCCCCTTTGTTTCCAGGGAGGATACCAGCCATGCGGTAAATCCTGCGCCGGAAAGTAAGTCTGCATCGGTTTTCCCATTATCAGCCGCCTTGATGATCTGGAACGGCTGCTTTTTCACCTGCTCCGGTGATGTGCAGTCACGCTCAACCGTAGCTACCAAATCTCCCTCATAATTGCATATCAGGTCATGCTCCGCTTCATCTGCAAGATAACCCGTGGGCGGCGTGATCTCCTTCACAAAATACTCCCCAAGATATAAGTCTGTAATCTCCGCCTTCCCCTCTTTATCCGTGGTCAGTGTCCCTACCTGCTCCCCGGCTTTATAAAGCGTCCCTGTCTTTTTATCCGGATGCAGGATGTCTTTCCTCGCATACAGTCCGTAAACGGCATGTTCCAGCGCAGCGTCTCCCTGCGGGATATTTTTATTGGTTTCCTTATCCTTCTTCTGCAGGCGGACCGTGGCATTGACACGCTCATTGGCAAAGGTATGGGAGAACGTCACTTTTGCCTTACGGTCATTGGTATAACTAAACCGGAAAGAATATACATCCTCCATGTTCCTGAGATACCCTTCCGGAGCCTGGATCTCCTTCACCTCATACCCAAACCCAATCGGGAGGTCTGCGGAAAATACGGCGTTTCCATTGCTGTCCGTCGTTACTTTATCAAGCAGCGTGCTTTTGGATACGGCAGCATTCCCATCTGCATTGGTGATATTTTCAGAAGCGTACAATCCGAATATGCCTCCTGCAAGGCCGTTGCCCGTATCCTTGTCTTTCTTTACCACACGGACATCTGCTTTCTGCCTGTCATTTAGAAATGTTGTATCGGAAAATGCCGCTTCCGCCATCTGCCCGGCATAGGTAATTGCTACATCTTTTGTTTCCCCTTTGTTGTAAAAGTTCTTCGGAGCCTGCACTTCTTCTACCCGGTATGTGCCAAGATGCAGGTTTTTAAGCGTCACAGAGCCATTGTCCCCGGTCACAAGGTTTTCCGCCACCAGCTCCCCGGCTTTGTAGACAACAGCGCCGTAGGGCGTGGTAATATCCTTTGCCGCATAGACATTGAATACCGCTCCTTTCTGCCTGCGGCTTTCATAACGGAATGTCACGCCGTTTTCATTGGAATCCGCACCTATCAGGACTTCCCCTTCCTTATAGATCGTGAGGTTCCCAAGCTGTTCTACATCCGGGACCGTAGTGGAAGTTGTTTTATTTGCTTCCAGCGCCACTCGGTAAGCAGTCGCATTGTAACGGTATCCTGTCGGGGCTGTGATCTCCTTCAGATACACCGTATTCTGCGTCATCACAATTTCCGCCTCTGACGCACCGTTCTTATCTGTCGCAGGCATTTTTGTAATCAAATCCGTACAGTCCTTATCACGGTATATGCCGAATACAGCGCCGGAAAGTTTTGCATTGGCGATGGAATCTACTTTCACCACCTTCACCCTTGCCCGCTCCAGCCAGTCTACGGACAGGCTCACGGAATTGCCGCTTTCTTCCTCATAGTAGCTCCCGATGTCCTGTGTGGAACTCCCTGTCGGCACAACAAGCGCTTTCCAGATGACCCGGATACTTCCCTTCATGGCTCCGGTATTCCAGTCCCCGTTGACTGTCACCGGGGCAGTAAAGTAGAAGCTCGTCCCTCCGGAAACTTTTACGTTCCCTCCGGTCTGCTTCGTCCCGTTTGTATTGTGGAACGTCACATTTTCCGGCAGCTTTATGGTGATGGAATTTCTGGAATCGCCGTTCAGCTTCGTTGTCCCCGTCACCTGTTTTGATCCGTCATAAGTCGCTTTCAAAGCCGTCTTGCTTAAACTGATCTGCGGATCAGGCGGCGCAGGCAAGCCAGAAAGGTAATCAATCCATCCAAGTACCCCGCACTCCCGCAGGTCATCCATCGTGCATCCGGCAAACCCGTCCATGCCGCAGTAAAAATAACTGGCTGCGATATGGGTGAACACATATTTTAAATCCTCGCCAAAAGATGGCATATAACTCCCCGTCACATCCCCTGTGCCGCCGTAGCCATAATAGAGTGCTTTCTGCAGATTCGGGTTCCCCTCAATGATCTGTGCGGCATAGCTCCCGGTATCCGGGGAACCCTTTGCAGACTCCAGGCAGTATGCAATCTTCCCATTGACAGTAAAATAGCAGGTAGAATAATTCCCCAGGTTGCCGGGATAATAAATCTTCCTGCCTTTTACCATCGTTGCAGAGCCGGACGCCCTTGCCGCCTTTGCTGGCTGTATGCTTTCCGCAAACAAGAGCAGTCCTTCCTCCTCTGCAATCATTTCCGCATCCTGCCTTGTTTCCTCTGCTTCTTCCATGCCCTCTATGACCGCCTCCATCTCGGCTTCTGTCATGGATTCTTTGGGGATTTCTTCTGTATCTGCCGTCTGTCCCGGCAAGTCCCCTTCCCCATCTTCTGCATCCCCTTCTGAATCATCGGAATGGCTGTTTCCGCTTCCTTCACATTCTGCCGGCTGCTTTCCGGACGATGACACAGACGCTTTTTCCTTCACAATGATGTTCCGGCTGATATGGTAGGACGGATGTTTGCTCATTGGGTCTACAAAATAGACCGCTTTGTAAGTCCCTGCCTTTCCAATGTCAAACTTCTCCCCGTCTTTATCCTTCGCTTCATGGAATGTGATTTTTACTTTAGCCGTCGAAAACTCCATGCCGGAAAAATCATGTTCCACGTCAAAACTGCTGTCAATCTCTACTGTATGGTCTTCTGCAGCCACGATTTCATCCTTATCAAGCCTTGCTTTCACCTTTTCTAAAGCCGGATACTCCGCTTCACAAGCCGCAGGCTCCGGCTCTGCCGCATAAGCGCCGATTGGCTGTAAAAAAGCTGACAAGACTGTGACCGCCGACAGCAGGCCGGATACAATCCTCTTTACGTTTCCTTTCAATCTAATCTGTCCCTCGCTTTCTTTGTTGTGCAGCTTCATAACTGCTGTTATTCTTCCTTTCCGTTTACCTGGTTTTCTACTTTCCCATGTATATCTGCCTCCCTTCTCTCATTTTGCACTGCCAGCCGATAACAGCACATCAATACAGGAAAGCCTAAAATCCCGGCACATAAAAGCGCCGGGAAAAGACTTCCCTGCATGGCATCTGCTGTTATCCAGCCCGGTTTCCCGGACTGTCTAAAATTTATTGAGCGTTTTCCTGTGTTCCTCCCAGACCCGTTCCCTGTCCCGGCTTCTCTATTCCGGGGCGTTTCCTCCGGCAAGGCACGCAGGAATGCACACTCAGTACCGGGTATCAATCTGGGCAGGATATAAAATTTTCAAGGTACAGCGAAAGGGAAAATTTTTGAATTGTAATGATTGGATATTTTTCAGAAATGTTACCCCTTCACTAATCGCAGACTGGAAAGGGTAAAATACAAGTAAATTTGAAAGTTTTTTTATTTTTTACATATGGCTAAAATATCAAATGCAAAAAACATTTGGGTATGCTAGAATATAATTATTGGATAAATTGAAATATATTAAAGCGAGAAGAAAGGTATTTTATGGGAAAAGATTTAGGTATTCTTCGGGAAACCGTAATAGAATTTTCGGAAAGTGATTATTGGGAAGAAGCCATTGCTGAGTGGGATATATTAGATTGTAGTATAGATGATAGAATGAAGGAGATATGTATTTGTGGACATGAAGGACTTAGATACTGCTTTTCGATTCAAAATAGATATAATAACAATATTTTATATCCTATTGGCTCTTCGTGCATTTTACAATTTGGTCGTAATGATTTGAAACAGACGGTTGGGATATATACACAACTATTTCATATTCGGACAAAATATTATAATAGTGAAAAGATAACTATTAAGGATTTTTCAAGAAAACTATTGCAGTTCTTTTGGGATGAAGATATTTTTGAAGCCAATCGGTATAATCATTTTAATCCAGAGAATGATTATAGTTTTCTATTACAGATGTTTAATCAAAGATCAGAACCAACAAATCGACAACAATTAAAAATCAATGCTATCATTGTGAATAGCATTATTCCATACATTCAGCAAATGGAAAGTTAAATCATCATTTGTGGATTAAATAGTATGATTAATCCTGTCGTTGGTAAAAAGTAACTACAGCCTAAATATAAAAAGAATTCGTTATGAAAAGCAACTAAATTATGAGAACAGGTCAGAAAAAGAGTTTTTGTTTGAAGCAAGTGAAAGGGTGTGAACCGTTTATGAGTAATGAATCAAGTATCAATGTGCATGATATTATCAGAAGGTACAGTCTTCCGATTTCTCGCAAAAATCAGTCCATAAAAGAGTGCTTAAAGAGTTGCTACAGAGACTTTTATCTGGACTTAAAAGAAGTAGTTGCTAGAGATTACCCCGACGATTTTCCTTCAGACTTTTATAATGATTTGTTAAACAAATATCTATCAAAAATCAATGATGAATGTTCAATGATTTTGAATATCTTGAAATTAGATAATCAAGACCATCAGTTAAAAAAGTTCGATGAACTCATGCGACTGCTGGTTGAAAATAATTCATTCAGGGCAGATAAATTTGAAAAAGGAAGCTTGATGGCTCGAATCCGACCGGGGATGGGTCCTTATGACCGGAAGAATATATTTCATATACCATTCACGTATCGGGAACGTTCCTCATCACAGAGATTTAGTATCCCAAACAATCCCTGTTTATATTTATCAGCCTATCAAGGTTTTAAGCCACACAACTATGAGATGGTTAAGGCTGCATGGATTGAATGTGGCATGCCCAGTGTATTCACTTATTGTATATATGAACTTCAAAATGATATATATGTACTGCATTTTGGCAAAAGCGGTTGTGACTATCTTTCTGAGTATGACTACGCAAAAGATGAAGATAAAAAAAGAGAGCGTTTAGAAGCTATTATTCAATATCTATTAAGTTTTCCAATGCGCGCTGCTTGTCACATTAGCGTTGAAAACAAATCGGAGCAGGATAGGATAAATTGCTATGAAGAATATCTTTTTCCGCAGTTATTGATGCAATGGTTACAGAAGAATAGTAAGTTCGACGGAATTGGTTACCAAGGAGCTTCTTCAAATCTCGCACAAAGAGAACTCTATATAGGCAATTTAGCTCTTCCAGCAAGAAATATTAGTGCTGAAAATGAATACGATCCATACCTTAAAAAGTGTTTTAAGTTATCCAAACCCCAAGTAAAAGATTTATCAAAGGACTTAAACTCAGATGAGATGATTAAAAAAATTAAGGCTGTTGAAATATATTCAGAGAAGTTGGAGCAAGCCTTAAATATACAAGATGTACCTCCAAATCATCCATATATTGAGCTTTTTTCCTATTGTCGCTCTTTGCATCAGATATACTCCAAAATGGTAGATGGAAATATTTGTACAGTTTATGAGGAATTTGTTTCAATTTATGAGACCGTGCAAACTATTGACACTGAAATTGAAAATTGTAAAACAGCAGAAGAATGGATTTGTCAGAATGACAGTCGTAAACTTTTGACAGAAGTGGACTTCGAGAACATTCTGCTTCCCTTTCATAATATAGTAATACCAGCATATAAAGAACTCAACAGAATCTTCTATTTGCAAGATTGTGGCTCTTTCTTAAAGGAAATGAATTTCCAAAAAATTTAGACTTTTGCAATGAGATTATCCTGTAAAATCCCAGCTCGCCCAAAATTTAGAATCAAAAAGGGTTAAACGAAGATATGCGCTTGCAGAATCACTTGCATAACAAAAGGCTATGGTACACATTTTTCTATCCCATAGCCTTTTATTCACCGTATTTTCTCCTGTTATCTGTAATACCCAATATATAATCCACACTGACATCATACCACTCTGCCAGCTTCAACAATGCCCATAGCGGTATTTCCCGCACTCCATTCTCATATCTTCTGTACACACCCTCATGGCATCCCAATAATTCAGATACAGCATATTCTTGACAATGATTTTTACAGTACACGCTTTTCGTTTGATATAAACGGATATCCTAATAATGTGTCAGTAGATGTATTCACTTCTGAAAAAAGTGTACGAAAAGGTAAGAAAGCCTATTCTTTTGAATATGCTACGGAATTTAATACAGAAAACCCTGATATACAAAATAATATCAAAGACTATCCAGAAGCATTTGAAATAAAATACGAATAAAAATGCTCTAATTCCAACAGACCTCTACTTTGCGACACGATGTCGCAAAGTAGAAAACATTTGCTGCTCAAAAATATCCCCCTTGAATCCCCTGCTCCTTCATTTTTCCGCATAACTCTTTTAATATCCGCTTTCGGCGGTTTTGTATCGTCTTCCGTCTACATCCCAAAATTTGTGCCGCATCTGTCACTGTAATTTCCAGGAAATACAACAGTTCAATCAATCTGGCATCTTCTGCAGACAAGTTTTTCAAGACTTCCCGCACTTTATCCCGGCATATATCCCGTAAAACCATTTCCTCCAAACCTTCTTCTACATCCAAAAATCCAGAATATTTTTCCTTACCCTCTAATTCATTCAGGCTGCATATGCCATGTTTCCGGTTCCGCTCCTTCTGATATTTTTCCCTGCGCCGTGACTGGTACCACTCTAAATAAACCTCCCTGGTCACATCCACCAGTGTGCCGTCTGCCATCCGCAGCACATAGTGATCCCGTTCCTTTGGCTGCTTTCCTCTCATAACCTGCCCTCCCCGTAACATATCCTGTTGCCGGAAGGACTCAGGAAAGCTGAATAATTGTTACGGATCATGCGGATTGCATGGGAAATCGTTGCTGATACCGCTTGCTGGCTGATTCCTAATTCATTTGAAATCTGCTCCTGTGTTTCTTCTTGCAAGTAATATTTCTGGATAATATATTTCTGCCTTTCTGACAGATCCTGCAAGATCTCTGCCACCGTCTCCTGCTTTTCCAGTTGCTCCAATACGGATTCCGTCAGATTCTCCATTGCAAACCAATCTTCCGATATAGCGCTGTAAGAAATATTCCAATTCCGCTCTTTTTCTTCATGGTTCCTGTTTAGCCGGTCTTCTCCCTCCAGTACAAGCCGCAGATACCATACCTTATTTCCAAAAAACTGTTCTGACAAGCAAACGGCCTTCCTGTCTGCCATGTAAAAATAGTCCCTGCATGAGTGAAGCGGAAATACCGTGGAATGCTTTCCTACCTGATAAACCACATAACCATTTTGGTATACAGATATTTTTGAATCCAATCCAAGCCTTTCCTGCACAATTGCCATCTTGGACTCCCGAAGTTGCTTTGCTGTTGGGATTTTCGCCTCACATCCGGGTATATCCGAGATTTTTTTCAATTCCTGCAATGTCAGCATATATGACCGCCTTTCTGCCCGAAGGCTCCGGGCGGCCCAAAGCTGGCATAACAGGAACTGTTTCTGCAGTGAAAAGGCAGTAAAAATTGGCTCCCGGCCTACCCGTTTTTTTTAACGGGAGCCGAAAACTCCTTTTACTGCCCTGCCAGTCCCTTACTTTTCCTTTTTCTCTGGCCTGTCTACCCTGCCTGCTATCCTCCTTTCACCAGTGTTAATTCCCGTAGCTGCTCTCCTTTGATAGTTCCAGTTTAACAGCCCCGGTTTTTATTTACCCCACCATATATGTGGAGATTTCAAGAAACCACAACATATTTGTGGAATTTAAAGAACTGAGGTAAATCATCACCTGCATTGCCGCAGCCCATCAACCAGCGCCTCCATTGTCTGTAAAACCACTGTCTGCTCATTCTGCTTTAAATGCCGGATGCGGCAGAACATCTTCTGGCACTGCCCATCTTCCTTTGTCTGGCTGCCTACGCCAAGAAGCTCATTCGCATCCACGCCAAGTATCTGCACCATCTTGATAAAGATCTCAATGGACATTGCAGACTGTCCGCCCTCAATGCGGCTGACTGTGTTGACGCTGATCCCTGCCTGTTCTGCAACCTTCTCCTGTGACAGGCTGATCTCCTGCCTCCTGTCACGGATACGGTTGCCTAATTTGATTAAGTCCTGCGACTCTGCACGGTTGCCCAATATGCACCTCCTTCCCGGTCTAAAATCCTTGCTCAGAACTTTGCGACACCGTGTCGCAAAGTTTATAACCTGCCCTGCATCCGATATGCTGCAGGTTTCTCCTGGTACTTTGCGACATCATGTCGTAAAGTCAGGCAACAAAAAAACAGCCATATATCAAGCTGTTTTTACGGATTTTTATTCTTTTTACGCCTATACTGCCTGTTCCTGCTGGTTCCCCAATATTCGTATCATATTTTGCAGGGCTTTCCTGCAAGTTTTCTTCCTGTCCAGCCAGCCACTGCTGCAACCGCCTTCACCAAATATGCCGCTGCTACTATCAATCTCCAGACAAGTACGATCCCTCCGATCACGCCGCCCACAAGCACATTGATAAACAGAATCCCCACTGTCCCGCCAATGTCATACCCTTTTGGAATGATCCAGAAAAACATCCGGCAGATACCAAATGGGACGCCCATAAAGAGCCACAGTTTCAGATAATCACATTCCCCATTTCCCATGCACAGCGGACGGAACAATGCCGCCAAAAACAATGCGGATACAACCGGGACTATAACACGCTTTACAAATTCACTTACTTTCATACCTTCCTCCAATCTTGTACATGGTTCCAATATACCATGCCTGATACACCAAAACAATTTCATACAAGGAATATGCTGTATTTTTATTATCCGCTCCCATACAAGTCATGGTTCACTTCTGCCGTATAATAATTGCTTATGGTCATCGGAGCATTATACAGCGTTGTCAGCAGATATGCCTTGATATTGCCGACCTTCGTTGTGTTTGACTGCAGGCAGGTAAGGATATACTCTATATGTTCATGGTTCAGCTTCATAAAGCGGTTCTTGACAATCGCCACCGGCTTCTCCACCCCTGCAATCCGTACCGTGCCATGATCCGGTAGTAACATCACTTCCACCATCAGCTCCACCAGTTCGTCCACATCCTCTCTCCGGCAGAAACGGTCATCCTGAAAACACTCATAAGAAATGTGTTCCCGGATAAGGTCACGGTATGCATCCATCTCCTCCATCACATCCGGCGCTGTGCCGTGGATGGATGGAGAAGATGGGATAAGATTGGGATAGATAGCAGACACACCAGATTCCGTATCGTTAAAATCAGTCTTGCTATACTCTGTTTCACTAAATTCAGTATCACTTAAATCAGTCTTGTTAATATCAGTATCATTAGATTTTGAAAATCGAAGTTCTTGATTTTTGATTTCCGAAATTCCAGAAGTATGATTTTCACCATTCTTGATTTTTGATTCTGGAAATTCTTGATTTTCGATTTTCAAAACTCCTGATTTTTGATTTTCAAAATTCTTGACTTTTGATTCTGGAAACTCTTGATTTTTGATTTTCAAAACTCCTGATTTTTGACTTTGGAAAGACTGCGTATTTCCGCCCATTTCTTCCATTTCCTGCCCTGGTTCCGTTCCGGTTTCCTTCTGGCTCCCTAATGGTTCATCAGCCTCCGGTGACGGCTCCACTTCCTTAATCAGAAAATTCTTCACATAGATAACATTTGGCTTTCCAAGTCCCAGACGTTTCTTTTCAATCAGCCCTATCCCGCCATCGGAATCCAGTTCTTTCATCAGCTTTACCGCTTTCTGCGTTTTACAGCACATTAATTCCATGATCTCTTCCACCGTAAAAATAATATACACCCTGTCCTCTTCGTCAAACCAGCGGTTCTTAATGCTGAGGCTCATACGGTCTAATAAAAGACCGTATAAAACCTTCGCTTCGCAGGAAAGGGACTTGAAGCATTCCGCAGTGAACAGCACCTTCGGTATCCGGTAAAACGTGTACTGCTCCGCTTCCATCCCCCGGTAATAATCAAACTGTATTTCCTGCATCTGAAGTCCCTCCCTCCTTCTGCTTCCATTCCTCCAGAAGCGTGTAGATCACATCCTCAATCTGTTCTCTGGAATATTCCACCGGGAAATAATTACGGATTTTCTTTGCGGAAATTGTCACATTCACATTTTCTTTCTCTTTCCGGACTAAAACCGCATACACTTTTCCTTCCGTCAATTCCCCTGCTTCACTGCTTTCTTTTAGCTGCTCTGCCTGTGCTTTCGATGGGAATATCCCGCTGTTGCCGATAGCGTCCACAATCCATTCCTGTTCCTCTGTTTTCAGATAAGACAGCTTTTCTCCAGCCACCATTGGGATTTTATTTTCGTCCACAAAATCCAGTAATTCCGTCACAAGCTCCGACAGGCGGATATAACGCTGCACTGTCCTCCCGCTGTCCCCGGCGGCTTCCCCGATCACATCTGCAGTATATTTGTCGCCTTTACTGCCCTGGTGTTTCATCGCCTCATATTTCATCCGGTATGCCTTCGCCTTTTCGCTCGGCAGGATGTCCTCCCTCTGGATGTTCGTATCCACCATAAGCACTACGGCTTTGTCATCATCCATCTCCCGGATAATCACTGGCATTTCCTCAAGCCCAGCAAGCTCACACGCCCGCCATCTTCTATGCCCTGCAATGACTTCATAGCCGCTTTCCGGATGCGGCCGCACAATCCCCGGCACCAACACGCCGTACTGCTTTACGCTTTCCACCGTTTCCAGCATTTTTTCATCATCCAGTACCCGGAACGGATGGCCTTTGAAGGTATGTAACTGGCTGAGGGGAACAGATGTCACCGTTTCCCCTGCCGCCATTTCATTTGCACCGAACAGATCATCAAAAGATGTCAGCCTTACTTTCCCTGCACTCTTACTCTTCATCAGCAAGCACCTCCTGTGTCAGTGAACGGTAGCCGCCCGCCACGATCCCCTTCGGGTCATGGAGATAAATGCTCTTCCCCTCTGCCGTGGTTTCCGCAGCCTTTACGGACAATGGGATGCAGTTCTCGAAAATATGCACCCGGTTCCCATATACCTCCCGGATCTGCGCTGAAATATCCTTTGCAAAGTTTGTCCTGCGGTCTACCTTTGTCAGCAGAATCCCCATGATTCCAAGAGCCGGGTTCAGCTTTCTGTGTACCCGCCCAATCGTCTTAATCAACTGCTGCAGCCCCTTGACCGGAAGGTATGCCGCTTCCACCGGAATCAGTACGCTGTCAGCGGCTACAAGTGCATTTATCGTAATCATGCCCAGCGAAGGCATACAATCAATGATTGCAAAGTCATACTGCCCTTTTATGCTGTTCAGATACTGCCGCAGTATCGTTTCCCGGCTCATAACATTTACCAGAGCCGTTTCCAGACCTGCCAGTTCGATATTTGCCGGGATGAAATCAATCCCCTCTTCATGGTGGATGATGCCCTCTCCCGGCTCTAAGTCCTCGTCATTGATCACTTTTTCCATGATGTTCACCAGCGTCACGTCCAGCTCGTCCGGTTCCGCAATCCCTAAGCTTACCGCCATGCTGCCCTGTGCATCCGCCTCCACTAATAATATCTTTTTGCCTGCCCTTGCAAGTCCAATCCCTAAATTCACGCAAGTCGTTGTTTTTCCTACTCCGCCTTTCTGATTTGCTACTGCGATCACTCTGCACATATACTTTCCTCCAATTCTTTAATCTATTTCTTTCGTCTGCTTTTCTCTTTTTTCCACTTCCGCATACATACGGAAATACTTATTTGTCCCCTTGTTTGCAAATGGTTCCGATACTTCTTTCACTTCCACACCTTCATTCCGCTCCAAAAGCCGCCGGAACCAGTGAAGGTCTTTCTTTGTCCCCTGCATCCTGATTTTAAGCATATAAATCCTCCATATCCACGTAAAAACAGTATTCCGGATAGCGGATCTTCACAGCCTCCCAAAAAAACCTTGCATAGCCACAGCAGAATAAGTCTTCCACTGTATAGCACTGGCATTCCTCCAACCGTGCCTCTGCATCCTCAATATCCAGGACGCTGGGCGTCCCATTACAATAAAGGTTAAACGCCATACGCACAATCTTCATGCTTCCGCTTGTCTGCCATCCTTCATATAAACAATCCATTTTTACGCATCCTGTCTTAAAGTCATAAATCCTGTCCACATTTACCCTGGTATCCCTGTCAATCCCAAGACAGTACACCAATGCTTTGTGGTACACATCCTGGTATCTGCATTTCTGTAGATATTCCTTATAAAAGTCTCTATGTTCCTTGTTTTTGAAAGTAATTGTGCGAGTATCCTTCTTTTCTGCACCTTTCGCTGTATTTGCTGCCATAGCTTGTCCTCCATTTTGAAATACTTGGGAGCTACACTCCCAAACCCTTGTGGATTCGTGCTGCCAGTTACCCAAAATGCGGCTAACTGGCAACCCGAATTAGCTTTCCATGCCGACATATCTGTGTTATACTTTTTGTAGCGCTACTTGTCTTAATTTCAGGTATAGAAAACCTGCTGAAATGAAAATGGACTAAGCAGAAACCCCTGTTTTTCAAGGTTTTTCTAACTTAGTCCAATTATAACAGCATCATATAAGAAGGGATCATTGCCTCTGACGATTCCCCACTCCATCAGCAGCGCTGCACTCCCCGCCACAATGGGCGTGGCAAAAGAAGTTCCCGTCATAGGGGTGTATCCGCCGTAGATGTCCGGCGCAAGGATTCCCACGCCCGGAGCCGCCAGATCCGGCTTGGCCAGCCCTGCCGCCACCACGCCGATGGTGCGGTTGGCATCCGCATATCCTCTTCCCGAAAAGTCCGCATAGGCCTCATAGGCGCTGTCGTAAGCCCCCACGCTGATCACCTTGGCAGCCGTGGAGGGAATCGTGAGCGTCACCTCCGGCGTGGAACGGTAGAATCCCGTGCCTCTGCCTCTCACGGCGGCAGAGGGCAGATAGAAATAGTACCTTCCCGTCACCACCCGCTCCGGCTCCAGACGCACCACCCACACGCCGCTGTTGATATAGCTTCGCTCTAACGGCAGCATCTCAAAATAAATCTCCTCCGGCACCGCATAGGGCGCAGGCTGTCCGAAGTACACCAGAATCTCCGTCTGCTCCAGCCTCAGCACATACTTTCCTCCGTTGATCATCTTGGGCAGCTGGGCCTCCTGACCGCCGGGGGAGCGCAGATAAATGCGGTATTCGTCGCAGTAATTCTTCCACAGCTGCACGCTCAGGCTGCGCTCATACTCCGCCACTGCCAGCTCTACGGATCTAGGTCTGGCCACGATGCCGCCCATACGGCTGGGAACCGCTCCCGCCGCGCTTCCCGCCGCCGTCCCCAGACCGTCCAAGGCTCCCTGAGCCCCTCCGGGCCGTCCCCCCAGACCGCCGCTGCCGAACAAGGCCTGCGTACTCCCCCGTTCCCCCTGACCGGACTCCTCCAATAAGCTCCCTGCCAGATGCCCCCCGCTGCTGCCCTCATTGCCGCTGCCCACACAGATTACCGTTCGGCCCATTTCCGCGGCATTATCCAGAAACCGCTCCAGCAGAGAGCTTCCGTCATGGGATCCATAGGTATTTCCGAAGCTGAGATTGATAACCACCGGCATGCCCAGCTCCATGCCCTTGCGCACCGCATAGGTCACTCCCCGCATGATTTCCGTTGTTCTGGGGAAGGATTCCACATTGGGCAGACCCAGCTTCACAATCAGAAGCGCTGCCTCTGGCGCTACCCCGTGATAGGACTCGCTCTCCCCTGCGGCAATCCCCGCCACCGCCGTGCCGTGTCCGCTGGTGTCCACGCTTGGCAGCAGCCGGAACTGCCCCTGCAGAGAGCCCGCATCCAGTGCAAGGTCGATCTGCTCCGAATCAAATTCTACGCCCATGCCGAACCCTGCAGGAGGAAAACGCTTCTGTATTTCCCCACCGTTTCCGCTTCCCTCCTGCCCTCCTGCTTCCGCTCCCTCCTCCGGCCTATTAGAAGCATCCGGCCTTAATGTCTGATCCCAGAGATAAAGGATTCTCGTACTGCCGTCCTCCCTGCGAAACTCTTGCCGCTGAAAGTCGATCCCCTCTCCAGTCAAATATTTACAAACAACTTTTTCCTCTTTTTTATGATCTTTTGCCGTTTATTTTCAAATAAAGCAACACCTGCCGTCAATCAATTGCCATAAATCCATCCCAAGTTCGTTCAATTACTGCAAAATCTGCTTCCCTCTCTCTTTCCAGCATATCTCAATGTTCTCCTCGTCATACACCTCTATTTTTTCAATATATTGGTCTATCATCTCTTCCGTGAGGACAACCGACCGGCTCCCGGCACTCCGAATATCCCTTGCATTTATCAGTCCGAAGTATTCCTTTTCCATCTGTTTAATCCTATCCTCCAGTTTTTTCAGTTCTGTCTCCGCCGATTCTGCTGCTTCGCTCTCACTCTGAAATACCTCTGTAATGCCCAATCGGAAATTTTGAGCTTCTTTCATCTCCGCCTGCAGTCGGCGGACGGATTCCCTATATAACCTTTCAAGTTCTCCGTCCGCCGAGAGCCTCTCTGTCAGCATAAACAGCACATACTGCTCCATAAACATCCCATTCACCTTATGGACGCAGTTTTCCAGCAAATTGGTATAACGGTTATGGCAGCAAAAATACGGATTCGATCCTATACGGTAATACAAGTTCTTTTTACAGCAGCCGCAGACCAGCTTCCCCGTCAGAGGATGCCGTCTCTTCCGCGCAGACCTTCTTTTCTTTCCACCTCCCTCCTGCACCTTATCAAAGGTTTCCCTATCTATGATGGGCTCATGGCATTCATAGGTAACCAGCCGATTCCCGGGGGAATTTAAGCGGTTCTTTCCGCCTACAAATTCCTTTGTAGTCTTTTTCTGCACCGTATTGCCTATATAGACCTCATTTCGCAGGATCTGGCATATGCCGGAGCTGCTCCATAGGAACCTCCCGCCCTTGGGAACACGGCCGGCCTTTCCCTTTTGTATCTTGTACTCAATGGGCGTCTTTACTCTGGTTTCATTAAACAGCCTCGCAATCCGGGAAGACGTATAGCCATCCATCTTCAGAGAAAAAATTTTCCGCACAATTTCCGCCTCATCTTCTTCGATCAGCAGTCTATGACGGTCTGACGGATCCTTTTTATACCCAAAAGGAGCGTTGGCGCTGACATACTGCCCCTGCTCTTTTCTCACGGCAAGGGATGACCGCACCTTCTGCGATAAGTCCTTACTGTACAGATCATACAGCAGATTTTTAAAATTGACTTCAAAATCCCCTAATCCGCCGTGGCAGCCCTGACTGTCATAGCCATCGTTTACAGAGATAAAGCGCACCCCCATAAATGGGAATATCTGTTCCAGATAGGTGCCAAGTTCAATATAATCTCTGGCAAATCTTGAAAAGTCTTTTACAATAATGCAGTCTATCTTTAATTCCTTTACCATTTCAAGCATGGCCTGCAGCCCCGGACGATCCAAGTTCGTTCCTGTATATCCGTCATCAGAAAATTCCAGCAGATCATAATCCGAAAAGTTTTCCGCTGCATATCTCCGCAAAAGAAAACGCTGCATCGTGACACTGCTGCTCTCCATGGAGTGTATTTCTTCCATAGGATATACTTCTTCTGTAGAGTGTGCTCCTTCCATGGAGCATACTTCTTCCATAGAGCGCATTTCTTCTGTTTTACTCTTCTCATCTTCCTTCGACAGCCGGACATAGATCGCGATCTGATACTTTTTCATCTCTGGAATCCCCCTATGAAATCGCTTCTCTTAAAGGCAAATATAATCTTTATACGGTGATCCTGATATACCTCTATCCTATGAATAAGCGTTCCCACTGCTTCCGCAGTCAGCTCCGCTTTGCCCCTTCCACTGACTAATGCCCTGAGAAAGTGATTTTTCCCGGCTGTCTGTACGTCTATTGTCCGTAACTTTTTCGCAGCATCCGCCCGCTGCTTTTCCAGAGACGCCCGTCTTTGACCGATGTCCTCCTTTTTCCTCAGGAATGCGCTTTCGCTCAGCTCGCCCATTCGGTACTCAAGATACTGCTCACTCCCACGCTTTGTCAGTTCCTCCATCCTTCTGTCAAGAACGGCCATCCGGCTGTTCCATTCCTTTTTTTCGGTTTCCGCCTCTCTGGCAATCACCTCTGTCAGATCCTTCAGGCGCATAGCCGATAGGGAAAATTCCTGACGGAGCGCCTCTCTGACAAGCCCGGTCAATGCTGACAGCGTAATGCTCTTTGTCACACACCGCTGTCGATCAATCCTATCGGCCCGAGGACAATTATAGCTGTATATCCTTACCTTGTCCTTTGAACCCAAGGTCTTTACCTGCGTTACCCGTTTCATTTTTGCGCCGCAGTCCCCGCAGTAAAGTATCCCCTCGAAAATGTCCTCATCCACCAAAACCGTTTTGGAAAAGCCGTTTTTATTACAGTATACAGAAGATTTTTCAAATCTGGACGCCGCCTGAAAGAAAACATCCTGACTGACAATGGCCTCATGGGCATGTTCTTTTATCCGCCAGTCCTCCGGGTCTATATCGTGGAGGTTGCGCATCATATAATCTTTTCCGCAGGTTCTCCCTTGTACAAGACATCCCATATATACCGGGTTTGTAAGAATCATCTTCACGGTAGCTGCGGGCCACTGGAGCAGTTCATCGTTCTGAGGGCAGTAAATCCGCCCCGTTTTATGGTACTGAGAGGGTCTTTCGATCCGTTCCCCATAGAGCCAGACCGCAATCTCTTTCATTTTTTTGCCGGACAAGAACAAATCGAAAATCTTTTTTACAATGTCGGAAGTGGTATCTTCAATAAATAGGCGTTTCTTATCCCCGATCCATTCCGCCCTATATCCATAGGGCGGCACCCCGCCTGTATAACTGCCCTGCTCCCACTTTTCTCTCCTGCCGGACTTTACCTTGACCGCTATATCTCTGGCGTACATCTCATTCACCAGATTTTTCAGATTGACGGCTAACATCCCCTCCTGCGCCGAGACGTTCATACTGTCAAAATTATCTGTGACCGCTATAAAACGCACCCCCAGAAAGGGAAAAATCTTCTCTATATAATTGCCGGTCTCGATGTGGTTCCTGCCAAAGCGGGATAAATCTCCTTGTGTCAACAGACCACCAAAAAAATTGGAAGAGTCAGAGCACGTGGGCAAGCTGCCATTTGTCCAACGTACTCTGACCTTTCACATAGAAAATCATTCTCCAACCTACCAAGAAGAAAGCTCATTTCTATTAAATCCCATGCCCGGCTCCTCTCTTCTCTGTCAAACACCACGGCCTTATTCTTCCTTCAGAAGCCTCTCGAACACATCCTGAAATTTCCAGACAATCTCCACTCTGGAATCTGAGAACACATACAGATCCTTTACAAATGCTCTCACCATTTCATTTGTCAGCTGATCGGCATTCCCATAGGACTTGTTCAAAACGTCTAACGGCTCCTCCCCGCCGCTTTTCTGCTTTCCCATTTCCTCAAGCTCTGCCAGAGTCTTCTGCCCCTCCCTCATCCGCAGCTCCAGCTCCCCAAGCGCCGCATCCAGCCTTGCCTTCTCCCCCAGATATTTTTCTCTGGTGAATGCTTCGGCAACATAGCTCTCATAGACTCTCAGCTTCTCCTGACGGTATCTTTCCTGCAACTGCTGGAGCCGGGAAAGCTCTGCTGCACATGATGCAATCTGCCCCTTACGGGTCAGTTCCATCCCCTTTTTGCCTCCAGCCCCTCTCTGATACAGAGACAGCATCTGTTGAATGGCATTGAGAACCACCCTCTCCAGATC
Organism: bacterium D16-50; assembly: GCA_003612485.1. GTDB lineage: Bacteria > Bacillota > Clostridia > Lachnospirales > Lachnospiraceae > Acetatifactor. The sequence goes on from RAZA01000001.1 coordinate 468,329, forward strand.
CTCCTCCAGATAGTGCCTGCATCTGGGGCATCGGGCATTGGGATCGGCTCTGGAATTGTTGCAAGTAAAATATGCCTTGCTTCTCTTCCCCTTACGCCTTGTCAGCGCCTTCCGGCATTCCCCGCAGCAAACCACCCCTTTCAGCGGATAGAAACACTCCATACGTTTACCGAACGAACGGGAACCCAGCATTCCCTGAACCTGCATAAACTCCTCCTTCGAGACAATGGCTTCGTGCATCCCCTCCACCACGATCCAGTCCGCCCGGTCATTGGGTAAGGTCTTCTTTATAGAAGGTCCAGCCTTGGAGCGCTTATGCCCCACCGTCGCCCCAGTATATTCATACTGCCGGAGGACGGCCAGCACCGCATAGGAAGTCCAGCCATTTTCCTCACGCTTTTTCTGAAAGCGCCTGCTGCCGGGATGTTTCATTCGGAAATAGCTGCCCGGCGTAGGCACCCCGTCTACGTTCAGCGCGCGGGCAATCTCACCGTTCTTTTTCCCTTCAAGGGCAAGGTCGAAGATTCGCCTAACCACCTCGGCAGATTCCGGGTCAACGGCCAGCTTATTCCGGATATCCGGATGGAACCGATATCCATAGGGGGCGAAGCTGCCTATGTATTTCCCCTGCTTCATCATTTGGAGCTTGGCCGTGGTGGTTTTCACCGACAGGTCCTTGCTGTAAGAGGCGTAGACGATATTGCGCAGCACCACCTCCATGCCTCCGGTGACCCCCTTATAATCATTGCTGTCATAGCCGTCATTGATGGAGATATAACGCACTCCCAGAAACGGAAACACACATTCCAGATAGTTTCCCATCTCCGCATAGTCACGCATGGCCCTTGAAAAGTCCTTTGTGACAAGGACATTGGCCTCGCCGCTGCGCAGAGCCTTCATTGCCGCCTGAAAGCCGGGGCGATCTGTATTGGTGCCGGTGTAGCCGTCATCCACAAACTCCGTCCGGGGTGCGTCTTTAAGTTCCTCATGGCGGTCAAGGTATTCATTTATCAGCATCCGCTGATGCTGTACGCTATTGCTCTCGATCTTGGATCTCCCGTTGTCTTCATCCGCCAGAGACAGCCTGATATAAATCGCTACTTTTGGTTCTTTCATGTGCCGCCTCTCTCCTTATCCTTTTTGTTCCTTCTGCCGTTGCCGCTCTTCTGTATCTCCAGAATACTTTCGCACATATCCTGATAAACATCATCATATTTGAACACGATCTCAATGGCCTTGTTCTCATACAGAAAAACCTTCTCTATCATTGCATCCACAAGCTCCTGCGTCAGCTCCGCAGCACCCTCCGCCGACTTCATCATCACCAGCCAGCTGTTGTCCGGAGAAACAGACTCCAGAAAGCGGTTCCTCCGCTGGACGGCCTCCTCCATCAGCCGCGAAAGGCGCTCATGGTCTTTTTCATATGCCTGCTTTGCAAAGGCATATTCGTCCCCGTCCAATATACCCTCCGCATAGCTTTCATAGAGTCGGCTCCGTTTCTGGTTCACTGCATTCAGCTTCAGGCTGATACCAGAGACGGCGCCATTGTATTTCTCTTTTAGATTCTCCGCGCCCTTTCCTCCCCGCAGCAGGCCCAGAAGCCGGTCATAGTCAAGGGCTACCTGAAGCTGGTCTTGTATGGCATCCAGCACCTTTGCGTTCAGTGTCTCCTGAAGAATGTAATGGCTCGTGCAGGTCTCATGGCCGCGGCGGACATAAGTGCTGCAGTCGTAGGAACCCCGCCAGACCTCCGGCTCCGATTTATCCACCTTATACCTGCGGTAATACAGCCTTCTGCCGCAGTCCTTGCAGAACACCTTCTTTTCAAGCAAGTCCGCCAGCCCGGCCCTGACACGGGCGCTACCCTCCATCTTTTTCCGGCGCTCTGCAGCGGCCTCCTCCATCATCGCCTTCACTGCATCAAAATCCTGCTGCGCTATCAGCGCCTGATGGGTGCCTTCATGGCAGAGCCATTCTTTCGGATCCGTTCGCTGCTTTTTCCTTCCCATGTAAATCGCAGACACGGTTCTGCCATGTACCGTATGCCCCAGATAAGCCGGATTCGTCAGGATGCCCCTCACCGTGGAAAGCGCCCATCCGCTGCCCCCACAGCTGCCCGTCCGAAGACCGATTTCCCTTTTTCGCTGCTCCGGGTTCGGCACGTTTCCTTCCTCCAGCTGCTTTACGATCTGACATAACGACCTGCCCTCCAGCTTCCAACGAAAAATATCCTTCACATGGTCCGCTGCCTCTTCATCCACCGCATAGGCTGTCCCGTCCTCGTTCCACACATAGCCATAGGGAAGATTCCGGTTCCGGAACACGCCCTTTTGCTGCCTTGCCCTCAGGGCAGTGGACACCTTTCTGGAAATGTCCTTTGAATACAGTGCATTAATCAGGTTCTGCAGCGATACCGCCAGCGACTCTCCCCCGCTTTCACAAGTAAAGCTGTCATAGCCTTCTTTCACAGAGATAAAGCGTATCCCCAACACCGGAAATATCCTCTCCAGATAGTTCCCCACCTCTATATAATCACGGCCGAACCGGCTAAGATCACGAACCACCACCGCCTCCACCTTCCCGCTTTGCACATCCTCCATCAGCCGGTTCCACGCCGGTCTATCAAAAACGGTTCCCGTCCTTCCGTTGTCGGAATAAACTTCCGTCAGCTGCAGATACGGACAGCTGTGGATATACTCTCTGCACACGTCGATCTGGTTGCGGATGGAGTTCCCCTCGTCCTGCTTTCCGCTGTTCTCCACGGACAGCCGTACATAAACAGCGGTTCTATAGACGGTTCCTATAGCCTCCGGCACTTGTTCGGGCTGCTCTGTTTCTATGTAGTTTCTTCTGCTCTTTCGTGCCATACAGTCCCTCCTTCTGTTGTTCCTTCCAAGTGATTGTCTCGGAAATCTCATGCAGCTGATTTTCCACTCAGCCTTTACTTCGGTTCCCCGATTCACTTACGGAATCTCTTGCGTGAAGCCTTGGGCATATTCCAGCCCATCGGCATATTCGTCCCGATACTTGAACTGTATTTCTATGGCCTTGTTCTCATAGATCAGGATCCGGTCAACCAGTGCCACCAGCACCCTGCGGTCAAGCTCCTCAATATTTCTGAACTGGGCGAACGCCTGCACCCATGCCCGGTTTCCGATTCCCGTTGCAGCCGCCTGACTCTGCTCCTTCTTCAGCCGAAGAATGCTCTCCTGCTTCTCCTCCATCACTGCCTGATAGGAATTTCGGAAATCCAAGTACTCCTCCTTGGTGATGACGCCTTCTGTCAGATCCTCATACAGCCTCATCTTCCGCTTCTTGTACCGTTCGATCTCTTCCTCCAGCTTCACGGTCTGGGCCTCACAGCCAAAGGCCTTCCTTCCCTCCAGCGGCAGCCGGTCAATGTACGCCAGTACCTCCTCCAGATGCATCATCGTCTCAATCTGGTCGTGGACTGCATGGAAGACCACCTCCCGCAGCCTTCCCTCGCTGAAGGAATGGGGCGTACAGATATGCTGTCTCCGGTTCTTCCCGCAGTTGTAATAGACATATTTCCGTCCGTCTCTGCCCACGTTCCTCCGCACCATGTTCCCGCCGCAGTCCCCGCAGACCAGAAAACCGGAAAAAAGATAGTTCCGCCCGCTTTCATCCGTAGCCCGCATATCCCTCCCCAGCAGCTGCGCCGTGGCCTGAAAGTCCGCCGCGGACACCAGCGGCTCGTGGGTGGACTCCGCCCTGATCCAGTCGGCCTCGTCCTTGGGTCTGATATCATGAACCTTGTGGTTGGGGGTTCCCCTCTTTCCCTGCGTCAGGTTGCCCAGATAGACGTCATTCTTCAGGATCCGGGCAATGGTGTTGTATTCCCAGCGGGAGACAGCCTTCCGCCGGAAGGCCGTCTGAAAGTTCACCCCCTTCAGGCGCTTATATTCCATGGGCGTTGGCACCCCGCTCTGGTTCAGCCTCTGGGCGATCTGCCGTATGGGGAACCCGTCCTTGAACATCCCGAAAATCATGGTCACCACCTCCGCAGCATCGTCGTCCACCTCCAGACGGTTCCGATCCTGCGCAGATTTCCGGTATCCGTAGGGGACGAAGGAGCCCACGTACTCGCCCCTGCGCCTTTTCGCGTCAAGGTTCGTCCGTATCTTCACGGAAATGTCCCGGCAGTATATATCGTTCACCAGATTCTTGAATGGCAGCGTGACGGCATCCGACGCGCTCCCCGGAGCCATGCTGTCATAGCAGTCATTCACGGCGATGTACCGGATGCCCAAAGACGGAAAAATCTTTTCCAGATAGTTCCCCGCATCAATGTAATTGCGGGAAAAGCGGCTGAGATCCTTGCTGACGGCACAGTCTATCCGCCCCTTCCTCATGTCCTGAAGCATCCGCTGGAATCCGGGGCGGTTCATATTCGTCCCGGAATATCCGTCGTCTTCATCATAGATCTCCACCAGCTCCAGATCAGGATGTCTGGAAATATACTCCATGCAGATGGCCTTCTGGCTGGTGATGGAATTGCTCTCCCCCCGCCGGCTGTCCTCTCTGGACAGTCTGGCATAGATTCCCGTCCGAAATATTTTTCCGTTCATTGCATAACCTCCATTCTCCCGGACAGCCCCGGTTCCTCCGCAGACTGCGGAGCCGGGCTGCCCCATTCTGTATCCCGACAGTCAGGAGGTTCTCTTTTTTGTTTCTTGACCTGCCCCCATTCCGGCACAGCGCCGGACGCATGTTAAGGATGTCAGAGTCCCGCAATGTATAGGCTGTTGACCTGCTCTTCGATGCTCGGCGCTTTTTCCTGAAAAGACAGCTTCACAATGATGCCTCCGTCCAGATAACAGTATGGATTCCGTATCTGGCGCACATGCTCCCGCAGCCGTTCCTCGTACCCGGCATCCGGGTCAAGCCGGACGCTGCCCCGCTCCACCAGAGTCTTTCGGTCCACGGTCCGGGGATCCACGTTCCGCATCTCGTCAATGTCCCGATATGCCATCCGTCCCCCTCCCTTCATCTATATGACAGCCTGACACATAATAGTCGTAGCCCCTGTGGGTCTGACAGTATGTGCAGATATCCTTTACATTCTGCTTATGATTTGCCTGCCAAAGATAGAACCTCTTTGTGTCTTTGAATTCATTTCTGCATGTCCGGCATAGACAGATTAGGCTCCGCTCCAAAAAAACAAAATTCCCATTTGCACATTTGATACAGCTTGTTCAAACGGCTATAATATTGTATATTACGCAAAAAACTTGTAAGAATTTTTGAAATGCGAAGTCTTATAAGTGAGGAGGTGAGAAAGTGGCAGGTTTCAAAGAAGAATTTGAGAAAATTTATAGAATGTACTTTAACGATGTATTTCTCTTTCTCAAAAAGCTGTCAAAAGACGAAAGCATTGCGGAGGAAATCACAAGCGAAACTTTTTTCAAAGCAATGCGTTCAATAGATAATTTTCATGGTAAAACAGAGGTCCGTGTTTGGCTTTGCCAGATTGCAAAAAACTGTTATTTTTCCTACTTAAAAAAACAACAGCGTACTGAAAATATTGATGATATGGATTTCCCAGACACTCAAGATCCCATTGAGGAACGAATGTCAAAACAATACGACGCTAAGCAAATACATCTCCTGCTCCATAATTTAGCTGAACCATATAAAGAAGTTTTTATGCTGCGGGTCTTTGGAGAATTAAGCTTTAAACAAATTGCAGATATTTTTCAAAAAACAGATAATTGGGCTTGCGTCACTTATCACCGAGCGAGAAACAAAATATTAACGCAAATGGAGGACAAAGATGAGCAATAAATGTAATTTAATCAAAGACATCCTTCCGCTTTATGCAGAAGACATGGTGAGTACGGATACAAAAGAGTTTGTCAGTGATCATCTTGAGTCTTGTGAAAAGTGCCGTGCAGAGCTTGAACATATGCGGAAACCTGCTGACTTTATCCCCGACGCTGATATTGTTCCGCTAAAAAGAGTAAAAAAAGAGTTATTTATGAAACGCCTTCAGACTGTTTTTTTTACGGCGGTTTTGGCATGTGCCATAGTGACGGTTGTCTTTGGGATCTTGACATCACCTAAATTTTTCCCTTATTCCGACAGCTTACTGAATGTTACGGATAGCCCCAATGGCAATATTATCATCACCTTTGATCAAAAGGTGACAGGTTATAGCTGTATTAAAGAATATAATGATGAAACAGAAACCGAAATTTATCGTGTAAATGCCTGGACTACAGATTGGTACTTGTATTCATCGAATCGAGGGAATCAGAATATGGTTATTCCCTCCGAAGGCGCAGCCAAAATCCAAATCTTCTTTACTCAAAACAACGGCTTTGAAGATGTGCTGATTTATGGAGCAAATGATACTGTTCAACAAGATATTTTAACATTACCAAGACAAATTTTATTGCCATATTTCATCTTAGCACTTCTTGCCCTTATTATACTTGCAGTCCTACGGCTTTTATTAAGAAACACGCAGGCAATAACTATATGGATTGACAGAGCGATACTGTTCCCAATTTCCTACATTGCAGCTCATCTATGCACAAAAGGAATCCGTTTTACAACTTACTCGTCACAACGAGATTTTTGCATTATTATTTTGGTTACTATACTGTTTTATTGTGCGGTGTTGACAGCAAAACCTCTAGTTTCAGATTGTTCTCGACTGTTCCGTCATTATAAACGGTAAGCATGGTTTCGCTATCCTCATCTCTCCACCCGTTTCGCAAGCCCATGATAATACTCCATGAAACGGCATACCTCCTTGTAGGTCTCCCTGACCGCCTCCCGGCGCTGTCCCGGCTCCGCTATCTGTTTCGTGCCAAGGAAAAGCCCTGCATTATAATATAGCACCGCCATAATCTCCCTTTTATCGTTATATGCCTTGGGCCGTTTCTTCAGGCATTCCTTCATATAGTCAGCCCCATGCTCCACACATTTTTCCAGATACCCATAGCCCTCCTCCTCTTTTCCTGACAGCAGCGCCCATACACCGAACAGATAATCGTCCGCCCGCCACGGGTGCTTCCCTTCCTGACGCAGATCCCACATGGGTCTGTGGGTACAAGGATCCGTGGGCCCCTTTTCCGTGGCCTTCAGGTAGTCTTGACGCTCTTTTGCAAAATAGGTCTCCAGACTGTCTATCTTCTGCCATTCCGGGAGCACCCCTTCCGCAAGAAATGTCAGTATGTCATCAAACTTGCGGTTGATTCCTTCTACTTTGGCGGCATCCACAGCCTCCAGTCCATACTCGATGACGTCCCAGCCCTTGTCCATCCTCCGGAAGCATTCCCCGTTGGAAATCTGACCGGGCAGCCCCAGAATCCCCGTATCCAAGGCATAGACCGGACAGAGGTAACAGTGCATCGCCTCATAACCGCCGCCCCGGAAGTAGCCGATAAATTTAATGCATGCCGCCAGACCGTTCCTTTCCCGCACAAAGGTCTGAGGCCCTGCTTTTTTCATTCCGTAAGCCTTTGCAAGCGGCCCGATTTTTGCCTGCATATTTTCCTTTAACCGCAGCTTCAGCTCTCCCAGAGCCTCTTTCACTTGTTCACTGTCCCTTGTATGTTTATATGGGAATGTCTGCGGCGGCTTCTGCGCAGGCGGCGTCCCCAGCAGGCGTTTCCAGTCAAAGTCCACTGTCTCTAAAGGATGCCCTGCCAAATACTGTTCCCATCTCTGTCTGACCGAAGCCGTGGATCTGTCAAAGTCCTCCAAGGCTCTGCGTCTATTGCGGATCTCTTCTTCCTGTACTTTTTTCTCATAGTAATCGGAGACCTTCACCGGGCGGCCCTGTGTGTGAAAATAATATGCAACACCGCTCTGGGTCTTTTTCATCCAATAATAGCCCGTACTCCACATTGCCGGCATGATCCGCATTTGGTCTCCCCGGGTAAGGACTGCCTCCAGCTTATCTTTATTTCTGTTCCACCACTGCTCCCATTCTGCCGGTTCTATTACTCCTGCGGCTACCTGCAGAAAAACCTTTTTCATTTCATCCTGAAAGTTCATTTCAATGCAGCCTAGAGATCGTTCCTCAGACCTGCCTCCTTTTTACCAAAATAATTGAAATCTCATCTATGACGATCAAAGTAGCTGCCGTCGCAGAAATCATCCATATTGTATTTCTTCCCGCCATATACCAGTCTCCTCAGCCCACGCTTGCCGTAGTTGATTATAGAATATTTGTCTGAAATTTACAATGCCTATGGGTCAATCTGTTTTTCGTTTCAAAGGTTTTTCAGTTTGGTTCTATTATTACACAATCCTCTTTTACAATGATACAGTCAATCTTACGCAGCCTCACATCCCGCATCATGCGTTCAAAACCTTCCCGCTCAAAATTGGTCCCGGTTCTTCCGACGTCCGTGTAGCAGTCAAAGATACGCATATCTTCCCGCTGTCTGACAAACGCTTTGGCTATCTCTATCTGTGTCTCGATAGATTCGTTTTTTCTGACTTGGCCATAGGTTCCAGATTCCCCGGCCCTTTCCCCATCCACGGACAGTCTGGCATATATGCCCACCGAATATATTCTTTTGGGAACTAAAGCCGCGGCCGGCTTTACAGCTGTGTTTTTCTTTTTAGAGGTTCTGGACATTCAGACGAGCCTGCCGTGCAGGCTTTCCTCCCTTCCGGGGCACTGTTTCGCCTCCGCATATTTGAACAGCATGGCCGCCTTTGAAAACAATTCCTTATGCCGAAATTCCAGATACACACGTTTATCCTCATACACAAGAATCCGTTTTACAAAGGTCATAAGCGTCATACGGTCAAGCTCTGTAATCTGCATGGCAGATTTCAGGCGCTCCAGATTGATTCCTGCAGCAACGCCGGATTTGAAAAGCGCCTTCACCGCATCCTCCTGACTGCTGACCGCCTGCTGCAGCTCCTGATAGCGCCGTTCATAAATCAAACGGAAATTCTTAAAATCTTCCTCCATGATAATCCCTCTTTTCAGGTCCTCATAAAGCCCCGCCCTGAGGGACAGATACTTACCCTGCTCCTTGTGCAGCCTTTTGAGCTCCATGTCAAAGGAAACCACTTCCTCAAAATCAACCTCCAGCCGCTCAATATGGGCCAGCACATTGCTTTTTTCCAGAAACAAGGCGATCTGCTGTCTGAGTCCTGTCAGTACAAGCACACGCAGATCCTCCTCGGAGATTGTGTGTCTTGTGCATTCCCCTCCTTTATTTTTTGTTGCACAGATAAAGGAAACCCTTTCCCGCCCCTTATAGCGGTTTATCCTGCGCTGCATGGGCTCCATGCAGTCGCCGCAGAACAGTATGCCTGCGTAAAGATGCGCTTTTTCATCTCCGTTTCCGGCGCGGGTATCTACCTGCAGCAAATCCTGCACAAGCTCAAAATCCTCTCTGGAAATGACGGCCTCGTGGGCTTCCGGCACCCTCGTCCATTCTTCCTGAGGCTTCATTACGGATTTTTTCAGTTTGTAGTTGATCTTTTCTTCCTTGCCTTGTACCAGCGTGCCGATATAGCTTTCATTCACAAGGATCCTCTTTACCGCCACCGGCGACCATCTTGCCCTTGCTCCCGTGACAAACCCGGTTCTGAATTTCTCCCCCTGCATCCTCTTGTATTCCATGGGCGAGAGGATCCCCAGCCCGTTCAGCTTTTCGGCAATGGCAAGATTGCTGAAGCCTTCTATTTTCCACGCAAATATCTTCCGTACAATATCAGCGGCATATTCATCCGGCTCAAGCCTTTTTTTGTTCTCTTCGCTTTTCTTATATCCATAAACCGCAAACGCGCCGATAAATTCTCCGTTTTCCCTCTTAATCTTCTGGTGGCTCCTCACCTTGCAGGAAATATCTCTGGCGTAAGAATCGTTGACAAAATTCTTAATAGGTATTGTCAGAGAAGTCTCATTATAATCGGCTGTGAGGGAATCAAAATGGTCTGTCAGGGCGATAAAGCGCACAGAAAAAGCCGGGAAAGTCTTTTGAATCAACCGCCCGGCTTCAATATAATCCCGTCCCAGTCTGGACAGGTCTTTTACAATCACACAGTTGACATGACCCGCTTTTATGTCTTCCATCATCCGCTTAAACTCCGGCCTGTCAAAAGCTGACGTTAGATAACGATACTTTTGAAAACACTGGAAAATCAAGGTTTTTCGAGCGACGGACAAGCAGGGTATTGTACTAAAAACTGAATACGACGCAGAAGCGGCGTTTCTTACTCTCTACATGGGAGAACAGGAACGCCGCTTTTTTCATGCCCTTTGTTACGCAGTAGGGGCAGAAAAAGCCTTGCTACAAGCGGTTTTGCGGGTGTGTATCTGGCGCGGCAAGGGATTTATACCTTATCCCCCGAAACTGCGCTTCTACTGCGTAACAAATCCAAAGCAAAGGAGTTATGAACTATGGCAGTTTTCAGAGTGGAACGGAACAAGGGCTACACCGTAATGAGCAACCACCACCTACGCAACAAGGAGCTTTCCCTAAAGGCAAAGGGGCTGTTGTCGCAAATGCTGTCACTCCCCGAAGATTGGGACTACACCTTGAAAGGCTTATCCCTTATCAACCGGGAGAAGATAGACGCTATCCGCGAAGCCATTAAGGAGCTTGAACGCGCCGGGTATATCGTCCGGTCAAGGGAGCGCGACGAGAAAGGACGCTTGCGGGGCGCGGACTATGTGATATTCGAGCAGCCGCAGCCGCCTACGCCGGATTTACCTACATTGGAAAATCCAACATTGGATAATCCAACGCAGGAAAAACCAACATTGGAAAAACCTACGTTGGAAAATCCAACGCAATTAAATAAAGATATACAAAGAACTGACTTACCAAAAAAAGAAAAAATAATTACTGATGAACAAAGTACCCATTCCATTCCTATCCTTTCCCCTAACCCCTCTCCTTGCAGAGAAGCGGCTACGCCGCCGGAACGGAAAGGAACGGAAGCGACAGTACAGAGCGCGGTAGAGATATACCGGGAAATCATCAAGGACAATATCGACTACCACATTCTCAAACAGGACATGAAGTTTGACAGTGACAGGCTTGACGAGATTGTAGACCTCATGCTTGAAACCGTATGCACCGCCAGAAAGCGGGTACGGATTGCGGGGGACGACTACCCGGCAGAGCTTGTGAAGTCAAAGTTTATGAAACTGGACGGCGAACATATCCGCTTTGTGCTTGACTGTATGCGGGAGAACACAACCAAAATCCGCAACATCAAGCAATATCTGAAAGCCGCCCTTTTCAATGCCCCGTCCACAATCGGCAATTATTATACTTCACTTGTCGCCCATGACATGGCAAGCGGCGCACTGTCACCAAAAAAGCCGCAGTACGGCGACCCGGACTATTATTCATGTAAACCGGGCGAAAGCCTGTAAAACAACAAAAGGAGGATTTTATTATGGCACAGAAAATGACAGGAGCATTGGTATTTGACGAGCGCACCGACCGTTACGACATCCGCTTTGACTTAAACAGCTACTACGGGGGCTTGCATTGCGGCGAGTGCTTTGACGTATTCGTGCGGGGCAAGTGGAAGCCTACCCGGATTGAGTACGGCGACAACTGGTATCTTGTGGGTATCAGAGCCGAGGACTTGAACGGGCTGCGGGTGCGTATCTGACCGCCGCCCTATAAAGAAACGCGAAAGGAGGAAGCGAGGAATTGCAGGACGAAGTAAACGAAAAGACCATAGCCCTTTACATCAAGACCGGGAAGCTGACCGCGCAGACGCTCCAAAAGGCAATGAAAGCCATACTGTCAAAGGGCAAAAAGCAGCTTGCAAAACCGCCACAGGGCAAGCAGAGCTTAAAGCAGCTTATGAAGCAGAACGCGGGCGTTTCCAACATTGAGATTACCGAGGGCAATATCAAAGCCTTTGAGAGTACGGCGAAAAAGTACGGTATCGACTTTGCGCTGAAAAAGGACGCAACGGAAAGCCCGCCCCGCTATCTGGTTTTTTTCAAGGGGCGGGACGCGGACGTGCTGACCGCAGCCTTTAAGGAGTTTTCCGCAAAGAAGCTGACACAGGAGAAAAAGCCCTCTATCCGAAAGCTGCTCTCTACGCTCAAAGAAGCCGCACAGGGCAAGAACGCGGAACGGGCAAAGGTCAAGAACAAGGACAGGGAGGTATCGCTATGAAGCCGGAAATCAAGAAGCTGCTTATCCTAAATCTCCCGTATCTGCTCTTTGTCTGGCTCTTTGATAAAGTGGGCGCGGCTGTCCGGCTCTCCCCCGGCGCGGACGCAAGCGCAAAGCTGCTGCATCTTGGGGACGGTTTTACAGCCGCCTTTTCCAGTATCGCGCCGAGCTTCCACCCCGTCGATTTGCTTATCGGCATTGCGGGGGCGGCCATTGTCCGGCTGATTATCTACACCAAAGGCAAGAACGCGAAGAAATACCGCCGCGGGACAGAATACGGTTCGGCGCGTTGGGGAACCGCCGACGATATAAAACCGTACACAGACCCGGTATTTGAGAACAATATCCCCTTAACACAGACGGAACGGCTCACCATGAACAGCCGCCCGAAGCAGCCGAAATACGCAAGAAACAAAAATATCCTTGTAATCGGCGGTTCCGGCAGCGGCAAGACCCGGTTCTTTGTGAAACCGTCGCTCATGCAATGTACGTCAAAGGATTTTCCAACGTCGTATATCGTCACTGACCCAAAAGGAACACTGGTTTTGGAAACCGGGAAAATGTTACAGCGGTACAAATACCGTATCAAAGTGCTAAATACGATTAACTTCAAAAAATCCATGAAATACAACCCCTTTGCCTATCTGCGGAGCGAAAAGGACATTTTGAAGTTAGTCAATACCATTATCGCCAACACAAAAGGCGACGGGGAAAAATCCGGCGAGGATTTCTGGGTGAAAGCGGAAAAGCTCTACTACACCGCGCTAATCGGCTACATCTGGTATGAAGCCCCGGAGGACGAGAAGAACTTCACGACGCTGCTTGAAATGATAAATGCGTCGGAAGCCCGCGAGGACGACGAGGACTTCCAGAACCCGGTTGACCTCATGTTTGAACGTCTGGAAGAAAAAGACCCGGAGCATTTCGCGGTCAAGCAGTACCGCAAATACAAACTTGCGGCGGGCAAAACGGCGAAGTCGATTTTAATTAGCTGCGGCGCGAGGTTATCCCCATTCGACATTAAGGAGCTGCGGGAGCTGATGGAAACCGACGAAATGGAGCTTGACACCATAGGCGACAGAAAGACCGCCCTTTTCGTCATTATCAGCGACACCGACGACACCTTTAACTTTGTCGTGAGTATTCTCTACACACAGCTATTCAACCTTTTGTGCGACAAGGCAGATGATGAATACGGCGGGCGGCTTCCCGTCCATGTTAGGTGCTTACTTGATGAATTTGCGAATATCGGGCAGATACCCAAATTTGAGAAGCTAATCGCAACCATACGGAGCCGGGAAATATCCGCGTCAATCATCTTGCAGAGCCAGTCACAGCTAAAAGCCATTTACAAGGACAACGCCGATACCATAGTCGGCAACTGCGACACCACCCTTTTCTTGGGCGGCAAGGAAAAAACGACGCTCAAAGAAATATCGGAGATTTTAGGGAAAGAAACGATAGACAGCTTCAACACGTCCGAAACAAGGGGGCGGGAGCTTTCGCATGGGCTGAACTATCAGAAATTGGGAAAGCAGCTTATGACGGAAGATGAAATCGCGGTCATGGACGGAGGGAAATGTATCTTGCAGCTACGCGGGGTACGCCCGTTCTTTTCGGACAAATTCGACATAACGAAGCACCCGAAATACAAGTACCTGTCCGACGCAGACCCGAAGAACGCCTTTGACATGGAGAAGCACCTTAAACGCCGCCCCGCCATTGTCAAGCCCGACGAGGTTTTTGACTATTACGAGATTGACGGGGCAGATTTACAGGAGGACGCAGAACATGAGGAAACGTAGCGCAGAGGAAAAACAAAAGCAGCTTGAACGGTTTTTAATAAATGTTGCGGAAGCCGCCGACGCTGCATTATGGGAGTATTGGCGGGAAAAGGAAGCGGAACACCGCCGTTTTGCAACGGAGTATGTTACGCGCCGGGGGCTTATCCCGCAACAGTGACAGCATGGCAGACCGCCGGGGGACAGGGGAAGCTACACTTCCCCTACGCTGCCTTGCGGCAGCTACCCCTTTGTGAACTTGCGGGAAGCGAACACCTTGCTATGCAAGCTATTCACTTCCCGCAAGTCTGAATAATACCCGTCCGGCAGCACAGCGGGACACCGAAAGGAGGAATGGAAGCAATCACATATATCAATATCGGCTACATGATACGCGCCCCTACTTTCCGGCGCAGTACACAGCGGCAGGAGCCGCACCCCTTACAACTGAATACCGCCGCGCCGCAGAACTTACGCAGCGCGGGGACAGCCGCCTTTATCAGAGGGCGGTTTTTTTGTGCGGCGGCATACGCTGACCGCCTTTTGTCCGCTTGCCGGACAGCCGCAGACGCGGCAGAAAGGATATATTTATGGCATTTTTCAATAGCGCAGTAGACGTTTTGCAGACCCTTGTTGTAGCACTTGGAGCAGGGCTTGGTATCTGGGGCGTAATCAATCTGATGGAGGGCTACGGCAACGACAATCCGGGCGCGAATGCTCATGTACAGTAAAGAAGCAAACAACCGAAAACAAGAGATAGACCGCAAGCACCACACTATTCCGAACCAAAGAGCAAACGACAAGCACCATGGAAATGTGTATAACTTGCTATTCCGTTATGGAAAAGCCCGTTCACAGAACATGGAAAAGCTAAAGTGCAGCTTTCCCACATTCTGTGAACGGACTTTCCCACAACTCCATAAGATAGCAAGTTATGCACATTACGCACAGTGCCGACTACTACGGAATCCCTTGCTTTCCCTTATCTATCCAAGAAAATAAATTATGAATTTTTTCTTAAAACTACTGCGGTAGTGTTGACAACCGATTAAGAAAGGTGTAATGTGTAATCAAGCAGAAACTACTGCGGTCTTGTGGAAAGGAGGAAACAAATGGATATTAAACTTTTCGATTCAGAATTGAAAGTAATGTGTGTGCTTTGGAACGAGGGCGACACCACAGCAAAACACATATCCGACGTTCTGAAAAAAGAAATTGGCTGGAACATGAATACTACCTACACACTGATAAAAAGGTGTATCAAAAAAGGGGCGATTGAACGTTCCGAGCCTAATTTCATGTGCCATGCCCTTATTCCCAAAGAAGAAGTACAGGAAGCGGAAACAAAAGAATTGGTTGACAAGATTTATGACGGTTCAGTTGACAAACTGTTTGCAGCCCTGTTAGGCAGAAAAAAGCTCTCCGCTGAACAGATTCAGAAGCTAAAGCAGATTGTGGAAGATTTGGAATGAGGTGGTGTAAATGAATTTACTGCAAATGAGCTTTTCGGGGGCTGCTTTCATTACTGCGGTAGTGATTATCCGTGCGGTGGCAATCAATAAACTGCCGAAAAAGACTTTTCTTGTTTTATGGGAATTGGTGATATTAAGACTGCTTATCCCGTTTTCGATTCCGTCAATGTTCAGTGTTTATACGTTGGTAACTCACAGCATATCTTCTACAACATTGCCGGAAGTTGGAACCGATTATAACATTCCCACTATGCAAGGACTGTTTGTTACAACACAGGGAGTGGAACAACCGCCAGCGGATATTTCATCATCTGTTTCCATGTGGTTTATTGTATGGTGTGCAGGAATAATACTTATCGCATTGTTTTTCGTAATATCCTATTTGCGTTGTCTGATTGAATTTCGGACAGCTTTACCCGTCCACCACCATTATGTAGAAAAGTGGCTGGCGAAACGCCCATTGAAACGTCCAATTTTGGTAAAGCAATCTGATAGGATTTCTGCCCCATTAACTTATGGCATTTTCCGTCCTGTTATTTTAATGCCGAAAAAAATGGACTGGAAAAATGAAAAACAACTGCAATATGTCCTCTCACATGAATATGTGCATATTTATCGCTATGATACTGTAACAAAGCTGATTGCGACACTTGCCCTTTGTATTCATTGGTTCAACCCCTTTGTGTGGGTGATGTATATTCTTTTTAACCGTGATATAGAACTGGCTTGTGATGAAAGCGTTATACGACAGTTTGGAGAAAAATCTAAATCTGCCTATTCGCTAATGCTTATCAGCATGGAAGCAACAAAAAGTGGACTATTGCCATTTTGTAACAGCTTTAGTAAAAATGCTATCGAAGAAAGGATAACCGCAATTATGAAAACGAAAAAAATCACTATTTTCTCACTTGTTTTAGCCTGCCTTATTGTTGCCGGAACAGCAACAGCATTTGCAACATCCGCACAAGCTGGCAATAACCGTTTATCTCTTGAAGAACACGACCGTAGGCTGAACGCAGAAGTAGAAAAAACTTATCAGGAAGAAACCATGCTGTCCTATGTCGATACACAAGACGGCAAAACTTATTACAGCATGGACGGGGGAGCGACTTTTGAGCCATTAACAGATGAGGAATATGAAAAACGCTTTCCAACACCGGACGTTGAATGGTGGACTTATGAAGAATACAAGGCATGGCTTGAAGAACAAAAAATCCAGCTGCAAAGCATGATTGGTGAGTGGGGCTGGACTGGCGGACGGGGTGAATTTATCTGGACACAGGAAATAGTAGATGAAACGATTGCCATGTATGAGGAAACCTTACAGGATATTAAGAATGGAATACGGATATCAAAGAGCGTGGACGGAGATACAGATATACAAATGGCGTTCAATCCAGAGGATATAGAGCTTGGTACTTCCGAAAAAGCAATAAGCCTTTCCATTTTGTTATCCAACGGCGAGGAAGTAACGTTTGGTCCTTATGAAAATGTAGAGGAATTGCTTTCCGAGGTCAAACCTTTTTGCTCAGAACAAGTGAAACTTGGCAATATGAAGCAAAGTGAAGCCGATGAAATTCTTAGCAAATATGCCGGAAAATAATAGTCAGACGGAGTATAAATAATTGTATTAAGCAAACCGCTATTGGCAATCAATTTATATCATCAAGGGGGGCGACAGTTTAATGCTATCGCCCCCTTTGAATTATAAATGCAACCGTAAACTATGCACCGTCACATGTGGAAGAGAGGGGAAATCATTTATGGCTTGCACAGAAGCATACAAAGAACATATCGAATACACATTTAACGCTTTTTGCAGAGTTGTCATTCGCTATGCGGCTATCAACGCATGGCGTGACAGGGATAAACGGCGGCAAAGAGAAATATCTTTTGAATACCTCACCGAAGAAAAGTTTTACCCTTTCAGCACAACAGATAAATATTTTATAGACCCCTACAAGCAATACCCGGTTATGATATGCGGTCAGAGGGTTATCTTCACAAACGGGGAGCTTGCCGAAGCCTTGTCTGCCTTGCCGGAGAAAAAGAGGGAAATCATTTATCTTTACTTTTTCGGACATTACACACAGCAGGAAATCGGAGAACTATACGGACGCTGCCGAAGTACGGCGTGGCATCACATACACAGTGCCTTGCAAATGCTGCATAAAGAAATGGAGGTACTTTTCCATGAGGAATCCTAAATTTGTACCGTATGAAACTATTGTCAGAGCAACCAGCGGAGAGCCGGAAGCCATTGACGAGGTTTTACGGCATTATGGCAAAAGAATCCGGCTTGCTTCCCTTGAAAACGGACAGGTCAACAAGGACACCGAGGACAATATCAAACGGCGGCTTATCGCTGCCCTGTTCCAGTTCCGCTTTGACGGACAGCCTACCTAACAGGAGGTGAGATTTGTCGCAAAAATAGTCATGCTTATATTTAACGACACAGAAGAAAAAGCGGTTGAGAAAGCCATAGCCGCCCTTGCCGATATGATACCGCTGGAAGCCATGCAGCCGCCCCACTCCCCGGCACTTACTTTTCCGGGATTGGAAATAAAATTGCACCAACGCCGGGTATTAAAAAACGGCACAGACATTCCCCTCACCCGTTTAGAGTACGGCGCACTCTGCTACCTTGCCGCCAGTCCGGGGAGGGTATTCACAAAGGCGCAAATCTTTGAAGCCGTGTGGAGCATGGAAAGCGAAAGCTGCCAGTCAAGCGTGGCAAATGTGATATGCAATCTACGGAAAAAGATAGAGCCGGACAGCGGCAAGCCCACTTACATAAAGACCGTTTTAGGCGTGGGCTACAAGTTTGCTTCCGGGGAATGATAACAGAATAACCGCCGCCCATCAGCGGCAGATAAAGGCAGGAAACCAAGAAAGGGTTTCCTGTTTTTTGTGCCTAAAACCAAGCCGGATTTTGCACCGCAGTAAAATAATTTAAAAACTTTCGGAAAACATTGCCAAAATTCCCTTTTTTCCCGTAGTAGGTAGTAAGGGGAAAAATAATTGCCGGGAAGTTTGGCATTTTTTGAAACCGTCCGTATATCACTGCAAAACGGAATTGATTTTTCCGTTTTTGTCAAATTCTGTTACGAAAACACGAAAAGAAATTCCGGGGAACTTTGCCAGATTTGCCTTGCCGTGCGTAGTAAGTAATAGAGGGAGAAATACCGCCGCATAGTTGGCAGAATCCACGCCGGACAAGCCGGGGTATCAGCAAAAGCCCACACAGAGGAAACCGCCACTTTCTTAGAGCAAGATTCTACCACAGTACCAAATTTCGCTAACCGCTCAATTTTGTCCTGCGGGAATCTTGTTGGGGTTGCCACCCCAAGCCCGCCTTTTTGCGGCTTGCGCCGCTTGAAAAAATCCACACACGAAAGGAGGTTCACAGCCATGAAAAAATACAACACGCCCCACCGCCGCCGGGTAATCAAGACACGCTTGACCGAGGAAGAATACGCCGAGTTTTCCGAGCGTGTCACCCTCTGCAAAA
>RAZA01000020.1 GCA_003612485.1 bacterium D16-50
CTGGAGCAAATCTGTTTCTATCATACAGGTTTGCTCTTGTTTTGTATAGGTACTCACTATCTACCGTTTACGTGTTCAAATTGTCACAATAAAATTCATTACGGAACAATTGAAGATGTGAAAATAATGCTAAAAAAAGTTTTGGAGGATAATGAAATTAATAGAATGTTAGAGTCATCTGGATTTCAAAAAATTATAGGTGAAAATAAGAATACTTTTAAGTGGTTTCAAGAAGCATACAATATAAAAGAAGACAAATGATGATAATCAAAGTAAGATGAAACAGTATTAAGAAGAGGATTATAAATCAATACCCATACAACTTTTAGTTTGTATAAAGAATTGCATAATGATTAATAGTTACGAGCGGTAAAGCTATTATAGTTTTATCGCTTTTTTATTTTAGAATAAAGAAAGGATAGTAATATGCAAAAAAAGAATTATTCTACTGTTGATACACCACAGAGAAACGGAGGAAATCATAATGGCAAAGAAAAATGATAGGGAGCAAAACCATGGCCGGGGTTTTGAATACTCGAATGAGGACTGCAGAAACCGTAGTAATCCATCCGGACAAAGGGATACTTTTTTGTCAATGCGATGATGGATTTTTTTATTTCACTAAATATATCGGCGGGGAGCAGCCGTTTCATGATAAGCAGAAAACCATAAAAATGTGCATTGTCGATATTCCCGTTTCTGTCTTTTATCAGCAGTGCCTTTTCCCTTTTGTTGAGGGAAGGTTACTGCTCAAAAAGGCGGTTATAGATCCGGCCTCCGTGGGCGCACAAGTTGCGGATGATCGTCATGCTGTGCATGTAGCTTCCAAGGATGGACGCCCCTTTGTTCATGGTCAGGCCAAAGGTGCGGGCGACAGCATCCTTGATAGGCTGCTCGGAAATAGAGTATAAAAATGAGATGTCGGATATGGTAAATAAATCAACATATGCCCATAAGGGGATATGTTGATGCAGCTCATTCACAAAGTGTTTCAGATAGGATTTCATGTTTGACCTAGAATCTTATATTGCCGAGGAGTTTGCCAGGGCGTTGGGCGTTGCTGAGGAAGAGGCGTTCTGTGTGGGCAGCGGGACCGGGCAGCCTACCGGTATCTTTACTGCAAACGGCGGTACTGCCGGGGTGACGGCTGCGGCTGTGAATGCGGTCACTGCGGATGAACTGATCAGCCTTGTGTATATGCTGAAGAGTCCTTGCCGCAGGAATGTGAAGTTCCTCATGAACGATGCAACGGTATCCATGATTCGCAAGCTGAAGGACAACAATGGGGCGTACCTCTTTACAGACGAATTTTCAACAGCGTTATTCTTTATTAAATAACACTTTCAAGATGACAATGGGTATACTTATTAGACGAAATTAAAGCTTTTCTGCTGCAAACAATCCCCATCCCTCATAGGAGCGGCGAAGGTTAAAATATATGCGATACCATTTATCAAGCCATGCACCAATCTCAGTATTCTTGGGGTCTTGGCGTAAACGCTCTAAATCCCGTTTTGCACTCCATGTAATATATTGTTCCCATTGAGCAGTAGTATCGCTGACCATTGCAGTGATATAGTAGCCACACTGCTTAGTCTCCTCATAAATATCGTAAAGAGTCGGCAGTTCACCGTCAAAGTCAATCAATTCTTGTGGCGGATTTGGTATTTTTGAAAAAAGTTTTCCGAAAACCAATTTACCGCCGGGTTTAATGAACTGTTCTAAAAAAGCAATACCTTCTTTAAAGCTGTTAAACGGGCAATGCGCCGGAGATCCTCCGGACAATTCTGTGCAAACCACAACATCGTACTTTTTGGTTTGGTCATGAGCAAAAATATCTCCGACAATTAGGTTGACACGATTGTTTTTTAGACGAGCTTTTCCCGTTTCAATAAAGCTTGGCTCGCGATCAATCCCGATACCGCTAATACCAAAGGCCTCGCTCCATAATTTAAGCATTTCACCGTATCCACAGCAGAAGTCCAACACAGAAATATCCGCATTCAGATTGATTTGATAGCCAAATTCTACAATATGCTCCATAGGAACCATGTTGATTAAATGCTTGTTTTCTTCACAAGCGGATATGATTTGTTTATAATCCATTTTTATCTACCTCTCAATAATTGTTGTACAGACAAAACGAATCAAGTTTTGTCTGCTTTATGCGCACATAAAACCTCTTATTAAACTTTTCATCATAGACCACTCCTTTTAAATTGTATTTGTTATGGCACCTAAGTGAAATAATCGACAATATAAATTTTGAGTGCTTATTTATAATTTTAAATAATCATAACACACTTGCAGCATGCAAACAAGAGACGGCATATTTTTTGAGGTTTACACGTTGCGTATTCGCTTGCTGTGTGTTATGATGAATACGCAACGTGTATTTTAGCTAAGAGGGCGACGAGATGGATTGTAAGGAGAAAATACGGGGGATGCGGGAAAGTACGGGCATGACTCGCAAAGAGTTCTGCAAGTTTTTCCAGATACCTTATCGGACAGTGACGGAATGGGAGCTTGGAAACCGCCATGCGCCGGAGTATGTTTTGCGGCTTTTGGAGTATTACATCAGGACCGAAGGACTGGTGAAGGAGAAAACTGTTGGCGGTGGCGTCAATGAAGAAAATAACTGAGTGCTATATCTATACGCGGGTTTCAGCCTCCATGCAGGTGGACAGCTGCAGTTTGGACGCTCAGAGGGACAAGCTGTGCAAGTATGCAAGAACAGTATCGGTACTGTAAGAATATCATTCATATTTCCGCGATTTTGTGGGGATATGTTTTGGCACTCATGTGGAGACGGGTGTACTGCTATCCAAGGGAAAATCAACTCAAAGAAGGTACTATGAAAATTTTGATGTGGATATCGTATTTTGGAAGACGCTATTGCAAATTTGCATGAAAACTTGAACTTATGGTTCAAGTGCAGTATAGTTAAAAGCAGCGGTTTTTAAAGATGTGTCTGATGTGTCTATGGAATATGTAAAATGTCGGGAGATGGATAAGATGGGCAAGAATAATTATTAGGTACTGCTAATAAAAGAAGAGGAACCGAAGCTTTTTGCGTCGTGGCCGGAATGTAGGGAAAAATGCGGGAGAGGAAACTTCGGATGATGCCGGATATCTTATATGGATGCGGGATCTTCCAAGATATTATTCCGAAGGGAACACAATATTTGTCCATGCGGGGATTGACGAGGAGGCGGAGGACTTATGGGAGTGGGGAACCGATGATTATACCTTTACGGAGAAATATCCGGCTCGGATAGGCAGATTTTATAATGACATGAAGATCATCGCAGGACATATTGGAACGGCGGAGATATCAGGCGATCCGAGGTTCCATGATATTTATTTTGATGGAGAGAGCCGCTATTACATAGACGGAACCGTCAGCAATCAGATGAACAATATAATAGGGAGGTATTTTACGGCGGAAGGAGGATTTTTATGGATCTGTCAAAGATAAAGGCGGTCATTGTGGATGATGATGTTTTTAAGGGAGCTGATATACGAAAAGCTTTGGAATTCAATGGCGTTCGGGATATCATAACAGTGAGGAATCAGGAAATGCTGTGGGAACAAATATACCATGGTGAGGATAAGATTGATTTGATCGTGACAGATATGCAATATCCGTTGGAAGCGGGAGAAGCTGTAGACGAAGAGGCGGGATTTAAACTGATTGAAAGAATGGAAAAAGAAAAGATCCACATTCCGGTCATTGTCTGTTCCTCTCTGAATTACAGCATCCCGGACATATTGGGAAACGTATGGTACAGCAACCTAAACGATATCGATTTAAACTTTAAGGAGGTGCTGGGCAAATTAGAAAAGAACAGTTGATGAAATGAATAACAAAATACAAAAAACACAACAAAAGAATTAGCTCAAAGATATATTGAACCACGACAAACAATAAAAGGGAAAATGGTGTTTTTGATTTTATAAACATCAAGAAAGGATGGATATGAGTAATTTTGAAATTTGGACAGACGGTGGATGCGCGCCCCAAAACCCTGGGATTGGCGGATATGGAATTATCATAGTAGACAATGCTGCTAAGGAGGAAAGAGTAATAAAACAAGGATTTAAACGCTCTACAAACAATCGTATGGAATTACGTGCAGTCATAAGAGTATTAAATGAAATTCCCAAAGAGGCTTCCATAAAACTATATACGGATTCTGAATATGTAGTTAAACATGTTGATGGTACATATAAGAAAAAAAGCAACAATCATGATTTATGGAAGCTATTCGATGAAGCCATGGAGGGCAGAAAGGATGTTGAGATTCGCTGGGTGAAAGGACATAAAAAAGCCGAGAAAATAAAGGGTATTCTTTATGTAAATAATAATCGTTGCGACGCTATGGTACATGAGGCACGGAAAGAGGAATTGATTGTTGACGAAGGCTATTAAAAAGTAACACCTGACCTGATTATACACTGATTTAAACTGTCAGGCGGTCAGTTTATAACGATGGATGAAAAGTAACTCATAGGAAACATTAAGGAAAAATAAATAGTGGGAGATCGGTTATTATGCTGACGATAACAAGTTATTTGAAGGAAATATTTGAAGATTTTAAAAAGCATTGTGATGAAGAAACCCAGAGTATGAAAGCTTTGCGGAAACAAAACCGATTAACTGCTGATGATGTAAGAAAAGTGCAAATGATAATAGACAGATTGGAAGAAGAAAAAACGGGATTTCTTGTGAAAGAGCTCAAATGTATAGCGGATACGGAAGATGTGAAAAAGATTTGAAAAAATGCGGTTTACAAAAAGAGATTGATAATTTAATAAGGTTAGGTGCAAATAAACAGATTTGGACTACAAATATTGCAAAAAGACTAAAATATGATGAGATTTCTTATGATGACATAAATCAATACATAAAGGCTTTGAATCAAAAATGCAAACATAAATCGTCAAAAGATAAACCCTGCGAGGGCTGCAGGGAAAGCGATGTTCCATGTGAAATGAATAGAGAACAAAGAATGACAAACACAAAGTATATCTGTGACTTGATAATAAAGTTTGAAAGAAGATGAGGTTATGATTCTTAGTGTCAGCCGTAGAACGGATATTCCGAATTATTATTCGGAATGGTTTTATAATAGAATAAAGGAAGGCTATTTATACGTTCGCAATCCGATGAATGCTCATCAGATTAGTAAAATCATTCTGTCTCCGGAGGTAGTAGATTGCATTGTATTCTGGACCAAGAACCCAGAGCCCATGTTTTCAAGGTTAGATGAATTGGATGCCTATAAATATTATTTTCAATTTACACTTACCGGATTCGGAAATGATATAGAATGCAATGTCCCGCACAAGAAGGAGCATATGATTCCGGTATTCCAAAAGCTGGCAGGGAAAATCGGCAAGGAAAAGGTGATTTGGCGATATGACCCGATCATTTTCACTGACAAATATACTCCGGAATATCATTTAAGGGCATTTCAGCAGATTGCTGGGGAATTGAAAGGATTTACGTCTAAATGTGTCATTAGTTTTGTTGATATATACACTAAAAATAAGAAAAATATGAATGCAATGAATTCCTATTCTTTGCCGGAAGAGGAATTGGCTGTATTTGCGGCGCAGATTGCGTCAATGGCCAAGGATAATGATATACGGGTCGCATCCTGCGCGGAAGCGATTGATCTGTCAGCTTGCGGAATAGAACATAATTGCTGCATAGACAGAGAATTGATTGAGCAAATTATAGGATACAAAATACGGGCAGATAAGGATAAAAATCAGCGAAAAGAATGCGGCTGTGTGGAAAGCGTTGAAATTGGCACATATAACACATGTAAAAACGGCTGTGCGTATTGTTATGCGAATTATAGTCGTGAAAGCGTTTTGCAAAACAGCAGACTCTATGATGTAAATTCTCCGCTGTTATGCGGAAATATTTCAGAAGATGATAAAATAACCGAGAGAGCGGTAAAAGTTTTAAAGGAATCGCAACTGTCCTTATGGGATAAGTAGATGGAAATTCAAAGATCAAGTGCTTGAATAAAGCTTACACATATATGGAAGATGACGAGGAGGTAGATCATGAAAAAAATGATTTACGCGGTAAAAAGCGGAAGAAAGACAGGAATTTTTAATGAATGGTTGAAATGTTCTGAACAGACAAATAAGTATCCAAATGCAAAATTCCGCCGTTTTGAATATCGGGGCGAACTTGAGGAGGAGCCGGAAGATGTACCCGGCAGTCTGCGGCATACTATAAAAGAAGCGGAAGAATTTCTTGGGGATTTGGTGTATCTGGGTGAGAGCGCCGACTATTTGGAAGATAGGAGCTGGGTAGAAGAGGGCTATTTGCCCTTCGGTTATAAGTCCGAAACAGATAATTCGGAGCTTTTTTCTCATCAGACAGAGGGGGAAGAAGAGGATATTGATGAAGAATATGGCAAGTGGATAGCTGACAACAGAAACCCTGATGTGCCGCTGGGATACTGGAAAACGGCAGAAGAGATGGTAGAATGTATCAATATCATCCGCGAATCGAATCAGGACGACATTAAGAAGGCAGCAGCAAACAATCTGAATAGACATCTGAAAAGATGTCTATTGAATGTGAACTTAAGCAAACTTACAGCCATCTATAAGGATAAAGAAGAGAAGAATGCAATTGGATATAATCCTCCTGCCGTAGCTGATTTTGTGAGACAGATGCGTTATACATACCCAAAGCCGAAGCCGTCAGAAATTGAGGTGATAGAGGATGAAGTTTCCATTCGGCAGATTTTTATGCAGGCCGGAGCTATAGAAACGGAACTGAAAGACCGGATTTGCGGACAAGATGCAGCTATTGAGAGACTGAGCGAAGCATTTTTCAATGCGGAATTGAAGGCACGTTTGACGCCGAATAGGAGAGGGCCAAGAAACGCGTATCTATTGGCAGGCCCTCCGGGTGTGGGAAAGACACTTATGGCCCAGCAGTTTGCGTTCAGATTGGGCTTTCCTTTTAAACGGTTTGATATGTCAGAGTATTCTCATCATGAAATTAAAGAAGAATTGATTGGTTATGGCTCAAATTGGAAGAATCCTCAACCGGGTTTACTTACTGAGTTTGTGTCCGAAAATCCGGAATGCGTACTTTTGTTTGATGAAATAGAAAAAGCACATATTACCGTAATACGAATATTTTTACAGATTTTGGATGACGGGATCTGTGAGGATAAATATAATACAGTAAATGTATCGTTTAAAAACGCCATCATTTTTTTTACAACGAACGCAGGCAAACAGCTTTACAGTGATGCACAGAATGAAAATCTTACGCTGCTTCCGGATGAGGTGGTGGTGGACGCTCTGGAGAAGGATAAAGATACAGAAACAAAACAGCCCTTTTTCCCTCCGGAAATACTTTCAAGGATGTCGTCGCATACAGTCATCATGCTGAATCATTTAAAGGCAGATGCAATTCTCGAACTGGTAAAAGATGATATAGAAAATCGTTTTAAAAAGCTAAAGAAAAAATATGGCTATGTATTGAGTCAGGGAAAAGAGTATCTGGCTAGAACCGTATTGTATTCTATGGGAGGAAGCGCCGATGCCAGAAATGTTTCTGAAATGGCAGGTAAGCTTGTCGGCAGGGAAATACGTAAGTTTTTGGAACTGCTGGAAGATAAGCAGATACCGGATGAAAACGATGCGGGAAGAAGGATTGAGTGGAAGTGTGATTTTGAAAATACCACAGAGGAAATCAGGGACTTCTATTTTGGGGAAAGGGACTGTGTGATTTCTGTCTTTGGAACAGTGAAATGCGAATCCATTGGCAGGATAAAAGGTAATGATGTACGCGTGGAGAACACTATAGATATCAACAAGTTTATGGAAATGATCCATAAGGAAAATGTTCTTTTTGCAGTCATTGATTACATATATGGCCTTGAAAATATGGAAAACACACTGAATGTGGTGGATGCCAGAACAATCGGGCGGGATGTCTTATTAAAGCTTCGAGAGGACGATAAAGAAGTTCCGGTGTACATTTTGAATGGAAGTCATGGACATGAATTTACATATAAAGAAAAAAAGGCTCTTTTGAAAAAAGGAGCCGCAGGGTTTATTGAGAGTCAATGTTTTGGAAGCCGGTTGGAGCAGACTTACAAGGACGTATGCTGTCAGATGGTAATGGAGACATTGGCAGCACGGCATCAGGTTCTGACATATGAAACCAAACAAGGATTTGATGAAAAGACCAATGCCGGAAGTATTATTTTTTGCGATTTCAAGCTGGAAACGGCAGTGGATTCCGAGGATAAGTCTTCGATCTTGTCCGATGCAGAGCGGCCTAATATCAAATTCAGCGATGTCATCGGAGCGGAAAAGGCGAAGGAAGAGCTTCGGTATTTTGTGAAGTATCTGCAGGAACCGAAAAAATTTCTTATGAACGGAGGTAAGCCCCCGAAAGGGATTCTTCTCTACGGAGATCCGGGAACCGGAAAGACAATGCTTGCCAGAGCTATGGCAGGTGAGTCGGATGTGGTCTTTCTCCAGACCAGTGCAACGGAGTTTAAGAGTCAGTATATCGGTGAGAGCGAGGCAAGTATCAGGAGGATCTTTGCAAAGGCGAAGAAATATGCGCCGGCTATTATATTTATTGATGAAATCGATGCGATCGGAAAGAAGAGAACCGGTTCGGAAAATATGCATCAGACAGAAAGTATGCTGAATGCCTTGCTTACTGAGATGGACGGTTTTCGCGGCGCTGACAGCAATAGGCCGGTTTTTGTACTGGCAGCTACGAACTCTAAAGTTAGAGGGGAGAGTGATGGGGTCGGTTCACTGGATGACGCTCTGCTCAGGCGTTTTGACAACAAAGTTTATGTGAATCTTCCAAAGGAGAGTGAACGTGAACAGTATATCCTTAAGATGCTTGCCGACAAGAATATTACGACTGTTTCCGGAGAGGCAGCACACAATGTTGCAGAGAGAACTACGGGACAGAGTCTTTCAATTCTTCAGACCGTGTTTGAACTCGCATTCCGTAATGCCATAAGGCAGTCAAGAGCCATGACGGATGACGATTTGCTGACCGCTCTTGAGGAGTACAATTATGGTGAAAAGAAAGAGCGTACTTCGGACTATTATAAGAGCGTTGCCATCCATGAGACCGGCCATGCGTATGTGTCCTATATCAGCGGAGACAAGCCTTCGTATATCACGATTGAGTCCAGAGGTGGTTACGGCGGGTATATGCAGCATGCGAATCAGGAGGATGTGGCGAGTTACACGAGAGATGAGCTCTATGCAAGAATCAGAATTTCATTGGCAGGCCGTGCAGCTGAGGAGGTGTTCTATGGCAAGGAGAAGTCCCTCAATACAGGGGCATCCGGCGACTTGGAGCATGCTACTGATATCGCATTCCAAATAGTATGTAAATATGGAATGGAAGATAATCAATTGATTATCCTCAAAAGGGATGAGGTGCTTCAATCTGCACTGGCCGGAGAATATACGGCTAAAGTGAATGAAATCCTGAAGAATGAGATGAAGAACACAATAACAACGATTGAAAATGCAAAAGATAAAATCCGGGAGATCGCAGATGTCCTGATCAGGGAGAACAAGCTGACAGGAAAACAGTTTCAAGAACTGATGGAAGCGGATGGGTAAAGCAGAGAAAGTCTGGGGTGACCTGATAGGTATGGGAGGAAAATCACTTGACAATATAGGGAGGGATAATTTTGACAGAGATTTTGTTATTAGGAACGTTCCATTTTATGGAAAGCTCTATGGATTTTTATTCCGGCGAGATACAAAATGAGCTGGATAAAATGGTTAGAAAACTAATGGAGTTTCAGCCGGATGCGATTGCAATTGAGGCAGCGGTGGATGCACAAGAATGTGTAGATGAATCCTACAAGGTGTTTCATTTAGCAGATTTACAAGATCCAATCAAAATGCAGAATGAAACCCTTGGGGAAATATGCATGTATGGAAAGACATATCCGATTACATACGATAATGAATCGATACAAATCGGTTATAGATTAGGGAAGCTGTTAAAGCATAGTAAGATTCATGCGATAGATGATGATACAATCTTAAATATGGATATACTGCAAACTGAGACGCAGTCATTGAGAGAAGCCAAGAATGCGATTTATGCAGATATGAATAAGCATAGGAATGATACGATCGCAGATATGTATAATTATTACAACAGCGAGGAGTGGTCGAGGCTCAACCACAGCGTATATATTCAGGCCAATATGATTAGTGCTGACAATGATTATGCCGGAGCTGAAATGGTGACAAAATGGTATGAAAGAAACCTGAAAATATTTTCTAATATTCAAAGACTTGCTGCAGAGAGTGAACGGATTTTCATCATTTATGGTGCCGGCCATTTGCAAATTCTCAGGGATATGATCAATGCAGACAGTAACTTGAAGCTGGTTGATGTTTATAAATATCTGTGATTCTTGTGCGGCGGCTCCAATGTGCAAAGCAAAATCGGGATTGTGGGGGGATGAACAATGAAAGTCTTGGTAATAGGCGGCACCAGGTTTTTTGGCATACATATGGTAAATGAACTTTTATCAAAAGGCCATGAAGTCACGATTGCTACACGGGGAAATATATCAGATACATATGGTAACAGAGTCAACCGTATCATAATTGAAAGAACAAATGAACAGAGCATGAAAAGTGCTTTGAGCAGTAACTATTATGATGTTGTAATTGATAAAACTGCTTATTGCTCAAACGATATAAAATATGCAATGGAAGCCGTTAATTGTAATAAATATATCCATATGTCCAGCACAGCCGTTTATGAGCCTAAGCACATGAATACGGTTGAAGCTGATTTTGACGGTGTTTCTAAGGAATTGGTATGGTGTGATAGGAAGGATTTTTTATACGGGGAAGTAAAGCGGCAGGCAGAGTGCGCATTGTGGCAGAAATATCGGGATAGAAATTGGATTGCGGTAAGATATCCTTTTGTAGTCGGGAGCGATGATTATACAAAAAGATTGGAATTTTACGTGGAACATACCATGAAATCTATCCCTATGGATATTGACAATTTGGATAGTCAGCTGGGATTTATCCGTTCCGATGAAGCCGGAAAATTTATGGCTTTTTTGGTTGATCAAGATTTCAGGGGCGCAATCAATGGAAGCTCCGAAGGAACTATTTCCATAAGAGAAATAATTGAGTATGTTGAAAAGAAGACCGGAGCAAAGGCAGTTGTCGACCAAGCCGGAGCAAAGGCTCCATATAATGGAGAACCGGAATATAGCATTAATACAGAAAAGGCAAGAGCTTTAGGCTTTCGTTTTTCGATACTTCAAGACTGGATATATGAACTCTTAGATTATTTTATTCAGGGAGAAAAATAATGTTGACAATTCAAGAAGCTGAATATGAGTTGAAAAAAGGTGTTGAAATGAATTTTGGACCTTGGAAAATGCATAGTATCTCTGTGGCAACAAATGCACAATTAATAGCAGATAAAGTGGATGGGATGGATAGTGACAAAGCATACATACTGGGATTGCTGCATGATATAGGCAGAAGAGCGGGACATAAGGAAATAGGGCATATTTTTGATGGATACGATTACATGATGAGCATAAATCAGCCAGAAATAGCACGTATTTGCCTGACACATTCTTTCCCGATCAATAATTCCGACATATACTTTGGAAAATATGATTGTACCGCAGAACAAAAAGCTTTTCTGGATCAATATATCCAAGAAACAGCTTACGACGATTATGACAAACTAATTCAGTTATGCGATGCAATCTCATTACCGAATGGGGCGTGCATCATGGAGAAAAGGTTGGTTGATGTGGCGCTCAGACATGGCCTGCCTGAGTTTACATTAGTTAAATGGAGAGCATATATGGAACTGAAAAAATATTTTGATGGAAAATGTGGTTGTAATATTTATTCTCTCCTGCCCAATGTTATTGAAAATTCTTATGATAGTCTTATATAATGTCATCATGTGGCTGTTGTATGGTATTGATGCCGACATAGGCAAGGAGGAAGCAGAGTGATAAACTTGGGGCAGCTTAAAGAGATAAAAGACTTAAGAAAGGTATGGCCTCATGAGGCGCTGGATTTTACGCCATGGCTTGCAGAGGAAGAAAACCTTATGTTGTTGTCAGATGCTGTGGGCTTGGAGATTACCGTGGAAGAAACCGAGTCCAGTGTCGGTGATTTCAATGTGGATATTTACGCGACTGAAACCGGGACGGACAGAAAGATTATTATCGAAAACCAGCTGGAAGATACCAACCATGAGCACCTTGGAAAGCTGATTACATACGCATCAGGAAAAGCGGCTGATATTGTGATATGGGTTGTAAAGCATGCTCGTGAAGAGCATAGGGCGGCAATGGAATGGCTGAATAACTATACGGATGAAAATATTGCATTTTTTCTTTTGGAGATTAAGCTGTATCAGATAGGAAATTCAGATATTGCTGTAAAATTCGAGGTCATTGAGAAACCGAATGACTGGGTGAAAGAAATTAAACGTCAGTCAAGCAGTTCCCCTATACTGCAGGCGAGATACGATTATTGGGTTGCCTTTAACGAATATGCTTTTAGCAATGCGGCGTTTGGCAGGGTCTTTAGCAGAAGAAAAGCCAGCACTGACCATTGGATGTCCTTAAGTGTCGGATCTTCTGCCTGCCATATCTACTTATCACAAGTCAGGAAGGACAACAATATTACCGTTGAATGGTATATCACGGATGATAAGGATCTTTATCAGAAATTTTATGCTCATAAGGCGGACATTGAATCCGATATGGGAATGGCGCTGGACTGGAGAGAATTGCCGAATAAGAAGGCAAGCAGAATTGTGGTAATCCGTGAGGCGGATTTTGACAATAAGGACAAATGGCCGGAGCAGTTTGAGTGGGCAATGGATGCTGCAATGAAGATGAAGAAAGCTTTTAAGAAATATTTATAGAGTATCATTTAGACAAAAATACAAAATGGTTTGGCTGCCGTTTGTCCAGCCAGCAAGTTATGTCAAATTGTTTGATGCATTAGTAAGGAGATGGGATGGAGAAAAAGCTGTTAATTACCGGATTTGAGCCCTTTGGGGGACAAACGGTGAATCCTTCATGGGAAGCAGTGAGAAGGCTTCCGGAGGTGATCAGCGAATTTCGGCTGGTGAAAATGGAGGTGCCCGTCTTGTTCGGAGGTGCGGTTCGGGCTGTGCTTAAAAGGGCGGAGGAGGTGCGGCCGGATGTAATCCTCTGTGTTGGTCAGGCCGGAGGGCGCAGCAAGGTGACGCCGGAGGTGGCGGCCCTGAATCTGCGGGACGCCCGCATAGCAGATAATGCAGGATTCATGCCTCAGGGTGAGCCTATAGAAGCAAATGGCCCCGCAGCTTACTTTGCGACCATTCCGGTGAGGAGGATTGTGGATGCAGTGAGGGAAAAGGGGATTCCCTGCGAACTCTCGTACTCCGCAGGGGTATATGTGTGCAATGACCTGCTTTATGGGCTGCTGCACCATTATGAAGGCACGGGGGTTCAGGTGGGCTTTATACATGTTCCGTATCTGCCGGAGCAGGCAGGCGCAGGAGGTGCTGACAGCCGGACGTCTGAGGAGCAGGCAGGCGCAGGGACTGCCGACAGCCGGACGTCTGAGGAGCAGGCACGCGCAGGGGCTGCCGACAGCCGGACGTCCGCACAGCAGGATGCCCCCGCGGTCAGAGAGGGGCGTCCGGTTCCTTGTATGTCTCTGGAAACGATTATAGAGGCGCTGGAGGGTGCGGTAAAGGCATGTTCCGCAGGAGATTCAAAGGGTGGTTTACTGTAGTTTTGGGAAGCGTAAAAAATCCGTAGAAGAGTCCTTGGGTGGGAGAGAGGAATGCGGGGCACAAACATTTGATGCCAGCATAGGAGGGCGACGTGTTATGGTAAACAGAAATAACTATCTAAAAAATCCCTGCAGAGAATCGTCTATACCTTACTGGAAAGCAAAGCATATCTCGGTTCCGGAGGGCATGAAGATACTGCACCAAGATGATTTCAATGCCGCTGAATGCACACAATTCACCGATGCACTATATTTTCGTCTGCGTCATGATCTGAAAGGCTTATTGACGCCGCGGCTGCCCCAGAGATATTCGCTCTGTGAGGCTACTGTGGGCGATTTTGTGAGGCATATCAACCAATGCTACGATGACATATGTATCAGTGAAGCAGAACTGCAAGGATACACTGCGCGATCGGTTTACAATGCTTCTCTGTGGCTGGCGGTCAGGGATAATGAGACCAGTGATATTGCTGCAACCGGCATAGCCGAACTGGACCGTGAGTGTGGCGAGGGCATTCTGGAGTGGATTCAAGTATCAGAGAACTGCCGTGGACATGGATTGGGCAGTTACATAGTTGCGGAATTGCTTTGGCGGATGAAAGATATGGCTCGGTTTGTCACCGTCTCCGGTCAATGCAATAATCCGACTAACCCGGAAGGCTTATACCGCAAATGTGGATTCATCGGAAACGATGTGTGGCACATTTTGAGAAAAAGAACTTGATATAAATCCCCACTAGCATCAAGCTGCCGACCTCAAATGGATAGGCAGGCAGCAGGGAACAGATATAGAATAGGGATTGGGAGCTGCCTTTTTTCATAAGGAAATCAGGCAGCTTTTTTGTGCATACTGTTGTGAGATTTTTTTTAGTTTTGTGAATTGTTGTGTAAAAATCTACAGTCTGGACTATTTTTCACACTTTTTTTACAAAATATTCCATATATGGTAGTAAACAGTTTCCTAAATGTACTACAATACAAACAATGACAAAGGGGGGAGGATGGTACCGCATGACGGAACAAGAGCTGATATCCAAAAGAATCGAATATTACTGTAATTTACACAAAATGTCATATTACAAACTGTCATATCAATCCACGGTTCCGCTAACTACACTAATGCATATTATTGACGGCTCGACAAAAAATCCGGGAATCTTTACCATGATAAAGATCTGCAATGGATTCGGCATTACCATATCAGAGTTTTTTAATTCTAAAGAGTTT
This sequence comes from bacterium D16-50, assembly GCA_003612485.1. Classification (GTDB taxonomy): domain Bacteria; phylum Bacillota; class Clostridia; order Lachnospirales; family Lachnospiraceae; genus Acetatifactor. Next base: position 15,064 of record RAZA01000020.1, read on the forward strand.
GAGAACTTAGAATTTGAGGTGGAGTAAATCCGTCTTATTGGCGCAGTGAAAGCAGCGCAACTGTCCGGAGGAGATTGGACAAGTTTAAGTTCTATGCATCAAGTTGCGGAGCAATGGCAGAAGCTTTAAAGGGGATCTAAGCGAAAGGCCGTGTTGCTGTGCGCAGGGGCCGCGGATGTGCTGACGGAAAATCAGGAAATACAATTAAGCAGGGGCATCAGGGAGAAGGAAAATTGGATAACAATCATTATGTGGAAGCGCTATACAATGAAAATAGGAATGCAATACCCAGCTGGCAGGGATATGAGTATCAAGGTAAGGCAGCGTTGACAAAGTATTTGGAGAAGCTCAATGCTGTTTTTGAATCGGAAACAAAGGAAGAATCGGCCTTGGAGGAATGCAGAAAAATAAAGTTGAAAATAGAATGGCTGGAGGATTTTGTCATCTGTAGGTCGGGGAATATCAGTGAGATCTATCAGGTAAAAAAGACGTTAACAAACCAGAGCAAAGAGGAAGTTCTGGCCAATTTTATTTTGCAGTACAAACTGATGGGGAGAAGGAATGTTCAATGGTTTCTTGTCTATGACGAGCAGAAACAGGTACAAGCCACATTGTCGGAGAGCGAGTTTGACAATGCGTATGGAACTGCTATAGAACAAGGAGTGAAGCAGGAATTAGAGAAACTGATGACTGATAGAACCGTTGAATTTTGGAAGGACAATTTAAAGCCGAACAATGCCTCGTCACAATGTAAGAAAACCAGAATGTATTTAAAAACATTATTTGATCTTGAATCAAAAGGGGATCGGAAAATAGGATATGAAACTAGGGAGGAAATCGATGAAATCTGTTGCAAATATTTGACCGTTATATTGGATAAGTGCAAAAAGGATAAGGATGATTATTTGGATTTTAAAGAAAAGCTGAATATAATTCAGATGCCGGCCAGCTGTTTGGAGAAAGACTGCAAGAACTACATACAAAAGATTCCCCTAAGCGTTCGGTGCAATGGAACGCTTTCCAAAGAAGACATTTTTCAGAAAATGTGGTGCAAAGTGTATGAGAAGCTGGAAAAAGTCAAAAGCAAAAAAGAGAACTATGAATTTATCTTTGAAGATGTGGAAGAAGTATGTAAAGATGCGGACAATGTGATTTACAAGTGGCATAATAGCTTGTCAATGATTAAGAAGAGACTCTTGAATGGTTTTGTAAAGCCGCATTGTAAGAAGTGCATCAATGGTCCTGACGGGGAAAACTGCAGTGGCAGTGGCTGTGTCTATTCGGAGATTAAGGACTTGAAAATGGATACGTTGATAGATGCAATGAACTTAGAATACCCTAGTTTTAGAGCAAATACGGCTATGGAGTCCGTTCAAAACAAAATTTCTGATAGGAAACTAGACCTGATGATGGATATGATCGAATTCTTTGGTACAGACTGCGTGACAAAGGATAATGAAGCCATAGCGCTGAAGAATGCCTTGTATTTTGTGTCGAGTATCCTGAAGGGAAGAACTATTCACGAAAAAATATTGTCTAATTATTGGGAACATACAAAAATATACCGGGATTTTGAATATGTCTTGACAGAGGATGTGGAATATGAGCTTGATGAAGAAAATATATCTATTTTGAAAAAGAATTACGAGAGTGATCAGGATGAAATAAGTTTTCTTGATACCCGCAAAACGAAATTTCTGGATTATAGAAGGGTGAAGATATGAGAGATATATTGTGGAAAATTTTTGAAAATCACGGGTTTTGTGAAAAAACAGAGGAAAGATTCATCGATCCCAATTCGGCTGGCGAACCGGATGAGATTTTTATCAATGCACAAGATGAGATGTATTTTATAATGACCGGAGAACTGTGCAATGACACATTGAGCCGGATTATCAGTGTCTGTGCCGAGGAGGAGAAGCATGAGTTCTACAAAAAGCGCTGGAAGTCCAACTGGGTTCTTGTGTATATGACAGAGATTTCTGGGGAACTGACCAAAGAACAAAAAAGAATTGTCATGCAAATAGAAGAGAATAAGTTTTTTTGTAGGAAATATGTATTCTGGTATTCCGATCAAGAGAAGGAGGCGTTAAAGGAGTTTTGTGATAATGTATTTTCAAAAGAGGTTCTGCATGAAAAGATAAGCGATGATAAGGCTTTTAATGAGTTTAAGAAAAAAGGCCATAGAGGGTATGAATGTTTATCACGACTATATATCAAGCTGCCGTTTCTGAGCCTTGAGCAAATGCCGGCTACAGAGGATACAATTTTCACCTGCGTTTATGAGGAGCTTAGATCCGTCAGCGAGGTAGCGGCAGAGCTGTTTGAGGACGGAGAAATAGAGGGAATTTTAAATGAGATTGAGCTGGACAGCAAAGATCTGAAGGAAGTTGAGAAGAAGCTCAAGAATCTGGAGAAAGCTGAGAAAAAGACGGAGACGATTACGGGGTAATGGAAATGGGCGAAAAATATTATTTGGATAAGTTGTTTGTGTGTAATTTTAAACCGTTTGCGTATATAGATGCCGGCGACAAACCATATTATGAAATTGATTTTAATCAAGGGAATGCCAGAGTGTCCATGCTCTTTTCGGGGCCAAACGGGTACGGAAAGTCTTCCATATTTCAGGCCATAGAGTTTGGGCTTATGGGAGAGCAAAAAACGAAAGTATATATAGATAAGAATAAGAAAATTCAGGAGCATATTTTTATCAATAATTTGGAGAAGCCTTGTTTTGTTGCGCTGCAGTTGAAGTCGGAAACAAAACAAGTTGTGACGATTGTCAGATATGCTCAGGAAGGTACGGTTGGTAATACAGTAGAGGAACAGAGGGCGGCAGTGGAGTTTCATGTATACAAATTGGAAGAAGCTTTTGTATATGAAAGATTTGAACAGATCAGGCAGCAGCCGGGTTTGCTGAAAGAGGTAACGAAAGAAGAGCTTTCCCGACGGCTTGGAGAAAAAAACATTCAGGAATGGTTAAAAAGAAATTATATCAAACAAGAGCAGGAAAATGCTTTTATCATGCAAAAAGACGGGGAACGGGTCAATATGCTAAAAGGCTTTACGGATACGGAGCTGGAGAGGTATTTCAAGCCATTTCAGGACGAGAAGAAAGCCGTGGAAGATGAGTGCAAGGAACTGGAAGGAAGGATTAAAGAATTACTAAAAAAGATTGATGAGGAAATAGAAGCTGGTCAGGGAGAGAGGCCGGCTTGTGAAAAAATAATGGAGGGTGAAGTATTTGATTGGGACAAAACGGAATATCAGGAAAGCGATCCCTTTATGGACTATATATCTAAGGCAGAAAGAACATTGAAATTCGTTGAAAGTATTGATCTTTACAAGAACCATCACCTCTTGGAACTGCTTTCAGCCATCAAGGATAAGGAAGTGTATTATCAGGAATTTATTTTGGCCATGTTTGATCCGGAAAAATTAGCAGACTATACGAGATCATATCGAAGAAACGTATACCTGCGGCAGCTGATACTTGATGAGGACAGCCTCTATAAAAATCCTATAAACAAAACATATTTACCGGAAAAGCTGGCTGAAGATATTCGGCGGGTGAGGGAAAGGAAAAATGCTTTTCAGGAAACTCTGAATGAAAAGCAGAAGATTTATAAGAGCTTTGAGGAGATGCATAAAAGGATTAAAGGAAATGAAAATACCATTGCAGAGGTTTTTTATAAAAAATGTCCTCTTTGCGGCAGCGATTTTAAAGAACAAGGGAAAAGTTTGCCCTTAGCCATTGCAGAGGCAGCCAAGATGGTGCAGAATATGAGGGATATGCTTGACAGTTCTCATGAAGAACAGCAAAGGAGCATATCGGAAGCGTATCGGACTGCAAAAACCGGGGTAGAAATGGAGGCCAGAAAGGAAAGAAACGATAAAGAGGTATTTGAAGCTATCGAAAGCTTGGAAAAGCATGCGGATCAGGTGAACCAATTGAAGAAAGAAATAGGGGAATTGATCGAATTAAGCGGACAGCTGGAGAATACAGAAGCAATTTACTTTACAAGCGAGCATGCTTTCCGGACAAAATATCATAATGTAGAAGATGTAAAGAAAATTGCTGATAAATTGAAGGCAATTATTGACGGTATTGAGATAAAGGAGCAGAGCGGTGAGTTTGAGCTACAGACATACCATGAAAATAAGCAGTGGACGAGGATGATACAGAAAGCGGAAGAGGGGTTAAGCGATAAAATAAAGGGAAAGATAGGTCAGCTTAAATGGCTTGCCAGAGAGAAGGAAGCAAAGGAATATGCTCAAAACAAAGAAGAATATAAGCGGCTTTTAAGTGAATACCAAAGAGGGTTTGAAAAGAAGCTTAAGCTTGATAAGATAATCGCTTGCCGGGAAAGAGCAAAGAAAAGATATATGGAAAATGTGGCGAAGTACCTTGAGATTCCGCTCTATATCTATAGCGGCAAACTGATGCAGACAAGCCAGAATGACTTGGGAATTACTTGCTTCACGGGAATTAAAAATGACGAATTGACGCAGTTTAAAATGACGGCCGGGCAGAATCAAGGGAAAGGGAAGCTGGACATAACAGAAAAATTCAGTGCCGGCCAGAGAGCCGTCGCCAATATCGCTCTGATTCTTGCTTTAAAAAAGATTGCGGTGGCAAATTTGGACATTTTTATGATCGACGATCCGTGTCAATCATTAGATGAGTTAAACATAGCTTCTTTTGTTGAAATTATGAAAAATGAGTTCAGTGATACACAGTTGATTCTGTCTACACACGAAGACAAAATAGCTGCCTATATGAAATACAAATTTGAAAAAGCAAACAAAAAAATGTGCATATTCAATGTACAAGAAAGACTTTACAGCACGCTGTGAGAAACGGGCCTCAAGATATAGACCTAACGGCATTTATGTACATTTGAGAGGGTGGTGCGGGACCTTCCCGGCGGAGCGTTTTTTCTTAAAATTTAAATATGGCAATTGACATTAATATTTGACAATCCCGAATTTAAAGTTTGATTCGGGATTTTTATTTTTGGCAATAGAAGGGAAAAGGCAGGGATGATAGACTCGAAAACACAAGGCGGAAGGGAAAACCTGAAGCAAAATAAGCCTTGAATCGGAAAACGCAGGACGGAGAAGCTGTGGGCTTAACTCCAGAGGATGGGCAGAACCGGAATGCGGAATCCGCAGATAGGCAAAGGCCGGAGACGGCGGAGGCGGACAAAAACGAAAGGATAAGAAAGAGAGGTAGCAAAGATGAGCGGAATTGGTACACCTGGATTGATTGTTATTTTATTGGTAGCGATTTTGCTGTTCGGCCCCAAGAAGCTTCCCGAGCTGGGAGCCAGCATCGGAAAAACCCTGCGGGAATTTAAGAAGGCCAGCCGGGAGATTACGGAGGAGCTGCAGGAGGGGGAAACTGTCCGGGAAAAATAGAAGAGGGCGTCGGATAATAGGAGCAGAAAGCAGGGAACTGGGAGCAGGCAAACCGGGGTGAAGGCAAGGCACCACAAAGGACGAAGGCGGGAAGCCGAAATTAAGACGGTAAGGACTGTATTGGGAGGAAGGGCGTATGGATGATTCGTCTGTTCAGTGGGAGGCGCTGGAGCAGCTGCAGCAGTGGATGCGCATTCCGGGCTCACACTTGAAAGAGCTGCGGCGCAGGCTGGCGGCAAGTCTTGGGGTGTTTGTGATATCTCTGGTTCTGGGAATGGTCGGGGCGGAGCCGGTGTTTGCCTTTCTGAAGCGGACGGGGCCCGCGGCGGCTCTGGAGCTCCATGCTTTTTCGCCATGGGATTCCATTCAAGTGTATATGCAGGTGGCCGGCGTTGTGGCCCTTTTGGTCACCCTGCCCTTTTTGGGGCTTCAGCTATGGCTGTTTGCCAGACCGGGGCTGACAAAGGCAGAGAGGAGAACCACGCTGTTCTATATACCCTTCGGAGCGCTGTTGCTGGCAGCAGGGATTCTGTTCGGATATCTGGTGGTATTTCGGATCGCCTTTTTCTTTACTGCAGGAGTGGCAGGAAATATGGGGCTGAAAGTGACTTACGGAATCGCAAGTTATTTTTCCTTTATGTGCAATATTGTAGTGATAATGGGACTGCTGTTCGAGATGCCGGTGGCGGCCATGTTTCTTACCAAGCTTGGCATTTTGAAGCCGGCGCATATGAAAAAGGTGCGCAGAGGAGCTTACTTTCTGCTGGTGGTGCTGGGCGTGACGGTTACGCCCCCGGATTTTATCTCGGATTTTCTGCTGATTTTGCCTTTGTTGACCCTATATGAGGTGAGCATCGGATGCTCCGGGCTGGTATACCGAAGGAGGATGCGTGGAGAGGCGCGCAGGGAAATAGGGCGTGTAGAATAATATATATGTAAAACAGTAAAATAATAGACGGTTAGACAGCGGAGAGTCCGAAAACAGTAGAATGACAGACGATTAGACGGCGATTAGACAGCGGAGGGTCCGAAAACAGCAGAATGACAAGCGCTTAGACAGCGGAGAATCCGAAAACAGCAGAATAAAAGACGATTAGACGGCGGAGAATCCGAAATCGGAGTTCGGCAATGAGGCGGCGAGACAGACCAGAAGAGACAGACCAGAAACAAGGAGGTACAAGACGAAATGAAACAAGAGCATACAAAGGACACAGAGCGCCGACAGGTTCTGAAGGCGCTGGGCTTTGGAGGGCTGGCGGTAGCCTGCGCATCCTTTCTGCCCAAGGGCGCGCTGACGGTTCAGGCCGCTGGGCCTGAAGGGAAGGGGCAGTATCCGGGGGAGAGCTTCTCCGGCGCCAGAGAGACCTCCGTGGTAGCCGATGTCAAGGAGCTGAAGGCTCTGACGGATATGAAGAGCGGTGCCATGGTACAGGTGCTGGGATATGATAGGCCGGGGGACATGGGGGCCAAAAGGATGGTTTACTTCGAGGCCAGCGCCGCGGAGGACAACGGCGGTACGGTTCACCGGCCTGCTTCAGGAGGCGGAGCCTGGCACGTGGTACATGACGGCGTGGGAAGATTCGGATGGTTCGGAATCTTCGATGCCAGCAGGCAGGCGGATGATGCTCTGGACGCTCTAGTGGGGGATGAAAGCTTTCACCGCATTGAGGCGGACAGCGATTTGCTGATGCGCAGGCGCCATATATTTCACAGAAGCAATCTGGAGCTGGACTTTCATAATTATACTTGTTATACCTATGGCGCGGAAAACGCGGCGAGGGACAATCCCTTTGCGGCCATGATGTTCTTTCAGGGAGAGAAGGTCGGGGAGCCCATGACGGTGACGCTGCCGAAGAAAAAGGACGCCAGCGGCTTTTTCCGCCCTGCTCTCTTTGGTGAGGATTCCGATTATCTGTATGTGGGGGACAACAGCGGTTTTGCGGAAAACCAATGGTATTTTGTGCAGTCCGATCCGCGCCCTCAGGAGGAAGGGACAGAGGGAAGGATGCCCATAGGAGGAGGCAGCAGCGACATCGAGCTGATGAAGCTGGTCATGGTGACCAAGGTGGGCAATGGGCTTGGGGACAAGGAATACATCGGCGTCAATTACCTCAATGCATGGCCCCTTGCCACCGGAAGGCAGATTACATACCAGCGAATTCGGCCGGTCTTCCATGTGAATGTGAGAAATCTGAAGTTCGAGGGGCAAGGGCACTCCGACGTGACGGGAACCAGCCCGGTGGCCCATGAATTCTGCGTGGACTGCAATGTGGAGAACCTTGAGGCCCGTAAGGTCTTCTGGCCGCTGGACATCCGGCGCTACTGCACCACTTATGAGATCAAGAACTGTGAACTCATCAACCCCGAGGAGGTAAAGATGGGGGGCACGGGGTATATGGTTCAGCAGATCGGATGCTTGTACGGCCATGTGGTGGACTGCAGGGCCCACAATGTCCGCCATCTGAACGATTTCACCGGATGCGCGTTTTCCATGGTAGAGAACTGCCACTGCACGGGAGACGAAAACGGCGCCTTTGTTACCCATGGACAGTACGACCATGATTTGACCTATATCGGGAATTCCGGATTCTTAAGCTTTGCCAACAGCGCCCTCAGCACATCGGCGCCGCATACATGGGGCGGCTGGCATAAAAGGATTCTGGTAAAGAAGCACATTGCGCCCAGAATCGTGTTTCAGAACAAGATGAACCGAGTGGTGGACATGACTCTGGAGGACTGCTATGTCTATAGGAATACGGATAGATACGGCGCCAACGGCGGCTCCGTGTGGGCCAATGTGGACGGACTTGTCATGAAAAACTGCGTCATGGACGGACCCTTAAGTCTGGGGGAGGATTCCTCCATATCCAAACGGGCTACGGTCATCGAGGGCTGTACCGTCAATCTGCTGGACGGCTTCTACCTGACCCGTCACCGGGGCAGCAAGTACGAGGTGGACAGAGAGCTGACCTTCAGGAACTGTACCTTCCGAAATGTGGGAAATGTGTTTTTGGTCAGGTGCAATAGGGTCAATTTTGAGAGCTGTCATTTCTTTGCGGATCCGGAGGCCGCAGCCAGCCGGCTGAACGTGGAAGCCAAGGAGGTTGTGTTCCGGGGCGGCGGCATGCACGGAGTCTGCTTTGCTTTTGACAAGGGCGGAACCACCGAGGAGGCAGTGGGCGACCAGAGATTCGTGGCCGCGGAAGGGGCAAGGTTTGACGGCAGCAACTCCAGCGGCGCTCTGTTCGACGTAAAAAACAACGGCCATGTTACCTTTGAATTTGGGGATGCGCATCTGGAGCCGGGTGAAAATACGGAATTGATTCGGCAGACGCCGGAGGAGGGGGCGGAGGGCAATGGGACGCTGTCCTTGCGGGCCAGAGGAACCACTCTGGTGAACGCCGCTCTGGCCATTCCGGAATCCGCCAGAGGAGAGGGCAGTTATTATATGGCGGAAGGCTGCATCCTGAAAAACAGCAGTCTTCATCTGCCGGGCAGAGCAGTGACGGCAAATAATCTGGAGCTTTAGGAGGGCGGGAGAATGGTATTGCATGAGAGCTTACGCAAAAAGCTGGCGGCAGCGGCGGCATTATGCCTCACGGTCTGCAGCATTGCAGGCTGCGGATCCGGAGAAGAGCCGAATTCCGGAACGCAGGATTCTGCGAGGACGGAGGACGGACAGCCGGCTGGTCTGGCAGGGGATATGCAACAAGGCAGCTATATTTCATTTGGATCCTATCAGGGGGAACCTATTTTATGGCGGGTCATCGGCAGCAATGCATTTGGGGATCCCATGCTGTATTCGGAACATATTATTGACTATATGGCATTTGACAATGCCTTTTGGATGGCGAATACGGACAAGAACTACGGCAACAACTATTGGGCGGCCAGCGATCTGAGAACTTGGCTGAACAGCCAGACCGAATATGTAAAGTACGACAAGGACGGAGGACCCACAACGGGAACCGTGAAGGACGGCTGGAACAGCTACGACAGAGAGCCCGGTTTCTTATACGGCTTTACGGAGGAAGAAAGGACCGCGATCTTTTCCTCCAGAAACCGTCAGCTTATGGACGAAGTAAACCAGACGGGGGATGCCGTGGAGAATCCTGAAGCGCCGCTGCACCAGTATGCGGGGGAAATAGAAGGCTGTGTGACCAATTATCAGGAGGCAAAGTATCTATATTCCACGGAGAAGGTTTTTCTGCTGGATATCTATGAATTCTATCAGCTGGTGTACAAGGGAGGATTCCCCGTGGAAAAGCGGCCTACCTCCTATGCGGAGAGGACGGCGGAGCATGAGAGGGGCGGAGGCTTCGAGAGCTATTGGCTGCGCAGCCCCAGAGTCAGCAGCGGCAGCCCGGAGGATGACCCGAAGTATAACGGAGCCTCCGCAAAGCCGGACGGAGCCAGCGTGCGCATGGTATACAGCCCGGAGCTGGTGCTGGCGGCGGACGCCTATGACGGAACGGTGGGGGTGGTTCCGGCATTGTACCTGAAGCATTCCACCAGACTCACCGGCGGGCAGGGAACCTTGGAGGATCCCTATGTCACGGACGGGAGCCAGTATGGAATCGAACTGTTCACCCATGAGAAGGCGCTGACGGAAGGGGAGAGCTGGAAGGCGCAGGTGAAGGGACTGAATCTGGGAAACAAGGTGCGCTGGGAGGTCACGGAGGGCGCAGAGTATGTGACCGTGGGAGAGGACGGGACGATTGCGGCAAAGACGCCGGGAACGGCTATGGTCAGCGCGTTCAGCCTGCAGGACCAGAGCGCGAAGGACTCGGTGAGAGTGACAGTCTATGAAGCGCTGCCGGAGCATGAACCGCCTACGGTGGAACCTATGGCCGGGCAGCTGGATGCGGCTGGCGGAAACACTGTTTCTCAGGTCTTTACAGTGCAGGCGGGAGAGAATGAGAAGATTACGGACGTAACCCTTGCGGCGGCCGGCACGGTATTCGCCATAACGGATCTGCAGATCGCTGAGGACGGCCGAAGCGCCACATTTTCCCTGATTTTGCTGGAGGGAAAGACGCTTCAGGATAAGGAAGCCTATGCGCCGGCGGTCACGGTGGTTCAGGAGGGAAGGTTCGCAGGCGGAAAGCCCGGAAAGGAACTGAAGGATCCTTCGGACACAGTGAGCTTTGGACTGTCGGTGGTGAATCTGGGGGAATGAAGCCGTATAATGGATTTGAAATAAGCTTCATGGAATAAATCGTTTTGCGGGAGTGGCCAGCCACTCCCGCATTGCTGTGGGGCGGCGATGTTGCGCCCAGAGGATCTTTGGTATGGAAGCAAAAGGAAACAGCTTCAAAAAACGGTGGCAGAGAATGGTTTTGAGCTGCAGGGAGAGTGACAAGATGACGCTTAATAAATGCAGAATAAAATGTGATAAAAACGTTGTTTTTTCGGCAGGGTCATGCTAAGATAAAAGCAGCGTATTTGGACACTGATGAAGACGGAAATGAATAAAGACGAAACATGGAGGAAATGAAAAAGGAGAGGGGGGATTGCTTTGCTGTCGAAGTCGGATGTGAACATAGGAAATTTTCTGCCGTTATTTGCGGACATGGGTGTGGAGGTGGCTTTTTTGGTTCCCACGCCTACCGGGTACGAGAAATCCATCATGGATGCTACCGGACCTGTCAGAGCGCTGCTCAAGGGGAAGGGGATTCATGATTATAAGGCCCAGAGGCAGGGGCCTGAGGCGAAGCAGATGTGGCCCGCCGTTATTATCACGGCGAGGGGAATCGTAAAGACGGAAGCCTCACTGTATAGGCCCAGAACCAAAAAAGGGGATCCCCGGATTTGGTTCAAGAAGCTCAGGCATTATTGCGATCCTTGCAACCTTTTGGCCATATTCGTTTATAAATCCAAGATCTGTGTCATGAATTTATCGAATCCCGACGTTCAGGCCGCTCTGCGCAAGGGCAGAATGAAAGGCGGTCTTAAAAGCGCGCTCGGCCATAAGAGCGATGAAAACGATCTCTATGGCTTCCTCCGGCGGATCAAACGGGATAACCAGTCGGCGGCCATGGAGCTTCTGGGGAAGATGAAGAGAATTCATGAAGAAGGATTTTTGGAGTCGGTGACGCCGGGAGATCCCGGAGTAGGCGACACGTTGGAGCATGCCTTGGGAATCAAGCGGAACAACTCTAAGTCACCCGACTATAAAGGGGTAGAACTGAAAGCCACCAGAACCATGAGGAACGGAGCTAGGCGGACAAAGACCAGATTTACACTTTTTACAAAGGTGCCCTCCGAGGGATTGTCCTATAAAAAGATTCTGGAGACATATGGAAAGTGGCAGGCACCCAAAAAAACCAAGAAAAAAAGATGGCAGTTGTATGATACACTCAGCGCTAATCGAGTAAATGCATATGGGCTGACCTTAGTTGTGGATGCCGAGGAGGATAGGCTGTTTATAGATCATGTGAGCGCCCATGGAAAGTATGAACATGTGGCTTCCTGGCAAATGGCGGATCTGAAGGAGGCCCTGCTGGAAAAGCATCATGAAACGTTTTGGGTGAAGGCCGTGTCGGAGAATCGCGGGGGAAGGGAGTTTTTCAGATATGAAAAAATCCTTCATACGAAAGGTCCAAATACATCGCTGCTGACTGCGCTGTTGGAGACCGGGAAGATAACCGTTGATCTTGCCGCCCATTTCAAGGAAAACGGAAAGCCGCGCGACCACGGTATGCTGTTCAAGATGATGCCCGATGCGGTTAGCCTTTTGTTCGGGGAACCGACCATATATGATCTTGAAACTGTTGAATTGTGAAAAGCCATAGGATACGCCGCTGTCATAAGCGGCAGGAATTGCCAAAGAGGTGTGATAATGATTATAGAGGAGATTAGGAGTGAGCTGTTCGGCCTTCAGGATGCGGCATACCGTGAATTTCAGGGGAAGCTGATTCCCACGGTTGCTGCCCATACGATAATCGGTGTGCGTACACCTCAATTTACATAATAAGGCGATTTGGAAGTCCATAGAGAGCAGCCGCATTTCGCCGGAGCAGAAGACATATCTGAGAAGTCTGAAGGTGCGGAAAGAATTGGGAGACGGTGAGTAGAAGATGAGGAAGTTAAGGAGGCAATATCAGTGAAAAAAGGGAGAATTTTGTTTTTGAACGGCGTGACCAGCGCCGGAAAGACATCCATTGTGGATGCACTGCAGAATCGTGACGACATATTTTTCTATGTTGTGGCAAATGATTTATTTCAACAGACAATAGGGGAAAAATATCTTCAGGAGGACTATTGGAAATATTTAAGTGAGGCCATCGTCTTGATGTACCACACGGCTAAACTGTTTTCCGATATGGGCCATAATGTGATCATCGACGGGATACTGGTGGAGCAGCCCAGTCTTAAGCCCCATTATCAAAGGCTGAAGGAGATACTTTGTGACAACCCGCTTGACATTGTTGAGGTCTCCTGCCCGTTGGAAATATGCAGGCAGCGCAATCTCCGGCGTGGAGACAGATATGAAAACCAGTCTCAGGAGCAGTATGACATTATGGCGGAGGGAATTTCCTATAGCTGCAGGGTAGAAACGGACAAATACAGCCCGGAGGAATGTGCGGCTCAGATTGTGGAGCGTCTGTTTAAAGACTGACGGCGGAAGAGATGGAAACGGAATACCGGAGGGCGCTGCAGGAAGGGGAGAATAATGGATTCCAGTGAGGAAAAGATCAGAACTGCAGATGAATTAGAGTTTGCGGTGTTCTGTATAGAAAGTATTGCGGAAAGATTAAAAATGAACGCCGCTCAGGTTTATGAGAAGTTAGCCAATGAGACAGTTATCTTGAATAGTTATATTATTCCGGAATACGAGATACTCCATACCCAAGGCAAACAATATATCGTGGACGATATAATCGGCCTTATGAGGGAAAGAGGTGTGAAGATTTGATTTTGTATCATGGTTCATACTTGGAAATTACAAAACCTGATCTGAAGTATTCCAGAGCCAATGTAGATTTTGGACGAGGATTCTATACAACGCCTATTTATGAGCAGGCTGTAAAGTGGTGCGGGAAATTTAAGCGTAGCGGCAGGAATGGGATTGTTTCCCATTATGAATTTGACGAGGCGGCATACGAAGAACTTGATGTATTGAAGTTTGATTGTTATTCTGAGGAGTGGCTAGAGTTTATTCTCATGTGCCGCAGGGGTCAAGACAATTCAGGCTATGACATAGTGGTCGGGGGTGTGGCTAATGATAAAGTGTTCAATACAGTGGAGCTTTATTTTTCGCATCTTATAGATAAGGGCGAAGCAATCAAACGCCTGCGTTATGAAAAGCCTAATCTGCAGGTTTGCTTTCGTACCGAAATTGCCATTGAGAAATATCTCCATTTCAGAAGGAGTGAGCAAGTATGAATGCCAATCCGATTTTGCTGCAAAAGAAGTATTGCCGTGTGATCGAATGTTTTGCCAAAAGAGTGGACATCTCTCTGGATGATGCGCTGGCGTTTTTTTATCACTCAGAAGTTCGTAATCTGATGTGTGAAGGAATTTCGGACATGCATTGTATGAGCGACGAGTATCTGGCGGAAGAGATGGAAACGGAATACCGGAGGGCGCTGCAGCAAGGGGAGCATGGTAAAAAATGAATCAGGATGTTTTGTATTTTTTCGATGGCCATTCAGGGGCGCTCTCCTTGTATCAGGCTTTTGAGCGCAGGGTTCTGGCGGAGATCGAACAAGTGGAGGTCAAAGTGCAGAAAACACAGATCGCTTTTTCCAACAGGCATAACTTTGCCTTTGTATCGTTTCTGCCGGTGCGGAGGGCCAAGGAACGGCCGGAGAATTACATTGTTGTGACCTTTGGGCTGGGGCACCCCATAGAGTCGCCCCGGATAGATGCTGCCACGGAACCCTATCTCAATCGATGGACCCATCATGTGCTGATTTCCGGGGAAGAGGAGATCGATGATGAGCTGATGGGCTGGGTGAAAGAAGCTGGCAGATTTTCGGCTGAAAAGGGAAGGCGCTAAAAGCGTGGCAAGAGAAAATAGGGAAAACGAAGTCAAAGCAAAAGAAGCCGAAAAAAAGAAGCCGAAACAAAAAGATGCCAAGGCAGGAAAAACCGAAACCATAACTCTCGTAACAAGAACAAAGGTAAGTCAGAGAGAATAGGGCGCATAGGAGGATGTCAGAATGTCGGATCAGGATTTGGCAAAAACTCGTCTGGAGGCCTTCGAGGCCATGCTGGGTGCAGTCCAGAGAGAATATGCGGATATTTTGTCCAAAATGGACAAGATGAAGGGAGAGGGCAAGGTGAAAACCGTGACCTATCAGCAGCTGCTGGGCAGGAAGATGATGTATCAGAATATGCTGTCTCTTTATCAAATTCACGGACTGCTGCAGAGGGAAAATGACCGTGAGATGGCATAAAATCGAAACAGAAGGACACAGTTTCGATTTCTGATTTCATGCGCGCCAGAGCGCGCGAAATTATAATAGTGTTATTCAATGCTCTGTGGCCCACTCGCTTTTGAGCTGACTCAAAAATTCATTGGACGCTCTTGAAAAGACCTGATGCTTTTTCCAGACAATACACAACTGGGCTTCAATGGGTGGATATAATGGCCGAAAACAAAGCTCTCTGTCATCGGCGGTGTTGATGAGCTTATCCAATGTAATACCATAGCCCAGACCTTTCCTTACAAAATGTCTGGCACGGGCAGGCCCCGCGCATTATCAGCACCTTTCTGGAAAGCTATGATTTTTCCGGAAAGACAATGATCCCCTTCTGCACTTCCCATAGCAGCGGAATCGGCTCCAGCGCCGACAATTTGCATGAGTTATGTTCGGATTCTGTGAACTGGCTGGAAGGAAAGCGTTTTGAAGCCGGAACTACAAAAGAAGCCATGAGGACATGGCTTGAGAATGTGATTGTAAAATAGTCAAAAGCTTACGCCTTCTGATTCAGCGCATAATACAATCCTTTCTTTTCCATAAGTTCCTCATGGCTGCCCTGCTCAGCGATCCCCTTGTTGGAGATGTAGAGAATCCGGTCAGCGCTGCGGATGGTGGAGAGCCTATGGGCTACCATGAAGGCCGTCTTGTCCTTCAGGATCACGCTCAAGGCCTGCTGTATCAGGGCTTCGGTTTCCGTGTCGATGGAACTGGTGGCCTCGTCCAAGATGATCACGGAAGGGTTTTTCAGGATGATTCTGGCAAAGGACAGAAGCTGTCTTTCCCCTGCGGAAAGCCCTAAGCCCCGCTCCTCCAGCACATGGCTGTAGCCGTCGGTGAGCTTGCAGATAAAATCGTCCGCAAAGATGGTCTTTGCCGCGGCGATGCATTCTTCGTCCGTTGCATCCGCCCTGCCGTAGCGAATGTTTTCTAAGATGGTTCCCTTGAAGATGAAGGGCTCCTGCATCAGAACTCCCACCTCCCTGCGCAGGGAGGTCAAAGACGCCTCTTTGACATTTACGTCATCGATGGTGACGTTCCCTTCCTTCACATCATAGAAACGGGTCAGCATATTGATGATGGTGGTCTTTCCTGCGCCCGTAGGCCCTACCAGCGCAATGGTTTCTCCGGGCTTTACATGCAGATCAAAGTCCTCCAGAATATTGACACCTTCGTCATAAGCGAAGGTCACATGGTTGAAATCCACCTTTCCCTGAATGTGTGTAAGTTCCCTGCAGTTTTCGCCGTCATGGATGGAGACGGGGAAATCGATGGTGTCGAACACCCGCTCCAGATTGGAGCTGACCTGAGCCAGCTGCTGTATGATCTGGGCCAGCTGGGTCAGGGGGCCGCTGAACTGGGTCATATAGCTGGTGAAGGCCACCACGATTCCGGCATCCATGGTGGAGCTGCCGTTCAGTATCAGAAACAGGGCAGTACCGTAGAGGGCTGCAGTGCCGATGTTCCAGAAGGTCTCCACGATGGGCGTGTTGAGTTCCCCCCGGTGGACGATCTTCAGATACTGCTTCACGCAGATATCGTGAATCTCATCGTATATTTTTTCACTGCTTTCCTTGCGGTTATAGCTCTTGACAATTTTTTCCCCCATAATGGTCTCGATGAGGAACGCCGTGCGGTTGGAATTCTTTGCCCTATGGACCGAAAAGAGCTTGCGCAGGGAATAGCGAAGGAAAAAGATCAGCGTTACCATGGGCAGCACGATGGCATAGACCACCCCCGTGAGCTGGGGGCTTAAGCCCAGCATGAAAAATGTGACGATCAGCAGCTTTGCCGCATAGGATAGGAGCATCAGCAGGCTGTTTGTAAAAAAGTTGGCAAGGTCGTTCACATATTCTGTCACCCGGATCACTACTTTTCCGTTGGGCATGGAGTCGAAATAGTCAAAGGGCAGTTCCTGCAGCTTATAAAAGACATCTCTTCTCACGTTTGCGATGATATCATGTCCCACCTTTCCCATGATGCGCTGGTGGGCGAAGTTGATGCCGATCTCCGTCAAGGCCAGCACCGCCATGCCCAGAATCAGAAAGGTCAGCATCCGGAAATTCTCTGAAGGCACCGCCTCGTTGATGATCTGCTTCAAAAGCAGGGGAGTCACCATGGCCAGCAGGGAGGCCAGAACCATTAGAAACGCCACCGTTATAAAATATTTTTTAAAAGGAAAGGCGTATCTGACTACCCGGGCCAAATGCTTTATGTCAATCTTTCTTTCGATTACTTCATCCTGAAAATATGTATTTCGCTTTGCCATGACCTACATCCCCCTCTCGGCTTCTGCCAGCGCGTCGAAGTTTACAGTGCCTTCTTGGGTCTCCTGAATCCGGTAGACCGATGCGAAATGCCCGTCCATCGCCATCAGCTCCTCAAAGGTTCCCCGCTCCAGAATCATGCCGTCCCGCATGTAGATGATCTCGTCGCAATCGACTACGGAAGACATGCGGTGGGCGGAGATCAGCAGAGTCTTTTCGGGATAATTCTCCTTGATATCCCGCAGAAGCTTTTTCTCCGTGTTCATGTCCAGAGCCGAGGTGGAATCGTCCAGTACCAGTATAGGCGCTTCCCGCAGCAGCGCTCTTGCAATGGACACCCGCTGCTTCTGGCCTCCGGAGATGCCCAGGCCGCGCTCTCCCACGATGGTATCATATCCGTCCAGAAGGTGCTGGATGAAGCCGTGGGCCTGAGCGTGCATGGCCGCCCGGTAAACCTGCTGCCGCCCGATGTCCGGCTGGGCGTAGGCAATGTTGGAGTCTATGGTGTTGGAGAAGAGAAACACGTCCTGAAAGACATAGGAGAATTTCTCGCGCAGAGAGTCCAGATCATACTCTCTGACATCTTTGTCATTTAGTTTGATGCAGCCTCCCGTAAGGTCATGCACCCGGATCAGGGATTCCAGCAGCACGCTTTTGCCGCAGCCGGTTCCGCCCACGATTCCTACCTTCTTGCCGTAAGGAATATCCAGATTGATGTCCCGCAGCACCGTTTTGCCCTGAATGCACATGGTTCCCTGCTGGATCTGGAGATGTACGTTCTCTATGGGCTTCGCGGAAAGATCGCCGTTTGGAATCTTGGTTTCACAGCTCATGAAGTCCATCATCTTTCGGCCGGACACCAGCTGCTGCTGCATCTGGAACATGCAGTTGTTGATCTGGGTGACAAATTGCATAATCTTCATTACATAGTCCGCGCAGGCTACCAGATAGCCGATGAGCATGTGGCCGTTCATGACCAGAATGGCTCCCACGGCGATGCTGCCGATGTAAGCGGTCTGGCGGATGAGGCTGAAAACCGCCTCAAAGGAGGAGGACAGTCTCACCTGCTTTACATAGGACTCCTTCACCTTCTCGTTGGCCGCGTTGAATTTCTCTTTTTCCAGTTTTTCGTTGGTAAAGGAGCGCACCAGACGAACGGCTTCGATATTTTCCTGAACCGTCAGGCTCATATTGCTGTTGTTGGCCCGGATCAAGGTGAAGTTCTGCTTCGCCAGCTTGCGGAAGCGCAGCAGGGCTGTGGCGAAAAAGGGAATCAAGATCACAGGAATGATCAATAGATAGGGATTGATTCCTGCCAGCAGCAGGATGGCTGTGACCAGAACGAAAACGGCATCGAACATATGGGGGATGATCCGGCAGAACAGCTCCTTGAACATGATGGTGTCGGAGTTCAGGATCGTCAGCAGCTCACCTGTGTTGTAGCGGGAAATAGTGTCGCTGTCCAGCTCCATCAGCTTGTGGAAGGTGGCCCTGCGCAGATCCGTCTCCAGTCCCAGCCCCAGCTTCTGATTGATGATGTTCCTGATATAGACCGTGATTTCTTTGAGCAGAATCAGGCCCACAAAAAGAATGGCCAGCGTCCAGAAAAGCTCCATGGAATGGATGGCCCCGTACTTTCCGCTGAGAAGGAAGGAGAGAATATTATCGTCTGCAGGGGGATTGTCCTGCATGACATAATTGATGAACATGGACGTGATGAGAGGCAGCAGGAGATCCGCTCCCAGCGCCACGCAGCTCATGGCCTTTGTGAGGATTCCTCCCGCCGCATATTTCTTCCAGTACCTCAGCCCGAACTTAAATACATCCATAGCTCTGTCCCCGTTTTCTTTCCGGCCCGCCGCCATGTTGCAAGCTATGCTTTTAACGCTGTTTCCTGCGCTGCTTCGCATAAGGCCATACCAGTAGTTTTTCTTAGTTTTCGGTGGTTCTGCTTACAGTGATTGTGTTTGCAATAGTTGTGTTTTCAGCCTTTTGAGGATTTTCCGGCAGGAATTCCTCTGCCTGAATTTGCGCGTTGGCTGTATAGACTTTTTACATTATAAGATGGTGGGAAACACAAAGTAAATGCAGAATCTTGTCGCAGTGCTGTCGGATATTGCCCTGATGAGACAGAGAGGGCATTTTCTTTTTGGCTGTGGGTTTATCTATGAATATGGGCAAGCAGATATGTATCGATTCGGGCCATTTCCCATATCTTGAAATATGCGGCTAAATACGGTATGATATAGATGCCGAAACTTGAGAGGGCGGTACATTGGCCGAATACGGAAGCGACTGTGAAAAACGGGAACGGAGGGATACATATGGTTTTATCGGATGGTGAAATTATAGGATTATTGGAGGAGGGGTCGCTGTGCATAGAGCCGCTGGAGCAGGAGCAGATACAGCCTGCCAGCGTGGATATCCGGTTGGGAAACACGTTTTGCGTTCTGGAGGACACTCCCGGAGGAATCATACGACTTAGCGATGATGTTAAATACAAAATGATCACAACTGACAAATATTTGCTTCTGCCGGGGCAGTTCGTCCTTGCCACCACAGTGGAGTATTTTAAGATGCCGGATAATCTGACGGCGTTTGTGGAGGGGCGGAGTTCATTGGGGCGGCTTGGGCTGTTCATCCAGAACGCAGGCTGGGTGGATCCCGGCTTTCAGGGGGAGATCACGCTGGAGCTGTTCAATGCCAACCGGTGCGCCATAGAGCTGGAGTCGGGGCATAGGATTGGGCAGCTGGTGTTTGCCAGAATGGAGAAAAACGCATTGCATCCCTATGAGGGCAAATATCAGAGGCAGAGGGGCGCCACGGGGTCCAGAGTGTTTATGGACTTCCTTCAAGGAGATGGACTGCATTAAAAAAGGGGTCAGGCATGAGAGATGCAGGCGGAAAATAAAGGCATCAGAAATATGGAACAGGAACATAAAAAACAGACAGGCGGGAGATCAGGAATATGATGGAATGGCTTATGGCCTTGGACGGCGACATTCTGATGTTCATTCAGGAAAACATAAGGAGCGGAATTCTGACCCCGATTTTTACGGCAGTGACGACCCTTGGGAATAGCGGGATCGTCTGGGTGATCATATCTTTGCTGCTTCTGATATCCAAGAGAACCAGAAAGGCAGGGGTCATGAGCCTATTGGCGCTGCTGGTGTCGCTGCTGATCAATAATGTGACACTGAAGAATCTGGTTGCCAGAGTCAGGCCCTATGAGACCATTGAGGGGCTGGTGCCCCTGATCAGCAGGCCGTGGGACTATTCCTTTCCTTCCGGACACACGGGAAGCTCCTTCGCGTCGGCATGGGTTCTTTATAGGACGCTTCCGAAGCGTTTCGGTATCCCGGCGCTGATACTGGCGGGACTGATAGGGCTCTCCCGGCTGTATCTGGGAGTCCATTTTCCCACGGATGTGCTGTTCGGCGTGATCAGCGGGATCTTCAGCGGCTTCGTGGCGGAGGTGCTGGTGAATAAGGTATCTGCAAAAAAGGGGCTGTGGCATTAGGCGGAAGCCCATAAGGAAGTATATGAAGTCTCCGGCAAAACCGGCGTGGCTTAGGTCATGCCGGTTTCTCTTTGCCGCTGACTGGCTCCGGTTTGTGAAGTGGGATGCGGATTGGCCTGCCCCTTTTGTTTCACCTTTAACCGGGCATTTGTAATCACGCACCCAACTACCGTATTGAGTTACAATCGTATCTTCTATAGATGAATCAATTTCTTGATAAATGATGTTCATTACAGCACCTCCATATTCAACCACTCTTTCAGATGTTTCAATACATCGCCGTTTTTCAATTCTTCAAGCGAGCCTTTTGCCCACGATGGAAAAGTCTCATGTTCGCAAGCATTAATCAGCGTGACGAGAGGTGAAATAAAGGCGTCTGCTTTTTTCTCCTCCTCGTCGATATTATCACCGTACTCTTGTATGAATGCCTCCGAAGCATCGTTAGAAAGCGAACTTGTTACATTGCGTATATCCCCGTAAGCGATACCTTTGCCCAGCAAATTGTAATCGAACATGAGTGCACTTTCACCGTTTTTTGATACAATCAAATTCGTCCAGTAAAAATCATTATATGTTAGTGTTCGGCGCAGAGCATCTATTCGACTGCGGATCATGTTGTAGTTCTCCGTGATTACCTGCCAAAGTATGTTCCTTGTAGTCCCTGTCTTTTCTGCGATTACCGCCATATTGTTTGCGGTAATAAGATCGGATTCATCATACATCGGAATCTCGCTGCCGGAAAGATAGTCACGACCTTTTTCATGAAGCATCGTGTACCATTTGGCAATAGCCTTTGCAATCTTCGGATCGCTCAAATCACTTTCTTTACCGAGCCGATATTCGTCGCTTGAATCCACATCAGGCAATAGTATTGCATTTTTGGTGTATCCCAATAGCGGTAATGTCGGGATTCCGAGCTTTGACAGCATCAAATAGTTGTCAATTTCCCGCGCATCTTCTCGATTCTCAAAAACTTTCAGGATAAGCTTTTTTCCTTCTGATTCCACGCGATACAAAGATATTCTGGCTTTTGATCGAATCAGCGAACCAACCGGATTACGCACGCCCAGTTCAGTTAGTTGCAGAATATAAGATGAAGGCAGCAGTTTGCAAGGTTGTCCCAACTGTGACAGTATCCTGTTGATTTTCACAAGCAACTGCTCATCCATGCCATCCCAGTTAAGCAGTTCCGCGCCACTGAGACGATGCAGTTGGGATACGAATTTGATTCCATGCTCCTCAAATGTTTGCTTTACACGCTCGGGAAGATGATCGGTCAGCAGTTCGACGGGCGGAAGCTGAATAGGTTCTTTATAAGGGAACTCCTTTTCAAATTCAGCCATTTCCTTTGGATCGACCTCATAGACTTCGTCTTCAATATACCGACCAGTAACACCATCCAAGGCTCTGTCATACAACTCCATTGCCATCAGCGCGTCCCAGCTGCCACCGCCAGAGGATACGATACCATACCTGCTTGCTCTCCGAAACCCAAATCTCGGGTAATAATCGGGATGTCCATAGAAAATAATTGCGCGATATCCCAGTCTTGTTGCCTCGGCAATGGAATGACGCATAAGGGCTGAACCCACGCCCATCCTTTTATAGTCCGGATGAACACTGAGAGGGCCGAAATTCAAAACTTCTATTTCCTGATTGTCTGGCATCCGTACTTTCGCTATACTGTAAATTATGTGACCCACGATTCTACCTTCCGCTTCCGCAACAAAATCAAGCTCCGGTACGAATGAGGGGAGGTCTCTCAGTTTGTGTACCAATAGATGCTCTCCATCGCAAGTGGGATGATCCATGCATCCCCAAAACGCTTCTCGCGTTAGCTCCTCTACAATGCGATAATCGGCAGGTATTTCATTCCTGATATTGATATTCAATGCTTTCCACCTCCGTATTTTTTGTTTTCCAATTTCTTTTGCCTGCTGAACTTTGCGATGTTCTTATTCCTTTGCTGCTTTTGCCGTAGAAAAGCAACCTTGCCATCCGAATATTTCGCTTCTGTTTTTAGTCCGATATAACTCTCCCAGCGTTCATGGGACAAATCGCCGTTGGCAATGGCCTCTTTAATTGCACAGCCCGGCTCAGTCTCATGCTTACAATCGCTGAATTTGCATTTTCCTAAGTATTGCTCGACATCGGAAAATGCTTCGCCCAGCCCGCTGGAAACATCCCACATTCCCAGTTCACGCATCCCCGGCGTATCAATGATCATTGCTTCGTTTTTCAGCATAATCAGCTGCCGATGAGTTGTGGTGTGCCGTCCTTTGCTGTCATCCTCTCGGATCCCATTAGCAACCATGATCTCCTTACCTGCAAGTGCATTCACAAGACTCGATTTTCCTACACCGGATGAACCGAGAAATACGATTGTTTTCCCGGGGGCCATATACGCAGCAAGGGTATCAAGACACGATTCGTATATACGATCCATACTCATCCACGAGGTCTGCTTTTGTCAATACGACAACCGGAATTGCTCCTGACTGCCATGCCAATGTCAGGTACCGTTCCAGACGCTTGGCGTTGAAATCTTGGTTCAATGACTGCATGATAAAAACATAATTAAAATTTGATGCAACAGCCTGTTCGCCGCGGCCGGGTGTAGGATCTCTGCGGGAGAAGAATTTCGGGGTAATACCGGCAAGTAATGCCTTCTTGTACAGAAGGCTCATTTACGCAGATTTTCCGTAACCGGAAAACCTGCGTAAACGCTTGTTGGTGACATATCCCCAAACCCCTGAGATCATCTTACCTGACATAAGTCATAAGTTTTTCAATGTTTCCTTATGGGCTACTGCCTTTGACAGCCTTCTTTTTTCGGAAATGGTTTTATGAACGATTTCGGAAGACTGCCGGATACAGCCGGAGCGAAGGCCTTGGGGCGGATATGGGATAGGCCGGCGGGGAACCGCTTCAGACGGCTCCCGGCGTTTTTTTGGCGGCGCGGGCGATCAGCATCCATATACCCAGCTCTGCCAGCAGTGTGCCTGCGGTCAGCAAAAGGAAGAGGCCGGCGCATTGCATGATCGCATAAGGGATGGTTTCCCGGGAATCCATGTGAAACAAGATCTCTCTGTAGAACATGCAGAGGGCACAGCATGTCAGATTCAGGGTGGGCATGAAACCCAGAGTATAATTCCTCCTCCCGGAATCCGCAGCGCAGATCGCAAAGGTTGCCAGCTCCACGACGACGATGGAGATAAATTGGGCATTGAAGTAAGGGCCCGATTTGGACAGTTCCATGCCAAAGATTTCGTTCCCGGTAAGTATGCAGCGGCTCAGCGCTACTATGAGATAGGTTGAATATAAAATACCCAGAGCAGATACTATGCCGCACAGAAGCTTTTGCCAGTTTCCCTTGGGCTTTACCTGATAGTCGGACAGCAGATAATAGGTTCCCACAGCAAGGCCGGAGAAGATGATACAGTACAAGGCATTCTCCTGATTGGGGTGAAGATGAGCGATGACGGGCAGTACTATGAGGGAGAAGAGGAAGAGCAGGGCGGCGCCCAAAGCATTTTTGTGGGCATAGTATTGCTTTACCCGCTTCATGAAGTTCAGCGGGCCCTGACCGGCTTCTCCGGCAGAGATCTCCGTGGATTTAACGGCATCCAGATAGGCGCGGCATTCCTGACATTGGGAAAGATGTGCTTCCACGGCCTTTTTTGTTTCCTCTGAAGAGATTTCGTCCACATAAGAAGGAATGAGATCCTTTATGATGTCACAGTGCAGGGTACACATATCAGTTACCTCCTAGTTTTTGATTCAGGTTTTTATGTGGTTTCTATGTCTTTTTCTTGTGGGGGAGGCCTCTGGCCTTGGCCAGAAGCTCTTTGCCCCGATAAAAGTTGACTCTGGCCCAGTTTTCGCTTCTGCCCAGTATTTCTCCGATCTCCCGGAAGGATAGATCGGCGGAAGCGCGCAGGTAGATGACCTCTCTCATCTGGGCGGGGAGCTGCTGCATTTCTTTCAGTACCTCCAGCAGCTCCATCCTATGCAGTACAGTCTCCTCCGGCTGCATCTTTTGAGGAGCCGGCTGCTCCTTTGGCTCTGTGGGAATCTCCCGTTTGTTTTTTGCCAGATATTGGTAATAGACATGTTTGCCGATCTGGCAGAGCCAGGTGGAGAGCTTGCAGCTCCCGTCGTATCTTTCCAGAGATTGGTAGGCCCGCAGGAAGGTTTCCTGAGTCAGGTCCTCCGCCAAAGAAGGGGTATGGCAGAGGGATAATAGGTAATGATATACAATTTTTGCATTTTCCTGATAGAGCTGATCCATATTCTCTCCCCGGCATTGCGATGGTGACTTCTGTTGGTTAATCTTGTGAGTATCAGATTTGTTACAAACAATTAAAGTAAAATCAATATTTTTTAGGCTTGTTTCAAGTATATGGGTGTGGTAAAATTATATCATAATTTGCCGTTTGGGGGGGA
Source organism: bacterium D16-50 (assembly GCA_003612485.1). Lineage (GTDB taxonomy): Bacteria > Bacillota > Clostridia > Lachnospirales > Lachnospiraceae > Acetatifactor. The sequence continues at coordinate 40,146 of RAZA01000020.1, forward strand.
ATATGTTTGCATTTGGCGGAAATTTCCAAGTGTGATAACGCCTTACGAAGGGACAAATTGGTCATTTGGTTTTTGGAAATAGGTAAAAAGAGAGGAGAAAAGGAATTTCCTATGAAGAAGAAAGTATTGGCAGCACTTATTATAGCGGTAGGTCTTCTGGCCGGGTGCGGCGATGATGAACTGCCGTCCCCGGTGCAGGTTACGCCTCAGCCCATGAACACGGCGACTCCCGCGCCGGAGGAATCGGTAAGCCCCTCCCAGCCTGAGGAGGAAGAGCCCTCCATGGAGGACGGCATGAAGGCCAACGGGGAAAATCATCCCATCGGCCAGCGGACAGTGGTGGACGGCAAGATGCAGAGCTACCTCACCGGAGAATGGAAGGACGAGGGCGTCGTGAAGAGAAGGAACATGGCGGTTATGATCAACAACCTCCTGCAGGCGCTTCCCCAGTACGGCATTTCCGAAGCCAGCATTATCTATGAGGCTCCGGTAGAAGGACGAATCACTCGTCTTATGGGATTCTTTGAGGACTATGACGATCTGGATCACATTGGTTCGGTGAGAAGCAGCCGCGACTATTTTATTTTCGAGGCACTGGCATATGAATCCATCTACTGCAACTGGGGGCTTGCGAGGCCTTGGGTGGAGGAGCTGATCAATTCCGATCAGGTGGACAATGTCAGCACTGCGGTGGCAGGCATCAATAAGCCGGCCAGCGACGCTACTTATAAGAGGATTGAGCGTGGCAGCAACATAGCTGTAGAGCATACGGGGTATCTGTTCATCGACGGATATGGGAAGGATGTCGAGCGCCTTGGATACGATACGGACTACACAAACCGCTTCACGCAGGCATTTTCCTTTGCGGATGAAGGTTATATTGCCACCTATGAGTCCTATCCCGATGCCACGAAGATATATCCCGGAGGAACGCAGGCCAATGCGGGGGGATACGGTAAGCACAATCCCTGCTTTGAGTACAATGCGGAGGAGAGAGTTTATTATAGGACCCAGTACGGCCAGAAGCATATCGACGAGATGAACAATGAACAGCTTTCCGTGACCAACGTAATCTTCAAAGTCTGCCATGGCGAGGAGAGATTCCCTGACAATGATCAGTACGACTATCTGGCCTTTGATGTTGACGGCACGGGAGATGCCTATATCTTCACCAACGGCAAGGTGATCAAGGGAACCTGGCAGCGCAAGGATGAGAGATACAGCCCTAATATGTTCTACGATGAGAATGGGAACGAGATCGTCCTGAATCAGGGAAAGACATGGATCTGCTGCATCTGGAAAGAGTATGACGAGTTTATTCACTATGAATAAGTTTTTGAGGAGGGCGCAGTCCGTTGCTTCGGGCTGCGTCTTTTTATGTAGGAGGACGCCGTAGGCTTGGGGAAGCTGCAGACGGCAGAGCAGAGAATGCTGTGGAGGGGAACATGAGGAAGGGAAGAACTGACGGGGGAAAAGGGAGATCCGTACAAGGAAAAGGCTTCGGCAGAAAGAGTGCTGTCTTATGCTTGATTATGATTCTTCTGACGGCAGGCCTGAACGTGGCGGCATGGAACAGCACGGTTTTCTGTGATTGGTACATCGCAAATCTGTTTCCCCTATGGGTCAATACATATGGGCGGCTGACGGGCATTTTCCCCTTTTCCGTAGGTGAATGGCTGATCGGGGCGGGGATAGTCTTGGTGGCGTTTGCTCTTTTTCTGGGATTATTGTGGGGCGTTGTAGGCTTGGTAAAAGGGGCTGCCCTGCTGCTGAAGGCGGTGATGGGATCGGCGCCGGATTCCGGAAGGACTGCTGTCAAGACCGGGGCGGATTGTCTTGGAACCTCTCATGGATCGGCTTGCAGAAGCTTTTTATGTAGGTTCACCGGAGGGTTCTATCGCTTTTTTGGATGGACGTTTCTCACAGTATGCCTGATTATGACGCTGAACTGCTTTATTTTATATCATGGTTCTACCTTCTCGCAGCATTATTTCGGTGAAGATGATGGAGAATACACTCTGGAGGATCTGATTGCGGTTTACAATATGGTGGCGGAGAGATGCAATCAGCTGGCCGGAAGCATGGAAAGGGACGAGACGGGGATGGTTCTCTACAAAGGAGGACTGGGGAAGAAAGAAGCCCTGAGAGATATGGCTGATCAGGCCAGAGAACTGATGGCGGAGCTGGGGGCGGATTATCCGCAGCTGGACGGCTATTATCCCCGTCCCAAGGCGCTGCTGTCCTCGGACTTCATGTGCCAGCAGCATATGCAGGGCTATTATTTTCCCTTTTCCATGGAGGCAAATTACAATGATGTCATGCACATCCTGAACATTCCGTCTACCATGTGCCATGAGCTTGCCCATCTGCGGGGCTATATCTACGAGGACGAAGCGAACTTTATTGGCTATCTGGCCTGCGTAGGATCGGAGGATGAATTTTTCCGATATGCGGGTTATCTCAGTGTGCTGGTCTACTTGAACAACGATATCTATTATGCATGGAGGGATCATCCGGATATCTACGAGGATACCGTCAAGCGCATAGCCCCCGTGGCGGTGGAGGAGCAGGTATGGACAGACAATATCTTCGTCACGCAGGAGGAGTGGGACCGCATCAACGGAAAGGCTCTGCTGGATACGGAGCTGGTGGACAAGGCGGCGGATGCGTTCATCGATGGCAATCTCAAGCTGAACGGGATTTTGGACGGAAAGGTCAGCTATAGCCGGGTGGTCAGATTGCTTCTGCAGTACTATAGGCTGAAAGGACTGCCGGAATAGTTTTATACCACAAGTATCATTGTCATGCAGAAAATCCTATGTTAATATAAATGCTGCATAGGAGAAAACACATCATGTTAGTGATGGAAACGGCATGGAAAAGTGGTAATTGCGAGTTTGAATCTTGTGCCTATGCCCGTGGCTTTGTGACCCTGACAGCAAAAACATTTTAAGGGCCTGAAGATGTAGGGCGGTTCAACGCCGCCACAGGATAAAATGGGTCATGTTTATGGAAAGCGGATAAGGACGAGAACGGCGGGAAGCCTGCAGCAGGCGTCCGTAGGAGGGAATGCCCGAAGGGACGGGCGGAGGTTTGGTCATGAGTTTTGCGGATTGGTTGAGAAGAGAGGGAAGTTTTACAAGGACGGAGAACGGGGCCGTGGCTCTGAATACCACGGGGAGCGCTTGTCTGGATCTTTTTTCCACGGCGGGAGCCCTGCGGGAGGCGGAGGATGCCAGAGTGGAGTCCATGTTTGCCGAGGCATATAAGGAGAGCCCTTTGCTTGCCACGAAGATAGTCTTTTATGCAAGAGACATTCGGGAAGGCTTGGGGGAGCGTAAGACCTTCCGAACCTTGTTGCGTTATATGGCAGAGCGGCATCCGGAGGCTCTGTTGCCCAACCTTGACCTTATCGGCATATTCGGGAGATATGACGATCTCTATTGTCTTATGGGGACGCCTTTGGAGGCGGCTATGTGGGAGGCCATGAAGGCGCAGTTTCAGGAGGATCTGAGGAATCTTCATCAGGGAAATGCCGTGTCCCTATTGGCAAAATGGATCAAGACTGCGGATGCAAGCTCCCGGAACACCAGACGGCTGGGGATATTGACGGCGCAGAAGCTGGGATATCCCGTATACAATTTCAAGCGCATGGTGCGCAGCCTGAGAAAGCAGATCGGTGTGGTGGAGGCGCTGATGTCCGGGGGCCGCTGGGAGGAGATCAAATACTCCGCAGTGCCCAGCCGGGCTATGATGATTTACCGCAAGGCCTTCCGGCGGCATGACGAGGAAAGGTTTCAGGTTTTTGTGGATAGAGCGTCCATAGGGCAGGAGAAGATCAACGCCGGAGCGCTGTGCCCTTACGACATAGTGGAGAAATTACTCTACCAGAGAGAGCAGGGAGAGAACGCAAAGGTGCTGGAGGCTCAGTGGGGCCAGCTGCCCGACTATGTTGGAGAGGGAATCAACGCCATCGTCATGGCCGATGTATCCGGCTCCATGATGGGAAGACCCATGGCCACGTCCATCGGACTGGGAATTTACTTTGCAGAACACAACAAGGGGGCGTATCACGACATGTTCATGACCTTCAGCGGACAGCCGGAGGTGGTGCTGCTGAAGGGGGAGACTCTGGAGCAGAAGATCGCCGGCATGAGCAAGGCGGCATGGGCCATGAACACGGATCTGAAAGCGGCCTTTGACAAGGTCTTGGAGATAGCGCTGAACAATCATGTGCCTCAGGAGGAGATGCCCAAGGCGATTATCGTCATATCCGATATGGAGATCGATTTCTGCGGAAACAAGGATTGGAGCTTCTACGACAAGATGGTTCATAGGTTCAGAAAGCACGGCTACGAGATCCCCAACATCATTTTCTGGAATGTCAACAGCCGCAGCGATGTGTTCCATGGGGATGCGTCAAGAAGAGGCGTGCAGCTCTGCGGCGGACAGTCCGCCACGGTATTCAGGCAGCTGATGAGCTGCATCGGGTACACGCCTATGGAGATGATGGAGACAGTGATCAACGGTGAGAGATACGACTGCATCAGAATTGCATAGAATATTTCGGTGCCTCTTGGCAGAAGGAAAGGCAGGGCCGGCAAGAAGGCTTCTGCTGTAACTGGAACATTGCAGCAAAAAAAGGCTTCGTAGTAATACGAGGCCTTTTTTGCTGCCCGGAGATGATACAATACGGGTGGGTTTGCTTTAGTGCAAAAATGTTTCCATCAAGCTTTTCTTTATGGTATTATGATTTCGTTTATATCAATCTGGTATCCTAGGATTTCTCCGATGTCTTTGCAATAGCCCTTTATAACGATTGTGTCACCACGAGATAGCTCCATTATAATTTGCTTTTGCTCATCTGTTTTAATATAGCACTGGATATTGGTTAAGCTGAAACCTTCAGTTTTAATTCCAATATATTTTCCGTCACTATCAATATTACCTAATTGCCCGGTGATTTCAAGATATTGTTCCTCATAATCATTTTGGGCTTTCATTGCATTTGCGGATAATGCCTCAGATAATTCATCCGCCGTAACAGATATATACTCGATGGGTTTCTCTGTTTCAACTGGCTTTTCCGTGCTGGAATCTTTTTCTGCGCTAGGTTGGCTAGATTGATTTCCGCCATTTGAACTCTGTTGTGATTGATTGGAGTTATTATCTCCGCCACCTGCAATTGCTGCAATTATTACGATTGCTACAACTGCAATAATAACCCATTTGATTACTCCGCCCTGCTTTTTATTGCAATTAGGACATACTTTTGCCGTTTTTGGAATTTCCGCTTTGCAATGCTTGCACATTTTTTTGGGAGCCTGCTGTGGCGTTGGAGGAGGAAGAGGACGCGGCTGCTGTGGCCTTTGCTCCTTCTGTGCAATTGGATTTCCGCAGTTGGGACAATTTGCGGCGTTTTCCGATACTTCGTTCCCACATTCAGGACATTTGATAAGTGCCATAATTATTCCCTCTTTTCTTTAGATTTTATTAAAACGCCGTAGCGGTTTAATCATTGAGTGCTTCATATTTAACTTCTTGAAAAGTCTATTGTCTGGCAATATTGCCCTGCTTAATTTGTCTTTTCCATGTCGGATGAATTTGACACGCTAATTATTTCGCCGCTGTCCGCATTGATAAAGGTCACAGAGATATTGTCAATTTCTTCGCCGTTTAGCACATTATAGATTCCGCCATACATATAAAAAGCAATAACAGAAAATGACTCGGCCATATCTAATTCAGCAGATTTTGTAGTTATTGTAAATTCAGTATAATTCTCATTGGCTTTTATAGCCGTAAAGTTCGGGTAATCTTCCGAGCCGATTAATTCATTTAAGGTACTATTGATTTGTGCGCGGTATTCCTCCAGGAATTCCGTATGTTGTTGTTTTGTCATGGTGTATGTCGCGCTTCCGTCAGAATTAAGCACAATTGATTTGATGCCATATTCTTCTGCTTTCTTGTCCAGATCTGCTTGTGTCTGCTGGCCTACAAAATCCGCGGGAATTGTCAGTTCTATATCCGAAGTATCTTTGTCCGAATTTATCTCTTCTGACGGCTCTATTGACTCCGAGCTAGAAGAGGAGTTATTCTCTTCAGGCTGGGTAGAACTTTCAGTGGAATTTGCAGATTCGGATTGTACAACTGATGGTTCGGACACATCATCCTGATTGGTCTTTTTTCCGCAAGATGATAAAGCCAACAAGCAGGACAACAGCAATATTGCTATCTTCTTTTTCATAATAAATCCTCTTTTCTTGATTTTTATTAAAACGCCGTAGCGAATTAACCATTTTGCTCTGCAAGTTTAGAATTGTTCATGGCTGCCGCCTTTCTTTCACATATGGATTATTCTAGACCAAAATTGGATAGTATGCAATAATTGTTTTAGAAGTCTAACCAAAAATGGTTGTAAATTAGAATATGTGATGGCAATATAAGGTTGTAACTGAAAATGGTTAAAAATGTAAGGCGATACATACCGTTCAAATTATCGGGAAAATTACACTTGCTGAAATAAGGGCATTGTCTGACACGACTCAAGAAAAGCTTGCATAGTTTGTTGGAATCCCCAATTGACTTTTGGGCAAAAAATGGGTTGTAAACCAGCGGCTGAAAAAGGCCGCAAACCATTGATTCTGCTGGAAAATCTCTGGTCCTGCGGCCTTGCATGAAAAAAGCAGGTGATGGGAATCGAACCCGTTAAAAAAGCCCCCACGGATGCGGCAGGTAAGGGATTCCTGCATTCCCGTGACAAATTTCATGACAAATTCTTGAAGATGGCGTTCCTGAGCTTCTCTGAGGCCTCCCGTTGCCGCTTCCGGTTCTCGTCCCCCATCGCATGGCGGTATACGCCTTTCATGACATGGTCGGTCTCCCAGCCCCCGAAACGCATGATGTCCTCTTCGGGCACGCTCATCGCGCTCATCTTGGAGGCGAAATAGTGGCGGAGCTTGTGCAGGGGGAAACGGGGTATGCCGAGTATGTCTTCCGTCTTCTTCAGGTAGTTCGTGATGCAGTTGGGATGCCCCTTATAAATGTACCCCCGCTGCCTTATTTTGCCGACAATCTCGGGAGGAACCACGATCTCCCTTGTGCTGGCGGTGGTCTTTGTGGTCTTTGTGACCCACTCCTCGTTTTCGTCCAGCACTTTTGCCTTGCAGATCCTGACCACGTCCCCGTCTATGTCTTCCGGCGTCAGGGCGCATATCTCTGACCGCCGCAGCCCGTAGCAGGCAAGGATAAGGGGGATCTCATATTCTGTGCCCTCTGCATGGGCCAGTATTCTCTGCACCTCCTCGTCAGTCGGGATATAGGGGTCGTTCTTGATTTTCTGGGGCAGGGTAGTGCACACCTTAAGGCTGGGGCGGAAAGTCCCCATGACGGCGGAAATGAAGCCGTGGTAATTGCGCACGGTCTTCGGGCTGCGGCTCTTTGTCAGGCAGTTGACTTCGGTCTGGATGTCAAGGGCCGTGATGTCATATATGTTCTTCTTCAAGAACTCTTTTGATATGGTGCGCATTGCGCTGTTGTACCCCCGTATGGTGGTGGGGGAGAGCACGTTCCTCTTGGAGGCTATGTATTCATTCCCTGCGGTCTGGAACGACATGGTCTGGTGTTTTTCCTGCACCTTCTCCAGCTCGGCTGCCATGGCCAGCATGGCCTCTTTCTGGGTGGGCTTTGCGTCAAACGTGACGGTGTACATCTGCCCCTTGTACATCTTCCTGATGCGGTAGGAGCCGGACGGCAGTTTCTCGATTTTCATTGCATCATCCTCCTGATTGTGATATGATTTTACCAACAGAAGCCTCACACCTCTCTCTGATGTGTCCAATGGGGGCACATTTTTGGGTTTTTGGGTATAAAAACAGCAGTCAGCGAGAAATCGCTTGCGGGCTGCCCCCGGAAGTGATACAATGTATTTGCTCAAAATATACATGGCATCCCTTCGGGGTATTGCTGAGGCCGTCTGGTGTTCCAGCATCGGGCGGCTTTGTTTTGTATAAATTCTAATACATATGTTGACAAACATAGGGCATACTATTATACTATAAATAAGTTAACTCGAGAAGGATAAGGCTGGGTTCCTGAATAGGAGTAGGCTGTAAAGCTGAGAATCCTTTGCCCCTGGGGTTAACTTATTTTTTTATATTGTCAAGTATGTGTAACGGATCCCTTTTTAGTTCTTCAGCAAGAAAGTCTATTGCTTGCTGAGAATATCTAAAGAAATCCGTATTGCCAACAGTATACTTCCAACAAAATTTGCTGTTATCCTTTATTCCGTAATACTTTATCAAATTAGAGAAATGATATTTATTAAAAATGACAGGTTCATTATGGTATTGAAGTGTTATTTTTTGCCGTTTTATTATACTTGTAATCGTTTCGATGGATGTTTTAGTGGAATATTTAAATATAAGTTCAGGCCGCTTGACCTCTTTAATAATCGCAACAGGTTCTTCACCATCTTTTGCAATCCGAAAAGTTGCATCAGCTTGTTTTGGGTCTTTAGTCATATAATGATTTACGTTAATATTAATTGCAAATTTGGAGTTTTTCATACTTTCTAAATCTTCAATTGTTTTTTTCAGGGTGAAAAGTTTTCTGCATACGATTTCTGGATATTTTGCCGAAATTTCACTTTCATTTAAAGACTTTAAGCTTACAGACAAAGTCAAAAAATTTTGCGGAATCACTTCTGTCATATCAATATCGTGAAATTCCATCATTTTAGTGTTAAAGTTTAAAACACATGCTTGAAAAAGAGGAACATACACCATTTCATATTCTTCTACAATAAGATGCGTGCTGGTATTACGCAGTTCAATTATTTTTTCTAAGTTAATTCGCAGAGGGTCTTTGTTATTTGTAAATACCTTCTTTACGCAATCAGAAAGAGCAAGTGTCCTATCTGGGGCATCGGAATAATAAATACTGGCATCTCCAAAAGTTTTTAGCATATAAGCCTTTAACATTAGTTCCCATGAATTACATATGAACATACTAAAACCTTCAACTCTATACTTGATAGTAGGTTTATTGTATAATTCTATTGACATTGTAAATGCTTCTTTAGATTTTTCTAACAAGCGTTCTGCTAAAGTCATATTTTTTGTTCCCCTTTTTCTTTAGATTTTATTAAAGCGCCGTAGCGGTTTGACCTATATCATTTCAAATACTCCAAGACATGGTTCAAAATAAATCATGTAATTATCTATTCTGGCCCCTTTTCCATATTTTGCCTTATAATAATTCAAGGCCTCTGCCAGAAATTCTTCTGTCACATCAAGATATTCAGCCGATTCGGTAAGGCTGGCACAGCCGTGCTTGTAAGCACCTACAATGCCCGTCAGCCCCACCAGCTTGTTATAGGCGAAAGCCCGCCCCCGCAGCTCCAGCTTTCTGTTCGAGACAGAGGACTGATCCAATATTTCCCCGGTCGCTGTATAATAATGTCCAAGCTCCTCAGCCATAACACATTTCTTTTCGGTTTCTGTCATATCTTTTTTTATCGCAATATTTCTTCCGTCAATTAATCCTTTGTGCGCTTTAAGTGGTTTTTCTTTCGCTATCAGATTGTTATCATCTGCTTCCACTAACATATCATTATAAGTAAACACAGAAATCACCCCTTTAATATATGGTATCAAATATTGAATCCCATAAAACGGACTAAAAGTTTTTCATGATGTCCTCATCATGTTTCTTGTCTTCATCTGTGGCCCCATCTATGGCGTGCGCGGCCTTTACATATGTAGTATCTTCCTTAACATATCTGGGAACCAATGTCAGTTCTTCAACCCTTTTTGTGGCTTCATGCTTGCCTATGTCGTTGAGCTGATCGTAGTACTGCATGATTTTGGGAATTTTTTGTGATGGAAGTTCCATTTCATCTGACTTTCCAACAACCCATGCTGGATTTACATTCAGGGATATTGCTATTGCTTCAACGACAGGAAGTTTTATAGTAGTAATCTTTCCGGCTTCGTAACGCTGTATGGTGGATTTTGTAACTCCTATTTTTTTGGCAATATCATCCAAAGTTGCCTCCCTAAGGTCGCGAGCATATTTGATTCGATTTCCTATTTCTGTATTCGTCATATTGAACCACCTCTCTATGACTGACATTATATTACATATTATTGCACAATGCAATAGATAAAATAAAATTAACTAAAAAAAGTTGCATAGAGCTATTGACATATAAGTTGCGCAGTGCTACTATTAAAAATGAAGAAAGGAGGAATTGCTTTGATTAACACAAATAAAATCAAGGGAAGAATGGCAGAATTACAGATAACGCAAAAGGATGTTGCAAATTCATTAGGCCTTGCACAACCTACTGTTAATCAGAAAATAAACAATATTCGCCCAATGGATTTGAATGAAGCTGAAAAACTATCAGATTTGCTGGATATAAAGCCGGAGGATTTTGCTGTTTATTTTTTTTACAGAGGAAGTTGCGCAGTGCAAAATTAAAAAGAGGTGAGAAAAAAGTGGCAATAGCAGGTAAGATAAGTATTGAAGTAAAGATTAGAGACATAGAGAGATTAGAGGAAGCGGTAAAAAAGTGTGTCACAGTTACAAAAACCCACCCTTACGCTGCGTATATCAACATAAGGGTGGACGAAACTAGTCTTCTTTGTAAACTTCAAAGGATATTGCGTTGTGTACAGAGACAGTTGCTACACCATCTTCAGAAAAAAGATGATAAGTCAAGTTCCCAAGCATATAGCGATGAGATGTAATAGAATCGCCTTCTAATGTTTTGTACGCTGATGATGCATAAAATTCAATTTTATTTACATGACCAAATTCGCGGAAAGATTGATCTGCGTAAATAACGGTGACATGATACATAAAATATCCCCCCCTTTCTCTTGTACTTGGCTACTGCACTGGCCAGAGAGCGGCAGCCTGTACATATAGTATAAGAAAAAGGATGGGGAATAGCAACAGCAATTTTAGAGAGGGAAAAGCCTTAACTTAACGGAAGGAAGGCTTAAGTAAATGGCATTGCATTGAACTGATATGCCTATCTCTTTTTTGGTAAAAATGTCACAGTTGTTTGGAACATCTACAGATTATCTGTTGGAAGGAGCAACTGGCATGAGACCGCGGGAACCAGCAGGAGGGAGGTGAGGAAGATGGGGGGAAGTATTCTATGGATGACCGATTAAAATTGGATCATCTGGATTGCCATCAACTTTTGGATAGGCAAGAAAATCGGCAGCGATGCCATTTTGGAGGGCTTTCTGATAAAGCAGTGCTTCAGCTTCATGCAGATGTTGAAGCTGCTCTTGAGAAATCTGCAGAACGTACTCCACACTTTGGATTTCCCAAAGATATTGTTTGACCAGGGATATAGCTTTTTCTTGTGCAGAATCGGCATCATTATCCATAACCCATATATGTATCTTTGCACCACCTACTGTACTGTAATTGTGGTTTTCTGGCAAGGGGATACCATTAATTACAAGCATAAATGGAAGCATGACCATAATCTCCTTTCTTGTGTACTCGGCTCTGGCAGGAGCCTGTACATCCAGTATAAGAAAAAGGAATGGTAATGGCAACAGAGACTTTAGAGAGTGGATCCTTAACTTAACGGAAGGAGGGCATAAGTAAATGACATTGAACTGATATGCCTATCTCTTTTTTGGTAAAAATGTCACAGTTGTTTGGAACATCTACAGATTATCTGTTGGAAGGAGCAACTGGCATGAGACCACGGGAATCAGCAGGAGGGAGGTGAGCACGATGATACATATTGATGACGCCTTAAAACACTTTGGAATAAGTAAGGAAGAAGCTTTTCCCGACTCTGACACGAAGGTTGGGACTCCTAAAAACGGAGTTTTTTTTAGAAAAGAGTTGGGGATTGACATGTGTATGAGACTACTGGAAGCTGATGGAAAAAAGGATGTACGGAAAGCCCGCATAATAATTGACTATGATGCAGACTTTCCAGTGATAGTACATCGAATTAAACCTCAGTGACTTGTACTGTATTCGGAATTTGGGGCAATGGGGGTGAAGTGTCATATGCCCAGAAGGCCTCAAAGTATTCAAAGGTTCTATGGAGTGGGTCTGGTTCGAACCAGGCAGGATAGGTATCAAAAGAATTTTCAAATAACTTGAGCACTTCATAGCGTTCTTTGTGGGTAGGCAGTGCGGAAACATCAATTTTGAATAATTTAGCCATGTTAAGCTCCTTTCTTGTGTACTCGGCCATGGCGGTGGCCTGCATATCCAGTATAAGGGGTGAGCGGGAAAGTATCAAGATAGGATGATTGCGAACGGTTAGCCGAATCCAAAATTGGCTTGGGCAGCGAGCGCAAAAGTGTGCTGGTTGAATGCTTCAATTACAGAGGTAGGAGCATAACATGAACGAAAACCCGATTTTGACATTGGAGTTGGCACAAAGGAAGGGGGTGATAAACGATGGGACAACTTTTTAAGAAATACTATTCCTGCCCGCATTGCGGGAGGGCGATATCAGGAGAGAAGAGAATCTACTTTTCCTGTCCAAATTGCGGGAATGCATTGTGCAGGAAAAAGGATCTGAAATCCTTCAATGGTAAGTATTGCGGTAACTGTGGATATGATTTGAGCAGTGCCAACAAAAGAGCAGCGGCACTGCTCAGGGAAGAAAGAGAAGCCTAGCACATATCTTCGATTTTCTTCCAATAAGTGGTGGGCGCGCCGCATTTGCCACAGTACTTCTGCTCCGGATCGGGCAGAATCACATGGTATGCCCTGCAGTCTGGATTGCTGCAGTGATTGTTGGAGGGCCTTAGCTTGGGTGTCCCACATTTGACACAGAAGGAGTCATCCTCAGCGTTCTGTGCATTACACTTGACACAATACCACATATGTCTGTTTCGCTTCCTTTCTTCGATACTCGGCCATGGCGGTGGCCTGCATATCCAGTATAAGGGGTGAGCGGGAAAGTATCAAGACAGAATGACTGCGAACGGTTAGCCGAATCCAAAATTGGCTCGGACAGCGAGCGCAAAATTGTGCTGGTTGAATTATTCACAGAACCAGCATGACAGAGCAGGACAAAAACAGAAAGGAGACATGAAATTGAACGAACTGACAGCAACGACGATCACTTCCATGGAAGTGGCACAGATGGTTGGAAAAGACCATTCAAAATTATTGAGAGACATCCGCACATATTCGGAGCAACTTAACGAAGCCAAGATTGGCTTGGTTGAATTTTTCAAGAAAAGTACATATGTTGACGGAAAAGGCGAGAGCCGTCCGTGCTTCATGGTCACCAAGAAAGGCTGCGAGTTCATTGCCCACAAGCTGACTGGCCAGAAGGGCACGGAGTTCACGGCCATGTACATCAACCGGTTCCACGAGATGGAGGAGGCCCTAGGGGAGGAGCGGAACATCTACAAAATAAGAAGCACGAGCCTCGGGGAGATCACGAGCTTCGTCAGGGAGATGGACAGGGTCATGAGGGATCAGAACTCGCACCCGTCGGACATCGCAGTGGCGTTCAGGGATGTGTGCGGGCAGTTCGGGATTACGCTGCCGCAGAACTTCGTGCGGGAGCCGCGGGTTTACGAGCCGGTCGGGTTCATCCCGATCGATGGGCCGGAGGAATGAGCAGCCCGGACACACGGCATGCAGGAGGCGGCAGGACGATCGTGTGCGGATATACGGTCGCAAGCGAGTATGGGGAAGGGTTCTTCATGGATGAGCAGGATGCCGTGCAGGCGTTGTTGATGCTGGCCCCTTACAGCAGCCTGAAGCTGGATGCGGAGACGGTGAAGGGCCATCTGGACAATGACGGGGAGTTCATCATGTTCCCGCTCCGGATATTCCGGGTATATAGGCGCAGGAGGTGATGGGGATGCCGAGGGTGGCGATCAATAAGAAGAAGTACCTGCAGACGGATCTGCGGGAGTGGATGGTAGGCCGGATGGATAGGCTGGGGAAGAATCAGGGGTACATGGGGAAGAAGCTGGGGATCACCCAGCAGGCATTCAGCAGGAGGCTGAGGGAAGGGCATTTCGACAATGTGCAGCTGTACGTGATCTTTAAGGAGCTGGAAGCCGAGGACAGCACTATTCTGAGGCTGATGCGCATGTAGGGGCCGGGAGAAGGAGGGAACATGACGGACAGAGAGGTGTGCAGGTACATTGATCTGGCAGATAGGCGGGCATTCATCGTGATGAACTCCGGAGTGGGCTGGAGGCCGGAGTACGCCGCGGAGCTGGAGGCCATCGATAGGGAGCTTGCGGAGCTTCGCAGGCTGGTGAATCAGGAGCATGAGCGGAGGGAGGGCGCCGTATGAGGCGGGGCATCCCGGCGGGCGCAGAAAGGAGGAGCCATGGTGATCAGGGGAAGGACGAAGAGCATAGCCGAATATGCGTTCCGGAAGTGGATGGCGGATAGGAACCTTGCGGAAGAGAACTTCGTGCTCACGGTAACGGGCAGGGAAGCTGTTCTTGCGGATGGGAACGGGGACTCGCTCACGCTGGTGTATGACAGCGGCCTGAGGGCGGTGTGCCTGAAGGAGGAGTGAAGGAGGGCTGGGGACCATCTGCAGGGAGAGGCCGAAATAGGGCAGAGCGGTCAGGCACAGTGTGCCTGCAGGGCAAGGAAACGAAAAAAGAGAAAGAGAGGAAAGTACTATGTCAGAATCAGTGATCGAGAACAATCAGGTGACGGTAATGGGAGAGATCATCAGCAGATTCAGCTACAGCCACGAGATCTTTGGAGAAAGCTTCTACATGATGAACGTGAGGTGCAAGCGCCTCAGCGAGAGCTATGACATCATTCCGGTCATGGTGTCGGAGCGGCTGATGGATGTAGACATGGATCATAGGGGGGAACTGATCTGTGTGACGGGGCAGTTCCGCTCCTATAACTGCCATGAGGGACGGAGGAATCGGCTTGTGCTTTCTGTATTCGCCAGAGAGGTCAGCTATCTGGAGGAGGCTGGAGGAGGCCCCGAGGCAAACCAGATATACTTAAAAGGCTATATATGCAAGGAACCGACTTATAGGAAGACGCCGCTGGGACGGGAGATCGCCGATCTGCTGCTGGCAGTAAACCGCCCATACGGGAAATCGGATTACATACCCTGCATCTGCTGGGGCCGGAATGCCCGCTACGCAGGCAGCTTCCATGTGGGGGGGTTCTGTTCTGCATGGGGCAGGATCCAGAGCCGGGAGTATGTCAAGAAGCTGGATGACGAAAGCTCGCAGAGGCGTGTGGCCTACGAGGCATCCATCAGTAAAATTGAGCTGCACGAGGAGGACATGGGATGAAGATCAATCTGGAAGCGGTAACGGTGCAGGACTGCATCGACATGGATGAGCTGAAGGGGAGGGGCAGCCTTCTGGACGATGGCCGGGTATCCGGCTTCGTGGATGACCATGGCGTCGAGGAGCATTGGCCCGGCTGGGAGTGTGATCAGGAATGAAGATGAAGATTGAGGACGGCTGCCTGATTGTCGCAGATGCGGACAGTACGCAGTATGCCGTTATCAAAAGCTGGAATGCCATGAGGTGGAACCGGTCGAGGCAGTGGCTGGAAGGGCCGGCCACTTGTGAGCTGCTGAACAAGATGGCGGGGCTCGTAAGGCTGCCTGCGCCTATCGAAGCGGAGCGGCAGCGGATAAACGGGATTCAGGCGGCGGTGGATGCGGAAAGGATGAAGGCTGCGCCGGAGCCGCTTGTGGACTACCCGGTCAAGATCCCATTGTTCCAGCATCAGATCCGGGGGGCAAATATGGCGCTTCTTACCTTTGGGCTGGTTGAGCCCCCGAAAAAGGAGGCTGGTACACTGTGATCGGGGCATGGGAGGAAAGCCTGAACCAAGTGCTTATGCGCTATGGGGTCACTAAGGAGACCCTGCAGGGCAACGCAGCGGAGGAACTGGAAAGCGCCCTGCAGGAATATCACGATCTTGCGCAGCAGTACGGGGATATGCTTACGGTATTCTGCTATGAGGCAAAGCCCCTTCTGCGCAGCGGCATATGGCTTTGCCCGAAGTGTGAGAAGCGCATCCAGTATGGCCACACGCACTGCCACTGGTGCGGGAAAAAGATTGGCTGGGCAGGAACAAGAAGAATGTAGCCAGAGGGAGGTTGCGGAATATGGGGAAAGGACAGGCCCTCGGGGGGGTAATTCTATGAAGCTTACGGCGGAGGAATGCCGCTTTGCGGAGGAAAACCACCATATCGTTTTGGAATACCTGAAAATGCGCCGTCTCCCTGAATGCGAATGGTACGATGTGGTGATTTTCCGGTTCCTCAACGCAGTAAGGATGTGGTTCGTCCGGGAGGATCTCCATAGATGGAAGTTCCGTACCATCGCTTACCAAAACATGCGATCCGCTGTGTCGAATGAGCGCAGGAAGCAGAAGCGCCAGATACCGGCAGGAAGCATTTATGAGGAAATACCGGGGACAGACGGGCTCACGATCATAGACACGGTAACTGCAGACAATCTGAATTATATTTTTCCGATGGGAAGGAGTGACGACGGCATGGAGCTTAGATACAATGTGAAGCTGCCACCGAAGAACGAGTCTTTCGGTGGCAGGAAGAGTGACGAGAGGATAGCGATTGAGGCTTTCCTGATTTCAGAGCATAAGAATATGTGCTTTGAATACGAGACAACGGAGCAGGCGAAGAATAAGCTTAAATCCATCAGGCGGAGCAACAAGGAGATAGGGCTTTATGATGTCTATAGGGTGGACAAGTGTGTCTACATCGTAAGGCTTCCGAAAAAAGGAGACGCTAAGAAATGACGGACGGCAAGGGATTTGGCTTCCTCTTTGAGATGGGGACGGGGAAGACGCTTACCTCCATCGCCACCATGGGGGCAGCCTATAAGATGGGCGCTATTGAAAGCGTGCTCATCGTTGCGCCGACGTCCGTGTGCCCGGTATGGCCGAAGGACATTTTGGAGTATGCGGATTTTCGATGCCGGGTGGGCGTGCTTCTTGGCGACAAGGAAAAACGGCTCCGGGAGCTGGAGGCGGTCAGGAGCTATCCGTTGAAGGGGCTGAAGGTTGCGGTGATCAATTATGAGAGCACCTGGCGGGAGGGCATCTTTGAGGCGCTCATGGACTGGAAGCCGGATATGGTCATCGCCGATGAAAGCCAGCGGATCAAGACCCACGATGCGCAGCAGTCGAAGGCGATGCACCGACTGGGCGATATCGCAAGGTACAAGCTGATACTTTCCGGGACGCCGGTACAGAACAATGCCATAGACATCTACAGCCAGTACCGCTTCCTGAACCCTGCGGTCTTTGGAACAAACTACTTCGCGTTCCGGGGAAGGTATGCCGTCATGGGCGGCTTCAACCAGCGGCAGATCATCGGATACCGGGAGCTGGACACGCTTATCAAGAAGGAATACAGCATCGCCTACCGGGTGACGAAGGAGGAGGCGCTAGACCTCCCGGAGCAGACTTTCATAACCAGAAACATCCCTTTGCAGGGGAAGGCGAAAAAGCTTTATGACGGCATCAAGAGGGACAGCTTCGCGGAGCTGGAGAGCGGAGGCAAGGTCACGGCGCCGACTGTGCTTACGAGGCTCCTGCGCCTCCAGCAGTTCACGGGGGGGTTCATCCAGCCGGATGAGGGGGTGAGGCCGGAGTGGGTATTTGACGGGAAGCTGCTTGCGCTGGAGGATATTCTGGACGACTATGTGATCGGCGAGGGAAAGAAGCTGGTGGTGTTCTGCCGGTTCCGGCCCGAGATTGACATCATCCAGAAGCTTTTTGAGAAAAAGAAGATACGGTATGCAAGTATCTACGGGGACATTAAGCTAGAGGCCCGGGGGGATATCGTGAAGGACTTCCAGACGAAGCCGGAGATCAAGGTCTTCCTTGCGCAGATCGATACGGCGGGGCTTGGCATCACGCTGACGGCGGCAGACACTTGTGTCTATTATAGCAAGAACTTCAACTATGCTGCATACTCCCAGAGTCTGGCCCGGATCCATAGGATTGGCCAGAAGAACATCTGCACTTATATTGATCTTTCGGTGGAGGGAACCATCGACGAGCTGATCAGCAAGGCGCTTTCCCGGAAGGAGGATCTGGCAAAAACCATTGTAGACGATTGGAGGAGCTATTTCTGATAGGTGCATAAGGCCGTGCGGCAGACAAGTATTCGGAAAAGGAGGAGGGAGAATGAAGGCTGATGAGGTGAATGCAGCATTCATGAATGACGTGGCTGCGCTGGAGGACAGAAAACGGTTCGTGGAGAATCTGTGAGAGCTGCTGTCGCAGACAAGGGAAGGAATCGAGTCTTGCGAGCTTGACGAGGATGAGATTGTTCAGATCCGTTTCCGATGCGGGGCGGTTCGCACCGCGAATGTCCGCCTTGACAGCTATGCGGCAATCATAAAGGATGTCATGAAAAAAATCTAGGAAGGAGAAACGGGCATGAGGAAATACGAATTGAGTATCAGCGCCGATTATGTGCCGGAATGGGGCGTGGAGGAAGCGGTCAGGGAGTTCTTCCAGAATTCCATTGACGAGGAGGCAAGGGACGGCAGCAATAAGATGTTCTTTGGCTATGACGAGGAATCACAGATCATCCGTATCGGGAATAAACACAGCGACCTCGACATAAAGACCCTGCTTTTCGGGGTCACTTCCAAGAACACGGATGAAAGGATGATCGGGAGCCATGGGGAGGGATACAAGATTGCCACGACTGTTCTGCTGCGGATGGGCAAGACGGTGGTATTCCAGAACTACTGCAGGAAAGAGGTATGGCGGCCTCGTCTGGTGAACTCCAGACGGTACGGAGGCGTCATGGTCCCTACATTCTTTGTCGAGGACGTGCCTATATGGGGTTCTGTGCCGGAGCATAGCCTTATTATTGAGATCGGCGGCATTACCCCTGAAGAATACAAAGGGATTCAGGCCAGCAACCTCCATCTGCAGGAGGATGTATGCCGCCGGGAGACCAGCAGGGGAGCGATCCTTGAAGGGGAGGAGTACAAGGGGAGGATATTTGTCGGAGGTCTGTTCATCTGCGAGGAATCCCGGCTGGATATCGGGATCGATTTCAAGCCGAACGTGGTTCGTCTGGAACGGGACCGAAGCATGGTGAACAGCTTCGATGTCCAATGGTACGCCGCCAGGATGATAGAGGAACTGAAGGATGCCGAGGTTATAAAGAATTCCTTGGAGAATTACAGCGGTACATATATCGAATATTATTCCGTGCCTGAAGAGATACGTGATGAGATCGCCGAGGAATTTATCAATAAGCATGGAGTCAGGGCCGTGCCGGTTGCCAGTCAGACGGACATGGAGGATCTGAAAAGGAAAGGGTATAACCCAGTCATCGTTTCCGAGGCCAAGAGAGATATCATCTTGAATTCTGACCTTTTTGAGGATATCCGGGAAGGGCAGGAGAAAGAGCGTGAGGGGCAGAAGCCTCTGGCTGAAAGGTTCTGCAAGTTCATCGAGAGGATAGAAAATAGGCTGAACGAGGATGAGGTCGCGGAGATTTATGGATTCTACGATGAGATCAGTGATTGGGAGGAGGATTGAGTATCAGGGAATGGTATTGCGCCGCAGGGGCAGACGCTTCTGGCGCTTGCCCAGAGGGATAAGTAAAGCCATCATAAAGCAGGAAAGGAGAGAAGTATGGAGTCGGTATTGGACATGAAGGTTCGGGAGTACCAGAAGATTCTGGAACGCAAGGAGGAGCTTGCGAAGGCTACCAAGGAGAACAATCAGGCAAGGGAGGAGCTGGAGCAGGAAATCTGCCGGATGATGGTCGACGAGGAAAAGCCCAGCACGGTGGTGGACGGCTACAGCTACAGCCTCCAGCAGAAGACGGAGTATTCCAAGCTGGGGGAGGATAAGCTGGCGGAAAAGGGGCTCGACTTCCTTGACGTCCTGCGGGAGCAGGGACTTGGGCATATCATCGTTGAGAAGGTAGAACCCAAGGTTTTGAGCGGCGCCTGCAAGGGGATTGTCGAGGAAAACGGGGAGCTGCCTGAGGAGCTCGCAGAAGTGGTAAGCGTCTATGAGAAGCTTGCCATTTCCCGGAGAAAGGCGAACACCGGGGCACTGAACCGGGCGAAGGCCATGCGGGCCGGGGAAGAGGGATGATCATGAAAGATTATGAACAGATGGAACTGGACCTTACTTTGGAGATCGACCGCTCCTTAAAGGACAATGTCCAGAATGTAGCCAAATTCGCTCTGGGGCAGATGGTGCGCCATGACCATCTCAGAGCGGTCATGAACCGGCATGAGGGGTACGGGATCGCAGCTGAGTATAATGTGTCCATGCACCGGAATGTTAAAGCGGTTGAGGTCGACATGAAAAGCATGCTGGCGCTGCTGCCGAATGGCGAGGGAGACTTCATCAACATATGCGGGAATCTTTACAATTCGGCAATAGAGACGGCTGTGTCGGCCATCAAGCTGGCGGCCCAGAGCCAGAGGATTCTGGAGGATCTATACGATTCGGAAACCAGGCCTCCGCTGGAGGATTATCTGGAGGAAACCGAGGGGACGGATCTCGCAGAAGGAAGCGGCGAATTCGAGGATGCGGAACCAGTAGTGCAGGAAGAAGCTGAAATGATTGAGAATGATGAGGAGGGGCTATAACCATGGAAAAGAAGAAAAATGAGCTGGCTGTGGTGCAGAATTTCAACATGATGACGATTTCCGGCGATCTTGCGGAGGCGATTGCGGAAGAAATGGACGGTCTGGGGCCAATCCCTTTTGACCGCGTAAAGATCCCTTCCGGCGGCGGCCTTGTGTTTGAGGTTCCCGGAGAAGACGAGGGAAATCCTGAGACAGCGGGTGAGCTTGTGGGGGCGATCCTTTACCATCATCCGGTCAATGCGTACTGGATCGAGAAGTTTTCCGGCGGCAATGAACCGCCGGACTGCTTCAGCATGGATGGCAAGCAGGGTGTCCTGCGGGAGACTGGTGAGATCATTAACTGTGCTGACTGCCCCCACAATAAATTCGGTTCAGGCGGTCTGGGCAAATCCTGCAAGAATGTCCACCGGGTATACATCCTCCGGGAAGACAACCCTATACCGATCATCCTTTCCCTGCCGCCCACTTCCTTGAAATACATGAGGGACTATATCGGGAAGCAGATTCTTTTGAAGGGAATGCGCTGCTATGATGCCGTCACGAAGATCACGCTGAGAAAGGAAAAGAATGCCGCTGGGATCGCATACAGCAGGGCGGTGTTCACCTTTGTCGGTAAGCTGCCGGAGGAACAGAGGGCGGCTGCCGCAAAGATGGCGGATATGATCAAGCAGAGCGACAAGAACCTGGAGGATGCAGACTATAGCGCTGCGCCGCCCGCAGGCAGGCAGGCTTCTGACGGGGCCGGCTTCATGAACGTCCCGGACGGCATAGATGAAGATCTTCCTTTCGCCTGATAAGCCTGACTGGCTTACAAAGATTCGGGGGGGCAAATGCCCTCCCCGAAACCGATTGAAAGGACGTGGCTATGGATAGAGTTTATATCATGTCGCGGTATCGTGCGGCAACGGAGAAAGAGCAGGAATTCTGTAGGGAAGTAGCCCGGTATTTTGCGAGGCAGCTTACATACGAGGGGAAAGAGCCGGCTGCGCCGCACCTTTTCTATACGCAGTTCCTTGATGACGCAGTTCCGGATGAGCGGGAGGCCGGGCTTGGCTACGGACTTTTTGACCTCCGTGTCTCTCAGGAGTTCCTTCTGGTTGTCATTGACGGCATCATCAGCGAGGGCATGAAGGCTGAGATTGCGGAGGCATCCAGACTAGGCATCCATGGACGCATCGTGGCCATGGGCATCCGGCAGATAAAGGAAGCTATGAAGGTGGTTGTATGAGCGCAGAGCAGCTGAACATAGACGATTTTGTGGACTATGCGGCAGAGTACCGCAGCGTGGTTAAAAACGCAAAGATTACGGGCGACCGCATCATTGGGCACTGCCCCTTCCACGATGACAACAGAAATTCGTTTACTGCAGACATACGGACCGGAAAATGCCATTGCTTCACCGGCTGCATAGACGGAAATTTCATATCGTTCTGGGCTAAGCTGAATGAGACGGACACCAAGGAGGCATATAAGCAGATTCTGGCAAAGTACGGAAGGCTGGAGGAAGCAAGGCCGCCGGAGAGAAGGAGGCCCCGGATGAAGGATTTTACGCTTTCCGAGTATGCCTTTTCCAAGCGGCTCCCGGAGGATTTCCTTCAGGAATCATGCCTTGCCACGACCGGGAAGGACCGTGACGGGATAAAATGGCTGAAGATCCCCTATAAGGCGGAGGATGGGAGCGTGCCGGTATTCCGAAAGAGATATGGAGACAAGGAATTTCGATGGAGCTATGGCAGCTCCGGGAAGCTGATCCTTTATGGGGAGTGGCGGCTTCCTGAGATCCGGCAGCAGGGATACGCCGTGCTTGCGGAAGGGGAGAGCGACACCCAGACGCTGTGGCTCCTAAAATTTGCGGCGCTGGGTGTGCCTGGGGCGTCAAACTTCAATGCGAAGATGGTTCCGAAGCTGGACGGCCTGAAGCTGTATATCCATGTCGAGCCGGATCGTGGCGGCAATGTCTTTCTGGAAAAGGTGTGCCGGATCCTCCATGATGAGGGCTATGCCGGTGACGTCTATGCATGGAGCTGCAGGCAGTTCGGGGTGAAGGATCCGTCCGAGCTGTACATCAAAGAAGGGGAGGAGGCGGCAAGGGAGCTGATCCAGAAAGCCCTTCAGAAAGCCCGGAAGATAGAGCTGGATGATGTGGCAGACATCATCCCGGAAGCCGTTCAGGGAGCGCCGGTGAACCTCCGGCAGCCGCAAGGATGGAACTATTCGGAAAAGGGGATCAGCCACATGGACGAAAAGAGGATGATCCCCGTCACGGTGTGCCGGACGCCGATCATCCTTACGCAGCGGCTGAAAAGCCTTGAAACCGGAGAGGAGAAGATAGGGGTCGCCTTCAAGAGGGACGGCAGGTGGCAGACGGCCATATTCCCAAGATCCACCGTCTTCTCCAGCAGGAGCGTCACCGTGCTTGCCGATCTGGGATGCACAGTGACGTCCGAGAACGCGAAGATGGTGGTGCGCTTCTTGGAAGCACTGGAAGCGGAGAACATCGATGTCATAAAAAGGGCAGAAAGCACGTCCGCCCTTGGATGGCAGGCGGGAGGCAGGTTCCTCCCGGGGCATGGGCAGGACATCGTGCTTGATATCGAGCCGTCTCTCCGGGGGTGGGCGGCGGCCTACCATGTGAACGGGACGCTGGGGGGATGGACGGCATGCATGAGGCCCCACAGGGGGCGGGACAAGTTCCGGTTCATCCTTGCGGCAGCGTTCACCGCTCCGCTCCTGCGCATCCTTTCCCAGAGGATATTTTTCGTCTACAACTGGGGCAGCAGCAAGGGCGGCAAGACGGCGGCCCTCAAGGCTGCGCTCTCGGCATGGGGCGATCCGGAGAGGCTGATGGTCAATTTCAATGCGACGCAGGTGGCATTGGAGCGGATGGCAGGGTTCTACAATGACCTGCCGCTGGGAATCGATGAGCGGCAGCTGGCGGGCCAGAAGCAGGAGTCGCTTGAGAAGATCGTATATATGCTTACATCTGGGACAGGCAGGGCAAGGGGGAGCAAGGGCGGAGGCCTTCAGTCGCTGAGCACATGGCGCACGGTGTGCCTTGCTACCGGGGAGGAGCCGCTCTCCACGGAGACCACCCAGACCGGCGTAAGCACCCGTGTGCTGGAGATCTACGGGGGGCCGTTCCCGGACGAGGACTCGGCTGGCATGATGCATCGGCAGTCGGCGGAGCATTTCGGCCATGCTGGCCTGGAATTCATCGGGATGGTGATGGAGACCGACGAGCAGGGCATCAGGGACAGTTATGCGAGGATGGCGGAGGAGGTGCGCCGCATTGCGGAGGACACGAGCGGGGCGCACGTCGCCGGGATTGCAGCAGTAGCCCTTGCAGATGCAATGATAGAGACATGGCTCTTTTCAGAGGAGCGTCCGGAGCGGGAGCGGAGCGCATCCGATAATGGGAAATATGGGCTGCGCTTTTCCGCCGGCGCATGGGAAAGGGCCGTGCAGATGGCGAAGTCCATCATAAAGGAGCAGCTCGCTTCCGGCGCCTTGGACGTGAACGAGAGCGCCACGCAGTTCATCGTGGACTGGATTCTTTCCAACCGGAATCAGTTCGGGGATAGGGCAGTCGGGACGTGCCTCGGCGTGATCAGCGGAGCGGCGGACAAGGCGTACCTGTTCCCGTCCCTGCTGAATCAGGCCCTGAAGAAGGAAGGGTACAGCCCGCGCAAGACGATGAAGTACCTTTCGGACTGCGGGGTCATCGGGACTACGCTCAAGCCGAACGGAAGCACGGAATACTGTGTCAGGAAATGGTTCGACGGCCGCACGCAGCGCATGGTGGAGTTCGACCTTGGCCGGTTCTCCAGAAGGGTGGACGCTCTGGACGAGGATGCGGCAGCGGAGGCCATGGCGGCAGGGAGCACACCGGATCCTCCAGCCGCCGCACCGGGAGAAGGATGGCGGCAGGTCAGCATGGAGGACATGGCCCAGATCCCGTTCGTAGATTCCGGGCAGGAGGAGCTTCCGTACTGATTTCGGGCGCAAGGAGACTTTAGGCGAAAGGAGGGCACTGGCCATGGAAAAGGCGCAGGAGGAGCTGGGGACATTGAGCTCTACGCTTGAAAGATACCGCATGAACAAGACAAAAGTCTCCCCGGCGGATCTGAACGGAAAATACAAGGATGCGTTTCAGGAGCTGAGGGCACAGCTGAAGGCGCAGGCGGAGAATTATCTGAATGCGTACTGCCTTTCCGGATTCAGCGTCCTGCAGGGCGACAGCGGGGATCTGGCGGAAGCGGTGGGCAGGATCATCCGGGAGGGACATATCGGGAAACGGGCCGGTAGGGCTGTGTTCCGGGACTTCGACGTGCAGGAGCTTCGGGCGATCGCGGAGGAGCTGCGGCAGAGGATTCAGGAATTGTATGCGGAGTATTTCAGCAGGCACATCTGCCTTTATGCGGCCGGCCCGTCATGGGATCCTGATAATCCGCAGCCGCCGCTTATCTACAATGACATTGTGAATAAGTTCTGGGACGAGGGGGCCGGCGGGTGGGTAAGCCGTGAGAAGCCGCCGGGGGATGCGGTATTGATTTTCGTAAGAAGTGAAGATAAAACGACCGGGCAAGTGTAGGGGAGGGGAAATATGACCGCTTTGGAGAAGCAAAAAAAGCAAAAGAAATTCTGTTCCGGATATGCAGATACCAAGATGACTGCCATGAATGTGGATTTTTTAAGCCCAAAGATGAAACAGACGGAGATTTTTCTGTGCTATAAGAGACTCAAATGGACTTATCCTGTTTGATGACGAATGGGATATGGCAGATACAATGATAAGTGGCTGATATATTAGTACGAGGAGGTACGGGATGAGGAGGATAGACAATTTTGAAAGCAAGGAAGCGGCAGTCGAATACCTTAAGGCAGCCAGGGGCTTTAAGACTTTAAGGGAAGCAGAGCGATTCCTCATGAGCCATCTTCCCAAGGAAAGTCATTATCAGAGCCAGATCATAAATTACCTGAAGGAGAACTACCCGGACGCTTTTGTCTGGAAAGCTGCAGCTGGGCCGTATTGCCGGCAGGGGATCCCGGATGTGTGCGCCATCATCGGCGGGAGGTTCTACGGCTTCGAGGTGAAGCGGCCATACATAGGCGTGCTTTCCAAGATTCAGGAGCAGACCATGGAGCGGATCCGGGCGGCTGGCGGGATCGCTGGGGCAGTGTGCCTGCCGGAGGATGTGGAAAAAATGATTAGTCGAGGAGAGAGGCAAAGATGATAAGGATTATATGCGATAGGTGCGGCAGCTGCATTGAGACCCAAAAACTTGGATACATATCGTATAATTTCCGGGACGGTCTGAATGGCAGCCTCACGCAGGACAACGAATTTGAAAACTGTCACTATTGTGGCAGCTGTATGGACGAGATCAGGATGTTTGTCAGGAAGAAGTGTGAAGAACTCTCTGTGGCAGAAGACGGAAGCCAGAATGCTGAGGCAGCGGCAGCAACGGAAGGGACAGATCGGGCATCTAAGAGGACTAAGAGGAAGTCTGTCGATGTCGGGAAAATAATCGCTCTCAGGAACGCCGGGTGGAGCAATAGAAAGATTGCGGACGAGATGGGGATGCAGCCTCAGGCAGTAGCCAATGCAGTATGTCAGTATAAGAAAAAGCATATGGGAGGTGCGGAATGAAAGCATTGACTGTAATCCAGCCGTGGGCGACGCTGCTGGCATCTGGAAAGAAGCGCTGCGAGACACGGTCATGGAAAACAAATTACCGGGGAGAAATCCTCATTCATGCAGGTGGAATGAAGCATAACTACTTTTCTGATGTGTGCCAGCATGACAGAATCCGGGCATCACGTTTCAGGGATGCCGGAATCGGGAGTGATGAAGATATGCGGGCACTTCCCTTTAAGGCGATCATCGGAAAAGCGAAGCTTGTAAACTGTGTCCTGATTGACCGGCTGACTGAAGAGCTGATTTTGGAGCAGCATCCGGAAGAATTTGTTTTCGGGAATTTTGCGCCGGGAAGGTACGCATGGGTGATGGAGGACGCTGTGCTTTTTGACAGGCCGATTCCGGCGAGCGGAAAGCAGGGACTATGGAATTGGGAGGGCGAATTGCAATGAGCAGAGAAGCGGAGCTAATAAAAGAGATTGACGAACACATCAGAAAAGCGGGCGGCCTTTACGGCTTAGAATTTCCAGAAAGCGACCTATTAGTTATAAGGTCGGCACTTCATAGGGCTGTATCCATTGAACCGGTGAACAAGGAAGATTGCTTCGGAGATACCGCTTTATGCTGCCCGTATTGTGGAAATCCCGTTACGAATTATTACGGACGGGAGCAACCCGCCTGCTGCCAGTTTTGCGGCCAGAAATTGAAGAAAAAGGGAGGCGATCCGCCAAGTGAGAAATAGTGAAGGATATAAGGATCCCACCGCCGGAGCTGCAATCGCCAGTATAAGGCGGCAGGAGAAGCGACAGAGGAAGGAGGCTCACCATGTGCAATCAAGAGGTAGTATTTATAAAACACGCAAACGTGGGCTCCGCGGAAAGGATGTTTGATATGGCAGATATATTGGCAGTAAAAGTTGAACCGAGGAGAGCCAGCGATAAAGGCGGCTATCTTTGTATGCCGCTCAGGCAGAACGTGCCGGAAGGACGCAAAGGATGGAAACTGGTTAATTGCCCGGAATGTGGCCGGGAATGCTGGGAAAGGCCTTTGCCTGAAGAATTTACCAAGGATATGTTTTCGGGAGTTCTGTGTACCATGTGCGCCATGAAAAGGGGGGTATAACGACAATGAACAGATCGCAGAGAAGGAGGCTACGGAGCTTAAGTGAATTTCGGCCACCCAAGCCGGCACAGGGTGCGGAGCCGGACTTTTCCAGTGTGCCGCTTGCCACGGTGTGCCAGAGCATACGGCTCCTGATCAATGAGCTTCGCAGTAGGGGCTATCCGGTATTTGATTTCGATCACAAGAACAAGTCCGTCCAAAGCATCCAGATTATCAGGGGTAAGGTGTATTTCATGGCGGCAGAGGAGGCGGAAACAGATGGAAAAGCGCAGGCAGGAAATGAAGAAGACAGAAAGTAGGCTCACGGGTGAAGCGGAGCTGCTGAACCAATACCTGAGCCAGTATAGATACTGCATTGGCAAGAAGAAATCCTTGGAACGCCGCAGGACGGATATTATCAAGGAATTTGACAGTCCGCTCGGGGCAGTAAAGATGGATGGGATGCCACGGGGAAGCAGCAA
Organism: bacterium D16-50; assembly: GCA_003612485.1. Lineage (GTDB taxonomy): Bacteria > Bacillota > Clostridia > Lachnospirales > Lachnospiraceae > Acetatifactor. The sequence continues at coordinate 67,994 of RAZA01000020.1, forward strand.
CGGAGTTGGGTGTGCCGCAATTTCTTTTCGGCTGGATGAGATTGATGCCAGAATAAAAGGGCAGATCGAAACGGCGGCAAAGATTCTTTCCGACATCATGAATGTGATTGATTTCCTGCCGGAAAATTCTCTGGAACGATCCATCATCGAAAACAAGTATATCGACCGTTACAGCTGGGAGCGGGTGTGCAGAGAGAACCATATCAGCCGTACTCCAGCGACAAAAAGCTGGAGGAAAGGGCTGTATACGTTATTGGAGTTTAAGAGGGTGAGGCAGATTCTGAAGGAGTATCGTGATGGCCAGGAAAAGGATTGAGGTCAAATTAGGGGGGTAGTGGGATTGTGGAAAGGTAGGATAGTATGATACCAAAAAGCATGAAAAGCAAAGATATGGTCGGAATGGAAGTAAGAACTACGAGAGCAATAAGAAATGGTGCTGGTATAGTTGTTCCAAAAGGAAAGGTTGTGATGATATCCAGTTTTGGGCGTGCATTTACTATCAAAACAGAGAAATGTCCTCACTGTGGGTTATCTGCTTATATCAGCGGTGTTACAAGAGATGACGTAGAACTGATTTAATGGTAGCGATTGTATGTTGCCAGACATACAAGACTATGCAGTCTGCCCCATTCAGCATAATACTACTGCTTTTGTAGCAAAAAAGTAGTAGCTGACAAGTGTGGCGACCGGCAGCAACCACTTTCTATCATCAGAGGTTTCCCGTCTGATAAATCTATCGTATCAGAACGGGGAGCTTCTTTCAAGCAAAAATCTGAAAGGAGATCATTCTATGGGCAGAGAGATTACGAGATCGGCAGGGCAGCCCGGAGGGGTGCTTCCCAGCGACGAGTACATATGCGCAGTTCAGGAGGATATGTTCTGTTTCGCCTATCCGTGCGGGTACGGGTACGGCTTGGCCGCCTCCGCCCCGCCTTCCGCCCAGGGGTTCGTCGGGAAGATCCTGACGGTTCTGGACACCGTGGCCAGACAGTGGCGCGCACCTGAAGAGGCGTTCCTGCAGGAAGAAGGGGAGGTGGGCCTATGAACGAGGTAAAAGTCTTCGAGAGCGGGGAGTTCGGCCGGATCAGGACGCTGGAGATCGGCGGGGAGCCGTGGTTCGTGGGCAAAGATGTGGCTGAGGCGCTGGGGTATGGAAAAGGTAAGTCATTAAATAATGCCGTTGCAAATCATGTCGATGCGGAAGATAAGGGGGTCACTGAAATGGTGACCCCCGGAGGGAAGCAGGAAATGACCATTATCAACGAATCAGGGGTCTATGCCCTGATCTTCGGGAGCCGCCTACCGTCAGCGAAGCGGTTCAAGCGGTGGGTGACGAGCGAAGTCCTCCCGGCGATCAGGAAGACGGGGGCGTATAGCGTCTCCGTGAAGGAGGCGAGGCAGCGGGAGCTGACGAAGGACGACTATATCAGGGCGGCATCCATCATCGCAGGGTGCAGGAACGAGCGCCTGCCTTACGTGATGTCGTTCCTTGAGGAGGCCGGGTTCGAGAGGATGGAGCTGGGGGCGCAGAGCCCGGCACCGCCGGGCGGGCTACCCATGCAGGAGGACGGGTTCGGCGAGCTTGCGGAGGAGCTGATGGAGACGGCGTGGGAGCACAACGGGAGGCTGCTGGTGACCTGCAGGGAGTTCAGCGCATTCTGCTCCCGGAGGGGCGTGCCAAAGAGGCTGTTCCGCAGGTGGCTACACCGGAACGGGCACATCACTGCGACACGGTGCAGGAACGGCGGCAAGCTGGAGTACTGCACCCACGTGTGGCTGGGCGGCGAGACCGTCCGCTGCATAGAGTTCACGGAGTGAGGAACTGGTCGGGATCCATGTGGATGCCGCCGTAAATCGGGGCGCCATTCATATTATTGCAGGGAAAGAGCCCCGGATATTCGGTATCCGGGGCTCTTTCGGGTCTTTGCGCTAAGCCTGTATCTTTGAGAGCAGGGCCTCCTGCAGTACCTGAGAGAAGTTCACCCCCATGGACATGGCGCGGTCGTTCAGCCATGACGGTATGGTCAGGGTCTTCTTCACCGCCCTTGTGTCCCTATACTGGTTGATGTCGCAGGATACAAGAGAGGAAAAGCCGTCATCCGCATGGATGGCAGAAATGTCGGACGGAGAGGCGATATGGTCCCCATGCTCCAACAGTGACAGAAGATATCCGGTAAGGGCTTCCTGTGCCATTTCCATAGCTTCCGGAATGGTGGATCCGTAGGTATTGCAGCCTTTCAGATCTGGAAATTCCACCCAGTAAGATTCCTCTTCCTTGTGGAAGATAGCGGGATATACAAATAACATGACAAAACCTCCTTTTTGTTGTTTGAAAGGCGGAGCTAATTCAGCCCCGCATCTTTCAAAATTTGATGTAGCAGACCGGTAGGAACATCCTTTCCATGTACGGGAACCGAAACGGTCATACCCTCTTTTCTGAAAATATAGTGGCTTCCGTTGATTCTGTCGAGTTTCCAGCCATTTTTCTTTAAGAGTTTTATAAGATCCCTATCCTTCATGCCCCACCTCCTTACAAGCACAGTATAACACGTGTAGCACGTATAGTCAAGCGGCTTTATGAAATTTCTGAAATTATTTTTTCAAATCGGAATTTCAAAGGAGGCGATTTGCCCCCTTTGAATCAGCTGCTCTTGGATTCAGAGGCCATATTCCAGTATGCCGGCTGCCCATGTGCACGTAGCCTTCCACAGAAGGGTGCCTATAGGGAGCCGCCTATACCTATACGGAGGACGGCAGGGGCTGGCGAAGCACCGCCGGAGCCGGGCAGCCTGCGCCTTGCTTCTGATGAGCGCCAGCACGTGCACATGCAGACGCCTACAGATGCATATGCGCCCGTTTGCGTCTGATGGAAGAAACACGGACGGACTTTGCCTATGCCCACGGCATACACGCATACTTGTCCGCTGTGCCCATAGGGACGGCAGATGGATGTGCCTGCTATATCCTATATCAGGCAGGGTGGGCACAGCCACAGCCAGCAGGGCAGCAGCGCCGGGACAGCCAGACGGTAGGCTGGGGTGCATGGACGGCAGGTAGCAGGGCAGGGCGGAGGCACAGCCCTGCGCAAAACCGCGCTGGGCCAACGGGGCAGGCAGGACGCAGCTGGGGCGTCTCCATGTTTCCGGTTTTCCGTGGAGGGGGGAGCCGCTGGGCGGGCCGTAGGTACTACCGGAACCCCCGGCACACTGCGGGGCGGGGAAAGCCCGATATTTCCCCCGGTGAAAATCGAATTTTTTTCAGCGTTTCGCTACAGACGGATCTGGTGCAAATACTTTGCCGCACTAAAGTGTGCATCGAAATCTTCAGAAGCGCCGATGATGCACACTTTAGCGTAGTAAAGCGAAAAGTACCTGAAAACCTTACGCCTTTGGATTTGGCGTAATGAAAGGCGTAATGAAAGGCGTAAGGTAAAAAAGCTAGGAAACATGCGGCTTAGAGAGCCTATTTTATATAACCTTACGCCCATTACGCCAATACGAATGTCTATTTATATGAAAATTTGCACTTTGTGCATCGAGGTGCAAATAGTGCAAATTCGCTAAAAAAACATGGTATGTTTCCGAAAAAAGGCGTAAGGCGTAAGGAATGCCATCAAGCCCGCATGTTTCCTAGCTTTTTTACCTTACGCCTTTCATAGAGAAAAGGCGTAAGGCAAAAAATGTCTTTTCTGAAAAAAGGTACAAAAGGGTACACGGATATGTGCTATGATGGTAGCATGAATTTCTGAGGGGCGGAGCAATAGGGTATCCGCACTTAATGCTGGGAGGGAAAGCCGTGAATATCGAGAGGCGCAGGCTGGCCGACCTGAGGCCAGCAGAATACAATCCCCGGAAAGCGCTCACGCCGGAGGATGACGAGTACCGGAAGATAAAGAGGAGCATCGAGCAGTTCGGGTACATTGATCCTATCATCGTCAATTCAGATGGGACGATCATAGGCGGCCACCAGCGGCATACCGTCCTTTCCGATCTGGGGTATGAGAACGCTGACGTGGTAGTGGTGGATCTGAACAAGCAGGACGAGAAGGCCCTGAATGTTGCGCTCAATAAGATCTCCGGCGAATGGGATGAGATTGCGCTCCGGGATCTTCTTGTGGAGCTCGACCTTGGGGACTATGACATCACGCTCACTGGCTTTTCTCATCAGGAGCTTGACGACCTGATAGAGCTTACGGACTTTGACCCTGAGGTGGCGGATGACGGGTATGATTTAGAAGCGGCTTACTCCGAAAGCAAAAAGGGGGAGTCCATCGTCAAGCCGGGAGAGGTATGGAAGCTTGGAGGCCACCGCCTGATGTGTGGCGACTGTACGAAAAGAGAGGATGTCCAGAAGCTGCTGGGGGCAGAGATGATGGATCTTATCATCACGGATCCGCCCTACAATGTGGATTACGAGGGGAAGGCGGCTTCACTGAACAAATACCGCCCGAACGTAAACGGATCCATGCCGATAGTTGGAGACGTCATGGAGGCGGAATCTTTTTATGCGTTCCTTCTGGACGCATTCAGGAACATGGAAAGCTATATGAGGGATGGATCCGCCATCTATGTGTTCCATGCGGATACGCAGGGGCTTACGTTCCGGCAGGCGTTCCGGGATTCCGGGCTGAGGCTTGCCGAAGTCCTGATATGGGAAAAGAATAAATTCGTCTTAGGGAGGAGCGACTACCAGTGGAGGCATGAGCCGATCCTTTACGGATGGAAAGAGGGCGCAGCGCATTACTTCATAAAGGATCGCACGCAGGACACGGTCATCCTTCAGGATGAGGTGGACTTTGATTCCATGAAGAAACCGGAGCTGATTCAGTACTGCAAGGACATGGTGCGTCGGTATGCGGACCAGACAACCGTGATTTATGAGAAAAAGCCTGACAGCAGCTTCCTGCATCCGACCATGAAGCCGCTCGACCTGATAGCGAAGTTCATCAAGAACTCCAGCAAAAAGGACTGGAACATAGGGGACTTCTTTTGTGGTTCAGGAAGTACACTGATGGCGGCGGAGCAGCTTGGGAGGAATGCCTATGTCATGGATATAGATGAGCATTACGCAAGCATTGTCGTAAAGAGGTGGGAGGAGTTTACCGGCAGGAAAGCAAATAGGATGGAGGTGTGACGGCATGGCAGACGGGGAAGACACCGGCAAAAAGAACGAGATGCGGGGCTATGCAACGAAGGACACGATAGCGCAGCTTTTCGGGCTGTCTGGGAGAAGGATCGAGCAGCTCGTTGCTGACGGAATAATCGATCGGGTACGCATCGATGGCGGCGGTGTCCGCTTTGAACTTGCGACCACAATCCAGAGATATGTGAAATACCTTTCTGACAAGGCATATGGAAAGGAGCGCTCGGAAGCGGAGGCGAAGCTGAAGGAGCAGAAGCTCCGTGCGGACGTGGCACTGAAGGAGTCTCAGGGGGAGCTTCACCGCCTGAGGACGGAGATTGCGGCCGGCAACTATATTTCCATTGAGGAGGCAAAAGCGGATTACAGCCGCTTTTTTATCGTCTTTAAGAATTTTGCGCTTTCCATACCGGGCAAGATGGCGGGGCGGCTTGCCGGGTTCGTGGATCCCGTGGAAGTCCGGGAGGTTGAGAACGACCTTCAGAAGGAGGTCAAGAAGCTCTTAAAAGACTTTGTTTCACGGGCAGCCATAGAAGATGCAGAGAATGCCGCTGTGCGGCAGGAAGATGTAATACGGCCAAAGCGGCGCGGGAGGCCGCGGAAAAATGCCGGGACGTAAGTTCACCGTCAAAGGATACCAGCTGGCCGCCCTGCAGGTACTGTGTCCGCCGGAGCAGCTTACCGTTTCGGAATGGGCTGAGAATTACCGTATCCTTGATTCAAAGTCATCGGCGATGCCTGGGGCATGGAGCAACAGCATGACACCGTACCTTGTCGGTATCATGGACGAGTTCAACAATTACGAAACGGAAACCGTCATATTCTGCAAGCCCACTCAGGTGGGCGGAACGGAAGCGGCGCAGAACATGATCGGGTATATCGTGATGCAGGATCCGGCTCCTGCCATGATCGTATATCCGACAGAGACGCTTGCGAAGTCCATCTCAGAGAACCGCCTCCAGCCGATGCTGAAGGCTACCCCAGAGATCCGGCGCAGGTTTGATGAGAACTCCCCCCTTCTGGAGCTGCAGTTTGAGGGGATGTACCTGACTCTGGCCGGGAGCAATTCCCCGTCCGGGCTTGCCAGCAAGCCGATCCGCTACCTGATCATGGATGAGGTCGACAAGTATCCCGGCGCAAGCAACCGGGAGGCGGATCCCATCAAGCTGGCGAAGGAGCGTACAAAGACGTTCCATAACAAGAAAATATACATCACCTCCACGCCCACCCTTAAGACCGGGCATATCTGGAAGGCGAAGGAGGGGGGCGGATGTGGAGAAGCACTATTTCGTGCCGTGCCCCCATTGCGGAGAGTATATCGAATTCAAGTTCCAGAACATCCGCTTCCCGGATGATGATAACATGAGCTACGCAGACCGGGCGGAGGTGGCAGCCTATGTGTGTCAGGAATGCGGCTGTGTCATTACCGACAACGACAAGCACAATATGCTCCGGCTGGGGGAATGGAGGGTGGTCAGGCACGATACCAAGTACGCCAGAACCGTGGCATTCTGGATCAACACCCTTTACAGCCCCTTTGTCCGCTGGGCGGACATTGCGAAGGAATTCCTTGGCACAAAGGATGATCCGGAGGAGTTCCAGAACTTCGTGAACAGCTGGCTTGCGGAGCCTTGGGAGGACACGAAGCTGAAGACGAATGCGGATCTGGTGATGGAGCGGCAGACGGAACTGCCGGCACACACCGTCCCGTCATGGGCGAAGCTTCTGACCGGCGGCGTGGACGTTCAGGAAAGCTCCCTATACTGGACGATCCGGGCATGGGGCGATTTCCTGACTAGCCAGAACATAGCGCACGGTCAGGCCCTTTCCTTTGAGGAGATCGACCTTGTCATGAATCTGGAATATATGACTGAGGAGGGCGATCCCATGATCGTGAACTTGTGCCTGATCGATTCCGGGGATCAGACGGACATGGTCTATGATTTCTGCGTATGCCATTCTGATTATGCCCTCCCGGTCAAGGGCTCGAGCCATGCCCAGCTCTCCCATTATAAACTGTCGAAGATCAACAAAGAGGGGAGCAGCGCCTACGGGATGACGCTGGTGCTTGTGGACGGCGGGAAATACAAGGACATGATAGCCGGCCGAATGAGGAAGAAGAACGGGCAGGGGAGCTGGATGGTGTATGAGGGATGCGATTATGAGTACGCAACTCAGGTCACGGCAGAGCATAAGGTCAACGTGAAGAAGAACGGCGTCGTCCAGCAGGTGTGGCAGAAAAAGCACAGCCATGGGGACAACCATTTTCTGGACACGGAAGTCTATGCCATGGCGGCGGCCGATGTCCTAGGGGTTCGTACCCTGCACCTCCAGAACGCAGAGATGCCGAAGCGGCAGGATCCTGAGCCGGCTGACATGGAGGGGCCCGAGGAGCAGTGGATAAAGGTGAACGAGGGATGGCTTGGGGACATAAAATAAGTGCTAAACCGTCAATAGGCAAAAACGTAGTGAATAGTCCATGCAGGAGGACAACAAAAGGCCCCGGTGTTCCAGTTCCGGGGCGCCCCTGATGATTGTCGGCAGCAGCCTATGGATTAAAAAAAGTACAAAAGGGTACACGGATATGTGCTATGATGGTAGCATGAAATAAGCAGGCGGCAGACAGCCGCCAAGAAAGGCTATTCCTTCGGGGATGGCCTTTTTGATTGAAAGGAGGCGGCCATGGGGGCTGAAAATAACAATATGCCTATCACCACGAAGGATATGCTGGACAGCGTCAATGCGGCGATCATGGCGATCACGGTGGGCGGTCAGAGCTACAAGATCGGATCCCGCGCCCTTACGAGGGCGGATCTGAAGCAGCTGTGTTCCATGAGGAATGATCTGGCGGCAGAGATTGCGGCAGAGAACTCCACGGGGCTTCTGGATGACTGTTATGTAGCTGTGTTTGACGGGAGGTAGGGCAGAGCATGGGATTCTTGGACAGCATCATAGCCGCACTCTCCCCTCAGGCGGCATATAAGCGGGAGGCATTCCGGCAGGCATACGACTGGCTGCGGAACTATGATGCCGGAAACTTCGACCGGCCGAACCAGAACTGGAGGGTGTCGAACCAGTCCGCAGACGTTACGGACCGGTACAGCCGGGACGACGTGAAAGCGAGGGCGCGTGATCTGGAGAGGAACTCCGACATCATGAATTCCGTGTCCGGGGCTTTCAAGCGGAACGTTGTCGGCGGCGGCTTCCGGGTTCAGGCGAAGACCGAGGAGACCGATCTGAACAAGGAGATTGAAAAAGCATGGAAGCGCTGGTGCAAGAAACAGAACTGCGACATCACCGGTCGGCAGAGCCTCAACCAGATCATCCGCATGGCGGTGGAGCGCAAGAAGATCGACGGCGGGATCCTCTTTGTGAAGCGGTACACAAAAGACGGGTTCGTCCCGTTCAAGCTGCAGATGATCGAGACGGACGAGCTGGACGGCGGGTGCGTCTGGCCGAAGAACAAAGGGAACAAAGTGGTCGGCGGCATTGAGTATAATTCCTACAACTGCCCGGTGGGGTACTTCATCAAACAGTATGACATCGAGGGGTACGGCCAGAGGGAGCCGGTCTGGATAGATGCGGAGGATGTGATTTTCTATTTCACCATCCGGCGGCCTACGCAGCTGAGGGAGATGTCCGATATGGCGCAGACCATCCCGAGGATCCGGGACATCACGGAGTTTATGACGGCTGTGTCAGTCAAGCAGCGGATCGAAGCTTGTCTTGCCGTGTTCATCGAGAAAGGGCTTCCTACATCCGGGGTAGGAAGGGGAAATGCGGTGCGTGGGGAAATGCAGACCTACGAGGGCAAGCTGCTCTCTCCGGGCATGATAAAGGAACTGAATCAGGGGGACAAGGTTCAGGTGGTGAACCCTGCCGGACAGGGTGCGGACGCCACCAGCTTCACGAAGCTCCAGCAGAGGCTTGTAGGGGCTGGTCAGGGGATCAGCTATGAAGCCACCAGCAGGGACATGTCAGAAGCGACCTATTCTTCCGCGAGGCAGGGGATGATTGAGGACGACCTGACTTACGGCGAGGAAAAGGAGCTGCTTTTAGAGGTGATGGATGAAATATATGAAACCTTCATCATATCGGCGGTGCTTTGCGGTGCGCTTTCGATCCCCCGATTCTGGGAGGAGAAGGAGCGTTATCTGGCCCACGAGTGGACGCAGGAGCCGAAGCCGTGGATCGATCCGCAGAAGGAGTCCAATGCGGACAGCACGGCGCTGAAGACCGGCCAGAAGACCTTCAAGCAGATCGCTGCGGAGAACGGAAGGGACTGGCGGGATCAGATTGACGACATGGCAGAGGTTCTGGAGTATGGCAGGGAGAAGGGGATAGACATGGAGAGTATCATCTTTGGCATTAAGGAGGCAGAGGGCCATGAGGAAAGGGAAGAAACGGATGATGACAAGGGCAGTGCCGGAAAAGAGAAGGGGTGAGAGGGACGGCGCACAGCAGAGGTTCCTTTCGGAATGTTCCATCCGGGCCATGGAAGGCGAGGGGAACGAGCGAAAGTTTATCTTAAGCTTTTCATCGGAGGAGCCTTATGACCGGTGGTTCGGGACGGAGATCCTTTCCCATTCGGATGGCGCAGTGGATCTAGGCCGCCTGAATTCCATCGGTTGCGTCCTTTATAACCATAACCGGGACAAGGTGATCGGGAAAATCGTCCGGGCATGGGTAGAGGGCGGCCGCGGGAATGCGGAGATTGAGTTTGACAAGGATGCGGATTCGGAAACTGTGTTCCAGAAAGTGGCAGGCGGGACGCTCAAGGGTGTGTCTGTGGGCTATCTGGTAGACGTATGGGAGGATGTTGCAGCAAACAAGAAATCCAGCGACGGGCGCTTTACCGGTCCCTGTAGCATCGCCACCAAATGGACGCCCCATGAGATTTCCATAGTAAGCATCCCTGCGGATCCGACGGTTGGCGTAGGGCGCTCCAGAGAAGAAGGGGCATTTCAGGATGACCGGACGGATGGCACGGCGGAAAAAGCCGCCGGGGAGGAGGGGGCAGGCAGCTTTTATTTTTATGAAAAGCAGCTCCAGATAAATCAAAATTCATAACTTCTCGGAATCTCAATGAATGAGATGCCACTTGAAAATTGACAACTGAATATCGTGCAGAAAAAGA
>RAZA01000021.1 GCA_003612485.1 bacterium D16-50
ACCGCCGTGTACCGAACGGTACGCACGGTGGTGTGAGAGGACGGCGGTTAGTCACCGCCTCCTACTCGATTGTCGGCATTTATCAGGGTCAGTGTTCGCCCTTGGCAATCTGCAGGATTCTCTCCATATCGGAGATCAGGCCCTTGGAGTAGGCCTCCGCTTCGCGGTAGATCTGCTCCGCCTCGGAGCTCTTGCCGCTGTTGATAGCCCGGATGACGGATTCGCCGTATTTGTGGAACTTCTGGTGCTTAGGCCCCAGCCCCTCCCAGAGATGCTGTATGTCCGGAATGTCAGGGGTCATGGCGTAATAGAAATGTCCGAAGCCGCATTTGGAGGAATCCAGCTGCAGGGGCGTGACCGTATTGGTATAGACCATTTTCTTGAGGTTGCTCAGCCATGTATGGTGGGATGATATGGCAGTGGACATGTACTGGGCAAACTCCCGGTTCTCCAGATGGAAGAAGGCGTCCTTGGTCATGTCGCCCATCTGCTTCACAGTGTCGTCCAATGTCTTTTCGATATCCACCACAGGCTTGGTGGCCTCTTTCAAGTCCTCGCCAACCTTGTTCATGAAGTCGGCGCTTTCCTGAAGCTGGTTCTGCATCTCTGCCATGGAGCTGCTGATCTCCTCGCTGACGGCGGCCATGGAACTGACGGAATCGTTGATGTTGGAGACGCAATTCTGGCTTTCCGCATTCAGCTCCCATACGTTCTTGATCTTCTCCGTCATGGAGAGCAGGGAGCTGATGGTGTTCGTGGAGCTCTGGACGCTCTTGTGGGAAGCCTTCTTCATATTGTCCACAAAGTTGCTCATGTTCTTGGTCATCTGCTGGGTCTCCTCCGAGAGCTCCCGGATTTCACTGGCCACCACGGAGAATCCCTTTCCTACCTCGCCCACCCTTGCGGCTTCCACGGAGGCGTTCAGCGCCAGCAGGTTCGTCTGGAGGGAGATGGAGTCGATTCCGGAGATGACATCGGCCATGTGATTGATGATGTCCACCAGAGTATCCATGTCCTGCTGCATTTCCCGGGAAATGGCGATGGTCTGTTCGGAGAGCTCCTTGATGGAGGTCAGCTCGTCCTGCCCTGCCGCTATTTTGCGGTAGACCTCATCGGTTTCACCGGAAACCCTGACAATGGTATCGGTAAGCTGTTCCTGAGGATTGTTGCCGCTTCCCATGGTGGTTCCGAATATGGTCTCGGTGGCGTTGGTGACCTTGTTGGAAATGTCCACGATCTTTTCTGTCTGGTGCTGCATCGTCAGGTCCAGGGAACTAATCTGCATCACAGCCTTTATATTTTTCTCGAAAACCTCTGCAAATTGTTTCCTGCCGCTCAGTAGTCTTTTGTAGATTCCATCCAGTTCCGGATCCGTAGAGCAGTCGAAGTCTCTCAATTCAGAGACAGCTTTCATTAGCACGTTTTTTTTCTTATTAAAAGCCATTTACATACCCTCTTATCTTTCTTTAGAATTGACTTTATACTATTATCATACGGAATTTTTTTGTTTTTGCAAGAGTTTTGTGGGAAAACGTAAAAATACTTTTTGGAAAGGGAAATAGTGTATGGATAAAATGCGCCGAATGTGATATAGTTCTACGTAGATGTTTGCTGAGAACGGAAGGTGGAATGCATGGGGGCCGGAAAGTATTATGCGGTGAGGAAGGGAAGGACAAGGGGATTGTTCGCAACATGGGAGGAGTGCAGGGCTTCTGTGGAGGGATATCCCGATGCGGAATACAAAAGCTTCCGGGAGCGGCGGGAAGCGGAAGGGTATCTGGAGGATATTCCCAGTGACGCCAATTCGGGGGATGCCTCCGCAGGAGCCGGCGCTTCCGAGGGAACGGCAGAAGTCAGGGACGCAGAATCCGATTTCCGGGCTTATAGGGCCGCGCAGTCGGAGAGACTGGCACAAGCCGGAGACGCAGAATCCGATTTCCGGGCCTATGGGGCCGCGCCGGAGGAGTGTCCGGGGCAGGATACGCTTCTGGCCTATGTGGACGGGAGCTATGATGACTCCCTGAAAAAATATGCCTTTGGATGTGTGTTCATTCTGCCGGACGGCCGTATCTGCACGGAATTCGGAAACGGGGAGAAGGAGCAGGCGCTGAAGCATAGGAATGTGTCAGGGGAGATGCTGGGAGCCATGTATGCGGTGAAGACGGCTATGGCCAGCGGCTTTCGGCAGGTGGAGCTTCGCTATGACTATGAAGGTATCGAAAAGTGGGTGACGGGAAAGTGGCGGTCAAAGACAGAGCTGACCGAAAAATATGCGAAAGCCATGAGGGAATGGGGAACCAAGATAGACATCCGTTTTACCAAGGTGGCCGCCCATTCCAACGTATACTATAATGAGCTGGCTGACAAGCTGGCGAAGAAGGGGCTGCGGGAAGGGCAGGGGACGCCCAAGATCAAGGGGCTGGGGGACGGAAGCGAAATATCATAAAAAGCTTCTGCCAAGGCGGCAGGGGATATAGAAAAATGGAACGGAACAATTGGACAGAGGAGAGATATGGAAGATAGACGGGGCAGGGACAATAATAAGGAAAAAATGAGGCTGAATAAATACCTTGCCCACTGCGGGGTCTGCTCGAGAAGGGATGCGGACAGACTGATAGAGCAGGGAAGGGTGACGGTGAACGGAGCCCCCGGCGAGCCCGGTATGCAGGTGGGCGTAGAGGATGAGGTCATGGTGTCGGGCAGGCATGTGCAGGCTCCTCAGGAGAAGGTGGTGCTGGCGTTCTATAAGCCCTTGGGCGTGGTCTGTACGGAGAGGGATGTCCATGCGGAAACTACGGTGGCCGATGTGGTGAAATATCCGGTGAGGGTCACCTATGCGGGACGGCTGGACAAGGACTCCGAGGGGCTGCTGCTTTTGAGCAATGACGGAGATCTGATTCAGGCCATGATGAAGGGATCCGGCGGCCATGAAAAGGAATATCTGGTGAAGGTGGACAAGGAAGTGACCCCCGAATTCATTCAGAAGATGTCGGGGGGAGTCTATCTGGAGGATTTGGATATCACTACCAGAGAGTGCAGGCTGGAAAGGGTGAGCATGTTTATTTTCAGGATGGTTCTGACTCAAGGAGTCAATCGCCAGATCAAGAGAATGTGCCGGGCCTGCGGGTATAGGGTGCGGGCCCTGAAGCGGGTCAGAGTCATGCACGTGGAGCTGGGGGATCTGCGGCCCGGAGAATACTGCAGGCTGGGCAGGCAGGATGTGGAAAGGCTCTATAGGGACTGTGGGCTGAAACGGTCATAGAAACGGCTCCGGAGACATAGATGGAAGAAGGGCAGGACGTTCAAGATATGCAGACTGAAAAAATAGAGAGGATCAAGAATCTGGTGGAGCTGCTGAACAGGGCCTCCAGAGCTTATTACGCGCAGGACCGGGAGATTATGGACAACCGGGAATACGACGAGCTATATGACGAGCTGTGCGCTTTGGAAAAAGAGACGGGAGTGGTGCTGGCCAACAGCCCTACGGTGAACGTGGGCTATGAGGCGGTGGAAGAACTGCCCAAGGAGCGTCACGAGACCCCCATGCTGTCTCTGGACAAGACCAAGAGCCGGGAGGAGCTGAAGGGCTGGCTTGAGGGCCATGAGGGGGTCTTAAGCTGGAAGCTGGACGGCCTGACCATCGTGCTGACTTACCGCGGCGGCAGGCTGGAGAAGGCGGTGACCAGAGGGAACGGGGAGATCGGTGAGGTAATCACCAATAATGCCCAGACTTTCGAGAACCTGCCTCTTGCCATATCCTTTCAGGGGGAGCTGGTGCTGCGGGGGGAGGCCGTGATCCGCTATTCCGATTTTGAGAGAATCAATGGGGAGATCGAGGACGAGGCGGCGAAATACAAGAATCCCCGGAATCTCTGCAGCGGTTCCGTGCGTCAGCTGAACAATGAGATCACGGCCAGAAGGAGCGTCAGGTTCTATGGGTTTGGGCTGGTGAGCGCCGAGGGGAGCGATGGGGAGAATATCGCGGATTTCGGGAATTCCAGAATGGCACAGTTTGACTTCCTGCAGGCTCAGGGCTTCGAGACGGTGGAGCATTACCTTGTGGGGGAGGAAAACATATTGGAGAGGGTGGCGGCCTTCGAGGAAAAGGTGGGGACTTACGACATCCCCTCCGACGGGCTGGTACTGATCTATGAGGATATAGCCTACGGCCGGTCTTTGGGCAGAACGGCCAAGTTTCCCCGGGATTCCATCGCCTTCAAGTGGGCGGACCAGCTGCGGGAGACCACGCTCAAGGAGATCGAGTGGAGCGCCAGCCGGACGGGGCTGATCAACCCTGTGGCCATCTTTGAGCCTGTGGAGCTGGAGGGAACCACGGTGAGCAGAGCCTCGGTACACAATATCAGCATACTGCGGGGGCTGCAGCTGGGCATAGGCGATAGGATCACGGTGTACAAGGCAAATATGATCATTCCCCAGATCGCCAAGAACCTTACCTGCAGCGATACGGTGGAGGTTCCAAAGTTTTGTCCCGTGTGCGGCGGCAGCACCCAGATCCGTCAGGTGAACGAGGTGCAGTCCCTCTATTGTACCAACGAGAAATGCGCGGCCAAGCAGATCAAGGCCTTTGCCTTGTTCGTCAGCAGGGACGCCATGAATATAGACGGGCTTTCTGAAGCTACGCTGGAGAAATTCGTGGATAGGGGCTTTATCCATGAGTTTGCCGATCTGTTCCATTTGGATAAGCATAAGGAAGAGATTCTGGAGATGGAGGGCTTCGGTGAAAAGTCCTACAAAAATCTAATAGACAGCATAGACAAGGCCAGAAACACTACGCTTCCCCGAATGGTCTATGGATTGGGCATAGAGAACATCGGGGCAGCCAACGCTAAGATGCTCTGCAGGTACTTCGGGTACGACTTTAAGAAGCTGCAGGAGGCGGACGCAGAGAGCCTTGGCGCCATCGAGGGAGTGGGGGAGGTCATCGCCTCGGCCTTTGTGCAGTATATGCAGGACGAGGACAATCAGCGGAAGATAGAGAATCTGATGAGGGAGCTGCAGATAGAGGTTCCGGCGGTGAAAGAGGGGAGCCAGATTTTGTCGGGCTTAAGCTTCGTGGTCACGGGAAGTCTGGAGCGCTTTGCCAGCCGCAGCGACCTGAAGGAGCTTATTGAGGAGAAGGGAGGAAAGGTGACGGGGAGCGTCACCAGCAAGACCACCTGCCTGATCAATAATGATCCGGCCTCCTCTTCCTCCAAGAACAAGAAGGCCAGAGAGCTGAACATTCCCATTCTTTCGGAGGAGGACTTTCTGAAACAGTATGGGATAGAATAAAAAGCCGCTTACAAGGATTCGCCCTCCGGTGAGGATCGGATGGGGATTTGCCGTGTGCGGCGGAAAGAGGATAGAATATGCCGATCAGAACACAGAGCGATCTGCCTGCGAAGGAGATTCTGGAAAACGAAAATATATTTGTCATGGATGAATGCCGGGCTATGCATCAGGACATACGTCCCCTGCAGCTGCTGATTCTGAACAATATGCCCGTAAAGCAGGATACGGAGCTGCAGCTGCTGAGGGCGCTGTCCAACACGCCCCTGCAGGTGGACGTGACCTTTATGAATGTGAAGAGCCATGTGTCCCTGAACACCTCAGCCAGCCACTTGAACAAATTCTATACGACGCTGGACGATATTCGTGACCGAAAATATGACGGAATGATAGTAACCGGTGCGCCGGTGGAGGACATTCGCTTTGAGGAGGTTGACTACTGGCAGGAGATCTGCGAGATATTTGACTGGGCTGAGACCCATGTGACCTCCACGCTACATATCTGCTGGGCTGCTCAGGCAGGATTCTACCATTATTACGGCATAGACAAAAAGCTGCTTCCCGGAAAGCTTTCCGGGGTCTATGAGCATAAAGTAATGAATAGGAAGGTTCCCTTGGTGCGGGGGTTCGACGATATTTTTCTCGCCCCTCACAGCCGCCATACGGAGACCCCGGCGGAGGCCATCCACGCCTGCGGGGAGCTGACTGTTCTGGCCCAGTCCCAGACGGCCGGGGTGTACCTTGCCATCGCTGAGGGCGGAAAGAAGATCTTTGTCACCGGCCATCCGGAGTACGACAGATATACCCTGAACAATGAATACCATAGGGATCTGGGCAGAGGCCTGAAGGTCTCGATTCCCTACAACTATTATCCGGAGGACGATCCTGAGAAGAGGCCTCTGCTGCAGTGGCGCTCTCACAGCAACAATCTCTACAGCAATTTCCTGAACTATTATGTGTATCAGGTGACGCCTTACGAGCTGTAGGCGCTTACCCGGGAGACAGTCTGGACAAAAAAGCTTGGGATGGGCAGCGGAAGCGGGGGATGATTCCGCCGCAGGGCAGGCTGATCCCGCCGCAACGGGGCTTCGGCGCAGGCATAGGAGGGAGGAACGGCATATGAATATGATAGCCGCGGTGGACAGCCGCTGGGCCATAGGACGCAAGGGACAGCTGCTGGTGAGCATACCCAACGACCTGAGGCATTTTCGGGAGGAAACCATGGGAAAGGTGGTGGTCTATGGGAGAAAGACCCTGCAGACCTTTCCGCAGGGAATGCCTCTTCCGGGCAGAACCAATATCGTTCTTTCCCAGAATCCGGACTTTCAGGTAAAGAACGCCAAAGTGGCGCATTCACTGGAAGAGCTTTTAGAGATGCTTTTGGAGTATCCGCCCACAGACGTATATGTGGTGGGGGGAGAGAGCGTATATAGGCAGCTTCTTCCCCACTGCCAAACGGCGCATATCACCAAGATCGACCGCAGCTATGAGGCGGATGCCTATTTTCCCGATCTGGATAAGGATCCGGAGTGGGAGATCACTGCGGACAGCGACGAGCAGACCTATTTTGACATTGCATATGCTTTTCTGAGGTATGAGAGAAAAAGCCCAAAGCACCATTGACGTGAAAGTGTATTGACTTTTAGCTTTGAAGGGATAATAATAGTTATAAGCTTTCAGAGAAAGCGCCGGAAGAGGAATCCGGCTCTAACACAAGGAAAGAGGGAAAAGAACATGACAGCGAAGAAGAAAGACATTGATTGGAGCAATCTTGGCTTCGGATATATGCAGACGGAAAAACGGTATGTGTCCAATTATAAGGACGGGGCATGGGATCAGGGCGTCCTTACAGAGGACGCAAACATTGTACTGAACGAATGCGCGGGGGTTCTGCAGTATGCCCAGACAGTATTCGAGGGGCTGAAAGCGTATACTACAGATGACGGACATATCGTTGCGTTTCGTCCGGATCTGAATGCGGAGCGCATGGAGTCCTCCGCAAGGCGGCTGGAGATGCCGGTGTTTCCCAGAGAGCGTTTCTTGGACGCGGTTACAAAGGTGGTGGAGGCCAATGAGGCCTACGTCCCTCCCTATGGCAGCGGAGCCACCCTTTATCTGCGTCCCTACATGTTCGGCAGCAATTCCGTGATCGGGGTGAAGCCTGCGGACGAATACCAGTTCAGGGTTTTCTGTACCCCGGTAGGCCCCTATTTCAAGGGCGGCGCAAAACCTCTGACCATCTGTGTCAGCGATTTCGATAGGGCAGCGCCTCACGGAACGGGGAATATTAAGGCCGGGCTGAACTATGCCATGAGTCTTCATGCCATTGTCACAGCCCATAAGGAGGGATTTGACGAGAATATGTATCTGGATCCGGGAACCCGCAGGAAGGTGGAGGAGACCGGAGGAGCAAACTTCCTTTTTGTCACCAAGGACGGGAAGGTCGTGACGCCGAAGTCGGACAGCATTCTGCCCTCCATCACCCGCCGCTCCTTGGTCCATGTGGCAAGAGAATATCTGGGACTGGAAGCGGAGGAGAGGGAGGTGTTTTTGGACGAGCTGGAGGACTTTGCGGAGTGCGGACTCTGCGGCACGGCGGCGGTGATCTCCCCTGTGGGCAAGATCGTGGATCATGGCAGGGAAATCTGCCTTCCCAGCGGCATGAAGCAGATGGGACCCGTGACACAGAAGCTGTACGATACCTTGACCGGTATACAGATGGGCAGAATCGAGGCCCCCAAGGGATGGATCCATGTGATCGCATGACAGGGACAGGCAGCCGGAAGGGGGCGGTCTGGGGGGCTTCATGAAAAATGCAGCCGGGCAGCCAAAAAAAGGGCGGCTTGGGCAGTTTGCGCGGAAATCGAGCCGGAAGGCAGACGGTGTGAATGAATGGAGAAAAAGGGACGGTTTTATAGACATATGATCAGAAGCTGGGTCTGGCTGCTGGCGTCTTGCTGGCTGCTTACGGCTTGCGGCGACGGTTCAAAGATTGTCTTTACCAAAGGGCTTGGCAAGGACGAGGTGTTCCGGATCGGTGACAGTGTCTGCACGGTGCCGGAGATGATGGTCTATCTGATCAATACCAGAAACCAGTATGAGAATGTTTACGGCTCTCAGGTGTGGAAAATTACTGTGGACGGGATTACGCTGGAGGAGAATGTGAAGGAGACCGTTCTGGCTAAGATCGCCCAGATCAAGACCATGTACCTGCTTGCAAAGAGCCGGGGAGCGGTTCTGGAGGAGGGAGAAGACAGACGGGTGAAAGCGGCTGCGGCAGAGTATTACGGCAGCTTGAACGATGAGGAAAAGGAACTCATGGGTTCCGATGCGGACATCATAGAAAAGCTGTATAGGGAGTACGCGCTTGCAGACAAAATCTATCAGAGCATCATAAGGGATGTGAATCCGGAAATCAGCGACGACGAGGCCCGTACCATAACGGTGCAGCAGATCGTGCTGCGCACAAAGGCCGCCGACGCCGAGGACGGCACCGCCGCAATTTCTGAGGCGGAGAAGGCGGCGGTATACGAGAGGGCCTGCGATATCCGCCATATGGCCGTGGACGGAGAGCATGATTTCGTGGATCTGGCTTCCCGGTACAGTGATGATTCCGTCACTACCTTTTCTTTTGGCATAGGGGAGAAGGAGGAAGCCTTCGAGCGGGCGGCGTTCGCTCTGGCCACGGGGGAGGTCAGTCAGGTGATAGAGACCGAGGAGGGATATCACATCATAAAATGCATCAGCACCTTCGACAAAAATCAGACGGATGTGAACAAGCTGGAGATTCTGGAACAGCGGCGCAGGGAAGTGTTCGGAGAGGAATATGACGCTTTCGTGGAGACCTTGGCGAGGCAGCTGAATACGGAGGTTTGGCAGGAGATGACGCTGCCAAAGGACGAGAGGGTGACTACGGCTGATTTTTTTGAGGTATATAGGAAGCATTTTCCCGACACAGCGCAGGCTGACTGAAGACGATAGGAATGGTTTATAAAAATTTTAGAAATCCGGAAATGCCTTATTTTCAAGCTTTTCCGGGATATTGTTAGCACTCATTCAAAATGAGTGCTAATTTTGTCTTGACTTTTGGGAAGGGCAGTCTTAAACTTATTTTCAGAGAAAGAAAGCAGGGCATGGGAAATTCAAAAATATAAAAATATAATGGTGAAAGAAAGGATTGTTGCGAAATGGCAGTGAAGAGCGGTAATTTATCCATCAATAGCGAAAACATTTTTCCGATTATCAAGAAGTGGCTGTATTCCGATCATGACATTTTTTACCGGGAGCTTATCTCCAACGGCTGCGATGCAGTGACGAAGCTGAAGAAGCTGGACATGATGGGGGAGTATGATCTGCCGGAGGGGTACAAGCCCAGAATAGACGTGATCGTAAGTCCTGAGAAGAAGACGCTGACGTTTATTGACAACGGCCTTGGCATGACGGCTGAGGAACTGGACGAGTATATTAACCAGATCGCCTTTTCCGGCGCCACGGATTTCATAGAGAAGTACAAGGACAAGAGCAATGCGGATCAGATCATCGGGCATTTCGGACTGGGCTTTTATTCTGCCTTCATGGTTGCCGACGAGGTACACATTGATACCTTGTCCTATCAGGAAGGCGCAAAGGCGGTACACTGGGAATGTGACGGAGGCACGGAATTTACCATGGACGAAGGGGACAAGGCAGAGGTGGGAACTGCCATAACCCTTTTCCTGAACGAGGACTGTCTGGAGTTCTGCAATGAGTACAAGGCCAGAGAAGTGGTGAAGAAGTACTGCTCCTTTATGCCTACCGAGATCTACCTCTCCAAGGAGAACACCACGGAGACCCAGATCATCAAGGAGGATGAGAAGCTCGATGATGATGTTGTGCTGGAGGTGATCCAGCCTGAGGAGAAAAAGGACGAGAAGAAGGAAGGGGAGTCCGGGGAAGAGGAGGCTCAGGAGAAGGAGCCGGAACCCGTGAAGCTGAAGATCAAGAAGCGTCCGGAGCTTCTGAACGAAACCACGCCTCTCTGGACTAAGCACGCAAACAGCTGCACCAAGGAGGAGTACCTTGAATTCTACCGCAAGGTATTCCATGACTATAAGGAGCCTTTGTTCTGGATTCATCTGAATATGGACTATCCCTTCAACTTAAAGGGAATTCTGTACTTCCCCAAGATCAACATGGAGTACGAGTCCATAGAAGGGACCATTAAGCTCTACAACAATCAGGTGTTTATCGCGGACAATATCAAGGAGGTCATTCCGGAGTTTTTGATGCTGCTCAAGGGCGTCATCGACTGTCCGGACCTGCCCCTGAACGTCTCCAGAAGCGCTCTGCAGAACGACGGCTTTGTGAAGAAGATCTCCGAGCATATCTCCAAAAAGGTGGCTGACAAGCTTTCCGGAATGTGCAAGACGGAGAAGGAAGAGTACGACAAGTATTGGGATGACATCAGTCCCTTCATCAAGTTCGGCTGCCTGAAGGACGACAAGTTCTGCGAGAGAATGAACGATTATATCTTGTTCAAGAATTTGGAGGGCAAGTATGTGACTCTGCCTGAATGTCTGGAGGTGAAGCCTCTGGGAGAAAAGGCCGAGGATAGCGCCGAAGGGGGCAGCGCCGTGGACGAGAGCGGCCAGAAGGTGGAAGCGGAGGTAGTGGAGGACAGGCCGGAGGAGAGCGCTGAGGGCGAGGACGCCGGGGAGAAGAAGGACAAAATCATCTACTATGTCACCGACGAACAGCAGCAGGGCCAGTATATCAAGATGTTCAAGGACGCAGGCATGGATGCGGTGATTCTGACCCACAATATCGATCAGCCCTTCGTGCAGCAGCTGGAGTCCAAGAACGAAGGCGTGCGGTTCCAGAGAATCGATGCGGATGTGACCGGGGCCCTGAAGTCCGAGACTTCCGAGGAGGCCGAGAAGGAGCTGAAGGAGCAGGCGGAGGCCATAGGCAAGCTGATGAAAAAGGCTCTGAACAACGACAAGCTGGAGGTGAAGCTGGAGAAGCTCAAGGACGAGAAGATATCCTCCGTGATCACCTTGTCGGAAGAGACCAGACGTATGCAGGATATGATGAAGATGTATTCCATGCCGGGAATGGATATGGGAGGCTTCGGGGGAGAAGGGGAGACGCTGATCCTCAATGCCAACCATCCGCTGGTGCAGTACGTCAGGGATCATCAGGAGGGCGAGAACGTGGAGATGATCTGCGAGCAGCTCTATGATCTGGCCAGAATCCAGCACGCGCCTCTTGCGCCGGAAGCAATGACCAAGTTCGTGGCCCGCAGCAACGATATCATGATGCTTCTTGCCAAGTAGAGGCTGCCGGAGGCGTTTGGGCATCCTCTCAGAGGCGTCAGGCCCAAAGAGATGACAGAGCTGGGAAGCATTTGCATATTAACAAAAAGCCGTATCGGCCATAGTGCCGGTACGGCTTTTTATCTGGTGCGCCCGGCGGCGCACGTTTCTAACCGGTGCAAGTCCGGAATCCGCCCGGTAGTGGGAAGGATATAGCCGAAGGCAAGGGTGTCCATCGTGAGGTGGAATCTGAAGGAAGCCGGATATGGGGAACATACTAACCCATGGGCAAATCTCTGGTCTGACGAACAGAAATCACATCAGGCTATACATGAGGGTAAGACTGCAAGACAAGCTGAAGCCCAATAACTACACGGAATCATGTATGGTAAATGTGGCAGATAGATGGGGAGAAAGAAACGTGTGGTACCCGGGGAGGTCTGTACGATACGTCCTGAAAGGGATAACCATTATCGTGAGATAATACTGAGCGTACAGAAGACAGCCGAGGTCATAGTAGCCGAGAGGCGAAGGACCGAATCAATAGGAGTCTTTAGTACAACCGGGAAAGGAGGAAGGAACCTTGGGTGTAGAAAACAAAGAAAGCTGCTCGCAAAGAGATAGCGCGGAACGTGAAGGGTATGTGAGAGCGCACCGTTCTTTCCGCCGGATATGGAAGGAACGGGACAGTGCACAGCCAGAACTTTTGGAGGAGATACTGGAAAAGGATAACCTCAACAGAGCTTTTAAAAGAGTAAAGGCAAACAAGGGTGCGCCGGGAATAGACGGGATTACCGTGGAGGAAATAGGCGCATACCTGAGGGAGAACCAGAAAGAGCTTATCGAGAGAATTAGAAGGGGAAAATACACCCCCGACCCGGTGAGACGAGTGGAGATTCCCAAGCCAGAGGGTGGAATACGAAAGCTAGGTATTCCAACCGTAAAAGACCGCATTTTCCAACAAGCCATAACACAGCGTCTTATACCGGTATACGAACCGCTGTTCTCGGAGAGCAGTTACGGTTATCGCCCGGGAAGAAGTGCAAAAGAGGCCATTCAGAAGATAAAGGAGTATGCAGAGAAGGGATATACCCATGCGGTAGCATTGGACTTATCAAAATATTTCGACACCCTGAATCATGAGATACTTTTAAATATCCTGCGCAGAAATGTGAAGGATGAAAGGGTAATCCAGTGGGTTAAGAGGTACTTAAAGAGTGGTGTGATGGAAAATGGAGTAGTCATGGAAACAGAAGAAGGTTCGCCACAGGGAGGAAATATTTCACCGCTGCTGGCGAATGTCTATCTGAATGAGTTCGACCAGGAGTACGAGAAGCGGGGAGTGGCCTTTGTACGTTATGCAGATGATATCGTATTGTTAGCCAAAAGCGACAGAGCTGCAAAGAGACTACTTGAAGTGCTATAATAAAGTTGTAACGGGAGTGGCTTATGAGATATAATCAAAAACACAAGGAAAGAGGTACTCATTATGTCACAAAACTACACTCCCGAATTCAAAAAGAAGATTGTGCGCCTCCACGAAGAAGATGGACGCACCTATAAAAGCATCACCGCGGAGTATGGCGTATCCAAAGCCAGCATCTCCAAGTGGTGCAGCGAATTCAGCAAAGAATGCCAGACAAGCCCTGAAACAAAAGCAGAATA
Source organism: bacterium D16-50 (assembly GCA_003612485.1). Taxonomy (GTDB): domain Bacteria; phylum Bacillota; class Clostridia; order Lachnospirales; family Lachnospiraceae; genus Acetatifactor. The sequence goes on from RAZA01000021.1 coordinate 13,248, forward strand.
CGATAACATGAAAGAACTGCTGAAGCTCAAGCGTGAAAACGAAGAGCTCCGCAAGGAGAATCTTTTCTTAAAAAAAGCAGCGGCATTCTTTGCAAAGGAAATCGATTAGAGGCTTATCGATTTATTGACCAGCACCATAAGGGATTCGGCGTCCGCTGGCTGCTGAGGCGGCTGGCAATCTGCCCGAATGCCTACTATAACTACCGAAAGCATCGGAAGGCAGATTATTATGCCCAAAAAGCGGAGATTCAGGATCAGATCCGCAGCATCTACCACAGCCATAATGGAGTGGATGGCTACCGCAGCATGACCGTCTATTTAAAGCGTGCAGGGTACAGCTACAGCGCAGCGACCATCCATAAATATATGAATACGCAGATGGGTCTGCGCTCCATCGTCCGCCCCAAAAAGCTGGGGACAAAGCCGGGAAAGCCCCATAAAGTATTCGGGAACAAACTGGATCAGGACTTCCATGCGGACAAGCCGAACCAGAAATGGTGCACGGATTTCACATATCTGTTCCTGAAAAATGGGGATGTGCGCTACAACTGTACCATCATAGACCTCCATGACAGGAGCGTAGTGGCAAGCATAACGGACCGCCATATCACCAGCGGACTTGCGGTTCGCACGCTGCAGAAAGCATTGGACGCCCAACGTCCGGCAAACGACAGCCTGATCCTGCACAGTGACCAGGGAAGCCAGTATACGTCAAAAGATTTCACAGAGTTCTGCGAATCTGCCCATGTGGCCCAGAGCATGAGCAGGGCCGGATATCCATACGACAACGCGCCGATGGAGAGGTACTTCAACACCATGAAGAACGAATGTACAAATCTGTACGAATTTCGGACGGAGGAAGAATTGTACCAGACCGTGGAGGAATTCGCCTATGTCACCTACAACCATGTGCGCCCGCACAGCTATAACGGCTACCGCACACCATACCAGGCGCGGACAGCAGCATAAGGAGCGGCGGGAGCAGGCCTGCTGATTGGATTGCCTGACTACCCCAAATCGGAGGTGGCAGGTTTTGTCAATGGCATGGCCGCGCAGCGGTGCGAAGCACCATTGATAAAAGCTGACAGATCCGATAGCATCCGGGCAACAATCCAATAAATCTTTTAGCCACAAGCGTTACAAAAAAGCTTGACCACTACAACTGGAATCAAGCACGAAGTATCTGGAAGAAACACTGAAACTGAAAGTGAATCAAAAGAAAAGTCGTGTGGTGAGCGTGTTTGCAATCCGAAATTTTAAGTTCCTTGGCTTTACATTGGGAAAGAACGGAAAGGGCGTTTATGTCCGAGTTCATGGAAAGTCATGGAAGAAGATGAAGTCAAAACTGAAAGAGCTTAGTTCCCGAAGGTCTTGTCAGAGCATACGTCCCTCATTAAAGAAGATAGAGAGATACATGCGAGGATGGCTGAATTATTACGGAATAGCAGATATGAAGAACAAGATAGATGACCTCAACTCATGGCTGTACCACAGAATCCGCATGTGTATATGGAAACAGTGGAAGTTACCTAAAACCAGGAAAAGAAACCTTATGAAACTAGGGATACCGGAATATTTTGCACATCAGGCTGCAAACAGCCGCAGGAAATACTGGTACGTATCGGGAATGGGAGCGGTCAACAGAGCATTAACAAAAGAAAGACTGATAAACAGTGGCTTTTATGACCTAGCCACAGCCTATCAGTCTGTGCACGTCAACTGTTGAAACCGCCGTGTACCGAACGGTACGCACGGTGGTGTGAGAGGACGGCGGTTAATCACCGCCTCCTACTCGATTAGCCCCAACAGCCTTATCCCGGCTCGGAGATTCTTGAGACTCCCACATAGATTTCGGATATTTCGTACCAGGTAGGATAGTCCGTGACGCCCGTCTGGGGCAGGTTGAAGATGCCTTGGAAGGCGCGGACTGCGGAAGCCGTGGCGGGACCGTAGATGCCGTCCGGCGTCACCGTGGGAATGGCGGGATAGTTCTTTGCGATGCGGTTCAACTGGGTCTGCAGCTGTCTGACCTTGTCGCCGGAAGAGCCTATGCCCAGAGAATAGCCGGGCCAGGAGGAGGGGACTCCCGAAATCACCTCCGCGGTATTGATATACATGTCGCTTCCGTAATAGTAGCGGATGATCTCGATGGCGGAATAGCCTTGCTCCGCCAGATATGCGGATCCCCATTGGCTCAGCCCCGAGCAGGTGACTCTCTTCCCGTCGCAGTAGGAGGTGAAAATGGGCTGGCGCACGCCGGGTCTGGAGAGGTAGTTGGCAAATATGGTGTCCACCAGATAGTCGATATTCCTGAAAATATTTCTGCCGTACACCCATTTTTGGTCATAGGCAGTGGAGGAGGTGATAGTGAAGTTATAGCCCTGATTCCGGTACCACTCCGTATAGACCCGGTTCAGCGTAAAGGACATGATGGCCAGAACATTGGCATATAGGGCGTTTTCCGGCCATGTGGAGTAGATCTCGCAGGAAGCTACGTTCTTGATATAGTCTTTGTACCGAACCCAGTAGTTGGGGGCCGTGGGGTCGCTGGGGACGCCGTCGTGGACGATGACATATTCAGGGATAACCACCCGGCTTAAGACGATTTCCCCGGTCTCCGCCATGGGCTTGATCTCATCTTCGGGTATCTTTGGGGGAAAGGTTCCGAAGAGAGTGTGGGCGGGAATAATAACCACTTTTTCGTCCTCCTCCGATACGGCCAGAGGGTTCATCCGTATGGGCTGGAGAGAAAGTTCGCCGGCAAAGATCTCTGAGCCGGATACCAGCACCGGCTCGTAGTCCTCCGCGGTGACTTCGATGTTGTATTCGGAGTAAGGCTGCTGCTCGTTCTCCGGCTGCAGGGATAGTTCCAGAGGCGGTGCGGGAAGCTCGATGACCGGAGTCTGGCCTGAGCTGTCGGTGGTGAGCCTGCTCAAGGGAGCGCCGGGATCTCCGGTATAGGATATGGTGACGGATGCGTTTTCCACGGGAATCAGTCCCACGGAAGAAACCACGCTGATCTTCAAAGTGCCGAATGCGGGTGACCCGTTCCCCTGCGGGGCCGAAGCGCCCTGAGATTCAGCGCCATCAGGGCGATTCGGTGTTGCCGGTGCCGCTGTTTCCGGCATGGAGGGATCGTCCCCGGTCTCCAAAGGGGCCGCCGGAGGGGTTGTGCTTTGAGCGCCGGGATCTGTCGCCGGATCTGCCGTCGGATTTGCGGCCATGGGGGCCGGGGATATATTCATGGGATCAACGACGGGGGTGTCGGTATCTGTCAGGATATTGTCCGTCAGGTTGGTATCAGGCATAATCGTCCTTCTGCAGAGGCGCGTGTCTGCCCTGCCGCAGGGAGCCTGCAGCAGTTTGCAGGCAGCCCATAGGAGGTCCGCAGGCAGCCCATAGGAATCTGCGGCAGCCTATAGGAATCTGCAGGCAGCCCATAGGAATCTGCGGCAGTATGCAGGCAGTCTGCCGCAGCCTATAGCAGTTTGCAGCAGGGCAGACATGCGCCGGAACGCAAATGATTGGTTAAGATATATATATGCTCGGTACAAAAAAACGTTACATAAGATGATTGACGAATCCGAAAAATAAGCGTATAGTTGTATTATGGGATCGATACAGACGGCTGTGAAAAGCGAAATAGGAGGAAAGTAAGATGTGGAATCTGGATTCGGACAGACCGATCTATGTCCAGCTGGTGGAGCGGCTTCAGATACAGATTGTCTCCGGCCAATACGCGCCGGGACAGAAGCTGCCCAGTGTCAGAGAGCTGGCTGCCGCCGCGGCAGTGAACCCCAATACCATGCAGAAGGCTTTTGCGGAGCTTGAGGGCAGCGGGCTGGTTGTCACTCAGAGCACCAGCGGCAGGATGGTGACGGAGGATTCCGACCTGATAAGGAATACAAGGAAGAGGATGGCGATTCAGAAAGCGGAACAGTTTTTTTCGGGCATGAAGGAGCTGGGATTTGCAAAAGAGGAGGCTATGGCACTGCTGGAGGAGCGGCTTTGAGGGCTGGCGCCGAGGAGCTTGCGGATACGGTACGGAGCCGCGGCCTGCGGTGGAGGGGAGTATGGAACGCGCCCTGTCAGGGGCGCCGGAGAACCGGAATAGGAGGATGTAGATGAACGAGCTGGTAGAGATCGCAGGTCTGACGAAGGCTTACGACGCGCAACATGTCGCAGTGAACAATATTACCCTGACGCTGCCCCGGGGCAAGATCATAGGGCTTTTGGGCCCCAACGGCAGCGGGAAGACGACCTTGATCAAGATGCTGAACGGGCTTCTGACCCCCACTCAGGGCACCATACGGATCAACGGGCAGGCCGTAGGCGTGGAGACAAAGGCCCGCGTGGCGTACCTGCCGGATAGGACGTATCTGGCGGGGGCAAAGAAGGTCAGTGAGATTCTGAACTATTTTTGTGATTTTTATGCGGACTTTTCCAGAGAGAGGGCCATGGGAATGCTGCAGAGTCTGGGGATCGATCCGGGTGCGAGAATGAATGCCCTCTCAAAGGGTACCAAGGAGAAGGTGCAGCTGATGCTTGTCATGAGCCGGGACGCGGATCTCTATGTGCTGGATGAGCCGATTGCCGGCGTAGATCCCGCCGCAAGGGATTATATCATGCGGACCATCATCAACAATTACAATCCTCAGGCCTCGGTGCTTATCTCCACCCATCTGATAGGCGACATCGAACAAGTGCTGGACGAGGTGATCTTCATGCGCTATGGCTGTCTCCTGCTCTATACATCCGTGGACAATATCAGGGCGCAGCACGGCAAGTCCGTGGACGCCTATTTCAGGGAGGTGTTTGCATGTTAGGGAAGCTGATCAAATATGAATGGAAGAGCGTCTACAAGGTAGGCTGCTTGATACTGGGGGCAGTGGCGCTGACCACTTTCATGGGATGGCTTGCCTTCCAGTCGCCCATGTGGAAGGAGATGGAGACCGGACACAGCTACAGCGGCGCCGTGGCGGGATGGCTGAACATCATCAGCGGGCTGACGCTGATCATGTATGTGATTCTGCTGGCGTGCGCAAGTTTCGGAACGCTGGTTTATCTGGTGGTGCATTTTTATAGGACCATGTATACGGACGAGGGTTATCTGATCCATACCCTGCCGGTGACAAAGCATCAGATTTTGGTCAGCAAGATTCTGGTAGGCGGTATCTGGATGCTGTTTGTTGGGGTTTCGCTGATATTGTCCGCAGTGTTCCTATGCATGACAATGCTTACTTCGATTTTTGGCCATGACATGGCAATGTTCTGGAAAGAATTCGTCCCCGTTATGGACGAACTGATCTATATGATGCGGGTGGACTTTGACGTGGAGCTGGGAGTCAGGTTCGCGCTGGGCTGCATCAAGCTTCTGGCAGCTCCGTTCATCACATTGACCATCTTGTTTGGGGCCGTGTCCCTTGGCCAGCTGGCTGGCAGGCATAGGGTGCTGATGGCCATCATAAGCTATATCGGAATCAGCATAGCTATGAATTTTGTGGGTTCTGTGATCCGGGGTGTCTTTGCGGTAGCGCTGTACGGGAATATCGGCCAATATATGTGGGTTTCCATGGATATAGGATTTTTAGTGGATCTGGTGGCAGCGGGAGTGCTGTATTTCGTATCATGGAACGTGATCAGCAAAAAACTGAACATGGTATAAAACCTTGCCCTATGACGGAACATTTGATATAATCGTCATAGGGCATTTGCCACTGAGCGCAGGAATGCCGGAAGCGGGTGAGACAATATGCAGATGCAGCAGATCATCGGTCAGATTTTGGAGGGAAGCTTCGACTATGAGAAGGGTTCTCTCGATTTTTCATGTGCAAAAATCGAGCTGTCCATAAAAAAAGGAGAATGGCAGGAGGGGGCCTTTCACATCTATGCCCCTTCAGGCTTGTTCACCAACGGCATGGTCAGTTCCTCGGACTGGAGGATGGAATGCCTTACGCAGGAGTTTTCCGGTGAGGATGAAGAGATATTGTACCGTTTTCATGGGGAGACACTAGAAGAAGGGGACGTGGTAAAAGGATGCTTCAACGTGGTCAGCAACCGGGGAGAGTACTACCTGCCCTTTGTGGCCACGGTGGAGTATGCGGTGGCGGAGTCCTCTGTGGGCAGGATCAAAAATCTGTTTCACTTTGCCAATCTGGCCAAGAACCACTGGCAGGAAGCCTTGAAGCTGTTCTACTCTCCGGAGTTTGCCAGCGTGCTCACGGGAAGCGATGCCCAGTATCAGGAGGACTATAGGGCGCTTTGCGCCTATCCCGGCCATGAGCAGAACATGGAGGAATTTCTGATTCAGGTCAACAAGAAGCAGCGGGCGGAGTTCTTGACGGAAGAGGAGGAACTTTATGTGGAAGCCGACGGTCAGGAAGTGACGGAGAGCGTGCTGACCGTGGCCCGCAGCGGCTGGGGCTATACCAGACTTTATATCCAGTGTCAGGGGGATTTTCTGTTCACGGAGAAGGAAATGCTCACCGAGGATGACTTTTTGGGCAACCGGTGCAGGCTCCCTATATTTGTGGACGGCAGAGCCCTGCACAGGGGGAAGAATCTGGGGCAGATATGTCTGTACAATTCCTATGTCAGCTTATGGGTTCCGGTAACGGTTCAGCTGGGGAAGGCGGATATGGGGAATGGCTGGAGGCTGGATAAGAAGAGGTGCGTGTTCCGGCTGATGGTCTCCTATCAGGCGTTTCGGATGCGGAAGATCGGGACTTCCACCTGGCTGAAGGAGACGGGGAAGCTGGTGGAGAGAATGGTGGCGGAGGACGAGGACGACATAGCGGCCAGATTGTTTCAGGCGCAGCTTCTGATCACTGAGGAACGGATACACGAGGCAGGATGGATACTGGATCACGTGTCGGAGCTGTTGGAGGAAAGACCCTCGGAGGATGCGCTGCTGGCCTACTATCTCTATCTGACCACATTGGTGCATAATGAGGAGGCATATATCCGAAGAGTATCGGCGGACGTGGAAAAGCTCTACCGCCGAAACGACTCCAACTGGCGGGTGGCATGGCTGCTGCTGTATCTGTCGGAGGACTATTACAGATCCGAGAAGAATAAATGGGCGCTTCTGGAAAAGCTCTTTCGGGAGGGCTGTACCAGTCCCGTCCTATACATAGAGGCGCTGACTATGCTGAATGCAAACCCCGCCCTGCTGCGCAGTCTGGAGGGGCTGGGGCTACAGACCCTCTATTATGGCGCCAGACAAGGGATTGTGAGGCAGGAGCTGAGGGATCAGGCGGTGTATCAGGCAGGAAAGGTGAAGGAATATTCCCAGCTGCTTTTCAGAACCTTGGAAAAGCTGTATGAAACAGGGGAGGATCAGGGGCTTCTCAGAGAAATATGCGCCCTTCTTATCAAGGGAGGAAGGACGGAGGAGAGATATTCCCATTGGTATAGGGCGGGAGTGGACGCCCAGCTGCGGCTTACCAATCTTTACGAATACTATATGATGTCGCTGAATCTGGAGGAGGTTCAGGAGCTGCCCAAGGCGGTGCTTCTGTATTTTTCCTATCAGAACAGCCTTGACTATGCCCGGTGTGCTTATCTGTACGACTACATTCTGCAGCGTAAGGATAGGATGGGGGATATCTATGAGGCCAACCGGCAGAGGATGGAGCTGTTTGTGGCGACCCAGATCCAGAAGGGGCGCATGGATAGGCATCTGGCCAATTTATACAATAGACTTCTTCGGCCGGGGATGGTGGACGAGCAGACCTGCAGGCCCTTTTCGAGGCTTCTCTTTGCCCATATGGTTCAGGTGGAGGACGACAGGCTGCGGAAGGTGTACGTGTATCAGCCGGGGAATCTGCGCCCTGCCGAATATGTCCTATGGGGGAGGAAGGCATGGATATCCCTATATGGTAGCCGCTATACCATTGTTTTTGAGGATGCGTGGAAGAACCGTTTTGTGAAAAGCGTGGAATATACGCTGGAGAAGCTGATGATACCGGGGAAATATTTAAGGTGGCTGCTGGCCTTCAAGGATGTGGCGCCGGAGTTGGATCTGTATCTGTGCGACAAAGAGAGCGGCCATATGGGGGACGGCAGGGAGGACATAGAAAGAGCTCTGCGGGTGGCAGGTTCTGACTATGCGGACAACAGCGTGAAAAAGGAGCTGTATCTGCGCATCCTGCGGTATTATTACGAAAATGACAATTCGCGCGCCATGGACAAGTATCTGGAGAAGATTCCCGTGGAGGAACTAGGGGCAAAGGAGAGAGGGGAAGTTTTCAGACATCTTGTGCTCCGGGGCAATTATGAGCTTGCAGAGCAGTGGCTTGTGGGGTACGGGCCGTATTTCATGGATGTGAAGGTTCTGGTACGGCTTCTGGGCGCTTTGATCGAGAGGCGCAACAAGACGGAAGACCCTCTGCTGCTGGCGGCGGCGGAATACGCCTTCCGGCGGGGAAAGTACGACAGTGTGGTTCTGGAGTACCTCGTTCTGTATTACAAAGGAATGACCAGAAGCATGCGGGATATTTGGAAGGCGGCAAGATCCTTCGACATGGATTGCTACCGGCTCTGCGAGAGGATTCTGGTGCAGATGCTGTACTCGGGGGCCTTCGTGGGGGAGAAGATGGATATCTTCCGATACTACATCTCTCAGGGAGCCAAGCTGGAGGTGGAGGAGGCCTTTCTGGCTCAGTGTGCTTTCGACTACTTCGTGAAGGAACGTATGACGGAGCAGGAGGTGTTCGGGGAGATCAGAAATATGCAGCTGAGAGGGGAGCCGGTGCAGAAGGTGTGCAAGCTGGCCTTTCTGAAATATTTTGCCGAAAACCCGGAGGAGCTGGAGGAGAGCCATAGGCCTCTGCTGGAGCAGTTTCTGGAAGAGATGACGGATGAGGGGATCTATCTGGAATTCTTCAGGGAGTTTCAGGAGAACAGGGATCTGAGGCAGGAGCTTTTGGACAAGACCATATTGGAGTACCGTTCGGAAGCCGGGGCCAAGGCCCGGATCCATTATACCGTTCTTCATGAGAACGGTCAGGAGGAGGGCTACCGCTCGGAGTATATGCAGGATGCATATGGGGGCGTATGCTTCAAGACCTTCGTGCTTTTTTTCGGAGAGAGCATTCAGTATTATATCACCGAGGAGAGGGACGGGGAGGAGCAGCTGACAGAGAGCGGCACGCTCCAGAGAAGGGACGACGGCGGAAGCGGCGAGGAGAGCAGATATAAGCTGATCAATGATATCGTCATGAGCAGGTCTCTGGAGGATTTCGACACTTTGGATGATCTGCTGGAGGAATATTATAGGAAGGATTTTTTAAACGGCAGGCTGTTCGTCCTTGAATAGGCGGGCCGGGGAGGCATTGCATCGGGGAACAAAGAGGCGGCGGGACTTTTGCCCGGCCGGAGCGGGAGGCGTCATGGGCTTTTTTGGAGGGGACAAATTGATAATCGGATATGATCTGGGCAGGGAGCATGCACAGATCAGCTTTGCGGCCTCTCAGGACGGAACCGTGGAGACGCTTTCTCAGGTGGCCGGCGAAGAAAAATTCAGCATTCCCACAGCGCTGTGCAAGCGTTACGGCGCGAATCAGTGGCTCTACGGCAGGGAGGCCCAGCGGCTGGCCGGGGAGAATCAGGGCGTGCTGGTGGAAAATCTGCTGGAGCTGGCGTTGGACGGGGAACCGGTCATAGTGGACGGGGAAAGCTTCGATCCGGTGGCGCTGCTTGCGCTGTTTTTCAAGCGGAGCCTGGGCAATCTGAAGGTAGCTTCCATGGTGATCACCTGCCCCATGCTGGACCACAGGGTGATTGAGGTGCTGGGACAGGTGGCGGGGGGCATGGAGCTTAGGGCGGACAAGCTTTATTATCAGAGCTACAGTGAGAGCTTCTACACCTATATGCTCAGGCAGCCGGAAGAGCTGTGGCTTCATCGGTCCGTATTGTTTGAATATAGGGCGGATGGGGTAAAGGCATATCTTATGGAATGCAACAGAAGAACCAGACCCATGGTGGTCTCGGTGGAGGAAAGAGAATACTTGTTTTCGGATTATGGGTATTTTTCCGGGGCAGGGTATGAGGAGCTGGATCAGGCCTTCTGCCGGATTGCGGAAGAGGCCTGCAGCGGCGGGCCGGTAGGCAGCGTCTACCTGATCGGGGAGGAGTTTGGGGAGGATTGGATGAAGAACTCTCTGCGCTTCTTATGCCGGGGCAGGCGGGTGTTTCAGGGAAGCAATCTGTTCAGCAAGGGAGCCTGCTGGGGCATGCTGGAGAAGCTGGAGCCCAGCGAGGCGGGCAAGAACCATGTGTTTCTGGGAAAAGACAAGCTCAAAGCCAATATAGGGATGGATATCCTGCGTCAGGGAGAGGAGTCCTACTGCGCGCTGCTGGACGCGGGGGTGAACTGGTATCAGGCGGAGCAGAGCATAGAGATATACATTCAGGGAGGGAACGAGCTTGAGCTGACCGTCACTCCGCTGATCGGAGGCAGAGCCGTGGGGGCGGCTTCCGAAAACGGGGGCAGGAAGGTGAGGATGGTTCTGGAGGGCCTGCCGGAGACTGCGGCCAGAATCCGGCTGCGGCTTTTTCTGGAATCTGAAAAGATTCTGGTGGCAGAGGCTGAGGATCTGGGGTTCGGGCAGTTTCGGATGCCCTCCGGGGGTGTCTGGAGAGAGGCCATAGATATCTACGAAGCTATGAGATGAAGGGACGGGATGCAGGATGCGGGTCAGTGTGGGCGTAGGCTGTTATGCAAAAAAACCATATCGAATTCCGGGGCTGGAGATAGACGTCTATTCCATGGAGGAGCTGTGCTACTGTATCCGGGAAAACGCCTTTCTTCTGGACGCGTCCTTTCTGAGCGGCGCTTTGCTGGGGTGGATCGAGGAGGAGTGCGGACTCCGGGAGCTGGCAAAAAGCCTGCATCCTCTGGTACACAAGAAAGGGACGCTCAGCGCGTTTGCGGGAGCGATTTTGAGCTATGTGGGCTTTTATGATCAGGAGACGGTGCAGGAGACGGCGCAGGTGCTTAAACAAGGGGCCGGGCTGGACGCCATTGAGAGGAGAAAGCGCCAGATAGATTACATGGTTAAAAACAAGAGGTACAAATCGGCCGTCAAGGGTTATGAGGCTCTGCTGGACAGCTGGAAGGAGCAGGAGAGCAGGGGAAACGCCATGCCGGCGGTGGGATGTCTGGCGAGAATATGGCATAATAAGGGAGTGGCGTTTGCGGGGCTGATGCTGTATGATAGGGCTGCGGAATGCTTTCGGAAGGCCTACGAGCTGGAGCAGAGAGAGGGCTATTGCATGGATTATCTGGCTGCCAGACGCATGCTGCTGTCGGAGGAGGAGTATGTGGCCTTTGCGGCGGAGCACAAGGAGCTGTACCAGTACAGCCTGAAGCTGGAAAAGAAGATGGAGCAGTATATTCAGGAGTGGGAGCAGCAGCCTGACTATCTGAGACTGTACAATAGGCGGGAACTTAGGGGCGGGGGAGATATACAGAAGTATTGTGAGGACAGTGAGCGGCTGACTCAGGTTTTGAAGGACAGCTATCGAAATTGTCAAAGGAGCAGTGACTGATGGGACTTTGGACGAACATCTTTAAAAAGAGAAAATATCATGAAGAGACTGCGGAGGACTGGGACAATCTGGTCTATATCAGGGACGACGTGGATTTTCATGAGGAGGAACAGCGCAGAGAGTATATCATGAACTGTCTGGAGCAGGTGGCTGAGGCCACCTACGAGGTGAACCTGCTTAAGGGAGAGTATTCTCTGGTCACCACCCATCTCACGGACATAGAGGAGATAGAGGCGCTGCCCAAGGAGGAGAGGGACGCGCTGGGGGGCATTGCGTCAAGGCTTGCGGCCATGGAGCAGGAGCGCCAGCGGTATCGGGGAAAGAAGAACCGCATGAGCGACGAGGACTATCATCGGATCCGGAGGCAGGAGGACGAGATTCAGGACGGCATCTCCAAGCTGCACGAGTGCGAGGATTACGGCGGGAAGATCAGGCAGGATCTCCAGCGTCTGGACAGGGAGCGCAGCGCCTATGAGTTCCGCAGGCAGGAGCTGGACAGCTTTCTGAACAACCTCAGGGGCATGGCCATGATTTTTCTGACGGCGTTCTGTCTGTGCATGGGAATGCTGCTGATACTCCATTTCGGCTTTGAGATGGATACCCAGATAGGATATCTGCTGGCAGTGGGGGCGGTGGCCGCCGCAGCAATGGTGGTCTGGCTGAAGTATACGGAGGGAGAGAAGGAGCTGCATAGGGTGGAGGTGTCCGTGAACAAGCTGGTAGCCCTGCAGAATAAGGTCAAGATCAGATATGTGAACAACAAGAGTCTGGCGAACTACCTGCACATGAAGTACGGCACGGAGAGCGTAGGCGCTCTGGAGAAGCTGTGGGAGCAGTATCAGGAGGAGAAGGAGGAGCGGAAGGAATTCGCACAGGCAGAGGCCAAGGCGGAGTATTACCAGCGGCAGCTGCTGGCCAGACTCTCCAATTACCGCATTTCCGCACCGGGGAAATGGGCGGTGCAGCCGGCTGCGCTGCTGGACAAGCGGGAGATGGTGGAGATGCGCCATGAACTGATTCTGAGGCGGCAGAAGCTTCGGGAACAGATGGACTATAACAGAGAAGTTGCGGATACGGCCAGAAAGGAAATCATGGATGTGGCGCAGAAATATCCCGCGTATGCCTCTGAAATCATGGGAATGGTGGACGAATACAAAAGCGAAGCGGGAGTGGCCGTCCTATGACAAAGACGGGGAAGGAGGCCATGGGCCAAGGGGATGGCTATTGACTTCCGGCTCTGGGTAGGCTATGATAGGCTCTATGGACTGGAGCTTGGCGACTGCCGCTGCATGGATATGCAGAAGGCGAGAGCATTTGGATGCAAAGACAGCGGAGGAAAGCCGCCGCTGCATATAAAGGAGAGCATATATGAGTACAGACAGATACGAAAGTCCCTTGTCCGAGCGTTACGCCAGCAGAGAGATGCAGTATATTTTTTCGCCGGACATGAAATTCCGCACTTGGAGACGGCTGTGGATCGCCCTTGCGGAGACGGAGAAGGAGCTGGGATTAAGCCAGAACGGAAAGCCCGTGATCACGGAGGAGCAGATTCAGGAGCTTAAGGCCCACGCGGAGGACATCAATTATGAGGTGGCCAAAGCCAGAGAGAAGGAGGTTCGCCATGACGTCATGAGCCATGTGTACGCCTATGGGCAGCAGTGCCCCAAGGCGGCGGGGATCATCCATCTGGGAGCCACCTCCTGCTACGTGGGGGATAATACGGACATTATCGTCATGACCGAGGCCCTGCGTCTGGTGAAGAAGAAGCTGGTGAACGTGATCGGGGTGCTGGCGGATTTTGCAGACAAGTACAAGGCCCAGCCCACGCTGGCCTTCACCCATTTCCAGCCTGCCCAGCCCACCACGGTGGGAAAGAGGGCTACCCTCTGGATTCAGGAATTCTTTATGGACCTGCAGGATGTGGACTATGTCCTCGGGGGCATGAAGCTGCTGGGATCCAAAGGAACCACGGGCACGCAGGCGTCGTTTCTGGAGCTTTTCGACGGGGATCAGGAGACCATCGACAAGATAGATCCTATGATAGCCGCAAAGATGGGCTTTCAGGAATGTTTCCCCGTTTCCGGCCAGACCTATTCCAGAAAGATGGACACCAGAGTGGCCAACGTGCTGGCGGGGATCGCCGCCTCCGCCCATAAGATGAGCAATGACATCCGTCTTCTGCAGCATCTCAAGGAGGTGGAGGAGCCTTTTGAGAAGAGCCAGATCGGCTCCTCAGCCATGGCATACAAGAGAAATCCTATGAGGAGCGAGAGAATCGCGTCTCTCTCCAGATATGTGATGATAGACGCATTGAATCCGGCAATCACCTCCGCCACCCAATGGTTCGAGAGGACGCTGGACGATTCCGCAAACAAGAGACTGTCCATTCCGGAGGGCTTTCTGGCGGTGGACGGCATTCTGGATCTGTGCCTGAATGTGGCGGACGGGCTGGTGGTGTATCCCAAGGTCATAGAGAAGCGACTTCAAAGCGAGCTGCCCTTTATGGCCACCGAGAACATCATGATGGATGCGGTGAAGAGGGGCGGAAACAGACAAGAGCTGCACGAGCGCATCCGGGAGCTTTCCATGGAGGCTGGGCGCAGCGTGAAGGTGGAGGGAAGGGAGAACAATCTGCTGGAGCTGATCGCGGCGGATCCTGCCTTCAACATGACGCTGGAGGATCTGCGCAAGGCCATGGAGCCATCCAGGTACGTGGGCCGTTCCAGAGAGCAGGTGGATGTTTTCCTCGAGGGTGTGATCAGGCCCATGCTGCGGGAGAATAAGGAGCTTCTGGGTGTGAAGGCACAGATCAACGTTTAGGGCGACGCCATAGGAATGCTGCGGAGTATCATAAGACATAGAAGACGGGGACATTATAGTAAGTTACTTGCAGAAGGGAGAATAGACCATGGGCGGGTTTTTTGGAGTGGCATCCAAGGATGATTGTGTATTTGACTTATATTTTGGGACGGACTATCATTCTCATCTTGGAACCAGACGGGCGGGAATGGCAGTTTATGATAAGAAGGAGGGGTTCGATAGGGCAATCCACAATATAGAGAATGCCCCTTTCCGGACGAAGTTCGACAAGGAAGTAAGCCAGATGCATGGCAGTCTGGGGATCGGAAGTATATCCGATTTTGAACCCCAGCCCCTGATCATACGTTCTCATCACGGCCCCTATGCCATTGTCACCGTGGGAAGGATCAACAATGTGGACAAGCTGGTGGAGGATCTGTTTTCCAGCGGCCATACCCATTTCATGGAGATGAGCGGGGGAGACATCAACGCCACGGAGCTGGTGGCTTCCATCATCGATCAGAAGGACAATCTGGTGGAGGGCATTCAGTATGCCCAGAGCGTCATAGAGGGCTCCATGACCATGATGATACTGACGCCAAAGGGCATTTATGCCGCAAGGGACGCATTGGGAAGAACTCCCGTTTCCATAGGCAGGAAGGAGGGGGCATACTGCGTCTCCTTTGAGAGCTTCGCCTATCTGAATCTGGGGTATGTGGCAGACAGGGAGCTGGGCCCCGGAGAGATCGCCGTGGTGACTCCGGAAGGGGTGCATACTTTGGTGCAGCCGGGAAAGAATATGAAAATATGCGCCTTCCTTTGGGTGTATTATGGATATCCCTCCTCTTCCTACGAGGGCATCAGCGTGGAGAAGATGCGGTATAACTGCGGCACGCTGCTGGCGGAGAGGGACGATGCTCGGCCCGACATTGTGGCGGGAGTTCCGGATTCCGGTATCGCCCATGCCATCGGCTATGCAAATAGGTCAGGGATCCCCTTTTCCAGACCGTTCATCAAATATACGCCTACGTGGCCCCGTTCTTTTATGCCCACCATCCAGACCAAGAGAGATCTGATCGCCAGAATGAAGCTGATTCCCGTGCAGGATCTTATACAGGACAAGAGCCTGCTGCTGATAGACGACTCTATCGTCAGGGGAACGCAGCTGAGGGAGACCACGAAATTTTTATATCAGAGCGGTGCAAGGGAAGTGCATATCCGTCCGGCATGTCCGCCGCTTTTGTTTGGCTGTAAATACCTGAACTTTTCCAGATCGGCCTCAGAGATGGATCTCATAGCAAGACGGGTCATGAAGGAGATGGAGCAGGAGGGCAGAAAGATAGACTTGAAATATTATGTGGATCCCGATACGGCTGAATACAAAGAGATGATAGAGCGTATCGGCAAAAAGCTGAATTTCACCAGCCTGCGGTATCATAGGCTGGATGATATGATAGCATCAATCGGAATTGACAGGGACAAGGTGTGTACCTACTGCTGGGACGGCGCGGAAGGCTGAATGATGTAGGGGAACTGACTAGAGGTGTGGATCGTATGGTAAGATTGGTTTATGTGGTGACGGTCTCGCTGCCTTTTGTGATCTATTATGTCTGTAAGGCGAAATATATTCAACGGCGGGGCGAGCATTTTCCGGAGGAAAGGCGCTATAAGATGGCCAGAAGGTGCATCTCCATCATGATGCACAACGGGAGGATCAAGACGGAGAGCCATGGGCAGGAGCTCCTGCCCAAGGAGGGCGGCTATGTGATGTATCCCAACCATCAGGGAAAATATGACACTCTGGGGATCATGATCTCCCATCCCAGACCCTGCACCATCGTCATGGACGCCTACCGTTCCAAGCTTCCCATCGCAGACTCCTTTATCGATCTGGTGCAGGGCAGCAGGCTGGACAAGAGCGACATGAAGAACCAGATGAAAACGATCCTGAAAATCTCCGAGGAGGTAAAGGGGGGGCGCAGGTACATCATCTTTCCCGAAGGAGGTTATGACCACAATCATAACGACCTGCAGGATTTCAAGGCGGGCGCCTTCAAATGCGCTGTCAAGGCCAGAGCGCCCATTGTGCCGGTGGCGCTTGTGGATTCCTACAAGCCCTTCGGACTGAATTCCCTGCGGAAGGTCAGGACTCAGGTGCATTTTCTCGCGCCCATATATTATGAAGAGTATGCGGGAATGAAAACATCGGAAATAGCGGAACTGGTGAAGTCCAGAATTGCGTCGGTGATGGATAGGCAGATACGGCTGAAGAAAAGAGCCTGAGCCGGATAGGGGCTTGGGGATCTGATTTGGCCCCCTATATGGTAAATGCTTTTATACGAAAACATCCCTCCTTGGGGGCGGAACGCCCTCTGGCAGAGGGATGTTTTGTTGTAGGTATTGCTTGGCAGGCATTGCCTGTTGAGACACCGGGGTAGCTTGGTGAATATTATAAGGAGGTTCCCGTCAGCAGCTCATATGCCTGCAGGTATTTTTGGATGGTTTTGCTTACCACATCCTCAGGCAGCGTCCAGTCGTTGTCCGGATTGGCCTTGAGCCAGTCTCTGGCGAACTGCTTGTCAAAGGACGGCTGGCCGTGGCCGGGCTCGTATTCATCCGCAGGCCAGAAGCGGGAGCTGTCCGGGGTCAGCATTTCGTCGGCCAGAACGATGCGGCCCTCTTCGTCCAGACCGAACTCAAACTTGGTGTCGGCAATGATGATGCCCCGGCTCAGGGCGTATTCTGCACATTTCTCATAGAGGGCCAGAGTGTAGTCCCTGAGCTTTTCTGCATATTCCTGTCCCTTTCCGGGATAGCGTTTTTCCAGATAGGCGACACTTTGCTCAAATGAGATATTTTCGTCATGTTCTCCGATTTCCGCTTTGGTGGAAGGAGTGTAGATGGGCTGGGGCAGCTTGTCGGACTCTCTCAAGCCCTGAGGCAGGGTAATGCCGCAGACCGTGCCGTCCTTCTGATAGCTGGCCCATCCGCTTCCGGTTATGTAGCCGCGCACGATGCATTCCACGGGAAGAATCTCCAGCTTGCGGCAGAGCATGCTGTTTCCGTCGAACTGCTTCTGGCGGAAGTATTCGGGCATGTCATTGACGTCCACGGAGAGCATGTGGTTGGGCAGGATGTCTTTGGTCATATCAAACCAGAACCGGGACAGCTGGGTCAGGACGGTTCCCTTTTTGTCCACATGGTTGTTCAATATCACGTCGAAGCAGCTGATGCGGTCGGTGGCCACCATAATCAGAGTGTCGCCGTTATCGTAAATTTCGCGTACCTTGCCCTCCTTGATGGGCTTAAAATCCTGAATGCTCATGTTTTCCTCCTATTCCAGTTCCGTCTCTCCGCTCCAGCGCCCCCTAAGGGGGAGGATTTTCTGCGAGACTGATATTGAGTTTTCTTGTCCTTAAGTGTATTGCATAATAAGAGAAAAATCAAGCTTGTTTTTTCAGAGGCAGGTTTTCTTGTGCCCGGAGTCGGGGAGGCCTTGTCTCCTGCTGTTGGTGTGGCATAGGAAGAGGGCTGTATCGGCACTCTGGACAAATGTAAAGGTGAAAGAATAATATAATTTCTAATTATGATATATATAATATATATTGATTTTACTTATAATATCCGGTATAGTATAATGTTGCAGTAACCCAATGGGGCAGCAAAAGGAAATGGAGGAAAGGACAAACAAAATGGTTAAGGCAATTGTTGGAGCGAACTGGGGTGACGAGGGCAAGGGAAAAATCACCGACATGATGGCTCAGGAGGCGGATATTGTAATAAGGTTTCAGGGCGGCGCCAATGCGGGGCATACCATCGTGAATGATTATGGAAAGTTCGCGCTGCACACATTGCCCTCAGGAGTGTTTTACAGCCATATCAGCAATGTGATCGGAAACGGGGTGGCGCTGAACATTCCTCTGCTGTTTAGGGAGCTTAATTCCGTCACGGACAGAGGGGTGCCTGAGCCGAAGCTTTTGGTGTCCGACCGGGCGCAGATGGTCATGCCTTATCATATTCTGCTGGATCAGTACGAGGAGGAGAGGCTGGGAGGAAAGTCCTTCGGTTCCACCAAGTCGGGAATCGCTCCTTTTTATTCGGATAAATATGCAAAGATCGGCTTTCAGGTCAGCGAGCTGTTCGACGAGGAGACGCTGAGGGAGAAGGTGAACCGGGTCTGTGAGCTGAAGAACGTGGTGTTCGAGCATCTTTACCACAAGCCTCCCATTGACCCGGAGGAGCTGCTGAAGGAGCTGCATGAGTATAGGGCCATGGTGGAGCCTTATGTATGCGATGTCTCCGCATTTTTGGATCGGGCTCTGAAGGATGGAAAGACGGTGCTGCTGGAGGGGCAGCTTGGAACGCTGAAGGATCCGGATCACGGCATCTATCCCATGGTCACGTCCTCCTCTACGCTGGCGGCCTTCGGAGCTATCGGCGCAGGGCTGCCTCCCTATGAGATCAAGCAGATCGTGACGGTGTGCAAGGCCTATTCTTCCGCTGTGGGCGCAGGGGCCTTCGTATCCGAGCTGTTCGGAGATCAGGCGGAGGAGCTTCGGCGCAGGGGCGGCGACGGAGGGGAGTACGGTGCGACCACAGGACGTCCCAGACGGGTGGGATGGTTCGACTGCGTGGCATCCAAGTACGGCTGCCGTCTGCAGGGCACTACGGACGTGGCATTCACTGTGCTGGATGTGCTGGGGTATCTGGATGAGATTCCCGTCTGTATAGGCTACGAGATCGACGGAGAGATTACGGAGGACTTTCCCGTCACAAGCAGGCTGTCCAAGGCGAAGCCGGTGCTTGAGACCCTTCCGGGCTGGAAGTGCGATATCCGGGGCATAAGGAAATATCAGGAGCTGCCTGAGAACTGCAGGAAATATATAGAGTTCATTGAAGATAAGATCGGGTATCCTATTACCATGGTCAGCAATGGGCCGGGCCGGGAGGATATCATCTATAGGGAAAGCAGGCTCGGCGGGCAGAGCTTTTAAAAAGAGTTTCCGGAAGGAACAGTTTCCGGCCTGAGCCTTGGCCCCAAAAGGCCTTTGGGCATGTTTGGGTCCGGGCGGCGCCGAAAATTTGGGCAGAATCTTCGGGGACGGGAGGAAGGCAGGAAAGCGGAGGCTTATGGTCGGAAATCTGGAATATTTCAAGGTCTTTTATTATACGGCTAAGGCGGGGAGCGTCACAGGGGCAGCCAATGAACTGTCCATATCCCAGCCTGCGGTGAGCCAGTCTCTGAAGGCGCTGGAGCAGACTCTGGGGGTTTCCCTATTCAAAAGGGAGGCCAAGGGAGTCCGGCTGACCGGGGAGGGGAGGCTTCTGTATTCCTATGTGGAAAAAGGGTATGAGCAGATAGAGCAGGGCGTGGAGAAGCTGGGGCAAATGCTGAATCTGGAGCTGGGGGAGGTGCATATCGGCGCCAGCGACATGACGCTGCGGTTCTATCTGCTGCCGTTTCTGGAAATATTCCATGAGAAATATCCGAAAATCAAGGTCATTGTAGCCAATGCGCCTACGCCGGAGACGCTGGAGCTGTTGCGGAACGGAAAGATCGATTTCGGCGTGGTAAGCACGCCCTTCGGGCAGGAGGGGGACATTTGCAGTGAGCCCGTGAGGGAGATCGAGGATGTGTTCGTGGCCGGAAGGCGGTTTATGTCCTACAAGAATAAGATGATGGACTTTCAGGAGCTGGAGAGCCTTCCCATGATTTTTTTGGGCGGCAACACCAGCACCAGAAGCTATATGGACAAATATCTTTCCGGCAGCGGAATCGTGCTGCAGCCGGAGTTTGAGCTGGCCACCAGTGATATGATCGTGCAGTTTGCACTGAGAAATCTGGGGATAGGCTGTGTGGTCAGGGATTTTGCCGCGGAGGCGCTGATGTCAGGCAGGCTCTTCGAGCTTCGCTTCAACAAGATGATTCCCAAAAGGCAGTTCTGCGTTGTCACCAGCAATCGGGCGCCGCTGTCTGCGGCGGCTGGGAAGCTCTTGGAGATCATGCGGGATGGAGCCGGAAGCCATGAGGGTTCGGAGAGCAGGCACGAGGCGCAATGAGGACAATGAGGAATCATGGAGCCTGAATTCAATTTCGGGGAGGCGGCTTAAAGCGCTGGAATAGGTCTCAAGAAGGATATAGAAAGGGATAAGAATGATTCGCAATATTGTGTTTGACATAGGGAACGTGCTGACGGATTTTCGCTGGAGAGGATTTCTGCAGGACAAGGGATTTCAGGAGGAGATGGTGGAGCGCATTGCCAGAGCCTCTGTTATGACGCCGCTCTGGTACGAGATCGACAGAGGGGTATGGGACGAGGAGCGGCTGATCAGGGAATTTATCAAGCTGGATCCGGAGATCGAAGAGGAGCTGCGCCTTGCCTACGGAAGTGTGAAGGGCATGGTGACAAAGAGAGATTACGCCATTCCGTGGCTGAAGGAATTGAAGGAAAGAGGATATAGGTTGTACTATCTGTCCAATTTTTCCCATAAGGCCTATGTGGACTGCATGGAGGCTCTGGATTTCCTTCCTCTTATGGACGGAGGGATCTTGTCTTATCAGGAGCGGGTGGTGAAACCTGATCCGGAGATATATCTGAGGCTTCTGCGGCAATATGATCTGAAGGCGGAGGAGTCCGTGTTTTTGGACGATACGCCCATGAACGTGACGGCGGCGGAAGAACTTGGGTTTCGGGGAATCTGCTTCGAGACGAGGGAGCAGGCACAGAAGGAACTGGAAGGGTATCTTGCGGAAAAGTGACGCAGGGGAAGACCCTACGGCATTTTTTCCGCGGCAGGAATGGATTCTTTTAAGTCAGCTGTGGGGAGAGAAGATTCACCGGAAGCCATTTCCGGGGCAGAGCAGGATCCCTCCGCAGCGGATTCCTCTGAAGGGGAAGGCGGATCGGCGGCAATGCGTTTTCCCGTGAGCTTGCCATACATCCACACATAGATCCAGATCAGAAATGGCAGCGCCATTGTGGCGAATAGGCTTGCCCGAAACCAGACACCCGTAGAAGAGCTGTCCGCTATGGCGGCTATCAGGGTGGAGATATAAAGCAGAACCAGCAGCGCAATGCCTATGATGGCGGCCACCTGCTTGGATGTGCATTTCCTTTTTGGCGTGTCCTTAAGAGCATTGCCGTTGTCAGAGTTTTCTTTTTTCATGACAGCCTCCCTTCAAGGAAGTGGGCAATCTTTATTGTCCCACAAGTTGAGTACATTCAGATTATAGCACACCCAGAGGGTTCCCACAAGTGAGGGGGTCTCTTTTTTATATGCTTTTCATATAGAAGGCGTTCGCATAGAAAAAACATGTTTGGAAAGGGTGCTAAAAAAGCGCAAAAGTGGTTGAAATGAACCATGAAAGAAGATATAATCGGATGTGGAAGGCAAGATAGGCCGAAGGAGACGGAAGTTCTTTGGCCTTTTGTGCATTCATTCTGCATCACGATAATCAAGGAGGATGAAATGGGCGGGCAGCAGTTTGTTTGGCAGGAAAGATATAATTTAGGTGTGGAGATTATCGATAGGGAGCATAGGAAGCTTTTCAGTATCATGAATAAGCTGTCTGCCTACGATGAGAACGATGAGAAGAGCAAATGGGCATATCAGGAGGGGATCAAATTCTTCAAGGGCCATGCCATGAAGCATTTTGCCGAGGAGGAGGTCTATATGGCATCCATCGGCTACGAAGGATATGACATGCATAGAAGGCTGCACGATACCTTCCGCAAGAAGACCCTTCCGGAAATAGAAAAGGAGCTGGCTATGACGGACTATTCGGCGGAGGCGGTCAGGCACTTTCTGGGAGTCTGCGCAGGCTGGCTCATCGGCCACACCCTGACGGAGGACCGGGCCATTGTGGGGAATGCTGAGAGCATGTGGACCGGACTGCTGCCGGAGGAGGAGCAGACGGCTATGAAGAAGACGATCATCAAGCTGCTGCAGGAGCTGTTCCAGCTTGACGCAAAGGTGATCGGTGAGAGCTACGGCGGGGAAAAGTTTGGAAAGGGAGTTTATTATAGATTGGTCTATGGATCCGATAAGGGCGAGAAGTGGGAGTTCTTTCTGGTTTTCGAGGAAAGGCTGATCGTAGGAACGGTGGGCAGCATGATGGGCTCCGAATCGGACAGACTGGACGTGATGATGATGAACGCCACCAGATATACGGCCAGACAATTTGTGGAGCGCATCATGGCGCATTTCCCGGCTGTGGGGAAGCTTGAGGTGAAGGATGAGAATCTTTTGACCTATACGCAGTTTCAGAGGATGTTCGAGCGGCAGAGCCCGCAGTGCAGCCTGCTTTTTGACACGGGAATGGGATATTTCGCCTACTGCATCGCTGCTCCCCATCTGCTGAAGGACGGGGAGGAGACGTCCATCAAGGCGGAAAATGCCATGGCCGAGATCAAGAAATATCTCGACAAGAAGGAGACGGCGGAGAAAAAGAAGATTCTGATCGTAGATGATTCCGGGGTGGTTCTTCAGGCCATGAAGCAGCTGTTTGAAAAGGATTATGAGGTATCGCTGGCGAAATCCGGCGTGGCGGCCATTAGATCCATGATTCTGAACAAGCCGGATCTGGTGCTGCTTGATTATGAGATGCCTGTCTGTGACGGCAAGCAGGTGTTGGAGATGATTCGGGCGGAGGAAGAGCTTACCAAGATTCCGGTCATCTTCCTCACGGGAACGGTGGATAGGGAGCGGATTCAGAAGCTGATCCCCCTGAAGCCGGCGGGATATCTGCTGAAGACGGCACAGCCTCAGGAGCTGAAAGGCAATATCGACAGCTTCTTTCAGAGCATAGGATGAGTTTGGCGGAGAGCCAGATCCTTTATGACCTCTCCTGCGATGATCAGCCCGGCCACGGGCGGGACGAAGGAATTGCTGCCGGGAACCCGCTTGTGGCCGTTGTTTTTTTCTGGGAGAGCGGGGGAGAAGGAGGCAGGCTTTGGGGCGTCATCCGCCGTCTCCTCCAACGGCGTGTGGGGAGCCTCCTGTGAATAGACTACTTTCAGCGCCTTTATGCCTCTGCGCTTCAGCTCCCGCCGCATGACCTTGGCCAGAGGGCAGACGGATGTGCTGTAGATATCGGCCACCTGAAAGGCCGTGGGATCCAGCTTGTTTCCGGCTCCCATAGAGCTGATGATAGGTGTCCCGGAAGCAGCTGCGTTCATCACCAGAGCGATTTTTCCGGTGACGGTATCTATGGCGTCTATTATATAGTCATATTCGGAAAAGCGGAAGCTGTCTGCGGTCTCAGGCAGGTAGAATACTTTGTGTACGCATATCTTTACATCAGGGTTGATCTCAGCGATCCTTTCTGCGGCAACGTCTACCTTGTACCGTCCTATGGTGCGCCAGGTGGCATGGAGCTGTCGGTTTATGTTGCTTTCACATATGATGTCGCTGTCTATGAGATCCATGGCGCCTATGCCTGAACGGGCCAGAGCCTCCGCCGCATAGCCGCCTACCCCGCCTACACCGAACACGGCGACCCGCGCGGTGGCGAGCCTTTCCATGGCATCCTTGCCGAATAAGATCTCAGTTCTTGAAAATGGATTGGACATTGGAAACACCTCTTTTTATGTTCTTTGATAAACAGATCCGTCTTTTACGGCGGCGGGCCTGACGGCGCGCTGCCCGGACAGGCTCTGGCAGGGCATATTATAAGCTTGGCAGCAGGGATTGTCAAGGGCGAGTCAAAAGCGGGCCTAAAGCGGGTCAGACATTAAAATAGAGCCTGCAAAAATATGCGTCTGGGGCGCGGATGTATATGGGCAGCGGAAGCGGTATTTTGGCAGGACAGTTTTTAATATGATATTTTCAGGGGGTGAGAAGGTATGGGCGCCGAAGTTTATGATGAAAAATCAGTCATCCGCAATGTAATTGTTTCAAGCCAGCATTTGGACAAAAGATGCACCGACAGTATTGAGGATATCGTCTCGGATATATGCGGTTTGCAGTATGATCCGAACCCCACCATCCATTTGAACCATTATATGATGCTTTGGAACAGAAAAAAAGATTTTTCTGTGGGGGACTTGGATACTGCGGCGTATAAAGAATTTAAAATTACGGAAGCATTTGCTTTCAAGCGCAATATGTTTTTTGTTCCCACCGATGAATTTGCAGTTTACCGTGCCGCCCTCAAAGATGTTGTAAGATGGGGGTCTTCGGATGAAAGCTGGTTAGCGGCGGCGAGCGGCCCGGAGGATCTGGCCGCGGAAGAGGAATTGAGGAAGGGGCTTAAGAACCAGCCCGGTATGACCACCAATCAGATTTGGGAGTGCCTGCACTTATCCGATGAATGGCATGCCTATGTAAAAGCAAGAAGAGCAGGCGATCTTGGCTTTGAGCTGCCCATATTCCGTGCATTTTATAGGCTGAAACGCAAGACAGATTTGGTGACCTGCGGCAGAAATCCGGGTACATTCAAAGAACCTCTTTATATCCTCAAGGAAAACATAGGCATTAAGGAATGGCCAAACTCCGGAATGGATAAAAACAGAGCCAGATCCATAATTATAGAAAAGCTGATAGCTTCTTTTGGGGTGACATATCCCGTGCATATATCGCATATAACGGGAATTCCCACTGCCGAAGTCAAGCCCTTCTTTTCTGCTTTGGAGCAGGAAGGGAAAATAGCGCCGGTGAAGGTGGGGAAAAAGTCATATTACATCCATTGGTCAAAGACATACCTGCTTGATAGATGCGCAGAGGGGGACAGCGAAGAGGTTCGTCTCATTTCCCCCATGGATATTCTTGTGCGGGACCAAACATGGCTGAAAACATTTTTTGATTATTCTTATACATTTGAATATTTCAAGAAAAAGGGCATGAAATGGCCGCTTTCAATCCTTGTTGGAAACCGGTTTGTAGGGTATTTTGACTGCAAGATGGAGTGGCGGACCAAGAGATTCTTAATAAAGGAGAAAAACATATTCGATTCCGCGTTTAGGGATCACAAGGGGATCGGGCTTGCATTGCAAGATTTGGCCGCCTTTCATGGGGCTGAGGACATTGTGGAAATAATATAGTCCAGCAAGCAGAATGAGACTGTCTTAAAAAGGGCAGGGGGTGAGTTAAAACAGTGTAAACCAGCCAAAGGAATGCGAAAAAATCCCGGGCCTGCACCAAACGCGAAGCCCGGGATTAATGGGGTGGCCTTTCGGCCACTCATAAAGGGGAGGATTTAGAAAGTCAAATTTGTGGTAGTTTATTGCTGTTTACAGATGCAGCAATAGGCTTATTCTTGGCCTTATATGGTTTATAGCTGTTTATGGCAGTTTATGGACGAAGTGGCAAAGGTGAGTCAGATTCTAGCGAAATATGGATGGGCAGAGAAGACAGAATACTTGCAAAAGAGTATTTTGTCTTTTTCATTTGCTATAGCAGAAGTCTGAAATTCATAAGGAAAATTTCAAGGAAAAAGAGGAGTGCAATTACACTTAGAAAAGAAGTATGCTGAAAATGTCGAAAGGAGGCGAAAAATGAAGCAGCGAGGCAATGTAAAGCCTGAGGACTTTGTGGGTGTATACAAGGACATTGCGGAAATTATCGGGGTGGATGCGACAATTGCGCTTCACAATGTCTTTCAGGGACAGCAGATTACTTTGCCCAAAAAGCTGTATACACATGAGTATATTCTGTCGCAAGTAGAAGGAAACGCAAATGTCAGGGATACTGCATCAAGGTTTGGCTATACGGAACGAAGGCTGCGGCAGATTATCAAGGATAATCGGTGCTAAAAGCTTGAAGCAGTGTGGACAGAAAATTATGGAGGAAGGGGGAGAGCAGTTCAAATTACGAAGGATTATAGGCGGCGCATGAAGTTTAGAAAATGATAGGGAGAATAGCAACATGAAAAAATTGGAAAAACGAGAGAATTGGAAAAAACAGACACCGTATGACATAGTGGCAAATACGGCAGTTCTGTTGATTCTGGATGGCATTTTCGGTTTGGTGATGCGTATCATGTATACGGCTTCTGAGGGATTTTATTTTAGTACAATTGTGATGGCGATAGCGTCTTTGTTTCTTCTTCTCAGCGGAGTTATCGGTTTAAAAGTTCGAGAAGAACATGAGAAACTGAATCTATGTTTCATATTGTTTATAATCTGTGTGATTACATATGTGATTTCTCTTGTGCTTATGGGGATGGAGGATGCAGATTTTGAAGAAGCGCTTTCAGGCATTATGATTACGATATTCTTATTTCTGCTTTGGGGTGTTTTGATAGCGAGAGCCTATATATTTAAGCGAAAAGGCGGTTCTGACAAGGGGAATGTCGAGAGCGCATAAATGGACTGCAGTCCACACCTATATACTAAAATATGCAGACAATGAAGAACAAAAGGAGGAGAGCAAAAGTGGATATGTTACTTGGAATTGCGGTTTTAGCGTATATACCAACCGCATGGTGGGCGGCAAACAAAGTATGGTATTCAAAGCACACATATTTTGTGACGGATTCGGCTGCCTTTTATGGGAAAAAATTTGCAACGGTATTTTGTCTGGGATGGATATTCATTCCAATTGCGATTATTCAAAAGGTAATGAATAAAAGGTAATGCATAAAAGATAATGCATAAAAGATGGAGCGAAAATGGGAGGCACCTTTGTTGAGAGGGTGCTTCTTTTCTTATGGAGGTGAATGCAGTGAAAAAAGAGGTAATGAAAGTAGCAGCAAAAATGGCATTGGCAGCAGTTATGGCACTGGTTCAGGCAATAGATAAATGGGTAGCAAAGAAGTAAAGTAAACAAAAAGGGAAGATTTCAGTTGTCTTCTCTTTTTTGGAGGAATATACTGTAGGTATTATTTATACAGCGGAGGGAATAGCATGGGATTATCATTTCAGGATTTTTTGGAGGAAATCAGTGGGTATAAAAAACAATATGATTGCTGCAACGGTGAGATTGTTTTAAATCTGTCAGGGGAAAAAGAACTAATAGCCAAATATATTCCTAAAATAAAAAAGGAAGATTGGGAATGGCAGTGGGGAGACGATGGAGCAGCGATATGGTTTAAACTTTGTTTTGTTCTGGAAGACAGCGAGGACAGAAAAGCAGAGTTCGAATTATTTGTATATGGGGTGAAACAGCAGACAGAGATTGAGAGGGAGGAAATTCAAGACCTGATAGGGGAACTATATAAAGACAAATGGGTAAAAAATAAAGGAGAATTGACGAAGCTCTTTGAACGCTATATCAGGTACTATATTAAAGATTACCTGAATAGGAATAGCCATATTTTTACTAATTGTGGTTGGAAAAAGGAAAATGGTGGAAAAGAGTTTTATTCCCTGACAAAAAGGGGTTGTTTTAATTTTTCGTTTATTGAGGACATGTTTGGAAACGCTGTCTTTAAGAAGCATAGGAGCGGGGAAGATTTTTCTGCAATACTATTTGGGTTCAATCAATGCAAGGAACTATATGATTTTCTCTTTTCTGACCCTGCTTTGATAGGCATATTTGCGTATACAATTCATGCGCTGGTATGGGATTATGGATGTGAGTATAATAAAGAGTATTATGAAAGCTGTCTGGAGTCTGTGGAAAATCGGGATGCATTGTTTTTCTCTGCCTGCATATATGGCAAGGATACAGATAAAGCCAAAGTGATAGCAAATATATTGTGCAATGTATTTCAAGAGCCGAAGACTAGCTGGACTATCATATCTACGAAGCACCATGTCTCAGCCACGTCCATGAAAACAACGGTAGATAAGGTGAAAAAATATAGCAGCGTTCCTATTATTGTAACCAGTAAGACCGACCATATGATGAAGTCTTCTAAAATTGTGAAAGAACTGTATCACAATAGAGAGGCTATGAAGCTGTTTGTTTATCCTGTTTTCATAAACGATACTCCAATCAATGCGGACGAAATAGCAAACTTCAATGTGGACAGAGTGCTGCTGCCGTTTTCTATTAAGGACAGAGAAACAGCCCGCAAGTTGCACGAGCAAATGGCAGTGCTGCTATTTTCGTTTGTACTATACTTGCGAGATGTGTCTATGAATAGCGAGCGCAATTTTACTTTGAACAAAGAATATGGGAACTTGTTGGATGCCCGAAAGGACTTTGGGGAAGAATGGGTGGAAAAAAATCTTCCCTTATTTTTGCTGTATGCAGCTTTGAAATTTTTCTGCGATTTCATAAAGCAGTTTCAAAAAGAGGAAGGGGAGAAATTGCTTTCCTTATATCGGGATAATATAGTAAATATCGGGCAAACAGAGCATTCAAAACGGCAGACACAAGGGGAACAGCCCACGCCAGAGCAGGAGATGGGATATCTTTTGCGCCTGCACCAATTGATTCAAAAATCCTTGAAACAGAAGGAAGAGTGGCTGTTTGAGGGAAACGAGCCAAGAGGAGAAAAGGAAAGGTGTTACTATATGCAAGCTGTATGGTACGAGAAATTCAGTGAAAATGTTAAAAAAGAGAAAATGCCAAAAATCAGTCAGCGAAAAATGATAGCGATTTTGAAAAAATACGGTTACTTAAAGCAACAGAAAAATAGCACTGCGAATGTGTTACAGCGAGATAAAAAACCATATTATACAATTTTGGCGGATGCTTTCACCGAGGCGGTTAATCAGTGGAATATTCCGTCACAATAGAATCTATGATTCTGTGAAGCTCAAACAAGCGTTCCTTGTTCATTTTAATCCGCTTTCCCGTTTTGTAATTGATGGGATTCAAAGCAAAATGGATATGCTTGTTGCAAGGCAGCCCATCATTGTCAAACTCATGAAGTCCAAATACTATTTGGTAATCGCTGAAGTAGTCAACAATCTGGAAAGCGATATTAAAGTAAGCGTCATAGGATAGGTTGTATTCTTTTGACAGACTCAGGTAAAAATGATAGACTCGCCTTCCCTTTTCATTGCGGTATCTTTTTTGGACTTGCAGGAATTCTTTTGTTAATATCAGAATTTCCTCCTCATGGATATTTGATATTCCATGAGGATTCTTTTTAGGATTTCTGACATATCTTATCACATAGAAAATGGCAGATTCCTTGTCATATTTTCCTTTCACAATTTGTAAATATTTTTCAGCCATTTAACAGCCGCCTCATTTCTTTGATGTAGTCTTTTTTGGAGAGTAACTTGTATTCCAGTTTGGACAAGAGTGTTCTTATGTGTGGAACAATGGTTAAATCTGTATTACTGCTGCCGCTTTTTGGCAGACTTTGCCGAGCGATATAATCACTCATAGTGCAATTGTTTTGCTGGGCAAGACTATTTATCCTATCATATTCTTCTTTTGTCACCCGAAGTGATATAGTCTTATTTTTGTTCATATTATTCCTCCATTACGATAAGCTTATATTTTATACTTTATATTTTAGATTTTAATATGTTTATACATCCTTATTCTCTATGGTTTCTTCTATATTGACATATGGATAGTGAAGAAAATCCTAAATTCATAAATATAAATAACAAGATTAGCAAAATGTATTACATGAAATTTTTTATCATGCATATTTCTATTCGTATTACGTTAATGTCAATGCGAATTATTTTTTTATACAAACGTAAACACAAGGGTAATGCAAACACATGATTGCTTTTTGCATTTGTTTCTGAATGTAATACAAATTGGAGGACTTTGTGCATGAAAAATCAAAAAAGGAAGCCATATATTATGTCAGAGAATGAAGAAGGGGGAAACAAAGAATTGAAAGAAGCCACTCGTCTGGATGAAAAACGCTGCCTTACAATCAATGAGTTTCAAGAGTATTTCAGCATTGGACGGAATAATGCTTTAAAGCTTGCCCGACAATCAGGAGCGATTATCCGTATAGGAAGGAAAATACTGGTTGACAGAATAGTCTTTGACGAATGGCTGGATGAACAATGGGATGGGCATACAAAAGAAGAGTGTGTACTTATTTGAGAGGAGGATGGAGGCATGGCAGTTGCAAAGACTGGAAAAGAACTGCCCCAAGGGATTATGCTGAGAAAGGATGGAAGATATATCGGCAGATTCAAGTATTTGGGAGATACCTATACGGTTTACGGAAAGACCGTGGAAGAAACACAAGAAAAGCTGGATGATTTGAAGTATGAGACTAGACATGGATTATATGAGAAGGAAACAAATCTGACGGTAGATGCATGGTTCCGAACATGGATGGAGCAATACAAGGAATCTACGGTCAAGCAAGGAACCGTCAAAACTTATACTTCTTTCTACGGCAACTACATAGCAGGCAGACTTGGAAAATTGAAGTTAAAAGATGTGCGTCCAGAGCATATCCAAAAGCTTTATAATGATTTGCATAAGCAAGGACTGCACAGAAATACCATAGAGATTGTTTCTATTGTGCTGGGAGGGATGTATAAGCAGGCCTATAAAAACCAACTGATAAGTAAGAATCCGGTTCCCCTTGCCACATTGCCCAAAGAAGCAGCGCATAAAGAAAGGAGGGTGCTTACCAGAGAAGAGCAGAAGGTATTTCTGGAATATGCTGCGGGCAGTCAGTATGCGCCCATATTTGAGTTTGCGCTGTCAACGGGTATGCGTGGCGGCGAGATAAAGGCGCTTACTTGGGAAAATGTGAATTTCGGCAAGGAAATCATAGCCGTGAGACATACCCTGATTAAATCGGGGAAAGAGTATGCTTTGGACACGCCAAAGACGGGCAGCAGTTATCGGGATATTCCTATGATGGAAAATGTACGCACATTGTTGAAGCGTCAAAAAATATGGCAGCAGGAAAGCAGATTGCGGCTTGGAGAATTATGGAATCCGGCGGAAGGATTGGAAAATCTGGTTTTCACTACCGCTGTAGGGACACCGATAGATAAAGAATATTTGAAAAACAGCATTGACGGAATCGTAAAGAAAATCAACAAAGGCGGAATCGAATTTGAGCATATCACCATGCATACCTTCCGGCACTCTTTTGCAACCCGCTGTATCGAAAATGGAATGAACCCTCAGACGCTGAAAGCGATTCTAGGTCACAGCAAGCTTGCAATGACCATGGATTTGTACGCTCATGTTCTTCCAGACCAGAAAGCCGAGGAGATACGCAAAATAGCAAATCTGTTCTGAAAAGGGCAGGGGGTGAGTCAAAGGTGAGTCAAAACGGGCTAAAACAACCTCTGAAATGCGAAAAAACCCCGAGCCTGCACTATTCGCAAAGCCCGGGATTCTTAAAGGGGAGGATTAAGTATTATCTTTATCCTTTGTACCATCAAAGGAGGGGTTCCTTGACATTGAATAGTGTTGCACGAAAAAAGATATTTATACACGGGGATATCATTTTATAGAAAAAATTTTTCTGTTGTGCAAAAGGACATTCTGTTATATACTGATAATGGCGACGGTTGTTTTGGAGAGTCCTGCCGGACGCGGTGTGGGCGATCCGGTGCGATAAAAAAAGAAGGTGGTGTATCGATATGGCATTATTGGAGCAGTGGAGAAGCATTGCATATGACGAATCTGTAGGAAAGGATAAGCTGCAGAGGCTGTGGGCGTCTTATTTTCAGGAGGAGAAGGAGATATATGCCCAGCTTTTGAAGAACCCGGAGGAAGTGGTGACGGGGACGGTGAAAGAGCTGGCGGACAAGTATCAGGTGTCTCTCATGACCATGACCGGTTTCCTTGACGGCATCAACGACAGTCTGGTGGAGTCCAATCCCATCGAGGAGATGGAGGAGGACACGCAGGTGAACCTTGGTTTTCACAAGGAGAGTCTGTATAAGAACATGGTGGCGGCGGAGGCCGACTGGCTGTACAATCTGGAGGAGTGGAAGGACATTTTCGACGAGGAGACAAGGAAGGCGCTCTACAAGGAGCAGAAGGCTTCCACCACCATCGTGAAGGAGGCCAAGGTATATCCCAACGATCCTTGTCCCTGCGGAAGCGGCAAGAAGTATAAGAAGTGCTGCGGCAGAGTCTCCAAGGATGCTTCCAAATAGGATGGGGACAGCGGTATTATTACAATATGCAGGCAGATAAAGGGCTCTTTTCCATAGGAAAGAGTTCTTTTTGGTAAAAGTCAAGGCAGGGGCTTTCCATACGGAGGGATGGCGCCTCTCCGGCGGCGGAATAGATAATCGGTAAGGAGCAAAACAGTGAACATAGCATCGTTTTTATTGCCCAAGGCGGAGGTGGCTTATCTGCGGGACGATATGACTCTGCGGCAGGGGCTGGAGAAGCTGCGCAGGAGCGGCTTTACGGCCATCCCGGTCATCGACAAAGAGGATAGGTACGTGGGGGTGGTCAGCGTGGCCGACTTTCTGTGGAACATTCTTGCCTACAATCAGAATCTGGAAGATATCACCCTGAAGAGTCTGGAGCATTTGACGGTACGGGATTTCCTGCAGAATGGAAAGGTGAAGGCGGCGTGCATCGACACGGCGATGGAGAATCTGCTGGAGCAGGCCAAGAGCCAGAATTTCGTGCCGGTCATCGACGATAGAAGCGTGTTTATCGGTATTGTCACAAGGAGCGACATCATCAAATATTTCGTGGATGGCAGAAAGAATTATTAAATGTACATAGGAGGGGTATACTAGACATGAAAAAATTGGAAGAATATGTGGTGAGCATACCGGATTTTCCGGAGAAGGGGATTATTTTCCGGGATGTGACCAGCGTGCTGCAGGATGCTCAGGGGCTGCGGCTTGCGGTGGACACCATGGAAGAGCTGGTGAAGGATCTGGAGTATGACGTGGTGGTGGGACCGGAGTCCAGAGGGTTCATTTTCGGAACACCCATTGCCTATAATAATAATAAGCCCTTTGTACTGATCCGCAAGAAGGGAAAGCTTCCCCGGGAGACGGTTTCCGTATCTTATGATCTCGAATACGGCAGCGCCACCATCGAGATGCATAAGGACAGCATCAAACCGGGACAGAAAGTGCTGATCGTGGATGACCTGATCGCCACAGGGGGTACTACGGAGGCTATGATCAGGCTTGTGGAGGAGCTGGGCGGCGAGGTAGTGGGCGTTGTGGTGCTGATGGAGCTGGCGGGGCTGAAAGGCAGAGAGAAGATCGCAGGCTATCGTCTGGAATCAGCGATCTGCTATCCGGGAAAATAATACCGGCAAGGCAGATAGGGTTTTGAGGGCAGCCCAGGGCGGCGGAGCAGAGGCAGGAAGGCACGGGTAGTCTATGGCAGAAGAGAAGATTGAGGATATTTTTGACGATGGAAAAATGAGTGATTCCCATGAATTCGTGAATCCTGAGGAGCTGTATCAGGAGCTCATTCGCTGTGTGCATAAATACCATCCGAGTGATGACATCTCAATGATTGAAAAAGCGTACAATACTGCGGCTGATGCCCATAAGGATCAGTTCCGCAAGTCGGGTGAGCCATATATCATACATCCCTTGAACGTGGCCATCATACTGGCGGAGCTGGAGCTGGATAAGGAGACCATCATTGCAGGGATTCTTCACGATGTGGTGGAGGACACTGTCATGAGCGAGGAGGATCTGATCCGGGAATTCGGCGCGGACGTGGCGCTGCTGGTGGACGGGGTCACTAAGCTGGAGAAGATCCCCCTTTCCACGGGGGTCGACCAGTCCGACGTAAAGCTGGAGATGCAGGCGGAGAATCTGCGGAAGATGTTCCTTGCCATGGCCAAGGATATCCGGGTGATCCTGATCAAGCTGGCGGACAGACTCCACAATATGCGCACGCTGCAGTACAAGACGCCGGAGAGCCGGCAGCGTATTGCCAAGGAGACATTGGAGATATACTGCCCCATCGCCCAGCGGCTCGGCATCAGCAAGATCAAGATCGAGCTGGATGATTTGTCGCTGAAATATCTGGAGCCGGATGTATATTATGATCTTGTAGATAAAATTTCCGTGCGCAAGAGCGAGCGGGAGAAATACATCCAGAATATCGTGGACGAGGTCAGCGAGCATATCAAGAAGGCAGGCATCACAGCCAAGATCGACGGAAGGGTGAAGCATTTCTTCAGCATATACAAAAAGATGAAGAATCAGGATAAGACGCTGGACCAGATCTACGACTTGTTTGCGGTGCGCAT
Organism: bacterium D16-50; assembly: GCA_003612485.1. Classification (GTDB taxonomy): domain Bacteria; phylum Bacillota; class Clostridia; order Lachnospirales; family Lachnospiraceae; genus Acetatifactor. The sequence goes on from RAZA01000021.1 coordinate 47,632, forward strand.
TATCGTGGAGTCCGTCAAGGACTGCTATGCGGCGCTGGGAGTCATACATGAGATGTATAAGCCCATCCCCGGCAGGTTCAAGGACTATATTGCCATGCCTAAGCCCAATATGTACCAGTCCCTGCACACCACTCTGATCGGCAGCTCCGGGCAGCCCTTCGAGATACAGATCCGTACTTTCGAGATGCACAAGGCGGCGGAGTACGGCATAGCGGCCCATTGGAAGTACAAGGAAGCCTCCGACGGGAAACGGGTGGCGGCTCAGGAGGAGGAAAAGCTGGTCTGGCTGCGTCAGATTCTGGAATGGCAGAGGGACATGTCGGACAATAGGGAGTTCATGAATCTGCTGAAGAACGATCTGGACTTGTTTTCCGACAGCGTGTACTGCTTCACCCCCTCCGGGGAGGTGAAGAATCTGCCTGCGGGCTCCACCACCATCGATTTTGCGTACAGCATTCATTCTGCGGTGGGGAACCGCATGGTGGGAGCCAGAGTGAACGGCAAGCTGGTGACTATTGATTATGAGATCAATAACGGCGACCGCATCGAGATCATCACTTCCCAGAATTCCAAGGGGCCCAGCAGGGATTGGCTAGGCGTGGTTAAAAGCACTCAGGCCAAGAACAAGATCAATCAGTGGTTCAAGAACGAGCTGAAGGAAGACAATATCGTCAAAGGGAAGGAGCTTCTGAATAACTACTGCAAGACCAGATCCGTGAATCTTTCCGATCTGATGAAGCAGGATTATATGAATGCGGTTATGCGTAAATACGGTTTTCGGGATTGGGACTCCGTGCTGGCGGCCATCGGCCACGGGGCGCTGAAGGAGGGCCAGATCGTCAACCGCATGCAGGAGCTCTACGATAGGGAGCACAAGGTGCCGCTGACCAATGAGGAGGTTCTGGCAGGTATCGCGGAGGCCGGTGCGGCATTGGCGGCAAGACCCGCTACCATGAAGACGAAGAGCGGTATCGTGGTCAAGGGCATAGCGGATCTGTCGGTGCGTTTTTCAAAATGCTGTTCTCCGGTGCCGGGGGATGAGATCGTGGGGTTCGTCACCAGAGGAAGAGGGATATCCATACATCGGACGGACTGTGTGAATATGATGAATCTGCCGGAGATGGAGAGGGTGCGGATAATCGATGCGGAATGGCAGGCGCCGGAGGACGCTTCGGAGAAGTATGTGGCTGAGATAGAAATTTACGCCAACAACCGCAACGGCCTGCTGGCGGATATATCCAAGACGCTGACGGAGAAGAATATCAATATCCTCTCTATGAACACCAGAATCAGCAAGCAGGGTGTGGCTACGCTGCAGACAGCTTTCGAGGTGGAGAGCCGGGAGGAGCTGAATAGGGTCATCGAAAAGATCAGGGGAATTGAGAGCGTGATGGATATCGAGAGGACTACCGGATAGATGTAGGCATCGGGGATGAAAGGCAGGGTCTGGCATAGGGGGCGGCTGCCGGGGGCGCGGCAGATTCATCGGCGGGCTGCGGGACAGCAGAGGATATCTATGGAGGCCGGCGCCTATAGGATGGCAGGATATCTGGAGACCGGCGGTTGTAGGATGGCAGGATATCTGGAGATCGGCGGTTGTAGGATGGCAGGATATCTGGAGGCCGGCGCCTGCGGGACTGAGACAAGGGGCTGAAGGACAGCCGTGGAGGATATGGTATGGGAGAGCTGAAGATAGGACGTATGGTGCTGGGCGTATGCCAGACAAACTGTTATTTTGTCTACAGAGAAGATGAGCCATATGCGGTGGTAGTGGATCCTGCGGACAAGGGACAGAATATTTACGATGCGCTGCGCAGGAATGGGTTTCGGGTGGCGGGGATCCTTTTGACCCACGGCCATTTCGACCATATCTGGGGACTGGACGGACTGCGGGACGCGGCCAATGCCGCCGCGGAGGCGGACGGAGCGGAGCAGGTGAAGGCCTATGCCCATGAGGCGGAAAGGGATCTTCTCAAGGACACGGGGATGAACGTATCGGCTCAGGCAGGCAGGGCGTGCAGTACCTATGCGGATGTGTATGTGAAGGACGGGCAGGAGATCAGTCTTGAGGGAATGACTTGCCGGGTCATTGCGACTCCCGGACATACTGCCGGGGGCTGCTGTTACTACTTTGAGGAGGCAGGCATTCTGTTGGCAGGAGACACCTTGTTTGCGGAGTCCGTGGGCAGGACAGATTTTCCCACGGGCAGTATGGGGACGCTGGTTCGCTCCATCAAGGAGAAGCTGTTTACTCTGCCGGAGGATACCAGAGTGTATCCCGGACATGGGGAAAGCACTACCATCGGGCATGAGAAGAAATGCAATCCCTTCTGCGTCTGAGGATCTGGCGGGAGAAGAGAGATAGAGATGTAGCTCTGGGATAGGAGGAGAATAGGATGTTTGCAGTGGAGCTGGACAGAGAGAATCTTGAATACGACGTGCATTCTCTGGTGCAGGCCTTTTATCCCGGAGAGCAGGTGAGGGTGCTGATTCCTGAGAGCAGCGCGGAAAAGAGGGCGCAGCTGCAGGACAAGGTTCGTATACGGGTGCGCATGGACCGGTCCGGGGCGAAGGTGACCATCGACGGAAGAGAATATGCGTGGGAGGGGCCTGATTGGTCTGAGGGCAAGGGCGAAACAGCAGAGGTCAGCAGCGGTGAGCAGAAGGCTCCGGATGCATCCAAAAAGTTTAAGGACGGCTTCAAGAGCTTTCTGTACCGTACACTGTGTCAGGTGACGGGGAGAGAGCTTCCGTGGGGGAGCCTCACGGGGATACGGCCCACCAAGATCGCGTATCAGCTGCTGGAGGAGGGGAAGAGTCCCAGAGAGATACTTGCCTATTATAAGGACAAGTATTTTGTCAGTCAGGAGAAGGCAGAGCTTTCGGTGGACATTGCACAGCGGGAGAGGGAGCTTCTGGCAGGGCTGGGTGCCGGAGCTGCCCGTGAGGGCCTTCCTCAGAGAGAGGGCGGCAGCGGGGACGGAAAGACCGATGCCCAAAGCTGCAGTGAGGGTGATGTCCGAAGCTGCCGTGAAGGATACAGTCTTTATATTGGGATTCCCTTTTGTCCTACCACTTGTCTGTACTGCTCTTTCACTTCCTTTCCCATCGGAGGCTATCGCAGTCTTGTAGAGCCTTATATCGACTGCCTGATCAGGGAGATCAGGCATGCCGCAGAGTTGATGGAAGGCAGGCGGCTGGACTGTGTCTACATAGGCGGCGGCACGCCTACCACGCTGGAGGCGGGACAGCTGGACAGGCTGCTGACGGCGCTGAGGGAGAGCTTCGACTTTAGAGATGTAAGGGAGTTCACCGTGGAGGCCGGCCGGGCCGACAGCATCACGGAGGAGAAGCTGCAGGTGCTGCATAGTCATGGCGTGGGCCGCATTTCCGTGAATCCCCAGACCATGCGCCAGAGAACGCTGGATGTCATCGGCAGAAAGGCCACCGTGGAGCAGGTGGAGGAGGCATATAGGCTGGCCAGAAAGGCAGGCTTCTGCAATATCAATATGGATCTGATACTGGGACTGCCGGGGGAACTGGAGGAGGATGTGCGCTTTACCATAGACCGGGTGGTGGAGCTGGCGCCTGACAGCCTGACTGTCCATTCCCTTGCGGTGAAGCGGGCTTCCGGTCTGAACCGTATGATTCAGGAGAAGGGCATGCCTATGCTGCGGAATACGGAGGAGACTATGCGGATAGCGGCTGAGGGTGCCAAGAAGCTGGGGCTTGTGCCCTACTACCTTTACCGCCAGAAGAATATGTCCGGAAATTTCGAGAATGTGGGCTATGCGAGAGAGGGAAAGCTGGGGCTTTACAATATTCTCATCATGGAGGAAGTGCAGACCATTGTGGCTGTTGGGGCCGGCAGCATCTCGAAGCGGGTTTACCCGGACGGACGCATTGAACGCTGTGAGAACGTGAAGGACGTTGCCCAGTATATGGAAAGAATCCATGAAATGATTGACCGTAAAGAACGGCTTATGAAGTGATCCGTACAGCGCCGGACCCCCTTTGGGGTCTTGGGCATATAAAAGGCTATCCTCTCTTAAGAGCGGATAGCCTTTTTCGTCAAGGATTTGTGTCGTTGATGATGGGCGGGACCTGAGAGAGCATATTGTCTATGTCCTCGAACATGGCGCTCTTGGTGGTGCCCAGACGGCTTGCGTTGCTGATATGTTTGACCACTTCGCCGTATTGTGATTTGATGTTGTCAAAGAATTGGCATATCACCTGCAGCGATTGCTGGGATTCGTTGATGACGTCGGAGATTTCTGCCTGAACGGAGGAGGTGGTGTCCGCAGCGGAGGTGATCTGGCCGAAAGATTCGTAGGTGCTGTTTACGATACCCACGCCCTGACCCAGCGCCTGCTGGGATGCCTGAATGCTGCAGCTCAACTCTTTGGCGCCGGATTCCACATTGCGGACGCCGGAGTCTACTTCGTCAGTGAGTTCCTTGATCTCTTTTGCCAGTTCTCTGACCTTTTCCGCCACGATGGCAAAGCCCTTTCCCTGCTCGCCTGCCCTTGCGGCCTCGATGGATGCGTTGATGGCCAGAATATTGGTCTCGTCAGCGATGGACACGATCTTTCCCATGCATTTCTGGATTCCGTTGATAGCATTCTGCAGCAGCGTGAAGGTGCTTTCCATCTCGCCATAAGATTTCTGCACTTCCACGGAGGTGTTCATAAGGTCGGACACCATCTTTTGGGTGTCTGACACAGTCTGGGAGATATCCTCCCGCACCTGACCGAAACGGCCGGCTGACTGATTGATATTGGAGAAGGACTGTCCGAAATCCAGCAGCTGGGACTGGAAATTGTCGGCCTCGCTGAGGACGCTGTCGAAGGATCTGCCAATCAGGCCAAGCTCGAATAGAGATTCAACCTCTTTCTTCGCAAGCTCTTTCTGATAGTCCTTCAGGCTGTTTGTCACGTGAAGGATGGGATATAAGCTATTTTCGTCGTGATGTACCTGACCGGACTTATGCTGTCTCTTTTTGGAAAAAAACATCTTCATACCTCCTGGCCTGCTCTGACAGGCCCCATAATCTGTTGATTTCTGATACATTGTCTATTCAAACACAACACAAGTCATGGACTGATTTACGAACTGGTTGTTATGATGCTCTCCGTATCCCACAAAGCCCGCATGGCTGCCCAGAGTTCCCATCTGCTGCAGATATTTCTGCATGTACCCGCGCTCGCTGAACAGCTTATAACGGAATAGGCAGTTCACGGAAAATACTGCGGAACGCTTGGGAAATTCTCGGCAGATAGTGTTGATGGTGTTCTTTACAACGGCTTCATAGTCTCCAAGCTCCAGCAGCACCAGCACATCGGAATCGTTCACCTGACGGAAGCATGCCAGAGAGTTTCCGTTGACCTCCTTGATAGAGACGATGCACATATCATCGCCGTTGATCTTTCCGAAGGGGTTCTGGAAGGTCTGTGTCAGGATCTGCTGATCTGTCACTTTGAGAATGCTCTGATACACCTGCTTGGCCGGCTTGCCGTTGAGAGAGCCGATTATGTATTTCGCCCGGTCCGTGTTGGACGCGATGAAGCGGTAGTTGTCAAGCTGATGGTATATGTTTTCTTTGTATGTCTTGACGCGGCCGCCCTGATTCTGAACCACTCCGTAGGCAACTGCGTCTTCGTAGATTTTGCCATTGGCGGATACCTTGCCTGCGTCTCCTGTTCCGCCTACCAGCTGGATGCCTCTATTCTTCAGCACCGTGTACATGGTGGTCAGCACGCAGGCGTCGTTTCCGGCGCAGAAGTCGATGCATACGGTGTTGTGGCGGGATGCATTGACCTTTGCCAGATCCTGCTCCAGCCGGCGGATATATTTCACGGGCATGGTAGATACCTGCTCAAGCACGTTGGCAGCGGCGGTGACTCCATCTAAAAAGGCGATGACGCCCACTCCGTTCTCATTGATTCTCGTATCATAGCTCATGCCGATGCATCCGATGCTGGGGACAGCGGGATAAAGCTTCTCCAAGGTTCTGACATGATCTTCAAACTGGGTATTGTTTGACAAAAGCATGATGAATTGGGGCTTTTCCAGACCGCGAACCGCTTCCGCAAGATTTCCGTTGCGGCTCATTCCAAAAAATTGCCTCATGTAGCAGCCTCCTTTTTTAATATCAAGAGTATGATTTCTTGTTGGTCATTTATGGGCACTGATGTTTTCTGCAATGAATCGTACCGCAAATTTTGACCCTGATTTTTCCTATTATACTGTATAATAAGAAGGAACGTCAACACTTATTATGCATTTCCTGCCTCAAACCCGGAAATGTCTCATGGCGTGCCATGGCCTGCCACGCTTTATATGGCTGGTTCAGGCCGCTTTGGGCTGGGAATCCTTGTCGAAGCCATGAACCCAGTCTGAACGAAGATAATAGATCAGGTAGATGACGGAGCTGATGCCCCAGGTCAGCGGATAAGCCCAGTAAATAAGCCCGATCTCGCCGCTCAGATTCATGATGGTGATGATATAGGCGATCCGGATCACACACCATACGGACAGCATGACGCACATGGGGACGAAGGCCTTGCCTGCCCCCCGGCATATGGCGGCCACGGAATGGGAGAAGGCCAGCAGGCAGTAGAACAGCGCCGCTGTTCTGGCCTGACGGACGCCCAGCTCTATGACTCCGGGAGTCTGGTCGAAGAGTCCGATGAGGCGGGGGGCGAAGACATAACAGCACACCCCGATGAGCTCGGCCAACAGCATTGCTGCAAAGATGCTGAACCGAGCGCCCTTTTTGGCCCGGTCGTATTGCCGGGCACCCAGATTCTGGCTGATAAAGGTGGTGCTGGCCATGTTGAAGCTGGTGATGGGCAGGAAGGCGAAGCCTTCGATCTTGGCATGGGTTCCATAGGCGGCCATGGCCAGCTTGCCGAAGGAATTGATCTGGGACTGGACGATCACGTTGGCAAACGCGATGACGGAATTCTGTACACCGGAGGGAAGCCCATACCGAATGATTTCCCGGAGCATGTCTTTCTCAAAACGGATCTTTCGCCATTCTACAGTGAAGATATTGCCCTTTTTGAGCAGATGGGCCATGCAGAGTACCACGCTGGCGGCCTGAGAGATGACAGTGGCCAGAGCAGCAGACCAGACGCCCTGACGGAAGACCGCGAGGAACAGCAGGTCCAGCAGGATGTTCAGCAGGGAAGAGAAGATGAGATAGTACAGCGGACGGCGGCTGTCCCCCAGAGCGTTCATGATGCTCCGGCAGATATTGTATAAGGATAAGGCGAGGCCGCCCAGAAAATAGAAGCGGAAATACTCCACCGCCTCGGGCATCACTTCGGGATCTGTCTGCATCCAGACCAGAAATGTGGGGGTGAGCGCCACGCCCACTGCCGTGAGGATCAAGCCGCTGGCTATGCCGAAGGCCAAGACGGTATGGACGCCCCGGGAGACCTGAGTTTCATCGCCTGCACCGAAATACCGGGAGATTACCACCCCGGCGCCCATGGAAGTGCCCATGAAGAAGCTGATCAGCAGAAAGATCAGCGTGCCTGAGGACGTCACTGCCGCCAGCGCGTTGGTACCCAGATACTTGCCTACTATGAGTGCGTCCGCTGTGTTGTACAGCTGCTGGAAGACTTGGCTGAGAAAGATGGGCAGCGCGAAGCCTATCATCAGGGAATAGGGATTGCCCTTGGTCATGTCCTTGGTATGGGAAGCCCTTGCATGGTTGGAATGACTATGTAGGTGGATATGATTGTGCCACATAATGTCCTCTTTTTGTATGCTTGAATTTTGAAGAAAGCGAATTTCACCGTTTTCTGGTTTTATTCTATCTTTCAGTGTATCCGTTCTATATCCCGAAGTCAACCTGCAAAACGAAAATACATTCAATTTATAAGCAGGGGAGAATTGGGCAAAATAAAAGAAAGCACGCTGGACGGGCTTTCAGGGAAACAAAAAAGATGCAACATTTTGTGCGGAAGTGTTGCATCTTTCTCTGTTACATATTTTATCGGACGCCTTAAGAAATACTTTAGAGGTTTTGAGAAACTTTCTATAATATTTTTCCGGCGGCCCTCACAGCCGTATTTTGGCAAATACCTCGTCCTTGTCATCCTGATCTATGCACAGATACCGTTTTGTGATCTGATAGGTGGAATGGTTATAAATATTCATCAGGAGTGCCGGCTGGGCACCTTGCTTCCACGCATGGTAGCCGAAAGTCTTCCTCAAAGAGTGGCAGCTGACATTGGCGGTAAGCCCGGCGAATACAGCGGCATCTTTGACGATTCTATAGGCTTGATAGCGGCTTAAGGGATGTTCCTTCTGCCTCTGGCTGGTGAATAGCCAGAGCGAAGATTCTTTCTGGGAGGGGGCAGCGTATTTTTCGAGAGTCTGCTGGATTTCCCGATTGATATAGATGCGGTTTGTTTTTCGGGTCTTCTGCTCCTTTACCACCAGATGCTCCTTCCATTCCTTTGCGCGGTAGTCGTAGATATCCCCATAGGTCAGGCTCAGGATATCCGATATGCGCAAGGCTGAATTCAGCCCGAAGATGATCAGGGTATAGTTTCTGGCGTTAGGTTTTTCGGATCGATAGTATGACTTGAACAATTCCAGCTGTTCCGCGTTTTTTATAGGCAGTGTCGTACTCATAGTTTCCTCCTGTTTTCTGTGTTTTTTTTGCTCTTTGCGTAACTGTACCACAAATGCAACACTTCCGCACAAAAAGTTTCATTTTTTGAAGTACCTGCCGCTTCCTTGGGGGCTGTATTTTAAGCGAAGGGGCGGGTATAGGATAGGAGGCATGGAAATGCTGAGACTTACGGTTAGCCCCGAAGAATATTTGATGATAAACGACAATATAAAGATTGTTTTTCTGGGCGGATCGAAGAACAACATCCGTATCATGGTGGATGCGCCAAAGGAAGTGAGCATCGTCAGAAGCGCCGCTTTGGAGAATAGGATCCCGGATCCGGCAGAGCGGGCAAAACTGCCCAGATTTTACGCCGCCCCGGAGACTCCCGAAGAATATAGGAGACCCAAGGCGAGATGAGATAGGACGGCCCATGATAGGCCGCGCAGGGACACAGCGGGTAATAACCGGAGAGGAAGCGGGACGGCCAAGGGCCCGGCCGAAAGCTTCCGACTCGGTTACTATAAAAAAAGATGCAAACTGACGCAAAAGGATTTGCGCAGTCATACAAGGAGGTAAACTATGGTAGTACAACACAATTTAACTGCAATGAATTCCAACAGAATGCTAGGCATCACCACCGGCGCTCAGGCAAAGGCCACCGAGAAGCTGTCATCCGGTTACAAGATCAACCGTGCGGCTGACGATGCGGCAGGTCTGGCGATTTCCGAGAAGATGAGAAAACAGATCAGAGGTCTGACTCAGGCTTCTTCCAACGCTCAGGACGGCATCAGCGCGGTACAGACCGCAGAAGGCGCTCTGACGGAAGTCCATGACATGCTGCAGAGAATGAACGAGCTGGCAGTGAAGGCCGCCAACGGTCCTATGTCCGCTAGCGATAGGGAGGCTGTACAGAGCGAGGTTAACCAGCTGGTTACCGAGATCGACCGTGTATCCATTACCACCAAGTTCAACGAGACCTATTTGCTGAAGGGCAACAACAAGGGCGAAGCTGGCAAGCTGACCTTTGCTGATTCCCAAGCTACTTTGACCCATGGCGCCGGCAACAATATGTTTACCACTTCCATGAAGGGTGTAAACGATTCGACGGGTATCCTGAAGGCTGGTACTACTACGCTGAAGGGCGATGCTGCAGCTAAGGCAGATCTGACCGGCAAGAAAGTAACCGGATATGATGCAGATATCGAGAAAGCAGTTACCGGGAGCACCACGATCAAGGGATATTCGATCACGGTAAACGGAACAAAGTATTATGCAATCGACTCGACGAAAGCGGCTACTGGAATAACGGATGGTGATCAGGCCTCCGTAAGTGATGTTGTTGACTTCCTGAATGCCTATGGTGAGGCAAACAAGGTTGCAGCTGGTGCTGTTGGCGAGGGCAACAATTCGGTTAAGGCATTTGCCAGCATGGATGAGATGATGGCTGCAATCAAGAATGACAATAGCACTGACATTAAGGCTATCAGCTCCTATGTGACGGACAAGAAGGATGACGGCACTGAAATACAGGGGGATAAGGAGACCTGGCTGAAGGTTGAGTCTTTTGCTGATCTCAACAGCGCAGTGGATCTGAGCCTGCATGTAGGCGCAGACTCCTCCGCGGACAACAAGATCAACATGAACATCTCCATGATGAGTGCTAAGGGTCTTGGCGTCAATGGACTGATGGTGAACGGCGACAACGGAGACAAAGCTTCCGCTGCCATCGACACCATTGCTGCTGCGCTGCAGAAGGTTTCCAACCAGAGGGCATCTCTGGGTGCCGTTCAGAACAGACTGGAGCACACCATTGCCAACTTGGATAACGTTGTTGAGAATACCCAGAGCGCTGAGTCCGCTATCCGCGACACGGATATGGCTACCCAGATGGTTACCTACTCCAACAACCAGATCCTTGCTCAGGCAGGTCAGGCTATGCTGGCACAGTCCAATCAGGCAAATCAGGGTGTTCTGTCCCTGCTTGGCTAATTGATGGAAGCGTTCTGGGCAGGAGTCCAAAGCATGGCAGAGGCTTGCATGCAAATTGTGTGGAAAAGGAACCAGAAAAGTCCTATGAAAAAAAGTTGTATGAAAAAGCTCTAAAAATTAAGAAGAGCGCTTTCAGGCATGGAATCTGGAAGCGCTCCTTTTGGTTTTATACATTTATTTTCACTCAAACCCTAAAGTATTTGAAAATAGTTCCGATATTATATCAGATAAGGAAGATACAGCATTTTTGTATATTTTGTATAGAATGTTACATGAGGCCATTTTTCCTAATCCACAGTTCGGCATGCAAAAGAGAATTCACAAAAGATACTGTAAAATTACATGAAAAAGGAGCTGATGAGAACCGGTTCCTTTTTTTGTCAGTGGTGAGATTCTAAAAAGCTGCCGTTCCAAAAGACAGGCCATTTTACCATATGCCGTATTTGGCAGCGGGAGACAAAACAAATCATATGGATATTTAAAGTATATGTATCTTATTATATAAAGAAAGTATATGTATTTTATTATATAAAATATGAAATGGAGGCTGAAAAGTTGGGCAGACATAAAAAGGATTTGCTGAAGGCAGTGGATGCTTTGATAAAGACAAATGATGCCATCGGCAGGTCAAACCCTTCTGGTGAGCCTGAATTACCGTCTCTTTTGATGCAATGTCAAGAAACGGCTATCCAGATCGGAACCTTTCTGGAAACGCTGGAGGGAGAATATGGAACCCTTGTAAGGAGGCTGGAGGATTACTGTGAGCTTGTTTATAGGATGAGCAGAAATATTTCCCATGAGCAGTCTCCGGTAGTCAGGGAGAAGGAGCATAGGAAACAGCGGAAAAAGGTCAGGGGAATCTTGGCCGAGGTGCGCAATGTCATCGCATATGAGATGCCTGAGGATAGGCGCGAGGTGGTATTTCTGCCCTACAAGGCCAGTATGTGGGATTCCCTTGAGAGCGTGTGGGAGGCTGCTGAAGCGGATGAGAATACGGACGCATATGTGATTCCCATTCCGTATTATGATAAAAATCCAGACGAAAGCTTTCGGGAGGAGCACTATGAGGGAGACCTTTTCCCTGATTATGTGCCCATTACAAGATATGACGAATATGACTTTGAAAGGCGCAGGCCGGATGCGATCTTTATTCACAACCCTTACGATGATTGCAATATAGTCACAAGTGTGCACCCGTTTTTTTATTCAGAGAATCTGAAGGAGTATACGGAAAAGCTGGTCTATATTCCGTATTTTGTTTTGGACGAGGTGGATCCCGATAATGATAAGCAGGTAGAAGGGATAAAGCATTTGGTGATTCAGCCGGCTCTGTTTCATTCGCACAAGATTGTGGTGCAGTCGGAAGCCATGAAAAAAGCATATATCAGAATCCTGCTAAAGCAGGCGGATCAGCCTTCCGAGGAGGCCAGAAAATACTGGGAAGAAAAGATTCTGGGACTGGGCTCACCGAAGGTAGACAAGTTGTGCCGAACCCAAAAGACGGCGCTGACGATCCCGGATGAATGGGAGAGGGTTATCCGAAAGCCAGACGGGGGGCGTAAGAGAATCGTTTTTTATAATGTGGGCGTAGGAGCTGTCTTGCAGAATGGAGAGAAGCTGCTTGCCAAGATGGAAAAGGTTTTTAAAATGTTTCAGGAGAGGAAGGATGAGATTGTGCTGCTGTGGCGCCCTCATCCTCTGATGGAGAGTACCCTGAGCGCTATGCGCCCGCAGCTGTACGAACGGTATATGGAGCAGCGCGGCCGTTATCTGGAGGAAGGGTGGGGGATCTATGACGATACAGCCGACATGGAACGTGCCGTGATATTGAGCGATGCATATTATGGAGATTGGAGCAGTATTGTCACGCTGTACCGGGAGACGGGAAAGCCGATCATGATACAGAATGTGGAGATAGAGGGATAAAGATCCCATATAAAAGGAGAATGCTTTCAAATGAGCATGTATTTGGGATTCCAATGTTGTATAGAGATTGATGAGAGACTGTATTTTTCTTCTTTTAGAGGGAATGGATTATTTTGTTATAACGGAGAAGCTGTGGAGCATATCTGCAGTTTTGAAGAAGAGGGGCCCAAGCTATTTTCTGATGCTACGCAGTATGGCGATAGGATATATTTTACTCCATTAACGGCATCTCGAATTTATTTTTATGATTTGAAGATGAAAAGATTGGATAAAATAGAGTATGGTCATAAAAGTATTGCAGATTTCGGGTTTTCCATTTTGAATGGGAACGATCTATATATGTTTCCTACCTATTATTCCGGCATTTTGAAGCTTAATCTGGAAACACATGATATAGACATTATAGATAGTTGGTTAAATGACGACTATGAAAGATGTAAGATGTCAGAAGCTCCTTATTTCCGGGGGGATTATGTGAGGAATGGGGATGTAGTGTACATTCCGTTTAGTAATGCGCATGCGGTTTTGGAGTTTCATTTGGGGGGTGGGGAGAGCAATGTCCATGATGTGGGAAAGCAGGATTATTCTACCATAGCCAGCGATGGAAATAAGTTTTGGATGGCACCCAGAACAAGTGGGGCTATTGTCAGCTGGAATCCTAGTACATGTGAAGTTATAGAATACCCGAATTTCCCGGAAGGCTTTTTACAAGGAGGCTTTGTAGGGAGTTTCTTTGAGGATGGGTATGTGTGGATATTTCCGGAAACATCGAATATGGTATTGAAGATAAATGCTCAGACAGGCGAGATTGTGGAGGAAGTAGGATTTTCGGATATATGTGGCCATAAAATGAGAGGATACTCCGTATGGAATGCTGTATTTGTGTATATGAAGAAAAATGCTGAGAGAATTTTGTTGTGTTCAGGCAGGAGCAGCGAGATAGTGTTTTTTCATCCAAATACCGGTGAAATCAGGCGCTTTCGGCTAGAATTGCCCGACCAAACAGCTTCTCTTTTTAAGGAGGAACCATATCAGTGGTATGCTGCGTTTCGGAACAAGAAGATAAAAAGATTGTTCAGTTACGAAAATCAAAGCTATGATGTCGGTGCATATCTGGAGTATGTGGTAGAATGCAGCGAATATATCGAAGAATATCTTATGGAAAAGAAAGAGGAAAACTCTAAAGACTTTGGAGAAGTAATATATAGAGGTGTGTGGTAGAGGATATTTAGAGTAAGGATGTATCTGGTTAATTGTCTGCTTTGGGAGGATTATTTATTGTGAAGAAAATAGTGTATTTAGGGCAAAACGGATTCAAAATATCTATTGGAGGCTCGAACCTTTATTTTGATCTATATTTATCCAATTGTGTGTACGAGTTGACGGGAACGGGGATAAGGAATTACCCGCCGCCTTTATGTGGGGAAAATATAATTGATGCTGCTTATTATTTTATCAGCCATGAGCATCTGGATCATTTGGATCCCGAGACAATAGAAAAGGTTTCAAAGGCCTCTCCGCAGGCAAAATTTGTCTGTCCCTTTCCGCATATACATATGCTGAAGGAATTGAATATAGCAGAAGAAAGGATTATTGGCGCAAAAGCTTATAGCAAGATCGTTCTACCTTTGGAATCAGGGAAAATAGAGATTATACCAATACCAGAAAAGCATGAGGAGTACAACCTGATAGAGGGAAATCATGGAACACTAGGGTATGTGGTAAAGCATGACAATATGCAGTTTTATTATGCAGGGGATGCCATTGCTGATAAGGAGCTGGCGGAGGATTTGAAAAACTATGGCCCTATGAACATTATGTTCCTGCCTATAAACGGTCATGACTGGAGACGCTTCGACAGTGACATTATGGGTAATATGAATTATCGTGAGGCGCTGGATTTGTGCCGGTATGTAGGAACAGATTTGGTGATTCCTATGCATTATGATTTGTTTGAGAATAATACGGAAAATCCGGCTTATTTCGTGGATTACCTATATCGAAGTTGTCGTGGACAGAAATTCAAGATGTTTATGCCGGGGGAGACGTTGTACTTAGAGCTATAAATTATGGAGGGAGACTTATGGAAGATAAATTTGTGGCACTGTTGCCGATGAAAGGGCACAGTGAGCGAGTTCAAAATAAAAATATCAGGGATTTTAATGGGACACCGTTATTTTGCCGCATTTTAAATACCTTGATGAAATGTACATATGTGTCCGGTGTGTATATTGATACAGACAGTGCTGAGATCGCTGGCATTGCGAAAAACCTATTTAAAAGCGTACATATTATAGAGAGGCCGGAGCGGTTATGCGGGGATATGGTATCTATGAATTCTATTATAGAATATGATATGGACATGATAGGGGCAGAATACTATATTCAGACACATGCCACGAATCCGTTACTGCGTGCGGAGACTTTGGATGAGGGATGCAGAAGGTTCCTTGAGAAAATGAATTTGTTTGATTCGCTGTTTTCGGTTAATCGGCTTCAGACTAGATTATATGATGGGAATGCCAAGGCTGTAAACCATAGACCTGAGGAACTGATCAGAACCCAGGATCTGCCTCCGCTATATGAAGAAAATTCTAACTTTTACATTTTTTCTAAAACGAGCTTCCTTTCAACTGGTGCGAGGATAGGGAAAAGGCCCCAGATGATGGAAACGGACAGATTAGAATCTATTGATATTGATGAGGAAGTAGATTTCATGTTGGCAGAGCAAATTGATATCTTATTGAGTAAAGAATGGAGGGAGAAATAGTATGAAGTGGAGAGTTATGGTCAGCGCGCCTTATATGCAGCTGGAGATCGACAGATTTAGGGAGTGGTTTAGGGAGCATGATATCGAGATAGATGTGCCCCCGGTTAAAGAGAGACTGGAGGAGGAAGATCTTCTTGCGGTTATAGAGAAATATGATGGGGTGATCTGCGGGGATGACAGATTCACTGAGAATGTATATAAAGCAGCAAAGAAGCTGAAAGTGATTTCCAAATGGGGTACAGGGATAGATTCCGTACATAAAGAGATTGCAGAAAAATACGGGATTGTAGTATGTAATACGCCGGATGCATTTTCTCATCCCGTGTCCGATACGGTATTGGGCTTTATGCTTTCATTTTCAAGATCAATTATCGCATCCGATAGACTTATGAAGGATGGCCAATGGGAAAAAATACCGGGCAAGACGCTTGGTGAACAGGTTCTGGGCATTATTGGGTGCGGAAATATCGGTACAAGAGTAGCTAAAAAGGCGTCTGCGTTCGGCATGAAAATATTGGCTTATGACATAAAAGAGATTCCGAAGCCTATTGCAGAGCAGTATCAAATTGCGCAGGTCAGTTTAGATGAAGTGCTGGGGCAGGCGGATTTTGTATCGACAAATTGCGATCTGAATGAGTCTTCCTATCATATTCTATCAACAAATGAATTTAAAAAAATGAAAAATTCTGCCATTGTGATTAATACTGCCAGAGGGGGAGTTGTTGATGAGGTTGCACTGATAAAAGCATTGCAGGAAAAGGAGATAGCGGGTTGTGGACTGGATGTTTTTGAATATGAGCCTCTTCCTATAGACAGTCCATTGCGCCATATGGACAATGTGATCTTGTCTTCACATAATTCCAACAGCAGTCCTGAATATTGGGGAAAGGTTCATAAAAACACATTAAACAATTTATATCAGGTTTTGTGCAAAAAAGGATGAGAGGAATGAGGATGAATAATAAGATTGTATTTATAACGGGTGTTTTTGGCGGAATAGGCTATGCCGCGGCAAGGTGTTTCAAATCTCATGGCTGGACAGTTCTTGGCATGGACAAGTTCGGGGGAAAGGATACGGAAAAAGCAGTGGATCATTTCTTTCATATGGACTGTTCCAGGCCGGAGCATGTAAAAGAGGCCGCGGAGTACATAGAAAAAAACTATGGAAAGCTGGATTGTCTGGTAAACAATGCCGCTGTGCAGGTGTGTGAAAGCATAGATGATACAACCGTAGAGCAATGGGATCTGGTCTTTGACTCTAATATAAGAGCGAATTTCTTGTTTATTAAAAATATGCATGAACTTTTGAGAAAAGATGGTGGAAATGTAGTGAATATAAGTTCAGTGCATGCATTCGCCACATCTAAGAACATTTCAGCATATGCGGCATCCAAGGGAGCGATTTTAGCCTTTACAAGATCGACTGCATTGGAATTTGCAGAAGATGGCATAAGGGTGAATACTGTGCTTCCGGGTGCGGTGAATACAAATATGCTTAGGGAAGGTATGGCTAGAGGCAACTTCGGTGGTGAGAGCATAGATAGGAGGATCGAAAACCTTGGATTAAAGACTCCGTCTAAAAAGGTCGGAATGCCGGATGAGATTGCAAAGGTAATTTACTTTCTGGGGGACAACGACAGTTCCTCCTATATAACAGGCCAGTCGATTGTTGCAGACGGAGGAGCGCTGGCACAGCTTAGCACGGAAGTATAAAAATATTTTGCAGTTGAAGCAGTGTTGAAGGAGAAGAAAAAATGGTTGATATATGCAAGCTGATTGATAAGGATAAGAAATATTACATTTATGGGATAGCTGTATTGGGCAAGTTTTGTCATGATAGAATTGTAGAAAAATATGGAGAGGGTCTTATCAAGGGATTCATCCAGACCGCTCCGAAAACGGAATCTTTTTGTGGGAAAAAAATATACACTCCGGAACAAGCCGCTGAAAGCGCGGATGACTCCGATATATTTATCCTTGCCTCTGCGTTTCCCGCTAGGGCGAATCAGATGAGATCAAAACTTTTATACAGTGGAGTTTTGGAGAATGCCATAATTAGTTTAGAGGATTATGGATTTATAGTTAAATATATACCCAATAAACAAATCAAAAGTGTATTGGTATGGCCTGCTGTTGAAAAGAGGAATTTGGATTTGTCTGACAAAATTAAATGGTTTATTCCGGACAAGATTCAGATTTTCGTGTGCAGTTCAAATGAAGAGGTGAGGTCGGATTTTGGAGCTGCTGAAAATGTGCATTTTATCAGCGAAGAAAACATGGGAGAATGTCTGGAGAGCGCGGACTATATATGTGTATGGGACGCAGGAAAGCTGGATTCTGGACTTGAAGCATACAAAGAGAAAATTCATATTGTGGATCCCGAATTTTATCATCTGACAGAGATGACAAATTATCGTTATTTATATAACAGTGGTTTTTCGGAAGAAGAAAAAGAAATCTTTAGACAGCATTCTCTTGAGGTGTTCAAAAAAATGAAACAAGAATATGCTGGGGTGAAAAGAGCAAATGTTTTTTGCTCAGGGCCTTCAATTGAAGAGGTGGTGGATAATTGTTATAAAGGAGATTACAATGTTATTTGCAATAGCATGGTAAAAGATAGGGAATTTTTGGAAAACATACATCCGAGTATGTTGACATTCGGGGATTTGGCATTTTATTTAAGTCCAAATGATTATTGCAAAGCATTTTATAAGGATTTGCTTGAGACCTATGAGAAGTATCATTATTATATCGTAGTGTATGAATATGAGGTTCCGTTGATTAAAAATCATTTTCCGATGCTTTATGACCGACTGATTGGAGTCAGATGCAGAGGAAATTATTGCTTTCCTACCGAGGAAGATTTGTATGTAGGAGGGACGCCCAATATTTGTACGCTGTTTATGGTTCCATTTGCATCTGCGATGTGTGATGAGATAGGGATTGCTGGCTGTACGGGGAGGAATCCCGACGAGAACTATTTCTGGAAACATAACGGAAGAACTCAATATCTGGATCTGATGCACTGTGTATTTGAAGCGTACCCTTCATTTTTCAAATATCAGGATTATGAAGATTATTATGATAAGCACTGTGACCAGACAAAAGATTTGCTTGAATATGGAGAGACTCAGGGAAAGAGCTACATAAATATGACTACTTCATTCATTCAGGCTTTAAAAGACAGAACCGTATAAGCGAGGAGATGGAGAATGCCAAAAGTATCTGTTATTGTTCCCGTGTATAATTGTGAGAAGTATATTGCTGAGTGCTTGGACAGTGCTATGTGTCAGACATTATCTGACATAGAAGTTATATGTATTAATGATAGTTCAGGGGATTCGTCAGTAAGCATAATAGAGGAATATATGCGAGATGATTCCAGAATAAAATTGATACATAATGAATGCAATAAAGGGCTGTCCTATTCTCGAAATAGAGCAATAGAAATTGCGCAAGGGGAGTATATTCAGTTTCTGGATGCGGATGACTATTTATGCGACAAGAATGTATTGGAATCATTGTATTTAACTGCTAGCCAGAATAAGCTGGATTTATTGAAGAGCAGAATTTATGTGGTGGAAAACGGTGTCCGGAGTGAACATATTCTTTATCCGGAGTGCGTTGCTGACGGCGTATATTCCGGAAGAGATTTATTGTATCGGCTAGAGACTCATAACGTATGCTCCTGGAATAGCACATCTAATTTTGTCAGAAGAGCTTTTGCAGCCCAAAAGGGAATTACCTTTTGTAATGGAATCATACATGAAGATGTGCTGTATTCATACGATATGTATTTTTATGCTGAAAGGGCGATGTGTGTGAATCGTCATACATATGTCTATATTAAAAGGGAGAACTCGCTTACCACACAGCAAAAGGGTATCAATCATTTAAAAGGATATCTGGAATGTATGCATAGAGTGCTGAATCGGGATTTGTGTTCATATTCACGACAATTTCTGTATGCCACCATCAAGTATTTTCTGCGTATGCAAAGCATTGCGATAAGAACCAGAAATGAGATAGACGCATCAATAGATGCGGAGTGCTTTGATGGGGACCTAAAAGAACTGTATAGCATTTTTATATGGGAAAAAACAAATCTTGTCAATGTCGAAGCAGTTGAGGAAAACCTCAAGAAAATGGCAGAAAATCAGAAGTTGTATATATATGGAGCCGGTGTGGCGGCCAAAGCATTGCTTGGAATACTGAATGAACATGATATAGGGATTGATGGGGTTTTTGTGACAGACATAAATAAAAGCAAAAGGACGCTCATGGGCCATCCGGTAAAGGGGATAAATGAGTGCGGCAGTGAGGATAAAGACGCATTGGTGCTGGTGGCTATAACAAAACAAGTAGTCGGAAATGTACTGGAACTGTTGCATACTAAAGGTTTTAAGAATATTGCCTATGTATGTTAAAAATATGTACAGAGGCGCTTTTGGTATAGAATCCATAGGAGCGGCTGGGGATAGGATGTTTGGCATTTGGCATGAAGATTGATAAAAAAATTTATATCTGGGGAACCGGAAAAGATGCGGAAAGACTGGCACAGTATCATCCCGTTGTCGCTTTCAAGTGCGAATGTTTTATTGATTCAGATGAAAGGAAATGGGGAAAAATTTTTTTGCGCAAGGAAGTTATAGCACCTACGAAGATAGACTATGAGGACAGAAACGCAATTATAATAATCGCTACCGGTAACTATTTTGAGGATATTAGAGATTACTTGCTGCAGCGCCGTTTTTCCAATTATATTAAGTTTGACGCACCGAATCTGTTGTATCTGTTGTGGCCGAACATTTGCAGAGATATTGAAGACAAAGAAAGGAAGTTTAACTGGATTTTTACCAAATATGAAAATATGTCTCAATGTTTTTTGATGAATGTTTTGAGGTATTTAAGCAGTGGTATTTGCACTCATGACAATTTACCGGACTCTTGTGGCATTGCATATTATTGTGTTGATACAAATATCTATGAACTGCTTATATTATCGGATGCGGACTATGATGAGGTGAAGGTTTTTATAGGGGGGGTATTGCTCTGTAAAAGAAGTGTCGAACAGGGAGGCACATTAAGATATTTTGAGATAGAGGCCATAGAAACCATACCATGTGAAGATAAAGTAACCATATATTTATTAAAGGCAGGGATAGCCGTAAAAAGCATATGCTGTTCTTGCTATAAAAAAGAGGTTTTGATAGAGGAATTATGGGAAGGGTTTAAGCCACAAAGCAGCAGTATTTTGTTTGATAAAAATGATGAAGTAGCGATATTGTCCAATTATGATTTGAAAAAGAAGAAGGGGAGATTCGGCAGTTTTTACCGGATTGTAGACATATCTTGTGCTGTCAACGTTTTGGTTTGTGACTATGACTGGCAAAACAAAATGGCATTATTGACGAAAACTGGAAAAAGAGCATTGCCGTACTGGTTCTATTTTATTGATTATATCGGTGGCGTTGATTTTGCTAAAATGTGTAATTTATCAGAAAAGATTCAGGTAAGCGTTTCTGATATGTTGATGATAGTAAGAAAAAAATATGAGGATAGGAAGGTTCTTGCGTTTTATGGAAATTGTCAAATTACCGCGTATAATTCTTTGCTGGTAACCTCGGAAGAGCTATTAGAAAAATACATAGTGATTAATATGGTGCCGGTACAGATTATGGGGAACTATAAAGTACATTTGACGGAGGCATTCTTTCGTGAAATAGATGTATTTGTGTATCAGCGTGTCAGAGAAAACAATAAGTACGGGAGAGAAGTGTCTACTGATATTTTGGCAGGATATCTGAGAACGGATGCCAGAAAAATATGTATCCCCAATGCTTATTTTACGGGATATTTTCCACAAATATGTGTGGATCCATATAATATAGATCAGCCGGAAATATGCGGCAAGGCATTCTCGTCGGGGGATAAAAATGTCAGAAGGATGACAGACGAAGGAATGACGGTAGAAGAAATATCAGCCATACTAGATACGGATTATTTCTATTCTGTGCGAGAGGTTAAAGCGAATTACGACGAAACGATGGAATCATTACGGCAAAGAGAAAAAGACAGTGATGTGAAGATTTCGGATTTTATAGAAGAGTGGTTCCGGAAGCGACAATTGTTTTTTACAGAGAATCACCCCACATGTTTCCTGCTCAATGAGGTATTAAAGCGTGTATTTGCATGTTTCCACGAAAATTACGATTTCAAAATTGAGAGGGGATTTGAAAATAGGCGATATGAATTGTTTATTTATCCGTCTGTAGCAAAAGCATTGAACTTGTCGTTTGTGAAGGAAAAATTTTGCTATAACAATCTGATTGATAAGAATCCATCTGATATGGAGCAGTATGTGAGAGCATATCAGAAATATTGTAAAAAACCCTGATGGTTCCGTGCTGGGGAAAGAGGATATGTGGAATAGGGGAGGGTGGGTAAAGTGGTTAATATATGCAAGCTGGTGGAGGGGACGAAAAGGTATTTCATATACGGAATCGCAGTTTTGGGGCAATACTGCTATGATATGATAACGGAAAAATATGGGGCGGATATTGTTGTAGGGTTTGTCCAGACGGTTCCGCAGCAGGGATCTTTTTGCGGCAAGCGAGTATATGATGTTCCGCAAGCTGTGAAAGAGGCAAAAGATACCGATAGGTTTCTCATAGCATCGGCAATTCCTGAGATTGCTGATGCTATGAAAGCGAATTTGAAAGAAGCAGGAATATCCGAAGAAGCTATGATCGATTTAGACGAGTATAGCTTTATTGCCAGATATGTGCCGGACAGACAAGTAAAAAGTCTTCTTGTGTGGCCATGCATAAAAGAGCGCAATAAGGATCTGACAGAGAAAATCAAATGGTTCATTCCTGATCGAATTCAGGTTTTGGTGTGCTGTTCATGCAAAGAAACGATGTCAGATTTCAGAGAGACAGAAAACGTACATTTTATAAACCTGAGGGATGTCGAGAAGAGTTTGAAGACGGCAGACTATGTAGCTGTATGGAATGTGGAGGAAATGGATGAGTCGCTTATGCCATATAGGGATAAGATACATATAATTGATCCTAATTATTATTATATTACAGAAATCACAAATTATCGCCATATATACAATAGCGGATTCTCTGTTGAAGAGAAGGAACAGTTCAAGGAACATTCTTCTGAAGTTTTTAAAAGGATGTGTCAGGAATATGCACATATACAGAAGGCTAATGTTTTTTGCACAGGGCCTTCTATAGAAGAAATTTATGAGAAAAGTTTTGTGGGTGATTTTAATATAATATGCAATAGCATGGTAAAGGATAGGGCTTTATTGCAAAATATAGCTCCTTGCCTGCTTGCGTTCGGGGATTTAGCCTTCTATTTGAGCCCTAATGGCTATAGCAGAGCTTTCTATAAAGACTTACTGGATACTTACAATAAGTATCATTACTATATTGTCGTTTATGATTATGAGGTGCCATTGATAAAATCTCATTTTCCGATGTTGTATGATAGATTGATTGGAGTTGAGTGCGGAAGCGCTTTCCGCTTTCCGGAGGAGAAAAATATTTGTGTAGGAAATACACCCAATATATGTACATTGTTCATGCTGCCTTTTGCGTCTGCAGTATGCGAGGAGATAGGAATAGCAGGATGTACTGGACGAAGCCCGGATGAGAGCTATTTTTGGAAGCATAATGGAAGGGCTCAATACTTGGATTTGATGCAGTGTGTCTTTGACGCATATCCGTCTTTTTTTAGACATCAGGATTATGAGGGATATTATGAGCAGCATTGTCAACAGATGAAAAAGCTGTTGGAATATGGGGAATCTTTGGGAAAGAAATATAGAAATATAACGACGTCCTTTATTCCGGCTCTGGCAGAACGAACTGCGGAAGGAGAGGGGCAATAGGCTGTGAAACCGTATATCAGTATAATTGTGCCTATTTACAATAATGAAAAATATTTAGAACGATGTGTAAAAAGTATCTGTGGGCAGACCCTGCGGAACATAGAAGTGGTTTTAGTAGATGATGGCTCTGTAGATGGCTCCGGAAAGATTTGTGACGAGCTGGCTGGTAAGGACTCACGAATCAAAGTGATCCATAAGCCCAACGGAGGAGTGGGATCAGCCAGATTAGCTGGAACTGCCATAGCGAATGCTCAATGGATTGGGTTTGTGGATAGTGATGATTGGATAGAAGATTCCATGTATGAACGGCTTTATGCTGCGGCAACCGATTATCGTGCAGATGTTGTAATTCAGGGATATGTGGAGGAGGTAGGCAATAAGTGTGCCGCATATAGGAATAATATAAGGGACGATCTTTATGAAGAAGATAAAAAGTTGATTTTTATTCGTAATATGATTTGCTGCAGAGATTTCTTTTGCATGGGGATACAGCCTTATCTGGTGAATAAGCTCTTCAAAAGAGACCTGCTCTGGAGCCACCTTCAGGATATGGATCCGGAAATCCGGGTGGGCGAGGATGCAGCCATCGTATTTCCGGTGCTTGTGAAGGCCCGGAGAATAGCGGTGACAAGCGACTGCTGCTACCATTATTGCCTGAGGGGAGACTCCATGATGTACACGGAGAGAGAGGAGCAGCGGGAATATGAAAACGCAATGAGGCTCCATGGCTTCCTGAAAAGAAGCTTTGTCCGGTACGGCCAATATGAAGCAGTGGGGAAGAGCCTGGACAGATATACGGTACATAACCTGCTCACCAGAGCCATGGGATATATCGTGAGGGAAATAGACATGCCATCCGGCAAGGAGATCATCCTATACGGCGCCGGAGCATTCGGAAAAAGCTTGTACAGATATCTGGGGTATAGGGATGTACATCATATACATTTGTGGGTGGACAAAAAAGCGCAACAGCTGGCCCGGATGGGATTCCCGGTGAGTTCTCCGGATGAGATAGAGGCAGGAGAGAATGGGCTTGTGCTGATTGCGCTGCTGAATGTGGACGCGGTGGCGGAAGTGAGAATGGGGCTTGAACGGCGGGGCTTTCAGAAAGAGCAGATTGTCTGGGCGATGGATGTGCTTCAGCTTACGGAACTGGAGCTTTAGGAGAATGTTTGGGTGAGCGATGAGACGATAGTGGGTTATGGCATAGGCCAATATTATGAATACATGAAGGACAAGCTTCCCTTTCGGCTCTCTTTTCTCTGTGACAGAAGGTGGCGGGAGTTCGGGGAGACCCATGGGGGAATTCCGGTTATATCGCCGGAACAGCTGAGGGATATGGGGAATGTGCGGGTAGTTATCTTCGGAGGGGATGATACGGTCTGCGCGTCCATAGAGAGCGATCTGGAAGGATGTCTGGCAGTCTGTGAGAGGGCATGGAAGTATCTGACGATTCCCTATGATATTCTGGGGAAAGATCTGAAGCAGACATGCATGGAGGGCTTGTACAGAGACCGGTACAATAATAGGATATACTTTGATAAAACCTTAAGCGACAAGATCAAGATCACGTTCCGGGGGAGCAATAATGTCCTGAGGATCGGGGCTGAGGTTTCGGCAGGGCTATTGAGGGTCGACTTCGGGAGTGACGGGACATGCGAGGTGGGCACCGGGACGGAGTTTCATTCCGCTCTGATCAGCGCTTCGGGGGGAAGGGTGGAAATCGGAAAAGACAGTCTTTTTTCTAATGGGATAAGCATCAGGTGCCATGACGGGCACCATATCTTTTTAGCGGACACGCATAGGAGGCTCAACTACCCCAGAGACGTCCGCATCGGGAACCATGTATGGGTGGGAGCGGGAGCTCAGCTGCTGCCGGGGTTCCTGATAGGGGACAACAGCATAATCGGGGCAGGGAGCGTGTCTTCGTCAGTCTTCGGGAGCGGGCTGGTCATCGGGGGCAATCCCGCAAGAGTAATTCGGGAAGGGGTACTCTGGGCAAAAGATGATACCAACCTCAGGCAGCATGACACCTTCGGGGAGTGTATGGACAAGAGGGCGGAGAAGTATCTCTGACAATGGATAAGAAAATCAGGGAGGCCTGCATGGAAAAGGTGTACATAGTGGGGGCGCATTCTAGAGGCAGAACGCTGAAGGCATATCTGGAATATCTGCAGGAGGCTGAGACGGAGGCTTTTTTGGTGGACGAACTGGCAGGGAACCCCGATGCGGTGGACGGTGTACCAGTGAGGCTGATCGGCGCGGGGCTGGACACAGACAAGAAGGTCTATATAGCAACCAGAGGGATCAGCCATGGGAAGCTCACGGAGGAACTGAAGGCTGTGGGGATGAAGCGGATCATCCCGGTGACGGTGGAGCTTGACAGTAAACTGAGGAATGAATATGTCAGGAGACGTTTCCGCGAGGAGGGAAGGGATTTCCGGCTGGTGGACGAACTGGGCATGGGGAGATGAGACGGTGCAGAAGAAGACAGCAAAGATATATGTGGCGCGTTCCGTATCCGATGTGCCGCTGAAGACCGGATACGTGTCTGGGAGGGACGAGGCTGTTCTTCAGGTCGGCGCTGCCCTTACGGATAGAAGGATCGCTGAGGATGTGCTGACGGACTGCAGAGGCGAGAACATATCGGCCAGAAACCGACAGTACTGTGAGCTGACAGGTCTGTACTGGATATGGAAGAATGCAGAGGAGGACTATGTGGGTCTGGCCCATTATAGGAGGCATTTCCTATTGCCTGAAGACTGGCTGGAGCGGGCTGTGGCAAATGGCGTGGACGTGATCCTGCCGGTGCCCTTGTATGTAGCACCCAGCATTGCAGAAAACTATAGGCAGCGGCATGACGCGTCGGACTGGGACTATTTGATGGAATATTTTGCTGCCAGACTTCCGGAGGAATATGAGGATGCCCTCAGGATATTTGCCGGGAATCTTTATTCCCCCTGCAACATGCTGATTGCCAGAAGAGAGGTGCTGGGGAGCTTGTGCCAGTGGCTGTTTCCGATTCTGGAGGCAGTGGCGGGGCATGGGGGAGAAAGGCCGGATCCCTATGGGAACAGGTATCCGGGATTCATCTCTGAGCGCCTTATCACGTTATTTTTTGAACGGCACAGAGGGAACTACAACATTGTATATGCGAACAAAAATTTCTTGACATGAATCACAGAGCGAGAGGCAGGTACTGGAACCATGGACTTTGAATTGACGGCATCTATGATGTGTGCCGATTTTGGCAATCTGGAGCGGGAAGTAAGGGATCTGTCGCGGGGCGGCATCGATTCTTTTCATATAGATATCATGGACGGACGCTATGTTCCTAATTTTGCCATGTCCCTGAACGATATGCGCTATATAGCCCGCACGGCAAAACGGCCGCTGGACGTACACCTGATGATAGAGCATCCCAATGACAATATAGAGCTTTTTATAAAGGATCTGCGGAAAGGCGACACTGTCTATATCCATCCCGAGGCGGAGTACCATCCTTCTACGACTCTCCAGAAGATCATCAATGCGGACATGGTTCCCGGCATCGCCATCAATCCCGGAACATCCGTGGAGACGGTGATGGAGATGCTCCGAATCGTGAAGAAGGTGCTTGTCATGTCTGTAAATCCGGGCAACGCGGGTCAGATGTACCTTCCGTATGTGGGGAAAAAGATCACGAAGCTGCTGGCCATAAAGGACGATATGGGATTTGATGTCTACTGGGACGGCGCATGCAGCGCTGACAAAATTCTGGCCTACGGGCCCAGAGGGGTCAGGGGGTTCGTTCTGGGGACTACGCTGCTTTTTGGTAAGGGCAGGCCTTACGGGGAGATACTGCAGGACATAAGGCAGCTGAAATTTTAGGGAGTATCATCGGGGCCTCTGAAGGCGGAAAGAGTGTCTATGAATATAGCGTTGATCTTGTCCGGGGGGACCGGCCGGAGGGCAGGCACGGACATACCGAAGCAGTATGTGGAGGTCTGCGGGAAGCCGGTCCTTTCATACAGTATTGAAACATTATCTGCACATGGCGGAATAGATGCAATCCAGATAGTCGCGGATCCCCAGTGGCATGAAAGGATCAGAGGATGGCTGGGGACCGCGGATATAGGGATGAAGTTCAGGGGCTTTTCCCTGCCGGGGGAAACCAGGCAGCTGTCCGTTTTGCAGGGGCTGGAGGATATCAGAAAATACGCCGGTGGATCGGACCGTGTCCTGATCCACGACGGGGCGAGGCCTATGCTCACGGCGGAAATGGCCACGGCCTGCCTGACAGCGGCAGAAGGGCATGGGGGCGTGCTGCCGGTGCTGCCCATGAAGGATACGGTGTATGGCAGCAGGGACGGCAGGAGGGTCACGCAGCTCCTGAACCGGGGGGAGATCTATGGGGGGCAGGCCCCGGAGGTCTTCCGGCTGGGGCCCTATTATGAGGCGAACCTCAGGCTGCTGCCGAACCGGATTCTGAAGATCAGCGGTTCTGCGGAGCCTGCGGTCCTCGCGGGGATGGACATAGTGATGATACCGGGGGACGAGGGCAATTTCAAGATCACCACGGGAGGGGATCTGGACAGGTTCCGGGAGATGGTATACCGTGGCAAGAAGGGTGCCCGGCGTCTGGGATGTGTGCCGGAAGGGATGGCCGAATCGGGAGGGGAAGGATAAATGAAGGCATGGATTCTGCACGGAGTCGGTGATTTACGGTATGAAGATGCCGGACAGCCCGGGATAGGGGCAGGGGAGGCCCTT
>RAZA01000022.1 GCA_003612485.1 bacterium D16-50
TAGAGGCCGTCCCTCTCCCGGCCCACGTAGGCCCACTCCATCGCTCTGGTCCGTGGGTGCTCCAGCGTGGGGAGCAGGTCGATGGCGCTCTTTCCCCTTATGCCTCCCTTCGACATCCCTATCTCCATGGACACCAGCCCGTCCAAGTCCAGGACCGTCACCCTCTCCATGGCCCCGTCGATCTCCTTCTTCCACTTCCACAGCCCATGGCTGCTGCTCGTCATCTCGAACCCCTTCTCCTCCATGACCGGAACGAGGACCTCGTTGACCAGCCTCCTCTTCTCCTTCATCCCTATCCTCATCTCTGTCCCTCCTAGTATCCTTCTTGCTCCTGCCCCGCCCCTGCTATGCCAGCAATAGGCGCAGCAGGTATATGATTATGCCGATCGTCCCCACTGCGGTGGCAGTACCCACGTATTTATAGTATCTCTCCCTGCCCTGATTGCCCAGACCGCTCCCCCCGATCTTCTCCGGCAGATCGGGGGCGGGATCGAAGCCCTCATATATGCCGGGCCCATAATATCCAAACCAGCCCTGCTGCCTCACCGGTATGGGCTCGCAGTTTTGTACATTTGCCCTTCCACGCTCCTTGACCTTCTCCATCACCGTGGCCAGCTCCCTCTTCTTGTCTCTGGATCGCTCCAGCTTATAGTAAATCATTCCCGGCTGGCCGACGACCGTGAAATAGCGGGCGTAGTCGTAGTACGCATCCTTTATGGGCAGCTTCCATCCGTTCGGATTGAAAGAAGTCCCTTCGCGGCTGATAGTCTCTCCTCCATCCTCCAAGGCTTTCATATATCCCTCCCTCTGCTTCCATCCCGGCAGGAACTCGTCATAGTTATCCTTAACATACTTTTTTAAGATATTCTCATCATCTGTATCGTAAATATGCATCTGCCAATACGGCTTCAGCTCGTACACCTCTATCCCTTCTGAGGTGTACAGCAGCATGTCCACCCTTCCCGTCCCGGACACAGTGTACATATAGTTCTCTATATTGACTTCCGTCACTCCGCAGCTGTACAGCTCCCTGAACTTATTCTGCAGCGCCTCATGGGCCGCCCTTCCCTGCGCCGCCGTGTAGTTCCCGCTGGGATCCCTATAGTTCAGGTAACTGCTCAGGCAGTAGTTGTACCTGTTCAGCGTCAAGGGCTCCCGGATGCTCCCAAGGTATGCGTCCTCCGTCAGGAAGCTGGCCGTGGTCACGCAGTAGTATCGGGCCCGCAGGTACTGGCTCCTGATCACCGGGCTGTAGCTCTCCCCGTTGTAGGTGTACTCGTTCTCGTACCGGGCCCCGCCGTAGGTCAGCTCCCCGGAGACGCCGTACTGGTAGGTTCCTGTCAGGTGCCCCTTCCCGTCCGTCAGGCCCGCCACGCTGCCCCTAGGGTCGTAGAGGTAATAGGACGTCCTCGAGACCTGACCGAACATCTCCCTGCCGATGCGATCCGTGCCGTAGGTATACACCGTGTCCACCCTGCCGTTTAAGTTCTGCTCCACCAGAACCTCCGCATGCTCCCGGTTCACGTCGTTGACGTACTCGATCAGCTCGTACCTGCTGGTGAGCACCGCCCCGGAGGCCCCCATGAGGCCCATCAGATCCTCCTCCGTGGCGCTGACCTCCCCCCAGGCCTTGAGCTGGATCCCGGTTCCGTCGTAGTCTGCGTTCTTGTGGCTGCTGTAGTAGGCGCTGAAGTCCTCGTCCTTCTCCGGGTTGTAGCTTAACTGGTAGACCCGGTTCCCGTCGCCGTCGTAGGCGGCGGCCATCTGCAGGGTGTTCCCCTCGTACACCGCCCTCAGGCGGCTCTCCACGGTGTAGGAGTAAGTCCTTACACCGTTGTCCGTAGGGCTGTACTCCCGTGTCAAATTCCCGTCGCCGTCATAGGAGTAGCAGACCTTCCGCAGGCTCCTGCCGTCGCAGAGGACGGCCTCGGAGAGCTGGTTGCTCTCATTATACACGTACCGGTTGCTCTCCACAACCTTCCCGCCGGGATTTTTCTTCTCCTCCAGCGTGCGGTTCCCCATCAGGTCGTAGGCGAAGCGCCATGAGGTGGTGCCACAGCCCGCCTCCGTCTCCGTGGCGGAAAGCAGCTTGCCCGCATCATCGTAGGTGAAAGCCCTATCCATCACAAGCAGATAATAGGAAAGTCCCCCGCCGCAGCCATGACCGCAGTTCTCCCCGGCCCGCTCCGGCTTATAGGGCGCATGGGGCTGGCGTCCGTAGGCGTCCATCTCCCGGGCCTCCTCGGAATGCTCCGCCACAATGAATCCCCTCTCGTCGTAGGTATATACATAATGCCCAAGGACCCAGCCGCAGTCGTCGCACCTATTGGTCAGCTCTACCACCTGATTCCTCCCATTATAGACGCTGTATGCGCCTATGCCGTTGGGCAGGTGCACCGCCACGGGGCGGTTCAGGGCGTCGTACTCGTAGGCCGCGGTCTCGCCCCTGCGTCCGGTTACTCCGGTGAGGTTGCCGTTCAGATCATATTGATAGGACACTGCCGTGCCGTCGGGATAGAGGATGGCAGATAGCTCGTCCGCCTCGTCGTACTCATAGCCGATCTTATCCCCCCGGCCCTCATCGTGAGAATGACCGCCCTCCTGACTCGGCCTGCGGTAGACGGTCACGGAAGAAAGCCTGCCCAGAGCATCGTAGGTATATTCCGTGTCCCCGGTCTCGTCCTCCATGGACTCCCTTCCGCCTATAGCATTATAGGTATAGTCTACATCTCCTGCGCTCTTGTTCCCTGCACTGTCCTCATAGGATTTCTCCACCAGCCGGTTCAGCTTGTCGTAATCGTATCCCACCCGGTTGCCGCCGTTGGAGGTATAGGCCTGCAGTCGGGAGGCGGCGTCATATTCCATGGCTTCTTTCCGCCCTGCCGCATCCGTGATTGCAGTGAGGTTGCCCTCCAGATCATAATCGTAGGAGGTGCCCCGTCCAAGATAGTCCGTTACCGCCGTCAGGTTGTCCATCACGTCCCAGACATAGCTGGCAGCACTCCCCATGGGATCCACAAGGGCCGTCATCCGATCCTTCAGGTCATAGGCATAGCTCGTCACCCGCCCGCCGGCGTCGGTATGGGACAGCACGTTCCCGTGGGCATCGTAGGTATAGCGCTCCGTCAGCCCCATCTTGTCCGTCTGTGCGGTCAGCCGGTTCCCGTCATCATAGACATAGCTCTCCCTCTGGCCCAGAGGATCCACCGTGCCTATGAGCCTATCGTCCTTATCATAGCCGTAGACATAGACATACCCCTTGGGGTCGGTGACAGAGACTCTGTTGTAGTTTCCGTCGTACCCATACCTGACAGTACGGTTCCCCGGCGTGGTGACGCTCTCTATGTTGCCCTCCCTATCGTAGACGATGGATGCGGACTTTCGCTCCGGATCCGTCACGGCAGTCATCCTATCTGCCCTATCATAGGAAAAGGCAAACACATTGCCCAGCGCATCCGCGGCCTCGGTACGATTGCCGCGCCCGTCATAGCCATAGGTCGTCACGCCGCCCTCCGGATCTGTTACCTTTGTGAGATTGTGCAGCACATCATACTCAAAGAGGGTAGCTCTCCCCAGACTATCCTCCTGCCTTATGATATCGTCCCCGTCGCTGTAGGTGAAGGCCGTGATATAGCCCAGAGGGGTAGTGACGGACACCAGACGCTGGGCCCCGTCATAATCATAGAGATAGGCGCCTCCGTTGGGCATGGTCTGTCTCTCCACCTTCCCGTTAGCGTTCACCTTGTAGAGGGTCACGGCGCCCATAGCGTCCGTGACGCTGGTAATTACGTCGTGCTTATCGTAGGTATAGGTCTCCTCCGCTCCCAGAGGGGAAGTCTGTCTCACCAGACGGTACAGCTTGTCGTAGGTATATCTCCACGTCTCCCCCATCCCGTCGGTGACAGAAGTCAGATTGCCCACCCCATCATAGCCATAGCTCTCGGTGATGCCTTCCGGGGTGGTGACGGAGATCAGATTGCCTCTGTTGTCGTAGTTGTATGCGGTCACGCCGCCGTTGCCGTCCGTGTAGGACACCAGACGGTTCAGGGCATCGTAGCCGTAATAAGTCGATATGCCGTTGCCGTCCTCATGAGCGGTGAGATTGCCGTCTCTGTCATAGGCAAAGACCGTGGCTGCGCCCTCCGGATCCACCTTCCGGCTCAATCGGTTCAGGACATCATAGGCGTAGGAGTACGCCGCCTCTCCGGGCTTGGTCATGCCGATCAGGTTGCCCGCTCCATCGTACTCATAGGAGGTCACTCCCCCTGCAGGATCCGTGACCTTCACCAGCCTATCCAGATCATCATAAGCGTACAAGGTCACTGCGCCGTCCACCGCCGTGACGGACACTACACGGTTCAGGGCATCATAGCCGTAAACGGCACTGCGCCCCAGCACATCCGTCTGCCGCACCAGATTGCCCCCATGGTCATATTCATAAAGCATCCTATTGCCTGCGGTATCCCAGACCTCCGCAAGCCGTCCGCAGACATCGTAGGTATAGGTAGTTTTCACGCCGTAACGGTCTGTCCGGGACGCCAGCTCTCCCGTGGGCAGATAGGCATAGGTCTCCTCCTCTCCGTTGGGATAGGTGTGGGACAGCATCCTGCCCTCTCCGTCATAGGCATAGGCATGGACATTCCCCAGCCCGTCCCGGGTCTCAGTCAGATTCCCCTCCCCGTCATAGGCGTAGGCGGCGAGAGCGCCGTCTCCGTCGGCAGCGGACACTATGCGGCCGATACCGTCATATTCATAGGACGTGACATTGCCCAGAGCATCCTGCACCTGCGTCAGCCGGCCTATGGCATCATAGGTATAGGCGGTGGTGCGGCCCTCAGGAGTGGAATCGGACAAAAGCCTGCCCTCCCTATCGTAGGCAAAGCCCATGGCGCCCCCAAGGGCATCCGTCAGAGCCGTGAGACGGTTCATGGCATCATAGGCATAGGCGGTGGTGCGGCCCAGCTCGTCTTTGGCTGACACCAGATTTCCTGCGCCGTCATACCCATAGACACAGACTCCCCCCATGGGATCCTGTGTTTTGACCAGACGATTCAGTCCGTCATATTCGTAGCTCCAGACTCTGTCCCCGGCATCCCGGATCCCAATCAGGCTGCCGCATCCGTCATAGTCCAGATAAGCAGTCCGGCCCAGCTGGTCGGTGACGGAGACCGGTCGGCCCAGCATGTCATAGACATAGCTTATGGCAGTCTGATCTGCATAAATGATTTTCTTCACCCGTCCGCAGACGTCACTCTCATAGAGCGTCTCATTGCCGCAAGCATCGATGGCGGAAACCGGAGCCCCGGTCATAGGGTCATAGGAATAGGACGCCACCGCCCCCGTGCGGTCCGTGACCCCAACCACCCTATCGCCGGCGTCATATTCATAGGACGTTGCCCTGCCGTTGGCATCCACAGCGGAAATCAACCGGTTCATGGCATCATAAGCATAGGAAGTGACTCCGCCCTCTGCATCCGTCTCCGTCAGCTTATTGCCATTGGAATCGTAAGTATAGGTCAAGGTGTTGCCCAGAGGATCACGCCCCTGAAGGATCCGATTCATCTTGTCATAGGTGAAGATGCTGGCATTGCCTTCTTTATCGGTGATTCCTATAACTCTGCCTGCATTGTCAAAGGCATACAAGACAGCATTGCCCGCCCCGTCCGTCTCCCGGATCAGCCATCCCTTGGCATTGTATTCTCTCCGGCTCACCGCACCTTCGGGATCCGTGACAGAGAGCAGGCGGTTCATGGCGTCATAGGCGTAGCTCCATAGGCCTCCCGCCCCGTCCGTCATGGATATGGGACACGCCCCTTCCCCGTCATAGGCATAGGAGGTCACATGCCCTTCCGGATCCGTGGCCGATATAATCCTATTCTTTTCGTCATAGGCATAGGCCGTAATACCTCCCGCCGGATCCGTCACAGCCACAAGTCGATTGCGGCTGTCATAGCCATAGACCGTCACCCCGCCGTCAAAATCCGTCACCGTCTCCGGCAATCCGCCCTCCGTATAACTGCTGCGGCGCACCGCACCGTCTTCTCTGGTTTCGGCGGCAAGACGGCCCGCCGCATCATAGCTATAGGAGACCGTTACGCCCTCCCTATCGGTGACGGTACAAAGATGTCCTCCTTCCTCGTAGCTGCGGCTCTCCCACGTTCCGTCCGGATATTCGATCCGAACAGTGCGTCCAAGACTGTCGTAGTGATAGACGGTCAGATTGCCCATGGCATCCTTCGACAGCGTCCGGCCTTTCTGCCCCTCCGCCTCATAGGACAGCGTGACGACGGCTCCTTCCGCATCCGTCTGTTTTATAACTCGTCCGTCTTCGTCATAGACATTCTCCACCACCCGGATACCGTTGCCGTCGTACCAGGCCGTCATCCTATGGCTCCCGTCATACTCATAGCGCAGGCTGTCCCCCGCCGGATCCGTCACGGCAGCCAAATTTCCCTCTTCATCATAGGCATAGCCCACCACTCCCCCGTCCGGCAGGGTCACGGCCAAAATCCTATCCTCGGCGTCCAAGGTGATCCTATAGGTCTTCCCCGAAGGCGTCACCGCCGCCGTCAGCCGCTGATCCATATCGTAGGCATAAGCAGTCCTGCTGCCCCGAACGTCTTCTATGGCCGTGAGCAGCCCATAGGTATTGAAGCAGTATGTTCTCAGTGTGTCCTGATCCTTGATCCGATAGCCGCCTTCATCTTCTGCAAGAATATAGCCGCACCCGGCAGGGGCGATGTAGCCTTCCGCCCCTCTTGCAAAGGTGACAATGTTTCCCGTTCCCCGAAGCCACAGCAGGCTCCCGTCCTCAAGCTCTCCCAGCCTTTCGTCCAGAGGCGTGCTCCAGCCGTAGCCCAGACTTCCCTGAAAGCCTGCTCCTTTGGAGTTATAGCTTCTGGAAAGGAAAAAGTCTCCCCCTATGTCGGCGTTTGTTCCGTCTGTCTGCTCCATGTAGAAGTTGCCCGTATTGAGGTTGATGGGCTCGTGGCCGAACACGCAGTTTTCCGCCCGGCCCAACAGCAGACCGTCCGCCATGGACCTATAATATCCCGACAGTTCCCCCGCAGTGTAGGGAGCAGTGTTTTGGGGATTGCGGATAAAGATCAGACTGCCCTCCTTGGTCAGCCCGTCCTGCATGCGCATATCGGCCAGAATCGTGTCCGCCTCCACGCCGTAGTGGCGGGCAATGCGGGGAATCAGATCCAGCGCCCCCTCCCGATGGATCAGAAATCTATCGCTGGTCACGGCGGCCCCCTTCACCACCGGGCCTGCAGAGCCTGCCCCTGCTCCCGACGCCGTCATGGGACCTTCCGCATAGGCCTCTATATAGTACACCTGACCCGGAACCAGCCCGGAGAACACCTGACTCTGCCAGTTGGAGAGACGCCTCTTGTACTCCAGCGCAGAGGAAAATTCATCCCTATAGCTGTCGGAGTCCGGATACACTAAAGAGGCCTCCGCCTCGGTCTCTCCGGTAGCCCCATTGATCAGGCTGTAATGCACGGTGCTCCCCGCCCTTGCCAGACCATGGGCCGCCACGCCCAGCGTATTGACGGACTTGTCCCCGCTGCGCTCCGTCACCGGGTAAATCTCTATAGTTGTATCGTCCAAGGACAGCCCGGCCAGATCCGTCAGCTCTCCCGTCCAAGATAAAACCAGCTTGGGAGCATACCGGGCAGAGGAATTGTTGTATAGCACCTCGCACTGCATCTTGACCCCTGCCGCAGCCTCGGCCTCTCCCGGCGCCTCCACTTGAGCCTTCAACACCAGTCCGTGATTCTCCGAAGTGCCGTTGATCCAGGCACTGACCTCCTCCGTCACGTCGAAGGTCAACGCCTGCCCCCGATCCGCAGCCGCAGGCTGAGAGTCCAGAAAATAATGATTGTATCCCAGCTGGCTGTTCCAGCTCAGACGGTTCGCCTGCCACGGCTCCTCCACACCGTAGAGACCGAACTGGCTGCTTCCCCTGCTCCAGCGAGTCTTCTGGTACACCTGAAGGGAAGCCGAAACGATCTCCGCCTCCGCAGCCAGGCTCAGGAAATCATAGTCTATGGAAAAGTAAGTCCTGCAGTTTAAATGCCTGCTCCCGAAACCGGCTAAATTCCCGGATGTGATACCGTCGTCATAGCCTACATAGGGATATTGGTTGTCCCCTATGACCGTGTTGGGGCTGCCCTCCTCCGCACATGCCACGCGGATAGCGCTGCCCGTGACCTGAATGGCCGTAGGATCGATGCGCACCGGATAGACCCGCTCCGGAGCATCCAGCCACGCTCTGTCCGGGGTTACAGTTACCAGATACATGTCGTCCCCGGCCTCCTCCAGTTCCATCCTCACACCGAAACTGATCTCCCCGGAGGCGTCTTCCATCTCAGGAGCCTCCAAAACAAAAACGGGAGCTTCCTCCGGCATTCTGTCCGGTTCATGGAGATACAGTGTATTGTTCACCAGAGAGGCGCTGAGGCCGTCCCCTTCTATCAGGTAGGAAAAGCTTCCCTTCTCCGTTCTCTCCAGAAGGACGATATCCTCCTTTACGCTGTTTCCAAGTACCGTGTACTGATAATCTATATTCGGAAATACATTGCTATAGCGTATGGCATTATCCCTCACGGTTCCTGCCCCAAAGAACCCCTCGGCAGGATACAGCATAAGAGCATGGCCCTGAGAGATAATGGCTATGCCGGAGCCCTCTCCGGGCTTTCCCGGCTTTTCCGGAAATATGACCCTATAATCATTTGCCCGGTTGCTGTAGGAGGCCCCCTCCCCTCCCAGCATACCGAAGATAGATACGGGATTTTCTTCCAGACGATTGTCTACCTGCTGCAGGTTTCCGTCGCCGTCCAAATAAGTGGTTCCGTCGTTTCCTAAGACTGTGACATACTGATTCCCCTCCACATGGTAGGTACGGCTGTAATCGTCAAAGGCCACCAGCGTCCCATAATCCTCCGGCTCGGCATCCTGATGATAACATTCCGGTTCCCTTCGGATAGATGCGGCGTCTCCACCCGACACGGTGCCCCAAGCCGCCTGACTGTCATTCTCCTCAGAAGCTTCATCTTCTTCCGGCACACCATCCTCCGGGCTGCCAAGACCGCTTCCCGGATCCTCCTGCGTGCCGTTGCCTTCCCCGTTCGTGCCTTCCTCTGGGTCTCCGTCCTCTGCTCCCGAGCCGCTGCCCGCGTCACCGCCTGAGACAGTGCCCGGATCCCACTGGCCCACATCCGCTAAATCTTTGCCTCCCTCCGACACCATACTTTCCTCAGAGCTTCCCTCCCCTGCATCCATGGAACCGCCTTCTGTTACGGCACTCCCCCCATCCTGCCTGAAATAGTCCGAAGCGTCTTGATCCACCGCAGTCTCTGTCTCCATCCCGTAGTCTGACTCCGCTGCCTCTGCGAAAGCCGCGTCACCCAGCAAAAGTGACAGCGACAATACCCCTGCCAATAGACGATTCAAACCTTCCCTTCTCCTCCTGCGCCTTCCCTTTCTTGTGTCTCTTTTCAATGCTCCTCTCTTCATCCGTAATCCCCCTTTTCTCATTGCCTCTCCCGGTACAAATACATCCTTTTACTTCCATACCTGCCATAATACAACTACTGATACGTCTTTAACTCTCATTATATATAACTACCAACCAGAAGTCAACATTTCCATTGAAAAAATGTTGACAATTACCTTTTATTATTATACAATTCAGTTTGTAAACCATAGTTAATTTAAGGTTGACAATAAACGCAAAGAAAGGACAAACCCCATGAACAATCCAACTACAGCAACCACTCCCCCTCCAAGCTCCAAATTCGGCCTAAAGCAGCTGACCCTCACGGGCCTGATGGCCGCCGTCCTCTGCATCCTGGCCCCCATCTCCTTCCGCATCCCAATCAGCCCCGTCTCCATATCGCTGGGCTTTTTGGCCATCTACTTCGTCACCTCCGTGCTGGGCATGAAGCTGGGGACCCTGAGCGTGCTCATCTATATTCTGCTGGGGCTGGCGGGCCTCCCGGTATTTTCGGGCTTTCTGGGCGGCCCCGGGCCGCTGTTCGGCCCCACTGGCGGATACATACTGGGCTACGTTTTCATGGCGCCCATCTGCGGGTTCTTCGTGGACAAATGGGGGGACAAGCTGCTTATGCGCCTTCTGGGCATGGTTCTCGGCTCTATCGTCTGCTATCTGTTCGGAACGGCGTGGCTGGCTTACCAGCAGTCCTGCACCTTTTTCCACGCGCTTACTTTAGGCGTCATCCCTTTCATTCCCGTGGATCTGATCAAACTTGCCATCGCCACGGTGATAGGAGGACAGCTGCGCAAAAGGCTCCTGAAAGCCGGACTCCTTTAAGCAGGAACCGTTAAGCCAAAGAACAGCGCTTAAGGCGGTTTGTTCACGCACAAAAAACAATGCGGGAGCGTCACAGCTCCCGCATTGCAGCGTTTTATACATTTTGAGCACAAGCCCCGTTTCAGCGGCCTTAGGCCTTATATGCAAAATCGGCAGCCTATTGCCCCCGTCGCCGCACCCTATGCTCCGGTAAACGTATCATACATAGTCACTACATTGTTCTGATCATCATACATCACGATATCGCCGCAGTCGATGGGAAGCAGAATCACGAAAGGCTCTGCCGGATCCACCTGAATCACCTTCTCCGCGCCATTGTTGTCCGTGACGATTCTGCAAACCTTGTCCTCGTTCATGGACAAAAGCGCGATTCCTCTCTCCTCGAACACCACGCCCTTCACGCTCTCTGCCATATAGGGGTCGAAGCCCCCCTGCCGGAAAAAATAGCCATAGGAAATACCCTCCTTGCTCAGATAGATCGAATATGCACATTCGTCCTTCTCCTCATCATAGAAAAGCATGGCGCACATATCATCATTGATGTCCTGAGCTACCTCCCACTCGTTCTCAATGTCCTGATTCTCTCTGGCATCCTGCTCCAGTTTTGCCGCAGACACCCCCAGCACATCCGCCTGCCAAACGATCAAAACCGCCAGAAGCACGATCAGCACACATCCGGTTAACAATGTTATCTTTTCTGCTTTCATTTTACCCTTCGTTCTCCTATAGAAATCAAATTTTCCCTTATTTTACCATATTTGACTTCTTTCGTCCAGATATAAGACAGACTTTTCAGCCCGTTTGCGGCATTTCGGCATATTTTTTCGTCATCTTCTATGGTAGGTGACGAATCTGTTCCCGTTCTCCTCGAACCATTCTGCCGCCTCGCCCATATTCATTCTCCGAATGCTGCCCTCCTGAGGATCCAGCATCCCCACCTGCGTCTCATTGAATCCCACCAGAAGCAGCGCCGATCCGTTCTCCAGCAGCGTCAGCACGGGAATATCCTTATTGACATAGTACAGCACGGCATCCAGACTGCAGCCTGACAGATCCAGAACCATCACATCTCCCAGATTCTCTTCCAGAATCTCCAGCACATGCTCTCCTCCGTCCAGAAGGTACTGCGAATTTCTGGTGATGCCCTCATAGGCCAGCAGCGCGTCGAGACAGACTGCCAGCGCGCTTCGCTCCTCCGTGGCAGAAGCCTCCTTGATAGCCATGATCTGATTCTTCGCCGCCCTGTTCCCCCTCTGCCAGATACGGTTTCCTCCTTCTCCCACTACCACGCCGGAAACGGAATAGGCCAGCTGCACCGCATTTGCCGGAGACGTCAAGATCCCGTCGATGCCGTAAGGCCCGTACACATAATACCGCGAGCTTTTATCCTCCGGCAGCTGAAGCCTGCGCCCTCCCTCATATACCACTTCCTTGGGCGTCAGTATCATGAGCGTCTTGCTGTCTATGGTCTTCCGCAGCTGGATCTCCACATAGCGCTCATATTTGTCTATGTCCGCCCACACTACCTTGTTCTCCCCCGAATCCGCATCCTGATTGTTCATGATATGGTCCGGCGGCATCTCCTGATATTCCCCCGACTCCAGGCGGCCCACCCGCTCCAGAGTGATCTGATTGTCCTCCACGCTGCAGCCGGTTACATAGACCCCTTCCTGCTTGTATTCCTTCAGCAGCTGGCCGGAGGCGTTGCTGATGCATACCTTGTACATGGGAAAAAATATCCGCCCTGCATTGTCCTCCACAACGTCCCCTACGCGAGCCACCCCGTATATGATATCCTCCGCTATGAATCCCAGCGGCCGTATGGCCTCTCCCTTGGCAGCAGATATGGTATGAGAGGCATCGGTGGCGAAATTGCGGATCTTCAGCTCATTGCTATGATAAAGGTCACCGCCCTCCGGCCACATGGCTATCTTATGGCTGTGGGAGATCTGCAGACTGCCGTCCTGAGAGGACTCTATCAAGGGTGCATATGTCTTCTTCACCATGTCGATCCCATATACGGTTCCGTTCAGCAGCAGGTAGAGCTTCTGTTCCCGGTTCAGATACAGCAGATCCCGCATCTGGGCCTCCAGCGCCGCATAGGATTTGTCATAGGGGATATACAGCAGCTCCTCCACCGTGTTCTGGGCACCGTTGTAGGTATAGAGCTGAATGCCCACCTCCCCCTCATGCCTGCCCCGGTTCATATAGCCGTAGACGGCGAACTGCACATTTCCTCCCTCCACCACGTCCAGAATCCTGATGGCATGCTGTGGATATAGAGTCCTCTCATCCGTATTGTCCTCGTCATAGAAGGAAAAGATCACCGTAAGCTTATTGGTGGCCACATCATAGCTGAACAGCCTATTGGCCGCCTGAAATACAATGACATTCCCATCCTCGCTCTCCAGCATGGGTACGTCCGTGTCCGCTATGCCCAGAAGTATCTTGTCATTGGCGCACATCAGCTCTGCGTCCGGAATCTGAGTCATGGTGCGCTCATACTCCAGAAGGTACATCATCTCCCCCGTGTAGCGGACGCGGTAATATTCCTGCACCATGTAATAGACAGTATTTTCCCCTTCTGTGGTAGACACCATGAAGTCCATCAGCAGGGAGGCAGTCTGGGGCGCTATCTCCGTGAGCCGCAGCCGCGGCTCCCCCACCTCCGCCACCGCCAGATCTCCCCATGTGATCTGCCGGAAGCTGCTGTGGATATTCACCTTATGGAAGGATGCATTGTCCTCCAGCCGCGCGTCCGTCTCCAGATACACCACCAGCTCTCTGGCAGCTTCCTTGTCGTAAAGCTTTTCATGGAAATTCCTGCAGAAGGCCAGCTTCTCATCGGCATATAAGGCGTCGCTCCATATCACCCTTGTATAGTATGCCGCAAGCTTGTCCTCATTCAGCTCCAGAAAAATCGTCAGCGAATATTCCACATCCTTCTCTATCAGATCTTTCAGCGCGATATCGCCGCGAATCTCTTCCTTTCCGCTCCAGAGCCACTTCACGTCAGTGCTCTCTATCAGCCTTGAACCGTCGGCGCTGCGCACCTCCATAGAGATCCCCGTCACCTCCTGCCCATAGGTATCCACCACGAAGCCGACTTCTCTCTCCTTCCCCAGCACCGTCACGGTATCCCTCTGAAACGCTATATCCGTGGAGCCATAATATCCGTGAAGCTGGTTATATTCCTCCCCGTCCTTCTCCATGGCCACCAGCGGAAGGGATGCCGGGGCCATCTCCATGGTCAGATTGTCGTGCCCCCTATTCTTGATCATGCTCACGATGACCAGCGCCGCCAAAAACACGACAAAGAAAACGGAAAGCTTGATCACGCTCTTTTTCATATCCACACTCCCTGCCCGTCCGGCGGGCATCCATCCTACCTACGCTCCGA
Source organism: bacterium D16-50 (assembly GCA_003612485.1). Classification (GTDB taxonomy): domain Bacteria; phylum Bacillota; class Clostridia; order Lachnospirales; family Lachnospiraceae; genus Acetatifactor. Next base: position 13,740 of record RAZA01000022.1, read on the forward strand.
GAGCATTCCTCCCCAAGCCCCTCCTGCAGCGCGCTCTGCCTGCCCGGAACAGACTTCTGCGGGCACCATGGATGCAGGAGGCATACCTACAGAAGATTTTTCAGCGTAGGATCCACCTGCAGAAGCTCCATGACCCGGTCAAGAGAATTCTTTTCCGTCACGGGCCGCATCCTCTTGCTCCGCACCGCCCGGATCATCAGGTTCTTGGGCGTATGCTCCATATCGATAAACTCCAGAATCTGCGTATCATACCCGCTCTGCTCCAAAAGACCGGCCCGGAGAGCATCCGTCACCAGCGCTGCCATACGCTCCTTGATCAGCCCGTACTTCAGGACGGGGCCAAGCTCCTCACAGCGTATCTGCCTATTCAGCTCATGCTGGCAGCAGGGCACCGCCATGATCACGGAAGCACCCCACTTCACCGCCTTCGCCAGAGCATAGTCGGTAGCCTTGTCGCAGGCATGGAGGGAGACCACCATGTCCACCTGCCCCTCCTCCTGAAAGCCGCTGATGTCCCCCTCCTGAAAATCCAGCCCTTCATAGCGAAGCTTCTCGGCCAGATGACTGCACCGCCTTATCACATCCCCCTTCAGATCCAGCCCCGTCACCCGGACCTCCCTGTGCCGCAGCTCATGGAGATAGTAGTACATGGCGAAGGTCAGATACGACTTCCCGCAGCCGAAATCGACGATCCGGACGGCTCTGTCTCCGGGAAGCTTCTCCAAAATATCCTCTATAAATTCCAGATAACGATTGATCTGGCGAAATTTGTCGTATTTTGCTTTGACCACTTTACCGTCCGGCAGCTGCACGCCCAGCTCCACAAGGAAATCCACCGGACAGCCCTCCTGCAGAATATATTGTCTGGAACGGTCATGGGACATGTCCCCGCCCCCTTGCGCGGCGCCGCAGCCTTCCCCGGCGCTCCTGCTTCTGCGCTTCAGGGAAACCGAACCTCTTTTCCCAACCAGTATAGTGGCCTCCCCAGCGCCCCACGCTGCCTGCGCCTGCCGAAACAGCCCGCCCATATGCTCCAGCAGCCGCTCCAGCATTTCCTCTTTTTTGCAGTTTCTGTGGAACACCTGCGCACCCCTATAAAGCGTCTCCTGAAAAACCAGCTCCCCCTTGATGACCACCGGGCGAACCTTTGCCTTGGAGGCCCGCTCTGGATCCAGAGAATTGCTGGCCACTATCTGTATCAAATCCTGATTCAAAATCTCTTCAAAAAAACCTCTGAGTTCCTCCATATCCGTATTCCGGCAAAAATTCCTTTCCCATGTTCAAAAAAGGTCCTCTGTCCCCAAGAAGCGAAGCTCTCAAAAAAAGAAGCTTCCCCTGCGCCCTCCGTGCCGGCGCTTGTATACCTCGTTGAACAGAAGAACCTGTATCATGCTCTCCTCTGGCGCTTTCTCTTCCTCAATCTCCAGAACCTTCCGCATGGATCCTGCCAGAGCCAGCAGACTGTACTTGTCTGGATACTCGTCGTAGATCATGCTGCCCTCATAGTCGGTTTTGTCCAAAATCTCCGATATCCTTCTCTGGTATCTTTTCACATCATTGGGATACAGCTGCTGCAGATATTCCAGATCCTGCAGCAGCTGTGCCTCACGTCCCGGCCCATAGTAGTCCGGATAAGTCATATAAAAAGGAAGGGGCCCTTTCCAGCCCCTCTCATTCAAATGAAGAGGCTTGTTCTCGCCCCTCTCATTCAAACGAAGGGGCATGTTCTCGCCCCTCTCGTTTTGCTTCGGCAGTGGCTGTAACAGCTTTGAATGAAACTCCATATGCATTCCTCTTAAGGTTTTTTAACAGCATATGCGCGTTTTATCTAAATGTTACCGAGGCTGCCGAAAATCCTGTCGGCATACCGGCAGCCTCTCCATTGCGAATGACTCTTTATTTTTTTCACTTCAGCGCCTGAATGCGCACAATGGCTCTCTGCAGAGCGGTCTCCGCCCTTGCAATGTCCGTGTCCGGAGTCTTGTCCTGAAGACGCCCCTCCGCACGTTCCTTTGCGGCAACCGCCCGGCTCTCGTCGATCTCGCCGGGCCATTCGATGACCTCCGCCAGAATCGTCACGCCCTCCGGCAGAATCTCCGCGAACCCCGCATGCAGAGCAGCCAGCTTCTCGCCCTCCGGCTCACCGATGCACAGCACGCCGGGCTTCACGATCACCGTCATGGGAATATGACCCGGCAGGATTCCCACCTCGCCTTCGGTGGTGTTGAACTCCACCATATCCACCTGGTTCTCGTAGAAGACCCTATCGGGAGTGATGATGCGCAGAAGAAAGCCGTTTTTATCTGCCATACTCTTCCTCCCTACATTCTGGCCAATACGTCGTCAATGCTTCCTGCGTTCAGGAAATAGCTCTCGGGCACATTGTCGTGCTTGCCCTCCAGAATCTCCTTGAAGCCCCGGATGGTCTCATTGATGGGCACATACTTGCCGTCAAGGCCGGTGAACTGGCTCGCCACGAAGAAGGGCTGGGACAAGAATCTCTGCACCTTACGGGCTCTGGACACCACCAGCTTATCCTCCTCGGACAATTCATCCATACCCAGAATGGCGATGATGTCCTGCAGTTCCTTGTAGCGCTGCAGGATCTCCTGCACGCCTCTGGCCGTCTTGTAATGCTCCTCTCCCACGATTCTGGGATCCAGAATACGGGATGAGGACTCCAGCGGATCCACCGCTGGATAGATGCCCAGCTCCACGATTGCTCTGGACAGCGCCGTGGTGGCGTCCAGATGGGCGAAAGTGGTGGCCGGAGCAGGATCTGTATAGTCGTCCGCAGGCACGTAGACAGCCTGAACGGAAGTGATGGAACCGTTCTTAGTGGAAGTGATTCTCTCCTGAAGGGCGCCCATCTCCGTCTGCAGGGTAGGCTGATAGCCCACTGCAGAGGGCATACGGCCCAGCAGTGCGGACACCTCGCTGCCCGCCTGAGTGAATCTGAAGATATTGTCGATGAAGAGCAGCACGTCCTTACCGCCCTTGTCGCGGAAATACTCTGCCATGGTCAGACCCGTCAGTCCCACCCTCATTCTGGCTCCGGGGGGCTCGTTCATCTGGCCGAAGACCATGGTGGTCTTGTCGATAACGCCGGACTCCGTCATCTCATGGTAAAGGTCATTTCCCTCACGGGTTCTCTCGCCCACGCCGGTGAACACGGAATATCCGTTGTGCTCCGTGGCGATGTTGCGGATCAGCTCCTGAATCAGAACCGTCTTGCCCACGCCTGCGCCGCCGAACAGACCGATCTTTCCGCCCTTCTGATAGGGGCAGAGCAGATCCACCACCTTGATGCCCGTCTCCAGCAGCTCCTTCTCCGTGGCCTGCTCCTCGAACTTGGGCGCGGGCCTATGGATGGGTTCGTAGCTCACTCCCTCCGGAGCCGGCTTATTGTCAATGGGCTGACCCAGAACGTTGAAGATCCGCCCCAATGTCTTTTCTCCTACCGGAACGGAAATGGGCGCACCGGTGGCAACCGCATCCATGCCCCTCACCAGACCGTCGGTGCTGCCCATGGCGATACATCTCACGGTGTCATCGCCCAGATGCTGGGAGACCTCCACGGTCAGCTCTCCGCCGTTTCCGGTAGGAATGCGAATCGCTTCGTTGATCTCAGGCAGCTTACCCTCATCGAAGCGGATGTCCAGCACCGCACCGATGACCTGGGTAACCTTGCCCCTATTTTCTACTGCCATTTCTACCTCTTTCCCGCCCGCCTGCGCGGGCATGTTTCGTTTATTGCCAAATCACACTGCCGCAGCCCCAAAGGCCTCCATTTCTTCATGGGCTCTTCCTTCCATGAAGCCTGCCTTCTCATCCCAGCGCTTCCGCACCGGCTATGATCTCTGTCAGCTCTTGTGTGATGGAGCCCTGACGGGCCCTATTGTACTTCAGCGTCAGATCGCTTATCATTTCCTCCGCATTGCTGGTAGCATTGTCCATGGCCTGCATGCGGGCGCCGTTCTCACTGGCCACGGACTCCCTCAGCGCACCGTAGATCAGACTGGTGACGTACTTGGGAATCAGCATATCCAGAGCTTCCGAATCCTCCGGCTCGAAATTCATCACCGCGGCGGCCTCCTTCCCGGAATGCGCCTCCTCTTCCTCCCCGGAGATTTCCACCGGAAGAAGACGCAGCAAAGTGGGAATGTGGCTCACCGTGTTCTTGAATCTGGTATATGCCAGATAGATCTCTCCGATCTCCCCCGCCGCAAAGGCCTCCAGAAGCTTTGCCGACAATGCTGCGGCGTCCCCGTAAGTAGGGCTCTCCACTACATCGTTATCGCACTCTTTTATCTCGTAGCCATATCTGGCAAAGGTCTCACGTCCCTTGTTTCCCAGACAGTAGAGCTGCACATCCTCCTTTTTCCATTCCGGATGCTTTGTCACCAGCTTGGTCACATTGGAATTGTAGCCCCCTGCCAGTCCTCTGTTGGAGGTGATCACGATGACCGCCTTCTTTGCGGAATCGCCGGCCGTCAGATATCTATGCTCAATATTTCCCACCCGCTTCAGGATGCTGTTCACCGTATCGTACATACAGGTAAAATAGTCCTTGGAGCGTTCGGCGCTTGCTCTGGCACGCTGCAGCTTGACGGTGGACACCAGCTTCATGGCCTTGGTAATCTGCTGGGTGCCCTGAATGCTGCCCTTGCGGCGCTTTATATCACGCATTGATGCCATATTCTGTCCTCCGACCGCCCGGCCTCCCCGGCCGGACGGTTACACTCTTTCTACTTGAACTGCTTCTTGAACTCCTCGATGGCCTTTTTCAGGATGCCTTCCGTCTCGTCGGAAATCACCTTCTCCCCGGCGATATTGCCGGGAACCTCAGGATACTTTGTATCCAGAAACTCGAAGAACTCCTTCTCGAACCGGATGACGTCCTCCACCGGAATGTCAAGCAGATACTTCTTGGTCACCGCGTAAATGATGATGACCTGATACTGCACCGGCATGGGAGCATACTGGGGCTGCTTTAACACTTCCCTGATACGCTCGCCCTGCGCCAGCTTCTCCTTGGTGTCGTCGTCCAGATCGGATCCGAACTGAGCGAAGCTCGCCAGCTCTCTGAACTGGGCCAGCTCGGTACGGATAGGCGCCGCGATCTTCTTCATAGCCTTGATCTGCGCCGCGCCGCCCACACGGGACACGGAAAGACCCGCATTGATTGCAGGCCGGAAGCCGGAGTTGAACATTTCCGTCTCCAGATAGATCTGCCCGTCGGTGATGGAGATGACATTGGTGGGAATGTACGCGGACACGTCGCCCGCCTGCGTTTCTATGATAGGCAGAGCCGTCAGGGACCCTCCGCCGTACTCCTCATTCATTCTGGCCGCGCGCTCCAGCAGTCTGGAGTGCAGATAGAACACGTCGCCGGGATATGCCTCACGTCCGGGGGGACGTCTCAGCAGCAAAGAGAGCGTGCGGTATGCCGTGGCATGCTTGCTCAGGTCATCATAGACCACCAGCACATCCTCTCCGTTCTCCATCCACTCCTCACCGATAGCGCAGCCCGAATAAGGCGCGATGTACTGCAGGGGGGCAAGATCGCTGGCGGTGGACACCACAACCGTGGTGTAAGCCATAGCGCCGTACTCCTCCAGAGTCTTCACGATGTTGGCAATCGTGGAAGCCTTCTGGCCGATGGCAACGTATATACATTTTACGTTCTGGCCCTTCTGGTTGATAATCGTATCGATGGCGATAGCCGTCTTTCCCGTCTGACGGTCACCGATAATCAGCTCACGCTGGCCTCTTCCGATGGGAATCATGGCGTCGATAGCCTTGATGCCCGTCTGCAGAGGGGTATCAACGCTCTTTCTTGTGATAACGCCGCTGGCCACTCTCTCGATCTTACGGTATTTCGTGGTCTGGATAGGCCCTTTGCCGTCAATGGGCTGTCCCAGCGAATTGACCACACGGCCTACCATGGCATCGCCCACCGGAACCTCAACCACGCGGCCGGTGGTCTTCACCGTGTCGCCCTCGTTGATGTTCTTGGCGCTGCCCAATAATACCACGCCCACGTTATCCTCTTCCAGATTCAGAACCATGCCGTACACTTCCCCGGGAAACTCCAGCAGCTCACCCTGCATGGCCTTTTCCAGTCCATGTACCCGGGCGATGCCGTCCGCGACCTGAATGACCGTACCGACGTCGGAAACGTTCAGGGTGGACGCATACCTTTTGATCTGATCCTTGATAACTGAACTTATTTCTTCTGGTCTTAAATTCATGGATCTATGCACCTTTCTTCCAGCCGGTCATCCCAGCTGAATTTGTAATAATTGTTTCGTCAGGCTGTCCAGCTTGGTGCGGATGCTGCTGTCCACCACTCTGTCGCCCACCCGGATGATCATTCCGCCGATGATGGAGGGATCCACCTCATAGTGCAGCTCCATGCTCCTATATCCGGCGGTCTCCAAAAGCCTGCCCTCCACCGCTGCCCTGCGGGCCGGATCGAGGGGCGCGGCAGTGGTCACATAACCCACGCCGATCCTCTGCTGCTCCATCACCCTTTGGGTGAAGTACTCGAAAATGGCTGGCAGATCCTTATATCTCTCCTTGGAAACCACTACCTCCAAAAGGCCTGCCAGTTCATCGCTGACATGCCCCTTGAAGACATTTTCCATGATCTGCAGCTTTTCCTGCTTGGGAATTCCCGGATGCTTCATCAGTCCGTCGAACTGGGGATTCTGTTCCAGCACCTGGCTGACGCAGCGGATCTCCTCCATCAGCTCCACGGCCTTGCCTTCGCCGGCCTCCTGCGCTGCCTCGTACAAGGCCTCCCCGTATGTCTTAGATACTAATTTAGCCATGTCTTGTCACCTATTTCCTTCAGGGTCTCATCGATCAGCTGATTCTGGAGGTTTTTGTCCACGGATACGGCTACCACCTTCCCGGCCATGAGCGATGCCACGGAAATGATCTCCTTCTTCACATCATCGGACATCTTCTGCTTCTCAAGCTCGGCCTCCACCCTGCTTCTGTCCACAATGCGGGCCGCCTCTTCCTTGGCCTGAGCAATGATCTGATTCTCACTGCCCAGAGCCTTTCTGCGGGCCTCGCTCAGGATGCCCTCGGCCTCCTTGTCGACGTCCTTCAGCTTCGCCTCGTATTCCTCCCTCAGCTTCCGGGAGCTCTCCATATCCTGCTTCGCGCTCTCCAGCTCGCTCTGGATCTTCTCTCTGCGGGCGTTAAGCATCTTCCTGGCCGGATTGAACAGGAAATAGCTCATGATAAGGAACAAGACAAAGATGGCTATCAGCATCAGTGTGCTGTCAGCCAGCAGCTGCCAGTCCAGATCAAACAGTCTGGACATGCCATCTGTTAAAAGTATCATTCTCTGCCTCCTTTCTGCCTTCTAAAAAATGCACTTTGCTCTCGGCAACCATGCTTCTTGCTTCATCAAGGCAGAAGGGGCTTTACGAACATCAGCAGAATAGCGACAAGCAAACCGTACAAACCGGTGGTCTCAGCCACGGCCTGACCCAGAAGCATGGTCTGCATTACCTTGGGCTGCGCGCCGGGATTGCGTCCTACTGCGGCCGCTGCATGACCTGCAGCGATACCCTGACCTACACCAGGTCCGATACCGGCGATAACTGCCAGACCTGCGCCAATTGCGGAACATCCTAAAATAAAGTTCTCATTGAAATCCATTCTTTTTTCCTCCTGAATGATAAAAATGATTTTTTGATGAAAATCAGATACCCTTTTGTCTACGACTCCTAACGTCTGGTGCCATCACCGATCTCGTTAGAAATGTACGTCATGGTCAGCATACAAAATACATAAGTCTGAATTGCCCCGGAGAACAAATCAAAGTATACATGAAGCGCCGCGGGCCAGGCCGTGGCGAACCATCCCAGCAGTCCGTACAGCAATGCCATCATGGCCGTCCCGGAAAGGACGTTGGCGAACAGACGCAGCGACAACGATATCGGCACTGCGACGGCGCTGACCACGTTGATCGGCATCCAGATCGGCAGCCATGGCGGCAGCGGCGAACACAGATCTGCCCAGATCGTCAGCGGCTTCTGGTACTTCCACTTGTTGAAGTGGATCATGGCAAAGGTCACCAGCGCCAGAGGCAATGTGACGCCATAGTCCGCCGTAGGCGGCCGCAGTCCCAGCAGACCCGATATGTTGCTGATCAAAATAAAGATGAACAGTGTCCCGATATAGTTCTGAAACCGGGGAGCCGCCTGCCCCATTGATCCGCCAACCATGCCGTCCAGCTTCTCCACGACCATCTCCACCACATTCTGGAACGCGCCGGGCACTTCCGCAGCCTTCGCCATGCATCTGTTTGCCGCAATGGCAAATGCCGTCAGCAGAAGCATCACGATCAGAATGCTGATGTGGGTGGTTGTTATCCACACCGGATGGCCGAAGAACGAATACTGAAATACCCCATGGACGTTAAAGTCTACACCGCCGGATAGTAAAATTCCATGTCCCATACTCTCACCTCCTCTTCTTAAATATTTTATGCTGACTTTTTATTCAGCGGGGAACTTCCCCTCCTGCGCCTCAGCCTCTTCCGGCAGCGGTTCCGGAACCGGATCCGTGTCACCGAACAGCCTATTGCACAATTTATGAGTAAGCGGCTGAAGATAAGCCGTTACCTTCAAACTCATATACCCCAGAAAAAAGACCAGCGGGTTAAGAACCTCCGTCAGAGAAATGACAATCAAAACAGCCGCTACCACTGCGTAGCGGAAAAGATACCCCCTTGTGACGATCCCCGATGCATCCTTGCCGCAGCACAGCGCCCGGTCAAGGGTCCGGCACATATGTATGCTGCCCGCTATGGCAAAGGCCACGCCGAACCAGAGGCTGATTGCGTAATACCCCTGCTCCTGCACAAAAAACATACCCGCCAGCTGGCAGACCAACCCAAAGAACAGCATGCCCAACTGCATCTCCAGAAGGGTCCTATTCATCCTTTTCAGTCCGTCTGTCACCTTAATCATCGCCGTCTTCTTCGTCGCCCGCCTCAGGGACAGCCTTTCCTCCATCCCCCCCGGCTGCTTCTCCTTCCGTCTCCTGCCCGCACTCCCGGCACATGTTTCTTGCAATGCGGTAGATATTCTGGCCGCCGGCAACGGCTCCCACTATGAACAGAACGATGGTCAGAAAAGAGGTGTCCAACTTTCTGTCCAGCCAGACGCCCAATGCGGACATCATGCAGATAGGGACTATCATGTTCAGGCCAAACTGCATGATCATCGCAAGGGACTGATATACGATTCTCTCATCACCTTTTTGCCGTTTCATCGCCGCCCCCGCCGTCTCCGAAATCCTACGCCTCTCTGCCATGTTACATTATAACCACTTTGAGTCAAATTGTCTAGGGCCAAAATGCGATTGACTAAAATCCTCTCCGGCTGTATGATGGATATACTGTAAGACAGAACACTACAATGAATATCGGACAAGGAGTGTCAGTATGAATATCACCAAAATCTACCGGAACCGCATTATTCCCTCCGAACATGTCCTTCTGAAGGACGATATTATCGTGGAACAAGATGAAGAAGTAGTGATCACAAAATGGAACACCTTAAATCCAAAGACCAGCTTCTCCCACGGCTGTTCCTGCCACTTTCTGAAGGAAGGGATAAAGCTCAGCAAAATGTACCGCAGCGACGGCAGCCTACTGCACTGGTACTGCGACATCGTCAGCTATTCTCTGGATCCTGAGGAAGGCGCGCTGACGGTCACGGATCTGCTGGCCGACGTGATCATCCGCCCGGAGGATTCCATGAAGGTTGTGGATCTGGACGAACTGGCGGAAGCTCTGGAAAAAAATCTGATAACAAAAGAGCAGACGGTCTTCTGCCTGCGAAGCCTCAACCATCTGCTCTCCATCCTATACAGGGACAAATTCGACCGCCTTCAGGATCGGCTGGACCGCCTCGGATTATAGCCCCGGCACCTTACCCGGCTTTCCCGCCGCCCTCTCTTCCGGCCCGGAAGAAGATATGCCCCCGGCTCTAATAAAAGACATGGCCGCCGATGTTGATGCCTGTGAGTCCTTCTATGGGAGTTCTGAAGAACACGCAGCTTCCCACATTGTTGATGCCGGACATGGCGGCGTCAGCCGCCTGATAGCATCTCTCCGTGGCCATGTCGGAGGCGAGGGCCAGCCCCAGACGTCCGCTGGCCACAGGCGAGAACTGGCGGCTCTGGTAGATGACGCCTACCACGGTATCCGGAAACTTGGAACTCAGCACTCTATTGATCACCACGCTGCCCACGGCGATCTGCCCCTCGTAGGGTTCGCCGCCTGCCTCGCAGTAGATCAGGTTTGCCAGCAGCTTTCTGTCGCCCTCCGCAAAACTCACTTCGGAGATATCCCGCCAGACGCCGTTGGCAGCTGCCTGAGACAAGGCGATCTCCTGCGCCAGCTTCTTCCTCAGATACTCCAGATCCTCTTCCTTCTTTTTGATTTCCGCCTCGTACTCAAGAGCCTTCTGCTCCTCCGCCGAAATCTGGTTTCCATATTTCGTGATGGATCTGGATGTCTGGTCGATCAGCTCCGTGACCTTGTTCTTTTCCTCTTCCGCCTGCGCCTGCAGACTCTCCAGCTCCGCTTTCTCCGTCTGGAGTCTGGCCTCGTGCTCTTCGATCAGCAGCCGATTCTCCTTATATTCCTGCAGCATCTTCTGCTCGTAAGCCACCACCCGCTCGATGTTGTCGGCCTTGTTGAGCATCTCGGAAAGGCTGCCCGCCGCCAAAAGCGCCGTCAGATAGCTGTCCTCCGGCCGCTCGTACATACAGCGGACTATAGCTACCATGCTGTCGTACTGCCATTTCTCCTTCTCCTTGGCGGCCTCCAAAGTCGTCTGGGTCTGAAGAATCTCCTGCTCTTTCGTCCGAATATTCGTCTCCAGCTCCTCCAGATTTGCCACCACGGCTGCAAGCTGACCGTTCAGATAGTCCAGCTCCTTCTTCAGACTGTCCCGCTGCCCCTCCAGACTGTTCAGATTGTCCTGAGTCTTGTCCAGCTCGTCCTCCAGATTGTCCTTCTCCTTCTCGGTCTTGTCTATCTCCTGCTGGGTCGTGGAAGAAGCAGAGACCCCGCCAAGGCCCGGCACAGGATCAAGCAGCTGCATCAAAAGCGCCGCCGCCAGAATGACCGCCGTCCTTTTTCTGATCTTTCTAATCTTTCTGCGTTCCACCGAAATGTTCCATACCTTTCAATGTTGATGGCGCACCCTTTACTTCGTGCCGAAAATACGATCCCCCGCGTCTCCCAGACCGGGGACGATATATCCATGGTCGTTCAATCTCTCATCCAGCGCCCCCACGTACACGTCCACGTCGGGATGCTCCTGCTTCATGGCCTCGATGCCCTCCGGCGCGGCAATGATGCACAGAAAATGAATGTTTCTGCAGCCCTTTTCCTTCAGCATCCGTATGGCTGCCACCGATGAGCCCCCCGTGGCCAGCATAGGATCCACCACGAACACCTCCCGCTCCGCACAGTCCGCAGGCAGCTTGCAGTAATATTCCACCGGCTTGAGGGTCTCCGGATCCCTATAAAGCCCGATATGGCCAACTCTGGCCGCGGGAATCAGGTTCAGCATGCCGTCCACCATCCCTAGCCCCGCCCGGAGAATGGGAACGATGGCCATTTTCTTGCCCCGCAGCTCCTTGACCATGGTCTTGCAGATAGGCGTCTCTATCTCCACCTCGTCCAGCTTCAGTTCTCTGGTGGCCTCATAACAGATCAGCATAGCGATCTCGCTGATGGTCTGCCGAAAATCCTTGGTCCCCGTGTCTTTCCTGCGGATCAGCCCGATCTTGTGCTGAATCAGCGGGTGTTCCATGATTGTTACGTTTGCCATTCTTTCGTTCCTCCTATTCCGGTTCTGCATCTTTTTGATGCATTGCACTCCAGCGCCTCTAATCCCTTTCGATGGCTCCTATCCTGCGCACATGCTTCTCCTCGCAGGAAAAGGGAGTGTCCAGAAACACGTCCACAATCTCCAGCGCCAGATTCTCGCCCACTATGCCTCCCCCCATGGCAAGCACGTTGGCGTCATTGTGCAGTCTGGTCATCTTTGCCGAAAAGCTGTCCCCGCATAGGGCACAGCGGATGCCTGCCACCTTGTTGGCGGCGATGCTGATGCCGATGCCCGTGGTGCATATCACGATTCCTTTTTCACAGCTGCCCCCGGCAACCGCCTTAGCAACGGCACGCCCAAATGCAGGATAGTCGCAGCTCTCTGTACCGTGGCAGCCCATATCCTCGTAAGGTATCCCCCTCTCCTCCAGATGTCGGATCACCCTCTGCTTCAATGCGTAGCCGCCGTGATCGCTCCCGATAGCCACCTTCTCCATACCCCGCCTCCTTGGTCCTTCCGCTTCCCCGCGGAATGCATCTTTATACTTTTATACTTGTATCACCTGATGTCCCGCCGCCTTCAGCAGGCGGTTCATGATGGCTTGTCCCAAACCTTCCGAGGAAAAGCTCTCCGAATAGATTATCGTGACGTTCTCATCATCGAACTCTCTCAGCGCCGCAAACAGATTTCTTGCGATGCTTTCCTCGTCATCTCTGCTTCCAATATATTTTATCACATCGGCCCCATATTGTCCATGCATCTCTTCCGTGGCGATGACTCCCGTCTTTTCTCCGGCCGCCCTCTGAAAGGCCGCCTGACGGTTCACATAGGCCGCTACCCTCTCCGGCGTCCCCTCCACCACCATAAGGCTTCCCCGGGGCGCGTAATGGCGGTACTTCATCCCCGGCGCTCTGGGCGCTCCCCCGCCCTCCGGGGACATGGACGGATCATCGGTGTCCACCTGTCCCAAAAGCCTCTCAAGCTTCTCTTTTGTCACATAACCCGGCCGCAGGATCTGCGGCGGCTCCACAGTCAGATCCACGATGGTGGACTCCAGACCGATTCCCACCTCTCCGCCGTCCACGATGGCTTCCACCCGCCCCTCCATATCCTCTATGACATATTTCGCCAAGGTGGGGCTGGGCTTACCGGAAAGATTCGCGCTGGGCGCCGCCACATATCCCCCGCCGCATTCGATCAGCTTCCTCGCCACGGGATGGGACGGAAGACGAACCGCCACGGTGTCAAGCCCCCCTGTGGTCTCAAGCGGCACCCGCTCCGATCTGGGCAGAATCATAGTCAGCGGCCCCGGCCAGAAGGCCTCCGCCAGCTTCACTGCCGCCTCCGGAACCCGCCGTGCAATGGCATAGATATCTTTGAAGCGGCAGATATGCACAATCAGAGGATTGTCGGAGGGCCGGCCCTTGGCCGCATATATCTTCCGGGAGGATCCGGGATTCAGCGCGTCCCCTCCCAGACCGTACACCGTCTCTGTGGGAAACGCCACCAGCCCTCCCTCTTTTATGATCCTTCCTGCCCGCAGCAGAGCCTCTTCCTCCGCTTCGGTGAATCCCTCTCTGCCCTGTTCGATTCTGATGATCTCAGTTTCCATCCCTTGGCTTCCTCAAGCCTGCGTCTCTGCCGGCGGAAATCCTGCCTTTTATCCGCCCCTTATCCTCCGAAAATCTGCCGAAAACGCTCTTTCTGTCATTTCTTCCATAGTATATCCGAAATCGCTGAAAATTTCAACTGAATTTCCATCACTTTACTTCATTAATGTACTGCAGAATCCCTATAATGTACTGAAGTACCGAAGAATCCCTATATGTATGGCCTAGGTTTAAAAGTAATAAAAAGGTTTAAATCTGTTAAAAATGTGTTATAATAGAGTTCAAGATAGAATTTTATTATAAAACGGATAAGGAGGCTCTCATATGGAAATCAGAGCAGAAGATGTCTTCCGTCCCGGCGCATTTCCTGAATACACCTATATATCACGAAAATCTGCCATTTCCGACCTGCCCTATGAATTTCGGTTGATGCAGGCCATCAAGGTATCCGGCTTCTTGACTTCTCTGGTAGGCCCTTCCAAAATGGGAAAGACCATTTTATGTGAAAAGGTCATTGGTTTTGAGCATATTGTGGAAATTTCCGGAGCAGACTTTGATGCGGATACGGATTTCTGGAAACTGGTCTCTGCCAAAGCCGGGCTTGCATATGAGGGGCAGTTTGCATCCGAAAAGCAGATTCCAAGCACCAGTGATAAATATACAAAAAAAGAAACCTTTTCCCTTACCAAGGATAAGATCATTGAATATTACAAGGAAAACAATCTGGTTCTGGTCATAGACGACTTCCACTATGCCCCGGAAGGAAAACGGATGCAGATTGCACAGCAGCTCAAAGATGCCATCCGCAGAGGATTTAAAGCCATTGTTGTATCCCTCCCCCACCGGGCAGACGAAGCAATCCGGCAGAATGCAGACCTCTCCGGCCGCTTAAGCCTGATCAACATGGAACCATGGGAAGTGGACGATTTAAAAGAGATTGCGAAGCTGGGGTTTGGAAAGCTGAACATTTCCATTGAGGATTCCATTGCGGCGCAGATTGCCGTAGAAAGCCTTTCCTCTCCTCAGCTGATGCAGTATATCTGCCTGAACATCTGCACCATGCTGGAAATGTCGGGGGCGCAAAGCCGGCAGATCCGTCAGGAAATTCTGGAAACTGCCTATCATTATACCACTGCAAACTTTGAATACAGAGACGTGGTATCTCTGATGCAAAAAGGGCCGAACACACGCGGTAAAAGCCGGAACACATTCCGTACCCTCAGCGGACAGGAACATGATATTTATGAGCTGATTGTAAAATCTATCGCAGAAAATCCGCCCATTATGAAGCTGGCATTTGAGGATGTAAAGGAACGTATCTACCGCCTGCTTGCAGACGACAGCCAGAAGCCTTCCCCCCAGATGCTCCGGGAAAGCCTGACAAAGCTGAAGGAGCTTCTGTATGGGAGAGAAGATATCTTCAAGGTGCTTGACTGGAAGGACGGGAGTCTGTATATTTTAGACCCTCTGTTCTTGTTCTATCTGCGATGGGGAGGCGCGCGCTGACAATAATGTTTAATGGTATAGACAACGGCATAAAAAGTATACCGGATGCCGTTACACGGCTGAAAAATGTAAAAGACGGTCAGGAATTTTCTATCTTTTTGGCTGGTTTGAGGATTTTTCTGCAAAAACTGGACAGCAGCCCGCAATGCCTGATGGAGTTAGAGCAGCGGGCATACTATGTCATAAATGAATACTCCGATAAAGAAACCAGAGATAATCTGGATGCTGCAAGGAAACGGGTCAGGGAATATCTGGAAGAGATCATGACCGGCTGCCCTGCAGACGACCGGCTTCTCACCGTTCTTGAAAATTACTACCTTTTTCTGGAAAGCCTTTTGGAACGTCCGCCCCACAAGCGTGGCGGCATACAAAAAGAACAGCTGTCAGGGCTGAAAATCCAGAATGAATATGATGTCCAGCACCTGCTGTATGCCTATCTGAACCCCCTCTATCCACTGGCGAGAGCTGAGGTCAGTGAGGATACCGGCTATGGCACGGTCCGGACGGATATCTTTCTGGATTCCGAATATGTCATTGAAGTAAAGTGTACTCGACACAGCATGCCCCAAAAGAAACTGATAGAAGAAATGGAAGCGGATATGGTGCATTACCATGCGAAGCATATCTATTTCTTTCTCTACGATAAGGAGAAAATAATTGAAAATCCCCAACTGTTCCGCAATATCTACGAAAACAAGGTAAAGGGCAAGCAAATACATATCATTATCCATCAGCCCAAAATACTATAAAAATCTTTCTGCGGAGAGTGTATCAGCTACCGAACGAATTGTCCTGAAAAGAAATCCTTAATATAACTCTCCGCAGAATGCTTTGCTATCCCTCTTGCCTATTTCTCATTTTCATTAATGTACTGCAGAATCCCTATATGTATGGCCCAGGCCACCCTATCCTGATACTCCGGCGTGCAGAGCTTTTCCGCCTCTGCGCTGTTGGAGAGGAAACCGCACTCGGATTCGGCTTCATATAGGCAGACTTACACTGACAATCGGAAAATCTATCAATAAAATGCACTTGCTTCATGTATGTTACCTTGATTACATTGACACACATGTAACCAGAAACCGAATCATCGTTCTTCTGCTCTAACATTATACAACAGAGCACGATCACGAAACAACAATTATTTCTGCATAATGCCCCGTAATTTTCTACGGGGCATTTTTTATTCAGGAGGTATGTATGGATTATCAATTAGAACTAAAACAGATCGTGGACTACCCACGGTGCCGCATCTACCGTGAGTTCCTCCGCAGCCTTATGGAAGATAGGGACATCCGTACCAACGGAAGCTCCTATCTTTTTTATTACATGACGCTCTGCTCCTATGCCAACTTCCGCTCCTCTTACCGCCGGATAGAAGGCATCTCCTATCTGGTTGGCCCAGGCGAATGGATCTGTAAGACCTCGGAACTGACAGAGTGGTTCCGCACGCGCTTCCAACACCAGGCACTGTCTATCCTGGATTTCCTACAGAAGCAGAACTACATCACCTATACCCGGCTCGGCAGGAACCATCTGGTCAAATTCAGCATCAACGGCTGGAAGCAGCACAATACGGCGCTCGACTACAATTACCCATGTCTGAAGGATGTGGGTTTTTTCTTTTTCCCGATTGCCGCCGTCCATGAGCTGATCAGCATGGGTAAATGCTCGGAGATGGACATTGTGCTGGATCTGTGGGTCCACGCCATCTACAACGACGGGCAGGTGCAGGGTTCCGAACTGGGGCCTGTGGTATATTTCCGCAACTGTACCGGCAGCCCACTGACAAACTTCAGCGACCTTGCCCTTCGCTGGGGCATCTCAAAAGCTACAGTGAGCCGCATCTTAAACAAGTTACAGGACAAAGAATATCTTTCACTGGTATCGTTCACCGGCAGGCATGGCAGCGTCATCTACCTGTGCAGCTACTTATCCACCATGTTCAATATCAGTGACGTAATGATTGACAAGGAGGAAATTTGCATGACATTTCAGATTCCAGTACACATTCCGGAGACTTCATCCATTCCTGAAGCAGAACCAATCCGGGAGGAACAGATTACCATTATGGAAGCGGAAAACAGCGTTTCAGGGCAGGACGGTAGCGTTTCAAAACAGCACATGAAGAAAATCGTCCAGAAAGTGGCGCAAATCCTTGCGGCGCAAGGGGTTCCGTGCTGTGAATGCCCCCGAACCCTATATAAGTTATATCCCTTATCCGACTGCAAAGAAACTACAGTAAAGTATTCCCTGCAGATCGCCTGCCCGGACGGGAAGATGCCCTATCGGTTCGAGCTGACTCTCTCCCCTGCCAGCCCGCCGGAGGACAACAGCAGCCCCACACTTTCCAGACAGGCTGATACAGAAAATGAAGAAAGAAGGTAAACCATCATGCCAAATACAAGACCAAACAAAAATATTCCCACAGAGCAGGAGAACCCCCTGTTCCATGACACATGGAAGCTGCTGAAGAACTACCGGGATGCTGTGTGGAACCTGGAGCTTGCCGTCCAGCAGGTACGCAGCACCTTTGAGATTGAGTACGGAAGCAGCATCGAGGAGTTCCTGGACTCCATCTACCTTGCCGGGGCAGACATCGGCGGATCGAAGCTGGAAGACTACGCAAAGAGCATTGAGCGCAGCAACAAGATGCTGACACTCTTAAACTCCGCCGTGGACATCCTGCGAAGCAAGCATAAACATGGGGAACAGTATTACTGGATACTCTATTACAGCTACCTCTCCCCACAGCAGCTTCAGAACACGGATGAGATCATTGAGAGCCTGCGGCCACACATAGCCAATATCTCCACCAGGACATACTACCGCAAACGCCCGGAGGCGGTCCAAGCACTCAGCTCCATCCTGTGGGGATACACCTCAAAAGACTGCCTTGAGATGCTGGACAAGTTCTTTCCGATAGGGAAATGACAGGCTGGCACCAAATTGGCGCACAAATTGCGCAAACTGGCACAGCAATGCGATTTACAGGTAAAAATGCCCATGCTATAATGGTCATGCTTAAAATTGTACCCGCACCCAAATCCATTCCATTCTCCAGGCATCTGCAGACACGCAGGTGCCCTTTTTTGTAACACAGACGCCATGCGCTGGCCGTATGGCACGAAGGGCCGGCATCCTCCCTGGGACTGCCGGCCTTTCCCATCCCAACTTTTACAGGAGGTAAATCATTGAAAAAAGAAAAAAGCAACCCGACCGGGAACCAGCTTCCCACCAGAAAGAAACCCCGCATCCCTTACCAGAACATCATAATGGGGGCTGCGGCTTTCGCCTACTTCTTTGCCCTTCAGACCAACCAGGTGCTGGCATCGGATATGTGGTCCAAAGCGGAGACCATCATGAAGGATGTCTACGGAAAGATCCTGGGCATCTCCACCATCGCCGCCATCGTGACAGCTTCCGTCGCCCTGCTCCTGATGAACTTTTCAAAATCAGGCAAGACCGTGGATGAATCCCGTGCATG
Source organism: bacterium D16-50 (assembly GCA_003612485.1). Taxonomy (GTDB): domain Bacteria; phylum Bacillota; class Clostridia; order Lachnospirales; family Lachnospiraceae; genus Acetatifactor. Next base: position 32,219 of record RAZA01000022.1, read on the forward strand.
GCTCAAGCGCATTGCGATCTCATGGGTGGTCCTGAACGGGCTTGGCTTCATCCTCGCCTATGTCACACCGTTCTTCTCAGACGGGAAATGGAATGGCTGACGGAAGGGAGGGGATGACCCATGGGAATACTTGACGGCATCGTGGAATGGATTGCCGAACAGGTGATGAACGGGCTTGACCTGATCTCCACCTCGGTACTGGGCGCCCTTGGATGTGACATGGGGACTTTCCTGCGCTACTTCCCTGCTGCGGAGACCATGTACAAGATATTTGTGGCAGCTGCCATAGGGCTTGTCCTCCTGAACTGGGTGTGGCAGCTTTTTAAGAACTTCGGGCTGATCGCGGGTGTGGAGGCGGAGGACCCCATCCGGTTGAGCATACGGTCCGTCCTTTTTATCGGCCTGATCTATTACTGTGACCAGATCACGGAGATGGTCCTTGCCATAGGAGGCACGCCTTATTCCTGGATACTCTCCTCAGACCTGCCGCCCCTGAACTTTGCAGACTTCAATTCCGTCCTGCTGACCATCCTGGGCGTGTGCGCCAGCGGCTCCGTTGCCCTGATCGCACTGATACTCCTGCTGATCCTTGCATGGAACTACATCAAGCTGCTCTTTGAGGCGGCGGAGCGCTACATCCTGCTGGGCGTAATCGTGTACACGGCTCCCATGGCCTTTGCCACCGGCGCATCCCAGTCCACCTCGAATATCTTCAAGTCGTGGTGCAGGATGTTCGGCGGGCAGATCTTCTTGCTGATGATGAACGCATGGTGCCTGCGCCTGTTCACGTCCATGGTGGGCAGCTTCCTGTCCAACCCGTTATCACTGTAGGAGGGCCCTATGAAGAAAAAGAAAATCTATATTTTGATACTCACTGCCACGCTGTCCCTTTCCCAGTCCATGACTGCTTTTGCGGTAACAGAGAGCGATGTGCAGGCAGCCGGAAAGGAGACCGCCGCCGGGAACGTGTTCATCTGGTTCCTGTGCGCCATCGCATTCCTGAAGATCAGCCAGAAGATCGACAGCTTCTTATCCAGCCTCGGCATCAACGTGGGGCATACCGGCGGCAACATGATGGCGGAGCTGATGGTGGCCGCAAGGGGGCTTACCACTGCAAAGAACATAGGCGGTGGATCCAGCTTCCGGGGCGGCTCTTTCCGTATGGGCGGAAGCTCGAACAGCGTAAACCAGTCCTCCTTCCTTTCTGGCGGCCTTGCAGGTGCCGTGGGGAGGCAGTTCACCCAGAGCGCCATGCAGACCATGACCGGGCACGCAAGCAACCCCATCAGCCGCAGGGCGTTTGAATCCTCCGTGAAAAAGGGCGGGGATTTCGCCAACGGCGTCACCGGGGCTGTGGCAAAAGGGAACATCAGCTATACCGGCTCCATGACCGGCTCCCAGGCAGCGCAGGCGCTGACCTCCTACCTGGGGCAGACCGGCATCCCTGACGCCCCCAGCTACTCCGGCGTGGAGATCGGCGGCGGACGCATCACGGGCACGGAAACCTCGGTTGACTACCCCAACGGCACAGCCTTCGGCATGTATAACACCGAGCAGTACATGGCACCGGAAGGGAACTATGAGACCGTCACTACTGCCGACAACGCCACCTGGTACAAACATGTATGCAAGCCAACGGCAGTGCTGTTGGCTTTGGATACCGTAGACCGCACCCCGTACATGACCGGGGAGGGCAGGATCGCCTACCATGAGAACATCGTGCAGAAGCTCCCTGACATGCCAAAAAGAAAGGACCGTGTGTAAATGGCTGGAGACAACATCAGAAAAGAACAGTCCGCCCTGTCCGGGGCGGCATCGGTCGCAGGAACCGCAAGAGGCGCCATAAAGACAGGAAAAGCCATTGCCGGGGCAGCAAAAGGCGCGGCCGCAGGCCCCTATGGGATGCTGGCTGCAGGCTTATGGGAAAACAGGAAGGCGGCCGGGAAAATACTGGCAGCCTTTGCTGCCCTGCTGATGCTGCCGGTCCTGTTCCTCCTGATGCTCCCCTCCCTGATCTTCGGCAGCCTGGGGCTGGATGATGCCACTGGCGACGCGCTGAACGATAACAGCGTCATCATGGAGAACATTGCGGAAACGGAGGCTTCCATTGAAGCCATCCTCCGCAAGAAGCATGACGGCCTGCTGGAAGAAATACAGCAGGAGGCGGATGCCCTGGGCCCCGGCTGCGAATACGGCATCACGGATGATTTTTCAGACCGCATCATCTACGAAAGCGCCCTGATCATCTCCCAGTTCTGCGCCTCGCAGGACGACTACCGTGAGATCAGCCTTGCAAAGCTGGAGCGGATACTCCGTGACAATACGGACGGCATCTTCACCTATACCGTCCAGATCACAGACTATGAGAAAACAGATGAGGAAACCGGGGAAACCCTCACCATACACCATTATGAATACACGGTGGAATACGCAGGCGACAGCTACTATGCCGAAAATGTTTTCCATCTCACCGATGGACAGATGCAGACGGCAGAGGAATATGCCGCCAACCTGCACCTGTTTTTATTTGACACGGTTTATCTGGTGGAAATCAACCCTGACCTGATACCGGGGGAAACCGGGAACAAAGCCGTTGACCTGGCCCTGACAAAGCTGGGCACGCCATACAGCCAGGAAAAGCGCAACCAGGAAGGCTATTTCGACTGCAGCTCCTTCACCTACTGGGTATACAGCCAGTTAGGCGTCATCCTGCAGCATGGCGGCTCCAACACGGCGGCCTCACAGGGAAGGTACATCACGGAGAACAACCTTGCCGTATCCTATGGCAGCCTTGCCCCCGGGGACCTGGTCTTCTACTCCTTTGGGGTGAACAACCGCTATCTGAACATCGACCATGTGGCGATCTATGCCGGGGACGGCTATGTGGTGGACGCTTCCTCTTCCAAGAAGAAAGTGGTCTACCGCCCCATCTACAGCACGGGCAACATTGTCCTGTGCGGCAGGCCCTACACGGAATAAACATACAACGGCCACTGGCGGGAACGGGCATACCCTCGCCCCTCCCGCCTTCAGCAAATATCTTAGGAGGTGCATTAAGGAATGTCTATAAGACAGGAAGAAAATGACATATATATCATACCACCCAACTTCATCGATACCGGAACGGTGTTCGGCGGGACCATCAAGCTGAGGAATGCGGCGGAGGCGCTGGCAGCCTCCCTGCTCATCGGCCTGCCCGTGTTCCACCTGCCCGTGACACTGACAACGAAGATCATCATCGCCTGCCTGACCGTGCTCCCGGCAGCCCTGTTCGCCATCATCGGCATCAACGGCGAAAGCCTGACCTCATTCGTCATCAACTTCTTCGTATACCTGAAGAACCGCAGGATCGTCGGAATACGGGAGGATACAGACGAAACGCCGGAAAAAGAAAGAAAGCCCGGAAAACAGCAGAAAGCCGCAAGGAAACGGCGGGAAAAGAAAGTAAAGCCCAAAAAAGAGGATTATGCCGAGGAGTTCGGGCAGTTTAAGGAGCGCAGGCAGGCAAGGCAGGCGGCATCTGCAGAGGATGCAGGCAAGCACCAGAAAAAGAAACTCGGTGTCTCCCAGATGCGTGAGCGCATGAGGGAGGAGCCGGAACCGGAGCTGATAAACCCTTCCGCCTCCTATCTCCCCATCCGGAAGATCGAAAACGGCATCATCTACACAAAAGACCGCCGCTATGTGAAGATCATAGAGGTCATCCCCATCAACTTCCTGCTGCGGAGCGCCAGGGAACAGAGGGGCATCATCTATTCCTTCATCAGCTACTTAAAGATAAGCCCCGTGAAGCTCCAGTTCAAAGTCCTTACCAGACGCGCCGACATCAACAGGCATCTGGAAACCCTGCGGGAGGAGATGCGCCTGGAGACAGATGAGCGCTGCCTTGCGCTCCAGAAGGATTATGAAAACCTGATCCGCCGCATCGGTTCCAGGGAAGCCATCACAAGGCGCTTCTTCATCATCTTTGAGTATGAGCCTTTTGCGGCAAACAGGGGGAATGAGGAAAGCGACGCCATCTCCGCCCTTACCACTGCAGTGCGGACGGCTAAGACCTACCTGCAGCAATGCGGGAATGAACTTCTTGTCCCCGACAATGAGGATGAGATGGCGGCGGAGGTATTTTACAGCATCTTAAACCGCAGGACCAGCGTGGCAAAGCCTCTGGGCGTGCGTGTCAACGAGGTCATCGGGCAGTACATCAATGCGGGCAGGCGGGATGAGATCGGCAAGATCCCCGCCATGGAATTTATCGCGCCGGAGACCATCGACTACACCCACGGCAATTATGTCATCATGGACGGCACCTACCACACCTACCTTTTAGTGCCCTCCGGAGGCTACCGCCCGCAGGTGTGCGCCGGATGGATCTCCCTCCTTGTCAATGCAGGCGAGGGGATTGACGTGGACATCTTCTTTGACCGCCAGCCCAAGGACCGCATCCAGCAAAAGCTCGGACAGCAGCTGAGGATCAACCGCTCCAAGATCAAGGACACCTCCGACACCAACTCGGACTTCGATGACCTTGACAGCGCCATCCGCTCCGGCTATTTCTTAAAGGAAGGGCTTGCCAATAACGAGGATTTCTATTACATGAACATCCTCATCACCATCACGGCAGACAGCCTTGAGGAACTGGAGTGGCGCACCAATGAGATGAAAAAACTGATGCTCTCCCAGGACATGGAGGCAGTGTCCTGCCACTTCCGGGAAGAGCAGGCTCTGCTCTCCGCCCTGCCGCTGGTATCGCTGGAGAAGAAACTGTTTGAGCGTTCCAAGCGCAACATCCTGACAGGCAGCGTGGCAGGCTGTTATCCCTTTACCTCCTTTGAGATGTGCGATGACAACGGCATCCTCTTAGGGGTGAACAAGCACAACAACTCGCTGATCATCGTGGATATCTTCAATTCCCGCGTCTACAAGAACGCGAACATGGCGATCCTGGGAACCTCCGGCGCGGGCAAGACCTTCACCATGCAGCTCATGGCGCTTCGGATGCGCCGCAGGAACATACAGGTGTTCATCATCGCCCCCCTGAAAGGGCATGAGTTCCACCGGGCCTGCAGCAACATCGGCGGGGAGTTCATCCAGATTTCCCCTGCCTCCAAAAACTGCATCAACATCATGGAGATCCGGAAGGTGGATTCCTCCGCCAGTGACATTCTGGACGGCCCGCAGACGGAAAAATCGGAGCTTGCAGCAAAGATACAGCGGCTCCACATCTTCTTTTCCCTGCTGATCCCGGACATGACACATGAGGAACGGCAGCTTCTGGACGAGGCGCTGATACAGACCTATAACCAGAAAGGCATCACCCACAACAACGAAAGCCTGCCTGACCCGGAAGACCCGGAACACTACCGGGAAATGCCGGTGCTTGAGGATGTATTCAATATCTTAAAGCAGAACCCGGATACGAAGCGCCTTGCCAATATCATGAACCGGCTGGTGCATGGCTCCGCCTCCACCTTCAACCAGCAGACCAACGTGAACCTTGACAATAAATATACCGTGCTGGACATTTCAGAGCTGACCGGCGACTTATTGACGGTGGGCATGTTCGTGGCACTGGACTATGTGTGGGATAAAGCAAAAGAAGACCGAACCGTGGAAAAAGCCATCTTCATTGACGAGACATGGCAGCTCATCGGTGCGGCGTCCAACCGCCTTGCGGCAGAGTTTGTGCTGGAGATCTTCAAGATCATCCGCGGGTACGGCGGCTCCGCCATCTGCGCCACCCAGGACTTGAACGACTTCTTTGCGCTGGAGGACGGCAAATACGGCAAGGGCATCATCAACAACTCCAAGACCAAGGTTGTCCTGAACCTGGAGGACGAGGAGGCGATGCGCGTGCAGTCCATCCTGCACCTGTCCGAAGCGGAGACAATGGCGGTCACCCATTTTGAGAGGGGCAACGGCCTGATCTCCACCAACAACAATAACGTCACCGTGGAATTCAAGGCATCGGAACTGGAGAAGGAACTGATCACCACAGACCGTAATGAACTGAAAAAGCTGCTGGAAAAGGAAAGGCAGCGCAGGCAGATGGCTGAAGCAGTCTGATACTTACACTTTACATACGGTTTACGCATGGCAGGGGGAATCCATCCCTGTCGGAAATACCTTTATGTACGCTTTAAGTAAAGTTTACGCATATACAGTGTATCTTCCAGTTCCAGACCAGCACTGTATGTAAAGTTTATGTAATCTGTACGCAGAGTTACTTCCTATTATAATAAATACCATTCCCTGCGGCAGGCTTATATGCCGCAGGAACAAAGGAGGCTGTACCATGCAGCAGAAAAACCAACAGCAGGAAAACCATTTACCGGAGATCACCCGGCTGCTTTCCATGTACCATGCCCTCAGCCTTCCCCAGCTTGGACGGCTCTACCCGGAACTGACAGAGGGTAAGCTCCTGCGCCTGCTGGGGCGGCTGGAAAAAACAGGGCGGCTTGCCTTACTGCCGGAACGGGGGCTTGTCCTGTATTCAAAGGACTGCATCCCCAGCCCGTCCACCCTTGCCGCCTTCTGGGTGCTCCTGGATTTCCGGGAAGACATCACCTTCCACACGGCCAGCGATTTTCCGGTGGCGCTGACCTTCTACACCCAGTCGGATGCCTATGACGTCATCCACATACCGGAAGAAAAAGAGATGCTCATGAACAATGCCCTTTCCGCTTATAAGGAGGATGCGCCCCGCCGCATAGCCATCGTGGACCATGCCGGGCAGATACCCCTCCTTGCTATCCCCGGCACTGCCGCTTTCTGTACGGTCACGCCGGACGGGAAGGTGCAGTATTACAGGAAACAAGGAGTGACAGATACTTAATGGACCGACACACTTTATCATCCCGCCTCGCGCGGATAGGGGATGACCTCCCCCGGCTTTCAAACACCATAAATGCCATGGCAGCCAACACCGGCACCTATGGGAAAAACTATGAGGAACTTAGCCTGGATGCCGCCCGGCGCGCGGAACGGATCGCCTGTTCCCTGCGCAACCTCATCTATGCCGCAGACCTTGTGCCGAAGCCCGTCCTCATGGAAGCGGCCGCCCAGGTACACGGCATTTCCATAAGACACACACAGGACATCGTGGAGATCGCCCTGCCCGGCCTGATGCCGAAACGCACCAAACGCGTCAACACCACGTTCCTGACCGATCCGCTGCATGCGGCGCTTGAGGCTTACACAAAGGGACATGACCTTCCGCATTTCAGGCAGTGCGTGGTCTGTTTTTCCCATGTGTTCGACAAGAACCTCTCCGACAGGAGGGTGCGGGACTACGACAACCTGGAGTGCAAGCAGCTTTTAGATACCGTGGCAGGCTTCCTGATGGCCGATGACAGCGGGCTGTTCTGCGACGCCTACCACACCACGGAATTCGGGGAAAGGGACTGCACCATCCTCGCCGTCATGGAAAAAAGCCGCTTCCCCGGATGGCTGAAGGAGCGGGAGGACAGGGAAAAAAGCATATCGGATTTTTAAGGGATTTTACGGAAAATCTCCCGGCTGCGGTAAAAACTGCGCCTCCCATGCGGAAATACGGGGTTTCTGCTTCCGTGCCCCCGCCATTCCTTAACCGGAGTCTCAGGCGTGTACGGTAAAAAACGCGCAATCCCATCTCCTCGTGCCACCTGCTAACGCCGCATCCATTTACAAGAAAGGAGCCAGCCATGAACGACACATCCACCGCCGCATACCGCCTGCTCTCCCTGACCGCCCTGTCCGGAGAGTGCAGCCCTGATATCCTGTCCCGACTAGGCATCGGCCCCAGCTATGGGGAAAAACTGGTGACAAAGCTGAAGGATGAGGGCCTCCTCAAGACACATTACAAAGACCGGCTCCGGGGATACCGGCTGGCCTGCGGCGGCAAAAAGCTCCTGCTTGCCCAGAACCCGGAACGCTTCTCATTCTACCTGTCCGGCAACACCGAAACGAACCACCCCAGAAGCGGCTACCCCAGGCGGCTGCGCCTCCAGCAGGCATCCCACATATATGCCATGCTGCTGAATGCAGGCATCACCTTTTTCCGTGATGAAAAGCCCCTGATCTTCCGGGAGGAACCGCAGGCCGGGGAATCTGTCCGGATGCCCCTGCCCATCTTCTACCACTCAAGGGAGGTCAAGGAACTGGGCACGGAGGCCGTGAAGATCGGCAACTCCCGCATCATGGGAATCCTTTTTGCGCCAGGCTGCATCTATGCCCTGTTCCATACAGGAACTGCACCGATCAAGTGGGAGTACCAGACTGAGCTGCGGGTAAAGACATTCCTTTCCCACCATGTCAGCAGGGGGATCCTCTCCAGAGGGAACATCGAGCCATGCTACCATCCGGACACGCCCATAAGGCTCCTCTTCATCGGCAGTGGTATGGAAACGGCCCTGAAACTGATGGAGAGCACCGGCGGTTTCCAGAAAAGCTATTTCTGCCTGGATTCCAGTTTTGACTATTTCCATTATGTCCCGGATGATGCCGCAGGAGAGACAACGCTCCGGCTGCTCTGCTCCCCGGCCCTGCAGAAAGCGCTCCGGAGCCTGCTCCTGTCCGACCTGCAGCCTCCCTGCCCCGATTACGGGCTGGAACATGATGCCGTATCGGAGGGGATGCCGGTGCTCCTTGCCTTTGACTTCGACATGCTGCGGCTGTCCCGGTTCCGTACTGCCCTCTCCTTCCACGGGCTTGCCGGGAACCTGGTCTGCTTCGATTTCCAGAAACCGGTCCTGCAGCAATACTTTGGGGATGCAGCCGCCATTGAAACCATTGACCTGTATAAATTTGAAAGGAGGTTCCTGCACTGAAACTGACAGAAAACAAAAAGAAACAGATGACGCTCTTCTTCGTCCTGCCCGTCCTGCTCATGGCGCTTGCCTATGCAGGCGGCTATGTATCCCAGTTCATCATCAACTACCGTGACTGGACTTCATCCGGGGGCACACCGGGGAACGGCACCTCGCCGGCATTCCCCGACGGCTCGCCTGGCGCCTGCCTGAAAGCGCTCACCGTATTCCCTTACAGCCTGTACGGGATCGCCCTGTGCATCGGCATCTCCGGGCTGCTGGTATTTATGGTGATGCGGATGGGCTTTGGCAGGAAAGGCACCTATGACAGGGAACGGAACCTGACCTACTCAGACCAGGGGACTTACGGCACCTCCGGCTTCATGACGGACTCTGAGATGCGTGAAGTGCTGGAGCTGGTCCCTGACATCACGGGAAACCGGGGCGTCATCTTAGGGAAGCTGTACGGGAAAGCGGTCTGCCTGCCGGAGAAGACGCGGATGAACCGCAACGTGGCGGTATTCGGGGCCAGCGGCAGCATGAAAAGCCGGGCTTATGCAAGGAACGTGGTGTTCCAGTGTGTGAAACGCGGGGAGAGCCTCATCATTACCGATCCGAAATCAGAACTTTACGCAGACCTGTGCCTCTATCTTGAAGAAAACGGCTACACCGTGCGGGTGTTCAACCTGATCAACCCTGAGAATTCCGACAGCTGGAACTGCCTCGCGGAGATCGAGGGGCAGGAGATCATGGCGCAGCTCTTTTCCGACGTCATCATCAAAAACACCGGCTCCCCGAAAGGCGACCATTTCTGGGACAATTCGGAGATGAACCTGCTGAAGGCCCTCGTGCTGTATGTGGACCAGGGATTCCCGCCGGAGGGGAAAAATATCGGGCAGGTCTACAAGCTGCTGACCATGAACTCCGAGAAGGAGCTGGACAGCCTCTTCGACCTGCTCCCGGTCACCCACCCGGCAAAGGCCCCCTACAACATCTTCAGGCAGGCGTCCGACACGGTGCGCAGCGGCGTCATCATCGGTCTTGGCACAAGGCTGCAGGTGTTCCAGAACAAACTGATCCGGCAGATCACCAGCTACGATGAGATCAGCCTTACACAGCCGGGCTATGAGAAGTGCGCATATTTCTGCATCACTTCAGACCAGGATTCCACCTTTGACTTCCTCTCCTCCCTGTTCATGTCCTTCGTGTTCATCAAGCTGGTACGCTATGCGGACAAATACGGGGACGGCGGGAGGCTCCCTGTACCGGTACATATCCTGGCGGATGAGCTTGCAAACGGCGGATGCACCATTGCAGACCTGACAAAGAAGATCAGCACCATCCGCTCCAGGCAGCTCTCCATCAGCTGCATCTTCCAGAACCTGCCCCAGATGCAGAACCGCTACCCGTTAAACCAGTGGCAGGAGATCATCGGGAACTGCGACACCCAGCTTTTCCTGGGCTGCGCCGATGAGCTGACGGCCGAGTTCATCTCGAACCGCACCGGCGAGGTCAGCGTGGCTGTATCCAGCCAGGCAAAGCAGCTCAATACCTGGCGGGTGTCAGATTACACGCCGGAATACCGGGAGACACATTCCATCGGGAAGCGCAAGCTGCTGACGCCGGATGAGGTGCTGCGGCTGCCGCTGGATGAGGCACTGATCATCCTCCGGGGCCAGAAGGTGCTGAAGGTGGGGAAATATGACTACACCCTCCACCCGGAGAGCCGGAAATTAAAGGGAAGCCGGGCCAGCGACCATATCCCGGAGTGGCGCAGGCTCCCGGAATCACCGGAGCCGGACTTTTCACGGCTGATGAAGCCGGAACCGAAACAGAAGAAACCAAAGGCGCCCAGAAAGAACCCTGCCCCTGCAGGCACTGCGCCCACCGGCCCTCCCCCTGAATGGGCGGATGAACGGCAGGCATTCTTCCCTGCGGACGGGGACTGCGGGATCGTCATGACGGACAAGAAATCCATCATGTCCTGAGCTGCCCGGCAAAACAGCCTGCCTGTGGAAACCTGCAGGCAGACCAGACAATCATGAAAAGGAGACAAAACTATGCCCAGAAAAGCAAAAACGGAAGAAACTGTTGTAACTGAAGAAAGCGCCATCCTGGAGAATGCACCTGCGGAAACAGGAACCCTTATGGAAGGGGATCCCCCTGCGGAGGGCGAAATCCTTATGGACGGTGGAATGCCTGCAGACGGGGATTCCACTATGAATGGAGAACTGCCTGACTCCCAGGAAGCAGCCATGAATGAGGAACTTCCCGGTTCTGGTGAGACCGCTGCGGAAGATGGCGTACCTGCTTCTGACAGTGCCATTACAGATGGGGATGTGCCGGAAGAAACATCCCTTTCCGGGGAAAACATGGAGGCGGAAGCAGAGACCGGCAATGACAGCGGGATGGCACTGCTGCAGGAAGATACGGGGGAGGCCCCCGTCGAAGGTGATGGAGCGGCGGCTAATGCAAACAATCCTGCTCCGGAACTTTCCTCTGGGACCGGAGCGGAAGCCGGAAGCGGCACAGGGAAAAATAGCCCTGAAGTTTCAGCCCCTCCCAGAAGGCGGAAAGCAAAAGCCGCCCCTGCTCCAAAACCGGAACCGCCTGTACGGAAGACCGCCCCTTCCACCATCCTTACCCTGAATGCCGATTCGGAAGTGGAGACACCTGAGAGCAGGGAGGATACCATCTGGCATGAGCTGCAGAACGCCTACCGCACCCGGAAGATCCTGACAGGCACCCTGGGCGGCATTGAGAAGATGGACGGAGGCGGCACCATCGCAGTCGTCTATTACAAGGACATGCGTGTCGTGATCCCCCTTTCGGAGATGATGATCAACCTCGTGGAGGATGAAGCCCATGATTACGGGGAACTGGTGCAGCGCCAGAACAAGATCCTCGGCAACATGCTGGGATGTGAAATCGACTTTATCATCAAAGGGCTTGAAAACGCCAGCCGCAGCGTGGTGGCCAGCAGGAAAGATGCCATGTACAAGAAGCGCCAGATTTTCTACATGCCGGATGCGGCCGGAAATTCCCGCGTATGCGAAGACCGCATTGTGCAGGCGAGGGTCATTGCCGTGGCAGAAAAGGTTGTCCGCGTGGAGATCTTCGGCACGGAATGTTCCATCCTTGCCCGCGACTTATCCTGGGACTGGCTGGGAGATGCCACGGAACGCTTCCATGTAGGCGAGCAGATTCTTGTCCGCATCTTAAGCGTGAAGATCCGCTCCCTGGAGGACATTTCCGTGAAAGCCGACGTCAAGAGCGTGAACGGCAACACCAGCAAGGAGAATTTAAGCAAGTGCAAGATTCAGGGCAAATACGCCGGAACGGTCACGGACATCCACAAAGGCACTGTCTTCGTCCGCCTTCACATCGGCGTCAACGCAGTCGCCCACAGCTGCTATGACAACCGGATGCCCGGCAAGAAGGATGATGTCAGTTTCGTGGTGACGCGGATTGATGCAGACCGGAACGTGGCAGTGGGGCTGATTTCAAGGATTATTAAGCAGAATATTTAAAGATCAAAGGGTTCTTAACCAGCATATTTTCTCGCTCTTTAGGAACCCTTTCTCAATCCATATATGGCAATATACACTAACTTTTTAATGTTCAGTCAGGAAAAAACATTTTATGCCAATCAATATACTTACTGACATTATCCCAAGAAGTCCAGTCAATATACCTGCCTTTTAATTGTTTCTCACAAGCAGCCCTTAAATCAGAATTAAAACATTGCAAAATCTCTTGTGAGGACATATATCTTTTTACCGTAGTTCTTGTAAAAGTGCTTGGCACATATCTAATATCTGGCACACCTTCTAATCGTTTTCTTTGTCGAACATCTATTGATCTTTGTGTTATTAAATCAGTTCCACTTTTATATATATGGATGTACCCAATTACACTATTCATCCACCTTGTATTTCTTCCAAGTTTATCCTTAATCAACTCTCTATGGGTTTCAACAAATACTTCCGAAGCTGTTAGGCAATACGAATCAATCACTTTATCCCAATATTCTTTAAATTCTTCTTTTGAACGGTTATAAATGATAATATCAAAAATCTTTTCATTCATAAAATTATTCCACTCTTAATTTTTTATATCAGAAAATGCCTCCTGATATTTCGCTACATACTTCACTTTATCCATAAAAAAGGACATTATAACCAAATAACACACTCTATCCATAGACATAGCTCTAGTCACTGTAGCCTTATCTGACAGACAAGGTTTCAATTCTTCATAATATTCAGGAAAATCATACATCTCAACGTAGCTGTCAAAATTTTCAAGTTCTGTTATAATTTTATTAACGGAATACCCTAAACCTTCAAAATCCGTTTTAGAAGTATAATCATAATGAGGAAATAAAACCAAATCTAATAATTTCTCATCGTGACTCTGCTGACACAGAAAGTCATAATAGTCATCTAACGCCAAATCCAACGCTTTCCTATATTGTATAAAAAGTTTTCTATTTCTACCAGAGAACTTCATGTTTAATATTCTTTCGCATCTATCCAGCATACTTATGTCAAATGACCTTCCAGCCTTATCATTTATATCCCCATATTTGACCGTAAGTTCTTTTAGAAATCTACATTTTTCCTTTGTAGTGGCATTATAATTATAAAATTCATTTTTTAGTCGATTTTTAATATGTCCTTTTTGCTTATTTTTCATTTTGCAAATAGTCTCTATAAGAAAATCCAATGTCCCATAACATTTTACAATAAATTTTTCTATATCTTCAATAGCAATATTATATGTATGTAAATCGTTATGGATTTCAGCATTGTAATACACTATTTTAATAGACTTCTTTTCTTCTCTTTTATCCCATACAACTCTAGGACAGAAAGCCCTTTGTCCATTGGTAAACTCTTTTTGTCTATTATCATCTAACTGCAAAGCGTGCGGAAGTACAATAGCCCGAATAAATCGAAAAAAATCCTTATCTGTTTTATTTGCAAGTCCATGATAACCCCAAAAAATATTCTGCTCATACGTTATCCCAATAGAAAAGGATTTCGCTATTTCATCTATGCAAGCTACCAATAGATCCGCATAATTTATCCATAATACAAAATTTACCGCATTTTCATTCCAACGTCCATTCAACTTAATACCATTCAAAATTTTTACCGTATCCTTTAATCTATCTAATGCGACTGTTAATTTGTAATACTTTACTGCATCATCAGAAAAAAGGTACTGATCTTTAGCAATAACATAATATAATTTTTCAGCTTTTTTAATGTCTAACAACATTTATTACCCTCTCTTCTACTTCATCCGCAGACATCCAACCCTTCTCTTTTGCAGACTGCTCTCCTTCTTCCAATGCAGTCAAAATTTTTTCTGATGCTTCCGTAACTACAGCTTTTTTAGTATCCGCAAGCATTTCCTTTATCGCTGGACGTATCTGGCTCACTTCTTTCCGAAAATGCTCCTGTAATTCATTGCCGCTGTATCCCTGCGTAATCAGCTCTATCATAATTTGTTCGGCAAATTCAACTTCTATACTTACCATTCTTTTATTTATCCTCCTAAAAGTAAAGCCTTCAAGCTATTTTGCTCAAAGGCTTCACTTTCATCATACTCTGAAAATCCTTAAAATCTTTTCCTTGCTGTCTACCAGCATATGGAAAACTCTCAATATGTACACAGTCTGCTCCCTTTCATCAATCAGGAAATAGATTTTATAATTTTTATGATACGATTTCCTGATGCCATATCCTGCCAGTTCTTCATCTTCATCCAGCTCATGGCTTTGAGGAAACAGGCTGAGACTGTTAATTGCCTTCCGGAAGCCTCTCACCATATTGACCGCAGTTTCCGGAGACTTCAGCTCAAAGGCGATGTAGTCCGTCTGGTCTGCAATGTCCTCCTCAGCCAGCGGCAAGGTGACCACCTTATATTCTTTCATTGGTATACCTTTTCTCCAGTTCATCAAAGAATTCGTTGCAGTCCCGGCCTTTGCCTGCAGCAATGTCCCGGTAGCTTTCCATTACCATTTCCCGTATCTGTTTCTGATTTTCATCTATTTCTCTCCGGTAATCCAAAACCTGCTGTGCTGGACTCATACAACTCACCTCTTTCTTTCATATGTATCTTTAGTATACCCAAAAACATTTCTTAATACAAGGAACAAATTTGTTAAATTTTTTTGCCGCTGGTTCCCTGATCCTAAGAAAAACACCATTTCCGCCCTATCCGCACCACTGGCACAACATTGGCACTATACTTTCCCAAACTGGCACATCATTGCGATTTACAGCGCAAATCCCATATGCTAGAATTGGTATCGTGATAATCCATACACAGACGGGCACGACGTTTCCCATATGCGGCCCGCCATATAAGAAACGCAGGCAGAAAGCCCCACCCCGGCTTCCCGCCTGCGTTCTTTATCATCCGGGAGGTGTCCTATTGAAAAAGAAACTGAAACGGCTCCTGCTGTCCGAAAGAGGAGATTCCTCTTATATCAGCAGCTTTGTCTACATTCTGGTGGCTGTGGTCCTGATCGCATTCATCATCAATGTATTCCACATCATTTCCACCAAACAGGAAATGGACCATATGGCGGACCAGCTCGTGAAGCAGATCCAGCTCAACGGCGGCACCAGCGGCGAGACCGACTCCCTTTTCTCCTTCCTCTCCAGCGAGATAAGCGGTGTCGAGGGGCTCTCCTACCAGGTATCCGGCCCCGGCAACACAGGCCGCATCCAGATCGGCACACCCTTTTACGTTACCGTCACGGGGCGCTGCTACCTTGGCGGATTCTGGAAATTCAACCTCGTTCCCATCAACGTCCGCGCCCAGGGGGCCGGCGTCAGCGAACATTACTGGAAATAAGGAGGCATGCCATGTACAAGAAGACCATCCGGAATGAACGCGGAGACTTGTCCTTTTTCACAATCTTTGTGATTCTGGCAATCATCATGCTGATGTCATTCCTGCTGCTGTTCGCTTCCGTCAAGATCAACTGCATGAACATCCGCAATGCAGCCAAGATGGAACTGAACAATGTCAGCGCCCGCATCTATGCGGACACCTTCCATTCCCAGAGGGAGGCGAACCTTGACTCCTACATGTCTGACCTGCACCTGAGTTCCGCCTACCAGGAGGCTCTGCGGGCCGGCTTCATAAACGGGATGGAAGAAAGGATACGGCTTTCCAATGAAGATTACAGGGTGGAGAACATCAGCCTGCAGTTCAACCAGTATTCCGACAAGATCGAATATGTGGTGACCTGTGATGCCATTTTTCAGATCCGCATGTTCGGGGAACTGTTCCCGCCCATTACGCAGCATATCACGCTGACCGGTTCCCATAACACAAAATACTGATGGGGATGCTGTTGGCATTCCGCCTTCTGATGCGTATATAATGGAATCAAAGCAGATTCCATTCCAAGTTCTATAATGCAGACACGATGAAAGGAGTCCTATATCATGAAAAAGAACAAACCTACCGACAGAAAAAGAACCTTTACCATCTGCGGCTTATCCGCACTCTGCGTCGCAGTGCTTGCGGGCGCCTGGTTCCTGACGCGGGAGCCGGAAAGAGAGTTCATCCCCGCTTCCACGGAATCCTCCGGCGGGACGGATACCTGGGAGGAAAACCCTGGCACGGACACCAGCCTCCCTGATGCCGCAGCAAAGGAAACCACCCAGATCCAGGGCACAGCCTCCGACAATACCCAGACGGTGGTTTCCGAGGATGAAACCGGCTCCACCACGAGCCTTTCCGACAGCTCCACTAAAAAGGATGCTTTACAGGAAAAGCCCTCTGAGCCTCCGGTGACCACGGATGACCTCACCGATCCCAGCCGGCAGCCGGAATACGCCCCGCCCGTCCAACAAACACCCGCTCCGCCACAGGAAAATCCCACAGGCGGTTCCGGGGATGCCGCTGACGGCGGCCATCCCGGGCAGGTCTATGATCCGGTATTCGGCTGGGTGACTCCCAGCAGCGTACAGCAGGACAGCATCGACAGCGACGGGGACATCAACAAGCAGATCGGCACAATGGGCGGCAACTGAACATTGAAAGCACCGGAAGGGCATGGATGAACTCCATGTCCTTTTCTTATGAAAAGGAGGACCACATGAAACAACTGACCAGGCGGTTCATTCCGCTTTTCCTTTCCCTCATCCTGATCCTCTCCACGGGGATGACCGCCTTCGCGTCCGGAGAAGGGAACTTAGACGGCGGTGGCGGCGGGATGGGGAGCGGCACCGCAACGGATGTCTGGCACAACCAGGACGGGGTGCGCGTCACCGTGGCCACCGCAGACGGCAGTGCCGCTTCCACCCCTTTTGACATAAGCAACTTCAGCATATCCGGCAGCATCCTGCATTTCGGGAAAGTCAGCAAGCTCCAGTACAGCGGGGGCGCTTCCCTTTCCCTGGATTCCGGCTCCTATGTCTGCTCCAGGCCCGGCACCCCGCTCCCCCGCATCATCAGCGGCGGGCGCTCCCGCGCAAGCATCGAGGCGATCCGGCGGTATTTCTGCTCCGAGTATGCCGCACAGCTTGTGGCTGACAAGGCCGGCATCCCTTTTGAGGAACTGGTCTCCGGTTCCTACAAGCTGGTCATAGAGCCGATTGCCTACTTCACCCACGGCGGCCGCAATTATGCCATGACCGCAACGGAAGCAGCTCTATACAACCAGAAGTCAGGTGGAACCCTGCGCAGCAAGATGCCCAGCCTGACGCACCAGAACCTGCCCCTGTCCATCTTTCTGGAGACACCGGATTTAGGCTATCCCGCATGGGGCGGCACCACCAGCGGGAAAGTCTCTGACAGCGACATCCTCTCAGCCCTGGGCATCGGCATCGTAAGCTACAAGGACGTGCCGGAAGCGGAGCTGCAGGCGCCTGACTATACCTACCGGGTGGATACGGACGTCATCACCAGTATCACCCTGACCAGCAGCGCCGAGGTGAACCCGGATGATCCGGCAAGCGTCACCTTCCACATCAACGGCAGCACCTATACTGTAAACGACATCGTGATGCCTGCAGGCGGCTCCCAGGTGGTCTGGGCAAAATGGCACACCCCTCTGGAACCCACCACCCTTACCATACAGGTATCCGTCAGCGGGGCATCCACGGCAAAGACCAGCTTCATCGCAAAGATCGTCTCCCTTGAGGAGAACCTGCCGCCCGATCCGCTGGCTACGGACACCAACCCGCATTTTTCCCTTTCCTCCCTGCCGTCCAACCCCCAGAAGACATCCGCATCCTGGAGCGTCTGGAGCGCAAAGTGGCACCCCAACTGGGAATGGGAGAGCGACTGGGACTGGGAAGACGGCAGCCACGGTTCCGACTGCCCGGCTGACTGCACGAGCAGCCACGGGCACTGGGTAGACAACGGGGAATGGGTGGACAACGGCTGGTATGACTTCACCTCCACCGCCTACTCTGCCTCCCTGACCGGCTCCATGGAGATCCATCCGGACGATATCGTGCCCACGGCGCAGGGCGACAACATGAAGAGCGGTTACGGCATCAAGGAAAGCGCTGCGGCCAGCTTTTCCTCCAATGCGCCCGCCAGCCACCACGCACCGGCACAGACTGCGGTAGCCTATTTCCCGGAATTTGGCTATGACATGTACTGGCGGCTCTTATCCTGCAGCGGCGGCATGAATGCCACTTTTGCCTTCAAGCCCAACGAATATTCCACCTACAGCCGGAACGTGCATTTTACGCCGGTATGGTATCCGGACGGCACCGCCTACACCGTCTACACCTACATCATTGACGCATGGACGCCTTCCGGGATGCTGTCCGTCAATGTGAGCGACTCCGTGCAGATCCAGGGCAGCCTGTTCGATGATTGGTATACTAAGCGTGAGTAAGCTGCTTATTACACACCATGCGCTTACCCTGCTGTTTCTTGCCGGATTTGCACTTTACGATAAAAGGCACCACAGGATACGCAATGCCGCCCTGCTTGCCTTCCTGCCCTGGTGCCTGCTCTCCCTGCCGGCTGCAGCATACGCCTGCCCGGGGGCTGCCTTCCCGGAAACCGTGCTGCACAGCGTCCTGGGATTCTTATCCGGCTTCCTGCTCCTGCTCTCCGTCTCCCTTGCCACAGACGGCGGGATCGGCGGCGGGGACATCAAGCTGGCAGCCCTGCTGGGCATCCCCTTCGGGGCATCCGGGCTGATGGCCGCCCTTGCCCTCTCCTGCTTTTTTGCCCTGCTCCACCTGGGCATCCGCAGGGCATGTAAAAGGAAAGCTCCCGGAAACATCCCCTTTGCACCCTATCTGTTTTTTGGGTGCCTTGCTGTCACACTGATACAGCACTTCCATAGAACATGATATAAAAACACCTGCATATAGAAAGGATTCTGCCATGAAGACTATCATATTACTTGCTGCCGGGGTTCTGCTGCTCCTTGCGGCAGCCGCGGCCGGAAACCACCTGCTGTATAAAACATTCCAGTTCTTAGACCAACACAGATAAGGAGACTGTACCCATTATGAAAATGAACAACCGATTCATCTACGGCATCCTGAGCATCGTGCTCGCTGCCGTCATCGCATTCATCGCCATCCCTGCCGTCACGAGCAGGACCAGCAGCACCTGTGAGATCGTCCGCATGAAGGCTGCCGTGGCGCGCGGCACCCTCATCACCGCAGAGGACCTTGAGCTTGTGGAAGTGGGCGGCTTCAACCTGCCCGACAGCGTTGCCCGCAGGATGGAGGATGTGGCAGGCACTTATGCTGCCGCAGATCTGTACCCCGGTGACTATCTCCTGCCGGAAAAGGTCAGCAGCATCCCGCTGTCCTCGGACCTTTCCCTCAATGGGATCCCGGACGGCATGGTCGCCATCTCCGTCACCACCCAGACACTGGCCACCGCATTGTCCGACAAGCTGCAGGGCGGCGACATCATCCGCCTCTACCACTATGATGACAACAACGTATTGGAACCGGTATCCGACATCCCGGAACTGCGTTTCGTGAAAGTCCTGTCCGTTTCGGATTCCAAAGGGCTTGACGTGGACTACACCACGCCGCCGGAGGAGGATGAGGAGAGACAGCAGACTGCGACCATCACCGTCCTTGCCACCCCTGAGCAGGCCATGCTCCTGACACGGTACGAAAATGAAGGCATCCTGCATGTCGCACTGATCAGCCGGGGCAATGAGAAGCTGTCAGCGGAACTGCTGGAACGCCAGGCCGAGATCCTATCCACCCTTTACGGAGACGGCATGGAGCTGTCCGATGAGGAACTGGAGTCCTCCATGACTGTCTCAGGACAGACCGAACCGGTTACAGCAGACGGAAATGGAACCGGCAGTGCCAAAACAGATGCCAGCCAGAACACAGAACCGGAAGAAACATCCGGGGACGAATAGGGAGGGAGGAACATATGTCAAAGATCATCACTGTATGGGGAAACCCCGGCTGCGGGAAATCCATGTTCTGCTGCTGTCTTGCCAAAGTCCTGACAGCAAACAAGGACAAAGCCCTCATCATCAACGCAGAC
This sequence comes from bacterium D16-50, assembly GCA_003612485.1. GTDB lineage: Bacteria > Bacillota > Clostridia > Lachnospirales > Lachnospiraceae > Acetatifactor. Next base: position 52,525 of record RAZA01000022.1, read on the forward strand.
TCCAGCACGCCCATGCTGCCTGTCTGGATGCCGGAACGCATCCTTGAAACAGACGCCTCCATCGGGAACGTGCTGACCGGCCTGGAGATCAACACGGCCCTGGTGGCAGAACGTGTCACCATCTTAAAGGAATACCCTTTCATCGGCGTCATGGCCTATGCCGCCGGGGAGAACCCGTTCTCCTATCCGGAGCTGAAGTATGACAAGATAAAGCTGTTCATTGCGGAGGCATCGAAACTTGTGGACTACATCATCCTGGACTGCAGCTCCAACATGCTGAACTTCTTCACGCCCACCGCAATCGAGGCTGCAGACCTTGCCGTCCGCATCATCACCCCGGACCTGCGGGGACTGAACTACCTGCGGGCGCACAGGCCGCTGCTCACGGACGACAAGTTCCATTATGGCAGCCACCTGACCTTTGCCGGGCTTGCACGCCCCTTCCATGCCATCGACGAGATGGACCACCTGATCGGCGGCTTTGACGGCCTGCTCCCGTATGCAAAGGAGATCGAGCGCTGCGGCACCGGCGGGCAGATGTTCAAGGCCCTCGCCTACTGCAACCAGCGCTATGTCAGCTCCCTGAAGCTGGTCCGGGAGCGCCTCATGCAGCCGGAGGATGCAGAAGACACACCGCAGCCGGAAGAGAACTGCAGGCTTCATGAAGGCCGGCCTGAAGATGCCGGGGATGCGCCACGGCGGGAAGAAAACGGCGGCTTCCATGAAGGTGCCGGACAGCCGGAGGGATTCACGGAGGCGCAGGAAACGGGAACCCCTGAAGATGCCGGCTTCCAAAGAACGGACAAAGGCGCCTGGTATGCAGCCATGGCAGGCAATGACAGGCAGGGCGCCCCTGCCGGAAAGGAGAAAAAAGACTATGGGCATGGAATCCTTAAATGACATGTTCTTCACTTCCGCAGGGAAGGAAACGCTGACCTATGACCAGATCCTTGAAGACGTCCAGAAATACTGTACGGAAAAGCACGCGGACAAGCTGACTACGGAGGGGAACCAGGATGAGGCAAGGAAGCTCCTGCGGGAATTCATCGGCCAGTACGTCATCAGCCGCTCCTACCATATAGAAGGGCTTTCCACGGAAGAGCTCTGCGGCACCCTTTATGAAGACATGGCAGGGATCTCCTTTTTGAAAAAATGGATCTATATGCCCGGCGTGGAGGAGGTCAATATAAACGCCTTCGATGACATTGAGGTCATCATGAGCGGCGGGCGATCCATGAAGATTCCCGACCGCTTCCAGTCGCCCCAGCACGCCATCGACGTGACAAGGCGGCTCTTAAATACCTGCGGCATGGTCATTGACGACACCATGCCCTCCGTCATCGGCTTCCTTGACAAAAATATCCGTATTTCGGTGGATAAAACACCCATCGTGGACTCCGAGGTGGGAATCAATGCCTCCATCCGTATCGTCAACCAGCAGACTGTCTCAAGGGACAAGCTGATCCGGTCCGGCTCTGCCACGGATGAAATGCTGGATCTCCTGACCTGCTGCATCCGCTACGGCGTGTCCGTCTGCATCGCGGGCAGCACCGGCTCCGGAAAGACCACCGTAATGAGCTGGCTTCTGTCTATGGTGCCCGACAACCGCAGGCTCATCACCATTGAGGAGGGCAGCCGGGAATTTGACCTGATCAAGCGGGATGAGAACGGCCATGCCACGAACAGCGTGGTACACCTGCTCACAAGGCCCCATGAAACCCCGTCGCTGGACATCGACCAGGACCTGCTTTTAGAGCGCGTCCTGCGCAAGCACCCGGATGTCATCGGCGTGGGTGAGATGCGCTCGGCAAAGGAGGCCCTGTCCGTGGCGGAAAGCTCCCGTACCGGGCATACCGTTGTCACCACCATCCACTCCAATTCCTCCGAATCCACTTACCGGAGGATGATGACGCTGGCAAAGCGAAAATACAACATCGCGGACGACATCCTGATGCAGATCATGGTGGAAGCATATCCGATTGTGGTCTTTACCAAACAGCTTGAGGACGGCAGCCGTAAGATCATGCAGATCATTGAAGGGGAGGATTACCGGGACGGGCAGCTCATCTACCGCCCGCTGTACCAGTACGATGTATCGGACAACCGTACCGATGGGAATGGCAGGATCACCGTCATCGGGAAGCACCGGCGTTTTGGCGGCATTTCCGACACCCTGAAAAAACGGATGCTGGACAACGGCATCCCTGCCGGGAAGCTGGCACCGTTCCTGACCGTGCCAGCACCGAAAAAAACAACGAAGGGAGGCACACACAATGCAGTGGATACAGATCATCATCTTCCTGCTGGCCGTTAATGGCTTATTTGCCCTGTTTGCCGTCCGTTTCAACGATTTCCTGCATGTGCTTGCAAGTACAAGGAAAAGCAGCCTCCAGGATGATGTGGACGTGATGCTGGGAAAACCGGCAAAGGGCTTTTTTAACCGGGAGACGCTGGAAGTCGAACAGCTCCTTGCGGCTACGGGGCGGGAAGGCCGCTTTACCCTCGTGAAACGTGTCTCCCTCTTTATGTTTGCACTGGGGACCGTGGCAGCGCTGCTCTTGAACAACCCGTTCCTGATCCCGGTACTGGGCGCAGGATTCGCCTTTGCGCCAGTGTGGTATCTCCGTTCTACTGCTGCAGCCTACAAGAAGCACTTAAACGAGGAGCTGGAGACTGCCATCTCCGTCATCACCACCTCTTACTTAAGAAGCGGGGATCTGCCGAAGGCGGTAAAGGAAAACATCCCTTACCTCAACCCTCCGGTAAAATCGCACTTTGAGGCGTTCATCACGGAATCGGAGATGCTGAACGCCAACATGGTCTCCACCATAAACACCCTGAAGATGAAGGTTCCCAACCGCGTCTTCCATGAATGGTGCAATACCCTGATCCAGTGCCAGAGCGACCGCAGCATGAAGAACACCCTGACCTTCACCGTACAGAAGTTCTCCGACCAGCGCATCATCCAGTCGGAACTGGAGGCCATCATCAACGAACCGAAAAAAGAAGCCATCACCATGATGTTCCTTGTCATTGGGAATATCCCGCTCCTGTATGTGCTGAACCACTCATGGTTTGAGACTTTGATGTTCTCCACGCCGGGAAAGGTCACGCTTGCCATCTGCTGCAGTATCGTGCTGTTTTCCTTCACCCGGATCATGCAGCTTTCAAAGCCTATCGAATATAAGGCGTAACATTACGCCCAAATTCGCAGGTTCATCAAGAATGGAGGGTTATTATGTATTTTTACGCCAGTTACGCGGTGATGGTGCTTATTGTTTTTGTGATAATGGCCGCCACCGCCCTGTGCCTTACCCTGACCCTGAAATAAATGCGGTGCCGCGCTACGCACCGCCAGTTCCAGGAACCAAGCCGTAGTGCAGAAATGAGGTAACGAAATGACCGGATTACTGATCCTTTTTGCCGCCGCCTTTACGGGATTCGGATGCTACCACCTCTCCTGTGCCTTTGTGGATGTTCCCACGGCGCAGACGTCCCGGATGATGATGCTGGCAAAAAAACAGACAGGCACCAGCAACGAGAAACTTTTTGACGTGTACCTGACAAAGATTGCCGGAAAGCTTTCCCCGCTCCTTAAGCTGGACCCCATCAAGAGAAGCCGGCTTTCCCTGACGCTTGACATTGCAGGCATCCCGCTGACGCCGGAGTGCTATACCATGAAAGCCTTCCTGACCGCGGCTGCCACAGGGCTCCTTGGCGTCCCCTTCTTTATGGTCATGCCGCTGATGGGGCTGCTCATCATGGGGCTTGCCGTCATGGTATGGTTCTCAACCTACTATAAGGCTTTTGACCTTGTGAAAAAGCGCCGCAGGCTCATTGAGGCAGAGCTGCCCCGCTTCGCAGTCAGCATCCAGCAGGGGCTCGCCACGGACAGGGATGTGTTGAAGCTCCTGACCTCCTACCGCCGCATTGCAGGGCCGCATCTGGGGCAGGAGCTGGATACCACCGTGGCGGACATGCGCACGGGGAACTACGAAAATGCCCTGCTCCACTTCCAGAACCGGGTGGGCAGCACCATGCTCTCGGACATCGTGCGCGGGCTGATCGGGACGCTGCGGGGCGATGACCAGCAGATGTATTTCAAGATGCTGGTATTCGACATGCGCCAGATCGAGCAGAACAACTTAAAGAAAGAGGCAGGGAAGCGCCCGAAACAGATGCAGAAATATTCCATGATGATGCTCTTCTGTATCCTGCTGATCTATGTGGTCGTCCTCTCCGTGGAAGTGGTCGGCTCCCTGGGCGCCTTCTTTTAGGGGCAGCCTACAGCCCAAGTATCCGCCCGGAAAGGAGGTGGTGCCTATAGCGTTGAAACCAAGTCTCAAGAAGAATGCCCGCACTTGGCATTCTTCCGTGTGTAAATTCTTGGAGGGCGTACTTTGACCGCCTAGAATTTACACACTGAACCCGTAAACCTTTGCAACCATGGAGGGACCTTATGAAAAGACTCGTATCACTCCCCGCCCTGCTCATCTATGCGGCAGCGGCAGTAACAGCATTCATCATCATCAGAGCGAAAAGGAGAAAAAAGAACTATGCGTAAAGCAATCCGGACATTGAAAACCAAGGCAGTATGTGCCGCCATCCGCACCAGGGCCATCCTGAAGGATGAAGCAGGCGACTTCTACATTTCCGATGGTGTCAAGATCATCATCGCCGTCGTGCTGGGGGCGCTCCTGTTAGCCGCCCTGACGCTCATCTTCAACGATACCGTCATCCCCCGTATCACGCGTGAGATTGAGGGCCTGTTCGGATAAGCGCGGCAGGGCCACAGGGAGGTGATCTATGATGGACCCAGTTCTGAGCGTCAGCTATGCCACCATCGCCGCCTTCTTCGAGGCGGCGGAGGGCAACCACCGGAACGCCGTGTACGTCTCCTGCTCCTGCGGCTACAGGCGGGAATCCGGCTGCGGGGACTTCCTGTTCATACCAGGGCATGACTGCCGCCCCATCCTGCTCCCGCTTTCCGATGCGGAGAGCTTCCTGGGCAGGGCGGTGGACCGGACGGAGTGCGCCTGCACCATGAGCAGCCGGTGCTTCATCCGCCTCTACAGCAGATGGCTGGAGCTTGCCACCGGCTCCGCAAGGGACTGCCCCATCCAGCAGATCCTCCACCTGATGAACCGGCCGCCGGACCACAAGGGCACGATGCCCTGACCTGCGGCCCGATCAGGCGGAAAACTGGAAAATACTGGAAAAATACTCGCAGATGACTTAAGAAAAGGCGCCTCCCCTATGGGAAACGCCTTTCCTTTCCACTAAAATATACTTAAAGATTACTTAATCCATACATAAAGCCCGGACATGGAAGGAGGCACACACAAATGAAAATGAAACAGAAGGCCAATGGCACACCGGCAAAGATAAAATGCCCCTACTGCGGCCGCAGCGCCGTACTCAGGAAGGCATCCTACGTCTATAAGGAAAAGGCGCTGGACGAATACCTCTATGTCTGCTCCGGCTACCCGGAATGCAACGCCTATGTGGGCGTCCATGCAGGGACCATGCAGCCCAAAGGGACGCTGGCCAACGGGGACCTGCGCCACAAGCGGATCGAGACACACCGGCTCTTTGACGCCATCTGGAGGAGCGGCATCCTCTCCCGCAAGGAGGCATACCGCTGGATGCAGGATATCTTCGCACTCCCCAGCTCCCAGGCGCACATCGGGCAGTTCTCCGACTACCGCTGCGACTGCCTGAAGGCCGAATGCCGGAGGGTGCTTGAGAACAACCATATAAAAACCGCCTGCTAGGACGGCAGGGGACATTGCAGGGCCAGAGAAAGCGGGGTGATACCATGGCAGCAATGACCAGACAGGAAAGGGAACTGGCGGAACGGCACCTCTACCTTGTGAGGGACACCGTGCTGGGCACCATGTCCCTGAATGAATCCATACAGGGGTTCGGATACGACGACCTCTACCAGACCGGCTGTGAGGCGCTCTGCCATGCGGCCCAGAAATACCGTGTGGAGGGCGGGGCTTCCTTCCCAACCTTTGCATCCGTGGTCATCAGGAACCGCCTCATCTCCCACTGCAGGAAAACGGCAAGGGTGCAGAGGCCCCTGGAATACATGGACGCGCCGCAGCCATCCGGCTCCGGGCTGACCTATGCGGATGCCCTTCCGGATGACAGTTTCCACGGCATCTCGGATGCGGACACTTTCTTCCTGCTCTCCCAGGCGAAAAAGCGCTGCTCCGGCACCACAAGGAAAGGCATCGAGGCCCTGGCCTTAAAATGCCGGGGACATACCGGCGTGGAGATCGCCGCCCGGTACGGCGTCGCACCGAACCATGTGGCGGCCTGAATCTCCAAAGCCACGAAGATGCTGCGGGAAGAAAGGCTGACAGCCTGATGAAAAAAGGAGGAGATACGATATGCTGACACTTTACACTGCCATAGGGAACTACCGACTGACCGAGAAAGGGCTTCCCCTTGTCACTGCAGGCGGACGGGACTGCGCACTGGACGCCCATGAACTGCTCCTGTGGTCCAGCCTCGCCTTCCGGATACTGACCTACCAGGAGCTCAGGGCGGAATTCTACGAAAAGGAAAGGGAACTGCACATCCTTGGGGAACTGGACTTCGACCACTATCTGAACCGCCTCATCATGCGCAGGCTGGTGGCATCCGGGAAGGACTGCACCGGCGTTGACGCCCTGTATGACCTCTTAGGGCACCTGTATGTCCAGCCTGCGCCGAACGGCATCACCGTAAAAGCCGCCTCCTTCTTAAAGCTCATCCTTGGCCGCAGGCTCCCTTTCCGGAAAGCCCTGGCGGTGTTCCATTCCGAGAAGCTGGAGCCGATGGAGAAGCAGGTCCTGGCACTGCTGCGCCACGAGATGCTGTCCACTGCGGAGCTGATCCAGTGTACGGAAAAGGGAAAGGCCCGCATAAAGGACAGCGAAGACCTGATGGACTGCCTGTACCGGGAAGACGGCAGCGACTGTGAGGGCATCGTCACGGACTGCCGCACTTCTGAAACAAGATTCCCCGTACTCGCTGCTGTTGCAAACCTGTACCTGAAGCAGCAGGTCACATTCCAGATTTTATAAAGGAGATGACTCATGGAACCCATACCAAAACCGCTACTGCGGCTGCTGCTCCTGACCTTCCTTGTCGGGACCGGCTGTTTTTTTACCGGCCTCGTTCTCTTCCTCCATCAAAAGGATATTTCCTTTTTCATCCTCAGTATCCTGCTGTTTGCCGGTTCTGCTATAAAAGCCGTGCTGCTTGGTCTCCAGATCAAAAGAAAGACCTACTTTGTGCTGGAGGGCATCTGCACGGATGTCCGGCTGAGGCTTTTCAGGAACAGCCATGACATTGTGCTTACCGATCAGGATGGCAATGAACACCTGCTCCGGATCGGGAAAGACTATAAGATCCGTCCCGGTGTTTCCTACCGGTTCTATTTCAGGACTTCAGAAAGCATCCCGTCCGGGCAGTCCCCGCTCCTGGCCAAAGCAGTGCTGACAGACAACCTGCTTGGCATGGAGGAAATAAAATATTGTTGAATAAATTGACATATTTCCGCCTCTTTCGTATAATGATAATAAAGATAGAGAAATCTATCGAAAATATTGTCCGCTTACCGTTGGCGGCTTATAAATGACCGGTCTGAAAATATGGTTCGCCCACCGGAGGCGTCTAATAAATGTCCGGCCTGAAAATTCTCAGCCCTATCGCAAGGTAGGGCTGATTTTATAGGTGGTGGCATATGCTTTACAAAGAAGGTTATGTATATCATATCAAGGATGAATATTTTGAAAAAGTAAATGACAATATGCTCATGCAGAACAAAGAGAACGGTACATACCGCCCGACTTTCTACTGCCTGAAGGATGAGAAGACCTCTCTGCTCTGGATGGTCCCATTAAGCAGCCGGGTAGACAAGTTCAGGGCCATCCATGACAAACAGGCAAAAAAATACGGCAGATGCCTCACTATTGTCCTTGGAGAATTTGACGGAAAAAGCGCCGCCTTCCTTCTGCAGAACATGTTCCCTGTCACAGAATATTATCTTGACCACATACATACCAGAAACAATAATCCGGTTCCTGTAAAGCATTCCATCCACAGCGAGATAAGCACAAACATGAAACGGCTGCGCCAGCTCCATGCAAGGGGCAGGAAAGTGGTATTCCCTGACATCACGCGTCTGGAAAAGATCATGCTTCAGGAGCTGAACGGCAGCCATGCCCTTCATGACAACGAAGCTTCCCCTGATCCATTTTATTCTGAGCCGAACAGGAAGCAGTTGGAAAAAGCCGCCCGGCAGATAGCTGATGGCCAGATTGTCACAAAGACCATAGAAGAACTGAATGAGATGGAACAGGATGGAGGGAATGATGATATGCCCGGAGGAAATATGTTATGAAGCCAACTAACCAGAAAAAATCTGTCAACCAATCAGGCCACCGGAAAAATACAGCACAGTCACGCAAACAAAATAAAAAGAACAAACAAATGACCAATTCTGAACGGGCTGAGTTTGATGATATGAATCAGATAGATTGGTTTCCAGTCGATCCGTATTGTGACTGAAAGTTCCATCTGCACAAAATATAGTATCTAACCATTTGACATATGCTATATATTGTGCTAAAATGTTCCTGTAATTGATTTTTGTGCTTCCCAAGGGGATATGCAGAGCGCATAGATGCACACGTTGTTTAAGATTGAATTAAGTGTCAGAAGAATCATGCCGGTAAGTGGCAGTCTTTTGGCACTTTTTTTGATGCAACATAAAATTTTTATCCAGAAAGGAGAATGAAACATGTTTACACCAATCACACTCACAGGGAGAGTCACAGCGGATCTTGAACTCCAGACCAGCGCGAACGGGACTGACTACATCCAGTTCAACGTAGCGGTCAACAAGGGGTACGGCGAGCAGGAACACGCCAATTTCTACCAGTGTGTCCTGTTCGGGAAAGCGTCTGAAAGGATCAGCAAAGCAGGGGTCAAAAAAGGCAGCCTGCTCTTCATCACGGGCGACCTTGACCTTGTGGAATTCACCCGCAGGTCGGACGGCTCAAAAGGCATGATCCCCAAGATCACCGTATACGAATGGAGCTATGTCCCCGGCGGAAAACGTGCAGAAGGCGGCAATGCCAATGCAGGCAACGGCGCACCTTCCGGCGCAGATGACGGCTTCATGACCGTGGAAGACTGTGGAGAGAATGGACTGCCGTTCAACTGATGCCTTTGGCACGGCTGGCGGTACAAGAGGAATTGCATCGGAGAGACAATATCTCCGGCTGTGATTCCTCTTTTTTTATTTTACAAGGAAAGGAATGAAAAAACCAAATGAGAAAAAACGTATTTTCCAGCAGCATCAAGATCCTGATCGTCTCCCTGCTCCTCCTGGCCGTCTTTTTCCAGAAGGAACGCTCCCAGCTGGCCCTCATCCTCTGGATCGCCGTAACTGCCGGGATATTCCTGTTCCGGAAGTCAGGGAAGCTGGCAAAGAAATGCAGAGCCTTTTCTGCCTCCTTAAAACAGGCTGGCAGAACAGCAAAAGCCCCTGCGGAAAAAACAGCAGAGCCAGTACCTAAAGCTGATACGGAACCGGCTGAACCGGCAGCTCCTGCAAAACCGGCACCTGACAGCAGGGAAACGGAGACCATGCTGCTCCATATCTCCCTGCGGATCACAGAAAAGCTCAAGTCCGCCTATCCCCAGTCCGTCTGGCAGTGGAAGGACACACCCTCCCTGCAGGGCATCCTGGCAGGCGGGACGGTGCGCATCCTAGTGGAGAACATGGACGCCTATACCCATGCGGACATCTCCTTTGACCGCTTCGGGCGCATCCATGTGGAACCCATGACCATCGGCAGCTTTGCAGAGCCTTCCGGAAACGGCACCAGCGCCGGGACAGGAACAGGCGATGCGGATGCCGCAGAGGAAATGCCCCCGGAGCCATCCGTGGTGGACGTAAGGGTATGGTATGAGCTGGTAGGCCAGAAGGTGCTGGAGACACAGATCACCGACCTGAACGCCAACGGCCATACGAAGCTCACCATCAAGGAAAACGGGGATATCGTCGTCAACAGACAGAAAAAGGAGGTGCTGAAGGGCACCCTGGACTCCTTCCCGGCAAAAAGCTGCTGGGAGGAACTGGTCTTGCTGCTGGCCGAAGACGAACTGAAAGGAAAGATCGCGGGAAACACCCTGCAGGTCTCATGGATCTAGGGCATCCCATAAAAAACGCAGAAAAGAAAGGAAGAATGAACCATGGCAAAATCACCTTTATTCAACAACTGGACCTGGAAGCTCGGCATGCCTGAGCCTTTCGACAAAGCCGCATCAACCATAAGCACTGCCCACTACTCCTCCTACTGCACGGTAGCTGCCAAAAAAGCGACGCTGCACGCCCCTCTCCTTTCGGCGGTCCTTGCCTACATGGAGATGGATACCAGCCTGACGCCGGGCAGCACCTCTGAGAGCGCCATCGGCACCCAGGGCGAAAAGACTGTGGCCGAATACCAGAGCCGCACCGGGGAGATCCATGTGGCAGTGTTCAACAAAAAGAACGGAAAGTTCAATGTAGGCCGTTATGAGGACGTCACCGCCTCCCCGAAGGTCTATACCTTAAAGGACGGCGGGAACACCGGGACGGCGCTGTTCTTCGTGCTGATACCGGAAGCCATGAAGGATGACGAGTTCAGGGAGAACTATGACCTGCTGGGCAGATGCAAAAACGACGGCTATGCGGACATGGATGAGGCGGAAAAAGCAGCCTTCATCCTGTGCGACAACCTTTACCGCAGGATCGAGGGCGCAGACACGCTTCCTACAGCCGGGATCAAGCTGAACATACCCAGCACCGGGAACCTCCCCCAGCTCACCGCCGTGAACATATCCAGAAATGCCTATTCCCCCAGCAGCGTGCTCTACGGCACCTTCCGCATCCTTACGGGCACTGCCGCCCATGCCGCTGCCGTCTCCGTGAACAGGGACGATTTCGTGAAGCATTATCCCCTGTCAGACAGGGTACTCACGCCAAAAGAAGAGCTGATGGTGCCCCGGATCGAGGACTGGTACGTCATCCCGCCGGAAGTCACCACCATCTGCAGGCACGCCCAGATGACGACGGCAGGCAGCCAGCCCATGCGCAATTTCATGATGCGCGGCCCTGCAGGAACCGGAAAGACAGAAGGCGCAAAGGCAGTCGCTGCGGGGTTAGGGCTTCCCTACCTGTACTACACCTGCTCCGCCAATACGGAAATCTATGATTTTCTCGGACAGATGCTCCCTGAAACAAATGAAAGGCCGCAGGGCGGCACGGAATATCCAACCCTGACAGACATCCAGATGGACCCGCCCTCGGCCTATAAGAAGCTGACCGGGGCCTACGATGAGGCCGTCACGGACGCAGAGGTCTATGACAAGCTGCTGGAAGTGATGGCGCAGGATGCAAAGGAGCTGATGGCAGACAATGCCTCCGGGCAGCGGTTCCGCTATGTGGAGACACCGCTGATCACGGCGATCAGGAAGGGCTACCTGATCGAGATACAGGAGCCCACGGTCATCGCGAACCCCGGCGTGCTGGTAGGACTGAACGCCCTGCTGGACCGCTGCGCCAGCGTCACGCTGACCACCGGGGAAGTGGTACACAGGCATCCGGATACCGTAGTGGTCGTCACAACGAACAACAATTATGCGGGCTGCCGTGACATGAACCAGTCCGTCATCTCCAGGATGAACCTGATCATGGACATCGAGGAGCCTGACGTGGACACCCTGACAGAGCGCGTCATGAACGTGACCGGATGCACGGACAGGTCAGCCGTCTCGGATATGGCCGCCTCCGTACAGGAGATCAGCGAGCGCTGCCGGGAGACCATGATCAATGACGGGAGCTGCGGCGTGCGGGAGCTCATCAGCTGGGTGCAGTCCTACATGGTCTGCGGGAACGTGCTGGAAGCCGCAAGATACACAGTGCTCTCCTCCGTCTCCGGCGACCCGGAGAACCGCGCCGACATCCTCTCCTCCTGCCTGGAACAGAAATTTGCCGCATAGGAGGGGACATGCCTATGGACTATCAGAAGGAACAGCAGTTAAAGAGCCGCCTGGCGAGGAACCTGCGGTGCCTGCGCATGTCGCGCAGCCCCTGCCTTTCCCAGAAGATGCTCGCAAAGAAGCTGGGAGTCACCCAGAAGAGCATCTCACGGTATGAGAATGCCAGATGCCTGCCGCCCGCCCATGTGCTCGTCGCGCTGGCGGAGGAGTTCGGGCTGGCAACGGATGCGCTCTTCATGGAACGGCTCCCCCATAAATATGAAAAAGAAAGAAGGTATCAAAACGAATGAGGACATCACACACAGCGATCCGCAGGAGGATCGCAGACGAAAAAAGCAGGCTGACGGATGAGCAGCTCTTTGCATCCCCGCAGTTCGCGGCATACCTGACGGACATTGCCGAAGGGACCACCAGCCGCTACCGGCGCAGGAGCAGCGTGCGCACCTACTGGGACGCGCTGCCCCATGCGGACATCGCCCACACGGACAACCGCACCATCACCGTGAACGCAGGCAACTTCCTGACCAGGAGCTTCCCCACAAGGAGCCTGAAGGCGGACAGCCTGTTAGGGATCGTGGGGCACGAGTGCGGGCACATCCTGTTCTCGGACTTCACCATGCTGGAAACCTACCACCAGGCGCTGTCCGGCGGCAGGTTCTACCCGCAGGAACCGGAGGACTTGTCTGCGAAACAGGCTAAAAGCCTGAGAGAGATCGGGGAATTCCTTGAGGAAAAGGATGAGGCGGTGATGAACGCCCTCTCAAGCATCGCACATTCCCTCGTGAACATGATGGAAGACGTCTATATCGAAGGCCGCATGTGCGACGCCTTCCCCGGCGGGTTAAAGACGGGCATACTGCTCAACAACCTGCGCTTTGCCGAGGAGATGGATTCCGTCACGGAAGAGATAGGCCAGCAGCACCATGAAGTGTTCATCGTGGCGAACCTGCTGATCCAGTACGCCAGGACCGGCGACATCAACAACCTGGGCGGCTACAAGGGACCGTACCTTGATACAGTCTATGAATGCATCCCTTATATAGACGATGCAGCCTATGACGACGATGCAAGGGTACGCTTCGACGCCGCCAACAAGATGCTCCTCCTTTTATGGCCCTACATGGAAAGCTACATCAGACAGGTACGGGAGGACATCAAGAACCACACCAACAAAGCGGAGACGGAACTGGGGGAACAGCTCGCTGGCGGCGCACCGCTGCCAGGCGGAAGCGGGAAACCGGTATCCGGCAGGAAAGCAAAGCATGACCCCGGCAGCGACGAGGACGAGCGCACCCAGCTCCAGCAGGTCCTTGACCATGAGGACGGGCGGATAGCGCTGGAAAAGACCGATGAAATCGGGGAGGACGGCGACGGAGGGACCAGCCGCACCAGTGACTATGCCGGCTCCGGCTATGTGTCACAGGCGGCTGAAGACATGGAGCGCATCATGGCGCAGCTTGCGGAGGATGCCGCCTATGCTTCCTATGAGCAGGAGCTTTCAGAGGAGCTGCAGGCGGAATCGGACAGGATCCGGTACGGCAACGCCCACAAAGGCGTGCATGTCAACATCAACCGCATGGCCTATGTCGATCCTTCCTACATGGAGGCGTACCAGAAAGTCGCGCCTCCGCTCCTCCTGATCTCCAAACGGCTACAGAAACAGGTCTCACAGATACTGAAGGACTACAGGGAAGGCGGGAAACTGGACAACCTTCCCATGGGAAAAAGGATCAACGTGCGCAACGCAGTCCGCAATGACGGGAGGCTGTTCTACAAGCTGAAGCTCCCCAATGACCGGACGGACATCGCCGTGGCCATCTTAAATGACGAAAGCGGCTCCATGAGCGGCTCCAACCGCATCACCCATGCCCGCTCCGCTTCCATCATCCTGCATGACTTCTGCAAAGGGCTGGACATCCCGGTGGCCGTCTACGGCCACACGGAATATAGGGACGTGGAGCTTTATGCCTATGCGGAGTTCGATTCCATCGACAACAAGGACCAGTACCGGCTGATGGACATGAGCGCCAGGAGCGGGAACCGTGACGGTGCCGCCCTGCGCTATGCCGCAGAACGCCTGCTGACAAGGCCGGAGGCCATAAGGCTCCTGATCGTCATCTCGGACGGGCAGCCTGCGGCAGACAATTATTACGGCACGGAGGCGGAGGCAGACCTGCGGGGGATCAAGAAGGAATATACCGCCAGGGGAATCGAGATGTTCGCAGCCGCCATCGGCAGCGACAAGCCCAACATCCAGCGGATCTACGGGGACGGGTTCCTCGACATCACGAACCTGGAGAAGCTCCCCGTGAACCTGGGCCGGCTGATCATCCAGAAGGTAAAGAACCAGTACGCCGCTTAAAAAACAACAGAAAGAAGGTATCCATATGAACATGAATGAAGACTACATCTCCAACCAGATCGCTGTCTACAAGAACAGCAAGACCCTGCTGGAATTCCAGGACAAGCTGAAGGTCGCTCCCATCAACTCCTACGCACATATCCATGCAGGCGGAGAGACAGGCGCGGACGGGAGGCGGACGCACTCCCTGATCGGCATCCTGATGAAGGACTACTCCAAAGGCACCGGGGACAAGGCCGTCACCGTATGCGCCAACATCTCCCCGAAGGAGGCGAAGTTCATCTTAAGCCGCCTGACTGCCGGATTTTCGGAATACACCTTCCAGCAGGACAAGATCTTCGGAGACAAAGACGAACAGGGCTATGCAAAGGTATCCAAAGTGCGGATCATCCGCGCCACAAAGGACAGCAAAGGCGCAGCCCGGAAGCTCCCATGGTATGTGGAAGTGGAGAACGGCAAAGGCGTCCCCCAGAAAAATGCCAACGGCGGGACGTACATGAAGCCCAATTCCTTCGTCAGTACGGGAAAGGTATATGCCAACTTAAGCGACCTCGACCTTTTTGACCTCCTGAGCAGCGTATCCTCCTACATCGACTGCTGGGAACACGCCATCGCACCGGCCCTCATCACCAAAGCCAAAAACGCCGTGGCAGCCAGACAGTCATCCAGGAATGCCGCATAGTGCAAAAAAATAATAACCATACAACCATGTTTAAGAAGGGAATGCCCGCTGCGGCGTTCCCTTTTTTATGGAGAAAGGAGACCACATGAATGAAACACAAAGATCAGGCATCATCCGCAGGTTCGATGACCTGGGCAGGATCGTAGTGCCGCGTGAGATCAGGAAGCTCCTCCAGCTCCATGAGGGGGACGCCATGGAGGTCAGCGTGGCCGGAAACAGCATCCGCCTGGACAGGCACCAGCCGCTGCGCTTCTGGGAAGCACTGTGCGGGCCGTGCCTTACGGCTTTCTGCAGGAACTTCCAGCTTGCCTGCGCCATATGCGACACAGAGCATGTGCTTGCTTCCAGGGTGACCACCATCCCGAAAGGATCCATGCTGTCGCAGACCGTAAAGGACCATATCCGGGCGCTGGAGCCATATTTTTACAGCCCCGGCAGCCAGATCCCCCTGCTGGAGGACGGAAGCCACATGATAGACTCGCTCTTTCCGGCAGGCACCAAAGGACAGCCCATAGGGGCCGTGGTGCTGCCCCATTACCGCACCGTCACGGAAGAGGAGCGGATATGCGCCCGGCTGCTTGCAGACATCTTGACAGAGACCATCATACAGGAGGAGAAGAACATATGAAAAGATTACATGAACTGACACATCTACAGAGACAGTTTGCGGAGGAACACCAGGACACCGTATTCCGCTTCTTAAGCCACAAAGGTCTTCCCGTTGAAGATTACTATGGCATCGTGATCTTCGGGTATCTCCAGGCGGTGCAGGAATATGATGAGAACCCTGCCCTGTCCCGTTTCCGGTTCAGCACGATTGCGTGGACAAAAATGGGCGACTGCCTGGGCAAACATTACGCTTATGAGAACAAACCGAAACGCAAGGCGCCTACGGTCAGTATCCATACCTATACAAGGAACGGTCTGACCCTGGATGAGCTCCTGCCTGACCGCAGGAAAGACTTACAGGCCCAGACAGCCGACAGGCTGTTTGCAATGGAGGTACTCTCCTGCCTGACGGAAACGGAACGGCAGATGGTGCATCTGAAAGCCGACGGGCTGACCTGCAGGGAGATCGCTGAAGTATTTTCCACCACCGTACACAGCATCAACGGGCGGTTCCGCCGCATGAGGATGCGCCTTACGGAAATGGATCTTTAGGCAGAGGAGGGTTGACAACATGAATGGAATATACGGAATGGAACTGGAGTATGAGAGCCTTATCCCCATTGACCGGCCAAAAGATACCTTCCTTTCCATCGGCACCGTAACTTTCCTTATAGAAGGGAAAGAGCTGCCGCTGGATTTCAATATCACGGAGGGCGGCACGGAAGGGAGCGCCGGCTCCATCATCCGTCTTAATGCGCTGATAAAGGAATTTGAACCACAGGTTTACATGGAAGAATACCGGAAGCTCGGCCTTACGCCATCTGCACTGGACTATGGATTTTTTGCAGACCGCTATCCGGACACCTTCCTCACGGAAGTGTATACGGAATATTTTTATATCCAAAGTGAAACTTATCTGCCGCTTACCTTAAAGTCTGCCTGCCTTCTCTTTCGGGACGGCAGCGCGCTTGATTACAGCGACCGCATCAGCGTGTTCGCACAAAAACAGCTTGCGGAGGTGGCATGATGGAACAGAATTTACTGAAGCGCGCAGCCGCTATTTTAGAACAGGAATTTGGTCCTGACTGGCAGTACATCGCACAGGAACTGGGGACAGAGAATCTACGGAAACGCGTCGGAAAAGACTTAACATCCTTCATGGCGTTTCCTGAGCGCGGCAGCGGCGGAAGCAGCAAATGGCGGGGCAACTGCTCCCCGGAGGTCGTCTCCTCCGTCCTGCGCTATGTCCTCGACACCAAGCGCTATTACGGAAAGGATACCTCACAGTTTACCCTGCTCGATCCCATGTCCGGCTCCGGCACCAGCAAGGCTGCGGCAGATAAGCTCGGCGTCAGCTCCATCCTGTATGACTTAAACCCTGCCCCATCTGTGGGCAAAGGCGGATGGAACGCCCTGAAAAATGATGTGGAGGACTCGGCGGACCTGGTCTTTTTCCATCCGCCCTACCATAACATCATCCAGTATTCCGGGAATATGTGGGGAAAACCGCACCCTGATGACCTGTCACGGTGCGAGAATTACAATGACTTTTTGGAAAAGCTGAACCTCTGTATCCGGAAGTTCTATATGGCGCTCCGGAAAGACGGCCGCATGGCTGTCCTTGTGGGCGACATCCGGATGCAGGGCAGGTTCTACTCCATCCAGCATGACATGATGCGGATGGGCGATTTTGAGTCCTTTCTGGTAAAAGGGCAGTTCAACTGTGTCTCTGACAGCAGGCGCTACCAGAAACCATTTATCCCCATCGTGACGGAATACCTGCTCCTGCTGCATAAGAAAGACGCCCTCATGGTTCCTTTCCTCTTTGCAAAAGAGAGCTGCTTTTCCATTGCCGACACGGACCTGACTGCCCTGACGTGGCACTATCTTATCCGGATGACGATGGAAAGCGCAGGCGGGGAAATGACACTGACACAACTGTATGTCAGACTGCAGGACCATCCAAAATCAAAGAAGAACGGACACTATAAAGACCGCATCCGGGCAACCATCTACGAACACCGGAGCCAGTATACATCCTGTGGGAACGGCACCTACCGCCTGAACTACAGGGTCGCATAAAGGAGGTACACTATGTTTGCTTTATTTAATAATGATAAAGAGGTTTCCATATCAAAACGGCAGATTTCCGTAACCGGTATCCTGACTGAAGTATTAAGGCCGGGCAGCCCCGTTACATATCTCTACAATGGGAACCTGATCCGCACTTCCACGGTACAGGCCATCCTGGAAGCATCATCCAGCCATGTACGGTTTGAAACAAAAAACAGCATTTACACCATATGCTACAATAATCCGCCAGGGACGGAGCTTCAGGTGATCGCCTGATTTCCCCTGTATAAATCCCACAAATAATCCGGGGCTGCCTGCGATATGCGGCGGCCCCCTTTTGGAAGGAGGACACGCCATGAACAGAACGGACCAGGAAACTGCCCTGCTCAGAGAGGAACTGGCAAAGCTCTTGACCACCCTGAAGCACAACCGGGAGAAGGTTCCCCTTGAAGTGCTGAAGACAAAGTACCGGAAAGGCTATACAGGACTCTGTGCGGACATAAAATGCAAGGCATCGGATTATGCGGCAAAGGTCGCTCTTAGGGGCATCCGCATCCACAAAGACTACCTTGATGAGGCTGTGCCCATTGTCAACGGGACGATTGAGCGCTCCGGCACATTGAAGCAGCTCTCAAGGGCAGCCTTTTCCCATCAGGACATAACAGAATTTGAGTCCCTTGCCCTGACGCTGCGGCAGAAAATCCTGACGGATCTGGAACCCTTCTACGCAAAGCATCTGGGACTGTATATAACACAGGAATGTCTGGAGAATCCGGATATACCGCCCATGATTTACTGCAGCGCCAGCCATTGTATCTGGCAGGACGGAAAATGGGTTCCCCTGGAACTACTGGATACTGCGCAGGCAAAGGCAAAGAGCGCATGACATCACATTTACAATGAAAGGAGTACCACATGGAAGAATTAGCAATAGAAAGGCTTATCGGAAAAGACAGTATTACCATCACGCTCACGGAGGATGAGCTTGAGAAGGCATACCGGATCAAGGAAAAGCGTTATCTGGAGGAGGACTTTGCAAATGCACTGGCCGACGCCGCCCAGAATCCTGACACCCGGTTCCATACAGGGCACCTGGAGGAATTTCCTGAGCTGCTGAACTGGCTGTGCGTATGCTTTGACGACTTCTATGACGCCAATATGAGCCACAATGACCTGATGGAGCTTACCCTGAACCACCTGCAAGATGCATCTTTAACGCCGGAGTTTTTTATATCTCTTGCCAGATGCGCACCTGCAGTCTGTATGGGAGCTGAAAAGAGGATGGAGGACTGTGAACAAAACTGCGGCAGATACCACCGCTGCAGCAACATTGCTGAGGCAAATGACAGAAGCCGCCAGTGGGAAAAACTGGCTTCCCTGCTCTCCATGCACAAGAGCCGAAACTGCACCTGTAGCAAGGATGACGATGCTGAAGTATGCCCTGCGGCAAAATATCTGGCCGGCACATGGGACATCAGTGAGTTCTTCCACTCAGAGGACAGGAAGGAGGCTGCCTGATGAAAAAGCTTGAAAAAATAAAAGAGCATCTCTTAACAATCATTCAAAAAGAAGAAATAAAAACCCAGTCTGAAATTGAAGAATTATCCCAAAAGCAGCGTGACAATATGGACTTTTACGGTATCGGCGGTCCCTACCAGCGTTATGAACAGGCCATCGACCGCAGAAAAAAGCACTTATCCGAGTTGGAAGCCTTACGGAAAGCACAAAACTCTGCGATCCTATTAGAATCATTGCGCCTGTATGGATACTTCTGTCCTTCCTGCAAAGAAAAAATTTACCTGCAGGAGAGAAATCCAGAAACCGTAGACTGTCCTATCTGCAGCCGCATGATATACAAGGATGGTGTATATACGGAATGGAACGTGCAGAAAAACAGCAGGTTTACCCACCTGCACAGACAGAGAAACTGAAAGAATTGGAGGGATTATCAGATGGCACTTTACAAAAAGCTGGATCTGTGGTCCATATCAGATGGGCTGGATAAAATGATGGACTACTGCTACAACGGCAATGTGAAAAACAGCCCTTACTGGGACCATTACTGCGACCAGATCAATGAATTATGCAATGCGGCAGCCGACATGTATAATGAGCTTCAGGATATGAAGAATAAGCTCTGGTATCAGATGCCCGCTAAAAAGATTGCTTTTTGTGGCGAGGATGACTGCAGCCAGACGGCTACCGCATGGTTCAATACGGCGGCAGCTATGCTGTATGATACTGACATGACAGAGCTGCTGGAGCATGAAAATATTTACTGCGCAGATGAATGGGCGGAAAAGCAGAAACGGATTGCCGCCCTGAACCGGCTGACCAAGCAGCAGCAAATGTTTCTTTATACGGAAGTCATCGGGTTTATCACCCGGTATCTGGATCTGTCCGCAGCGTTTGAGACCATTGAGGCTGTCATCACCGAACTGGATTACCACCAGTCGGCTGTAAATGGAAACGGAGGCGTCACACTTCCACAGTCGGCATATGTTTAGGACAATACGCAGAAATGCAATACTAACAATTACACAAGAAGGAGGCTTTTATGTATATTACTGCATCCACCTACGGGGGCATCGACTGGCATGACTCCCGTACCATAAATGAACAACTGAAAAGCAGCGGTTCTTACAATATCAGGAAGGAAATGGTTCCGGAGGTCATTGCTGATGACATCGCCAAAGACTTCCCCTATGTGGAAGACATCCGGGAAAAGGTCCTGCAGGCTCTCTCCGAAAAATCCAATCTCCACTTTATGATCAAATCCGGGGAAAAGGATAGTCTGGGAAACGTGTACTATAAGGAAAGCGCATGTTATGAAGATGACGGGAGGATCTATTATGAAGCCGAAGCCGACTTTGACGGCGAAAAGCAGACACTGACAAGGAACCTTGCCTTCGGACAGGTTTCCTATATCACGACCTACCATGTCGAGGACATCCCGGATGGCCAGCTCGGCTACATCGTGACGGAAGATTTCCTTGCGCCAGCGAAAGGTGTCGATCTGGTCGAAAGGCTCTACCATGACATCTTTGATGAACTGGAAACTGCGCAGGATTATGCCGATAACCTCAAGCTGCATGGATTCAAATATCCAACATCCATTGTAACTTTCCTTGTATGCAATAAAGGATCGGTTCTCCAGACGGAATGGTATAAACAGCAGAAAGAAGCCATGCGGCTGATGGAAGAAAAAGGGCAGACATATCTGGACGACAGCTTCCACATCTTTGCCAGGCGCCACATAGAAAACCTGAAAAAACTTTCCACAAAGGAGAATGCTTAATGAAAAACCAAAAACAAACCATAAAATGCTCAGAATGTAACCATTGCAGCGGATTGCGTCGTCCCGGCAACACAAGCACGAGCTTCACCTGCTCCCACCCTGACCAGAGGTATATCCAGGACTATTTCCGTGAAAAAAGGATGAACAAGATGCCTGGTTTCCTTGGATACGGGGCAAGATATTCGGAGGCCGTCCCTATCAAGACAGCTCCCGTCTGGTGCCCTGAAAAAAGGGCGGCAAAACAAAAACGAAACGGGCAATGACCGCTTTAGAAACAACCGGGGAGAGGCAGTTTATGCTGTTTCTCCTCTTTTTCATTCCACTCTATCTGCATAAAAAACTCACATACAGAATATGAAATTGAATTTTGCACATAATTCTGTTATAATAATACACAAAACAAGAAAGGAGACGTTGAAGATGCCACAGATCAGACCAATTACAGACTTACGGAACACTAATGAAATTTCTGAAATCTGTCATGCAAAAAAAGAGCCCGTGTTCATTACTAAAAATGGATATGGTGATCTTGTTGTTATGAGCATAGAAACATATGAATCCATGCTGGAAACCGCCGAAACAGATGCTGCAATCCTAGAAGCAGAAACCGAATATGCCCAGGACGGAATACTCCATGATGCCAGAAGCGTATTTGATATAACTTCTCGGAATCTCAATGAATGAGATGCCACTTGAAAATTGACAACTGAATATCGTGCAGAAAAAGA
>RAZA01000023.1 GCA_003612485.1 bacterium D16-50
CCGGAAAGCCTGATCTCCCACAGGCTGCCCTTGGAGGGGCTTATGGACGGGCTGCGAATCATGAAAGAGAAATCAGAGGAATACGGCAAGATAATGTGTGTCTTCTGAGCAGAAGCGGATTCAGAATTTCTATTGACAGGTGTGTCGAAAAAATATATGATATATGGAGCAATTACAGAACAATAGAAAGAACGCTTGGCGGGCTTTCTATTGTTGTATATTCTGCCAGCGGACAGTCGGAGGCAGTCATAGGGGATTTGTCGGCGGAGGAGAATGAGATTTGGGAAGGAGAATGGATTATGGCTCTGAACAAGAAGCCCGTAACGGGAATGCGTGATATTCTGCCTGAGGAGATGGCCATTCGTGACTATGTAGTCGGGATAATCAAGGAAACCTATGGAAAGTACGGATTTTGTTCTATGGAGACTCCTTGTGTGGAGAGCATCGCCAATCTGACCAGCAAGCAGGGCGGCGATAACGAAAAGCTGATATTCAAGATTTTAAAGCGCGGCGAGAAACTGAACGTGGCGGAGGCGCAATCGGAGGAGGAAGTGGTGGACGGCGGGCTGCGCTACGATCTGACGGTGCCGCTGGTGCGCTACTATTCCAATCATGCCGCACAGCTGCCGTCTCCCTTCAAGGCGCTGCAGATGGGCAATGTATGGAGGGCGGACAGACCTCAGAGAGGACGTTACCGTCAGCTTATGCAGTGCGACATCGACATTTTGGGAGAGCCTTCCAATCTGGCGGAGATCGAGCTGATCCTTGCCACCACAACCACTCTGGGCAGGCTGGGGTTCAAGGGGTTTGAGATCCGCATCAACGACAGACGGATATTAAAGGCAATGGCGCAGTACAGCGGCTTCCCGGAGGAGGCATATGACAGTATTTTCATTACCTTGGACAAGATGGATAAGATCGGCCTTGTGGGGGTGGAGGCAGAGCTGCTGGGCAGCGGCTATGATGAGAGCTGTGTGAGGCGGTATCTGGAGCTGTATAGGAATCTGGAAGAGGCGGAGAACGGCGTGTCGTATCTGGCGCAGGCGCTGGAGGGAGTTCTGGAACAGTCGGTGTCGGAGGGCCTGCAGGAGATCATAGACAATGTCGGTGCCACCAAGACGGCTGATTTCAGGATGGTGTTCGATGCCACTTTAGTCCGCGGCATGTCCTATTATACGGGAACGATCTTTGAGGTTTCCATCCCGGGGTTTGAGGGCAGCTGCGGAGGGGGAGGAAGATATGATAGGATGGTGGGGAAGTTTACCGGCAACGATGTGCCGGCCTGCGGCTTTTCCATCGGCTTTGAGCGTATCATCCTGCTGCTTACGGAGAGGGGCTTCGAGGTGCCCTGCGGGAAAAAGATCGTCTATCTGGTGGAGAAGGGCGTGAAGGGGCAGGCTCTGTGCGATGTGATGGAAAAGGCCCAGAAGGCCAGAGAGCAGGGAGCGCAGGCCTTGGTAGTCAGGATGAACAAGAATAAGAAATTCCAGAAGGAGCAGCTGACGGCGGAGGGCTACGAGGAGTTCGTGGAGATCTATAGGGAAGCGCTGAAGCAGTGAGGCCTGAGGAAACGAAGTATAAAGCTGAAGGGGCGAAAGCCCAAGGGGATCATCAGGAGAAAGAGTAAATACCGCTCCGGACAAGGGGCAGAGAAAGAGGAAACAGTATGGCAGAATCAATGAAGGGTTTGAAGAGGACGCATCGCTGCGGGGAGCTTTCCGCAGCAAACATAGGGGAGACCGTCACCGTCATGGGATGGGTGCAGAAGCAGCGCAACAAGGGAGGCATCATCTTCGTGGACCTGCGGGACAGAGCGGGTATTCTGCAGGTGATCTTTGAGGAGGCCGACTGCGGGCAGGAGGTTTTTGCCAAGGCCGAGCGGCTTCGCAGCGAGTTTGTGGTGGCGGTAGAGGGCAGAGTGGAGAGACGCTCCGGGGCGGTGAACGAAAATCTTGCCACCGGGGAGATCGAGGTCAGGGCAACTTCGGCCCGCATTTTGTCCGAGGCGGAGACGCCGCCTTTTCCCATAGAGGCAGATTCCAAGACCAAGGAGGAGCTGCGCTTAAAATACCGTTATCTGGATCTGCGCAGACCGGATCTGCAGAGGAATCTCATGCTGCGCAGCAGGATGACAGCGGCGGTGCATGCCTTCCTGAAGGAAGAGGGATTTCTGGAGGTGGAGACTCCTATTCTGAATAAATCCACCCCTGAGGGGGCGAGGGACTATCTGGTGCCCAGCCGTATCCATCACGGCTGTTTCTATGCCCTGCCCCAGTCCCCGCAGATATTCAAGCAGCTTCTGATGTGTTCGGGGTATGATAGGTATTTCCAGATTGCCAAATGCTTCAGGGATGAAGACCTCAGAGCCGACAGACAGCCTGAGTTCACCCAGATTGACATGGAGATGTCCTTTGTGGATATGGAGGATGTGATCGACGTCACGGAGCGGATGGTGGCAAAGGTCTGTCAGGACGCCATAGGTCTGGAGATCCCCCTGCCTATCAGGAGGATGACCTGGAACGAGGCCATGAACCGTTTTGGCTCCGACAAGCCGGACACCCGCTTTGGCATGGAGCTGGTGGATGTGTCGGGAACCGTGGCAGGCTGTGGCTTCGGTGTGTTCACGGGGGCTCTGGAGGCAGGCGGCAGTGTCAGGGGAATCAATGTGAAGGGGCAGGCGGAGATGCCCAGAAAGAAGATCGACGGGCTGGTGGAGTTCGCCAAGGGCTACGGCGTGAAGGGGCTGGCGTATCTGGCGGTGCTTGGGGACGGAAGCTTCAAATCCTCCTTTGCGAAATTCATGACCGAGGAGGAGCTGAAGCGTCTGGTGGAGGCCATGGGCGGGGAGCCGGGAGACCTGCTTCTTTTTGCCGCCGATAGGCTGAAGCTGGTCTGGTCCGTGCTGGGGGCCCTGCGTGTGGAGCTTGCAAAGCAGCTTGGATTGCTGGATGACAATGTATATCATTTCCTCTGGGTGACGGAGTTCCCGCAGTTTGAGTGGAGCGATGAGGAGGAGAGATATGTGGCCATGCACCATCCCTTCACCATGCCTATGGAGGAGGATCTGGAGCTGCTGGAGACGGAGCCGGGCAAGGTGCGGGCAAAGGCCTATGATATAGTGGTAAACGGTATGGAGCTGGGAGGCGGCAGCGTGAGAATCTTCCAGAGCGATGTGCAGGAGAGAATGTTCCAGGCGCTGGGATTTACCAAGGAGAAGGCCCATGAGCAGTTCGGATTTCTGATGGATGCCTTCAAGTACGGAGTGCCCCCTCACGCGGGGCTGGCCATCGGGCTGGAGCGTTTTGTGATGCAGCTGGCCCATACGGACAATATCCGGGACGTGATCGCGTTCCCCAAGATCAAGGACGCTTCCTGCCTGATGTCTGAAGCGCCGGGAACCGTGGACGAGAAGCAGCTGGAAGAGCTGCATCTGCAGATCACGGAATAGAGTGTTGCTGCAAAAGGGCGGAAGGGAGATAATGCTTTGCGGGGATATCTGCTCTCTATAGGGGAACTGCTTTCCGAACTGGAGGGATCCCCGGAAGGAAAGAGGCTTTCGGAGAGAGATGCGGCTTCCGGGGAAGAAATGAATAGGGCGGCTGGCAACCCTCCGGGAGAGCATTCTGGGGAGGGAACGGCTTTGGAAAGAGGGCCGGCTCAGGGAGTCGGGGGCCGGCTGTTTCAGAGAGCCTTTGCCAGAGTGGATGGGCATCGTCAGGAGAAGGCGGCAGCCATGAGACCGGGAAGAGGCCAGGCGGCCTCTCTGGGAGCAGGGCTGCTGCTGCAGCTGGCTGTGGCGGAGGCCATAGGGATTGCAGAAAGGATATCTGCAGGGGAAACGGGAAAAGAGTGCTGGCAGCGGTACGGCGTAAGCGGGCTTCTGGCGCATCTTGAGCCCATGCCCTCCATTCTCATCCGCTATGCATACGGGGACAAGGGAAAGCCCTATCTGAGGGAGTATCCTTTCTTTTTCAGCATTTCCCACTCCGGGGATTATGTGCTCTGTGTCCTGTCCCGGCAGGAAATAGGGGCGGACATCCAGCAGCATAGAAGATGCGATATAGGGCGTCTGGCGGGGAGATTTTTCTCGGAGAGGGAGAAAGCGGCGCTGGAGCGGCTGTCCCTAAAGGGTGAGGCTCAGGAAGCCTTTTTTCGTCTATGGGCCAGAAAGGAGGCCTACGGCAAGCTCACTGGAGGAGGAATCGGGGATGGGGTTGGGGTAAACCTATTGCCGGGAGAGGAAGAGCTGCCGGAGGGGAGGCGCCTTATCTGGGAGCAGGTTCCTGCTGTGGAGGGGTACAGCATTGCGGCCTGCAGGTATGGAAATTATGTTCGGTAGGAGTATTGAAGGATGAAAAGATTGCTGAAATATTTGAGGGATTATAAAAAAGAATCTGTCTTAGCGCCGCTTTTTAAGCTTTTGGAGGCCTTTTTCGAGCTTCTGGTGCCTTTGGTGATGGCCAGCATTATCGATAAGGGCATCGGGGATCTGATTAACGTGGATAGGGGGCATATCGTCAGGATGGGGCTGTGCCTGCTGACGCTGGCAGTGGTGGGGCTGGTGTCCTCCATCACGGCACAGTTTTTTGCCGCCAAAGCTGCAGTGGGCTTTTCCACCAAGCTTCGTCAGGCTTTGTTCGACCATATTCAGAGCCTTAATTTTACCAATATCGACAAGGCGGGAACTTCTACCATGATAACCCGCATGACCAGCGATATCAATCAGGTGCAGTCCGGGGTGAATATGGTACTGCGGCTGTTTCTCAGATCTCCCATCATTGTATTCGGGGCCATGATCATGGCATTTACCATAGACGTGAAAAGCGCATTGATCTTTGTGGTGGCCATTCCGCTGCTGGCTGTGGTGGTGTTCGGCATCATGATGTGGACCATGCCCCTATACAAAAAGGTGCAGGCGGGCTTGGACAAGGTTCTGGGGATCACCAGAGAGAACCTTACGGGAGTCAGGGTTATCCGGGCCTTCCACAAGGAGGAGGAAGAGGAGGGGAGATTCAGGGATTATACCGAGGCCCTTGCCCGCAGCCAGATTTTCGTGGGAAAGATCAGCGCCGTCATGAATCCGGTGACTTACGTGATCGTCAACGGTGCCATCATTGCACTGATCTATACGGGGGCGATACAGGTGAACATAGGGAATCTGACACAGGGACAGGTGGTGGCAATCATCAACTATATGTCCCAGATTCTGGTAGAGCTGGTGAAGCTGGCAAACCTCATCGTCACCATCACCAAGGCTTTGGCTTGTGCGGACAGAGTGGCGGGAGTGTTTGAGATTCAGAACGACCCTTGGCTGAGGGCGGAAGGAGCCGTGTCCCATGATGGGGAGAAGGCTTCAAAGGAACAGAAAGCGGGGGAAAATGCCTTGACAGACCCGGTTCCCTATCTGCAGTTTGACCATGTATCCTTGACCTATGCCGGGGCAGGAGCGCCTACATTGCACGGGATCGACTTTACCATAAACAAGGGAGAGACCGTGGGTGTGATCGGCGGAACCGGTTCGGGAAAGACTTCGCTGGTGAACATGATTCCCGGCTTCTATCCGGCCACGGAGGGAACCGTGCGTCTGAAGGGCAAAGACATCCGGCTGATGCCGGAGGAGGAGCTTCGCAGTCTGGTGGGAGTGGTTCCTCAGAAGGCGGTGCTTTTCAAGGGAACCATCCGAAGCAATCTGCAGTGGGGAAAGGCTGACGCCACAGAGGACGAGATGTGGCAGGCCATCGACAGGGCGCAGGCCAGAGAGGTGGTTGAGGGCAAAAAGGACGGACTGGATGCCCAGATCGCCCAGAACGGCAAGAATCTGTCGGGAGGCCAGAGGCAGAGGCTGACCATAGCCAGAGCGCTGGTGCGCAGGCCGGAGCTTTTGATCCTTGACGACAGTGCATCGGCATTGGATTATGCCACGGATGCAAGACTTCGGACGGCGCTGCGGCAGCTGGACGGGGATGTGACCACATTCATAGTGTCTCAGAGGGCCTCCTCCATCCTTCACGCGGATAAGATCATCGTTATGGATGACGGCGCGGTGGCAGGAATGGGAACCCATGAGGAGCTTCTTGGAGGCTGCGAAGTATATCAGGAGATTTATTATTCTCAGTATCCTGAGGAACGGCCGAAGTCTCAGGGGGCACCGAAGATGGCTTCGGAAAACCCGGCAGAGAAAGGAGGCAGATGAAATGGCGGCGGACAATAAGACAACCAAGATGAATGAGCAGCGCAAAGGTTCGGGACAGATGGCGGCCCTGCGTCAGGTTCTCACATACATCCGCAGATATTGGTTCATGGTAGGCGTCTCCTTGGTGCTGGCGGCCCTGACAGTGGTATTGACGCTGTATGTGCCTATCCTTACCGGAGATGCGGTGGATCTATTGATCGGGAAGGGCGAAGTGGATTTTCCGGGAGTATTCTCCATCATGAAAAAGATAGGGATCGCCATGGCCGTCACGGCGCTGGCCCAGTGGCTGATGAACACCTGCAACAATCATATCACCTATCATGTGGTGAAGGATATCAGAGAGGACGCCTTCCATAGACTTGGGCAGCTGCCCTTGAAATATTTGGACGCGCAGGCCTACGGGGATATCGTCAGCAGGGTAGTTGCGGATGTGGACACCTTTGCGGACGGCCTGCTCATGGGCTTTACCCAGCTTTTCACCGGGGTGCTGACCATAGGAGGAACTCTGATATTCATGATGGCTACCAACGTGCCCATCGCGCTGGTGGTTGTATGCATCACGCCGGTCTCCTTTTTGGTGGCCAGATTCATAGCAACCAGAACCTTTTCCATGTTCAAGCTGCAGTCGGAGACCAGAGGGGAGCAGACCTCTCTGATCGAGGAGATGGTGGGCAGTCAGAAGATCGTGAAGACCTTCTCCAGAGAGAAAGCAGTGAGGGAGCAGTTTGCCGAGATCAACGGCAGGCTGGAGAAGTGCTCTTTGAAGGCCATTTTCTTCTCCTCCATCACCAATCCGGCCACCCGCTTTGTGAACAGTCTGGTCTATGCGGGAGTGGGTATTTTCGGAGCCTTCGTGGCCATCCGGGGAGGCATCAGCGTGGGACGGCTTTCCTGCTTTTTGAGCTATGCCAACCAATATACCAAGCCCTTCAACGAGATCTCGGGGGTGGTGACGGAGCTGCAGAACGCGCTGGCCTGCGCGGGCCGGATTTTTGCCCTGATAGACGAAGAGCCTCAGGTTCCTGACAAGGAGGGGGCAAGGGTGCTGACGGACGCCCAAGGCAATGTGGCGCTGGAGGGAGTGCATTTTTCCTATGTGCCGGATCGGAAGCTGATAGAGAACTTCAATCTGGAGGTGAGGCCGGGTCAGAGAGTGGCTATCGTGGGGCCTACCGGATGCGGCAAGACCACGGTGATCAATCTGCTGATGCGGTTCTATGATGTGGACAGCGGCGCCATCAAGGTGGACGGAACGGACATCCGGAATATCACCAGAGGGAGCCTGAGAACCAGCTACGGCATGGTGCTTCAGGAGACTTGGCTGCGGGCGGGAACCATCCGGGACAATATACGGATGGGAAAGCCGGAAGCCTCGGAGGAGGAGGTCATTCAGGCGGCCAAGGAGGCCCATGCCCACAGCTTCATCAAGAGGCTTCCCAATGGCTATGATACGGTGATTACAGAGGACGGAGGAAGCCTGTCTCAGGGCCAGAAACAGCTGCTTTGTATTGCCAGAGTGATGCTGTGCCTTCCTCCCATGCTCATATTGGACGAGGCAACCTCCTCCATCGACACCCGAACGGAGATCAAGATTCAGAATGCCTTTGCAAGGATGATGGAAGGGAGAACCAGCTTTATCGTAGCTCATAGGCTTTCCACCATCCGGGAGGCGGACATCATTCTGGTCATGAAGGATGGCAATATTATCGAGCAGGGCAATCACGAGACGCTGCTGGCACAGAAGGGATTTTATGCCACGCTGTACAATTCCCAGTTCGCAGGCTGAGGAGACCAAAGCCGCAGGATGAAGAGGTCAGATCCGCAGAATAGAAAAACGGATCAGAAAAAGGGGGGCCGCTTGCTCAAGAATTCTTTGGAATGAACCGATATAGATAATATGGAAGTAATATCCAAGACATTCAGGTTCAGGAGTTTTTTGCCAAAGGGAGCTTAACGAGGAGGAGACAGTCATGAGGATACAGAATAATATAACCGTTTTTTCCGGAGATACCCGGGATATTGCTCAGGGGGAAAAGGCAAACGAGAAGAATGCCTCCGAAGCAAACAGAAAAACCATATATGCCGGGAACCTATTGACGGATTTTCCTCTGAGGGACAGAATACAGCAAAGGAAGGCTCAGGCGCAGGAGCGCGCGCTGAAGATCGTCGGGGATGCCTGGGACGGAGACAGAAAGATGGACGCGGAAATTGGCCGGAGCAAGGACCGTCTGAAGGAGCTGCTCTCCGATTATAAGGGTGTGCAGGACGCCATGAGGGACTGCAGGGAGCAGAGCGAGGCATTGAGGGAGGAATACCACATAGATCCGGACAGTCAGGAACAGAAGGATCTGGAGTTGCTTAACAAGGCCTATGGGGCCCAATCTCATCCTTGGATAGGGATGCAGCTGACGGAAGAGGAGGAAGAGCGTGTTGCCCAGCTGCAGGCCGGGGGGATGAGCGAATATATGAGCCGCGGCATGGAACTGAATAGACAATTGTGGGAATACGCCTCCGCCGCCTATGACCTGCAGAAGGAGATCGTGACGGAGAATGCGGTGATCCGAGGGATTCGGGATGAGCGCCGCAAGCATCATACCATGGTGGACGCTCAGGCGGATGCGGATGAGGTGCTGAAGGCTGCCAGAGACGAGATCCTTGGGATGGTCATAGAAGAGGCTAAGGATCATATCGACGAGGAGCAGGAAAACAGAGAGGAAGAGGCGGAAGAGATCAAGGAGGAGAGGGAAGAGCAGGAAGAACTTCTTGAGGAGCGCAAGGAGAACGAGGAAGAGCTGGAGGATCTCATGGAGGATATGCCCATTGACGAGATGGCAGATCTGAAGAGCACACAAGAGCAGATCCGTCAGGAGGTTCAGAATGTGGTCAATAAGATGCATCTGGTGACGGAGGATATCAAGGGCGCCATGGTGGACACGAATCTGTAGGCCGGAAGGCAGGCGCCTCCAGAAGAAAGTCTCTGAATATAGGAACTAGGGACAGACCTTCCACATATCTTATAATAAGATATGTGGGGGGCTTTTTTTATGGCTTTGGTGGTAATCGACGCAGGGCACGGAGGAGCCAATCCGGGTGCAGTGTACGGCGGCAGGAGAGAGAAGGACGATGTGCTTGCCCTTTCCATGGAGGTAGGGAACATTCTGGAGAGAAACGGCGTGGACGTGTATTATACCAGAACATCGGATGTCTATGAATCCCCGGCCCAGAAGACAGAAGAGGCAAATGCGGTGAGGGGGGACTATTTTGTGTCCATTCATCGTAATTCCAGCCCTTACCCGAATCAATATGCCGGGGTGGAGTCGCTGGTTTACAATCGTTACGGGGAGGCTGCAAGGCTGGCGGAAAATATCAATGCCAGACTGGAGGAGCTGGGATTCGCAAATCAGGGGGTCAATGAGAGAAAGGACTTGGTGGTGCTGAGCGGAAGCCAGATGCCGGCGGTTCTGACGGAGGTGGGATTCATCAATTCGGATAGCGACAACAGACTTTTTGACGAACGTTTCAATGACATTGCCAAGGCCATTGCAGACGGTATCCTTGCCACAGTATGGAGCAGCTGAGGAGTGGCGCCGGAGACGGGGCGGGGAAAGTGGTCTGGAGGTGGATTGTCCTTCTGGGGATGGCGGCGTTTTTCTTGGGAATCACCGGATCCCGGAGGACTCATGGGGAGGGACCGCCGGAGCTTGAGGGGACCATACGGATGGCAGGCAGCACTTCTATGGAGAAGCTGGCAGGCGCATTGGCAGAGGTGTTCATGGAAGAGCACCCCGGAGTGACAGTGACCATAGAGTTTATTGGCTCCAGCGCCGGGGCAGAAGCAGTCATGAAGGGCAGCGCGGACATAGCAAATCTATCCCGGAGCATCAGCCCGGAGGAGGCGGCTGCAGGCATGGTGGAGAACAAGGTGGCTGTCTGCGGCATAGCGGTGTGCGTGGATCCCTCAAATCCGGTTCAGAATCTGACGAAGGGACAGCTTGCAGATATCTACGGGGGCAGGATAACGCGCTGGAAGGATGTGGGCGGGGAGGATCTGCCGATTGTGGTGGTGGGCCGGGAGGCCGGTTCGGGCACAAGGGAGGCCTTCGAGGAAAGCCTTGATCTGGAGGATGGGTGCGTTCATGCCAATGAGATGGACAGTGCGGGAGCCGTCATGGCCAGAGTATCAAGGACTCCGGGAGCCATAGGCTATCTGTCCCTTGACACTGCAAACGATACGGTTCGCCTGCTGAGTCTGGACGGCGCAAAAGCCACTGGGGAAAATGTCCGGGAGGGAAAGTATGGCTTGGCCAGTCCCTATATCATGGCCACCAAGGGAGATATGTCCGCTCAGTCCGCTCTGGTGCGGGAATGGTTTCGGTTTGTGTACAGCCCGGAGGGACAAAAGATCGTGGAGAGGATGCTGGATTTCGGTATGAACGGAAAGGGAGGCTGAAAACAAAGAGACGGCAACTGGAAAAAAGGCTTGGAGAGGGGCATATGGAAGCATTGTCAGGTACATACACAGCAAAAAAGACAAAAGAGCACCCGTTGAGGAGGGATGAAAATGGAAGAAAAGAGACGGGGATTTCCATCATGGGAGAGGCGGGGAAGCCGGCTCTGTGGGATGCCGTTGCCGGGGCTGTGCTTCTGTTTGGCGCAGTCATCTCCGTTCTGGCGGTGACAGCCCTTTTCTTTTATGTGGTCTCTAACGGCATTCCGGCGCTGAAGGAGGTGGGGATGGGAGAGGCTCTGTTTGGCACGGTCTGGAAGCCTGTGGCGGCCGATCCCCGGTACGGCATGCTTCAGATGATTCTTGCCTCTTTGGCAGGAGCCCTTCTGGCGGCGCTGATTGGTATGCCCATAGGGGTTCTGACAGCCGTGTTTCTGGTGGAGATATCGGGAAAAAGGGCCGCGGGGACAGTCCGGGCCGCGGTGGAGCTGCTGGCGGGAATTCCCTCGGTAGTCTACGGACTGCTGGGGGTCTACCTATTGAACCCTCTGATGTATAGGCTGGAGCTGAAGCTATTTGCGGATTCGCCGGCACATAGGTTCACCGGCGGAGCAAACTTGCTCTCGGCGTCGCTGGTGCTGGCGGTGATGATCCTGCCCACGGTCATCAATGTCAGCGAGACTGCCATACGCAGGGTGTCGCCGGATATCCGGGCAGCCTCACTGGCACTGGGAGCCTCTCAGGTACAGACTGTTTTTCGGGTGGTTCTGCCGGCGGCCAGATCGGGAATTGCCGCGGCCGTGGTTCTGGGGCTGGGAAGGGCGCTGGGAGAGGCTACTGCCGTCATGCTTGTGGCAGGAAACAGCGTGGATATTCCCCTGCCCTTTCATTCCGTTCGCTTCCTTACCACCACCATCGTCAGCGAAATGGGGTATTCTCACGGAATTCATAGGCAAATGCTGTTTACCATGGGGCTGGTTTTGTTTCTGCTTATCATGCTGTTTAACATGCTTCTGGGAAGGAGCCTTAGGAAAGGGGGACAAAGTGGATAGCATCTTAAGACCCCGGAAGAGAGGGCCGGGAGAAGCGTTCGTGCTGGCAGCCGTCCATGGAGCGGCATACCTTTCCCTGTTCCTGCTCCTTGGCATGATAGGATATCTGTTCTTCAAGGGATTCCGAGAGCTGAGTCTGGACTTTTTTACCTCGGTCACAAGCTTATTGAAGGGGACGGTGGGGATCGGGGGCAATCTGGTGAACAGCTTGTACATAGTCATTATGGCATTGGCCGTCTCGGTTCCTCTGGGGGTGGGGACGGCGGTTTTTCTGAATGAGTATGCGGGGCCGGGGAGGCTGAACAGTCTGGTGGGACTGGCCATGGATACCTTGTCCGGCATTCCCTCCGTTATATTCGGTCTATTCGGAATGGTGTTTTTCGGGGAGGTTCTGGGGCTGGGGTATTCTTTGCTGAGCGGCGCTCTGACCCTTGCGCTGGCGGTACTGCCTCTGATCACAAAGAACACGCAGGAGGCGCTGCGGGCGGTGCCGGAAGGCTTCCGCAGTGCCGCTCTGGGCATGGGGGCCACGAAATGGCATATGATACGCACGGTCCTGCTTCCGTCCGCCCGTCCCGGAATACTCACCGGGGTGACGCTGGCGGTGGGACGTATCGTGGGGGAGTCGGCGGCGCTGCTCTTCACCGCAGGCAGCGCAAGGAATCTGCCCCGTCTGGGAAGAGGGATCGGTGAGATCCTGACGGGGCTTAAGGACAAGATATTCGATTCAGGCGGAACCCTCACCATCGAGCTGTACCTGCAGGTGCAAAGAGGAGAGTTCGGCACGGCCTTTGGGATCAGCTGCGTCCTGCTACTGATCGTTCTGGCAGGGAACCTGCTGCTGAGGCTTGCCGTGAAGGGCATGGCCGGGAAGTAGGGAGTGGGGATGAAAGAGGGAAAGATACAGGCTTTGGGTCTGGAGCTCCATTATGGGGGAAAACATGCGCTGAAAAACATATGTCTGGAGATCCGGGGGAATGCGGTGACGGCGCTGATCGGCCCAAGCGGATGCGGCAAATCCACATTTTTGAAATGCATCAACCGCATGAACGATCTGGTGGACGGGGTGAAAATAGAGGGAAGGCTTCTGCTGGACGGGGAGGATGTCTATGACAAGAGGGTCAATACTGTCCTGCTGCGCAAGAAGGTGGGCATGGTATTCCAACAGCCAAGTCCGTTTCCCATGAGCATCTACGACAACATTGCCTATGGACCCAGACTTCATGGGCTGAGAAACGGGGCGGAGCTGGACCGGAGGGTGGAGGAGGCCCTGCAGCGGGCGGCGGTTTTTGAGGAGGTGAAGGACCAGCTGGACCGGCCGGCTCTGGGGCTGTCCGGGGGACAGCAGCAGAGGATCTGCATTGCCAGAGCGCTTGCGGTGGAGCCGGAGGTATTACTGATGGATGAGCCTACATCAGCGCTGGATCCCATATCCACATTGAAGATAGAAGAACTTATATCCGGTTTAAAGAAAAAATATACTTTGGTGGTAGTGACCCACAATATGCAGCAGGCAGCCAGAATATCGGAGGACGCGGCCTTTTTTCTGGCGGGGGAGGTGGTGGAGGCAGGGACGGCGGACAGCATATTCTGCCGGCCCAAGGATAAGAGGACCCAGGACTATCTTGGGGGGCGCTTTGGATGAGACGAAAAAAGGCCGCAGCAAATCGGCTGCGGCCTTTGTCTGTCAGGGGCGTTACTCGCCCTTTTCGCTTTTTTCCTCTTCTTCCTCGGCGCCTTCCTCCTTGGGAGTTTCCTCCTCCGGAAGGGTCAGAAGAACCTTGACGATTCGCGTCTGGTCTATGCCGTGAACCTTCAGCCGGATACCGCTGGGCAAAGAAACTTCTTCTCCGTCTTCAGGCAGGCTGTTCAGACATTCAATGATAATTCCGCCTATGGAATCATAATCGTCGCTGTCCAGCTTAGTGCCCAGAGCATTGTTGATATCGTCCAGCTTCATGCTTCCTTCTACCAGATAGGTACGTTCGTCCATCTTCTTGATCAGTTCTTTCTCGTCCGCGTCGTATTCGTCCCGGATCTCTCCGACGATTTCCTCCAGCAGATCTTCCAGAGTGATCATGCCTATGGTGGCGCCGTATTCGTTCAGCACGAAGGTGACGCTGGTGGTCTTTTCCCGAAGCTCATAGAGCAGGTCGGCCACCTTTTTGAACTCGTATGTATAATGTGCATTGCGGAGGATGGATTTGATGTGGAACTCGGCGCCATGCTCCGTAAGGATGAAATCCTTGATATTGATGAAGCCTACAATGTTGTCCTGATCCTCCTGATAGACGGGAAGACGGGTATACATGGAGCTTCGGAATATGGTCAGCACTTCCTCGTAGGTGCTGTTGATGTCCGCGGATACCATGTTGATTCTGGGGATCATGATGTCCTTGGCCCGGGCGTCGGAGAAGTCGAACACATTGTAGATCATTTCCTTTTCTTCGGTCTCGATGACGCCGTCTTCATGACTCACATCCACATAGGTGCGCAGTTCGGCCTCGGTCATAGTGGTGATCTTCTTGCTGGGATCGATGCGCATCATGCGCAGGATACCATTGGCGGTTTTGTCCACCACGAAGATAACGGGGGTGAGAAGCTGTACCAGACCGTAAATAATTCCGCTGTAAGCAAGGGATATCTTCTCAGAGGAGGTCATGGCCCATGTCTTGGGAACGATTTCACCGAAAAGCAGGATCACGATGGTCAGTATACCCGTGGCGATGCCTACAGGCATGCTGATACGCATGGCAAGAGTTGTGGCCAGAGATGAGGCTGACAGATTTACGATATTGTTGCCGATGAGAATGGCGCTGAGCATTTTGCTGTAGTTTTCAAGGATTTTGTTCACCCTTGCAGCGCGCTTGTTGCCCTCTTCCTCCAGCGCTCGGAGCCGTATGCGGTTGACAGTGCTGAAAGCAGTCTCCGCCGAGGAAAAAAAGCAGGATAGGAAAACCAGAAAAAACAGTACTAAAAGTTGTAGGGCACCTGGAACGTCCAAAAAAGTTCACTCCTTTATTTTTTATTTTGCAGTACATTTAGAGATTAATATACTATAACAGATAAGTGTTTGTCAAGTTCCGGGACTCTCCGGCATATGATTTAATAAAAAGTTTATAGACTGCTGAGGCGGGCAGGACAAGGACTTATCAGGCGTGCCTCAGGGGCGGACTAGGAGGGTGAGATGAAGGATTTGGAACGGATGGAGAAAGCATCGGGAGTGCCGGTGGCGTTTTTGCTGAAGAGTCTTCTTTTTTCGTACATATTGACGGTGCTGATGCTGGGAGTGCTGGCGTTTTTGCTGTATAAGCTGCAGCTGGGGGAAAAGGCCGTGAACATGGCCATCATCGTGATCTATGTGGCGGCGACGGCATTGGGAGGCTTTCTTGCTGGAAAGCGGATGAAGAGCAGAAGGTTTTTGTGGGGACTTTTGCTGGGCGGAGCTTATTTCCTCATATTGACCGCGGTCTCTCTGATCGTAGGGAAAGGAAACATCCAGATGGGAAGCTCCTTCTTTACGACTCTGGTGCTTTGCGCGGGCGGCGGCATGCTGGGAGGGATGTTGAGCTGAAGGGTGCTCTTAGGGAGGAAGAAGCCCGTATATGGGAACGCCGGACTTTTCCATAAGGGCTTGAGGGAACCAAAAGGCAAAAAAGGGGATGAAAAATCATCTCTTCCTTTAAAAAGTATTTCTTTTTACAGAAAAACCTTTTACAAAAATATATTTTATGGTATACTGGCTTAAGACTTCTTGTATTAAGCTTTTGCGAGCAGCGGATCCCTTCGCTGCTTAAACTTTGTGCATTCGCGGCGTTGCTGCAGGGAATGGCATTCAAGGGCGGAAACATAAAAAGATACCAAAAGAAAGGAAAAGGGATATGAGTAAGAACAAAGCGATAGCGGTGCTTCTGTGCGTCCTGCTGCTTTTAGCCGGGGTCACTTATGTGGATCTGTTCGGTGTGAACGCAGAAGGGGACGGCAGCGCGTCGGATGTGAACCTTGGTCTGGATCTGGCCGGGGGCGTCAGCATCACCTATCAGGTGGTGGGGGAGGAGAATCCCAGTTCCACGGACATGCAGGATACCATCGCAAAGCTTCAGAAGCGTGTGGAGGGCTACAGCACTGAGGCCATTGTGTATCAGGAAGGCGCAAACCGGATCAATATTGAGATTCCCGGAGTCAGCGATGCCAACGCGATTCTGCAGGAGCTGGGCAGGCCCGGAGCATTGTACTTTATTTCCCAGACGGATTCGGAGGGGAACCAGAACTATGCGCAGCAGTCGGTGCGCAATGAGGACGGCACCTATGGCTACGCCTACGTGCTGAACAAGACCATCGACGAGCTGTTAGAGGACGGTTCCGTCATGCTGCAGGGCACGGATGTGAAGGATGCCCGTGCAGGCACCGTAAACGACAAGCTGGGAACGGTGAACGCGGTGGATCTGACCATGACCGACGAGGGAAAGGAAAAGTTCGCCCAGGCCACCCAGAGGGCCTTTGACAAGGGAGAGACTCTGGCTATCTATTATGATGGCGCAATCATCAGCGCTCCCAATGTAAAAGCGGTCATCACGGACGGCAGCGCACAGATTTCCCCCATGGAGTCCTTCGAGAGAGCGGAGAGCCTTGCGTCCACCATCCGCATCGGCGGCCTGAGGCTGGAGCTGGAGGAGCTGCATTCCAAGGTGGTGGGAGCCCAGCTGGGGGTTGAGGCTATCGACACGAGCCTGAAGGCGGGGGCCATCGGCCTGCTTATCGTGGTTGTTTTCATGATCGCGGTGTATCTGCTGCCCGGCGTGGCGTCTGCCATCGGCCTGCTGGTGTATGTGGCGCTGGTGGTGCTGCTTTTGAACGGCTTTGACATGACTCTGACCTTGTCCGGCGTTGCGGGCATCATTCTGTCCATAGGCATGGCGGTGGATGCCAATGTAATTATTTTCGCCCGTATCCGGGAGGAGCTTGCATCGGGCAAGACCGTCCGCAATGCGGTGAAGGCGGGCTTTGACAAGGCGCTTTCCGCCATTATCGACGGCAATATCACAACCCTGATCGCGGCAGCAGTCCTGCTGGTATTGGGTCCGGGGAGCGTGAAGGGCTTCGCCCAGACGCTGGCGCTGGGTATCGTGCTCTCCATGTTTATCGCGCTGGTTGTGACCAGATACCTTCTGTACGCCTTCTATGCGCTGGGGCTTAAGAGCGAGAAGCTCTACGGAGTTGGAAAAGAGCATAAGACATTGAATTTCCTTTCCAAAAAGGCATTCTTTTTTGGAATTTCTGCAGGACTGATCGTGGCAGGCTTTGTGGTCATGGGCGTATACAAGGCAACCGGCGGGGATGCCTTAAACTATAGTCTGGAGTTCAAGGGCGGAACGGCCACCACGGTGACTTTTAAAGAGGAGATGACTCTGGAGAAGGCCAACGCAGAGGTGGCTCCTCTGATCGAGGGGATCGCAGGCGGCGCGGTGCAGATTCAGACGGTGCAGGATTCCAACGAGGTGATTTTCAAGACGGCTACCCTGAATGTAGAGCAGAGGGAGGCGGTCAACGAGATGCTGGCGGAGAAGTTCGGAATCGACGAGAGCATGGTGACTTCGGAGACCATCAGCTCCACCATCAGCAACGAGATGAAATCCGACACCATCTTGTCTGTGGCAGTGGCAATCATCTGTATGCTGATCTATATCAGAATCCGCTTCAGCGACATCCGTTTCGGCATCAGCAGCATCGCGGCCCTGCTCCACGACGTGCTGATAGTGCTGGCCTTCTACGCGGCGGTGAGAATATCCGTGAGCAATACCTTCGTGGCTTGTATGCTGACCATCGTGGGTTATTCCATCAATGCAACCATCGTCATTTTTGACCGTATCCGGGAGAACATGGGAACCATGACCCACAAGGACGACCTGAAGGAGACTATAAACAAGAGTATTACCAATACCATGTCCAGAAGTATTTTTACTTCCCTCACCACCTTCATCATGGTGGCGGTGCTGTACATTCTGGGCGTCACCAGCATTCGGGATTTTGCCCTGCCCCTGATGGTAGGCATCGTGTGCGGAACCTATTCTTCCATCTGTCTGGCGGGAGCCTTGTGGTATGTGCTGCGGGTGAAGTTCCCTCCCAAGACGGAGGCTCAGAAATAAAGAGGCGGCAGACATTGAAAAAGACATCCTGCGGGGCAGGGTGTCTTTTTTTGCGTTGATACATGGTGGTTTTTGCGCAAATGGCGGGAGAGTATGGGGAGAAAAATTTTTGAAAGAAAAGGAAAGAAAACCATAAAATGAGAAATACTGTATAGGAAGGACAAATCGGGGACGAAGCAGGACACAAAGCAGGGCATGGACGCAAAAAATCTTGACTAAATAGGCAATAGATGGTAAGATAACCCGCAGATAATACTGCGGTTTGCGGGGGTTTTTGCAGCGGTACAGGGGACAGACGTAAAGCGTTCGGAGGGAATAGAATATATGTGCGGAATATGCGGATTTATAGACGGGAAACAAAACGCGGGGGCACCGGAACAAGGTCAGAGCGGGGGTGACAGGAGCGGTGTATCCCGCCGGGAGGAAGGCGCCAGAGAACAGGTTCTGGAAAAGATGATGGAGGCCATCTATCATCGGGGGCCGGACGACGGAAGGCGCTGGATGTCGGAGACGGCGGCCATAGGCTTCAGGCGTCTTAGCATCATTGATCTGGAAATGAGCGCCCAGCCCATGTTGAACGAGACAGGGGACAAGGTGCTGGTTTTCAACGGTGAGATCTATAATTACAAGGAACTGAGGCAGGAGCTTTTGGAGGCAGGGCATCAGTTCAAAACTCAGGGGGATTCGGAGGTGCTGATCCACGGCTACGAAGAATGGGGAGAGCAGCTGCCGGAGCGTCTGAGGGGGATGTTCGCCTTTGCCATCTGGGATGAAAAGGAGCAGAGGCTATATGCTGCCAGAGATTATTTCGGAATCAAGCCTTTCTTTTATACTCTGAGCCGTGATACCTTTATTTTTGCTTCGGAGATCAAGGGAATTCTTCCCCATCCTTCTTATGAGAAGAAACTGAACGAAGAGGCTTTGGAGCAGTATCTTTCTTTTCAGTACTCCGCCTTGGAGGAGACCTTCTTTCAGGGGATTTTCCAGCTGAAGCCGGGACATTTCCTGATATATGAAAGGGGCGGCAGGCCTCGGACAGGCCGCTATTTCGTGCCTAAGCTGGCGCCGGAGGCTATGAAGAAGTCCAGTCAGGAGTTAGAGACGGAATGGGTGGAGCGGCTTGACAGAACCGTGGCGGAGTCTGTGGACGCTCATATGGTGGCGGACGTGGAAATCGGGACCTTCCTTTCCGGAGGAGTGGATTCCGCGTTGATTGCAAAGGAATTTTCAGGCTCCAAGGCATTTACCGTGGGATTTGACTACGGGGCGGAGAAGTTCAATGAGATTCCTCTTGCCAGACAGCTGGCGGAGGAGCTGAAGCTGGAGCACAGCGGCAAAGAGATCACGGAGGAGGAATTCTGGGAGGCTGTTCCCAAGGTGCTGTATCATTTGGACGAGCCCTCAGGGGATCCTTCTGCGGTGGCCCTATACTTCGTGGCCAGGGAGGCGGCAAAAAAGGTGAAGGTTGTGGTGTCCGGGGAGGGGGCCGACGAATTCTTCGGCGGCTACCGCATCTACTGCGAGCCGAATTCCCTTCGCCGCTATCAGCTGCTGCCCGGCTTTCTGCGCCGGTGCATTGCCAGACTGGCGGCGCGGCTGCCCAAAATCAAGGGGCGCAGCTTTTTGATCCGGGGCAGCATGCCCGTGGAGCAGCGTTTCATCGGCAATGCCAACTTGTTCACGGAGCAGGAGAGGAAGCGGCTTTTAAAGTCGCCTACAGGGGCGGTATCGCCCCAGAAGCTGCTGGAGGCAGACTATGAGGATACGAAGGGGCTGGACGATGCCAGCCGTATGCAGTACATCGATCTGCTCCACTGGCTGCCCGGAGACATTCTTCAGAAGGCGGACCGCATGAGCATGGCCCATTCGCTGGAATCCAGAGTGCCCTATCTGGACAGAGAGGTGTTTAAGACTGCCAGAGAGCTGCCTGCGGGTTACAAGCAGAACGGCCAGATTTCCAAGTATATGTTTCGGGAGATGACCAGAAGACATCTGCCGGAGGCCAGCGCCGCCCGGAAGAAGCTGGGCTTTCCGGTTCCATTGGAGACATTCTTGTCTTCTCCTATGGGAGCGGCGGCGCTGGACAAGGCTTTCTCCTCAAAGGCGGCGGAACAGTATTTCGACAAGGAGGCGCTGGAGGAGCTGCGCAGAGGCTGCGGCTCCGGCAGGGGAAACACCAACAGAAAGGTCTGGGCGGTGTATGCTTTCCTTACATGGCATGAGGTGTATTTCCCCGAAAGAACTGCCGGTTGAATAGGACAACGAATTGTCCTTTGACTTAAGGGCCTCCATGTCCTATGATATTTTCATGGCGCAGCGCTCTTAAAGGGCGCAGCCCATCAGAGACGGACTTTGGCATTGCCTATGGAACGGGGGGATGTTAAAGACGGGAAAGGCGGGAATATCATATGGAAAAGGGCGGCAAAATTCAGTATCCGGGGGTGTCCATGGGCGGGAAGATCTATTCTCTGCGCATGGCGAAGCGGATGACGCAGGAGCAGCTGGCGGGGGTGCTGTGCGTCAGCCCGG
Organism: bacterium D16-50; assembly: GCA_003612485.1. Lineage (GTDB taxonomy): Bacteria > Bacillota > Clostridia > Lachnospirales > Lachnospiraceae > Acetatifactor. The sequence goes on from RAZA01000023.1 coordinate 20,368, forward strand.
CAGCGGTATCGAAATGGGAAAGGAATCTGGCCAATCCCAATATCGAGATGCTCTGGGCGCTGGCGGATTTCTTTGAATGTACCATCGACGAATTGGTGGGAAGGACAGTGGCCAGGGTGGCTCAGGTGGGAGAATGTGACGAGGATAAGCTGCGGCTTTTGGCCGTTGCAGGCGATCTGCTGCAGTGCTCCGAGATCAGCAGGATGCAGGGGCTGCTGGCCATGGAGGAGGCGGTTCCCCGTCTGGAGAGCGGCAGCCGGTTTCTGGCTTTTGCCATCCACTATGTCATGTATGCCTTCATGCTGCAGATGGATTTGGAGCGATCTTTCAGGCTTCTGGAGAATTATGTCAAGGCTCTGCCGGAGAGGGAGAGAGCGGAGGGAGAGATGGTTGCAGGGACACTGAAGCTGATCTTTTCCGGGGAGTGCGAGGACAGCATAAGGGAGTGCGCGGCTTCATACATAGGCATGGACTACCGTGAAAGGCTGGGGAACAAGAGCATGGGCACGGTGCTGAAGGAGAGCAGAAAAGAAATCATCGCAAGATACAAGGACAAAGAACTTTATTCGCAATCCACAGACCTGATAGAAGTCTTTGCGGATCTGGGAGATTTTGAGACGCAGGTCATTCTGCGAAATCTGGAGATGATTGACCTGACCAGAGCCCTGAAGGGGGCGTCTGGCAAAGTGGTGGAGAAGTTTCTGTCCAATGTGTCGGATAGGATATTATACTACATCAATGAGGATATGGAGCGCTGGCAGGGAACGGAGGAGGAGATCCTTGAGTCCCAGAGGAAGGTACTGGAGGTGGGGAGCTTCTGTCTGGCACCGTAAGGACATGGCTGTGACAGTATCTCTTGAATGGATCAGCTGATCCGGCCTCAGGAAATAGATGTAAATAATGTCTTGACTTTATGCTGATAAATTGATAGACTAAATACGTTGTTTGTGGCGGCAGAAGGCCAGTGAAAGGGCTTTCTGCTGTTAGTGTGTGCTTAGAAATTCATGGAACAAAAGAATACGATATCATCACGGCTTAAAGAAGAGCATGAGGGGCTTGGGATAAGGAGAGAGAACATGGAGCGTATTTTGGAGATTGCGGACAGATTTGATCTTGAGGGTCGGCCGGTCAGTGCCGAGAGCTATGGCGGGGGACATATCAACGATACCTTTTTGTTGAAGACGGATGCGGACCGATGCTACATATTGCAGGGAATCAATGTATCTGTCTTTAAAAATGCGGAAGCGCTGATGGAGAACATTATTTTGGTGACGGATTTCCTGAAGAAGAAAATCTTAAGCAGCGGAGGTGACCCCTTAAGGGAAACGTTGAATGTGGTCATGACCAGAGACGGAGAGACTTACTATAAGGACGGAAATGACTGCTGGAGGGTATATACCTTTATAGACGGTGCGGTGACCTACCAGACCTGCGAGAGTCAGGAGCAGTTTCATGCCAGTGCCTGCGCCTTCGGGCATTTTCAGAAGCTGCTGGCGGATTTCCCTGCGGAGACCTTGTTTGAGTCAATTCCCGATTTCCATAATACCAAATCCCGCTATCTGGACTTTGAGGCGGCTGTGGCGGAGGATGCCCGGGGCAGGGCGGCTTCCGTTCAGGAGGAGATTGCCTTTGTCAGGGCGCATAAAGAATTTGCAGCGACTCTGGTGGATATGCAGGAGAGAGGGGAGCTGCCTCTGCGGGTGACGCATAATGACACCAAGCTCAACAATGTGCTGTTCGATGAGACAACAGGCCTGCCTCTGGCGGTGGTGGATCTGGACACGGTGATGCCCGGCCTTTCCGTGAACGACTTTGGAGACAGCATACGTTTCGGCGCTACCTATGCGGCGGAGGACGAGACGGATCTGGGAAAGGTGAATTTTGAGATAGAGCTTTTTGAATGCTATACCAAAGGCTTTCTTGGCGAGTGCGGAGAGATGCTGAGCGAAAATGAGAAAAAGATGCTTCCCGTAGGCGCCATGATGATGACCTTCGAGTGCGGAATGCGTTTTCTCACGGATTATCTGAACGGGGATACCTATTTCAAGATTCATCGGGAGAATCACAATCTTGACCGCTGCCGCACCCAGTTCAAGCTTGTGAGGGACATGGAGGCATCCAGAGAGCTGATGGATCAGGTGGTAAAGAAATATTGCTGAAAAAGAAAATGCTGAAAATTTTTCGGTAGAGACGAGGGATGCACAAGCGAAAGCGGGTGTGTCCCTTTTTTGCCATGCCTCTTCCAAGACAGAATTGGTTTGCACTTTGCCGTAAAAGATGCTACACTGAAAATATGAACATATTTGGCCGGGGCAGGACGGCGCAAGGGGCGTTTGCAGGATGGAAAAATGGTATGTGGCGGCTAAAAGAGCAGATTTTCAGGCTTGGGCAGATAAATTTCACATTGACCCGGTGCTGGCGAGGATTCTGAGAAATCGGGACCTCACAACAGAGACGGAAGTGGAACGGTTTCTTAATGGGAGGTTGGAGGACTGTCATTCTCCGTGGCTTATGAAGGACATGGATAAGGCTGTGGGGCTGATCATGGATGCTCTTGGGGAGGGGATTCCCATCCGTGTCATTGGAGATTATGATGTGGACGGTATCTGCTCCTCTTATATATTGACCAAGGGGCTGAAGCTGCTGGGGGCCGCTGCCGACACGGCCATACCCCACCGGATCCACGACGGCTACGGCCTGAACGACAGCCTGATCGAGGAGGCCAGACGGGACGGAGTGGGCATGATCGTGACCTGCGACAACGGAATCGCGGCGGGGGCACAGATTGCCCTTGCCAATTCCTATGGCATGAAAGTCATTGTCACGGATCACCATGAGGTGCCCTTTGTGCTGGAGGAAACGGACAGGGAAGGGGTAAGGCGTGAACTGCTGCCGCCGGCGTTGGCGGTGGTGGATCCCAAGCAGGCGGGGTGCGATTATCCGTTTCCCGGTATCTGCGGGGGTATGATAGCCTATAAGCTTGTCAGCGCGCTGGCGGAAAGAAGCCGGTGCCCGGAGCTGAGGGAGGCCTTGGGGGAATTTTTGGAGTTCGCCGCTCTGGCCACGGTTTGCGATGTGATGGAGCTTAAGGACGAGAACCGCATCGTGGTGAAGGAGGGGCTTGAACGGCTCAGGAACACGGAGAATGCAGGCCTGAGGGCACTGATAGAGGTCAATGGCATAGTGCCGGAAAGGCTGGGGGCCTATCATTTGGGCTTTATCATCGGTCCCTGCCTGAATGCTACCGGAAGGCTGGACACGGCGGCGCGGGCCTTGGAGCTGCTGCAGAGCCGTTCCAAGGCGGAGGCCATGAGCGCCGCCAGAGAGCTGAAGGAGCTCAACGACAGTCGGAAGAACTTGACTCAGCGCGGGGTAGAGCAGGCGGAAGCGATGATCGCCCAAGGGCATATGGAAGAAGATAAAGTTATGGTGATCTATTTGCCACAGGTGCATGAGAGCCTTGCAGGAATCATAGCGGGGCGGATCAGAGAGCATTACAACCATCCCGTGTTTCTCCTTACCAGAGGAGAGGACGGAGTGAAGGGCTCAGGACGTTCCGTGGAGGGGTATCATATGTATCAGGCCATGACGGAGGTAAAGCAGTATTTCACCAAGTTCGGAGGACATGCCATGGCGGCAGGCCTCTCCATGCGGGAGGAGGATGTGGAGGAGCTTCAGAGGGAGCTGAACGTAAGGTGCCGGCTGGGGCCGGAGGACTTTGTGCCCAAGGTGCTCATTGACGTTCCCATGCCTATGGACTATGGGGATGAGAGTCTTGCGGATCAGCTGGAGCTGCTGGAGCCCTTCGGGGTAGGGAATCCGAAGCCTCTCTTTGCACAGAAGGATTTGCTGTTCTTGTCAGGCTGCAAGATGGGGGCAAACAAGAACTGCGCCCGGTATAGGGTACGAACATCCGGGGGAGAGGAAAGGCAGATTGTTTTTTTCGGAGATCTGGAGGCATTTGGCAGCTTTCTGGACGAAAAATTCGGTTCCGGAAGTCAGGAGACGCTGTATAAGGGAAGAGGAAACTTTCCGGTCTCGGTTGCGTACCAGCTGGGAAAAAACACGTATAAGGGCAGGACGGAGCTGCAGTATGTGATGCGGCATTATTCATAGATGATATGGGGCGACAATTATTCTATAGGACGGCAGGGGTAATGGCGCAGATGTAGAGGAGGCTTTTGGGTGGAGTTTTTATTCAGGGTGCTTTTGGAGCTGTTTGGGTTCGTTTTGGGTTCCCCGCTTTATGCGCTGTGCGCAAGTTTGGAATTTGCAGTGGACATGGAGAAGAGGGCGGAGGAATATATCAGGCCTGTTTTTTCCGAATGGAGCAGAGGTCAGGTGATGACGTCTGTGGGGGAGGCCAGCTTTCCCGTGTTTATGGTGGAATTTCAGGATGTGAAATATAGTGACAGGATGGTGAGTCAGGAGGAGCTTGATAGGTGGATATTTTCCGGAGAGGGAAGCGTGTCAGACTATTATGCCGTCTCTTCCCATGGGCGGATCAAGATGGAGGGTGATATCTACTTCTATACGGCCCAGAAGGATATAGCGGACTATGAGGATGAAGAGGCTCTGGAAGGGCTGATTCTGGAGATACTTGAATATTATGACGATGAGATAGATTTCTCACAATATGACCGAAACGGCGATTTAGTCATGGATTCGCTGGTAATATCGGTGCCCAGCGGCGGAGATGTGGATTTCTGGTGGGGCGCCACCCATTATTGGTACTATAACTGGGGCCATCAGATTGACGGCATCTATATGATGAATTTTGTTGTATGCGATGAGCAGCCGTATCCCAACGAGAAGAGATATTATCAGGCCACTCTGGAACATGAGCTGGGACATTGCATGGGGCTTCCGGATTATTACAAGTACAGCTACGAGGGAATAGACTTTGAGGGGATGAACGGGATCGCGGGCAAGGAGCGCATGGATGATTCGGAGGGCGATTTCTGCCAGTTTTCCAAGCTTCAGCTGGGATGGCTGAAGTGGGAGCAGGTTCAGATCATGCCCAAGGATGCGGATAGGGCCACCTTTTATCTGCCGCCGGTCAAGGACGGGGGCTGCCTTTTGATCTTTCCAAAGGGCGAGAGGCAGGATTTCCAAGGAGAATATTTTCTGGTGGAATATAATACGCCGGAAGGGCTTCAGGCGGGACTGTTTCGGGAAGGGGGCGTGCGCATTCTCCATGTACAGGCAGAGATCATGAAGGATGAAGCCGGATATTATTGGTACAAATACAATAATTTAAGTTCGTATTATGACGAGTCCAATGAGGGCATCAGAATACTGAAGCTTGTGAACGACGGAAAGGGATTCTATCTGGAGGGCGACGTGGTCACCTTCGAGAATACCGGCGGGGAAGAAGGGAACTTTGGCTGGTATACGGAGGACGGGGAAATCCGGGATCCGGGCTTCAGCATCCGGATCGGAGAGCTGCAGGAGGACGGGAGCATGGAGGTAGAGGTGGTGTGGGACGAGAAATAGGAGTTTTTCCGGCTGTTTATGATGTTTTTTTGATTGGTTAATGAATTGGTTAGATTATTTTATGGATTCATTAGAAAGTGTACACAGTTTGGACATAATTTGATTGTATGATATATCTTGATAGTTGATGAACTCACTATCTCCCCCTCATAAGTATAAGAAGGAAGCCTCGGTGCAAACCGGGGCTTTCTTCGTGTGTGGGAACGGGGGAAGACAGAAGAAAATGGAAGAATGGGATTGAAGAAAGACTGAAAAGGATTATAATAGAATTAAAATACGATTCTATTATCCAAATTCTATAGTAAAATCTGGGATATGTGTTATTCGAGGATTGTTATCCGTGGATGAAAAAGCTGGAGGGAAGCTATGGCAGTTATCGGAATTGATCTGGGGACCACAAACAGTCTTGCGGCATATTGGAAGGACGGAGAGGTGCGGCTGATCCCCATGAACGACGGCGCGGGAGGGACTTGGAGCGGGGAGTCCGGAGAGGACTTTGGAGCAGGGCATCGATCAGGAGACGGCCCAGAGGATTTTGCGTGGGAGTACTCCGGGGCACATAGGGAGACGGAGGCGGAAGTTCTGCTTCCCAGCGTGGCGGGATATGTGGAAGGGGAGGGATTTCTGGTAGGGGCGGCGGCAAAGGAGCGCCTGATCACCCATCCCGAAGATACGGCGGCGTCCTTCAAGCGTTTTATGGGCACAGCCAAGGAATATGGGTTGGGCGGCAAAGCATATACACCTATGGAGCTGTCGGCCATGGTGCTGGAGCGGATCAGGAAAAACGCAGAGTTTTTCCTGAAGGAGGAGATTCAGGAGGCGGTCATAACGGTTCCCGCCTATTTTAACGACAAACAGCGCAGCGATACCAAGAAGGCGGCACAAGTGGCAGGACTTAAGGTGGAGCGCCTGATCAATGAGCCTTCTGCGGCGGCGCTGGCCTATCGGATGGAATACGGTCAGGAGGACAAGACCCTATTGGTGTTCGACTTTGGGGGCGGCACATTGGATTTGTCCTATGTGGAATGCTTTGACAATGTGATAGAGATCACGGCAGTGGCAGGGGATAATCATCTGGGAGGAGATGATGTGGATGAGGCCATCTCGGATTATTTCTGCAGGGAGAACGGAATGAAGGCTTCGGAGCTGACGGCAGGCGAGAGGGCAGGGCTGAGGAAGCTTGCGGAAAGAGCCAAATGGGATATGGCTCTGGAAAAAGAGATTCTCATGGAGCTTGAAATCGGAGGAAAACATTGCAGCGCGCCGCTGAATCAGGAGATTCTGTTTTCCGTCTGCATGCCTTTGTTCGGAAAGATCAAGCAGCTTTTTGTGCATCTTCTGGAGGATGCGGGTTCCAGAATATCTGCAATAGACGATCTGATCATGGTAGGGGGATCATCAAAGCTGAACGTGGTGAAGCGTTTCCTTACGGAGCTTCTTGGGAAGGAGCCTATCGTTCTCGGAGAGACGGATCGGGTGGTGGCTTATGGGGCAGGCATTTATGCGGGCATCCGCCAGCGCAGGGAGGAGATCAAGGATCTGCTGCTCACGGATGTGTGTCCTTTTACTCTGGGCATCGGAGTCAACAATAGGGCGAATCGGAACAAGAATATCCTAAGCCCCATGATCGAGAGAAATTCCACTCTTCCGGCATCCCATAAGGGGAGGTTTGTAACGACCTGCGACTACCAGAATGAGATCAGAGTGCAGATCTATCAGGGAGAAGAATACTATGTGGATGACGATGTGTTTCTGGGGGAGGTCACTATAGAGGTGGTGCCCAAGCCTGCGGGGGAGGCCTGGGTGGATGTGCAGTTCACCTATGACATCAACGGCATTCTCCATGTGGCGGTGACAAACGAGCTTGGGGAGCGCAGGCAGGTGCTGCTGGCGAATCAGACCCTCAGCGAGGCGGAGCTGCAGCAGTATGTCCGGGAAATGGAAAAGATCATGCTGCCTCCTATCCAGCAGCCCCGGAATCAGGAAATGCTGGCCCGTTTTCTGGAGTATTATGAGAACAGCACGGGACAGAGGCGGGAGAGAATAGCCTTTATGACCAGCCAGATCGTCATGGGGCTAAACAGCGGCAGAAAGAAGGCCGTCAAGAATGCGGAGGAGACGGGTAGGTTATGGCTGGAGACGCTGGAGCGCGAAAAGGATATGGCGGAGGAGTTTTTGTTTGACGGGGAGCTGAAGCGCGCATGGGAGTTTGATGAGGACCCGGAGGAGGAGCTGGAGTCTGATGGGGAACTGAAGGAGGATCTGGAGGAAAAATGAAAGACATATGGCGGATACTGGGGACCGAACCCACAAATGATAAAAAACAGATACGGAAGGCCTTTGCGGCACAGTCAAGGCTTCACCATCCGGAGGAGGAGCCGGAGTATTTTGCGGAGCTGAATCAAGCCTACAAGGCGGCGCTGGAGTATGCGGCAGGAGGCGCAGGCGCGGTTTCTATGGGAGGATTTCAGGATAAGGAGGGCGGGATAGGGGCAGACTCTTTGGGCGCTAAGATAGATTCCTCAAATAATGAGGATTCCATGGTCAACAATAGGTTTGTCAAAGAGACCCAAGAGGAGGAATCGGGATCGGGCGGAGAGACTGCTGAAGAAATTGTCGAAGAAACTGCAGGAGAGATTGGCGAAGAGGCTGCTGAAGGGACTGCCGAGGAGACATCCTCACTGCTGAAGCTGCTGGAGGAGGCGGAGGAGCGGGCCATAGAGGAGAGCAGGCAAAAAGGGGCGCTGAGGGATTTCATTGTCTTGTTTGAGAATCCCAAGCAGGCAAAGCAGGCCGACACATGGAAACGATTCTTTTTGTCCGAGGCTTTTTTGGGAGAGCAGTACTCGGAGGAATTCGGAAAAGGATTTCTGGGATACTTGTCACGCCAGACCTTGTATCCTTACGACAACCTTCCCATGGGTCTGCTGCAGGAGCTTGCCATCGCATATGCTTTCATTCCACATTTTGCAGGAGAAGAGTATTTTGAGGGGCTGAAGTATCCAAAGGAATGGTACAAGGTCTCTGTGGAGAATACTTTTCCGGCAAGAAAATATATGGCTCAGGTGTTCAACATGCAGGGACGGGAATGCGATCTTAAGTCTATGACGGGCCGTATGCTGAGGCAGCCGGCAAACAAGGTGCGCCACAATGCCTTTTCCGATTATCTGTCCATGAAGGAGATGAGCCGGGAGGGGAGGCTGACGGAACAGGAAAAAGAGACATGGGAGCACATTTTGAACTTCTGCCAAGTCTGCTATCTGTATGAACGCAACGGCAAGAGGCTGGGCAGCGCCGATTATGAGTCCCGCAGTGAATGTGTGGTGAAGCTGTATGTGCAGTGGCTCAAGGATGAGGGGCTGCCGGAGAGTGTGCTGAAGTTCTTCTACAAGAAGCTTGCCTTTAAGGAGCTGGACCGCAGCAGCACCAGAGGGCTGTATGAGCCGCTGAAGGCGGAGGTTCTCCGACAGCTGCCTCAGGCGGAAGAGCTTCTGTTCGGGGAGACGGGAAAGGAGCAGCTCATAACCAAGCTCTATAGGGTCTGCTCATCAATTATCAATGACAACCAGAACAATTATGATAAATTCATATATCATGAGACGGCGGACATTCAAGAGAGGGTGAGAGCATTCTTTGCCATGCCCGAGTGGGAAATGCTGAAGGGGGACAAGGAGCTATTCCAGAGGATATATAAGGCGGCTGTGCGGCTGGTGATGCCCTGCTCTTTGGCTGAGGGACTGATCAGACATTTACAGGGTGGAGACTTTCCGGAACCGGAGAGGACGGAGCTTGTGGAGAGCCTATTGAGATCCCTTGCCACGGAAAGGCTGTGCCGGGAGATCGACTATAGATGCGACTTGTCCCTTGGAGATACGGGAACGGAGCAGCTGGAGAGCAATGTGGATTTCTGGCAGTATTATCTGATGAGAGGCTTTGGCTACCGCCACGCAAAGGTCAGGGGAGACTGGGAGAGGGGCTATGTCTATGAGGCCCAAGGGGAATGCTATCTTCCCGCCTACATAAATTACATCTATGCGCCGTCCAGAGAGTGGCAGAAGCGGTTCGTGGGATTTGACAAGGAAAAGGAGGAAATCCGGTTTCCTCTGAGCGCCCGCTGCACCATGCCGGGGGGAGAGGAACTAAGGGTGGAATTCCATTATCATTATTGCCTTTATTTTGTGGGAGGGAGGCAGGTAGATGGTCCCGTGCTGGGCTTTTCGGATTTGTGCGCATATGCAGATCGGCTGAGAAGGGCGGAGGAGTTTTTCTTTCTGCTGGCGCTCACTGCCATTGGGGATTCGGATCGAAGGGCTGCGGAGGCGCTGATCGGGCAGTGGCTGGGCAGGACGCCCCTGCATCCCGTTATCATTCCCAGAGTGGCGCAAATGCTGGCAGCCGACAATGACAGGGCGGCAGGACTTTTGTCTGACCATGAGGAGCGGGCGGCAGAATCCGCCTTGAAGCGGCAGGACAAGTTGGAGACCGTGCTTTACGGCGAGCAGGAACGGTTTTGTTTTCGGGCGCTGGTATCTGAGAGCGGGGTGAGCATATGGCGGCAGACGGACTACGGATGGGAGGATAGGATATTCCGGAGGGCGGAATTCGGCTGGAAGGAATATGCCTTGCCGTTAGAGCTTAAGGAGGCAGGGCAGAACTGTCCGAAGGGCCTTGGGGACGAAGGGCCGAGGGATGCCGGGGCACTGACTCCTGCCGACAGAAGGGCGAGGGCGGAGCGGCTGCTGGCTCTTCTGCGCCAGCCAAAGCCCCTGCGCCGGGAGACGTATAATCTGGAGGGCATGGATGTTTTGCAGAAGGCAGAAAAACTTCTGGAGGCTATGGGCATCCCTGAAGCCGTGGAAGGATATTGTGTGCTGCGCTATGGGGAGCGGCGGGAAAAGCGGCATGACAGGGTGTTCTACGGTGTTTGCGCCCCCTTCGGATTCGACCTGAATACACATTCCCCGGTGCATGTGAGAGACAGGAACTTCCGTATGTCGGTCTCAGACACCAAGATCAAAGAGCCCAAAACCTTCATAGGACGCTTCGGATGGGGATTTAAGTATTCGCCCAGTTCTGATTACAACCCTATATATGTCTATTTGGGGGAGAGCGGAACATTCTATGCCTATGGCACCATCAAAATGCATCGGGCCCACAGCCTTCCAGAGCTGCTGGCAGATTCTTTCCGGGGGGAACTGGAGGGTGTGACGGAGGCGGAGACCTATCAGGGGTGCCTGACCGTGTCAAAGCTTGACCATAGGCTGGAATACTGCTATACGCAGGAGGATATGCGCAGATCCATGTATAGTCCCGGAGGCATCATAGCGGACGGGTTCACCGTATTCGGCGGATACGGGATGTGGAAGGAATTTGCAGGCTGGATGGATGCAGCGCTTGCGTTGGCGCTTCCGGCTTGGGTTGACGCCATAGTGGTGGGACTTGACTGGGAAAGGGGCGGTATCCTGACATTTGCGGGAATCCGGGAGGGCCTTGGGCCGGAGGAATCGGGCGATGAGGGAGAAGACATGGATTCCGGGAAAGAAAGCTGCCAAGAAGGGGACGGTAATGAGGATCCGATGGAGAAAACATATCTTCCGCAGGTTCCCCTGCTGGTGTGGGCAAAGGGAATGGATATGAGGGACAAGAGGGAGCTTTTAGTCAGTTCCCTGCAGTTGTATGTGGACTGCGGAAGATTTGGGGAGGCCGTGAAGGGCAGGGCCGTAAAGATATTGGTGAATTGCTGACTATAGGGACTTATGTATTTGTGCAAGCATGTACTCCGCAAAGCCCATTTTTGTCTCTTGATCTGCTATGGGAAGGGTATCTTCCCCGGAACCATAGCATAGGAGCATGTCCTGCAGAAAATCCCCAAATGTCTCGGGCAGCGTCCTTAGGCCCCATTGCCCTCCGGCCTTTTTGGACAGAACCAGATCTTCCCGCAGGTAAGCCAGAATTCGGCAGAGGTTCAGGGCAGTATAGACGGGGGTGTGGCAGATCTCTTCAAGAGCGTTTTCCACGTCCAGCAGAATGCTGTCCAAATAGGCTTCTCTGGGGACGGCGCCGAACACTTGGGGGACCGGCGGCCCAAACAGCGGAACGCCGTACCGGCTGATGATCATGAAATGGGCCGCCAGATCCTTGTCCGTGCCATGCATGTTTTTTACGTATTCCTCCGGATCCTTCTGGCAGGGGCCTAAGTGCGCCGGGGAAAAATGCAGTTCGAAGGGCGTGGGGTAAACAAAGGGGCGGCAGAATTTTCTTTGTACGATACTCAGCTCTATGCCCTTCTGGGGAGCTTCTTCGTTCAGCGCACGGACATTTTTTATAAAGTTCACCTTTGCCTCAAAAGGAAGAGTGCCGCTTGTAATCAGGATCAGGTCCAGATCGCTTTTTTGGGGATTGAAGCAGCCCATGACGGCGGATCCATGAAGATAGATTCCCTCAAGGCTCTCCCGAAGGACGTTCCTGCTCATATCGGTGAATCGCAACAGCAGGGAAACATAGTTCGAGCCGGGCAGAAGCTTTGCCAGTTTTTTGTATAGGGCAGTGTTTTCGGCTTCATTGGGCCTGATTTCATTGGGCCTGCATGGAAAGAGTGATTTTTTCATGTTGTGCCTTTCTCACATCTTAGACGGGGGAGATATCATGCATTTTGTGGATGCAAAAGGAATATTGTCCGCACAAAACGGGATGAATGTGTATCGGGGATGCACGCATGGCTGTGTCTACTGCGACAGCAGAAGCAAATGCTATGGGTTTACCCATGACTTTGAGGACGTGGAGGTGAAGCGCAATGCGCCGGAGCTGTTGGAGAGGGCGCTTCGCTCAAAACGTAAAAGGTGCATGATCGGAACCGGGGCTATGTGCGACCCCTATATGCACTGTGAGGAGTCGTTGCAAATTACCAGAAGATGTCTGGAGGTCATAGAACGTTACGGCTTCGGCGCCGCCATCCAAACAAAGTCCGACAGAATTCTCAGGGATCTGGATTTGCTGAAGCAAATAAATGAAAAGGCAAAATGTGTGGTGCAGCTGACTTTGACCACCTATGACGAGGGATTGTGCAAAATTCTGGAGCCCAAGGTGTGTACCACAAAAAGGCGCGTGGAGATCCTGAACATTATGCGGGAAAACGGAATTCCCACCGTTGTCTGGCTGTCACCGATTCTTCCGTTTATCAATGATACCAGAGAAAACATAGAAGGGATCTTGAAAGCCTGTGTTCAGGCCAAGGTGCAGGGGATTATCTGCTTCGGCATGGGAATGACCCTGCGGGAAGGCGACAGGGAATATTTCTATGAGGCGCTGGACAAGCATTTTCCCGGCATGCGGCAAAGATACCATCATAAGTACGGCTATTCCTACCAGTTGGACAGCGACAGAAACGGCGAGCTGATGCGGCTTTTCCGGGAGACATGCAAAAAGCACGGAATCATCCATGAGGTGGATGCATGCTTTCAGTATCTGCATGAACTTCCGGAAAAATATGAACAATTGACATTTTTTTAGTTTTTCCTTTGTTTCGCTATTATGCTTTCAGGCACTGCAAAATGGGTTCGATGTATTTCTTGTCCGAAATATCATAGGATCCGGAGATCATCTTGATCATTTCCTGATCCGCCTCGGTTTTATCCTTTTTTGCTTTCAGGGTTTTTATGAATACTTTCATCATAAGCTTGAAGGGGGCGGACATTTTTTCATAGTTGAAGCCTCCCGGACAATAGAATACATTGACCTTTTTCAGCTGGGGTGAGCCGAAAATCTGTTTCAGGGCCGTCTCTATCTCCGGATTTTCCATGGGGCTTGCGCCCACGCAAAATGCGATGAGCTTCTTGCCCGACCATTTCTCTATATTGTTTTTGAACCAGGCAAGCTTGCTGATACCGCCCGCGCAGGCCCAGCTGCCGAAAACAATTGCCTCATATTCGGTGAAATCTGTCTTTTTTGCATCGGACAATGCAAGGCAGTCGGCCCCGGTCTCCTCCGCGATCCATTGGGCGTAACGCTTTGTGAAGCCCGTCTGGGAGTTGTAGATTATGATCGTTTTCATCCGCCTATTTCTCCTTTTCCTTTTTTGTCTGTGTGTTTAAGGCGTTTCAGGTACAGTCAGGGACTTTCTTTTCCAAATTTTCTATTCCGGCGTAGAGCCTTGTCAGAAGAGCGAAAAGAGTTTCGATTTCATTTTCCGTATAAATTTCAAAAAGATAATCCAGTTCCTTTTGGTATTCGGAAAAGTCATTTTGAAAGAAGTCATCCGCTTTTTCCGTGGGGCAGATACACATGGCTCTGGGATCAAGGGAGCTTTTCTGCATGTGGATAAATCCCTTTTTCATCAGGATCTCCGCCAATTTCTTGATATTTTGTCTTGAACAGCCCAGCAAATCACCCAATTGGGTAAGGGTGAGGGGGTCCCTTGACTGTCTGACGACTGACAGCAGCATAAACTGCTTTAGGGTTACCTGAGGGATGTGGTTATCAAAAAGCGTCTGCAGTTTGTTTCCGGCAATGAATAATGTGCTGAAAATAGCCTTTTTTTGGCTTTCCGAATCATGGGAAAATCTTGTGATCAATTCGTTTAAGTCCATGTATGCCCTCCATTGGTAACTTGTTTCCGTTTTCATTATAGCAACTAGTTACTAATATGTCAATTGCATAGGAAGAATTTCTGACAGAACCTACCCTCAGACAATGGATTTATAATGTAAAAAGCTTTTTCTCATAATCTTTCACATAGTATTTTATATTTGTCCTGCCTTTTTCAAGGATGGTATGTCCCTCCTTTTCAAGCATTTCCCTTTGCGCTTCAATGCCGCCGGGATATTTTGGGTTCAGCTCGCCGTTGGCCTTCAGGGTGCGCCAGTAAGGGGTTTTGTCGCTGGCTCTCTGAAAGCTTGCCCATGCGACGATGGAAACAAAGACTCCTGCCGTGATCGGCTCTGTGAAATCCGCTCCGCTTTGCCTTGCAAAATAATCTCTTATGGCGCCTACCGTAAGAAGCTTTCCAAAGGGCGCAAGGCGCATTACTTTGTCATAGTCAATGGGCGGGGCAAAATACATGCGGCTGCCGCCGTATTTCCGTATGCTTTTTTCATCCGTGATAATTTGGATTTTAGGCATATCTTTGCTGTCGTTCAGCATAAAGTTAAAATCTTTTTTATCTTCATTTGCCATGATGAACACCTCCTGAACATAAAGTATAGCATGGGATTTTTTCTTTGTGCAATGAGACGGTTTTATTTTTTGGGAATGGAATTTTTTTGAATGAAAGAAGAACCATTGGGATCGGTCCGGGAATTTATATTTTTCCCTTGAAAAAGAACATAAGTTCGTATATAATGTTGATAGGATACAAGATCCGTTTTTCCGAAAGGGCAAACCGGGCCAAGGGCTTGAGAGAAAAAGGCAATGGCGCCGGATCCGTGGATGAGATGAATGAAAATGGCTGGACAGCGGCTATACTATGGGATGTGAGAAGAATGGAAGCGGTGAGAACGAGTATGGCGGAAGGGGAACATACCTATATTGCAATCGATCTGAAATCATTTTATGCCTCCGTGGAGTGCGTGGAGCGCGGTCTGGATCCCATGGCCGTCAATCTGGTGGTGGCGGATGTGAGCCGCACGGAGAAGACCATATGCCTTGCGGTGTCTCCTGCCATGAAGGAATACGGCATACCCGGACGGCCAAGACTGTTTCAGGTGGTACAGCAGATCAAAGAGGTAAATGCCCGGCGTCTGGGCAGGGCGCCGGGAGGCAGGTTCAGCGGAAAATCCTGGGATGCCGCTATGCTGGAGGGGGATCCGGCGCTGGAGGTTACTTACATTGCCGCTCCGCCCCGGATGGCGCTGTACATGGAGTACAGTACCAGAATATATGACATTTACCTGAAATATGTGGCGCCGGAGGATATTCATGTATATTCCATAGATGAAGTGTTCATGGATGTGACCCAGTATTTGAAAGCTCTCGGACTTACCCCCCGGGAGCTGGCGAAGAAGATGATTCAGGAGGTGCTGGAGGAGACGGGAATTACCGCGGCGGCGGGGATCGGCACCAATCTGTACCTATGCAAGGTGGCAATGGATATCGTGGCCAAGCATGTTGAGGCCGATTGTGACGGAGTGCGGATTGCCTGGCTGGATGAGATGGAATACAGAAGGCTCCTATGGAATCATAGACCTCTCACGGATTTTTGGCGGGTGGGCAGAGGATATGCCAGAAGGCTGGAGGAGAACGGACTGTTCACCATGGGGGACATAGCCAGATGCTCTCTGGGGAAAAACGGTGACTATCATAATGAAGAGCTTCTATACAAGCTTTTCGGAATCAATGCCCAGCTGCTCATTGACCACGCGTGGGGATGGGAGCCCTGCACCATAGGGGACATAAAGGCCTATAAGCCTTCCGCCAGCAGCATGGGGTCAGGGCAGGTGCTTCAAAGCCCGTATAGCTTTGAGAAGGCAAGGCTGATTGTGCGGGAAATGACGGATCTTTTGGCTCTGGAGCTGGTGGAGAAGAGGCTTGTGGCGGATCAGCTGGTGCTGTATATAGGATATGATGTAGAGAGCCTCAGGGATCCGGAGGTCCGGAAGCGGTACAAGGGCGCGGTGGAAACGGATCGCTATGGCCGGAAGGTGCCAAAGGCGGCCCATGGAAGCGTGAACTTGGGAAGGCAGACTTCCTCCGCCAGACGAATGCTGGACAGCATCACAGAGTTATATGATAAAATTGTAGACGAAGATCTTCTGGTGCGAAGGGTCACGGTGACAGCGAATCATGTGGTGGAAGAGGGCAGAGAGCCGGAGCAAGTGTATGAGCAGCTGGATCTGTTTACGGATTACGACGCGCTGGGCAGGCAGAGGGAAGAGGAAGAGGCGGCGCTGGCCAGAGAGCGGAAACTGCAGGAGGCTATGCTGGACATCAGGAGGAAATTCGGAAAGAATGCGGTGCTGAAAGGAATGAATCTTGAGGAGGGCGCTATGACCAGAAAGCGCAATGCCCAGATCGGCGGCCACAAGGCATAAAAAAGAAGCCTATGGAGCTGTCAGGAACCTGATAAATAAAAATTGATAGTAGAAAAGAATGTAACCTCCAAAATATTAGGAAACGTAAAAGGGGATGGAGATGGAAGAATCCAAACAAAATTACGATGACATTATCATGCTTCCTCATCATATTTCGTCTGTCCATCCGGCCATGCCGGTGTCGGAGCGGGCGGCCCAGTTCATGCCCTTTGCGGCGCTTACGGGTTATGGCGAAGCCATTGACGAGGCGGGGAGGCGCACGGAGGAGAGAATGGAGCTGGAAGAGGATGCGGTCTGGGCCCTTGACGAAAAGCTTCGGATGATTCAGGAGAGGGCAGCGCAGAAGCCGGAGATCTCCGTGACCTTTTTTCGGCAGGATGCCAGAAAGGCCGGAGGGGCCTATGTCACCGTCACGGGGCGAATCAGGAAAATCGACCAGTATGAGAAAAACTTGGTCATGGAGGACGGAACGAAGATTTCAATGAAGGAAGTGGCGGAGCTGTATATCGTAAACGAAGGTGAACCTTCTTCATCAAGGGTATAAAATAAGGGAGAGATTTGAACATGGAGCTTATATGCGACTATATGAAAGACGGCGATCTGTGCCGGAAGCTGAACCACCTGACCCGCAAGACCTTTGGCTTCGATTTTGAAGGCTGGGTGGCGGGGGGATATTGTGAGGGAGATTATATACCCTATTCCTTTTTGGAGAATGGGAGGATGGTTTCCAATGTGTCGGCCAACCGGATGCATTTTATGCAAAAGGGGGTCAAAAGGGATTACATACAGATCGGCACGGTTATGACTGATCAAGCATACAGAAGGCAGGGCTTGGCAAGAGAGCTGATGGAGCATGTGATACGGCGGTATGAGGGCCGATGTGACGGGATCTATCTGTTTGCAGATCTGGGGGCATTGGACTTTTACCGCGGAATGGGATTTGCGGAGGGCGTGCAGTACAGATATCGTCTGAAGCCGGAAGCATGGGTAAGAGATGCGTCCGCAAGGCCGTTTTTGCCGGTGGATTCAAAGGACGGACAGATAAGACAAAGGTATACGGATGCCGTGAGGAAGAGCGTGGTAAATTCCGCTCTTGAGCAAGTGAATAAATTCGGCCTGCAGATGTTTTACACGGCGGATTTATCCAATGTGTACTATGCTGACGACATAGACTGTTTTGCAGTGCTGGAAAATGAGGGGGACAGATGCTTTCTGCAGAGCATTGTCTGCAAAAAGTATTTGTCCATGAAGGACATTCTTCCTCGGATCAGGGGAGAACAAAGCGGTCTGCTGCTGGGCTTTACGCCCTGCGGGGAAGATTGCGGCCTATTTGAGGCGGAGCTTTTTGACGGGGGTGATGATTATAGGCTGTTCTACCGTGGGAAAGCCTTGGAGGATATGGAAAAGGAGAAGCTGTATTTTCCGCAGCTTTCCCACGCATAGGAACATGGCTGCAGGGGCATGGCCTTTTGGGCCATCCCCCTGCCTGAGGGTTTTACGCTGTGCGGATGCCATTTCTTATTCTGCCAGATACATTTTCAGGCTGTCTTCAATCTTCTGAACAGTGTCTTCCTTGGAGGCGGTGCCGTCCAAATATGCTCCCAGACAATCGATCAGCACTTCCCGAATCTTGGCATCCTCCTTTATGGGCTTATCCAGTCCCTCACATAGAGCGGACAGACGCCGGGCCGTGTCCTGAGAGTAGGCCGTGCTGTTGAATTCTATATAACTTCCGTCATCAGCGATAATCATGGTGGCGGTTGTGTAATAAGTGCGGTCCTTATTGGCATGTACGTCCAGCGAGACCTTGTTTACCGGGAATCCATTATAATAATCATTGCTCTGAACCTGCTCCGACAAAGCGAACAGAAGGAAATCCTTTGCCGTCTCCTGATGCTTGCTCTTGGCGCAGATTCCGGTCTGCAGGGAAGGGAGGAAACGGTTTTCAAAGGCGGTAAAGTCTCCCTTGATGTAATCCACCATGGACATAGGGAACATGCAGTCCATGAAGCCGTCGGCCTTGTTGAAGGCCAACTTTGCCGAGGAGGCCAGTTCCCACATGGTATAGGCAGCTGTATCATTAGGACGAGTGTTCAGGATTTTGCAGTTATCCCCGATGGCCTTCAAATACTCCAGATATTTGCCCATGGTATCCCTGTCCAGCTGCTTTTCTTTGACGATTTCATCGCAGAAGTAGGGATAAAATTTGTCCACCAGCTCCGATACGGTCAGGGGCCCCAGATAGCTGTAATCCGTTTGGGATAAGAAGTCCGCCAGCGCTTCTATGGAGCCCATGTCCTTGGCGGCGATGTCTCTGCCCAGAGCCAGAGTGATTCCGAACTGCAGGGGAACCACATATCTTTTTTGGTCATTTCCTACATAGGGGCCGGTGATATTGGACAGCAATGTTCCGTTTTCCTCCAGAGGCCTTATGAGATCATCCAAATCAATCAGTACTCCCTTTGAAGCGTAAGAATTCAGGTTCAGATGATCCATGACGCAAATATCCGGCCCGTCGTCCCCCATGAGCATGGTATTCAGCTTTGTGTAGACAGCTTCATAATCGGGTAAGTCATAGCTGTATAGGGGATACTCATATTCTATGTCGATCCGAACCTCAGGGTGAGCCTTGTGATATAGGATGGCTGCCTGCTTGAGCAGGGAGCTTTCATGGACGGTGTAGAGCTTTAACACGGTGGTCACTGTGGATGCCGCATTGGGATCATATTTATAGCAGTTCAGTTTTTGATCTTCGTCCGTCTGGAATAGGGCATAGATGCGTCCGTCCTCCATGGCGGCCAGATCCATGCAGCCATAATCCGTCATGGAGAAATCCGTATCTATGCCGTCAGCCAGCTTCTCCCATGAGCCTTCAGGATCTTCGCCTGACAGACGGAAGATGCCGTCTTCGTTGGCGGCGATCAGGGTGCCGTCCTTCAAAACGTCCAGAGACAGACTCCCGCTCCCTCCTATGACTGCGCCGCCTTGATTGGAGCTGCCGGAAGGATAGGGGATGGACACCATACCCGATTCCTTTCCCTCTTTTCTTTTTTCGATCTGCCCGCCCTCTTCACCGGAGGAGCACAGATATACGTTCTCGCCGTCGGATAGTATGCCGCCCTCATACATAGATGAGATGGGCTTGCTCTCAAGGATGCTTCCGTCTTCGCCGGACAGAATTGAGACAGAGGTATAGGAGACGGCGATCAGAGTACCGTTGTCCAGCGCCGCTACTCCCTGAATCATTTCATACATTCCCCAGTCTTCGCTGGGCACGGACCATTTTTCGGGAGTGATTTCCTCTGCGGTATCGTTTAGGCTCTTCCAGAGATGTCCCAGCAGACGGGGACCGTCTTCGTCCGGGGCGATGTAGGCAGCGTAGAGATATTGCCGGTTGTCGCTGCCGTAGAGCAGCTTTCCCTCCAGCCAGTCGTCCCCGCAGGGTAATTCTATGGATGCAAGCCATGCCGGAGTCGCGTCTTCAAAGCCGCCCTCCTGCAGTATCCATTCCTGCAGAAGGGTCTTTTCCCCCTCCTGCTTTGACGTGAGCAGATGGAGCTGATTATCCTTTGAAAACATCTGTAGAACCGCATGATCCGCAGGCAGGCTTTCCTGAGTCTCCACATATCTGCCCTTGGCCGGTTCGGGAGTGCCGTCCGTTCCTTTGGAGGCTGTGCCCTCTGGGGAGCCTTCGATTCCGCATCCGCCCAGAGCGCCAGCCATGAGAGCCGTGGCCAGTATGGCCGCCAGCCTTTTTGCGATTTTTAATCTTAACATTTTACTGATACCTCCATTTGGTTCTGCATTCGCTGATGCATTTTTGATTATGGTATCAGTAAAATGTCAAAGGCTTGTGTTCTACTTGTGCCTAAGTTGTAAAATCTTATTTTTCGATTTCCGACATCAGATAGAGGCGAATGCTCAGGATATCCAAGTTTTTTACAAAATCGGTGTCGGGGCTGTCAAAATCTATGGGAGCGCTGACAATGAGATTGCTTATCTTCATGGCGGCGTATATGCCCCGACTGCCCAGACTCTGGTACATGGTGCCCCCATTGATTTCTTCAGCTTCCGTGTCTTTATACACCAATGTGTATTTTCCCTCCAGAGCAAAGGAAGCGGCGTAATCGTTCAGAAAGGCGATCATGCTTTCCTTGTCCTGATGCTCTGTAGGAAGGGAGCAGCGCACCGATGCATCCAGAATCTGCCCGCTGGCGGCGTTGAGAATCAGTTCCGCCTCTAAATTTTTTGAGCTGAAATTCACGGTCCAGTAGCTGAGGAGAGGATCTTCCTGAGTTGTCCATAGATAGCAGCCAGCCTTGTATTCCTCCAGTCGGAAATCTGCCGCGCCCAGATGGGGCATGAAGAAGCTTTCCACCCAGAATTTGCCGTATTCCATGGCTTCGGCCATGGATAATTGCCCTTGTCTGGGTTCATGGGGATAGGGCTCAGAGCCGGATTCCAGACTCTGAATCACAAGGATCAGTTCCTCTTCGGTCAGGGGTGTCCGCAGAAGCTGCGCCGTGGAAATTTCTTCGGACTGCGCGGGCTGTGACTGAATGAGAACCTCCGCTGTGCCGCCCTTCTGCAGAAGCCGGTTTTCTTCATGGGCCAGTCTGGTCTGCACGCCCAGCAGGCCTCCCAAGGCAATGCTCAAAGCCAGCAGCAGGCCTGCGGCGTTGATCAAAGTGTTTTTTCGCATACTACGTATTTTCCTCCTCAGGTTTTGCATTGGGGCAGCAGTCCTCTGACCTGACAGTTTCGGAGTCTGTGTCCAAAGGATGGTTTTTCGGGTATTTTAATTGAAGACGCACAGTGGTTCCGGCTCCCTTTCGGCTCTCAAATCGAAGCGACGTACCGTGTATCCCGGCGATTCTGTCGGCCAGAGCAAGTCCGAGCCCCGCGCCGTTTAATTTTCTGGAACGGGCTTTGTCCACCATATAGAAGGCCTCCGTTATGCGGGAAAGCTCTGCCTCCTCCATGCCGCATCCGTCGTCGCTTACGCTGATCCCATACCCCTCCTCCTGCCTTGTGCCATGGAGCAGGATTCTGCTGCAGCCGGCTTTCATGGAATTGTCCGCCAGATTGAGCAGGAGGGTTTTCAGAAGATCATAATCCATAAGTACATCCCCGGGTTCCGCCTGAAGGCAGAGGGAGACTCGGCCCTCCGAAAGAAGAGGATTCAGGCATTCCGCAACATCCTGAAGCAATTCCGTGATGGGCGTTTCCGTGAGAGGGAAGTCCTGACGCCCCAGCACGATCAGCTCCATGAGCTTCTGGGAAAGAGATTCCAGACGCATTCCTTCGGTCCAGATATGCCAGGAGGCTTTGCACAGCTCTTCCCGGGACAGCTCCCTCTGATAGATGGTGTCTGCGTATCCGATGATGGATGTCAGAGGGGTCTTTAGCTCGTGGGCAAAGTTTGCCACAAAATCCTCCTTTTCTCTGGCGGCTTTTGAGAGCTGGGCGATCTTGTCTTCCACGGAGTCGGCCATTTGGTTAAAGCTCAGGGCAAGGGCTTTCATTTCCCCGCTGCCCTTTAAGGATATTCTCTCTTCGTAGTATCCCTCTGCCATGCGGCCGGCGGCTTCGGACATTTTCTTCAAAGGGCCGGTGAGCAGGGCGGACAAGAAGATGAGAAGCGCCGTTCCCGCGGCCATTGCGATGAGATAGCAGCGGATGAAGTATTGCAGCATGGTGTCATGCTGCCCGATGGCTTTGCTCATGTCCCATTGGGTGACGAAATAAATCTTCTTCTGCTCTTGGGCGGGCACAAAGGGGCCTTCGGTTCCCTGAAGTAAGGCAGGGGATCCGTCCCAAGCCAGCATGCTTCCCACCAGCACAAAGCCGCCCTCTTGTGTCTTTAGGAACTGATAGGTATGGGCATTTTCCGATAGGCTGTCCAGAAAAGAGGGATTAAACCCCTCTATTTCGGAGTACAGAAGAGTTTTGTCCTCTGAGAAAAAGGCTGCAGGGACACTGATTTCAGAGGCCAGCGTCTGAAAGAAATTTTCGGACAGCTGATTTCCTGACAGACCTTTCACCGAGAAGGCGTCCGAAGGAGACGACAGCTCATTTGAAAGAAAGGGAGCTGCCGCAAAATAGTATTCTGAATTTGTAGACAAGACATCGGGAAAGGGCTCCCAGATGGTGCAGATTTGGGTGTCCCAAGGTGCGTCGTCGTCTTTGAAGGTTGTCACAACGGAAACATCGCAATAGGTCAGAAGCGCGGACTGAACGGTGAATTTGTCGTACTGGTATTGCTTCAGGGCAAAGTCCGCTTCTCTGGATACGCTGCTCTCCAGCGCGTGGTGGAGCAGGAAATATCCCGAAGCGGAGAAGGCCGCGCCGAACACAAGCATTCCAAACAAAAAGATTTTCGTAAAGAGCTTCATTCTATCCCTCCAGTCTGTAACCTATGCGGAATATGGTCTTGATCCGATCCTCCCAGTTGAGCTTTTTGCGCAGCCGCTGGATATGGGCGTCCAAGGTTCTGGTCTCTCCCAGAAAGGGCTCCTTCCACACTTTTTTATAGAGAGTTTCCCGATGGAGGGCCACGTTCCTATTCTGGGCCAGCTGTGCCAGCAGGTCGAATTCCTTTGCGGTGAGAATCACCGGGCATCCGTCCTTTGTCACTTGTCTGGAATCCAGATCGATGGAAACGTCCCACAATATCAATTTGTCTTCTTTGCCACCGGTTCTTCTCAGCACTGCCTCCACTCGGGCCAGCAGCTCGCCTATCTGAAAGGGCTTGGCCAGATAATCGTCCGCGCCCGCCCGCAGTCCCCGGATCCGGTCCTCCACGCTTCCCTTTGCGGTCAGAAAAATCACCGGAGTGCCCGTGGGCTTGATCTGTTCCAGAAGCGTATAGCCGTCCATTCCGGGCAGCATGATATCCAAAAGAATCAGGTCGAAATGCTCCTTTTCCAGCAGCCTGGCGCCCTCCGTGCCGTCATGGGCGCAGGTGCAGGGATATCCCTCTTTGCTTAGGTTCATTTGAATCAGTTCCGTGATGGAGTCATCATCCTCCACAATCAAAATGCTGCTCATAAAATGCTCTCCCCTCCAGATCAGTTTCTTGTCTTCAGCGTATATGGAATCGGAAGTCAGGACAATGTGTTCTGCTTTGTTATTTTACCATGAAAATGTGTCCAAATTGTATATTGGGGTGTTTTATTTGGGACAAAACAAAAACCCATGGCATTTTGGACATGCTTGTGATAAAATAAGGGCGCTGAATTCTCAGATACAGCAATAGGAGGGCTTGGGATGAGCGAATATACATATGACAGCAGAAGTTTAAAGAAGGACGGCAGGCCTTGGTTTCCGGTGATGGGGGAAATGCATTATACAAGATACAAGGAGGAGCTTTGGGAAGAATCCCTGAGAAAGATGAAGGCCGGAGGGGTGACTGTTGTGTCCACCTATGTAATCTGGATTCATCACGAGGAGGAAAAGGGAGTATTTGATTTTTCGGGATGCAGGGATTTGAACAGATATCTGAAGCTGTGCGGCAAGGTGGGACTGGAGGTGCTGCTTCGTCTGGGCCCATGGGTTCATGGGGAGGTCCGTAACGGAGGATTCCCGGACTGGGTGGTAGAGCTGGGAAAAGAGGGAGTGGGGCTGCGGAGCAACGACGAAGCGTATCTGGGTTATGTAAGGCGGTACTGGCAGCAGATATGGCAGCAGGTTCAGGGACTTCTGGTGAAGGATGGAGGCCCTGTCATCGGGGTGCAGATCGAGAATGAATACGGACATGTGGGAGGACACAGAGGGGAAGAGGGAGAGGCCCATATGCGCAGACTCACGGCTCTGGCCAAGGAGATCGGGCTGGACGTTCCCTTATATACCGCCACGGGTTGGGGCGGGGCCTGCATCGGGGACTGCCTGCCCGTGATGGGCGGGTACTGCGAGGCGCCTTGGAGCAGAAGCATTGAGGAGCTGCCGCCCAATTCAAATTTCGTCATCAGTCATGTAAGGAACGACGCCCTGATCGCCTGTGATCATCATGTGGAGGGCGCAGTGACCTTTGACGAGAGCAGATTTCCCTATCTGACGGCGGAGCTGGGAGGCGGAATGCAGGCTACCAGCCATAGGCGGCCGGTTTCTAGAGGGAAGGACGTGGGCGCCATGTCCGTGACCAAGCTTGCCAGCGGGGCGGCTCTGCTGGGCTATTATATGTATCACGGGGGCAGCAATCCAAAGGGCAGGCTTTCCACCCTGCAGGAGAGCAAGGCTACGGGATACGCAAACGACCTGCCGGAGATCAATTATGATTTTCACGCTCCCATAGGCCAGTATGGGACGATCTCGGACAGCTATAGGGAGATCAAGCTGCTGGCGCTGTTTCTGAAGGATTTCGGGGAGGATCTGGCAAAGCTGCCCTCTGTCATTGAGCCTGAGGGCGTGAAGCCTTGGGATCTGCACACCCTGCGCAGGGCCTGCAGGCACGACGGCGGGCATGGATATGTGTTTTTCAACAATTACCAGAGGCGCCATAGGATGGAAGACCATGATGGAATTATATTGAAGGGCCATACAGCGGATGGGGACGTCTGCTTTCCCGCAACAGACATCCGGGACGGCGACTATGGATTTTTCCCCTACCGTATGAGGATGGGAGATGCGGTGCTGGAGACCGCTTTGGCCACGCCTCTGTGCAGGCTTAAAGGGTCCGGCGAGGCCCAGAGCAAAGAAGAGACAGCGGGGGATACCTATGTTTTTTATGGAGACCGGGATCCTCAATATTGCTGGAGGACTGAAAAAAGAGCGGAAATCCTGCATCTTAACCGGGAGCAGGCCCTGCGGGCATACAAGGTCAGGCTGGATAGGGACTATCTCATCCTTTGCGACGGCTATGTGTGGGAGGAGGGCGGAGAGCTTAGATGCGCGGGAGGGGCAGTGACCACGGTCAGAAGCTTTCCCGCCCTGAAGGAGCCGCCGAGAGATTTTGTGGAAGCAGGCGGGGAAGGGAGATTTACGGTGTATCGGCGTACATGGGAGACCTCTGGGGCCGCAGAATACCGGCTCCTTGAGGATGACGGGGAGGAAGCGGTTTACGAGATTTGCATTAGTTACCCTGACGGCTTTGACAGAAGTGTCCGGGAGAAGGGGAAGGATCTGATTCTGGAGCTTGACTATTCAGGATTCGGCATGGATGTGTGGATGGGGGAGGAGAAGATCAACGACCATTTCTACGACGGGGAGCGGGTGCCGCTGAGTCTGGGTTATTTTTGCTTTCCGGAGTCCCTGAAGCTCCATATACGGGCGCTGCATGAGAAGGAACCGATATTTCTTGAGAAATGGCCAAAGCTTGTGGAGGGAAAGGCCTGCCGTCTGAATGGAATTTTTCTCCGGGAAGAGTGCTGGTAAAGGTAAAAGGCGCGTTTTTTGCGAAAGAAGAGCAGGCGAAAGAAAGAGGAAAAGGCAGAAGACTTAAAATGCTGGTTTCGATTCCAAGAAGCGGGCCTAAGAAGGTTTAGTGGAGAAGCATCGGAAGGAACAAGAAAGATAGGGGGACTGGAATGAGGGAAGGCCAGTTTATGACGGGAGAAGGGCAGACTGTATCGGGGGAAGGCCGGAGGGAAGTCATGAGAGAGGCGGAGCTGCTGCTGAAGATCCATGTGCAGTGCGGCGAGGCGGTCTTGGTGGAGGGACATACCAAAGATATATTGATGATCCCCTTTTCGGGGAAGGCGGAGGGCCCTTATTTCACGGGACGGATTCTGGGAGAAGGAGTGGATGTCCAGAAGGCGGGGAAAGACGGGAAAAGGATTCTCTCCGCCAGATATGTGCTGGAGGGTCAGGACTTTACGGGACAAAAATGCCGTATATTTATAGAGAATCAGGGATGTCAGGGAGAAATATACCGTCCTTTCATCGTTACGGACAGTCAGGCGCTGGCAGGATGGGAGGAGGAAGAATTGTGGGATACCGTGGAGGGAATTCCGGGCGGCGTCTGCGTCAGGATATTCAGAAGCCGGGAAATTCTTGCACAATTTGCCGGAAGCGTTTATAATGATAGGAGCGATAGGGGAGCGGTTTAACCGCTGCCCTAAAAAGAGATACCCGCTGTGGCGGGCAGGGGAGGAATGGGCATGAAGATCAGAATCGGCATTTTAGGTTATGGCAATCTGGGGCGGGGCGTGGAGTGCGCCGTGAGGCAGAATCCGGACATGGAGCTTGTAGCGGTGTTCACCAGAAGGGATCCGGCCCATGTGAAGATATTGACGGATGCGGCGAAGGTCTGTCATGTGGACGAGGCGCCGGAGTGGAAGGACAAGCTGGACGTTCTGATTCTCTGCGGGGGCAGCGCGACGGATCTGCCGGTACAGACGCCGGAATATGCAGGGCTTTTCAACGTGGTGGACAGCTTTGACACTCATGCCAGAATTCCGGAGCATTTTGAAAAGGTGGACGAGGCGGCGAAGGCCGGGGGAAAGACCGCCGTTATTTCCGTGGGCTGGGATCCGGGCATGTTCTCTCTGAACAGGATGTATGCCAATGCCATACTGCCGGAGGGGAAGGATTATACTTTCTGGGGCAGGGGCGTGAGTCAGGGCCATTCCGATGCGGTGCGCAGGATTGCGGGAGTGAAGGATGCCAAGCAGTATACCATTCCGGTGGAGAGCGCTCTGGCGTCGGTGCGGGCCGGGGAGAATCCCGAGCTTTCAGTTCGCCAGAAGCATACGAGAGAATGCTTCGTGGTGGCGGAGGAGGGGGCGGACAAGGCCAGAATCGAAGAAGAGATCAAGACAATGCCTAATTACTTTGCCGATTACGACACTACAGTGCATTTTATCTCGGAAGAGGAGCTGAAGCGGGATCACCATAGGATTCCCCACGGGGGATTTGTGCTGCGAAGCGGCGTCACCGGCTGGGATAGGGAAAACAGTCATCTCATCGAATACAGCTTAAAGCTGGATTCCAATCCGGAATTCACCGCCAGCGTGATCGTGGCATATGCCAGAGCGGCATTTCGGCTGTCTGGAGAGGGGGCCGTGGGCTGCAAGACGGTGTTCGATATTGCGCCGACCTATTTAAGCGCAAAGACCGGGGAGGAGCTGCGGGCATCCATGCTGTAGGCGGCAAAAACTCCCTCTGCTGTGGGAAGCTTCGGCGGAATGAAAGCGGAGGGAGTTGATCTGCTGGGAACTGCGGTAGGGCATATGAAGGAGAAGGATTTCATGGGAATGGATCGGGAATGGATACAGAGGGAAACGGAAAATTTTCATGTTTTTTATAGAGAGGCTGACAGAGATTTCGCAGGGGCGCTCATAGAGAGGATAGAGGCATTTTATCAGGATATCTGCAGGAGGGCATATCTGGAGCCGGAGGAGGACGGGTATGATTTGTATGTCTGCGGGACGGTGGAGGAGTTCCTCCGTGGTACGGGATATGCAAAGGAGTATTATCAGGACTGGATGGTGGGGAATGCGGACAGCGTAAGGAGGCGTCTGTGTATCCTTGCCCCCCGCGGGAAGGGCGATCTGTCTCAGGAGTATCAGGAATATCTGATTAAAGTGATGCTGCATGAAGTGACCCACATTGTGTTTAACCGGATATGTCCGGGGAACCGATGCGGGCTTTGGCTTTCCGAGGGAACGGCGGTATGTCTTGCGGGACAGCTTGACCCGGAGCATGCATCGGATAGGGACTATCCCCGGCTTGCCGATCTTGCCGGGGAAACGGATCCGGTGGCCTTCGCTGACAAGGGCGGCTATACTTATGGGGGAATTTATGTGCGGTATCTGATGGAGCTGCTGGGAATGGAACGATTTCTCTCTGTCTATAGGGGAGAATGCCGTTTGGAAGAGCTTTTGGAGAATTCCTTTGAAAGCCGCGCAATCGCCTTTTGCAAGGAACTGCAGGTCAGGGGGTAAAAGCTGGAAGCCGGAACGAAACCTGCATAATGATGAAAAATGGTGGTAGAAAACGGGAAATCAGAGTAAAATAGAAGCAAATGCATCATGCTATTGAGGTGCAGCTTTTTTGTTGAGAAGCTGTTTTTGCAATCACAAGCATGCGCCATGGGAATTGTTTGTGACGGGAAGGTTTTGCAGGGAGGGGAGGAAACTGGGAATGAAATTGCGGGAGCTTTTGGAAGGATTGGAGTATCGCTGTGTGGAGGGAGACGTGGACAAGGAGATTTTCTCTGTTGTGTACGATTCCAGAAAGCTGGCGCCGGGGTGCCTTTTTATCTGCATCGTGGGGGCGAAATTCGACGGGCATGATTTTGCCGCCGAAGCGGTGAAGCAGGGGGCGGCGGCTCTGGTGGTATCCAAGCAGACAGACCTACGGACGATGGGGGATGAGCAGGGGGATGCTTGCATCATTCAGGTGGAGGACACCCGGTATGCCATGGCCTTCATCTCTGCCGCATGGTTCGGGCATCCCGCAGAGAAGCTGAAGGTTATCGGCATCACCGGAACCAAGGGCAAGACCACTACCTCCTATGTGGTAAAGTCTGTTTTGGAGCAGGTGGGACTTAAGGTGGGCTTGGTGGGAACCGTAGAGACCATCATAGGAGAGAGCCATGTCCATGCCACCAATACCACCCCCGAATCCTATGTGCTGCAGGAAGACTTTGCGAAGATGGTGGAGGCGGGCATGGATGCGGTGGTGATGGAGGTGTCCTCTCAGGCCCTGAAGCTTCACCGCACCCAAGGCTTTGTGTTTGACTATGGCATTTTTACTAATTTGGAGCCGGATCATATTGTTCCCGGCGAACACGAGAGCTTTGAGGAGTATATGGCTTGTAAGGGGCGTTTGTTTAGGCAGTGCCGCATAGGCATCGTGAACGGGGATGATGCTCATGTGGCGCAGATCACGGAAGGCCACAGCTGCGGGCTGGAAACCTACGGCTTGGGAGAAGGATGCATGCTGCGGGGGGAGGATCTGAGGCTGGTGCATGGTCAGGGCAGACTGGGGGTGGATTTCCATGTAACCGGATCCATGGATTTTCAGGCCCACACCCCCTTCCCAGGCAGGTTCAGTGTCTACAACGCCCTTTGTGCCATTGCCATATGCCTTCATTTTCAGGTGGGGCCGCAGGAAATACAAAAAGGTCTGGAGAGCGCAAGCGTGAGGGGACGGATCGAGAGAGTGGAGATTTCTCCCAGATTCACGCTGCTGATAGACTATGCCCACAATGCCATGGCGCTGGAAAGCCTGCTGTCCGCCCTGAGGGAATATAAGCCCGGCCGTCTGGTCTGCCTTTTTGGCTGTGGCGGAAACAGAGATCCCCATCGGCGTTTCGAGATGGGGGAGGTGAGCGGAAGGCTGGCCGATTTCACGGTCATTACCTCCGACAATCCCCGGTTTGAGGAACCTTGGGCCATTATAGACGATATCAAGAAGGGAATGGGGAAGACTTCCGGCAGATACGTGGAGATCTGCGACAGAAGAGAGGCCATCGCATATGTGATTTCCCATGCCGAGGAGGGAGATCTGATCGTATTGGCGGGGAAGGGGCACGAGGATTATCAGGAAATCAAGGGCAAAAAGTATCCCATGGACGAGAGAATCATCATTCGGGAGCTGCTTGAGGGAGGTCTGAAGCATATCTGAGATCCGGAGCATACGGCGGAGCAAGAAAAAACCATGGAGGAACCCCGGCAGGAGGTGGAAGGTGGAAAAGCTTTATGCAGATATCATCGTAGATATCTCTCAGGAAAAACTGGATAAGACTTTTCAGTACAGTGTGCCTGCCGGACTTCAGGGGATGCTGGAGACGGGGACATGCGTCATGGTTCCCTTCGGCAACGGCCACAAGCTTGTGAAGGGCTATGTGGTAGGGCTGGGGGAGGTGTGCAAGTTCGATCCTGCCAGAATGAAGGAAGTCAGCGGAATTGCCAAAAACAGCGTGGGGATTAATGACAATATGATCGCTATCGCCGCATGGATCCGGGAAAATTACGGTTCCACCATGATTCAGGCGCTGAAGACCGTCCTTCCGGCGAAACGCTCCGTGAAGACGTTGGAGCATAAGACGATTCAGCGCATTCTGGGCAGGGAAGAGATCATTTCCCTGCTGGGGGAGAGCAGGCGCAAAAAGCAGGTGGCAAAGGAGCGGCTTCTGCAGGAACTGGTCAATCAGGAGGAAATCCCCTACGAATGGGTGACGGGAAAGCTGGGGGTATCCGCCCAGACCGTGAAGAGCCTGGAGCGGGCGGGGGCGGTGAGGGTGATCAGCACTCAGAGCCTGCGAAACCCCGTGAAGCTGGAGGATACAAAAGAGAATCGTCCCGCTCTGAGCTTGTCGCAGGCCGGAATCGTGAGAGAAGTCATGGAGGATTTCGACGGCGGAAGGCCGGACACCTACCTGCTGCATGGCATTACGGGCAGCGGCAAGACAGAGGTCTACATGGGGCTGGTGGAGGAGATGGTGAGCCGGGGCAGGCAGGTGATCGTGCTGATACCGGAGATCGCTCTGACTTATCAGACCCTGCTTCGTTTTTATAGAAGGTTCGGCTCCAGAGTCAGCGTCATGAATTCCACGCTTTCCTCCGGGGAAAAATATGACCAGTGCCAACGGGCAAAAAACGGGGAAATCGATGTGATTATCGGCCCTCGGTCGGCGCTGTTTACGCCCTTTCCCCGGATCGGCCTGATCATTATAGACGAGGAGCATGAGAGCAGCTACAAGAGCGAGGCCGCCCCAAAGTATCATGCCAGAGAGACGGCAATTCAGATAGCGAAGCTCCATGGGGCCAGTGTCTTATTGGGCTCAGCAACGCCCTCTCTGGAGGCTTATTATCGGGCGGAAACGGGGGATTACAAGCTTTTTACGCTGAAGGAGAGACTGACCGGGGGCCGGCTTCCCTTGGTTCATACCGTAGATCTGCGGCAGGAGCTGCGGGAGGGCAACAGATCCATCTTCAGCAGGAAGCTGCAGGAGCTGCTGGCAGATAGGCTGGCGAAGGGGGAGCAGAGCATTCTTTTTTTGAACAGAAGAGGGTATGCGGGATTCGTGAGCTGCAGGGCCTGCGGCCATGTGATGAAATGCCCCCACTGCGACGTGTCCTTGTCGGAGCATGCGGACGCCGGGCCGGCGTGGCAGAAAGCCGAGGGCAGAAGGGGCAGGCTGGTATGTCATTATTGCGGTTACACGGAGCCGAGGCCCCAGACCTGCCCCCAATGCGGTTCAAAGTACATCAGCGGCTTCAAGGCAGGGACCCAGCAGACGGAGGAAAAGCTGAAGGCCTTGTTTCCTCAGGTGCGTACCCTGCGTATGGACGCGGACACCACCAGAACCAAGGAGAGCTACGAGCGCATCTTATCGGCGTTTTCCAACGGGGAGGCCGATGTGCTCATCGGAACCCAGATGATCGTGAAGGGGCATGATTTTCCAAGAGTGACCTTGGTGGGAGTGCTTGCGGCGGATATGTCGCTGAACGTAGGCGACTATAGGGGCGGTGAGAGAACCTTCCAGCTTCTGACTCAGGCGGTGGGAAGGGCGGGACGGGGAATTCTTCCGGGGGAGGCAGTGATCCAGACCTATCAGCCTGACCACTATGCAGTCACCAGAGCGGCGGCGCAGGACTATGAAGGATTTTACGGAGAGGAAATCCTCTATAGGGAGATGATGGGATATCCGCCCGCTTCCCACATGCTGGCGGTGCAGGTTTTTTCCGGGGAGGAGAAAAGGGGAAGGGCTTTGGCGGAACGGCTGGCGGCTCTGGTCAGGGAAAGTTTTGGATTGGGGAGGGGTGCAGCCGGCCCGGCGTCGGAAAGGCAGGCCGCGGGGACATTTCCCATGGGAGCGTCGAAGGCTTCGGCAGATCCTGCGGAAATTCAGGTCATCGGCCCCGCTCCGGCGTCCATCAGCAGAATTAATGATATTTTTAGATTTGTCTTCTATGTGAAATGCTCAAAATATGGTAAACTGATACGGATAAAGGATTTACTGGAGGAAAAAATACAGCAGGTGCAGCCGGCTGGGGAGACAGTACAGTTCGACTTCAACCCCATCAATATAATATAAGTCCTTCCATGATAAGGGCGCTTGAAGTAGCGAGACGGAACTGGAAACAGTCTCGCAACGGAAAGCGCCGGGAAGGAATTACGGACGCTAGTCCATGCGGCCGGAAGTCCTTCCATGAGAAGGGTGCTTGAAGTAGCGAGACGGAACTGGAATAGGAGGATCATTAGGAATGGCAATCAGGAACATACGGGAAATAGGGGATGAGATTCTGACGAAGAAGTGCAAAGCGGTGAGTGAGATGACTCCCCGGGTCAGAGAATTGATCGGGGATATGCTGGACACCATGTATGAGGCCAACGGCGTGGGGCTTGCGGCACCGCAGGTTGGGATACTCAAGAGGATCGTGGTCATCGACACCACGGGGGAGGATCCCCATATACTGATCAACCCCAGAATTGTGAAGACGGAGGGAGAGCAGACCGGCAACGAGGGATGTCTCAGTGTTCCGGGGAAGACGGGAGTCGTTACACGTCCTAATTATGTAAAGGTAGTGGCTCAGGGGGCGGATATGAAAGAATATGAGCTGGAGGGGACGGAGCTTCTGGCCCGTGCAATCTGTCATGAGCTTGACCATTTGGAGGGACAGCTCTATGTGGATAAGGTGGAAGGAAAGCTGATGGACATGACAGACGAGGAAGATGAGGGCGAGGAAGAGATCGACTAAGAGATTCGCTTAGGCGGACGGGAGGGACGGTGGCAGCATATGAAAATCGTATTTATGGGAACGCCGGATTATGCGGCGACGGCGCTGGAGGCTCTGATTCGGTCAGGGCATGAGGTGACGGCGGCAGTGACGCAGCCCGACAAGCCCAAGGGCAGAAGCGGGGAGCTTGTGCCTTCGCCGGTGAAGCTGTGCGCTGCAGGGCATGGGATTCCTGTGCTGCAGCCTGGCCGAATCAAGTCGCCTGAGGCTATAGAGGAGCTTCGCGGATATGAGGCAGAGGTCTATGTGGTGGCGGCCTTCGGGCAGATTCTGTCTCAGGAGATATTGGATATGCCTCCTTTGGGCTGCCTTAACATTCATGCGTCTCTGCTGCCCGGGTACAGAGGGGCGTCTCCCATCCAGCACGCCATATTAAACGGTGAACCCGAGACGGGAATCACCATCATGCAAATGGACGCCGGCATAGATACGGGGGACATTTTGTATCAGAAAACCCTTGCCATAGGAGCAGAGGACACTAGTGAGACCCTTACCCGCAGATTAGCCGTGCTGGGAGGGGAGGCAGTAACGGAGGCGCTGGCGCTTTTGGAACAGGGCAAGCTGACTCCAAAGAGGCAGAGGGAGGAGATGAGCAGCTATGCGCCCCTGATCCGGAAGGAAATGGGACGGATAGATTTTGGAGACAGCGCGGAGTCCATCCATAGGAAGATCAGGGCCATGACGCCGTGGCCCAGCGCATATACAAGCTATGGCGGCAGACAGCTGAAAATCTGGAATGCAGCGCCTGTTTCTTTGGAGAATGCTTCCGAAGGTGTTCCGGGAGAGATTTTGGAGACGGACAAGGATTCGGTGACGGTGGCTGCGGGAGAGGGAGCCCTGCGCATTTATGAGCTTCAGCTGGAGGGAAAGAAAAGGATGACGGTTCACGATTTCCTGCTTGGCGTAAAGCTGCGGCGGGGAGATGTTCTCGGCAAATGACCGAAGGCGGTGGAAGGCGTTCTCAGGCAGCGTGCCGAGAAGCTGCTGACACGGGCCGGAAAGGAGCGAATTTATGTTTTACTGGGATTCGACTTATATTTTAGTGATTATCGGTATGCTGCTGTGTCTGGGGGCAAGCGCCATGGTGAACTCTACGATGGCGAAATACAGCAGGGTGCGCAATGCAGGCGGAATCACCGGTGCGGAGGCCGCAAGGCGTATTCTGAACAACGAAGGCCTGTACAACGTGCAGATCGAATGTCTGGAATCAGGCGGGGGGGATCATTATGACCCGCGGACGAACACGGTGCGGCTGTCCAGAGAGAATTACAATCAGCCTTCCGTGACCGCTGTGGGGGTGGCTGCCCATGAGTGCGGCCATGCCATCCAGCATGCCAAGGGCTATGCTGCCCTGAATTTCCGGTCGGCGCTGGTGCCGGTGGCTAATATCGGCAGCAGGCTGGGACTGCCCATCATTTTGGTAGGGGTTCTGCTGAGCTGGAACCAGATCCTGATTCAGATCGGAATATGGGTATTTGCGCTGGCGGTGCTCTTTCAGCTGGTGACTCTGCCGGTGGAGTTCAACGCATCCTCCAGAGCAGTGGCGAAGATCGAGCAGTATGGGCTCCTTGGCGCGGAGGAGAATAGGGGAGTGAAAAAGGTGCTGACTGCGGCGGCTATGACCTATGTGGCGGCGGCAGCTTCCGCTATTTTGCAGCTGCTGCGTCTGGTGCTGCTGTTCGGCGGGAACCGGAGAAGGGATGATTAATGACTTATGTGAGGGCTGTCCGCCTTGGGGGTCGGGCTGCTTTTACGAAGATTGCTCCGATTTTGGCGGCAGGGGAGGAATTTAAGGATGGGGGAGAACGGAAGAGAGCTTGTGCTGGACATGCTGCTGGAAATGGAGCGGCAGAAGGAGTATTCCCATAGGCTTGTTCGGGCGGTGCTGGACAAATACGACTATCTGGATCCCAAGGAGAAGGCCTTCATCAAGCGCCTTTCCGAGGGAACTGTGGAAAGGAAGCTGGAGATGGATTATTATCTGAACCATTTTTCAAAGCTTCCCGTGAACAAGATGCGCCCTTTGATTAGATGCTTGCTGCGGGTGAGCGTCTACCAACTGCTGTATATGGACATGGTGCCGGACAATGCCGTCTGCGACGAAGCCTGCAAGCTTGCGGCCAAGAGGGGCTTTCGCAGCCTCAAGGGCTTTGTGAACGGTATTCTCAGAACAATCGCCAGAAACAGAGACAAGCTTCCTATGCCGGATCGTGAGAAGGATCCGGTGGGATTTTTTTCCGTGAAATATTCCGTGCCGGAATGGCTGGTGAGGCTTTGGATGGAGGAGTATGGCAAAGAGGCTGCTGCGGTGCTTTTGGACGGCCTTTTGGCAGTGCATCCGGTGTCTCTTAGATTTTCCTCCTCCGTTTCTTGTCAGGAACAGGAGACCCTGCAAAACCGTATGGAAGAGCAGGGGGCGAGGGTTGCGGCGGGGCCTTATCTGCCGAATATCTGCCTTTTGGAGCATGCGGGGGGCGGCCTCCATGTATTGCCCGGCTTTCAGGAGGGAAGACTCATGGTGCAGGATGTAAGCTCTGCTCTGGCAGTGGAGGCGGCCGGGATCCGTCAGGGAGATTTTGTGGTTGACGTCTGCGGGGCGCCGGGGGGGAAAAGTATCTGCGCCGCGGAGAAGGCCGTAAGCGGTCGGGTGCTGTCCCGTGACGTGTCGGAAGAAAAGGTGGCTCTGATCGGGGAGAATGTGCGCCGTATGGGAATTGGCAACGTGGACTGTCAGGTCTACGATGCCGTCTGTCAGGATGACAGCCTTGGGGGCAGGGCGGACGTGGTGCTTTTGGATGTGCCTTGTTCGGGGCTGGGAGTCATGGGAAAAAAGAGAGACATTAAATACAATGTGACCCCAAGTGACCTGAGTGAGCTTGCAGAACTGCAGAGGAGGATTGTGGACGCATCCGCAGGGTATGTGAAGCCCGGGGGAACGCTGATCTACAGCACCTGCACCATCCACTCCAAAGAGAACGAGAATATGGTCCGGCATATTGCGGAGGAGCTGGGGTTCGAGCCGGTTTCTCTGGAAGGACTGCTTCCGGAGAGGCTGTTTTCGGAAAGGCGGCGTCTGGAGGAGGATATGCAAAAGGCGGGGAAGGATCCTGCCAGAGGACTGTCGGAGAGGGAGTATGGGGCCTGCATACAGCTTCTGCCGGGCTACATGGAGTCGGACGGCTTCTTTCTGGCCAAATTCCGGCGCAAAGACATTGAGGAACCGATGTAAAAAGCAACTGATATAAAAAGCAACCGATGTAAAAAGCAAACGGCAAAAAAACAAATGACATAAAAAGTAACTGACATAAAAAACAACCGGCATAAAAAGAAACCGATGTTAAAAGAAACCGATATAAAAAGCAAACGGCAAAAAACAATCGGCATAAAAAGCAACAGATATAAAAAGCAACCGGCAAAAAACAAATGACATAAAAAGCAACCAACATAAAAAGTAAAAGATAAAAAAGCAAATGAAATAAAAACATAAGATCAAATGGGCATAAGCCCATGAGGGAGATAGGAGTTAATATGGCGAAGAGAATCGATATCAAGTCCTTGTCGCTGCAGGAACTATATGGGGAAATGGAAGAAAGAGGAGAAAAGAGCTTTCGTGCGAAGCAGATGTACGAGTGGATGCATGTGAAGCTGGCAAGAAGCTTCGATGAGATGACCAATCTGTCCAAGGCGCTGCGGGAATCCTGCAAGGAATGGTATACCTACACCTCCCTGCGCGCGGTGGAGGTGCTGGAGTCGGAGACAGACGGCACCAAGAAATTTTTGTTCGAGCTTTCAGACGGCAATCTGGTGGAAAGCGTATGGATGAAGTATAAGCATGGAAACAGTGTATGCATCTCCTCTCAGGTGGGCTGCAAAATGGGCTGCGGTTTCTGCGCTTCTACATTAGGAGGATTTGAACGAAACCTCAGACCTTCGGAGATGCTGGATCAGGTCTATGCCATCACTCTGCTGACGGGAGAGCGTGTGAGTAATGTGGTAGTCATGGGGATCGGAGAGCCTCTGGACAACTATGAGAATCTTCTGACCTTTATCAAACTGCTCACGGATGAAAACGGCCTGAATATCAGCCAGAGGAACGTGACTGTGTCTACCTGCGGCATTGTGCCCAATATCATTAAGCTTGCGCAGGAGAAGCTCCAGATCACGCTGGCCATTTCTCTGCACGCCACCACGGACACTCTGCGCCAGAGCCTCATGCCTATA
Organism: bacterium D16-50; assembly: GCA_003612485.1. Classification (GTDB taxonomy): domain Bacteria; phylum Bacillota; class Clostridia; order Lachnospirales; family Lachnospiraceae; genus Acetatifactor. The sequence goes on from RAZA01000023.1 coordinate 57,797, forward strand.
GCCAAGCGGTATTCCATAGAGGAGCTGCTGGAGGCCTGCCAATTTTATTTCGACAAGACGGGCAGGAGGATCACGCTGGAGTATGGCATGATGGACGGAATCAATGATTCCGACAGGGATATGGAGCGTCTGGTGCGCATAGGCAGGCAGCTGAACTGCCATGTGAACCTGATTCCCATAAATCCCGTGAAAGAGCGGGAATTCAGAGGATCCAAGGCGGACAGAGTGAAGGCCTTTAAAAATCTGCTTGAAAAAAACAGAATTAATGTTACTATTAGAAGGGAAATGGGCAGGGACATCAACGGTGCCTGCGGCCAGCTGCGCAGAGGCGCAGAAGGCCGCAGATAGTAGGATATAGGTACATGCGGCTGACCGGATCCTGCTTCGGGGAGCTGTGGAGGAGACAAATTTGCTAAAGACGTTTTCCATAACCGATATAGGCAGAAAGAGAAAAGTGAATCAAGACTTCGTATATTCGTCGGAAAGGTTTGTGGGACCTCTTCCCAACTTGTTTCTGGTGGCAGACGGCATGGGCGGCCACAATGCGGGGGACTATGCCTCCAGGCTTGCGGTGGAGACCATAGTGGAGCGAAGCAGCGGATCCTTGGAGACCAATCCTTTGCGTGTTCTGGACGAGGCAGTTCAGTCGGCCAACGGACTGGTGCGCAAAAGGGCGCAGGAGACTCCGGAGCTGCAGGGCATGGGAACCACGGTGGTTGCGGCGGTCATCGACGGCAGGGAGCTTTATGTAGCCAACGTGGGCGACAGCAGGCTGTATATAGTCAACAGCGGGGAAATCCGCCAGATCACCAAGGATCATTCCTGGGTGGAGGAGATGGTGCGCAGAGGCGGAATCGGAAAAGCGGAAGCCAGAAATCACCCCGACAAAAATATCATTACCAGAGCCGTGGGCGCAGAGGAAACGGTGCGAATTGATTTCTTTCAGGTGCTGCTTCAGGAGGGTGATGTCATTCTGATGTGTACGGATGGCCTCACCAATATGCTGGAAGACGAGGAGATTCGGATGACATTGGATGGGGCCCGTGACATTGTGGAGAAGGCACAGGGGCTTGTGAGGGCTGCCAATGAACGGGGCGGCAGGGACAATATCAGTGTTGTTTTGATTGAATTCATCTGAGTGGTTAGAACGGAGAGCGTATATGATAAAGATTGGAATGATGATAGGCGACCGGTACGAGATATTGGAGAAGATCGGCACCGGCGGCATGGCGGATGTGTATAAGGCGAAATGTCACAAGCTGAATCGTTTCGTGGCGATAAAGGTGTTGAAGCAGGAATTCAGCGAAAACGCCAATTTTGTTTCAAAGTTCCGCACGGAAGCGCAGGCCACGGCGGGGCTCATGCATCCCAATATCGTCAATGTATATGATGTTGGAGAGGAAGACGGCATCTACTATATTGTCATGGAGCTCGTCGAGGGAATCACCCTGAAGAAATATATTGAAAAAAAGGCCAGGCTGTCCTTTAAAGAGGCGGTCAGTATAGCCATACAGGTGAGCATGGGGATAGAGCTGGCTCACAGCAATCACATCATCCATAGGGATATCAAGCCGCAGAATATCATTATCTCCAAGGACGGGAAGGTGAAGGTGACGGACTTCGGCATCGCCAAGGCGGCCACCAGCAATACCATCACCTCCAATGTGATGGGTTCCGTTCACTATACCTCTCCCGAGCAGGCCAGAGGCGGCTACAGCGACGAGAAAAGCGACATCTATTCTCTGGGTATCACCATGTTTGAGATGCTTACGGGCAGGGTTCCCTTCAATGGGGAGACTACGGTGGCCATTGCCATCAAGCATATTCAGGAGGAGCTGCCCTCCCCCAGAGAGTTCGTTCCGGAGGTGCCGGGGAGCGTGGAGGCCATAGTGCTGAAGTGCTGCCAGAAGTCTCCCGACCGCAGGTACCAGAATATGCAGGAACTGATTGCGGATCTGAAACAGTCACTGATGAATCCAGACGAAGATTTTGTGGTGAAAAATGATCCTGACATGGCAGCGGGGACCCGGGCTATTACGGACAGTGAAAGAGAACAGATCAAACGGAGGACTGCATACCAAGAAGATTACTATGAGTATGAAGGTCAAGATATGCATCAGGATCCGGCAGAAGAGGTATATGAGGAGTATGAGGCGGAGGAAGAGCCGGAGGATGAAAGTGAGGACGGAGACGACTATGACTACAATCCAAAGACGGAGCGCATAACCACATTGCTGACTCTGATTCCGGGAGTGATTATCTGCGTGATTCTCATTGTTCTGGCGGTGAAGATATTTGACGGTCAGAGCGGGGAGGGCAATACGGAGTCCTCCGGACCGATCATCACGGATCCTTCCGGGGGCGCAGACAGTCTTGAGGAGCCTGTGAAAAAGTATGTGCCGATGCCTCAGGTGAAGGGAAAGTCCGTGGAGGAGGCCAGAAACGCATTGCTGGATCTGGGCATTGATTCCGAGGTGAGCTATCAGGAGTCGGATGCGTCCGAGGCGGGCATAGTTATAGGTTCCAGCATAGAGGAAGGCTCCGATATTGAGGTAGGCAGTAAGGTGACTCTGACTGCAGGTTCGGGACCAGAGGGCATAGAGGTGCCGAAAGTGGAAGGGGATTCTTATGAGAAGGCTTATGAGAAGCTCACCCAGCTGGGCTTCGCCGTGACCAAGGAAGAGGAAAGCTCGGAGGATGTTGAAGAAAATACAGTAATTTCTCAGGCTCCTGAGGCCGGCAGCAAGGTTCCCAAGGGCCAGAACATCACTGTCACCGTCAGCACCGGAAAGAACAAGGTGATGGTTCCTATGCTGCTGGGGCGCACGGAGGACGACGGAACCATCGTTGCCATTGAGTCAGGGCTTCAGATAGGCGACAATATAGGTTATGTGTACGATTCGGGCTATGAGGCGGGACAGATCTGTTATCAGAGTTATTCCTATGGCGCATATGTGGCGCCCGGCACCACTGTGGAGATCAGGGTCAGCAAGGGGCCGGAGCCTACGCCGGAGGTGAAGACCTATCGGTGCAATACCAGCATAACGGCGCCTACGCTTGAGGAGGCTCCCGACTATGTGGCCGGCACGGAGGTGGCTGTGAAGCTGGTGACGGACAGCGGACAGGTGCTCTTGGACGCAACCATCACGGGCTTTCCGCAGGCGGCGAATTATTCCGGACTGACTGCTGCAGGCGGCACCATCACCATGACCTACAGTGTGACTAAAGAGGGCACCACCACCACGGATCCCGTCACGGGAGAGACGGTCACGACTCCCGGAACCACGGAGAACAAGACCTTTTCGAGAAGGATCGAGTTTGTGGAGGAATAGCGCCGGAGGGAAAATCCGGGGCATGGGGGCAGCATGAGGGGAAAAATTGTTAGGGGAATCGCTGGATTCTATTATGTCTGTATTCCGGAGGAAGGCTCCTGCATTTATGAATGCAGGGCGAAGGGGGTATTTCGGAAGGACGGCAGGAAGCCTCTGGTGGGGGACGAAGTGGATATGGATGTGCTGGACGCAGAAAAGCGTCTGGGAAATATCAGGGAATTGCTTCCCAGACGAAATGAGCTGATACGTCCCGCGGTGGCCAATGTGGATCAGGCGCTGGTGATATTCTCTGTTCTTTCGCCTGCACCCAACTTCAATCTCTTGGACCGCTTTTTGCTGATGATGGAGCAGCAGAAGGTTGAAGTCATCGTCTGCTTTAATAAGCGGGATCTGGATCACCAGAGGGAGGGAGAGGCATATGAGCGCATCTATAGGGAATGCGGGTATCGGACACTGAGGGTCAGCGCCCTGCAGGGGGAAGGCATGGATCGGGTCAAGGCCCTTCTGGCCGGAAAGACTACGGTGGTAGCGGGACCCAGCGGCGTGGGGAAGTCCTCTCTCGTCAATGGCCTCCAGTCGGAGACCGTCATGGAGACGGGCCAGATCAGTCCCAAGATAGAGCGGGGCAGGCATACCACCAGACATTCCCAGCTGATCGCCGTAGAGGGGGATGCCTTTATTCTGGACACGCCGGGATTCAGCTCTCTGGATCTGTTCTGTGAAAAGAAGGAGGAGCTGGCAGACTGCTTTCCGGATTTTGCAAGGCATAAAGAGCGGTGCAGATTCGCGGGCTGTGCCCATATGGAGGAGCCCGCATGCGGGGTGAAGGCTGCGGTGGAGGAAGGGGCTGTCAGCAGAATACGGTATGACAACTATCGGCTTTTCTACGAGGAGCTTAGGCTCAGGGAGAAGAGATTTCCCGGCGCCTCAAGGCAGGAGGCCGGAAAGGGCAGGGGGAGAAGGTACGGATAATATTGTTTCTCCTCACTGCAAGACCCTCCAAGAGAGGGGATATGCGAATTCAATAAGATCACCAAGGAAAAGGGATATTTCAAGGAGCTGCTTTGAAATATCCCTTGATTGTTCATGAAAATAGAAGACTTGCGAAGCGTGGCTTCTGTTGTTCGCGTTTCTCTATTTTTGAGATTTGAAATATTCGATCAGTTCATATAATATCATTGTTTCTTTATCATTAAGCGAAGAAATATCTAAAGTTGCGTTTTCGTTCAGCCCCAGCAAATAATCTGTGGATACATGAAAAAGCTTCGCCAAATCCACAATCAGAGCGGTTGACGGAACGGAAATCCCCATTTCCCATGCGTTGACAGAGCTTCTCGTAACATTTAATTTTTTTGCCAATGAAGATTGAGTCAAATTATTCTTTTCCCGTAAATGTTTTATTCTTTCAGCTATCATGTTTACACCTCTTCTTTATAATAGGGTAATCAAAAAGATATTGCATTATCAAAAAGATATTTTAAATTGACAATCTGCCGGATCTATCATATAATATGACAGTAGTTTGCAGTTTTTGGGCCAAGTCGATCAAGACGGAAGATACTGTTTCTGCATTCTCAAAAATCATGCTTTTGGAAAAGATCTTGAAAACGAAGGAGGAGAAGACATGGGACTGTTTGATGCAAAACCGTCGCAGGCAAGCAATGTTTTACCGGAGGTAGCAGACTGTGACAGACAGCTGACGGCTCTGAATCAGAGAAGAGAGGAGCTTATCCGCCAGATAGGGGAGCTGTATTTGGAAAACAATGATTCTACGGCTGCGGCAGGAACTCCTTATGAGGAGTTCCTGAAGGAAATAGAAAAGCTGGCGGTGGAAACTTTGACTGTGGAGAAGAGAAAGCTGGCGGTGCAGGGGCTTCGCAAATGTGAAGAATGCGGGAATATACTGGTGTTGGACAGCTCTTTCTGCAATAAATGCGGCCGGAAGCTGGAACCTTTGTTTGTACCCACTGAGGACAATCCCCGGATCTGCGCAAAATGCGGAACCGCTTATGCGGAGGGAGCCGTATTCTGCGTGGGCTGCGGAAATAAATTGGAATAAGGTCTGAAAGACTGTTGTGGGAAATCAAATGGATATGAGGAGGAACGGTAAGTGAGCACGCTGGGTAATATTATATGGTTTATATTTGGAGGCTGGTGGAATTTTCTGTTGTATGGCTTTCTGGGGATTTTGTTCAGCATAACGATTATCGGCATACCAATAGGAAAGGCCTTATTTCAGTATGCGAAACTGATGGTATTTCCTTTCGGCAAAGTCATCATCAAGGAAACGGAGCTTAAGGGGAAGGAAAATGTGGCGGCGGTGCGCCGGGTGGGAGGAGTGATTGCCAATCTGATCTGGCTCCCCGTGGGTATCTTTATGTTCATCGGAAATGTGCTTCTTGCAGTGGCATCGGCCATTACGATTATCGGGATACCTGTGGCCATAGTGCTTGTGAGAAGCGCCAAGTTCCTGATCTGGCCTGTGGGGGCAAAAGTAATCACAAAAGATCAGGCAGAGATGCTTCGGATGGAAAAATCCATGATGAAGGTGATGGGGACGGCCATGGCGGTGAATCAGTCTATGATGGCGCAGCCGACGGCTCAGGCTCGGCCGGAGCAGAATGCCATACCTCAGCAGACCGGGAGTTTCGGGCCGGCGGGCTCACAGACAGCAGATATTTCAGGGACCGGCGCAGGATCCGGGGCCGCTTCCAAAGCGGGTCTGACAATGGAAAGCGTTGTGGAGAAGAGCGAACGAGTTGTGGAAGGCCTGCGGCACAAGGTTCTGCAGAATCAGGTCATAGCAAAGTTAATGCCCTATCTGGATTATGTGGCGCTGGGGGTTCTTGTACTGAATACAATAGGAGTTTTTTTATTTGGCGGAATTCTCGGAGTTATTCTGTGGCTGCTGGTAATTGCTGTAACGGGGCTGGAGATCATTAAGGGGAATCGGCTGATGGTGCTGATTCTTCTGGGTGTCAGTAATGTATTGGGACTGATTGGACTGACAGTAATGTTTAGAGGAGGAATATATTGAGCGGTATATATATTGTCAATTATACGATTGGTTACATATTTAGTTTTATAGTTAGTTTTATATTCCTATTGTTTTTGATTGCCGCCCTTGTCTGGTACATACTTGTCTTTGTAAAGGGAAAGGGGCCGCTGATTCAATTTACGGATGGATCCGTCACATTTACGGATGGATTCCTCATACAGAAGCCCTCTGCCGGAGGAAACGGAAGCGCTGATACAGCTTCGGGAATATCTGCCGGAACGCAGACAACCTCAGGAGGCAAGAAATTTTGCAGCCAGTGTGGTACGGAGTATTCCGTGGGGGCCCGGTTCTGTCCCAAATGCGGCGCCAAGACACCGGAATAAAGGAGGCCCTTTATGTACTGTAAAAAGTGCGGCACAAAACTGCCGGATGGCGTGTTTTTTTGCAAGAAATGCGGAGAGCCCGTCACCGGCGCTCCGCAAAATAAAAACGGCAGCATAGGCAAAGCGGCAGTGCGGAGTAAACCGGTTTTGATGATCGGAACCAGCGTGGCTGTTCTGGGGATCTTGGCCGCCGCCGTATTTTTTCTGATAAAAGGAAAAAGCGGCAGCGAAAAGATCTCCGGAGAGGATATAGAAATGCCGGGTGTGATATGGGCAGATTCGGAGACTTTGGAAGGAGATGTATTGGAGGAAGTTCCGGAGACGCCCCCGAGGGATATCGCTGTTGATTTGGCTGCGGAGCGGGAGAGGCAGATAGAGGCACTGTACGGGCAGAAGATTTTGCTGAGAGAGGCAGTGCGCTCCGTTGTGGCTGATTTCATGGAGGGAACTTCCTTTGTGGCCGTGCCGCCCAGAGAGCAGTTCTCCATTCAGGAGGTTCTGGTGGATGAGGTCACTGGGAATCCGGTTCTCTCAGAGGGCGTCAAAACAATGATTCAGTCGGCTTCTGAGGGGAAATCCGTGGAAGATATCTGCCGGGATGTTCTGCAGAGCGCCGGGGCGCAGATCCCGGATTACCTTTCCGGGTTAGCCGAGGGAGCTCTGCAGGATATGGTGACGGATGTGATCGGCGTGAATCTGTTTTCGGCAGTGGACTTTGTAAATCGGTGGAATAATGCTGACGATACGCCGACAGTACTTCTGCAGAGCATTGTAGACAGACAGAGACGGGATGTGTATAAGCTAAGTCTGTTTTTGCAGGAGGAGGAAATCAATGCGGCGGAAATCTATAAGGTAGCGCAGATTCTATATTCTGTTTCCATGCGGGAGAAGGAAATCGGGGATATTGCAGGGCAGGGAAGCAGAGGCGTCGGCACGGCTCACGGGACGCTGCGTTTGCTGGCCCGCCAGTATGCGGCTGTGGAGGCACAGCTTCTTTTTTATACACAGACCAGATTGCCGGGGAAGGTCACAGAGCAGGCTGCCGAAGGCACAGATAGGGCCGACGGCCTGCAGAAGATGCAGGAAGTTCTGCAGGAATATAAGATTCTGGCCGAGACGGAAGGAGGAAATCTCTCTACCTGCTATGATGTGGAGGGATTTCAGACAGCTCAGAAAAACGTTTCTCAAACAGGGATGGTGGGTGAAGTGCTGTTCGGGAAGTGGCTGGGGGGAGTCTTCAATGAAAGCGGACAGATCGTGGAGGATCAGGTACAGCAGCAGCGCAGCGCACTCTGTAATCTGCTGACGGATTATCTGGAGGAAGTCTGGGCAGAAGCTGCGGCGGCCCGGGGAGAATTTGTGGAGAAATATATGCTTCTGAGCAGCATGACAGATATGTCCGGAGACGGGCTTTATTTTGCGGATTTGTATCTAGAGGATGCCGTCTGGGAAGAAGAGCTGCGGGAAGCGGCGGAAGCATATCTGGATGCCTACACAAAGTATGCCTTTGATCTGGAATGTGCATATACACTGTACCAGTGCTTTCTTTCGGCGGAACAGGCCGGCTTTCTGCGTGATCTGGCGCTGGAGAGAGAGCATGCGGCTGCAGCGCTTGGAGCCTTTGGAGAAAGGGAGGGTTACAGCCCGGAAGAAAAAGCGCGGCGGTGGAATCTGTATGTAAGCCGCTATGCGCAGGCTGTGGATTATATTGAAGTCAGAGGCGCGTCAAAAGGAAACACTCCGGCCTTCCACAGCAATGGGTATATTAAGGTGTACGGAGAGGGAGATTTCCGCAGATATACGAAAGAATTTACCGAGGATTCTGTGACGGTTCTGATCGTGCAGAGGGGGCTCGAATATTCCTATAACGACGAACCGGACTGGCGATATTATTATGATACTCAGGGAAACGTGATGTTTACCAAAATCGGAGACAAAACCGTGACCTGTCTGGAGGGGGAGATTGTGGCTCATGATTACGATCTTGTACAAAACGCTCAGGTTTGTGTGGAAAGAGCCAAGGAGGCATATAGTCGGTTTAATACGCTTGCAGGAGGATAAGGGAGTATGCGCTGTGAAAAATGCGGAACGGAATTAAAAGATGGAGCAGCCTTTTGTTCTAAATGCGGGGCAAGGCAGAGTATGGCGGGAAAAGGGGGAATACCTGTTTCCTCCGGGGAGCACATGAGGCCGCAGCAAAAGGCAGTGCCTTCAATGACAAAATCCGGGCGCTTAGGAGGGATGATAATAGGCATTGCCGCCGCAGGGGCGGCGGTGGCGGCTGTCATTGGGGCTATCCTATTTTTTTCCGTTCAGAAAAGGGAAGAAATTCCCACACAGCAGAGTGAAGAGGCGGTACAGGAGGCTTCCCACAAAAGCGATGGGGCGGAAATACTAAATGAGGACGAACGGCTGGAAGAAGTGCCTGAAGTGCCTCTGTATACAATAGAAGATGTGCCTGCGGTTGATTTCAGCGCGGCAAACTATACACCCTGGATGAATGCTCATGTACGGTAAAGAAGCAAACAACCGAAAACAAGAGATAGACCGCCAGCACCACACTATTCCGAACCAAAGAAAACAAAGACCAAAAGACAAGCACCGTGGAAATGTGTATAACTTGCTATTCCGTCATGGAAAAGTCCGTTCACAGAATATGGAAAAGCTAAAGTGCAGCTTTCCCATATTCTGCAAACAGACTTTCCCACAACTCCATAAGATAGCAAGTTATGCACATTACGCACAGTGCCGACTACTACGGAATCCCCCCTATCTTTCATATCTTTTTATAAATTCTTAAATTTCTTTTAGGGTATTGCATTATCACCTACAAAATGTTAAGATATTCATATACCCACAAAACGTTAAGGTAAAAGGAGGACAAAATGGCACAGCAAATTTCTGAATCCGAATTGGTACTAATGAAAATCATTTGGAGGAATGGAGGGGCAGCTTTATACTCCGTCATCATGGAGGAATTGGAGAAAGACAAGAACGAATGGAAGAATAATACCGTACTCACACTGCTTTCCCGATTAGGAGAAAAAAAGTTCTTAAAAGTCAAAAAAATCGGCAGGAAGAATGAGTATGTGGCTATGGTAACAGAAGCAGAATATCAGACCATGCAGACCCACAGCTTTCTTGATAAAGTCTACGGCGGGAATGTGAAAAATTTAGTGTCAACCTTGTTGCGGCAGGATATTCTTTCAGCAGACGAGTTGAAAGAAATTGAATCGTTTTGGAGAAAAGAAAATGAATGAATTTATGAAAATATTATTGTCGCTGTCTGTTTCCGGCACACTGTTATTACTTCTCATTTTGGGATTGAAACCGCTATATAAAAGCAGATTCAGCAAGCGATGGCAATACTATATCTGGATAATTGTTGCGTTGCGGTTTTTACTTCCTTTTATTCCCGATACTACGATTGTTGGGAGCCTGTTTGAAAAGCCCAGCACAACAGTGATAACAAATGAAATCCCTACAAGCCCGAATGTACCAGCTCCCGCAAATACAGATAACAGTAAAACAGAGCCAATACAGGCAAACCGGGATATAGCCGCCGCTATGCGTGAGCCATTTAACAGATACGTCTGCCTGTTTTTTATCTGGTCAGTATTTGCATTGGTTCTATTTGTGCGTAAGATAACGATTTACCAAGGCTTTATCCAATACATCAAAGCGGGTAGTACAGAAGTATCGGATATTAAAACCTTGAATTTGCTATCTGATTGTGAAGAAAAACTGAATATCAAAACAAGAGTGGAGCTATCCCGCAATCCGTTGATTGCTTCCCCTATAATGATTGGCTTCTTTCGTGCAAGAATTGTTTTACCAGCCTGCGAATTGGACGATAAAGAATTGTCTTATATCTTTGTGCATGAGCTAACCCACTACAAGCAGAGGGATATGTTCTACAAATGGCTGATACAGATTGTTGTCTGTGCCCATTGGTTCAATCCTTTTGTATATTTGTTGGAAAAGGAAGTGAATAAATCTTGTGAATTGTCATGTGATGAAAAAGTTATATCCATACTTGACGACAAAGCAAGGCGTGAATATGGAGATACTCTGATTTCCTTTTTGCAGTCAAACAATCTCTACAAAAGTTCTTTAGCTTCTGTCACTTTGACAGAGGGAGCAGAACAGTTAAAAGAAAGGTTAGGTGCTATTATGAAATTTAAGAAAAAATCAAAGGGCATTATTGCCATTACCGCTATTTTCTCTGTTTTAGTTTGCGTTTGTTTTTTTGTGGCTGGTGCGTATGCCGCCTCTCCTGCGACTAACAATAACTTAGTTTTGAAAGATAATGGCAAGCCGAATGAAGTATCAATAAAAACCGAATCGGATAGAAATATAAAAGAAACTGAAAATAAAACAGAGAAAACGGAGAATCAATATTCCACAGAATACGAACAGCATGGAATCACTGTCACAGACGGTATTTACTACTATCACGGTGAACGTGTCAGAATTTTTATGGACTTACGAATGAATGGCTCTTTTGAAAATTTTATTTTTGATAACGAGGGAAGTATAGATTTGCGTGTGTTACGGGATAAAAATAATTCCATTACAAATGTTGAATATCTTACAGAATCAGAAGCAGATGAATTGCTTTATGATATGGACGAGTATTCACCGGACAACCAATTAGAAGTGCCACTGGAAAAAGAAGATTCACTTGATAATTCAGATGTGCCGTTAAAAGACCAAAATATTGGAAGAAGTGTCAGAGTAACAAAGGAAGAACTTTCAGAAGAACTTAGGGATATTATAAGCTCTTGCGATACAGAAACATGGTATGTAATTAAAAGTGCCGGGTATCAATATATCTATTTTGGCGGCTTGCCTTACAATTACACTTTCCAGCCGGAAATTTACACAGACCGTAATAGTGGTACGGTAAATGTTTTTGATATGGGTACTACAACTGGAAACTATGTACTGCTTGAGATTCAGCAAAATGTGTCCTTAACTATTAACTATAACGGAACACAAATTTCATATACGGAACTGTAAACTACGCACCGCCCCATGTGGGAGAAAGGGGGAATCGCTTATGTCTTGCACAGAAGCATACAGAGAACACATCATGTATACTTTCAACGGCTATTGCAAGACCGTCATACGCTTTGCGGCTATCAACGCATGGCGTGACAGGAGCAGGCGGCGGCAAAAAGAAATATCCCTTGAATACCTCACAGAAGAAAAGTTTTATCCTTTAAGCACAACAGACGAATATTTTGAAGCACCCTATGAAGAATACCCCATTACGATATGCGGTCAAACAGTTATCCTCACCAATGGGGAGCTTGCCGCCGCCCTGTTATCTCTGCCGGAGAAGAACCGGGAAATCATTTTCCTTTACTTTTTCGGGCATTACACACAACGGGAAAGCGGGGAAATGTACGGACGCTGCCGGAGTACGACCGGGTATCAAATCCGCAGGACTTTACGGCTTCTGCACAAAGAAATGGAGGTGCTTTCACATGGGAAATCCGAACCTTTTGCCCTATGAAACGATTGTCCGGGCGACCAACGGAGAGCCGGAAGCCGTGGACGAGGTTTTACGGCATTACAGCAAGCAAATCCGAATTGCCGCCATTGAAAACGGGCATATCGACAGGGATACCGAGGACAGCATAAAACAGCGGCTTGTCACTGCCCTGTTTAAGTTCCGTTTTGATGAACAGAAAGTATAAGAAATCGCTTTCATTTTTTGAAAAATGGATATATAATAAAGCGACAACAAATCGGAATTTGAAAGGGAACATTGGGATGAAAAAGACAAGTTTTATAATCGTTATAATCATTGTAGTAGTCAGCGCAATAAGTATCCATCTAATAACCAGCCCCAAAGTATTAGGCAATATGAGCAAAAGTTATTCAGAGCAAATAACTACAACTTCTGATATTTCGTTTTCGGGAGAAGCAGGCGATAGAATAAAGTTTTCATTCAAGTCTGATATTATAAGCGGGAATTTAGATATGGTCTTATATGATTCAGTTGGAAATGAAGTATATACATTAGACAGCGCAAAAGCGTTAGAAACTTTTTTCACTTTGGAGCGTTCAGATACATATACTTTAGCTGCCAAATGTAGTAATTTTATTGGAGATTATAAGATTGTTGTTTATAATATGTCAGATTAAAACGTTTTGTCTGACACAGAAATTTCAGTTTGTGCGCTTAAAAATTGAATAAGAACCACCCAAAATGCGGTAGTGTAAAAAAGTTTGTGTCTTAGGTAAAGAATGGCTCCTTTTTGGTAAGAATCAAGATATGGAAATTCTTATCGAAAAGGAG
>RAZA01000024.1 GCA_003612485.1 bacterium D16-50
AAAGCCGACACTCCCAGTGTTTATGCGGGATATCGGCTTTTTTAAACTATTCAAGTGTTTAAAACGGGATATACTACTACATATTCCAAAAAAATGCAAGCCCTTTTTTCAAATTTTTTCAAAAAATTTTGCAAATATTTTTTCGGCCGAATCTTATCGTAAAAACAAAGGCATTAGCAAGGGCGCCGGTCAGGAAATTCCGGCTTCAGAAATCGAATAAGCTCAGCTGATTCGTCTCCGGCAGATTCCCCAGCAGATTCAAGGAATCCATCATGTCTATGATGGGCTTAGAGGCCTTAGTGCGCTCCCTGAAATCCTCCTTTGACAGAAACGGTCCGTCCTTCGCCGCCTCCACAATGGCATCGGCCACCTTCTCGCCAAGGCCTTCTATACTGTTTATGGAAGGCATCAGCTTGTCCCCCACGATCTGGAAGGATCTGGACTGAGCCGTGAAAATGTCAATGGGCGTGAACTCGTACCCTCTGGCGTACATCTCCTGCACTACTCTCATATCGTTGTACGCAAGCTCCTCTCTATTGGAGAGAGGCTGCGCTCCCGGCTCCTTGTTGGCCGCAGCGTCCATGCGGCGCTTGTAGTCAGCCATCACGGCCTCCAGATGCGCTTGGCCCTGACACATCAGCTCGTAAGAGAACGCCTTTGCCCGAATGCTGAAGAACGCACCGTAATAAGCCAGCGGATAATGTATCTTGCAGTAGCCGATGCGCCATGCCATCATGACATATGCAGCCGCATGAGCCTTGGGAAACATATATTTGATCTTCTTGCAGGAAGCCACGTACCAGTCGGGCACATCATGCTCCTTCATCTCCGCTATCCATTCATCCTTAAGACCCTTCCCTTTCCGGACGCTTTCCATGATAGTGAAGGATAGGCTGGGCTCCACCCCCATCTGCATGAGATAAAGCATGATATCGTCTCTGGTACACACCGCGGTAGAAATCGTAGCCGTACCGCTCATGATCAGATCTCTGGCGTTCCCCAGCCACACGTCTGTCCCATGGGCCAGCCCGGAAATACGCACCAGATCCGAGAAGGCCTTAGGCTGGGCGTCTATGACCATCTGCATGGCAAAGTCGGTGCCAAACTCAGGAATCCCCAGAATCCCCAGCCTCGTCCCCCCGATCTGTTCCGGGCTAATGCCCAAAGCATCCGTGCTCTGGAACAGTGACATAACATCCTGTCCGTCCAGAGGAATGGTCAGCGGATCCACACCCGTCAAATCCTGCAGCATACGAATCATGGTAGGATCATCATGTCCGAGAATGTCCAGCTTCAGCAGGTTATGATCTATAGAGTGATAGTCAAAATGTGTCGTGACAATATCTGTAGTCATATCGTTGGCAGGATGCTGTACCGGCGTGAAGGAGTTGATGTCCTGCCCGAAAGGCAGCACCACGATGCCGCCCGGATGCTGTCCCGTACTTCTGCGCACTCCCGTGCAGCCGATGGACAAGCGCTCGATCTCGCTCTTGCGCTTATGCTTGGCCCTCTCCTCAAAATAATTCTTTACATAGCCGAAAGCCGTCTTCTCCGCCAGCGTTGCAATGGTGCCCGCCCGATAGGTCTGCCCTGCGCCGAAGATGACCTCCGTATATTTATGGGCCTTGGACTGATATTCTCCGGAAAAGTTCAGGTCGATGTCCGGCTCCTTGTCCCCCTTGAAGCCAAGGAATGTCTCGAAAGGAATGTCAAAGCCGTCCTTATGCAGAGGCTGGCCGCAGACCGGACAGATTTTGTCCGGCATATCGGTTCCCGCCTTGCCCGCATAGGCCTTCACGTCATCCTCCTCAAAATCCACATAATGGCAGCTGCTGCAATAATAATGAGGACTCAGGGGGTTGATCTCCGTGATGCCCGCCATGGTAGCCACGAAAGAGCTTCCCACGCTCCCTCTGGAACCCACCAGATAGCCGTCCTCCACGGATTTCCACACCAGCTTCTGGGCAATGATGTACATCACCGCAAATCCGTTCTTGATAATGGAATTCAGCTCCTTCTGCAGCCTGTCCTCCACAATTTTTGGCAATTGGGGTCCATAGATCTCATGGGCCTTATCATAGCAGATCTTCGTCAGGGTCTTGTCGCTGTCCGGAATCACAGGCGCGCATTTGTCAGGGCGCACCGGGTCAATGGACTCCACCATGTCCGCAATCATATTGGTGTTTTCTACCACAATCTCATAGGCCTTGTCGCTTCCCAGATAAGAAAACTCCTCCAGCATCTCATCCGTGGTATGCAGGTACAGCGGAGCCTGATCATCCGCATCCTCAAAGCCTCTCCCAGCCATGATGATACGGCGGTAGACCTCATCCTCCGGATCAAGGAAATGTACGTCGCAGGTGGCCACCACCGGCTTGTGGAACTCCTCTCCCAGCTTCACGATCCGTTTGTTGATGTTCTGGATGTCCTCAAGGGAATGTATGTTTCGTATCCTCTCCGCCGCAACCATGAATTTGTTGTTGCCCACGGGCTGAATCTCCAGATAGTCATAGAAATTTACGATTCTGGCTATCTGCATATCGCTCTGTCCGTCCAGCAAAGCTCTATAAAGCTCTCCCGCCTCGCATGCGCTGCCCAGAATCAGCCCCTCCCGGTACTTCTCCACCAGACTCTTGGGCAATCTGGGGTGCCGGCTATGATAGTAAGTCAAATGGGACTGGGTCACAATCCGATAGAGATTGATTCGGCCCAGATCGTTTTTTGCCAGAATGATGGCATGGTAAGAGGGAAGCTTCTTTGTCAGCTCCACATTGGCCTCTCCCAATGCGTTCAGCTGGGCTAATGTGAAAATCCCCCCATCCTTCAGCATCTCCAAGAGCTTCAAAAAAATCCATGCCGTGCATTCCGCATCGTCCACCGCCCGGTGATGGTTTTCCAGCGACACGTTCAGGGTCTTTGCCACAGCGTCCAGAGTATGCTTCGCCTGATTAGGCAATAGGACTCTGGCAATTCCCACCGTGTCTATGTAAGTAAATTCCGCAGCCGAAGATTTTGTTGTCTCCCCAGCCCCCTCTGTCATTTCATCCTCTTCCGTCCCAGAAGCGCCTTCTATGCTTTGACGCTCTTCCGCTCCTTGGGAATCCGAAACCGTCCCTCCCGTCTCCCCACAATGGGTATGGGGCTGAAAGATTCCCCCCTGAACGCTTAAGCCCAGACGTCTCACATTCTCTATGATGAAGCTCATGTCAAAGCCCGCATTATGCGCCACCAGTACGCTGCCGCTGGCGAATTCCAAAAATTTAGGGAGAACCTCCTCCACCAGAGGCGCATCCTTCACCATATCGTCCCGAATGCCCGTAAGCTTCTCTATCTCAAAGGGGATTGGCACCTGCGGATTGATAAACGCAGAAAAGCGATCCAGCACCTTGCCGTCCCTGAGCTTTACTGCACCGATCTCAATGATGCGGTTGTTCACGGGAGAGAATCCTGTGGTCTCAATATCAAATACCACAAAATCTCCTTCAAGCTTTCGCTCCTTGTCTCCCGTGACGATTTCTTTCAGGTCATCCACCAGATAAGCTTCCACCCCGTAAATGATCTTGAAAAAATCCTGCCTATCCGGTTTCTCATCCCCGGCCTCCTTGCGCTTCGCCGCCTCCTCCTTCCACAGATCCGCCCAAACATGATATGCATCGGTAAAGCCTTGCACTACTCCATGATCTGTGATGGCTATGGCCCGGTGCCCCCATTTATAAGCCCGCTTTACGATATCCTTGGCCTCGGATACCCCGTCAAAGTCACTCATCTTGGTATGGCAGTGCAGCTCCACCCGCTTATGGCGTGCAGAATCCATTCTCACGGTAGTAAAATCTTCTATTTTCCTGATTCCCGTCAGAGAACCGATGGTCAGTTCATGGTCAAACTTGTCCAGCAGGGCCATGCCCTTGACCTTGATGAAGCCTCCCGGCTTCAGCGCACCCGTCAGCTCCTTCACGTACTCGTTCTTGGTAAACAGTTTCACCGTCATGGTATCCGTGAAATCCGTCATGTCAAACATGACAATGGTTCTTTCATTCTTGATCTCCCGGGAATCCACCTTGATGATCTTGCCCCGGAGAACCACCTCGCCCATCTCTCCTATCACATCCTCGATGGGCATGGCTTCCTCCTCGAAATCCCTGCCGTAGATCACGTTTGGATCATCAGACTGCTTCAGGGGACGGGAATCGCCGCCTTTTCTGAACTCTCCACGCTTGAAGCCTCCCTTGCCTGAAAAACTTCCCACGCGGCCAAAGGAGCCTCCTCCGGCTTGTCTGACACTGCCATGGCCCTGTGCCGAATCCTGTCCCGCCGTCTGGCTCTGCCCTCTGTAGGAGCCAGTCTCCCCGGACGCAGCTCCCGGCACTGCCGCCTGAGCTCCGCTGCCCGGCGCAGCTTTTGATCCTTCCATCCATGGCGGAGCGCCTCCTTGTATACCTTTGGCATCCCCTTGTCCATTCTGCCCGTTTCCTCTGACTCCCTGACCAGTACCCAGACCCATACCGGCAGCCTGCCCGCTTCCTTGGCCGTTCCTTCCCGAAGTGTTTCCGGACAATGCTGCCCCTTTGTTTCGGCCTGCTCCTATAGTTCCCGGCCTTCCTACTGCTCCGTTCTGTCCTTCCCCCCAGCCGCCGTCCTCTTCCCCTCCTATCTTTGCATGACGGCAGATCTCGTTCACCCGCATCTGGATCTTCAGCTCATCGTCCTCTGTGAACCTCCCCAGACGGGCCTCCCTATAGACCACCTCCACCCCCGTCCGCAGGCCGCAGCGCTCCACAAAAATCTTCTCCAGAACCCGGATCAGCTCCGGCTCCTTGCTGCGGTTCAGCACCGAATCCTCCACGGCCAGCCGTATATGTCCCTCCGCCGGATAAGAGATCTCCGCCGTGCGGAACGCATTGTACTCCACGCGGCTGTACTCCCGCAGTTCCGCAAGAATACTGTCCTTATACACGGCCATAAGATTTTCCGGCGTGTACTGGGAGGACAGCTCAAATCGCTCCAGAATCCTTACCTCCATGGAGGCATAGGGAAAAAGCTGACTCTTGATCTCCCTTTCCGCAGCCCAGATATCCTCCTTCAATATCAGTCTGGTGCTGAAAAGATATACCGTCAGCCTATCTTTCTGCTTTGTGGCAGACAGCCTCTCTACCTTTGCCTGCTCCAGCTTATCGTGCAACACCCCCTTTATCTCAAGGGTAGGAAACACCTCAAAAAATGGTTTCTGCTTTGTCATCATTTCCAGTTGTCCAATTCTTCCCTCAGCGCGTTCAACAGTTCTCCCTCAGGCATTTTGCGGAGAATCTCTCCTTTTTTGAAAAGAAGCCCCTCTCCGTCTCCTCCCGCTATGCCCAGATCAGCCTCTCTTGCCTCCCCGGGCCCATTCACCCCGCAGCCCATGACGGCCACTTTGATCTCCAGAGGATAATCCTCCACAAGCTTCTCCACCTTGGCCGCAAGGCCGATAAGGTCAATTTTTGTTCTGCCGCAGGTAGGGCAGGACACCACCTCGATGCCTCCCTTGCGCAGCCCCAGCGTGCGCAGTATCAGCTTGGCAGATCTGATCTCCTCCACGGGATCTCCGGTGAGGGATACCCGAACGGTGTCTCCGATGCCCTGACGCAAAATTAATCCCAGCCCAATGGCGGATTTGATATTTCCGCTCTGTACCGTTCCCGCCTCCGTGATCCCCACATGGAGAGGATACAAGGTCTTTTGCGCCAAAATCTCATGGGCTTCCACACACATAAGCACGTCGGAGGACTTAATACTGATTACAATATCATCATATCCCATATCCTCCACCATATGTACCTTGTCCAGAGCGCTCTCCACGATCCCCTGCGCCGTGACTCCCCCGTACTTCTCCACCAGCTGCCGCTCCAGCGAGCCGCTGTTGACTCCGATGCGGATAGGAATCTGAAGCTCCTTCGCCGTATCCACCACAGCCTTCACCTTCTCGGCGCTTCCGATATTGCCGGGATTAATGCGAATCTTGTCTGCACCGTTCTCCATGGCAGCAATGGCCATCTTGTAATCAAAATGAATATCCGCAACCAAAGGAATGTGGATCCGCCGCTTGATCTCCCCAAGGGCCTTTGCTGCCGTCATGTCCGGCACCGTGCACCGGACGATCTCACAGCCTGCCTGCTCCAGCTCCAGAATCTGGGCCGTTGTGGCCTCCACATCCTCCGTCCTTGTATTTGTCATGGACTGAATCAGAATCGGATTCCCTCCGCCTATCTTCCTATCCCCTATAGTCACCACTTTTGTATTGTCCCTATGCATAAAATGCCTCCTTCTCAAAACGATCCGCTCCGATGCCAATATACCCATTATAATCCATACGCCGCAAATAATCCATCAAAACCTTGCGCCCCGGCTCATCTTGGGGTGCGGGCTTCGGCCTGCGCCTATTCCTCTGCCCTATTTCAGCCTTCCAGACAATCCGGACAGCCCCCCAACGAGCCCACAGATCAGCCTGCCCATGGGCTGTTATCCCTTCAGACAGAAATGCCCCGGACTGACCTGAATCACAAGCCCTTCAACCATAAGCCCCATAAGCCAAGCCGTAATCTGCCCGTTCTGATAAGCCGGCGGAAGCCCCCTGCGAATCTCCTCTGCGGACTTGGGCGTAAAATCCAGAATCTGATAGACCGCGTCCATCTCACAAGAAAGCTTCTTCGGCATACGGCCGCCAAGTTCAAAACTCTCTCCGGATGTCACATCTCTTTTCGTTTCCTCCTCTGCCAAAGCCTTGTCCCTCTTCGCTGTTTTTCCTTCGCCGCCCCTCGTCCTCTCCGTCCATTTGCCCTTGTCCCCATCTATTTTCCCTTGTCCGTCCCTATCCTGAAAACCTCCCTTTCTCTCCCGGAGTTCCCCGATCTCTTCCAAAAACTCCTCCAGATCAAGCAGCACCGCCGCCCCCTGCTTAATCAGGCGGTTACAGCCATCGCTCAGTCTATCCGTCACGCGCCCCGGCACCACATAGACCTCCCTGCCTTGTTCCAGCGCCATGTCCACCGTGATCAGAGTCCCGCTCTTTGCTCTGGCTTCTATTACAACAACAGCGTCAGCCAGCCCGCTGACAATGCGATTTCTCGGCGGAAAATTCCTTGCATAGGCCGGTGTTCCCACCGGATATGTGGACATCACCGCGCCGCAATCCAAAAGTCTCTCATACAGCTCCTTGTTCTGCTTCGGATAGCAGATATCTACACCGCACCCCAGCACTCCCGCAGAATACCCCCCGGCATCTAACGCCGCCTTCTGGCTGATTCCGTCCACCCCTCTGGCCATGCCGCTGATCAGCAGTATTCCTTTTCTGCCCAATGCAGCTCCCAGCTGTCCCGCCACATACCTTCCGTACTCGGAGCATTCTCTGGCTCCTATGACCGCCACTGCAGGTGCATCCTCATAGGGCAGCTTCCCAAGGTAAAAAAGGCCGTATGGAGCATCGGGAATCTCTTTCAGCCTCTTAGGATATGCCGCGTCTCCAATCGTCACCAGCCTGATTCCCCTATCCAACATCCTTTGATACTCCTCTTTGGGACGCCATCCTGCAGTATGCGCCTTCAGGCGCTCCACCTGCTTGGGCGACAGCGCCTTTCCCCATGTCTCCAAGTCCGCAAAGTACGCCGCCTCCGAGCCGCCGCAGATCTCTGTAAGCAAGTTCAGCTGCCTATTGCCTATATCGGGACAATTACACAGCCAGCATCCGTATATCCTCTCTTGTTCCTCCCACTCGTTTTGGCTCATACACCATCCCCCCTATCCCCCGGCATACTGTACTGCTGTAAAGCTGCCTTTTAAAACCTCCAATACTCCAGTGACGGCCTATAAAAGGAGGCTTCCATCAAATGCTCTGTCCCGATGTGTTCATCGCCGGCCAGATCCGCTATGGTTCTGGCCACCTTCAGAATGCGGTGATACGCTCTGGCACTGAGCTGCAGGGCCGAATACAGCTGTTCCATGCAGTTTTGCTCCTCCGGTCCCAGACCGCAATACTTCTCTATGGCAGACGCTTCAATATCTCCGTTGAAACGGTATCCCGTTTCCTGAAACCGAAGCTTCTGCCTCTCTCTTGCCCTCTCTACCCGCCCTCTGACGGCAGCGCTATCTTCAAGCTGCTTTTCTCCCATCAAGTTCTTGTATTCCACAGCCTGAAGCTCCACGCACAGATCCACTCTGTCCAGAATAGGCCCGGACACTCTGCCCATGTATTTCCGCACCTGATTTTCCGTACAGCGGCAGCGGTTCCTATCAGGATAATAGCCGCAGGGGCATGGGTTCATGGCACAGACCAGCATAAAGTCGCTGGGATAAGTCACATTGCCGCTCATCCGGGAAATATTCACCTTCCGTTCCTCCAACGGCTGGCGGAGCGCGTCCAGAGAACCCCTCTGAAATTCGGGGAGCTCGTCCAAAAAAAGCACTCCCCTATGAGCCAGCGATATCATGCCCGGCTTCGGCACGGCGCTTCCTCCGATCAGAGCCGCCTGCGAAATGGTATGATGAGGGCTCTTGTATGGACGCTCCGTTACCAAAGTCTCTCCCTCCTCCAAAAGTCCTGCAACGCTGACCACGGATGTCACCTCCAAGCTCTCCTCCAGCCCCAGAGGCGGCAGAATGCCGGGAATGCGTTTGGCAATCATAGATTTCCCCGCTCCGGGCGGCCCCACCATCAGCAGATTGTGAAACCCTGCGGCAGCAATCTCCGCTGCCCGTCTGGCCGTCTCCTGCCCCACTACCTCGCAGAAATCAGGCCTTTTGGTGTTTTTTCCTGCACCTGCCCCAAAAAGCCTGCCCGTATCCACAAGTACGGAGGGCAGAAGCCGCTCCCTCTCTTCCTCCTCCGCCGTCAGGAAATTCATCACCTCCAGAATATTGTCCGCCCCTCTCACCGCTATGCCCGGAATCACCGCGCCCTCCCGAACATTGGCTGTGGGCACGATACACTGGCGGATTCCCTGCGCCGCAGCCGCCCTCACCATAGGCAGCACGCCCCGGATCATCTTCAGCTCACCGCCCAGCCCCAGCTCCCCCAGAAACAGTATGCCGTCCCCGGCCTCCTTGGGAACAATCTCCAAAGCCTCCAGCAGCCCCACTGCGATGGGCAGGTCAAAGGCCGTCCCCTCCTTTCTCCTATCCGCAGGGGACAGATTCACCGTAATGTGGCATGGCTGCAAATGCAGACCTACATTTTTCAAGGCCACCAAGACCCTCTCTCTGGACTCCCTGACCTCCTGACTTAAAGAACCTACCATAGAAAAGATAGGAAGCCCTCTGGATGCATCCACCTCCACAGAGACAAGATAGGCCGATACCCCTTGAAGGGCGCCGGAAATAACCGTGCTGAACATAATCCTCCTTCTCATATCCCCAAAAGGCAATATGCAATACGAATACTAAAAAATGGAATACATACGAATAATGTTCTTGCGCTTAGAAATAAAATGAATAATACAAGTATAGAAATATCTTGTGAAAGATAAGCGGAACCGGAACGGATAACGGGAATTTTTCTTATATCAGAAACGGATCAGATAATAGGAACTTTTCTTTTACCAAAACAGAATAGATAATCGGAATTTTTCTTTTACCAAAACAGAACAGATAATGGGAATTTTTCTTTTACCAAAACTGGACAGATAATGGGAATTTTTCTTTTACCAAAACTGGACAGATAACGGGAATTTCTCTAATATTAGAAACAGAACAGATTATAGAAATTTTATCTATATCAGAAACAAAACAGATAACCAAAATTTTCTTATACTTACTTTAACACAGACCGGACATAATTGCAATAGAAATCAAAACTTCAATTGTGGCTTAAATAACGATAGAATTTCATCAATAAAGCATGTATAGAGACCTTTGCGTGGCATAACACCGGCAATTTTTCAAAATCCCCAAATTAACGAAAAACAAGAAACCTTTTCTTGATTTCTTGTTTCGATGTGCCGTTTTATGTAGCGGCGGTTTTTCAGTTTTCATGTAGGCCGAATTCTATTTGCCCGGTTTTGTTCCTTTCCACAATTATAGCAAATAATTATTTTCCCGGTTTGCAATCTGTAAGCCTACTAATTTGTAGTTTACATATCCTCCTATAACCAGCGGCTCTGATTTGCAAATTTCTTCTGCCTCTTCACGGTTCTCTGTTTTTAGGATATACATACCTGCCATTCCCGGATAGCCTTTAAAGACACCGCAGATTTCCAGCTTCCCTTCATCGTCCAGCTTTCTTATGTTCTCAACGTGTTCCATAACCACTTGTTTTGTCATTTTGTTATAGGTCTTGCTTTTCTCAAGCATCATCATGTACATCAATTTTTCCATAAGATTTTCTCCCTTTGCTCTATTGTACCCAAAAGTCACCTTCTTTCACTGCTTTCATTATACAATAAACAGCGCCTTTTGAAAAGTAAATTATACATATAAAGTTTTTGCCGACTTTCCATACGCTCTTTTACTTATTACAGTTGCCTTCTATACTGTCGGTTCTCGTTGCGAAGCTCCTTCTCAAGGTTCTTTTTGTTGCAGCTGATTACCTTGGCATACATACTCCATTCTAACCCCCGCTTTGTAATTGCATCCAAACATCCCTTGCGATATAATAAATCTGATCTATAAGGGATTCATCTCATAAGGGAGGGTGCGTCATGCAGGAGACTATAGGGGAAAAGATCGGTACATTAAGAAAATCAAAAAACATCACACAAGCCCAGCTGGCAGAGTATTTGTTTCTGGTGCCCCAGACCATCTCCAAATGGGAATCCGGCAACGGAACGCCGGATATCTCCCTGCTGCCCAAGATCGCAGACTTC
This sequence comes from bacterium D16-50, assembly GCA_003612485.1. Lineage (GTDB taxonomy): Bacteria > Bacillota > Clostridia > Lachnospirales > Lachnospiraceae > Acetatifactor. The sequence continues at coordinate 10,830 of RAZA01000024.1, forward strand.
TTCGGCATAGGGCTGGATGACCTCTTCGGAAGGTCGTCTCTGGAATACGCCAAAGATTTGGTGCTGAAATATTCTGTTTTGAGAGACGACCATTACTTCCGGGAAGCTCTCGACTGCCTACAGTCCCAGCTAAACACCGTAGATTCCTCTTTGCGGCTTAAAATCGGAGATCCAAAAGCTCTGGAGCAGGAAAGAATCGAATTGGAGGCTTATAAAATGCACCTGCTCCTGCAGCAGAGCCGGGAATCCGCCCAGAGAGCGCTGGCCATCGCGGAAGAGGTATCCCAAAAAACCGGAGACATGCGGTTCCGCCTGCAGAGAGTTCAGCTGCATATCCAGCTTGGACATGTGCCCTTCATCCTTTCGGAATGCAGGGCACAGTATTGGGCGGACCCTACCGGGGACACACTGCAGCTCTATTTTGAAGCTTTGTCGATCTTAGGCCACAACGAGACAATTTTGAAACTTTTTGCCGACGACCCTTCCATACAGACCATAATGAATCCTCCCCATGAGAAAAATGCACCTCTGTGGCTGCAGTGCGCTCTGGCGGCGGCAGCCACAGAGGATATCCAACGCACGGAATTCTTTGAAGTCTCCATATGCCAGTGCCATTGCAAAAAGACAGAATACTTCTTTCTCTGGCATCTGGCAAACTTATATGTCCAAAAGGGACAGCGTGAAAAATGTGATGCGCTGAAACCGCGCCTCATTGCCCTCCTTCTGGAAGTAGACAAAAATCCCTACTCTGCCGCCCAGCACCGCCAATCCATCGACCAGCTCTGACACAACGCTCCGTTGCATTTCCGGCAATCCCTGATTGCTGGACTCCTCTTTCGTTTCTGCGGTACACTCTAACTGTTTCCCCGCCTATGCAGTTCCAATACGCATAGGCCGCTGTCCATACATTGCCGAAATCATTGTCTTGGTACAAGCCTGAGGGGAAAATAGAAAAAAGGAGTGAACCAAGATGAAAATGCACCAAATCCATCGTTACATGTCAACACAGAAGGTCACATGCCTGCTGCTTTTTGTGCTAATGATCGCTTCCAGAATAGGCGGAAGCCTATTTTCTCTGGTGATGAGCTCTCTGGTAGACTGCGCAGGCAAAAGCACCCAAGAGCTTGTCCGCATACTTCTGGGAAGCATCGCCTTCGTGACCGTCTCCGTCTCTCTTGAGCTATTCTACTATTATGTCAAGACGAAGCTCCTCACCAATGCCAGATACGGGCTGAAGCGAGACCTCTTCGCCGGCATCATGAACCGCAGCGTATCGGATTTCGATGCAGGAAACAGCGCCGAGTACATCAACGAGCTGGGAAACAATGTGAACCTGCTGGAATCGGTCTATTTTGGCAACCTGATCTCCCTGCTGGAAAATCTGGTGCGCTTTGGTTCCGCAGCCGTGATCTGTATTATGATACAGCCTATCATGCTGGCACTGATGATCTTTCTGGCTCTGGCCGCCAGCGTCGTGAGCAGGCTCACCTCAGGTCCTCTGGAAAAAGCCATGGACAAGCAAGTGAAATGCACTGAGGCCTATACGGCGGAGATCAAGGACGATTTCGGTGCTTTCCGCCTGATCCGCTCCTATGGGGCACTGTCCTTTATCCTGCAAAAACATGATAGAAAGAACCGGGACGCAGAAACAGCCAAACGACAGAATGCCAACCGCAGAACACTATGCATGATAGCGGGGGAATTGATAGGCTTATTCTCCACGGTGCTGGTCATGGGGCTTGCCGCCTACTTTTCTTTAAACGGCATGTTCTCCGCCGGTCTGGTCATCGCTTTCGGACACCTGATCGGCCACATCGTATCTCCCATTACCCAGATTCCTTCTATCATCGCAAATTTCCATGCCTCCAAGCCCCTGCTGGAACGCTTCAGCGCGCTGTTGGAGCAAAAAGACGATACCGGCAGCAAAGATCTTCATGATTTCCGGCAGGCCGTGGCTCTGGAAAACCTTTCCTTCGGATACGGAGAGGGGAAAAATGTCCTGCAAAATCTTTCCTTCCGGTTTGAAGCAGACAAGCACTATCTGGTGGTAGGAAGCAGCGGAAGCGGAAAAAGTACCTTACTGTCCTTATTGTCGGGATATTATCCCGATTACAACGGTTCCATCCTCATTGACGGCGTAGAACTGCGGCAGCTCAAAAGAGAGTCCCTCAGCTCCCTGATCGGAACCGTGTCTCAGGATACCTTCCTCTTTCAGGACACGATCCGAAACAATATTTCCCTATATGACGAAAGCTATGAGACCTCCGAAATAGAGGCAGCTCTGGAGCAGGCAGGTCTGAAGCCCCTCATAGACTCCCTTCCGGAGGGTCTTTCCACGGTCATCAGCGAAAACGGGAAGAATTTTTCCGGCGGAGAACGGCAGCGTCTGAGTCTGGCAAGAGCCCTTCTGCGCAAGAGCAGGATTCTGCTGCTGGACGAGTTTACGGCCAATCTGGACAAAGAGACGGCAGCCAGAATCGAGGACGAGCTGCTGCAGCGGACGGACTGCCTGACCATCACGGTAACTCACCACTTAAGGCCTGACAGCCTTCACCGGTATGACGGGCAGCTGAGCATCGAGCGGCAGCCCCCCCGCTCTGTCTGCTCCAATAACGGACAGTAACCGTACCTAAGGATAAAAAACACCCGGCCTGAATTCAAATGGTTTCAGGCTGGGTGTTTTGAACTCCTTATTTCCTGCCTAGCCCTGCTCGAATTTCTTCCGCAGCTTATTGAGCGCCTTCTTCTCGATCCTGCTCACATACTCTCCTATCAAGTTAGGACTAAAAAATTATCCCCGTTTAATCAAAACTTCTTTCCCTTCAAACGCAAAAGCATATTTCCGGATTTGATCGCCCAAGATTCCCCGATTCTCCAATTCCGTCTCATATCGCTGCTCCTCAATCTGTCTCAACGCAACATCGGCAGTATCCTCCAGTGATTTCTCTTCTCCCGAATCCCTGACCTTAAATTCTATTATTGCCGCATTGTCCATTTTGTTTTTCGGCTCCATCATCACATCATATCTTCCAAAGCCACTCTCCCTATTTGATGTAATAATGTAACGATCCGCCAGTTCCACAGCCAGCCCCAACACAAAACCATGGTAAAACCGTTCCGGCTGCGTCTCCATAGAGGGGTTTCTCCCACTGTCAAAATAGCTGAATGTGGCCAGAGCCACGCGGTTAATGTAGGCGTTCATGGATTTTACGTCGCCTTGTAACAATGCCTTGACAAACCCGTTGTAGACCGTCCCTGTACTAGAGAACCATTTTCTGATCATCTTTTGGAACATGACATGCACTTCTTTATTTGTCAAAGCAAGCTCATACAAATCTCCTCCTGTCTCCTCGTTTAATGTGTAACTCTCGGCTTTCACATATCCACTGGCCAGAAACAAGCTCCAAATTGCGTTTTCATCTACATCCAACTGATTAAAAATAATCTGCTCATCAATTTCTTTATACAGATGCTTGCCTTTCAGCAGATTTTCCATGGACATTTTTATCTCTGCACTTCCTTCTCGAATCAGCTTATCTACCAGTCCGTTGCTGCTGGTGTTGGCCCAGTAGGTGGAAAGCCGTCCTATTTTCAGATAATTGATGATAGACCAGGGATTGTATATATCCCTGCATTTTCCAAAAGTAAATCCGTCATACCATCTTTTGACATCAGCACACCTATCCTGCATCCCATACTCATCCAGTGCAGAATACACCTCTTGCTCCGTAAAGCCAAAGCAATCCGCATACATCTCGGATGTGGATGTCACAACTGTCAAATGATTCAAGTCAGAGAAAATCGATTCCTTGCTTACCCTTGTGATTCCTGTCATAACCGCCCTCTCCAGATAGGGATTCGCCTTGAATGTAGAATTGAACAAGCCTCTCATGAGTTCCACCATTTCGTACCAATAGCCATACACCCAGGCTTCCTGAAGAGGTGTGTCGTATTCGTCCAGCAAAATAATAACTTATTTCCCATAATAACCTGATAGATAGCCCGACAGATTTTTTTGTACAAAATATTTATAATTATACCTGCTCTACAAATAACATACAAGAAGATTTCGGAATTTTCCATAATAATTATGTCTATTATCAAAGAATGGGACGAGTTAGTCTAGCATCCCAGCCAAATTAACTCATCCCACTTTCTCGAACTCCCTATCTTATACGCAGTTTCATCTCTCCTCGAATTTCTCCCGCAGCTTATTGAGCGCCTTCTTCTCGATCCTGCTCACATAGCTTCTCGATATCCCCAGCGCTTCCCCGATCTCGCTCTGGGTCACCTCACGGTTTCCGTACAGTCCATATCGCATTACCAGAATCTGTCTCTCCCTATCTGTCAAATTGGCGTCCATCAGCGCCAGCAAACGCCTGATGTCCCCGTCAAGCTCCATATTCTCCACGATGTCCGGCTGGTTCTGTTCGATCACGTCCACCAGATGAATCTCATTCCCCTCCTTATCCTGACCGATAGGTTCAAAGAGAGATACCTCCCGGGACGACTTCTTCTTGCCCCTTAAAAACATCAGCAGTTCGTTTTCGATGCACCGACAAGCATATGTTGCAAGCCTGCCCTTTTTATCGTCAAAAGTCTTGATCGCTTTGATCAATCCGATACAGCCTATGGAAATGAAATCCTCTGTCTCTCCGTCCACATTCTGGTACTTCTTTACAATGTGGACCACCAGACGCAGATTGCGCTCCACCAGAACCTTCTGCGCCTGCTCGGCCTCCTCAGGGGAGCCATCCCGCAGAAGACGGATGTACTCTGCCTCTTCCTCCGGAGTCAGCGGCTTTTGAAAAGTCTCCAAGTCGAACCCCCATGGATTACTTTTAATTATATCTTATGTGCAGAGTTCATCCATGGTGCCTGTCAAAGGGAAATCCCAGCAAGGCAAATTTGCTTCCGCCTCCTTCTGTGTCCACCGAGATTCTATGGGATTTCCAGCAAAAACTGCGCCATCACATAATTGCTCAGATCCAGCCCCTTGTCCGTCAGCGCAATTCCCCCCAAAGGACGCCGCATTTGCAGAAGGCCGTCCCGGATATTCTTTTCTATCGCCTCACCGAATACTTCCTCCATCCTGCAGCCAAAGAGCCTCTCGAACTCCTTCCCATCCAGCCCTTCTGTCATCCGCAGGCCAAGGAACATAAATTCTTCCATCTGCTCCTGCCTGCTCAGGGTATGAACCTCCTCGTGGCATCCAAGGGGATCCTTCAGATAGGGAGCCAGCTCCCTGCCGTTTCGGAACCGCACATTCTCGACAAGGGAAGCGGCGCCGATTCCCAGCCCCAAATAATTCCTCCTTCTCCAATAGCCGCAGTTGTGGCGGCATTCATATCCCCTGCGGGCATAGTTGGATATCTCGTATCTATGGTATCCCTGCTTATACAGAATCCGTTTTGTCTCCTGATACATGGCCCTATCGGTTTCCTCGTCGGGAACCTTCAGCTCCCCGGCCCGATATCTATCGAAAAAGAGGGTTCCCTCCTCCAGAATCAGACTATACGCGGAAATATGCTCCGGAGGCTCCTCCAGCGCAAGAACCTTCTCCAGTGTCTCCTTATAGTCCGAGAGCCTCTGTCCCGGCAATGCGCTCATGAGATCTACATTGATGTTTTCAAAGCCTGCCTCTCTGGCTGCCCCATAGGTTTCCTGAAACTGCTCCCATGTGTGGATTCTGCCCAAAAGCGCAAGCTCCTCGTTCCGGGCAGACTGCAGCCCCACGCTCAGGCGGTTGATCCCTGCCCTCCGATAACGCCCAAGCTCCTCACCGGACACGGTGCCCGGATTCACCTCTATGGTTATCTCTCCATTGTCAGCCAGACGATAATGCTTCCTGACAGCCTCCATCAGCCTCTCTATATAACAGACCGGAACCACCGACGGGGTGCCTCCGCCTATAAAGACCGATGAAACCGTATAAGAATCATAGGAAACGGCGCTTCCCGCCGTCTCGGCAAGAAGCGCCTCCATGTACGCCTTTTTTGTGGCTTCATCCCCATATGCAGACAAGAAATCACAATAGAAACATTTTCTTGCGCAAAAAGGAATATGAAAGTACAGCAGCAGCTCTTTTCCCTCCATGGTTTCCGATCCCATCGTTTCCCTCATTGTTCCTTTTATGGTCATGCCGCTTCTCTGCCTCCCGCCGAATCTAATTGTCGTCCAGCTTCAGCACGCTCATGAAAGCCTTCTGAGGAACCTCCACATTGCCGATCTGGCGCATGCGCTTCTTGCCCTCCTTCTGCTTCTCCAAGAGCTTTTTCTTGCGGGAGATGTCGCCGCCGTAGCATTTTGCCAGCACATCCTTGCGCATGGCCTTCACCGTCTCCCTTGCGATGACCTTGCCCCCTACAGCCGCCTGAATGGGAATCTCGAACAGATGTCTGGGAATCTCCTCCTTCAGCTTCTCGCACATTCTCCTGCCCCGCTCATAGGCAGAGTCCGCATGGACAATAAAGGACAATGCATCTACTTCCTCGCGGTTGATCAATATATCCAGCTTCACCAGCTTGGATTCTTCGTAGCCCTTTATATCATAGTCAAAGGAGGCATAGCCTCTAGAACGCGACTTCAGGGCGTCGAAAAAGTCATATATAATTTCGTTCAGCGGCAGCTCGTACCGAAGCAGCGCCCGGCTTGCCTCAATGTACTCCATGCCAAGGTAGCGCCCCCGCCTCTCCTGACACAGCTCCATAATAGAGCCGATAAATTCGCTGGTCACCATGATCTCAGCACTGACTACGGGTTCCTCCATGCGCTCGATCTCAGAAGGATCCGGCAGATTGGAAGGATTCGTCAGCTCTATGACCTGCCCGTTGGTCTTATACACCTTGTACACAACTCCGGGAGCCGTAGTCACAAGATCCAGATTATACTCCCTCTCCAGCCTCTCCTGAATCACCTCCAGGTGCAGTAGCCCCAAGAATCCGCAGCGGAAACCAAATCCCAGCGCCATGGAGGTCTCCGGCTCATAGTTCAAGGATGCATCATTGAGCTTCAGCTTCTCCAACGCATCCCGCAGATCAGGATACTTTGCGCCGTCCGCAGGATACATGCCGCAGTAGACCATGGATTGAACCTTCTTGTATCCGGGCAGGGGCTGGGCGCAGGGACGCGCATCGTCCGTCACTGTATCCCCTACCTCCGTATCCTTCACATTCTTGATGGACGCCATGATATATCCCACCATACCCGCGGACAGCTCCTGACAAGGGAAAAAAGAACCCGCCCCGAAGTATCCTACTTCCACCACTTCTTCCCGTGCCCCCGTTGCCATCATCCGGATCACCGTGCCCTTTTTTACGGTTCCCTCCATGACACGGCAGAAAACTATGACTCCTTTATAGGAATCATAGACAGAATCGAAGATCAGCGCCTGCAGAGGAGCCTCAGGATCCCCCTTGGGGGCAGGAATCTTCGTCACGATCTGCTCCAGCACCTCCTCGATGCCTATACCGTTCTTGGCGGAGATCAAAGGCGCGTCCTGAGCCTCCAGACCGATCACGTCCTCGATTTCCTCTATAACCCGCTGAGGCTCCGCGCTGGGCAGATCGATCTTATTGATGACCGGAAATACATCCAAGTCGTGATCCAGCGCAAGATATACATTGGCCAGCGTCTGGGCCTCGATCCCCTGCGCTGCATCCACCACCAGAACCGCCCCGTCGCAGGCCGCCAGTGACCGGCTCACTTCATAGTTGAAATCCACATGGCCGGGAGTATCTATGAGATTCAGGATGTACTCCTCCCCATCTTTGGCCTTGTACACCGTCCGAACAGCCTGCGCCTTGATGGTGATGCCCCTCTCCCGCTCCAGCTCCATATTGTCCAGAACCTGAGCCTGCATCTCCCTACTGGTCAGCAGACCGGTATGCTCGATGATGCGGTCCGCCAGCGTGGACTTTCCATGGTCGATGTGGGCGATGATGCAGAAGTTGCGGATCTTACTCTGCTCCACACCGCCGCTTATATTGATAGCCTTGTTGTTTTCCGTCGCTTCCATACTGATATCCTCCTGCCTGCCCCGCAGACATTTCATGTTCAATGGCGCGGACTGATTTCACGCCATCCCTGCCGCTCTCCCAAAAGAAGACGTATCCTATCATGAAGAACCAGTCTGATTGTACCAAACTTACATAGGATTGTCCAGACAGATATTATTTTTGACTTATTATACTTTATTGTATATAGTAAAGGTGAGGGCTGCCGGAAGCAGGCTGCGGTTATGTCATTATGTCAGTTACCCTGAGAGAAAAATCAAAAACATCCATTTTACAGAGGGAACAAAGAAAGTACAGCAAGCAGTTGTTAAGACGGTCAAAAAGTATCACCGCTGTGGGAAAAAACGATTGCGAGGAGAACGTCTCAGGCGATTCTTCCACATACATTGGAGGAAGAAAAGAATGTTCAGAGAAATCAAAGGAATCACGGATGAAACTATTTTTTGCGCTATACATAGGCTCCCCTCTTTTTATTTTCAAGGAGGGTGGGCAGAAAAAATCTGTGTGGAGTTTTTCCAGCTTCCGGCCGAAGAGAACGAAGCGCTGCGGATCACCCTAGAGGGTGACATGTGCCGGATCGGCTTTCAGAAGAAAATCCATTTATTCCGGGCTTTGGGAATCCTGCGGGAGAATGCGGAAAAAACGGCGTTTTGTCATGAAGAGAAAATGTATATCCCCCGCATCGGCGTCATGATCGATGCCTCCCGGAACAGTGTGCCCGATCCTGCATTTTTGAGATCTGTTTTGGACCGCATGGCGCTGATGGGGCTAAATTGCCTAATCCTATATATGGAAGATGTGTATGAGCTGGAGGGGGAGCCCCGTTTCGGCTATATGCGGGGCGGCTATACTCAGGAGCAGCTGCGGCAGATGGACGATTATGCGCAGCTGTACGGCATCAGCATAGTTGCTTCCATACAAGCTCTGGGACATTTGGAAAAAGTACTCCGGTATCCGGAATATGCATCCCTGCAGGACAGTCCCTCCTGCCTTCTGGTGGGAGAAGAAAAAACCTATGAGCTGATCGGGAAAATGCTGCGGACTATAAGCCAGTGCTTAAGCAGCCGGATGGTCATTGTGGGCATGGATGAAACCCACGGATTGGGGGAGGGACGATATCGGCAGCGAAATGGAGCCTGCCGGCCTTTGGATATCTTTCTGGAACATTTACAGCGGGTGCATGGTCTAGCCTTGGAGTGCGGTCTGGAAATAGCTCTTTACAGCGATATGCTGTTTTCATACAGTTCACCGAGACATGTTTATCTGGATCCCGAAGGAGAGCCAGATCCGGAGATATGCGCCCGGATCCCCAAAGATGCCGGGCTGATCTACTGGGATTATTATTCCCAGAACCCTGACTTGCTGGACGGAATGATGAAAAGACATCAGGATATCGGAAATGCCATTTATGCGGGACCATTGCTCTCGGTTTCGTCCTTCTGCGTCAATTATCCTTTTACTTTCCTGACTGCGGAGCCGGCGCTGAGGGCGGTAAAAAAATACCGTATACCTATGGCCTATGGCTGTTTATGGCATGATGACGGAGCTGAGTGCTGTGACTGGCTGGGACTTCTGGGAATGCAGTATTATGCGGAGAGCGCCTACAGCGAGAACACGGTCAGCCATGAGATTTTGTCCCTCCGCTTTGCCGTATGTACCGGTCTATGCGCCGATTGGTTTACGGACGCGGCTTTTCTGGATGCTGTTCCCTGCAGCAATCCCGATAACCGCTGGCCGCCCAATCCGTCCAAATATCTGCTCTGGCAGGATCCTCTGGAGGGATTGTATGACCAAGATCTCAACGGGCTTGGCCTGGATGTGCATTATGGAAAAACAGCTGAAAAGTTGGAAGCGGATCTGAAACATGCAGGGGAGGAAGGGTGGTTTTTACAAGTTCCGTTCCTTCTTGCAAAGGCCCTGCAGCTGAAAGCGGCTCTGGGGGAGCGGCTTCATCTACACTATAAAGATAAGGACAAGGCAGCTCTTCAAAAGGATGCAGGGCAGTTCAGGGAGTTGCTTGAAGAGGTGAAGGCTCTGCGGCTTGCCCATAGACAGCAATGGATGAAGATCTATTCCCCTTTCGGCTGGTCCCGTCTGGATCTTCGCTACGGAGGGCTGTGCGCACGGCTTGAAACAGCCATATACCGTCTGGACTTATATCTGGACGGCAGTCTATCCGAACTTCCGGAATTAGCGGCGCCTCGGTATCAGAAAGACCGCCGGGGACAGTTTCTGGGAAACGGAATATGGAGGACATATGAGGGAATCGCAACCTTGAGCGACGGCTGAGAAAAGGAATTCATGGAAACGACAACTTTTGCTTCCGCCAAAAGCAAAGGAGAAACACTGGCGAGAATATTATCATGCAATATTCTCGTCAGTGTTTCAGAATTTTAACCTATATTCTTTGTCCTTGGCTGAAAAAGTTAAGATGCCCATAAGATGACGCCCGCATATTAAATAGGCGACTGTAATGCCCCGACAACGCCATTTATTCAGAATTTGGATCCAATGCGCCGGAAGATATTTATATCCTGAAAGACCATAGAAAGGCAGTTCCTTATGAACTAATATTTATATTTTTTATTTCCATCCCATCAATCAATATACTGCCTTCCTCTGGGTCATATAAACGAAGCAACAGCTTTGTTATAGTAGTTTTTCCTGCACCGTTTTCTCCTACAATAGCCGTCTTGCTTCCGGCATTCAGAGTAAAGCTAACGTGATCCAGCACCTTTTTTGTACTGTTAGGATATGAAAAGATTACATTGATTATCAACCGGGGCTGTCGTTTCGGTTGGAATTTCCGTATTTGGCTGATTTGTTTCTATGGGTATATCGCTTGCGTTAAGTTCTTATCCTCTTTTATTCGGGCAATCAACTCGTCCGACAGTTCAGCTTGTTCACTGTTTCCCCGCCATATCCATTTTTCAGAAAAATTTATAGAATACACAGTACCATCAGTAGCGGTCAATAGGTATTCTGGCAATCCGTCACAAGTGTATGGCTGATATTCCAGTGTGTTTAGCACATCGAAAATTTCGGTTACATTCTCTGCCGTTTCTTTGTCTGGCTCGGTAGTTGGCGCTTGTGGGCTATCTATCGAAACAGTTGTTTCTGTTGGGGTTGATGTCGTTTCTTTATCTGCGTTCACACTTGCACACCCTGTCAGGGTGAAGATGAAAGCAACAATAATCAGTGCCGTTCTCTTCATAACGATACCTCCTATGTTTGAGTATTCAATTTACGAACCTAATCACATAGACGCAAATTCTGCCTAAAAGTTCCATTGATTTTATAAAAAATTGCTCTGCCGAAAAAAATATTGCACAGGGTAGCTGATAAATCAATTTGGAGGCTAAACTGTTAGAACAGCAAAATTTAATAGATTATTGTATGCGCTTATATATTTCTCCTTCCCATTCCCATCGGCAATAAACATATGATATAAACTGCAAGATACATTTCCTTTTCTATGCCAATGAACCGGACAAAGCCCAACATAACAAAGTGGCAGGTCAGAACAATCATAACATCCTCTTTCAAATATAGGCCTACTGTGCTGACGTAATATCCCTCCGCCCAGAAATGCCGGTTCCCGTATTTGTACTTCAGTTTTCCAAAGTGCAATCTATTTATGCCGTATTAGACGATTGCCGATACAGTATATATTTCATATCAACAAAGTTTTGTTGTAATTGTTTTGCATAGTACTCGCTTTGTTTTACGAATTCAAAGCCGCATTTTTCTATAACTCGCTTGGATTGATCGTTATTGGAAAAATGTCCAATTGTCAAGGCATCTAGACCACATTTATTAAAACAAAATTTAATTATTTCTTTTACCGCTTCAGGCATCAGGCCTTGACCCCAATATGTTTTTGATAGAACATAGCCAATTTCCTTAAGTTTAAGAGTGCTATATTTTGAATCATCATTCGCCCAAGAATAATGTAAACCCAAAGAACCGACAACTTTATCGTTTCCTTTGTATATAATAGCAAAAACATTTTTTTCGGACATAAACGACTGCAATATTTTCTTTGAAACTTCAATCGAATCATGGTGCTTCCAACCTGCCATTTCGCCAACGCCTTCAACGGAAGCATATTCATAGAAATCATTTACATCACTTTCCGCCCATGAGCGAAGAATTAATCGTTGGGTCTCAATTTTTGTATTTGTTATATCGATTTGTACATCCATTATTTTAACCTCTCTTTTGACAATAATGTGCCATACTCCCTGCCGATTTTCTACTCTATTCGATTTTCTACTCTATTTGAAACGCACTCATGGATAAATGCTTAATGTCGGAAACAGCAGAGTCAGCCACCCTTGCAGGCGATAAAATGAACGAATTGCGATCGGTGTTGACAAGCTCGCCTATTCCCGCTCACTGGGAAATCGAATTTTATCTAGGGAAACGCTGATTAATACCATTCATGCAAATAATTATTCACTTAATAATTTTACCGCCCATTCCTCTGCCTCTTTATCCGGTTTCAGAATCAGTTCCTGCCACTGCCCCTGATAATACAGCCCGCCGCTTCTGGCGCTGTTTTTTCTGTTTCCAATAATATGATCCGGCATCAAAAAATCATATTCCCGCCAAGTTGCAGAAGTTTTTCCTTCCATAGTTAAAACCCGGTCCTCTCTGTAAGAAAGAACTCCGCACCCCGGAAGGGATGGACATAAACTTAATTTTTCACTTGCAAGATACAAGGCATTACGATCTGACCGATATCTTTCAAAATCAGCATGGGGATGCCAGCTGCACTTCCTAATTTTTTCAGGCGTATCCAATATTTCCCCTATTTGCAGATAACTATGAATCATATGAACCGCGCCTTTTTTATATGCGAATCTTAAAACTCCATTTTTATCATATTCTGTCTGCCGAAAGATTCCGAAAAACAGGAACAAATCACCCACTGTTACTTCCGCATTACGCAGTATCCCCAACGCGCTTCCCGTCTGACCGAAAGCAGGCCGCCAGTTATCTGCCGGCACGATCCGAACGCCTTCCCGAATATCCGGATCAAGATGGCAGCCGCTGTAAACCGCTCCCGGGTTTAAACCGGTCAAAATTCTGTCATAGCTAAAACCATTATATTGCAGATCACTATACTTAAGATCTTCCTCATCAGGTATGGGCAAAGATAATAATGTTCCATCCGGCAGAATCGGACTGGGACAGCCGCCGCTTGTGGTGTCAAATCCCTTTCTGGATAATATAATTTTCATAACCACTCCTTAAATAATCAGTCATAAAGAGAATCATGCGGCGCACCGATTACTCCCTGAAAAGAACCGATTAACCCCATCGCATAGCTGTGAATAATCTCGTACTCCGAACAAGAATCCGCGTATCTTTTAACCTCCCTGTTTTTAGGAAGCCTGCACAGAATTTCAGCGTCAATAGCAGGAGCATTTTTCCCAAAGTATGTAAATTGCCGGGAAACTAATACATAATGGCCATTCCTATCTTGTTCGTTCTGGCCGGATCCTTTGGGGTGTATATGCGGCAATAAGTCATTCCGCTTTAATATACCGGCTTCTGCATCATATATTTGATCTGTTCTGTCTCCATATACGCTTTTCCCCTGGGTTGAGAAATATTCATTCATCGTAATAACATCTGTTATCCTTGCATAATAGAGCATAGCATTTTTATGAATACCGAAAAGGTATATTTCATCAATAGGATTCTTGTAATGATGTTGTCCAACTTGATACCTGAGGCCGGTCATTATATTCTTACCATTCCGAATCTGCCCTCCTTTACAGCAGGCCAGAGTAAAAACATTGTTATCTATACATGGTGCAAAACCCATATCATAAGCAATCCTATAGGAAAAGATAATTTTGCCCATTGCATCACCCTTATACCCTTTTAACTATTTCTTCCATTATGCACTATATTCTTTGCGAACACAAGAACAATGACAATTTATGCCCATTTCCTCCAGTTTCCCCTGCGCCGTTCTTTTTTCAAAGCCATACCGTCTATCCTCTTTCCCGTTTTGCAGCGTCATTGTCATCCACACCGTATTTTGCCTTCTGCCGAATCACATAATTACTGATTTTTTCATCATACGGCGGGTACTGGTAACCCAACCGCCGTGCCACCTCTGCCGAAGCTTCCCGAAATAATGTCATGGATTGTTCTAAGGATTCCCACATATGAGAATAGGAATCCATATGATAAGTGGACATCAGCCGTTTCCATAACTCTTCCGGGATATATCTTTGCAAAAATTTATAGTTTTTTCCCAAGCTGAAATGAAAGCCTTGTTCAATACCAACCAGCCAGGAAATCATGCGGAGGAGTTCTTTTCGCACAATATCGTTCATATGGTCAATGGCAAAAAGAATTTCTCTGCGGCATAAGCCCTTTACTACATACGTTGCAGTGTTCCAGAATTCATTACAGCAATCGTCAAAGCTTCTTTCGGTAGGTTTCTGCAAATGGTAGTCTATGTCAGTGGGCACCGGCGGCTGTGCAATACGGTTGTCTTTATCCAGCAGTAATTTTACCAGTTTATCCCATGTAAAATACTCGTCTATGAATTCCAGCGGAAGCAAAGATAAGTCTATCTTAACGTCATCCGCAAAGAGCATTAAATATGAAAATCCCTTTTCTGCCGCTGGGAACAATTCCATATCTTCAGGTTTTTGCAGAATCAATCTCTCGCCAAACACATCCAGCCATCTATCGTCACCTATGAAGCTCTGCATATCCGTAACAAAAAAAGTAATATCATAATCCTGAAAATCATCCGGCGGAATATTTGTATTTGTTCTGGACCCCTCCAAAGTAACCATGCGAACGCGTTCATCTGCTTTTGCGTAGGTCAAGATAGTATCATACACTTGCTTTTCTGATCTCATGTTCATCTCTCCCATAATTGTTCTTTATCAGCCCTATTTCCATCCTCGTCGTTCTTGTTGTCCTTGTCATTCTCGTTGTCCCTGTCATTCGTATCTTTCTTGTTGTTCTTGTCACTCGTATCATTCTTATCACTTTTATCATTCTTGTCGTCCCTATCTGTCTTTCAGTCCTTTCATACCTTTCAGCGCTTTCTCCGCCTCCGCGTACAGCTTGGGAGAGGTCTGCGGATATGTAAGCTCGTGGGGAAGCGCGTCAAACATCTTTGTTTCCTTCATTTCACTGCGGGGCAGTTCGCCAAATGTGTGAACCATGGCCAAGAAAACCATCCCGTTTGAGCATTCCTGCCCATTGAAGCCCCAGTAGTCGCACACGGGATAGATGTCGGCATCCTTGATACCGCTTTCCTCAAAAAGCTCACGTCTGGCACATTCCAGCGGAGTTTCGCCCTCTTCAATATGCCCCCCTTGCGTTTCCCAAGTATTACGGTTCCTATGCTTTGAAAGTATCCATTTACCTTGATAAAAGGTGCAGATAACCGTGTATTTATATTCTTCAAGGTATCCCAGCGGAAAAATCCTGCACTTGAGATCTTTGCGGACGGTTCCTTGGCCGGTGACTTGTGTATTCAGCTCAGCGCCCAGTTCCGTGCACTTTTCAACAGCAAGATCATGTCCCTGCAAAGCCGCTTTTTGATACCAGAAAACCGCCTGCTCCATATCACGTTCCACGCCCAGAGCGCACTCATAGAACCAGGCGAGATTGTACTGTCCGTCACGGTCGCCGTGATCGGCGGCCCTGCGTGTCCAAAAGATCGCTTTTCCAATATCCTTCTGTACTCCAAGGCCCTCATAGTAGAAGTATCCGACCTGACACTCGGCAAGAGGATAGCCTTGTCTGGCAAGAGCCAAATGCCCCTCAAAGCATTTCTCATATTGCTGTGTGTTAAAGTATTTCTCAATCAGCAGATTGCAGCTTTCAAGCTCTCTGCAAGGCTTGTAGTATTGTTCTGACATTTCACACCTCTATAAACCTATTTCCCATATTCCTTAATCTGTTTTTGTCAGCATCGAACCAAAACCATTATAGAATAAAACCGTTACAATTTCTACCACTTTCACAAACAAAACAAATACGGGAGCGCATTGTTCAAACTGCACTCCCGCAAAAATCGATTCCGCATTCCCGTACAACAAAAAGGCAGCCATCCCTTGAGCACGATCTTACGGCTCACCGTGATAGTTTAGGTTCTGCCATTTTGCGGATATGTCTAGGTATTCTGTGCTGTCAGCCGGAAAAGTTTCACTGTACACTTCCCTCATCCCGTTATCGATCCTCTCTTCCACCACAAACCTAATACGCTCTTTCCACTGATCATAGGTAATGCTCATGCGGCGTACACAGACCAATCCCCCGTCTATCCACTGGTGGACGGTTTCTTCTCCTGTTCCCATAGCGCTGGAGCGATTCCATCCATGGATCGACCTCGTCTCCTCCCGGAATTCAGGACAAGATATCTTGTCAAACTCCGGTTCTTCCCGGAACTGCCCCTCAGCCTCATCCCATATCCAGAAATGCCAATATTGGGGCTGATTGCCCATGGCATACATATACCCGAAGTCCTGATAACCGTCGAAATTTGCGTCAATAACCTCGCTCCAATGAAAGACGCTGGATTTCGCATCCATTGTCTGCAGCGGTATCTCTCTATCCTTAGGGTTCCAGACATTGAAATGCAGGAGCATATCAAAGTCATCCAATGTATTTTGCGGATCTATCTCCACTGTCACCAACAATATCCCATACATTCCTCCGGTATCTACCAGAAAGGCATCATGGGTATCGTCTATGGGCTGTTCTTCAAGCAGCTGCAGAACTTCCCCTTCTGATTGGACAGCTGTTTCCGGCGCCATGATCCTGACAGAAAAAAAGAAAATCACCGCAGCCACTGCAATCACCATAAAAAGAACATAAACCGAAATCGAAATCTTCCTTGCTTTCCTTTTGTCCATCATGTATCTTTCCTCTGCTTCTCCTTTTGGCATCATTTCATGCTTTGCCTTCATCCACACCCTTCTACTCCCCCGACAGCACCAGATCCAGAATATGCGCCAGAGGGTCGCAGGCGTTCATGGCCTCCTCCAGAGTATTGTTCTGGGCCCCCAGCTCGATCAGCAGGTATTTGGGGCGAAGGTGCATGTTGTAGCGATACCCCTTCAAATAGATTCGTCTGGTCAGACCCGGATAATATTCCATGGCCTTCAGCTGCATCTGAAAAGAGAACGCCAGATTGCTGCCCAGATTCTCGTTGTAGAGGTAGGAGATATTACCCGTATTTTTTGTGCGGGAAAGGCCATTGAAGAACATGAACCTGGCGGTGGGCCTTCCGTCCAGATCCATCACTAATCTCGTCTCCTCGGGCACCGCGTCTCTATGTAAGTCGATCACCACCTGAATGGAAGGGTTCTCTGCAAGCACGCTCTCGATGTCCCCCAGCGAATTGGAATAGGCGTCGTCTCTGGATTCCACGTCATACTTTCCTCTGTGGTGAAGCACCTGATATCCGTACTTTTCCGTCAGTATCTCCGTGAGCCGGTCCCCCACGCCCATGATTGACATGGACTCGTCCCCGGGAACAGAATCGCTGTAGCCCTCCTGAGAATGAGTATGGTATATGAGAATCTGGGGGCCTTGGTCCTCCTTCGATATGGTCATGTCCGCTTCCAGAAATTTTTCCACGTTCAAGTCGCCGCTGCCCGCCGTGGTGTTTCCGTCCACTGTATAGAACTGCCGCACCAGAGTCTCATAATCCCGCAGAGGAATCAAATCCACCTCGATCTGCCTCTCATGGGGAAGAAAACCGAAATCGTCAAAGGTCTCCTGCGTCTGCTGCATGGCCGCCTCGTTCTCCGCGCGCAGGAGATCCTCCAAGGTCTCTCCTGCAGGCTCCGAATCCAAAGGGGCATTCTCCTGCGTCTCCTGATCTGAGTGCTCTTCCTCCGGAACAGTGATACCCTCCTCCGCTTCGGCCAGCATTATGGTACGCAGATCCGACGCCCCCGTCTCCCCCTCCCATTGATCTCCTGAAAGATAACCGTAAAAGGGAAAAACACAGTCGATCTGCTCCCAGAAAAGCCAGCCCCTGCCATGGCCCTTCTCAGAAGCAAAGGTGATGACCGGCACAAACTGGTTATACAGCTGAGATCTGACTCCTTCCGCCAGACTCTGCACCATGGCCCCTCCAAGGGTCGCGCCCCTCTCCACCCCGCTCTGGACGGCTGCGCTGCAGCTGCGGGTCAGGGCCTGCAGGCCCAATATCAAAATTGCCAGAAGAAGAAGGCGTCCCGTCATGCCGCCTCCGAAATTTCCTCTTTTTACGACAAAGCACTTCCCTTCACCGGATTTCCACTTTCAGTATATGCCATCTTGTACAATGCCATGACTGTGGCCGGCGATCCCCTTTATTCAGCAAACACCTCCCCTATGGCCATGTTGATCCCCTCCGACACCGTGTAGCTGACCCTTTTTATGACTGCGTCGATGTCCTTCCCCGTCATGTACATATTGTTCAGCTCAGCGAAATTCAGCTTCTGCCTTTCCATGAGCCGGGCTCCCTCCGAGTCCTTCTCTTCCTCCAGAAGCTTCTCCAGAGCGTCCCCCACTATAGTGGCCGCGTCCACCACAGTGGGAATGCCGATGGCGATCACAGGCACTCCTAGAGTCTCCTCCGTCAGGGCATTCCTATGGTTTCCCACGCCGGAGCCCGGCTGTATGCCCGTATTGGTGATCTGGATGGTACGGTTGAGTCTCTTGGTGCTTCTGGCTGCCAGCGCGTCAATGACGATCAGCACGTCCGGAGATGTCTCCGCCACCACGCCCTTGACGATCTCCGCCGTCTCCATGCCCGTCTTAGCCATGACCCCCGGCTCCAGCGCGCTGACCTGATTCATCTTCTCGCAGTTGTACGCGGCCTTGCCGTACTCCCTCACGATATGCCTGGTGATAAAGAGATTGTCCACCACCTGAGGCCCCAGAGCATCCGCCGTCACCTCTCTGTTTCCAAGCCCCACCACCAGCACGGACTGCTCCATGTCCGCATCCGGCAGCAGATCCAGAATCTCCTGCGCCAGACATCCCGAAATCTCCCTATGATAATCTTCATCCGGCTCGATCATGGCAGGGGCCTCCATAGTCACATAGATTCCCACGGGCTTGCCCATAACCTTCGCCGCATTCTTCGTGTCGATCATCACCTTCGTCACCCGAACGTCCTCCTCATCGTGATAGTATTCCTCCACTCTGACGCCCCGAAGCCTGCTGTCCGCGTCGCTGATGCTTTCTCTGACTTCAAGCGCCAAATCCGTTCTCATCTGAAAATTTCTCATGTATGCACCCTCCTGTCCGCCGCCGGCGGACCAAACACATCCCTTCTTTGGTTCTATTTTGTTTCCTGCATACTATTTTGGTCAATTTTTCTCGGAATATGTTCAAAAACTCTTGACAAATTTTCTATAATTCACTAAACTACTATCGTGTGTTTACGTTAGTCTTCCGTGTCGGACTACTGTGAAACATCTTTTTGAACATATGAACTCTGTATACAATGAATAAATGGAGGTGTACGACTTGGCTAACATTAAATCCGCAAAGAAGAGAATCCTGGTGAGCCGCACCAGAGCTGAGAGAAACAAGGCTGCCAGAAGCCGCGTCAAGACAGCTATGAAGAAGGTGTATGCTGCTATCGCCACCGGCGACAAGGAAGCAGCAAAGGCAGAGCTGTCCGCAGCTACCAAGGTGATCGAGATGGCCGGAAGCAAGGGCATTTATCACAAGAACAACGTGGCCCACAAGGTTTCCCGCATCAGCAAGGCCGTGAACAACATGGCATAACGAGACAAGAATTCGTCATTGCCTTCGGCGTGACTGAAAGAGCCGGACAAGCGGTAAAAGCATCCCGCTTGCCCGGCTTTTGTCGTGCTCTCTTTTTATGGAATCAATGCCTTCGGCTTCCGCCGCCGTGGCTGGCTCCGCTGCTGCTGCGGTGATGGCCCCCGCCGCCACTGCGTCCGCCGCCGCTGCTGCTTCCGCTGCTGGTCTGGATCGTTCTTGACACTACGCTTTTTCTTATGAAGGAATCCGTCTTGTCTCTGAACTCAGGCCTGCCCCCTGCCACATAGGTGTTCACCGCAGTCGTCTTCTGCGCCTTGCTCTGACTCAAATGACTCACCGCATATACCACTGCCACAAAGATCGGCACCACTACCACTACCATCCACGGAATGGAGGGCACGGAACCGGACAAAAGCTCCTCCACCTTGTCCACATAGGCCTTGTAAGCCTTATAGGGATCGGTGTCATAATACATGTCTACCGCATCCAGCACCTTATTGATTTCGCTGATTCCGAAGGCCCTCTCCACGCTTCCGCTGGTGGAGATATGCTCCCCGTTCTGGCCCGCATACCAGTTGTGCAGAAGTAAAACGCCGTTTCCCTCAAATCCCTTGTCATAGCCGAAACGGTTCTGATCCCAGAAATCATCGGCTATATCCTGCATGTTCCTCTCCCAGTCCGTATAGCGCAGACCATGCTGTTCCTTGGCATCCTGCCCCTCCACGGAATAATCGATGGTCAGAACCACGATATCTATGCCCAGCCTTCTCTCCACACTGTCTATGTGCCCGCGGAGCTTCTCCTCTTCCTCCTCTGTCAGAACGTCCGCATAATCGTAGACCCGTTCTGCGGGAGCATCCATATTCGTCCTTTCGACACTCCTGCCGCCTGCCTTCACTGCCGCCAGACCTGCGCAGGCCGCCGCCAAAATCATTATAATGACGATCCATATCCTAAAATAGCGCAGATACTGTCTTCTTGCCTCTTTTTTATAATCCTTATCCATAGCTTTTCCTTCTGCCTTTTCCTTCTACTTTTTAAGCTCTCTAAACCGCCCTTACACAGCCCTGAGGCTTCCTGCGTCACAAAAGTCCCAGCAGCGTCCTTCCCAAGGCCATGACCGCTGTGAGGCTGGCCCAGAGAGTGCCCGCATAGGCCCAGACCTTCGCCGTGGAAATAGGAGCCGTCCCTACAATCTTCCCCGTCTGTCCGTTCACATAGAAGGGATACTCCTGCTCCTTATAGCGGTAGACATACTTCCATATCGGAAGAAGTCCATAAGCCACCTTGCTGTCCCTGACCCTCACATCCTGCCGAATCGTCCTCACCGTGCTGTAGCCCCCATAGCTCTCCCGCAGGAGCTTCAGAGCGTCCTCGTTCATCAGCTGTCTGGCCCTGTTCTCCACCACGTCGGAATCCATATTGTACTTTTCCCCATAAAAACCAGACATATATTCCGGCGAAAAGTCTCCCAGCTGCCCATAATTGAAAGGGGCTATCAGCTCCATCACATCATCCGGCATCTGCTCCGAGGCATCCACCGGAATCTTCTGGAAATTGATGTCCATGCTGCGGTGGATGGCATAGAAGGAGGTCTCCGTAAACTCCTTGTTGCCGCTGCGCCAGACCCTGACCTTCGTGCCCTCTCCCTGAAAATCGCAGCCCGTGTCATAATCATAGAACCAATAGGGCACATAGATCCCCTGCATGCTGTCCAGCCGGGCCTCCGACAAGAAATCCGTGGGGGCGAAAAGACATTTCTTGAACTTCTCCCGTATGGACTGCTTGCAGGCTTCCTTGCCTATCTGGAATGGAATCATGATCTGAGGAGCATATTTGCCCTCCACCCTTTCGTTGAAAATCAGATAACTGTCACAGTACGGACACTGGGTGGCGGAAGTATGTATCTGCACCGGCACCTCGCCGCCGCAGTTGGGGCAGACGGTCAGCTCATTGCTCCCGCTCTCGGCCCGTTCGCCGCTTTTCTCGCTGTCGCAATAAGGGCAGTACATGCCATGCCTTTCAGGGCTGTACACCACATTGCCCCCGCAGTTCCTACATCTAAAATACATGCTTATTTTACCTCCTTCTGTATCAGGAAATCTCTTTCGCATTCACCTTATGAAGATATGCACTTTCCGTCACGGCAATACACGCCCCGGAGAATCCAACGAGCCGCAAAGCCTGCTTTCGGCTCTGCGGCAAAGATATCTCCCTCCTATGCCCAGTCCCGCCTTCACATTCCCTGACCGCAAAGCACCACGATCTTGAAGGGGGTGGTCTGTGCGGGAATGCTTCTGGTAGAACTGCCGTAAGTCACCACCAGATCATGGTTGGAAGGATTCCCCTGAAAATACTGGTTGTTGGTGGTTCTCACGTCCACGCTTCCGTCCATATGCAGCTGCAGAGTCTGGTCTTCGTTTACCAGCGAGGTATTGAAATAGCCCACGCTCACCATACGCCCGTTCTTCTCCTGAGCCGCAGCCACCGCATTGTACTGGGGCGGATAGATCAGAGGAGCCGGCGCGTCCATGGCATACCAGAAAGTGCAGGACATCCCCACCGATAAAGTCTCAAAATCCACCACATAGGTGGAGGGCGTCACCATGAAATTCACGATGTTTCCCTCCCTATCCTCCAAAGATGCAAACATCAGACAGCCGTCGGTGCGGCTTCCGCCCCTTCCTGCAGGCATCATGTCCACGATGGTGCCCGTGACAGAACCGAAGCGTTTTCTTCTATTAAAAGGTACTTTTTCTCCCAATACAAAATCCATATCTTCTCCCATCCTATAAATGTCCTTCCTCTCATGATATGCCGCTTTTATGCGGAATGTGCGTCTGCCTTTGAATGACACCGCCCCCCAGCACGTACTCTCCTTCATAGAAGCAGATAGCCTGCCCCGGAGCGGCAGCCCTCACCGGCCTCTCAAAGACAGCCCTGACACAGTCTGTTCCCATCTTTTCGATCCTGCAGTATTCCCCCTCATGGTTGTAGCGAATCTTGGCAAGGGCTCTCATAGGCCGGTCAAAATCCGCCACAGCCATACAGTTCACCTCTCTGCAGATCACTTCATCGGTGAACAGCTCCTCATTCCTCCCGATAACCACTTCATCGGCATCGGCCCGGATATCCGTCACATAGACCCTCTCCCCCATGGCCAGCTCCAGCCCCCTTCGCTGACCGATGGTATAGTGGGTGATTCCCTTATGGCGGCCTAGGATACGCCCTTGGGCCGTCACAAAATTCCCCGGAGGAGGAACCCTTCCCGGCGCCCACCCGTCGATAAAGGCAGCATAGTCATCGTCAGGCACAAAGCATATTTCCTGACTGTCCGGCTTCTGTGCCACGGGCAGCCCCGCCTTCTCCGCCATCCGGCGTATGTCCGCCTTCTCATATTCCCCCACGGGCATCAGCGTATGGGCCAGCTGATGCTGCGTCAGATTGTACAAGGCATAGGTCTGATCCTTTCTGGATGTCACGGACCGGCGAACGGCATACCGTCCGTCCTGCAGCCTTGCGATTCTGGCATAATGCCCCGTGGCAATGAAGTCCGCCCCCATGGCAAGGCTTCTGGCAAGCAGGGCCTCCCATTTCACATACCGGTTGCATGCGATGCAGGGATTGGGGGTGCGGCCCTGAAGATATTCTTCCGCAAAATAATCTATGACCCTGCTCCGAAACTCCTGCTTTAGATTCATAACATAATAAGGGATTTCCAGCGTCTCAGCCACCCTTCTTGCATCCTCCACAGCGCTCAGGCCGCAGCACCCGCCCTGCTCCGCCACATCCCCGTCCTGCCATATCTGCATGGTAACGCCTATTACATCATAGCCTTGTTCCTTCAAAAGCCAGGCCGCCACGGAGGAATCCACTCCTCCCGACATGCCCACCACTACCTTCTTACCCATATGCCCTCACGCCTGCCGCTCTACGCCAACAAGACCTTCATGAATAACTATCCATGAAGGTCTCGCCGGGAGCGGGCACAGTCCTGAATCGTCAACTGTCCCTATTATAAAATATCCCTGCACAAAACACAACTATCAATTCATCCTCTTTACAATCCTATAATATGCCATGGAGGTCCTCCTATAGCTGAGCAAATATACCAATGCGAACACGATACATCCTCCTATAGCGCATGCCGTCAGCAGGGCCGCCTCAAAGAAACCGATGGCTCCCAGCAGCATATAGACCATATGCATCCCTGCCGCCGTGTGCAGCAGCGCTCCCACCAGAGGCAGGCCGAACACCATGCTGATCTGTCTCCTGACCGTGCGGCGGATGTCCTCCCCGTCCATGCCCACCTTCTGCATGATCTCAAAGTTTTTCTGATCCTCGAAGCCCTCCGTGATCTGCTTATAATACATAATGATCAACAGGCATATGAGGAATATGGAACCGAAAAAGATGCCTATGAACAGCAGCCCCCCGTACATGCTCTCCTGCTCCCTCATGTTCTCCCTATGGTCTGTATACCCGGCAAATTCTTCCAGCCCCTGAACATATTTCTCCATTTCCCAAGAGAAGCCGTCCACATTTCCTTCCTCGCCCTCAGGCCGGAAGCCGTACAGCCGGGAGATCCTATGATAGCCGTCAACGCCGTACACCATACTGGCAGCATGGAGCTGTTCCCTATCTGCAAACACCAGCACATATCTGTTATCAAAGGTATTGTCGGGAAGCTTTCTATCCACCTTGCTCTCGGAAAGCTCTCTCTTCACATTTAGCTCCATATCTTCCAGCCAGACACTGTCATACCCAAAGTCGGGGCCGGAGCAAAAAAGCAGCACTTCCCCCGGCTGCAGCCGCTCCTCGGTACCCTCCAGCAGATTGTATTCCTCTTGAGTCATCATCAACAGCTTCGTCCATCCTGAATAGTCATAGGAATCACCTTCCAAACAGAATCTATCGCCTTTCTTATAGGCCCTGATCTCTACATAGGAATATCCGATCTCGTCCTCCAGCACAACGCCGTTTTTGGCCGCCAGCAGAATCGCCTGCTCCCTGAGTTCTGTCTGGTTCACGGCACCGTCTCCACAGAAGAGCACTTCAAACTCCCTGCTGAAGTTTGAGGTCACGATGGTGCCCATGTCCAGATAGACCGCCACCGTACACACCACGGTGATGATGACCATGGTGGAGAAAATACAGATATTGGACAGACTGGCCGCATTTTTCTTCATGCGGTAGAGCATGCCGGACACAGTGATGAAATTCTCCGCCCGATAGTAGTACCTCTTCCTTCTCTTAATGAAACGCAGAAATGCAATGCTCCCGGAGGTAAACAGCAGGTAAGTTCCAATAATCACAAAAAGGACTGCAAAGAAGAAATCCAGAAAGATCTTGTTATCCAGCTGGGCCTTCAGCGCCATTGCATATCCCGCTCCCAGCATAAGCAGCCCGGCCAGACTAAAAATCCCTATCCGCTTGGGCTCCTTCTCCCCGCTTCTGGCATCGCTCATCAGTTCCACCGGATTGGCCTTCCCCACCTGCACCAGATTCACCAAGAGATTCAGCCCCGTGACGAAAGCATAAAAGACTACCGTGTCCCAGATGGCTGCAGGGCTTATGGAAAATTTCACATTCACAGGCATCTTGGCAAGGTTCAGCAGCAGCAGAAAGACCAGTCTGGAAAACACCAGCCCCAGCACCACCGCTGCGGCCACAACGATTCCATAGATCACCGCGCTCTCCCAGAACATCATGATGCCTATATGCTTCTTTTCCAGACCCAGAATGCTGTACAGTCCCAGCTCCCTTTTCCTCCTCTTAATCAAAAAGCTGTTGGTATAGTACAGAAAGGGCACCATGATGATTCCCAGAAGCGCGAAGCCGATCTGAACCAGCACCAGAGCATAGGCCCCCTTGGGCAGCGTGTACATGATGTCATTCTTGAGAATCAGGTCAAACACAAAATAGGTGAACACCGCAAAAATGCTGACCCCGATATAGGGAAAATAGATTGAACCGTTCTTACGGATATTCGTCACCGCCATCTTGGGCAAAAGCGTAGTATATTTGTTCATTTCCCTTCCCCCCTCATCTCGCCGCGTCGGCGGCCATTCCTTCCTTCTCCGTCTGCAGCACAGTCAGCGTGTCCGATATTCTGCGGTACATTTCGTCATCGTTGAGCCGCCCTCTATAGATCTGGTTGAACACGCAGCCGTCCTTGATGAAAAGCACCCTGCCCGCCCGGCTTGCCGCCTGAATGCTGTGCGTCACCATCAAAATGGTCTGACCCTCTGCATTCACCTCCGCAAAGATCCGCAGCAGCTTGTCGGAAGCCTTGGAGTCCAGCGCTCCCGTAGGCTCGTCCGCCAGCACCAGCCGCGGGCCGGTGATCAGCGCTCTGGCCACCGCCGCCCGCTGCTTTTGGCCGCCGGAGACCTCATAGGGAAACTTTTCCAGAATTTCGGCAATGTCCAGCTTTGCGGCCAGCGGCTTGACCCTCTCCTCCATGATGCGGTAATCACAGCCCGCCAGCACCAGAGGCAGGAAAATATTGTCCTTCAGACTCAGCGTGTCCAGCAGATTGAAGTCCTGAAACACAAAGCCCAGATTATCCCGGCGGAAGGCACAGAGATCCTTCTGCTTGATATCCGCCATATTCCTGCCCGCCAGCACCACCAGCCCCCCGGTAGGCCTGTCCAGAGAGGCCATGATATTGAGCAGCGTGGTCTTTCCGGATCCCGACTCTCCCATAATCGCCACATATTCTCCCTGCTCCACCGAAAAGTTCACGTTGTCCAGCGCCTGTACCTTATTGCCGCCCAGACGTGTGGTATATACCTTCCTCAGATTCTTTACCTCTAAAAGCGCCATATTGATGATCCTCCTGTTCCGGATACGGAATTACCTTCCGATTCTTACTTGCATTCTTAGATTTTCCACAAAGGTTTCTCTGCTTCCTGCATTTCATATATACAGAATACAAAAAAAGGAAATGCGCTGCCATAGATCTGCCTTACATTTCCTTTCGTGAACCTTACGTTTCTGTCACCTTCCGCCTCCCATGCCTCAGAGCCTTTTCCCGCAGGGAATGGTCAGCATCACCTTTGTGCCCTTCCCCTCCTGACTCTCCACCTTGAAGGAAATACCCAGATGCAGAAATATATTCCGGCACAGATACAGTCCGATTCCCGTGGACTTTTTATCCAGCCTCCCATTATACCCCGTGAATCCCTTTTCAAAGATTCTGGGCAGATCCTCCGGCCGTATACCCATTCCGGTATCTTCTATGGAAAGCACTGTCTTTCCCTCCGTCTCCGCCGCGTCCGTCTTGATGATAATTTTCCCTTCCGGCGTATATTTGATGCTGTTGGACAGAAGCTGCTCCACACAGAAGCCAAACCATTTTTCGTCGGTCACTACCTCTGCCTCTGTCTCCTGCAGCTCCAGACTCAGCCCCTTGTTGATAAACAGCACGGCATATTTGCGAACCGCTTGCTTCAGCATGGCATATAAGCTGTATTTCTGCAGCACCAGATCCGAGGAGATGTTTTCCAGACGCTGGAAAGTCAGAGCCATCTCAGCGTATTGTTCGATCTTGAACAGCTCCTCCCTCATCAGAAAGGCATTTCTGTCATGGGTCTCCCCATTCTCCAGAAGAAGCCTCAAGGCAAAGATAGGGGTTTTGATCTGGTGAGTCCACATGATATAGTAGTCCCTGCACTCTGCCGTCCGTTCCTCCCAGCGCATCCGCTGGGCCTCCATTTCCCCGGACACCAGAAAAAGCAGCCTCATGAATGCCTCCCCATAGTCCTGCGCGCCAAAGACAGCCTCTCCGTCTCCGTTTTGCCCCTCTTCCCAGTATTCCCTTGGAAAAAGCTCCCCGGACTGCTCAAAATGCCTTGCCGCTTCTTCCAGCCTCCTGCTCCTGCCCACATACCGAAGTCCCCCCCATATGGCCGCAGCCCCCCATATCACAAAGGTCAGAAGCGCCGCGTACAAGAGCTTTTCCAGATTCTCAAAATGGTACAGCGATCCTATGGTGATAAACAGAAAAGCCGTGACGAAATACAAAAGAACAATCTGTCTCTTTTCATGCAGATACCGCAGCCACAGTCTCATAACCGCTCCTCCCTCTCCCACACGGACCCGGTCCCGGATCCGCCATTATACCGTCACCCCGCTCCCAGCACATACCCCAGCCCCTTCTGGGTATGTATCAGCCCGCCGGCTCCCACAGTCTCCAATTTTTTCTTAAGTCTGGTCATGTTCACCGTCAGAGTATTGTCGTCCACAAAACAGTCATTATCCCACAGACGCTTCATAATGGTCTCTCTGGCCACCGTAGATCCGGCATTTTCAAACAAAAGCTGAAGAATACGGAACTCATTCTTTGTCAGTTCCAGCTTCCTCCCTTCTGCCAGCAGGGAGGCATCCGACAGATCAAGTATGAGTCCCTGATATTCCATCACGTTCATCTGCTCTCGAAAGGCATATGTACGCCTGAGCATGGCCTGCACCTTTGCAGACAGCACCTCCGCCCCGAAGGGCTTGACCAGAAAGTCGTCCCCTCCCATGTTCACGGCCATGACGATATTCATATTATCACCGGCAGACGAGACAAAAATAATGGGAACCTGAGAGATCTGCCTGATCTGGGAACACCAATAGTACCCGTTAAAGAAGGGCAGCCCTATGTCCATCAGCACCAGATGGGGGGCTATGCGGGTGAATTCCGCCAATACATTCTTGAAATCCTCCGCGCAGACCACCTCATATCCCCACTTTTCCAGCTGTCGCTTCATTTCCTCTGCAATGACTCCGTCGTCCTCCACCACCAGCAGCTTGTATCTTCCCGAAGCAGCAATCTCCCCATTCATCTTTCCACTCCTTTCCTGCCGGCCTCTTCCGGCAACTATGATTCATCTATGACATGCCCCTTTTTAGAGGCTTCCCTTGCTCTGAGTCCTTTGGAATTCCTCGTATGAGGGAGATATTTCCCGGAATCTGGCTACGCTCTGCTTCAGGCAGTCTACCACCGTGTCAATCTCCTCCACCGTGTTCTCCTCCGAGAGCGTGAACCTAAGAGCCCCCTGAGCCTCCGACTGCTCCAGCCCTATTGCCAGCAGCACATGGGAGGGATCCAGAGCGCCTGAGGTGCAGGCGGAACCGCTGGAAGCACAGATTCCCTTCATATCCAGCGCAATCAGCACCGATTCCCCCTCCACAAAGGAGAAGGATATGTTCACGTTTCCGGGAAGCCTGTCCGTCCTATGGCCGTTGAGCCTGCAGTAGGGGATTTCCTCCTCTATCCTGCGGATCAGATAGTCCCTGAGCTCTATTTCTCTGACAGTTTTGTCTTTCATAATCCTCATAGCCCTTGCCGCCGCCGCACCGAATCCCACGATACCCGGCACATTCTCCGTGCCTGCCCGCCTGCCTCTCTCCTGCGCGCCGCCGTGCAAGAAGGAGGGAATCTTAAGCCCGCTGCGGACATACAGCATGCCCACCCCCTTGGGCCCCCCTAGCTTGTGGGCGCTGGCGCTGAGCATATCCACGCACAATTCCTCCACATTCATGGGAATCTGCCCCAAGGCCTGCACTGCGTCCGTATGGAACAAAATGCCTCTCTCTCTGGCAAGCCTGCCGATCTCCCCTATGGGTTCCAATGTCCCGATTTCGTTGTTTGCGGCCATGACGCTGATCAGAACCGTGTCCGGCCGAATCGCCTTCTCCAGCGCTTCCGGCTCCACCCTCCCATAGCCGTCCACCTCCAGATAAGTCACCTCAAAGCCCCTCTTCTCCAGATCCATGCATGTGTGAAGCACCGCATGGTGCTCTATTTTCGTCGTAATGATATGCCGTCCCTTTTGGGCGCAGCCTTCTGCCGCCGCCTTAATGGCCCAATTGTCCGACTCAGTGCCTCCCGATGTGAAATAGATCTCCTCCGGTCTGGCCCCGATCATCTCCGCCAGCGTCCTTCTGGCCTGATTGACGGCCTTTTTCCCCGCCGAACCCAGAGAATAAATCCCCCCCGGATTCCCGAAATTCTCCGTGAAATAGGGCAGCATAGCCTCCACCACCTCCGGAGCCGTCTTCGTAGTAGCCCCATTGTCCAAATATATCATGTTGTACCTCCCTGCCCGCTTCGCCTCTGCAGCCATCCCACGGAAATCATACTTCCCTTTCTCGGGAAGCAGTCGCCCCGCAGAGGATTTTTGCACACAGCATATCACTGCCCCCTTGTTCTGTCAACCTCTTCCGCAGAATATAATGATGAAAAAACCAAGGAGCATGAACCGTGAGCAATCTACCCTCTGCACATTTCAAAGCCAAACGGCACCCTTTGATCATGGGCGCATTCATCCTCACCGCCACGGGCATGATCACCAGATTAATCGGCTTTTTTTATCGAATAGGCCTTTCCCGCCTATTCGGGGAGGAGGGAATGGGAATCTACCAGCTGCTTAGCCCGGTTCTATCCCTATCCTTCTCCCTCACGGCGGCAGGCTACCAGACCGCCATCTCCAAGCTGGTAGCGGAACAGGCCGCCACTCAGAAAAAGCCTTCTCTCAGACCCCTTGTGTTGGGCCTGAGCATATCCCTGCCGCTTTCTCTGGCCTGCAACGCCGCCCTATACTTTTTTGCGGAGAACATCTCCATCCATCTCCTTCAGGAGCCCCGGACCTGCGCCATGCTCCGGATTCTTTCCTTCTCCGTCCCTATGAGCGCCGTCCATTCCTGTATCAACGGCTACTTCTATGGCATAAAAAAGGCCGGAATCCCTGCAGGGGCCCAGCTTCTGGAACAAATCGCCAGAGTCGGCTGCGTTTACATAGCATCGTCATACTATGTGTCCATAGGCATATCGCCCTCCATCAATGTGGCTGTGCTGGGCCTTACTGTGGGAGAATTCTTCTCCATGATCATGACGCTCCTTGCCGTCCGCCCTCATGGCATGCATTCCGGAATCCTCCTAAAGGGCTCTGGCCGGAATATTCTTTCCCATGGCAGCAGATCCGCAGTCCCCGGAGGATTTCTGTCCTCGGGAGCCCTATACGGTAAGCTGCTTTCCATGGCGCTCCCGCTGACCGCCAACCGCATCGTGCTAAACCTTCTGCAGAGCGTGGAATCCGTCTCCATTCCTTCCATGCTGAAAGGCTATGGCTATGACAATACCACTGCCTTGAGCGTGTACGGGGTGTTCACCGGCATGGCAATGCCCTTTATCTTCTTTCCCAACGCCATCACAAGCTCCGTGGCCGTGCTCCTGCTTCCCATCATATCGGAGAACTATGCTCTTGGAAATATGGCAGAGGTGAAAAAGGCCACCCTGCGCACCGTAAAGTACTGCGGACTCATGGGGGGCTGCTGTATGTGCGTCTTTGTTTTTCTGGGGAAATGGCTGGGCACCGCATTGTTCCACAGCCCGCTGGCCGGCTACTTCATCACCACTCTAGGCTTTATCTGTCCCTTTCTCTATCTGGACACCACCCTATCCAGCATACTTCAGGGACTGGGACTGGCAGGACATATTTTCGTTATGAACGTAATCTGCCTGCTGGTTCGTCTGGGCTTTGTCTTCTTTGCCATTCCCCGTTTCGGAATCACGGGGTATCTCTGGGGACTTCTGGCCAGCCAGCTGCTGCTGGGCCTTCTGTATCTGGGATGCCTATACCGATTCCTGCGGAAAAAATGCTAAAGTCCATTCCATTTGTAAAAAAGGCGTCTATACGCCCCCCAAAGGCGCCCAAAGTAAAAAGGGGCTGTAACAGCCCCTTTTTGCTTTGTCCCCACAGTTCACTTCAGCATCTTCTTCAGCTCTTCCATAAAGGTGTTCACATCTTTGAATTCCCTATACACAGAGGCAAACCTCACATAGGCAACAGCGTCCAGATTCATCAGCTTATTCATCAAAAGCTCCCCGATGGTCTGGCTGGATATCTCCTTTTCCACCATATTGAATATCTCGTTCTCCACTTCGTCCACCAGCATGGTGATCTGCTGGGCGCTCACCGGCCTTTTGTGGCAGGCCCGAAGCACGCCCCCTTCTATCTTAGACCGGTCATAGGTCTCTCTGTTGTTATCCTTCTTGATAATGATCAGCGGAATCGTCTCCACCTTCTCATATGTGGTAAATCTTTTACCGCATTCGTCGCATACCCGGCGGCGGCGGATGGAATTGTTGTCCTCGGCCGGTCTAGAATCGATCACTCTGGTATTCTCATGGCTGCAAAAAGGACATTTCATAGCCTTTCCCCCCTATACACGGCAGTCGTATGAATATGCCCTAAATTTAACACATTCAGCAATGAATGTCAACGAGAATAATATCCGGCCCTATTTGCTTGATATCCCTGAAGGGGATCACGATATCCGGATCACAGTTGAGAAACCCGAAGAGTCGATTGCAGCCCGGCACCATGATCTTGCAGATACAGCCGCTGCAGGGATCGAACTCCAGATCGCAGACCCGGCCCAATTTACGGCAATCTCTTATGTTGATGACATCTTTATTTTTCAATTCGGAGTACAGCATCTTAAAACCCACAAACCCTTTTTACTTACTAGTATGCGGCTCCAAAGCAGGCGAGAACAAAAAGTGTGCCTCCGGGAATATTTTTCTTCTTCAGGTACATACTACCACTATAATTCAACGCGCATAACCGGCGCAGGAAAGAGGAAGAAAATGACACAAGGTAAAGTAGAGATCTGCGGCGTGAACACCTCCAAGCTGCCGCTGCTGAAAGCAGAGGAAAAGGAGGCCCTCTTTCAGCAGATCGAGGCAGGCGACTCCAAGGCAAGGGAGGCTTATATCGAGGGAAATCTGCGTCTGGTCCTGAGCGTTATCAAACGATTTTCTTCCAGCAACGAGAACGTGGACGATCTGTTCCAGATCGGATGCATCGGGCTGATCAAGGCCATCGACAACTTTGACTCCTCCCTGAACGTGAAATTCTCCACCTATGCCGTTCCCATGATCATCGGAGAGATTCGGCGGTTTCTGCGGGACAACAGCCAGCTGCGGGTGTCCCGCTCTCTGAAGGATACCGCTTACAAAGCCATTTATGCCAGAGAGGCGCTGACCAGAAAGAATCTGAAAGAGCCTTCCATAGAAGAAATCGCCACGGAAATCGGCGTCTCAAAGGAGGACATTGCCTACGCTCTGGATGCCATCCAGAATCCCATGAGCCTCTATGAGCCCATATTTACCGACGGAGGCGATACCCTCTATGTCATGGACCAGATCAGCGACAAGAAAAACAAAGAAGAGACCTGGGTAGAGCATCTTTCTCTCAGCGAGGCCATGAAGCGCCTCAATCCAAGGGAGCATCAGATCATCTCCCTGCGCTTCTTCGAGGGGAAAACCCAGATGGAGGTTGCAGAGTCCATAGGCATCTCTCAGGCTCAGGTCTCCAGACTGGAGAAAAATGCCCTGCGAACTATGAAGAATTATCTTACTGCATGAACGATCCTACTGTATGAATGATTTCCCCCACGAGAAATAGGGGCTCATCTCCTGCGCCAGAAAAACAAGCGGAAGATCAGCCAGCCCACCATAGCCCCCAGCGTGTTTGTCACGATATCGTCAATCTGGAAGAACCCCCTGCCCGTAACCAGCTGCAGAGTTTCTATGGTAAGGCTGGTAGCAGCCCCCATGAGCGTACACCAAAGAAAGCCTTTCGCCCGCTCAAAGGCCCAGCAGCCGAAAAACCCATAAGGCACAAACAGCAGCACATTCTCCACCACCAGAGCATTGTTCCTATCATTAATCCCCCAGGTAGAGAACAGCTTCAGATCAAAAACACTTCCCCCTCCGCCTTCTCTGGACAGAAAGGTGATGATCAGCATCACCGAAAGATAAATTCCAAAAAAGATCATGGGCAGCACGGCGGCGGCTTCTCTTTTTTTGCGACTTCGCAAGAGATTCGCCACCGCCAGCAAAATCCCGGCGACGGGAATCCCCATCACCAGACCGTAGGGCATGTATCTCAACATAGATACCATGTCCCGCCATATATATTCAAAAACATTCCACATTCCGCAACCTTACCGGCGGCTGTCCCAGCTGTCTCCCGCATGGGCCCACTTCTCCCGTCCCGCAGCGAGCCTTTCGTTCATCCATGCGACGGCCTCTGCAACGCCGTCTTCCTCAAACGCAAACTCTTCTGTCTCTTTCTCTTCCTCGGGCGTCGTGAAAAAATTGAAGGGTTCCGGCCAGACCGTGCAGCGAAGCCTTCCGCTGCCGTCCTGCCCCTCCGCCTTCTCCAGACGATAGCGCATTCCCTGATGGCACCCCGTAAACGCCATTTTTTTCAGATATTCCATCGATAATATATCATTACGCTGAACCAACGCTTTTATACTCCGTAAAAAAGTTTAAACTTTGAAACAATGTCCTTCTGTTTCGATATTATACCCTATTTTTCCCATCTTGCATAGCCTAAATGTTGTTGCTCATTTCTTTTTTCAGCTGTCGCATGATTTTCTTCTCCAATCTGGATATGTAAGACTGGGAGATCCCCAGAAGAGACGCCACCTCCTTCTGCGTCATCTCATGTCCGTCCTGCGTTCCCAGCCCGAAGCGAAGGTTTACGATCTTCTTCTCTCTGTCGGAAAGCTTGCTGATGGCGCCCAGAAGGAGCTTGCGCTCCACCTCGTTCTCGATATCCCTATAGATCACATCCTCGTCCGTGCCCAAAATGTCCGACAGCAGCAGCTCGTTGCCGTCCCAGTCCACATTCAGCGGCTCGTCTATGGACACCTCCAGCTTCGTCTTGTTGTTCCTGCGCAGGTACATCAATATCTCGTTTTCGATGCACCGGGACGCATATGTAGCCAGCTTGATGTTTTTGTCAGGCTTGAAGGTATTGATGGATTTGATCAGTCCTATGGTTCCGATGGAGATCAGATCCTCCACCCCCACTCCCGTGTTGTCGAATTTTTTTGCTATGTACACTACCAGACGCAGATTGTGCTCAATGAGAATGGCTTTGGCCTCGTCATCGTATTCCGTGCCCAGGTCACTGATGACCTGACTCTCCTTCTCCACCTCCAGCGGAGGCGGCAGCACCTCTGCACCGCCTATGTAGTGAATCTCCCCCTTTCTATGCCCGAACAGGTTTTCCCTGCGTATCATCTTAAACTGCATCTTGCCCGGTAACGCTATTTTCAGAATCATCTTTTCCCTCGTCCCGCCGTCCCAACGGCTTCCCCTTTCTGCTCCCCGTCAAGAGTCCGGGGTTCACAATCATTTTTACGGATTCTGCATCGACACCTTCCCCGGCGGAAATCTCTTCCCCGCTGACAGCCACATATACGTCCTTGAAGTATAGGCTCATACCCTCCGCCTCCAGCTCCAGACCAGAAAGAAGGTATCCCGGCATGATTCCCCTCTTCTTCCCGATACTCCGGTAGGGAATCGCCCTGAATGTGCCATCCTCACCCTCCCAAAGCATCTCGAAGGCCCCTCTGTCCAACACACAGACCGGCTTTTTGCTTATAGGCTCCACCAGACTGTTGCCCGAATCCACCAAGGCCCCCACCTCCAGCCGTTTCCCGTTCCGGCATAGGGTAGCGCGACATAGACAGTCGTTCAGGTTCATGCCGTGTCTGAATCTGCCAAGCAGGAGAAAGACCAGCCCCCCGGCCCCCAGAACCCCAAAAAGCCCCGTCAGCGTCTCTTTTGCCATAGGCAGGCGCTTTATCAAAAAAAGCAGGGCCCCGCCCATTCCAAAGGAGTATATGGCCAGTCGCTCCAGCAGCCTCAGAAACATTCTCAGGCTCCTGATACGGAAGGTAATACAAAGCATCCCCACCGTACCCAGCCCCATTCCCGCCGCAAGACGCAGGCCGGCTGGTCCCACTCCCCACAAGGGAACCAGAAACCCCAGCGCGCCTACTGCAGCACCCAGCGCCAGCCGCCAGAGAGGGGCAGTCCGAAGAATGCTGCGGTCCACCAAAATCAGAAGATAAAGGTTCATAATGAAATTCATGAAAAACAGACTGTCAACATATAGCTCATAGTGCATTTGCATCATCCTTTTCATAATTATTATAAAGGGATTGTACCTGAGATTTTGTCAAACAGAGGAAAAAAGAACAAGAATTTTTCGACAAAAAACAGCCGGACGGCAAGCCGCCCGACTGTTGCAGACATCATCGAAATACTATATCGAAGCACTATTTTCTCTGTAAAAAGTCAGGGATCTTCAAGGATTTCTCCGGCACGTTGCTGCGGATGTCCGGAGGCTTCTGAATGCCCTGCACCCCTGCGGGTATGCTTGTCCCCCCCTGAGGCGCACCGGTTCCCGCCGCAGGGTTCAGATTCTTCAGCCCCCCGGCTGTACTGTGGGCCGCCGGCTGCCTATATAGAGAGCTTGTCCCCATTCTTGACAGCTGCTGTCCGCCTCCCGCGGTATCCTCCAGCCCGGTGGCGATGACCGTGACGGTACAGCTGTCCGTCTTGGTCTCGTCGTACATAGCGCCGAATATGATATTGACCTCTTCCCCGGTAAGACCCTGAACGAAGTCCGCCGCCTCGCTGGCATCCGTCAGGGAGATGTCCCCTGAAACGTTTAGTATCACGTCCGTGGCTCCGGAGATGGTGGTCTCCAGAAGAGGACTCTCCACGGCCATCTTCACCGCCGCCAGAGCCTTGTCGTCCCCCTTGCCCTCACCGATGCCGATATGTGCGATTCCCTTATCTTTCATAACTGTCTGAATGTCAGCGAAATCCAAATTGATGATAGCAGGCAGGTTGATCAGATCGGTAATGCCCTGAACCGCCTGCTGAAGCACCTCATCCGCCTTCTTCAGCGCTTCGGGCATAGTCGTCCGCCTGTCCACGATCTCCAAAAGCTTGTCATTGGGTATTACAATCAGCGTGTCAACATTTTCCTTGATCTTCTCGATTCCTCCCATGGCGTTGATCATTCGGGTCCTTGCCTCAAAGCGGAAAGGCCTTGTGACTACACCCACCGTCAAGATGCCCATCTCCTTAGCCAGCTTCGCCACCATGGGCGCCGCGCCGGTTCCGGTGCCGCCACCCATACCGCAGGTAACGAACACCATGTCCGCCCCCTTCAATGCCGCTGATATTTCCTCCGAGCTCTCCTCTGCCGCTCTCTCCCCGATCTCCGGCTTGGCGCCCGCGCCCAGCCCCTTGGTCAGTTTCTCTCCGATCTGAAGCAGCTTGGGAGCCTTGCAGAGCTGCAGGGCCTGCTTGTCCGTATTCATTCCGATAAAGTCCACACCGCTGATCTTTTCATCTACCATTCTATTTACAGCATTATTACCTGCGCCGCCCACACCGACCACGATGATCTTGGCTGCAGATTCAGCACCGTCTGTCTTAATCTCAAGCAAGAGTATACCCTCCTTTTTTCCCTCAACATTCCACATCTATTATCATATAATCATTTCCCGAATTTAGCAACTGTTTTCTAAAAAATATCCAGTATTTTTTCAGGCCCCTCCGAAACCTCCTCTCCCGCTTCCCCAATGTCTAAGACATTGGGCAGACAACCCCTCAGCCTTCCGGCTTAAAGACATATTTCCCTCCGTCCTCATCATAGGTCTGCATCTGGAGCGTCCCCTTCTTTCCCTCCAGATTCACCAGCAGCTCCGGAAGCAGCATGAGCTTGTCCTCCAGAGTGATCTCATCGCCTCCCAGCGCCACCTTCACGCCTCCGAAATGAAGCGTCAGCTCGCCGGTCATATCAAAGACTATCTTGTCTGCTATCAGGCTGTATTTTTTCAGCAGCCTGGTGATGTCAAGGATCTCCCCAAATACTCTGTCGTCATCAACAGGCAGCTTCTCCCCCACCACCACATGGCCGAAGGTCAGACCCACGATCTGGGGGACGCCCACCGTTCTGATGGCGGAGCTTTCCACCACATACCCGTCCTTGTCGAAATACACATAGGTGTTCAGATGCCTCACATAGCCCGTCAAAGCCTTCTCATACACGCTGATCTTGATGGTGTCCGGGGCCAGTATGCTCACGTCCACCACATCCACAAAGGGAATCCCCTCTATCCCCTTGTTCTTATATTTCCAAGACAGATAGAGAGAATTGTCCCCCAGAAAGCCTTCCATGACGATTCCCTTGATCTCATCCTCGGTATAGTGAAGATTCCCCTCCACATAGACCGTGTGAATCGTATATGCCGTTTTGACATACATCGCCCCGCCCAGAGCCGCTCCAAGCGCAAGCAGCGCGATCAATATGCCTATTCCTATTCTTTTGCCTCTAAACACTTGTCACCCGCGCTCCTAACTCTCTAAAGTCCCTGCAGATGTTCTCATATCCCCGGTAGATATAGGCGCAGCCCCTCACAAAGGTCTCCCCCTGAGCCATCAGCCCCGCCACTACCAATGCCGCGCCGCCTCTCAGCTCCTTGGCCTCCACGCAGGCACCGTGCAAAGACGCCACCCCGCGAACCGTCACGTTCCGGGAGTCCCTCTGGCGCAACTGTGCTCCCATTTTGCATAGATCGCCCAGAATCCTGAACCTGTTCTCAAATATGCCTTCCTCTATATAACTGCATCCCCTGCCCACAGTCTCCACAGCCAGAACCACGGACTGCAGATCCGTAGGGAAGCCGGGATACGGCTTCGTGGACACTCTTACCGGATCGGGCCTCACAGGGGCCTGCACACAGATACCTTCCGGCGATGTATACACCTTTCCGCCCATCTGCACCGCCAGATCCATAACGGCATACATTTCTTCTATGGGCGCTTGTTCCAAAAGGACACAGCCCCCTGCTCCCATGCAGCCGAACAAATACGTCCCTGCCACGATTCTGTCTGCAGGAACGGTGAAGTCGGTTCCGTACAGCCGCCTGCCGCCCCGAATCACCAGCCTGCCGGTGCCCACTCCCTCGATACACGCACCGCAGTTTTCAAGGAAACGGCAAAGCGTCAAGATCTCCGGCTCCAGAGCCGCTCCTTCCAGCACCGTGTCCCCTTCCGCCATCACCCCGGCCAGAATGACGTTTTCCGTAGCTCCCACGGAAGGAAACGGCAGGCGAATGTAGGCCCCGTGCAGCCTGGACGCTTCAGCCCTCAGCCTGCCCGATTCTTCCGCAAACTCCACTCCCATCTGCCCCAGAGCGTACAAATGCAGATCTATGGGACGCTCTCCTATGACGCATCCTCCCGGATGCTCCATGACCACCTCGCTGCACCTGCCGATCAGCGCCCCCAGCAGACATAGAGAGGAACGCATCCCTGTCACGGCATCTTCCGGCATCTCGCCCCTCCTCACCTTGGAGGAATCGATGGCTATGCCCGTCTCCTGCCAGCAAACGCTGCATCCCAGACTCTTCAGCAAGCTGACCATGGAATGCACGTCCGCAATCCGGGGACAATTTCTGATAAAGGAACGCTCTCCCACCAGCAGCGTTGCCGCCAAAATAGGCAGCGATGCGTTTTTCGATCCTTGTATACGAACTTTTCCCTGCAGGGCAATCCCGCCCTGAATACGAATAGAATCCATAAAGCACCATCCGGCTTATACTAATTGACCTATTCTATCCTATGAGGGAAAAGCCTCATCCGTACCTTGTCCCACAAGAAATCGCCGTAAACCCACGGCGCTCCCTGCCCGTCAGATCTCCTTCAGCTGGATTCTCTTGGCCACGCTTAAGACAAAACCGATTTCGATCAGCAAGAACATGACCGAGGAGCCGCCGTAGCTGATAAAGGGAAGCGAGATTCCTGTATTTGGTATGGTGTTGGTCACAACCGCGATGTTCAATATGGCCTGAATCCCTATATGTCCCATCACTCCCACTACCAGCATGGCGCCGAACAGGTCCGGCGCATTGTTTGCAATCACCATCATCCGCCACAATAGCATTACAAACATCAGTATGATGGCTATGGCGCCGAAGAGTCCCAGCTCCTCGCAGATAATGGAGAAAATCATGTCGTTCTGGGACTCCGGCAGGAAATTCAGCTTCTGCATGCTCTGCCCAAGGCCCTTTCCCCAGATACCGCCGCTGCCTATGGCATACAGCCCCTGCAAAGTCTGGAACCCTTTATCCAGAGGGTCGCTCTCAGGGTCCAGCCATGCCCGGATACGGCTGCCTCTGAATGCAAAGAGATCGCTGCCTGACGCTACCAGATACACCGCCAGACCCGCCACCGCCACCACTGCCAGAGCCATTATAACGAACTTTTTATAATCCGGGCTGGCCACGAACACCATCAGCACCGAAATGCCCAGAATGATGATTGCCGAGCTCAGATTCGTGGTTATCAGGTAGACTTCCAAAACTATGGGAAGGGGAAACGCCACCATGACCGCGAAGCCCTTCATCGTCCTGATGCTCTTTCCCATCTTGCAGACCAGCACGGCCAGAAAAAGGATCATGCCCACCTTGGCCACCTCCGCAGGCTGCAGGTTGAAGCTAGTGTTGGGAATTCCGATCCAGCGGCGCGCGCCATGGGACGCAATGCCCAGAGGCGTCAGCACCAAAGGTATCATCAGCGCCGAGACAATGTACCCCAGCAGGTAAAAATGCTCCCAGAAATGGTAGGGTATATTGGCAACAATGATCATCAGCACCAGCCCCACGATAATAGCCACCAGCTGCTTTTTCAGAAAGTACGCCGTGTCCCCGAAGCTGTCAAAGGCCGTATAGGAACTGGCCGAATAAATCATGACCAGACCGAAGCCCAATAGGAAGAGTACGACAAATAGCAGGCTGTAATCAAAGAAGAATTCCGACTGCTCTTTTTTCTTTCGTCTTGCCGTCCTATGTGCCGCCATGCCCTTTCGCCCTCCTATTCCTGTACACCCTCTTCTCTATTCCAAGCCCATCACGTACTCCTTGAACTGCCGTCCTCTTTCCTCATAATTGGGAAACATGCCCCAGCTGGCGCAGGCCGGGGACAGCAGCACCGCATCGCCCCTCTCCGCCAGCGTTGTGCAGAGCCTTAAGCACTCCTCAAAGGTGTCTGCAAAGCGGATCCTCTGGAAGCCGTGCCCTCTGGCGCATTCAGCGATTTTTTCTCTGGTCTGTCCAATGAGCACCAGCCATTTCACCTTTCCCCCGAAGCTTTCGATCCACTCGTCATAGACGCTTTCCTTGTCATAGCCGCCTCCGATCAAAACGGTGGGCCGGTCCATGGCCTTGATGCCCTGAATGGCGGCGTCCGGATTGGTTCCCTTGGAGTCATTGTAATAATCCACTCCCCCTTTGGACGCCACGAATTCAATCCTATGCTCCACGGCCCTAAAGTCTCTGACCACCCTCAGGATCGTCTCCATGGGCACCCCCATCCCCTCAGCGATGGCAATGGCGGCCATGACATTCTCCACATTGCACAGCCCCACCAGCCTCATGTCCCTATGGATGTCCATCAGCTCCTGCCTGCTGCCGGCGAAGCTTTTTACAATCTTTCCACCCTCCAGATAATACCCTTCCTCCAGCGCTCCTGCGGAGGAAAAGTACACCGGTCTTGCAGGACATCTCGCGCCGAACTCTCTGGTGTACGCATTGTCATGGTTCAGGACGCATATATCATCTTTTGTCTGATTCATGGCGATGTTTTCTTTTGCCGCCACATATGCCTCCATGGTATGATGGCGGTTCAAATGATCCGGGGTGATGTTCAGGATCGCTGAGACTCCGGGCCGAAAGTCATGAACCGTCTCCAGCTGGAAGGAGCTGATCTCCCCTACCGTCACGGTGTCCGGTCCGGTCTTTGTGCATTCCAAGGTATAGGGATTGCCGATGTTTCCCACCACGAACACTTTATCCGCTCCCAGCTGGGCTTTCATGATCTCCCCCACCAGCGTGGTGGTGGTGGTCTTGCCGTTGGTGCCGGTGATGGCCGCCACCCTTCCCTTCTCTTCTATGTACCCCAGCTCGATCTCCCCCAGAATCTCCGTGCCCTGCTCCCGCAGCCTATTCACCAGAGGAATGTCCACCGGCACTCCGGGGCTGAGCACTGCCCGGCAAATCACCCTTCCGATCTCCTCCGGCAGCTCTCCCGTCACGCAGGCCGCCCGGCTTGACTCCGGCAGCTTTCGGCGCAGCTCCTCCTCGCTCAATTTATCATTGCTGTCATACAGCACCACATCGGCTCCCATTTGTTCCAGCAGTCCCACCGAGGCCACGCCGCTGATGCCGGAACCGATGACCAGACATTTTTCTCCCTTCTCCACTTCCGCCGCTCCCTCCTATCTTGTCATGTCCATTGCGGCAGGCTGCCGCTCCCACGGCCCGCCCCGTATACTCT
Source organism: bacterium D16-50 (assembly GCA_003612485.1). Classification (GTDB taxonomy): domain Bacteria; phylum Bacillota; class Clostridia; order Lachnospirales; family Lachnospiraceae; genus Acetatifactor. Next base: position 52,839 of record RAZA01000024.1, read on the forward strand.
GCCGCCTCCGTCCGTATCTTACGGCCCCTCTAAAGCCGTGTCAGGGAAATGTCCTCTTTCCCCATTATATGCCCGCCAGCGCTATCAGACACATCAGCGCCGTTATGATGGTGAAAACAGCCGTCACCTTGGTCTCCGACCATCCGCAGAGTTCAAAATGATGGTGAAGGGGCGCCATCCTGAATATCCGCTTTCCCCCGCTGACCTTATAATATCCTACCTGCAGGATCACCGAAGCCACCTCCGCCAGATAAACCGCCCCAACAATGGCTATGAACAGAGGCATCTGCAGCATATAGGCGCAGCCCGCCACGAATCCGCCCAGAGCCAGAGAGCCCGTGTCCCCCATGAACACTTCCGCCGGATGCACGTTGAAGAGCAGGAATCCTAAAAGCGCGCCCGCTACGGCGCAGGTCACCGGCTCTATCCCCCCGGCAGTGCCTATTGCCACCACGGAAAAAAACACCGCCACCATCAAAGTAACGCTTCCCGCCAGACCGTCCAGACCGTCCGTGAAATTGGTTCCGTTCACCGTGCCAAGCACGATAAAGAACAAGATCGGTATATTCCACATCCCGAAATCCAGATATCTGTCAGGCACAAACGGCACTTTCATGGCCAGACTGACATCCGTATAACGGATCAGATACCATGCAAAGATTCCTGTGACAGCCAGCTGCCCGAAGAGCTTCTGCCAAGGCGTCAGACCCATGGAACGCTTGCACACCACTTTTATGTAATCATCCATCAGCCCTACGAATCCGAACCCTATCGTCAGGAAAAGGATCGGCGCTATTTTAGGATACTCCTCCAAAAAGACCGCTGCCGACATCACCGCGCTGAACAGGATCAATATCCCTCCCATGGTAGGGGTTCCCGATTTCTTCAGGTGGGCCGCCGGGCCGTCGTCCCTCACCGTCTGGCCGCATTTAAGCCGCCTCAGAAACGGGATGATCAGCGGGCCGGCCAATGCGCTGATGCAGAATGCAAACATTACCGCCGCGATACTAATTCTGCTCATCCGTCTGCCCTCCTTGGAGATTCCCCTCCCCCTCCACTCCCAGATACGGCAGGATATTCTCAAAAAGCTGGCGGATGATGGGCGCCGCCACCTGCCCTCCGTAATATACGCCCTGAGGATTGTTCACGATGGCAATGGCGATCACCTGCGGATCATCCGCCGGCGCAAAGCCGATAAAGGAAGCTATATAGCGCCCGCTCCCTCTGGGCAGGGTCTGGCTGGTGGCCGTCTTGCCCCCTACCCGGAAGCCCTCCACCTTTCCGTTCTTCCCGCTGCCCTCAGACACCACCATCTCCAGTATCCCCCGCATGGTGGCGCTGGTTTCCTCCGAGACGATCCCCTCCGTTACCGGATAGGTGAAGGTCTCCGCCACATTTCCGTCCCTATCCAGAGCCTGAACCCCGAAATGGGGCGTCACACGCCTTCCGCCGTTGACGATGGAGGACACCGTGGTCAGAAGCTGTATGGGAGTGATCTGAAAGGACTGGCCGAAGGCCACCGTGGCCAGCTCCACATTGCCCATGTCTTCTTTCCGGTGCATGATAGTGCCGGCTTCCCCCGGCAGATCCACGCCGGTCTTTTTCTTCAGTCCAAAATGTTCAAAATAATCATAGTAGCCATCTATCCCCAGCCTGAGCCCCAGAGTGATCAGAGCAGGATTGCAGGAGTTCATCATGGCATGGGTAAAGTCCTGGGTGCCGTGGCCGGCTACCTTGTGGCATCGGATCTTCCTATCGTCCACCACGATGAACCCCGGACAGCTGAAGCTGCTCTGTAGCGTCACCTGCCCCGCCTCCAGCCCGGCCGCGGCCGTGATGACCTTGAAGGTGGAACCCGGCTCATAGGTATCGTTGATGCAGCCGTTTCGCCAGATCCCGTTCAGCAGATTCTGGGTCTCCTCCGCCGTGATATCCTCAGGCGTCCCCTCCGGCAGCTCATAAGGATTGTTCAAGTCAAACTCCGGCACATTCACCATGGCCAGAATTTCCCCGTTCTGAGGATTCATCACCACGATGCTCACGCTGTCCGCCTCCTTGGTAGCCAGCGCCTGCGCCGCCAGCTGGGTAGCGTAGGACTGCACGTTCAGATCCATGCTGATGCATAGGTCCAGCCCTGCCACCGGCTCCATGCGCCTCTCTCCGGCAGATTCCACCTCAATGCCCTTGGCGTCCGTCACTGTGAGAATCTGCCCCGGCGTCCCCTCCAAATATGTATCATAGACCACCTCCAGACCGATGATCCCCTGATTGTCGCCTCCCGTGAAGCCCAGCGCCTTGCTGGCCAGACTGTCAAAAGGATAGTATCTTTTGTAATCTTCATCCACTTTCACGCCGGCAAGATCATACTCCCTGATTCTGTCCCCCACGGCTTTGTCCACATTGCTCTTGACTCGTTCCATGGCAGAGAATTTCTCCACCCTCTTCCTGACGTACTCTTCGGACAGCTCCAGTTCTCTGCATAGGACCTCTATCACCTTCTCTCTGTCTTCTATCTGGCTGTATATGACGGATACGGTACACACGGTCTTGTTATCCGCCAGCACCACCCCGTTTCGGTCCAGAATGCGGCCTCTGGCCGCCTTTATGCTGCGTTCCCTCTCATGCAGGCTGGTAGCCAGCGCCGAATAATGCTCCGCACGCCACACGCATAGGTACACCAGCCTTACGAACAGCAATATGAACGCGCCGGTACACACAAAAAATATTACCAGAATCTTTTTGCGGTGAAAAAGCTTATTATTGTCCGCAAGCATACAAGACCCCATAGAAAAGGTATTGATATACTTTATTCCGAAGGGGCTCAGGTTATGAATAGAGTCGTCACAGATTCGGATTCACCGGGACAGCGGTGTTCGGCACCGACTCCCCGCCGTCGATAGGAATACCGTTCTCGGCATCATATCTCCTGCCGGTATCCGGATCCACCCGGTATCCCGATTCGGGATCAATGGGATAGTTCATCCAAGGCTGGGCCGCGGTTCCGTCCCCGGCACCCGGATCACTGCCTCCGGCGCCTCCCGCCGAACCGGGATCGTCTCCCGGCTCGCCTCCCTCGGGATCGCCCGTCCCCGGAGGCTCCTCATACTGAATGGTGTTCTCCAGCTCCAGCTCCTCTAACTCCTTTCTTTCCGCCTCAGTAAGCTCCTCCGTCATAAAGATGTTCATGTACGGAAGCACCTCCATGAGAATGCTCCTTCCCAGCAGCGCGGCAAGCTTGGCATTGGCCTGGTCCTCGATGTTTGGCCTGTCCACTACCACATAGATTGCGATCTGGGGATCATCCGCAGGCGCAAAGCCTATGAAGGACACAACATACTCTGTCTCGGAACGCTTATGGGTCACCGGGTCTATGGTCTCCGCCGTGCCTGTCTTTCCCCCGATGGCATATCCGGGCGGACGGGCGGCTTTACCCGTGCCCTCGTCCACCACCGTCCTGCAGAACTGCCTGATCAGCTCCGAGGTGGATTCCGAGACCACCTGCTTTAGGATGCGCGGCTCTATGTTCTCCACCGTGGCGCCGCTGGCGTTGGTGATCTTGTTTACCATATGAGGCTCATAATAATAACCGCCGTTGACCAGAGCGCAAAAGCCCGTGATCATCTCCACCATGGTAACATTGAAATTCTGCCCGAAACTGTTGGTTGCCAGATCCGTAGGCCCCATATCCGACGCCTTATAGATCAAAGAGGCGGTTCTGGCCTCCCCTGCCAGATCCACGTTTGTCTTCAGGCCGAAATTGAATATGTTCTGAAACTCACAGAAATCCTCCGCTCCCATCAGCTGGGCGATCTTCATCATTCCCACATTGCAGGATCTGGCGATGGTGCCCTCCACATCCAGCAAGCCGCAGGCGCCGCTGTGGCACTTTATCTCGTAGTCCCCCACCTCCAGATAGCCCGGACAGTCATAGGTATCTTCGGGGGAGATCACCCCCAGCTCCAGAGCCGCCGCCACCGTAAAGGGCTTCGCCGTAGATCCCGGCTCATAGGTTCCTGCGATGCAGAAGTTCTTCCAGAGGTTGTTTGTGAGGTTCACATACAGCTGATCCTGATCCATGGCGTCCAGCACGCTCTGGTCGATGTATGTGTCAGTCCGTTTGATCTCCTGATAGCCCGCCGCATTGGTGATCTGCTCCACCATCCGGGTTCCCAATAGGTATTCCGGGTTGTTGGGACTGTTTGCATCGTATCCGGGATAGCTTGCCATGGCGAGAATCTCGGCATTGTTCAGATCCATGATGATACAGCCTACATTCTCCGCACCGTTTCCCTGTACATATGCGTTCTTATGCTCTTCGTTGAATTTCTTCAGATTCTTCTCCACTATCATCTGCATGTTTGCATCGATGGTAGTGTGGATATTGTAGCCGTCCACAGCGGACTTCACCGTCCGCTCCAGCGCCAGATCATCGTTCAGATAGCCGTATTCCCTGCCGTCGATGCCGTTGAGTATCTCGTCATAATATTCCTCCAGCCCGTATTTCCCTTCATTGTCGGCATTGAGAAATCCCAGTACGTCTGAGGCCAAGGTGCCGTATGGGTAAACCCTTCTGTACTCCTCCTCGAACCAGACGCCGTTTATGTTGCTGGGCCCCTTTTCCCCCGCCTCGTTTACCACCTCGGCTACCATGGCGGCCTGAAACCCGCTGATCTGCTCATAGGTGAGGCCCTTTAAAGGCACATAGTAGGCCGAATTGGGATTTGCGGCCACATACTGCCGCACCTTCGCCATATCCAGCTCGAAATACTGCCCCAGCGCCGCCAGTGTCGGCTCCAGATAGATCTGCTTTCCCTGTACCTTGGCGTTCATGACCGAGGCGTCAATGACCAGATTATATACCTTCTCGCTGGTGGCCAGCCTGGTCCCCTTGGCATCCAGAATATTGCCCCGCCTATATGGAATCACCAAAGAGCTGTAACTCTGCTGGGCATACACCTGCTTCTGATATGTGGTCCCGTTCTCCCGGATGATCCACACCAGCCTTCCGCACAGCACGGCAAACATCAGCACAAACAATCCGTACATCACGAGAAGCTTTTTCTGCATCTTGATGGAGAACTGATTCGTTTTACTCTGAAAACGCTCCTTTTTCTTCCTCACTCCGCACCTCTATTTGCCCTTTCCTGTCACCTTGCGCATGTAGTCGCTCCTATTCCCCTCATATGTAATGATCTGTCCCTCCTCGGCGTAGACCATGCCCAGCTCCCCCATGGCGATGCGCCTGACTTCCTCCAAATTGATGCTGCTGATAATCCTATTGTACTCTTCGTCATTGGCCAGCTTCAGCTGGTTCAGCTCGCTCTCCCTGCGGGCCACTGTCTTGGTCATTGCGGTCAGTTCCGACTGGAGCTGGATATAGTTCACCAGAATCCATGCACAAGTACACAGCGCCGCCGCCAAAAACAATACATACCCTGCACTCATATGGCGTGCCCTCTCACGATTCTTCCGAACCTTGGGATCAGGCCTGCGGACGGGCGCTTCCTCCCATCCGAAGTCTAACTTGCGCACAGTATTCCCATAAATATACTCGTTCTGTCTCCTGCTTACCGTTCCTCTTCTATTTTTATCATATGCAGCCCGATTATAGCTCCTTCTATTCTGGCTCATAAATTTTCCCACTTTCCTTCTTAATTGGCTTTCTCAAAAACTCTCAGTTTCGCGCTTCGGGAACGGCTGTTTTCCTCCAGCTCCTTCTCCGTCGGCACAATCGGCTTTCTGGTCACTACGGTGCCCTTGGACACCTTCCCGCAGACGCACACCGGAAATTCCGGCGGGCAGGTGCAAGGGGACTCATTCTTCCTGAAAATATTCTTGACGATCCTATCCTCCAGAGAATGGAAGGTGATAATACACAGCCTTCCTCCCGGCTTCAGTATATCAATGAAATCCTCCAGCGAGCTCTCCAGAGCCTCCAGCTCCCCGTTGCACTCGATGCGGAGCGCCTGAAAGGTCTGTCTGGAGGGATGGCCGTCCCTTCGCATCTTGGCCGGAACAGCCGCCCGGATGATCTCATTCAGCTCAAAGGTAGTTCTGATAGGCCTTAAGGCCCTTGTTCTCACAATGTGCTTTGCAATATTCTTGGCGAAACGGTCCTCCCCGTAATCCCTGATGATGCGGTACAGCTCGCTTTCCGAATAATTGTTTACAATCTCTCCTGCAGTCAGCTCTTGTCTTTGGTCCATGCGCATGTCCAGAGGCGCGTCGAAGCGGTAGGAAAAGCCTCTCTCCTGACTGTCGAACTGATAGGAGGATACCCCCAGATCCAGCAAAATGCCGTCCGCGCTCTCCACGCCCTCCTGCCCAAGAGCCGCCCTCATGTTGCGGTAGTTGTCCCTGATCACCGTCACTCTCTCCCTGAACGCGGCCAGCCTCTCCCCTGCCGCCCGAACGGCGCTGCAGTCCTGATCAATGCCGTAGAGATGTCCGGTGGTAAGCCGCCTGCACACTTCCAGAGCATGTCCGCCCCCGCCCAGAGTGCCGTCCACATAGATCCCCTCCGGCTTTACATGAAGCTCTTCGATGGTCTCCGCAAGAAGCACGGAATAATGTGCAAAATCCATTTTCACACCTCTCTGTCGGCCCTGCGGACGGGAGAACCCGGCCTGCGCCCAATGCCTTCCTTAGATTGTCAGTCCCAGATTCACCATGCCCTGAGAGATCTTGTTGATGTCCAACTGGGCGTTTTTCTCGTTCCACTTCTCAAGACTCCACAGTTCAGCCCTATTCCCCGTCCCGGCGAATACCACGTCCTTCTCCAGACAAGCGAACTCCCTCAGGTCCTGAGGAACCAGAATGCGCCCCTGCTTGTCCACCGTCACATACTGGGCTCCGGACAGAAAGAATCTGGCGAACTGCCTTGCCTCTTCGTTGACCAGCGGCAGCGATGCGAGCTTAGCTTCAAAATCCTTCCAAGCTTCATTGGTGTACACGAACAAGCAGCCGTCCATTCCTTTGGATACCACAAATTCATCTCCTAACACTTCACGGTATCTTGAGGGAATACTCAGCCTGCCTTTTGGGTCAATCGTATGATTGTACCTGCCCATGAACATCGCAATCACCACCCATCGCAAGGGGGATGTCTCTGCAGCCTCCGCCACAAAATGGCCCTTCGTGGGAATCTATCCCACTTTTTGGTATTTTCTGCCATGTCTATCCCACTTCTTAACAAATTTTAATATAGATTGAGGGATTTGGCAATCAGAACTTTTGTGCGGCAGGCACAAAAAAAGCATCCCATATACCTTTTATGGAATGCTCTTTTCTCAATATATACTATATATTGTGCTGTTTCCGGATGCCGCCACAATATATCGGGTCTTTTTTCAAGCCATTTTGCAGCAAATTCTTTAAAACTCTTTCAGCCGTCCGAATCCAAGCCCTACGCTATCCCTTGGAGCGGGACGCCCTTGACCGGACCCTCACCACAATGTCGGCCCCCACTGCAAAGACTACCATCAGCAGCGCCAGAACCTGAGACACCGGCAACGTGGTGCCCGGAACGAAAAGGGTGTCTGTACGGATGCCCTCTATGATGAACCTTCCCAGACCGTATCCCCCAAGATAGAGCAGGCACAGCTCCCCATGGAACCTCTTATATCTCCTGAAAAGAAGCAGCGCGGCAAACACCAGCAGGTTCCAGACACTCTCATACAAAAAAGTGGGATGCACATTGATGTAGTTGGCCCCCTCCGGGATATGTGCGGCTATATTTTCGGAAATATCTCTGGCACGGACGGCGCTGACGGGAAGCTGCATAGAAAAGAGTCCGTCATAATATTCCCCGAAGACCTCTCTATTCATGAAATTTCCCCAGCGGCCGATGGCCTGACCCAGAATCAGGCCCGGCATGGCAGTGTCCCCTATGAGAAGCGGATTCTGCTTCTTGATTCTGCAATAGATAAACAAGGTTATAAAGGCCGCAATGACTCCTCCGTATATGGCCAGCCCTCCATTCCGGAACTGAAATATGCCCAGCAGATTGTCCTTGTAGAAATCCCACGCAAAGATCACGTAATAGATTCTGGCCCCTATGATAGAAAAGATCACTGCATAAATGGAGAAGTCCCAATAGACCTCCGGATTCTGCCCGGTCACCTTGGCCATATGAACCGCCATCAGCAGGCCGGCCAGCACACCGATGCCTATGATCAAACCATAAAACGCAATGTCGAACCCAAACACGCTGAAGGATTTCGGCACATCCTTCAGATAGATTCCCAGATTCGGAAAGGCAATATCACCAGCATTCATAAAAGCCTCCTTACATCCACTCCCGCAAGCCCCAAATGCCTTGCTCCATTCCTATGACCCAAAGCCATGACCACACATATCGATCTATACATTGAACCGAAACAGAATGACATCTCCGTCGCGGACTACATAGTCCTTTCCTTCCATGCCCACCAGCCCCTTTTCACGGGCTGCCGCAAGGGACCCCTGCTCCAGCAGATCCCTATAGTTCACCACCTCCGCCTTGATAAAGCCCCTCTCAAAGTCGGAATGGATCTTTCCCGCCGCCTGAGGCGCCTTAGTGCCGATACGGATGGTCCACGCCCGAGTCTCGTCCTCTCCGGCAGTCAGGAAGCTCATGAGCCCCAGAATGCGGTAGCTGGCCTTGATCAGCTTCTCCAGACCGGACTGGGCTATCCCCAGATCCTCCAGAAACATGGCCTTCTCCTCGTCCTCAAGCTCTGCGATCTCCTGCTCGATCTGGGCGCAGATCACAAAGGCCTCGCTGTTCTCCTCCTGCGCAAGTTTGCGCACCTGCTCCACCATGGAATTGGAGGCTCCGTCGTCCGCCAGATCCTCCTCCGCCACGTTCGCCGCATAGATCACCGGCTTCCCCGTCAGCAGATTGAACTCCCGAAACAGCGCCAGCTCCTCCTCGTCCTCAGCCTCCAGAGTCTTGGCTGGGCTGCCGCTCTCCAGATGCTCCTTCAGCCTTTCCAGCAGCGCCAGCTCCTTGGCATATGCCTTGTCCATTCTGGCGGTCTTCGCCACCTTGGCAATCCGCCTCTCCAGCACCTCCAGATCCGAAAAGATCAGCTCCAGATTGATGGTCTCTATGTCCCGCAGAGGATTTACGCTGCCGTCCACATGAACGACATTGGAATCCTCAAAGCATCTAACCACATGAACTATGGCATCCACTTCCCTGATATTGCTCAGGAACTGATTGCCCAGACCCTCACCCTTGGAGGCGCCCTTCACCAGACCTGCAATGTCCACGAACTCGATCACGGCAGGAGTCACCTTCTTGGATTTGTACATATCTCCCAAAAGCTTCAGCCGCTCGTCCGGCACGGCCACAATGCCCACATTGGGATCTATGGTGCAGAAGGGATAATTTGCCGATTCCGCCCCCGCCTTTGTCAGCGAGTTGAACAGTGTGCTCTTTCCTACATTCGGCAGACCTACGATTCCTAGTTTCATATCTTATTATACCCACTCAGAAACCCTTTATTTTCAAAGGTTTCTGCCTTTCTCAATATTTTCGCTACACAAATGTCATAAGCTGAATTTCATTTGGTTCAAAACATTCTGGCAATGCATTGGTTTTGCCTCTGATAACATCATATTGCCAATACACTTTTTTATATTATGTTCAAACCGTTCTTTATAATTTCTTATTGTGTTTGGCCTTATGCTGTCGCCTTTGATGTTTTCGATCCAGTAACCAAACCATGCCGCAACCGTCATCTCCTCAGCCCCATTGATGCCACCATGTTCATCCTCAAACTTTGCATCCGCATACCACTTACGGCATCCCTATAGCTTCGGGAAATATTTTGAACTGATTTACCAGTTCTCTTGCTTACAAACCTTGCTGTGTATAAACCATCCTTTCTTTGGCAGATCCCGACTCCAAGTTCTTTGCCCTTCAAGTCTTTACCCATAAAATCAACTCCTTTCTTAACCCAGAAGAAAAGAGCCTTGATACAGCAATTTATATATTACCATATAAAGGTTATTAAGTCCATATTATAACTCAACTACTTTCTCAAGGTATTTTTCAAATTCTTTACGTTTGATGAGTTTTTTCTGCCTACATACCTTTTGCATCATCATCTACAGTAATTCCATATGGGATGAAAATACCTTGGACAACACTTCCCCCGCTCCCAACAATCGGTATTTTATCACCGGAATCATTGACTAGTTTTACAAATATATGCCCTTCATTGTCAGAATCATTGTAATCGCTGTCAATAATTTCTACTGTGTTGTTCAAATGCAATTTATATTTGAAGCCAAGCCCGCTCCGAGGATAGAGTTTCAGCACCTAGCCTTCATCTTATACAATTACCTTAAATGTGATATTACAGATATTGTACAGTTTATACCAGACAATCAAGCAGATCATAAACCGGAATAAAGTATTAACTTTTAATGTATAAATTAAAAGGTGTACAGCCTTAATTATTGAATAGACTTTACACCTTCTCATACAGTATTATTCGGTTAATAAATAAACAGTTGCTATGCTGATTTCTTTTCCAGTTCATCTATTTTCTTTAGCAGCATGCTAATTGATTCCCGTTCAAGTTTACAAGCATTTACTTCTTGTTGCACCGATTCCAGATGGGCTTCAATTTTGTCAAAACGCTTGTTTGTTCTTTCTTCAATTCTGCCCATTTCCTCTAAAATAGAATCAATCATCATTTTCATTTCTTTATCCATATGCTCATACATCCCTATAGGAAGAGCATACCACGTCACCCCTTAAAGCATCATCTAGTTTACGGCTTAAATCCAAATAGCTTTCAGCAATAATTTTAATGTTGCGGTTCGTCTCATTTTCAAGCGTCAACCGTATACTTCTTATGTCCCGCTTTAACGGTTCAAACATTGATTCAATCGCTTTTAGGTCTTCAGCAGACAATGCCATACAGTCCCCCTATGCTAACCGGGCCTTAAGGCCGCGAATATCTGTTTCAAGCATCCTTACTTTGATTGCCAACATTTCAACCTCATTGCTCGGTCTCATTGCTTCATGCAGATTTCTTGATAAGTCGAGATGCCCTTCAGCTACACGCTGGATATTGACACGGATTTCATTTTCAAGAGTCAGTTTAATGTCCGTGACACTTGCTTCGATGTTTGCCGTGCGCTGCTTTAGGTCTTGTACATCGGTTTTCATACTTTGCATTTCAGAAAGAATCAGATCAAGTTTTTCACTGTCTGTCATATTATCACCGCCCTTTCGTTGTGACTGTTTGTGCTGCTTAAATTGCTATGTAGATAGTATATCACAACTTGGGTGCAAAGTCTATTCAATTATCAAGGTGCTTATTGCGGTGAATAATCCGGGTGGTTTTGAGCCACCTGTCCGGTCGAAGTGAGCCACCGTTCCGTTTTTGAGTGAGCCACTATTCCGGCATCATTGAGCCACACTCTTGATCTGATTAGAATGAATGTATGCGCAGAAATGCGTAAATTCATTTTAAGGAGGGTCAAGATTATGACCAAGTATCGAGAAATCCTAAGATTGAAAGGCTTAGGATTCAGCGAGCGGAACATCGCACTATCTGTTCCATGTTCGCGCAACACCGTCTCCAAGGTGCTTAAATGCGCTAAGGAACGCGGGATTTCATGGCCGCTTTCAGACAGCACGACTGATGGGGATTTAGAAAAGCTGTTATCTCCATCCGCACCAGCGGTCACTTCAAAGCGGATGCCTGATTTTGCCTACATCCGCAAGGAACTCTTAAAGAACGGCGTTTCCAAGAAGCTCCTGTGGACGGAATACATGGAGGACTGCCGCCAGGCCGGTGACGAACCGCTCATGTATTCGCACTTCTGCTATTACATCCAGCAGGACGAAAACAAACGCCGTGCCACCATGCATATCAACCGCAAACCTGCGGAGCAGGTGGAGGTTGACTGGGCTGGCGATACCGCCGAACTGATCGATCCTTATACCGGAGAGACCGTACCTGTGTATATCTTTGTCGGCGTGATGACATACAGCCAGTATGCGTATGTGGAAGCGTTCCCCGATGAGAAACAGCAGTCATGGATTGATGCCCATGTCCACATGTATGAGTATTTCGGCGGCGTTGCAAAGATTCTTGTGCCGGATAACTGCAAGACAGCGGTCATCCATAACGGCGGCTGGAAAGACCAGAGGATCAACACCGTTTACCATGAGATGGCCGAGCACTATGGCACGGCAATCATTCCTGCCCGCGTCAGGACGCCGAAGGATAAGCCGAATGCCGAGGGCACTGTGGGAAACATCTCCACATGGATCACAGCCGCCCTGCGTAAAGAGCAGTTCTTCACGATTGCGGAATTGAATGCCGCGATCAGAGTAAAGCTGGAAGAGTTTAACAACCGCCCTTTCCAAAAGAAAGAAGGCTGCCGGTATGAACTCTTCCGCGACGAAGAACTGCCATTGCTGGCGCCATTACCTGCAGCCCGTTATGAACTGGCGGAATGGAAACAAGCCACCGTTCAGTTCAATTATCACATATCCGTTGATGGAATGCTATACTCAATTCCATACGAATACATCGGAAAAAAGGTCGATGTGCGGATAACGGGCACAGTCATCGAGGTTTTCTATAACCAGAACCGTATCGCCTCCCACAGGCGCTTATACGGTCGTAAAAATCAATACAGCACCGTCACGGAACATATGCCGAAGGATCATCAGCACTATCTTGAATGGAACGGCGATCGTTTCCGTAACTGGGCGGAAAGAATAGGTGAAAACACCGCAAAAGTCATAGATGCAGTTCTCCGATCCAAACGGGTGGAACAGCAGTCCTACAGAGCCTGTATGGGGCTGTTAAAACTCGCAGACAAGTATTCCCCGGCAAAGCTGGAGGAAGCCTGCAAAGCAGCCCTTTCATACACCCCGAGTCCCAGCTATAAGAGCATCAGCAACATGCTGGCGGCATCAAAAGCAGAAGGCTCTGATACAACAGACAGCACTGTCCGTAACAATAACAACACCCACGGCATTACAAGAGGTGCCGGATACTATAGGAGGACGAAATCATGACCAATCAGGCAACTATTGATAAGCTTATTGAAATGCGGCTTACCACTATGGCGGATGCATTCCGCTCACAGACAATGGATCCCTCAATGAAAGGGATTCCCTTTGAAGACCGGCTCGGGCTGCCCGTTGATGTGGAGTACAGCAGCCGGAAGAACAACCGCCTCAAAAGGCTGATCCACAACGCTGAGTTCGACCAGCCATCCGCAAGCATCGCTGACATTGATTATTCATCAGGGCGTAAGCTGAACAAGGCACTGATCAAACGGCTGTCAGGCTGTGAATACATCTCTGACTGCCGCAACATCTTCATCACCGGAGCGACCGGAAGCGGCAAGAGCTATCTTGCCTGCGCCCTGGGCATGGAAGCATGTAAGCGCTATTACAACACAAAGTATGTACGGCTTCCCGATCTTCTCCTTGACCTTAAGACCGCACGTGAGAATAACTGCTACAGGAAAACGATGGCAAAATACGCCAATCCCATCCTCCTCATCCTTGACGAGTGGCTGCTGATAAAGCCTACAGAGGAGGAACAGAAGGACATCTTTGAACTCCTGCACTGCCGGAGGAAGAGATCCTCCACCATCTTCTGCTCACAATATCAACGAGACGGATGGTATGAGCAGCTCGGAGGGGACGCCTCCCCACTCGCGGATGCGATCCTTGACCGTATCGTACACGATGCCTACATGATAGACATCATCCCCGTCGATCCATCAAAGGATATCTCCATGCGGGAAGTATATGGGCTGAAAGAATCTGACTGTATGTAATTGTAAAGGTACAAACTTACCAGTGGCTCACGCTTGTCCGGACAGGTGGCTCACGCCACACCGGACAGGCGGCTCCGCCGCATCGGAATATTCATGCGGTATGATTGCTGTTATACACTTCTTTTATTGAAATGATGAATATACTCGGGTGTGATGTGCAAGTCGTGACAAGGGCTAGCAAGAAAGTGTTTGATTGATCGGACTTTTATTCATATTTAAGCAAACAAGCCTTGCACCGCGCAAAGGTGTAGGCTTGTTTTTGGTGGTTCTATTCGGATTGTGATCCGTTTCTTTTTTGAACACAATATCATGTTCTAATATATCGGCTATTTCCATAACCTCTGAAAATGTGATTGTTTCTCTTGCTAGTTTATTAGTAAGATTTTGTTGTGTTGTTGGTTCGTTTGGGTGTCTCTCGTTCATTACTTTTACAACGTCTGTTAATTAACTAAATAATAGAATTAGTGCAAGAAAAGCATATATTGGAGAAGATGGAATTAAATCAGTTGAGAAGAAATCTTTGTCTGATATGTAAGTGTTTGTCTTAAATCTCCAATTTCAAAGATATTACAAGAATTACTTTCTTATCTTATAATATAAAAACCTAAAAAAACACCATAATAATTCACATATAATCCATACTAAAGAAACGGTAAATATAACCGCAGAAGAAGTAAATATCATATTAGAAATGTTCATTGTTATACCACACAAAACAAGCGTAGCATATAACAAACATAAACCCATGGTTATTCTAAACAAAGATTTTGTCCCTGAAATGGCATATTTATATAATTGAATAAAACTAGGTTCTAAATATCCTAATCTTCTACGCAAATAATAGTTTCTGTTATAAATATTATCTTTGAAACTCTGATAAATTGATTTTTTCTTTGTTTCTTTATTACAACCGCATAATTCTTCAAACAATTTCTTAGTCGATATATCTGCATACTTTTCATATTTAGTGAAATATAATTTACATCTTTTTATAATCTCATTTATATCATTAGTTATATTTTTATCAGATATAATTTTATAAATTGGATAATAAATTCGATTATATGCAATTTCGATTTTATCTAATGGTCGGTTATTATTGTATGTATATTTCGTAATAAAGAAAGTAAATAAGCTTGTAATAACTGCTGGTAATATTACCTTTAATATTTCAAATAATGTTTCCATGTTGAATTCTCCTTTTGCTATATAATAACACAATGAACATATAATGAAAAGTTTTAATTAAATAAAACCATCAGAGTATTTTATATTTTTTATAGTCTATTGTATTTGTTTTTTGTTTTGAAGATAAATTGTAACAACCAAAGCTATAATAGGCTGACAACTGCCAAGGAAAGTGTTAAGTGGTTCGTACTCATCTGCGTTAATGATGACCTTATACAAAATGATTGGTGTTCCGACCTGACATTCCGGAAAGACAGATCATATCAGGAGAGTCTTCAGTACTCTCCTATTTTCATATCCCGTCATAGACCACTAAGGAGGTGGGGCGGACTGTAAATTCGTCTTGTTTTAGGAACAGCTAGGATCGTTACCTAGTGGCGGGATTATAACAATCGAAAACATAAAAAAGAAAGCTGGTGAAAATAAATGGGAAAAACATTAGATATTATAGATAGGCAGCTAGAGTTAGGGCAAACAAAAATTATAAGCCATGATGGGGGCAGGGTTATTGATTATGTAGAACTACTTTTCTCTCCCACTACTAAAGTACAATTTGCTCCATCTAATGATATGAAAACTGTACGATTGTCTGTTTCAGATAATTCATTAGAATTATCACAACTCGATTGCCTTATTACAAAATCTGTATTAAGAGATTATATTTTGAATTTAAAAAACATATATAACTTGCTGTTAGATGAGGAGGAAAATACATAAATGAAATTAACACAAAACATTGAGATTAATGAAAATATTATTACAGCCAATATCAAAGCGACGGAACTTGGGAACAGTACCCTTGATGCAGATACGGAACTGAATCAGTTGCATAATTTTGTAAAAGTTATTGAATTTAGCCAGGTAGATTTTACATCTAATATTAAATTGGTAAATGGAACACCTGCAGTTACGAGCGATCCAGTTGCAGCATCTTCTATTGAAGAAATCTCAGTAAATAATATCATTAACAAGAAAATTGTTTTAGATGAGAATTTTGAAGCCGAAATTGTAATTGATATTGATAAGATTCCTGTCGCTGAGTATGAAAATAATAAAGTAATTAACAGTCCTGAACTTATGGGGCAGGCATATGCAGTAATTTTTATTGAAAAAATTAAAGCCGCTGTATCTGGAAAACTTGCCGAGATCCGCGCTTTAGCAAATGATATTGAAAAGACAACTGATGTTGTTCTGTAATGAGGTGATAAATTATGTACGCAGTATTAATTCAAGATAATAAACCAAGTTTGTACAGATTTCATGCCGTAAAAAAAGAATTATGCGCGAAGAAAGTAAAGAGGTAACTAACCCTGAAACAAACGAGGTGCGCACTGAAACAACTTTAGTTCCTGCTGGCGAGGCAGAAATTGCTGAATTTGAAACTGAATCTCTTGACGAATTAGAAGCAAAATGTATAGAACTTTTGGGAACATATAATAAAAATCACAGCCGTGCGGCTTGACCACCGGCTCTGCGAGACTGTAAATTTTTCTGTGTCTATGGAGGAAAAATCCTTCCGATAAGATTCAGATATGTACCGTATTCT
>RAZA01000025.1 GCA_003612485.1 bacterium D16-50
GCTTCTGGCTGCTGCGCTGCGCCCTGCTTTGGAATTTTCAGGTCTGCATTACTGTTTGTTTGTCAAGGTGCTGAGTACAGACACGATAAGTAAAATCCATGTCTGCCAACGGAGAAGGAGGGATTTGAACCCTCGCGCCGCTATTAACGACCTGCACCCTTTCCAGGGGTGTCCCTTCGGCCTCTTGGGTACTTCTCCAAGTTGCAGAATCAATCATTTCCTTATATAATCGGCTGGTGCCCCATTTGCCAGCACCAGAGCGGAGAGAGTGGGATTCGAACCCACGCGCCCTTGCGGACAAACGGTTTTCAAGACCGCCTCGTTATGACCACTTCGATATCTCTCCAAGCGAGCCGCTACCTTAGCGGCAAAAGTTATTCTAGCAAAAAGAATTGTTTCTGTCAACATATTTTTTAAAATTTTCGCAATTTTTTTCAAGACCCTCCAACCAGCCCCCCAGAAGACTTCTGGCAGCCCCCATATCCTCCGGAGTGGTGATCTTGATATTCCCGTAACTGCCCTCTACCAGCTTTACCGGAAGGCCCAATATCTGCTCAATCACCATGGCGTCGTCTGTGACAGATATCGTCTCACCCTCCCTGCAGAGCTTTTCATAGGCCCGGAAAATCAGCTCCGTCTCAAAGACCTGCGGTGTCTGTACCGCCCATAAAAGTCTTCTGTCAGGGGTCTTCACCGCAAATCCGTCCTTATCTGCTATCTTGATCGTATCCTTCACCGGTACGGCCACAGCGCAGGCGCGGTGCCTGCATACCTCCCGATGAGCATTGCACAGCATTTCCTCCGTCAGAAAAGGTCTGGCTCCGTCATGTATAAAGACATAACCGTTTCCCTTTGATTCCGTCCTATCTCCCTGAACAACAACCCGCAGCCCGTGATACACCGATTCCCATCGCTCCCTGCCGCCTGCCGTAACGGCATCGACCTTGCGAAAATCGTATTTCTCCACGATTTCCCGGCGCACATATTCTATGTCCTCCGCTCCGGTCACGATAATACAGTCATCAATTATCTTCGACTCTTCTATAGTCTTTAAAGAATACCAGAGAATTGGCCTGCCTTCCAAAAGCATGAACTGTTTCGCAGTGGCGCTCCCCATCCGCTTTCCGCTCCCTGCCGCCAGCACAATGGCCGTACATCGCTTTTTTTCCGTATCCATCACACAATCCTTCCCGGCAGCCGCCCGCCGTGTCTGACAATGGCCAAAAATTCTTCCTCATGCCGGAAATTCTTGCACCGCCAAAGACCGTCCCAAGATGAAACCAGAGACACCCTCCAGCCATTCTCCATGAACATAGATAGGCATTGTCACAGCCGAAGATTGGGCACGGCGTTCAAATCATATCCATGCCGCACGCCCCTTCTATATTCATAATATCCTGCGGCCCCTATCATTGCGGCATTGTCCGTACAAAGGGAAGGCGAAGGGCTGAAAAAAAGAATCCGGCGGCCCACGCATTCTCTTTCAAACGCTTCCCGCAGAGAAGAATTGGAGGCCACGCCCCCTGCGATGGCAAACTTGCCGCAGCCAAAGGCCTCCACCGCATGCAGTGAATGTTCCACCAGCACATCGATAACCGCCTTCTGGAAGGACGCCGCCACATCCGCCTGACACACCGGCTCCCCCTTCATCCGACAAGAATTCAAATAGTTCAGCACAGCCGACTTCAGACCGCTGAAGCTGAAATCATACTCATTCTCGGCCACTTTTGCTCTGGGAAACGAAATTGCATCGGGATTTCCTTCTCTGGAGATTTTGTCGATCTTGGGGCCTCCCGGATATCCGAGGCCGATGGCTCTGGCAACCTTATCAAAGGCTTCTCCCGCAGCATCGTCCCTGGTTCTCCCGATGATCTCATACTCCCCGTAGTCCCTTGCCACCACCAGATGGGAATGCCCTCCCGATGCCACCAGACATACAAAAGGGGGCTCCAGCTCCCTATATTCAAGATAATTGGCGCTGATGTGTCCATTGATATGGTGTACTCCCACCAACGGGATTCCCGCCGCAAAGCTGATGGCCTTGGCCACGGACACCCCTACCAGCAGCGCCCCTACCAGCCCCGGACCGTAAGTGACCGCTATAGCCGTAATTTCCCCAAGGGTCACTCCCGCCTGCTCCAGCGCCTCTTCTATGACCTGATTGATCTTCTCGATATGCTTTCTGGAGGCAATCTCCGGTACTACACCTCCATATACGGTATGCAGCGCGATCTGGGTAAAGATGACATTGGACAGAACCTCCCTGCCGTTCTTCACAACGGAAGCCGCGGTCTCATCGCAAGACGTCTCTATAGCCAGCACCAGCACATCTTCCGAAGCCTCTCCGCTTCCAGAAATGCTCTCCCTATTCTCCCCCGAAGCCCCATCCTGCAATTTATGCCATATATGCTCCACTTGCCCTCACTCCCTCAATGCTTCCGCTTGCTTTCCTTAGCGGTAAATCCTACCGCCCTATACCCAACACGGCCTGTTGCCTCCGGTCTGCTCCTCCATAAAAAGACACCCCTGACCTTCCGGCGCTGCCAGCCCTTCTCCCCGCTGCCGCAAAACCTACTCCTCCGGCATCTCCACATTGTCCGCCCGTTCCCAGCCGTAGATCTTCCAGAGCTTTTTGTCGTCCCGCCGCAGCAGATATATGATCTGCATCTCGCTGGAGTCGCCCTTCTCGTTCACCTTATACCTACAGTAAAGTCTGGCAAACTCGAAGCCGTCCTCCTCGAAGCGGTCCACGCTTAGACTTGCGGGCAGTGAAATGCTTATGATGCGCTTCTCCTCCTCATGAAAGCTGTCTACCTCACCCTTCAATCTCGGAATATAGTCGTCCACCGGATTGATCTCCAGCAGTTCCGCGTCATACAGACCTCTGGCCTGCATCCCCAGCTGCTGGATCTCCTCCGCAGTGCATTCCTCATTATAAAGGCATTTCTGAAGCTCCGTAAAATATTTCACCACCTCTTTCGGAGAAGGAGGATAATCCTTCTTCAAATCACGGCTCAAAATACTCTGTACTTTCGTCAGCGTTGCATCCGCGGAAGCCTTTCTGGATCTTTGCGACAGATAGGTATAATAGCCCACCACCCCCAAAATCAATACCAGAGATACGATCGTCACCCTAATCGTAGATTTTTTCATAGTCCCCCCATTCTGAACCAAGGTCTCTCCTCAGTCCTCCTCAAACCTCAGTTCCACGGTTCTGCCGTCCTTTGCGGCCACCGCGTTCGGAAATATCTTCCGCACATCTCCCATATACTCCTCAGGCCGCATCAGCGACGGGCTATAATGGGTCAGCCAAAGCTCAGGCACTTTCGCCGCCTTTGCGATAGACGCCGCTTCATACATGGTCATGTGCTTATTCTCTCTCGCCTTGGACAGCTTATCCGCCTCACCGTACATTCCTTCCAGAATCAGCAGATCCGAATCCTCGGCATTTGCCACAATGGAGTCCGCCGGCCTTGAATCGGTACAGTATGTCACCTTCAGCCCCTTCCTCGGCGCCCCCAGCACCATATCGGGTGTAAACACGACCCCGTCCTGCTCTATGGTCTCGCCCTTCTGCAGCCTGCTCCACAGCTTCATGGGAATCTGCTGCTCCATGGCGCGTTCCTTGTCGAATCTACCTGCCCGTTCCACTATCATGCTGTAGCCATAGCAAGTAATGCTATGGTTCACCTTAAACGCCTTCAGCCAAAACCCGTCAAAAGAAATCACCTGCTCCGGTTCTGTTATCTCCTGAAACCGCAGCTCGAAGGGAAGCTCCGGCGCAATGGTCCGCAGGGCGTTCACCACCCTCACCAGCCCCTTCGGCCCTATCAGCAGAAGCGGAGCAGTCCTCTCTGCATTCCCCATGGTCAGAAGCATTCCCGGCAGTCCGCTGATATGATCGGCATGATAATGGGTAAAGCAGATAATATCTATCGGATTGGGACTCCAGCCCTTTTCCCGGAGAGCGATCTGGGTCCCCTCGCCGCAGTCGATCAATATGCCCTTTCCCTGATACCGAAGCATCAGGGAGGTGAGCCACCGATATGGCAGCGGCATCATCCCCCCCGTTCCCAGCAGACTTACATCTAACATTCTATACCTCCATACCGTCCCTATACAAGCTCCGTCTCCTCGGCCTCCTCCACAGGCACCAGAAACTGCGCTGTCAGGCTCTCGTAACAGTCCTCGCACAAATCGAAATGCTCCATGGTTCCATCCTTTTTGCTGAAATATCCGAATGCTGCAGTCCCCTGAAAACAGAATTCCCGAAGGTATCCGTTCTCCACCTTCAGAGCTCTGCCGCACTTATTGCAGACTGCCATCCTCATCTTCCCATCTTGTTCGTATCTACGCATACTCTTCTCCCTCCATGTGCATATGCCGACTGTTTTTCCGCCGCAGCTGTCTTCCCACCGGACGGACGCCTTCTCGCCGGGCAAGATGCTTTTTGCCGCGGGAAATCCCCCTCTGGCAAAGCATCCGTTTGCCCTACGCACATTATACTAAAAATATACATAAATACGTATGGTAATTGTTGCCGTTTCGAGACTTTTTCGCTGTTCCTTTGTGGCAGTTCAATCCGATGCATGGCCAGATTTCTCCCTGCGCCACATGATCAGCGCATCTTCCCTAGGTTTTTCATAAAATCCGGGACGGATTCCTTCCGATTTAAAGCCAAATTTTTCATAAACATGAATTGCCGATGAATTGCTGACCCGCACCTCCAGAGTGAATGCCTCAATACCCTCGGCTTCTCCCCGGGCAATCAGTTCCTCCAACATCCTCTGCCCGATTCCCCTATTCTGAAGCTCCTCCGAAACCACCACATTGTCGATGGTAGCCTCCTTGCAGCTTTCCGTATATCCGCAGCAGCCCGCCACTTTTCCGTCGGCCAGCGCCACAAGATAGCGGCAGTAGGAATGGCTCAGAAGATTCCGAAAAGCCTGTTGGGACCATGGCATGGAGAAGACTTTCTCCTCGATTTGTGCCAAAGCCTCTATGTCGCCATCCTGCAGTTCTCTGACTTCGATTCCCATAAAGCTTTCTCCCGCTCCGCCTGACTCTTGCGCAGGTATTCCGGACGATGCTCCCCGGCAGGCACCGTCCTCCCGCCGGCAAAATATATGCTGCCCAGAGCCGCTATTCCTGCAGCTCTCTGCCTATTGAGACCTGCAGGCGCAATCACATACGGTACACTGCAGCATTTTTGAATCAGCTCCTGATAGACCGGCACGCCGTCCCCCAAAAAGCTAATCCTTTCTCCCATTCCGTTCAGCCTATCCAACAGCTCTGCCACATCCATGGCGCAAGGAGGCATTTTTTCGCAAATCCCATACCCTGTCCCCTGCTGTTCATACATGTATGCAGCCGTGTACACCTGATTCCTTCTGGCGTCCATCATGGGACATACAATCCCTCCCGCCCCCCATAGGTTCCATGCCAGTCCCTCCAGAGTCGGCACTTCCACCAAGGGCTTGTTCAGCGCCAGTCCCAGCCCTTTCGCTGTCCCAGAGCCGATGCGCAGTCCCGTAAAGGAACCCGGCCCCGATGCGATGGCGATCGCATCCAATGTATTCATATCCAGCTCTACCATCCGGCACAGCTCGTCCAGCATAGGAAGCAGCGTCTGGGAATGGGTCTTTTTATAGTTGGTCGTATATTCCGCCAGCAGCACGTCACCCTCCGTCACTGCCACACCGGCAACCAGACCGGAGCTGTCGATTCCCAATATTCTGGGCGTCTTCTCCGCCATCCCCCCACCTCCCCTTAAGTGTCCTTTTCTTGTTTTTTATCGTCTCTTTTGCACATGGACTGTTTAGCCCCTTTTTTGCTTCCGGGCTTCCGCCATGTGACAGGCCTCTGGGCTTAGACGGCAGGCTTAAGGTTCCCTGCCCATAGGGATCCGGCAATCCTAAAAATCCTTTTGGTTTCCTGCTCGTAAGGATCCGGCAATCCTAAAATCCTTTTGGTTCCCTGCCCACAAGAATCCGTCGGTCATCAAAGCCCCTTTCCAGATCCTTTTCAATGGTCACGCATATAGAATTTTCGGGCAGAATCTCTTGGATCAGATTCCCCCATTCCACAAGACAGACTCCCTCTCCGTAGAAGCAGTCTTCATATCCGATTTCGTCCATCTCTTCCACATCCTGAATGCGGTATACATCAAAATGATAGAACGGAAGCCGTCCGTCCTCATATGTCTGAAGAATCGTAAAGGTGGGGCTGTTCACCGGTCCGGCAATCCCCAGCCCGCTGGCGAACCCCTGCGTGAACACCGTCTTGCCAACGCCCAGATCTCCCACCAGAGCATAGACCTGCCCCGGACGGCTGCTCTCACCCAGCTGTCTGCCCAGCGCAAAAGTCTCCTGCCAAGAACCGGTCCAGATCTCTGCCCTCGCGCCTCCCTCCAACGCCTCAGCCAGCGTTTGGGCGGTAAACGTCTTTTCCCCAAGACCGTTTTTATCCATTCCACCAGCATTTCCCATCTCAAACACCTCTATGATCATGCTTTTTTGCATTTTGGCCGCTTTCGCCGCGGTATGGCCGCTTCCCCACGGCCAACGATTTTCCCTGATACAGTCAAGAACGGATCTTTACCTTCTTAGGCGGCATGTGGGTGGATATCATCTCTACCACCGCCGTCCTCTCCTCCCCCAGCTGTCTCTTGGGAAAAATTGTGGCGTTTACGGGAGATGTATACAGAATGATGCTCCTGCCCGTGGAGACTGCCTTATGCATGTTTTCCCAGTCCATCCTCTCCTGAGCTTCCCCCTGAGAGACGGTCAGGCCTTCCTCGTCCAGCGTATATTGGAGCGGCTCCTGAAAGCTTGGATTCGTCAAGATCTGACGCCTGCTCTTGACGAACAGCGTCCAGGGCAGATACAGTAGCATAACCACCCCGAGAACTGCGAATATCCACTGAGTCGTGGCAAATGCAAAAATGATCAGAACCGCCCCGAAGGTGCTCCCCAGAAGCCCTGCCGGACTGTTATAGGAATGCATCAGCATATAGTCATACAAATCACCGGCCTCGATCTTCACAGTCAAATTAATCATCGGTTCTTCCTTTCGGATTCTAAAGTGGATACAGCAATTTTACTCTAAATCACCGGAAAATGCAAGTTGAAATAAACGTGAAAGAAACACTTGCTTTCTGGGAAATACGGTATTATAATGACAGTCATAAGAGAAAATTCTTCGGGGTCGGGTGAAATTCCCTACTGGCGGTAAAGTCCGCGACCCGAAGCTGCAGGCCTCGCTATCTGTATGGGGATTGCAGTTTCGGCTGACTCGGTGAAAGTCCGGGACCAACAGTAAAGTCTGGATGAAAGAAGAACAATATCGGCCGCTGCAATATGTCTGCAGGCATTGAAAGGATTGCTCCATACAAGATCAGGGACATCGGAACCGAACCGGTTTTTGCCTATTGATTCTGTTAAAAGGAGCGAAGAGAGATTTCAGTGCCCGGAGGCAGAAGGCAGAGCTGATATCCGTGCGCAAAATCTCACCCCGGAGCCTTATGGTTTCCGGGGTTTTTGCATGTCCTTACAGCCGGAGGAATTTTCCTACAAAATCTCATAGGCCTTCGGGCCGGAAAACGGAGGAAAATATAATGCATGATTTGTTTCAAAAGGTATCGGAAAACATAGGATACGTTCTGGGCTTTCTGGTCGTTGTCGTCGCGCTCTTTCTGGCTGCTCTTCTGCTGGAAAAAGCGGCGCGAAAAAAGAATGCTGCCAAGGGCCCTATTTTCAGTACCAGAAAGATGGCCATGATCGGCATGTTCTCGGCAATCGCCATGATACTGCACCTATTTGATTTTCCTCTGCCCTTTGCGCCGGACTTCTATAAGCTGGATTTCAGCGAGCTGCCCATTCTGGTAGGCACCTTTGCATTCGGCCCGGCTGCAGGCGTCATGATGGAATTCATCAAAATTCTCCTGAAACTTTTCATCAAGGGCACGTCCACGGTCTTCGTAGGAGATCTGGCTAATTTTGCCGTGGGATGCAGCTTCATCCTGCCCGCCTCGGTGATCTATGCCTTCCGCAAAAACAAGAAAAACGCCATTCTTGCATGCTGCGCGGGCACATTGGTTCTGACCTTGTTCGGAACCGCCTTCAATGCTGTCTATCTGCTCCCGGCTTTCTCCAAGCTGTACGGTCTGCCTCTGGATACCTTGATCGAAATGGGCAGCACCGTAAATCCGCTTGTCAATGAAGGCAGCATAATAAGCTTCGTGATCGCCTGCGTGGCCCCGTTGAATCTGATCAAGGGCGCAAGCGTCTCTATCGTCACTCTGCTGATCTACAAGCCCCTAAGCCCCATTATCAAAACAGGGGCCGGCATGTAATCTCTCCCCATGCAAATTGATTTTGGATTAACTGTCCAATGACATGGGGCGGAAAAACATGCTATACTAAGATACACCAAAACGGGGCGTCAAAAAAGGGCATGTTGCATAGCTGACTTGCAGGTATGTCAAAAGGGGAAGCTCTCAAACAGCACAGCTTCCCCCCTTTTGTCCCCGACAGCTCTTCCTGGTCCTCGTCTAGCATCATGAAACCTACCGGGGTATCATCATTGTAGATGGCAAAGGGATACACGTCCCCTGCATCCTTATAGAGCCATGCCTCCGCCAGAGAATAGGCGTTGGACGCCACAAAATGTTCGCCCTCCGGCCTCTTCAAGCGTACTACTTCTTTCTATATATCCCATAAGTATCACCCCCGCATCCGTTCAGGTAAATCACATCATCCGTGACCTCCTTCAAGGACCAGTACCATCCGCCGTCCGCCGGGAACGCACAGCTGTTCTCCACAAAGCATTCCTCCTTAGGTCTGTACTCCTGCAGGGTCTGCAGATTATCCTCTATCATCCTGCATTCGTTGAGCCTGACGCATGTGGTGGAAAGCATAGCCCATCCTTTCTCGCAGTAGCCGTTCTGCCCCACACGGCAATATACATTTTTGCATTTCCCCAAGGAGAAGCTGAAAAGAATAGAGTACTTCCGGGTATCAATATGTGCGTCAAGGATTCCGTCCCCATATCTGAAGCATTGCACCATATTCCACAGCGCCATCCGCGCCGCCACCGGCAGGGCCGGATCCACGGAAGGCTCCCTATCAAAATCCTCCATGGAGATTTCCTCTGCCAGCGCCAGCTTGAATTCAGTCCCGTCATACATCCGGTAGATCATGCTGCCGTCCTGCTCCACGGTAAAAGCATCCCCTGAATGCTTTTCCAGATATTCCTTCCCTGACTCCTCATTGTAAAACAGCTCACCTGTTTCCGGATGCTTTTCACAGCACACCGCCTTTGCGTCACCCTTTGTCCCCAGCCCATAGACTACGCCCACTGTCCCGCAGCTGCGGTGTCTCAGGACACATGCTATCACATCCCTCCTGATCCGCAGATACGCTATACAGAAATCCTCCACAGACGCAACTGTGGCATCCTTTCCACACCAAACACCGAACATCTTCTTTCTCCTTCCTGACAATCCGAAAATGCCGCAGACTCCGAACCTGATCCAAAGTCTGCGGCATCCGTCCCTTCCTATTTTCAGTTTATACCCATTCGCGGATTGCTGTCAACCCTATTTGGAGCCGATGTCTCTGATCCTATGCCTGGTCCATGCACATCAGGAAACTCAGGAAGCGCTTCCCATATACAGCTGGTAATACTTACCCTTTTCCTCCATCAGCTGTTCATGGGTGCCCCGCTCGATGACCCGGCCCTGCTCCAGCACCAAAATACAGTCACTGTTTTTGACGGTGGAAAGTCTATGGGCAATCACAAAGTTGGTGCGCCCTTTCATCAGCGCATCCATGCCCTGCTGCACCAGCTTCTCCGTTCTGGTATCTATGGAGCTGGTGGCTTCGTCCAGTATCAGCACCGGAGGATCCGCGATAGCGGCCCTCGCGATGGCAAGAAGCTGTCTCTGGCCCTGACTTAAGTTCGCTCCGTCTCCGTGCAGCATGGTATTGTATCCTTCCGGCAGACGGCGGATGAAGCTGTCCGCATTGGCCAGCTTGGCCGCCTTCACCACCTCTTCGTCGGTGGCGTCCAACTTTCCGTAACGTATGTTCTCCATCACCGTTCCCGTGAACAGATGCGTGTCCTGCAGCACGATGCCCAGAGAACGCCGCAGATCAGCCTTCTTGATCTTGGTCACATTTATGGCGTCATATCGTATTTTCCCATCCTGAATATCATAAAATCTGTTGATCAGGTTGGTGATGGTGGTCTTGCCCGCGCCGGTAGCTCCCACAAAGGCGATCTTCTGACCCGGCTTCGCGTATAGGGCCACATCATGCAATATCATTTTGTCGTCATTATAGCCGAAGTCTACATGGTCGAACACCACATCTCCCTTCAGCTCCACATAGGTGGTCGTATCCGAATCCTTATGATAGTGCTTCCACGCCCAGAGCCCCGTGCGTTCCCTGCTCTCCGTCAGCTCCCCGTTCGGCTTTCTCACGGCGTTCACCAGTTCCACATAACCCTGATCCACCTCCGGCTTCTCGTCCATAAGGCGAAATACCCTATCGGCTCCCGCCAGAGCCATGATGATGCTGTTAAACTGCATGCTCACCTGATTGATGGGCATGTTGAAGGACTTGTTGAAGTTCAAAAAGCTGGCAAGGCCGCCCAGAGTCAGTCCGGATACTCCGGTGATGGTCAGGATGCCCCCCACCACGGCACAGACTACATAGCTTAAATTGCCCAGCTGGGCATTGATGGGGCCCATGATATTTGCAAATCGGTTGGCCTGATAGGCGCTGTGGAAGAGCTTATCGTTCAGATCGTTAAACTGGTTTTGGCTCTCCTGCTCATGGCAGAACACCTTCACCACCTTCTGCCCTGTCATAGTCTCCTCGATGCATCCGTTCAATGCTCCTAAAGCCCTCTGCTGCTCTATGAAATACCGGCTGCTGAGAGCCCCCACTTTCTTCGTTGCCACCAGCATCACGCCCACCATCAGCAAAGTCACCACCGTGAGGGGAATGTCCAGAATAACCATATAGACCAACACGCCTGCCACCGTGATCACGCTGTTCACCATCTGGGGAATGCTCTGGCTGATCAGCTGGCGGAGAGTGTCGATGTCATTGGTGTACATAGACATAATATCTCCATGGGCATGGGTGTCGAAATACTTGATGGGAAGAGCCTCCATCTTCTCGAACATGTCATTTCTGATATTCCGCAGGGTCCCCTGTCCGATATTGATCAAAAGTCTGGACTGTATAAAGGATGCCGCCACCCCCAGCCCGTAAAACACCGCCACCCTTCCGATGGCTCCTGCCAAAGCCCCGAAATCCGGGTTTTCCCTGCCTATCAAGGGCAGTATATAGTCATCGATCAGGGTTCTCATAAACATGGTTCCCTGCAGGCTGGAGTACACCGTCACGAAAATGCAGATCACCACCACAATCCAGCCTACCCCATAGTCCTTCAGAGTATATCCCATGACACGTTTGAAAAGCTTGCCCGGATTTTCGATTTTGGGACGGGGGCCCCTGCCTCTTAGTCCCCCAGGGCCGTGACCGCCGGGACCATGACCGGGGCCCCTGCCGCCTGCACTGCCGGATATCGGGGCTCCTGCTCCGGCATCCGTTTTGTTCAATCTATCTTCCGCCATATTTTTGCCTCCTATTCCAGTTGAAGTCTTTTCTCTCCAGCGCCGTCTCCGGTCTCACTATTCGTCGAAATCACCGCTGCCGCTCATCTGAGCCTCATAGACCTCTTTATATATTTCATTGCCCGCCAGCAGCTCCTCATGAGTCCCGAAGCCATGCACTTGCCCGTCATGCATGACGATAATCCTATCCGCATGCTCCACACTGGAGATTCTCTGGGCAATGATCAGCTTGGTCGTGCCGGGGATAGCCTCCTGAAAAGCCCTCCGTATCTTTGCGTCCGTAGCCGTGTCCACCGCGCTGGTAGAATCGTCCAGAATCAGTATCTTGGGCTTTTTCAGCAGCGCCCTTGCGATACAGAGCCTTTGCTTCTGGCCCCCGGACACATTGGTTCCCCCCTGCTCTATGTAGGTTTCATACCCCTCCGGCAGCTTTTGGATGAATTCGTCCGCGCAAGCCAGCTGACATGCATGCCTGCATTCCTCCTCCGTGGCATCCTTGTCCCCCCAGCGCAGGTTCTCCAGAACCGTACCGGAAAACAGAACATTGTTCTGCAGCACCACAGCCACCTGATTGCGCAGCGCCTCCATGTCATAATGCTTCACATCCACTCCGCCTACCAGAAGCCTTCCTTCCGTCACGTCATACAGCCTGCTGACGAGATTCACCAGACTGGACTTAGCGCTGCCGGTGCCGCCGATGATGCCGATGGTCTCCCCGGAATGAATTTCCAGATTCACGTCCTTCAGTACCTGAGACTCCGCATCCTTCTTGTAGCTGAAGGAAACATGGTCAAACACGATGCTCCCGTCCGCGACCTCCATGACGGGCTCCTCAGGGTTGGACAGATCCGCTTTCTCCTCCAGAACCTCGCAGATACGTCTGGCGCTGGCCGCTGACATCGTTGTCATAACAAATATCATGCTCAGCATCATCAGGCTCATCAATATGTTCATGCAATAGGTCAGCATGTTCATCAGCTGCCCCGTGGTGAGGCTGTCTTGTACAATCATATGGGCTCCCAGCCAGCTGATGGCGAGAATACAAGTGTAAACCGTCAGGTTCATCACCGGATTGTTCCAGATAACGATGCTTTCCGCTTTGCAGAATATCTTATAGATATTGTTGCTGGCCTTCTTGAACTTACTGATCTCATAATCCTCTCTCACATAGGCCTTCACCACCCTGATGGCTGAAACGTTTTCCTGAACGCTTTCATTCAGTTCATCGTATTTCGGAAACGCCTGCATGAAATGCTTCGTGGCCTGACTCACAATCAGCGCCAGCACGCATGCCAGAAAGATCACCGCCACCAGATACACGCTTGCCAGGCGAGGGCTGATGACGAAAGACATGATCATGGCACAGACCAAAGTGGCAGGCGCCCGCATACACATGCGCAGGATCATCTGATAAGCATTCTGCATATTGGTCACGTCCGTGGTAAGCCTTGTCACCAGTCCCGATGTGCTGAACTTGTCGATATTGGCAAAGCTGAAGGTCTGGATATTCTCATACATGGCCTTCCGCAGATTCCTTGCGAAGCCTGCCGAGGCCCTAGCGCCGTACTTACCCCCCATGATGCCGAAGGTAAGGCTCAAAAGCGCCGTCACCACCATCAGCCCGCCAATGACATAAATATGCTTCATATCCCCTCTGCCGTCATTCCCGTTCACCCCATTGTCAATGATGGATGCCATAAGCAGCGGGATAACGGTTTCCATGATGACCTCTCCGATCATGAAAACCGGGGTCAAAAAAGAATCCTTTTTAAATTCTTTCACCTGAGCTCCCAATGTTTTCAACATCTGAACTACACTTCCTCTCTTTCTTTTCTTTCTTTATTCTTGTTTTTCCTCTAGCTGCGGATCCGCATCTTGTTCTGGCTCCAAGTTCCTCCCCATGCTTTCAGGCGGCATACCGCCTCCCTCTTCCCAGACCGGCTCCCCCAGTTCCATGCTCAGTTCTTCCAGATTCCTCTGCACAAGACCAAGAAGCCTGCGCAGCTCCTGCACCTCCGCCCTTGTCAGCCCCCCCAGCATCCGTCTGTCCATCATATCCATATGAGCCTCAACCTGTCTATGATTCTGGTAGGCCTCCTCCGTCATCTGGATTCTTTTTAGCCGGGCATCTCTGTCCTGAGCCCTGCGCACAATAAGCCCCTCCCTCTCCATGACCTGCAGAGTGTTTGTGGCCGTGGCCCTCGAAACCCTGAACTCTTTTTCCAGATCCCTCTGATAAACCGGCCCGTCACGATGATGAAACAGATAGCCCAATACTCCGCCCTGCAGCTGACTTCTTGGGCCCTTTTCAAACCTCGGCAAACTTTTGTGTATGATCTGCTTGATTTGATTCTGTATCTCCCGCAGCATGAACGCCACTCTCTTTTCACCGTTCTCCCGGCCTTGATCCGGCGCTTCCCGCCCAATGCTCTCAGACCCCTGCCTCTGCCGAATTCCTTGATTCTCTCCCTGCTCCATAATTCTCTTCTCCCTATGCCAAAACAAATCCGCAGCTTATAAAGCAAAAAAGTTAGTGCGCTAACATTTTTGTTAGCACACTAACATTAAACCATTTCACTGAAATTGTCAATATCTCAATCCCAGATCACAAAATATTCACAAATCCTAAGGCTTATTTCTTCTGGTTCAGCTTCATGGTCAGGCTGATGCGCTTCTTGGCCTCGTCAACTCCCAGTACCTGAACCTCCACGATGTCTCCCACGCTGACAGCCTCCAGAGGATGCTTGATGAACCGATCCGTGATCTGGGAAATATGTACCAGACCGTCCTGATGCACCCCTATGTCCACAAATACTCCGAAATCGATAACATTGCGGACGGTTCCCTTCAGAATCATGCCGGGCTTGAGATCTTTCATGTCCAGCACGTCGCTGCGGAGTATGGGCTTGGGCATACTGTCTCTGGGATCTCTGGCGGGCTTTTCCAGCTCCCGCAGGATATCCGTAAGCGTGATCTCGCCTATGCCCAGCTCCTGCGCAAGCAGCTTCTTGTCTCTGATGCGCCGCTCCAGACCCAAAGGACCACTCCCGGTTTCCAAGGCGCTTCCCCCAGAACCGTTCCCGGCAATACCTGCATTTTTGTTCCGGCCCGAAGCCTCCTTCTCCCCCCGGGAGCCTGCCGGCTTCTCCTCCAAGGCCGCGCCTCCCATGGCCGCCGCCAGAGCCTTGCCCATGGCAGTGTTGGTATTTGCCACCTTGATCTTGGACTGTGCCGTCTTCTTTCCTGCCCCGGCTGTCACGCCGGCCGCAGCCCCGCCGGGCCTTCTATTATCCGCCGCCTTTGTCCCGTCCTTGCTCTGCGCCGCCTTCTTCTGCGCGGCACGAACATCATCCATGGTGAGTCCCAGCTTCTCTAAAAGCTTCATGGTGGCCTCATAGGATTCCGGATGGACGCTGGTGGCGTCCAGCGGATTGTCCCCATTGAGGATACGCATGAATCCCGCACACTGCTCAAAGGCCTTGGGGCCCAGCTTCGCCACCTTCAGCAGCTGCCTCCTATCGGTGAACCGGCCGTTTGCCTCCCGATAGTCCACGATATTTCTGGCGATGGTCTTGCTGACGCCGGAGACATACTCCAGAAGGGAGACGGAGGCGGTATTCAGATCCACGCCCACCTTGTTCACACTGTCCTCAACCACGCCGCTTAAGGCCTCGCTGAGTTTCTTCTGGTTCATGTCGTGCTGGTACTGTCCCACCCCGATGGACTTAGGATCGATCTTCACCAGCTCTGCTAGAGGATCCTGAAGCCTTCTGGCGATGGAGGCGGCGCTCCTCTGTCCCACGTCGAAGTTGGGGAACTCCTCCGTTGCCAGCTTGCTGGCGGAGTACACGCTGGCCCCCGCCTCGTTCACGATCACATACTGAACCGGCCGGTCCAGCTCCTTGAGCAGATCCACGATGATCTGCTCCGACTCTCTGGACGCAGTGCCGTTTCCCACGGAGATCAGATCAACCTGATACTTCTTAATAAGCCGTTTCAATTCCGCCTTGGCTTCCTCCACCTTGTTCTGAGGCGCCGTAGGGTAGATCACCTTGGTATCCAGCACCTTGCCCGTGGCGTCCACCACCGCCAGCTTGCAGCCTGTGCGGAAGGCCGGATCCCACCCCAGAACCACTTTTCCTGCAATGGGCGGCTGAAGCAGAAGCTGCTCCAGATTCTTTCCGAATACGCTTATGGCTCCGTCCTCCGCCTTCTCCGTGAGATCGCTGCGGATCTCCCTCTCCACCGCAGGCTGGATGAGCCGCTGATAGCCGTCTTCAATGGCCTCCATCAGCGCAGGCGTGGTATATTGGTTATCCGAAGTAATCGTCTTTTTTGCCAGATACTGCAGAATACGTTCCTCCGGCGCATTGACCTTTACGGTCAAGATCTTCTCTGCCTCCCCTCGATTCAGGGCCAGAACCCTATGGCCCGCTATCTTCTTCACCGGCTCCTGGAAATCATAGTACATCTCATACACACTCTGTACCTTTTCATCCTTTGCCACCGCCGTTACAATGCCCTCGTCCACAGTGGTCTCCCGAATGTAGCTGCGGTAGTCCGCATTGTCGGAAATACTCTCGGCAATGATGTCCTTGGCGCCCTGCAGCGCCTCCTCGGGGGTCTTTACACGCTTATCTTCCTCTGTACCCTCAGGGGTCACATATTTTGCAGCCTCCTCCAGAAGGGGCGATGCGGCGTTCTGTTCCAGAATATAGCCGGCAAGTCCCTCCAGCCCCTTCTCTCTGGCCATACTGGCTCTGGTTCTTCTCTTGGGACGGTAAGGGCGGTACAGATCCTCCACCACCACCAGAGTCTGCGCCGCCAGAATCTTTTCCTTCAGTTCCTCCGTCAGCTTTCCCTGTTCCTCGATGCTGCCCAGCACCTGCTCCTTCTTCTCCTCCAGATTGCGGAGGTACAAAAGCCTCTCATGAAGTTCTCTCAGCT
This sequence comes from bacterium D16-50, assembly GCA_003612485.1. Taxonomy (GTDB): domain Bacteria; phylum Bacillota; class Clostridia; order Lachnospirales; family Lachnospiraceae; genus Acetatifactor. The sequence continues at coordinate 16,595 of RAZA01000025.1, forward strand.
GCTCGTCGTTCAGGGAGCCCGTGGCCTCCTTCCTATACCGGGAGATGAAGGGGATGGTGCAGCCCTCGTCAATGAGCTTCACCGCAGCCTCCACCTGCCATTTTTCTACCTTCAGTTCCTCTTTGATCGTCAGACAAATATCCATGCCGTACCCTAACCTTTCTTGCGTTGCTGTGACTCATTATACCCGAAAAAGGAGCTGACCGCAATCACCAAACTCTGATTCTGCACAGCCGCCCAAAATAGCGCCCCTCCTCCGCCCCAAGGACTCCCTTGATCCCATAGACTCCCGGACAAGCACCTGCAAACCCAAGGCATATCCAAGGGCCTAAACCATATAAATGCCTTTGACAGAACCGGAACAAAATGGTAAAGTAGAGGAAAGGGTCAGCAAGGAGTCTGGGATATGGATTATAATCACAACGGGTCGAATGACCAAAATCACGATAATCAGCAGTGGGACAGATGGGACAGCAACGCCTCCCACAGCAGCTATTACAATCAGCCCACCCATAGGCCCTATGGGCAGCGTTTCGCTCTGGCTTCGGGAATATGCGGAATACTGTCCCTTTCCACCTGCTGCTTCGTGGTGGTTTCGCTGCCTCTTGCCGCACTGGGCGTATTGTTTGCCGTGCTCGCCTGGCGCAAGGGCAGAAAAATGAGCAATACCTGGGTGGCGGGAGTGCTGTTCTCCTGCATAGGGCTTACCTGCGCCGTCTCACTGCTGATCTATTCTCTGGCCATGATGCCCATTCTCCTAAAAAACGAGGCCTTCCGGAGCCAGTTCGACAGAATGACGGAGCAAATGTACGGAATGGACTTTGCGGAATTTCTGGAAGAATTTTATGGATATTCCATCGAATAATAATAGTTTAAAAAGAGTTGTCAATGACAGGAGGTTTGCAAGATGTTATCGCCAATCAGTACTTTCGATGTTTCCCCTTACAGCGGCTATTCCAGCGATTCTGGCCGCGGTTTTGCCCACGACTTGGTTGCTCCGGCCCCTCAGGGCAGACCGGGGCTTGAAGCCCCTGACAGCCGCGGCACAAAAAAGATAAAGGATTCCGACGAGGCCGGTCAGGAATGCCAGACCTGCAAGAACCGCAAGTATCAGGACGGATCCGACGAGATGGTTTCTTTCAAGAGTCCTCAGCACATATCTCCCGAAAGCGCCGCCTCCGCCGTGCGGGCTCACGAGCAGGAGCATGTGTCCAACGCGTACAAGAAGGCGGCCCAAAAGGACGGAAAGGTGATCTCCGCATCCGTGTCCATCCATACGGGAGTCTGCCCGGAGTGCGGACGCACTTACGTAACCGGCGGAACCACCCGAACCCAGATAAAATACTTCAACGAGGACAATCCATACCAGCAGGCATTGAAAAGCTCCGACCATACCAAGTACAGCGGCATGAATCTGGACTATGCCGTTTGAACGTTCCATCCACAATCTAAGACAGAGGTGCCCTTCACATGATTCAGTACAAGAAAAGCTATGAACTGAAAAACAAGGCCAAGGACGCTCTTGAGGGAAAATACGGCGGCGCCATGCTGATTATTTTTTTGTGCGACGCCATTTCCTGGATGGTGCGCATGTCCGTCAGCATCGTAGGCAGCAGCACGGCTGCCAGTGTCTATATGAAGACCCAGTCCCAGAGCGCCGCCGTGGCCGTCACCGTCTTTTTTAAGGCAGTATTGCTTTTGTCCGGCGTGATTCTCTACGTAATGAACGCCGGAATCGCCCTATACTTCCTAAAGCTGGCCTGCGGTCAGCCCCTCACACTGAGGGATTTGTTCTGCGGCTATCGGTCCGAGTCCAAAAAGACACTGGTGCTGGCCGGCGCCATGGTATTGTGCCGCGCCGTCTGCATGGGACCCTTCGAGCATTTTGCCCAAGAGTTCTTAAGCGGGATACGAGGATCGGCGGGATATGCCCTGATCGCTCTGGCCATAGGCCTGTGCGTCTACCTCCCTCTCTCTCTGGGAATCGCCTTGTCCTTTTATCTGATGTTCGATTTCCCCCAGAAATCCGGAAAGGAAATTCTCCTTATATGCTGGCGCCTCATGAAGGGAAAAAAGCTCAGGCTCCTCTATCTGGAGTTCAGCTTCCTTCCCCTGCTGCTGTTAAGCATTCTCAGCTTCGGCATCGGCCTTCTCTGGCTGCAGCCCTATATGCAGATGACCTACACCTTTTTCTTTCTTGATCTGATGAATCCCCGCAGGGCCTCCTCCTAGATCTGTTGTGACCCAAAGGCCCTTGGGGAAACCTGTCGCCGCAAATCCCTGAGCCGCCTCAGGCGCTGTGTTTCCTTTGTTTATCATAAACGGGCAAAGACAAGGGGAGGCTATGCCTCCCCGCTGGTTGCTTGGAAATCCGTCAGCTCGTAGACGGCTTCCTCCTCTCTCTCGTCCGCGTCCGGCAGACCATAGGCCGGGTCTTCCTTGGGATCTTCCTCTCTGGTAGGTCCAAGGCGAGGCGCTCCGGTCCGCAGCACGAATCGGGATATGCTCTTCACCGCCGTCATGAACGGCAGTCTCTTCTTCTCTCCCCCGTCTACCGAAAGCACATATCCATTGCTTTCGCAGTCAGCCTCCAGACGGATTCCGATCTTCGTCCCTCCATGATAGGGGCAGAAAGGAACAAGGGCCGTGGTGCGAACCCAGAGCCTTCCGTCCCCCCGAAACACCAGTCTGACGGCGGTATGCCCCTCCGGGCTTTTCAGCTCGCAGTACAGTTCGCCTTTTGCATTCTGATGGGGAAGTATCTCAAAATTCACCTGCTGTCTGGACGCCTCATACAGCACCCGCTCCGCCTTGGCATAATCATAGGGATCACAATCCCTCAGCTGAAGAGATGGCCTGTCCGTGATCTCCACCGATGCCCATTTGGGCGAATATACCGTAAAATCTTCAAAGCCCCCTGTCAAAACCCGCTGCGTCTCTCTCCCCGTAATGGGAAGGGGCAATCTGGCCACCCACACATCCTCCTTGTTCACCGTGTAGGCCAGCCACACCGCGTCCTGAGGACGGTCCATCCCCTCCGCAATGCCCCGCATGTACTGGGGCCCGAAGTCCTTCCAGAAGCCGCCGAACCGCATGGGAGGCACCTCCCCATGCACCAGCATCATATCGCGAAAAGCAATTCCGTCATCGGAAAGGGTGACGCACAGGGGCCATCTGTGTGTGGATTCCAGCGTCGGGTCATAAAACATGGCATATCTGCCGTCGGGCGTACTCTGGGCCCAAACCTTCTGACCGCTCATAACCAAAGACGGGGATACTCTCACCGGACTCCATGTAGCTCCCCCGTCGTCGCTTCTGGCGCACCGGGAATGCTTCCACAGCCCAATGACGGACTCCTCCCCTATATGATACCAGCAGAATGCCTGATTGGCGGGGCCCTGAGGATCATGCTTGATCCGAATGATTTGGTCTTTGTCTCCGTTCTCCTCCGCCCACTGCTGCACCGCCAGAGAATCCCCCAAAAGCTCCTGACAGCATTCCACGAATCCTGCGTCCGGCGACTCCGTATATAGAGGATACAGCAGCTGCTCCCTGCTCCATCCCCCCTGCCAGCAGGGCCTGACGAAATAAATAGGCCCCATGGTCCCGTCAGAATACAGCTCCCGCGCCACCCTGCCGATGCCGTAATTGTCCCAGTTATTCACCCATGGCTGGGGAGACCAGCCATAGAATCCCAATAGAAGCAGACGGTTGTTCTTTGTGCGATAGAATCCCACCCTCTGGTGTATAAAGGCAAAGCTCTGGCCGTTAAACTCCGCAGCATTGCCCTTGTAATCCGTGATCTTGCAGGCGGGAATCCGATAGGCAGGAAAGGCAACACAAAAAGAATCCCAGACCCTGCCGTCTTCGGAGGAGGCAAGCACACTCTGCCCCGCCCCCGTATGCTCACTCACGGGATTAACGAAATAATGCACATAAAAGCGGCTGTTCCAATAGGCCAGATCCGCCCCATGCTTATAAGTGCAGCCAGTTCCGTCATCAAGCTCCGGATGGCTGCGGTTGGCTCTTGTAACCTGAAAACAGCCAGCCCCCCTTACGGGCGGAAGCTGGCCGTCATGATAATCACAGTTGGGCTGACGCCCTCCGCAGTAATAAGGCAGAGGGCCTCCTTTTCTTTCATCCATGTTCAATTCCTCTATATCTCTTTCTATCCCATGTTCCCTGATCCGGGCTTGGCGCTGATCCATTTCAGATAACCGTTGATAAAGGTGTCCAGATTTCCGTCCAGCACTCCACCGGCATTGCTAGACTCCACCTCCGTCCTATGATCCTTCACCAAGGTATAGGGCTGCAGCACATAGGAGCGGATCTGATTGCCCCAGGCAATATCCTTGATCTCCCCCCGAATGTCAGAGAGCTTCTCCACATTGGCTTCCTGCTTCAGCATATACAGCTTGGCCTTCAGCATCTGCATGGCCTTATCCTTGTTCTGGAACTGGCTGCGCTCATTCTGGCACTGCACCACCGTCCCCGTGGGGATATGGGTAATTCGGATAGCCGAAGAAGTCTTGTTGATATGCTGTCCTCCGGCGCCGCTGCTTCGGTAGGTATCGATGCGCAGATCCTTTTCATCGATCTCCACGTCCAGATCTTCCTCAATATCCGGCATCACGTCCAGAGACACAAAGGAGGTCTGGCGCTTCCCCTGCGCATTGAAGGGGGATATCCGCACCAGCCTGTGCACACCCTTCTCCGACTTCAGGTAGCCGTAGGCATTCACCCCGTTGACTTGGAAAGTCACTGACTTGATCCCCGCCTCGTCCCCGTCCAGATAATCCAGCACCTCTACGCTGAAGCCCTTGCGCTCCGCCCATCTGGTATACATGCGGTAAAGCATGCCGCACCAGTCGCAGCTCTCCGTTCCGCCCGCTCCCGCATTCAGCTTCAGTATGGCATTGTTTTTGTCATACTCCCCCGCCAGCAGCGTGCCGATCCGCAGCTCCTCGAACCGGGCCACAAACTCATCCAGCTCCCCCCGTATCTCAGGAATCAGAGACTGGTCGTTTTCCTCATACCCCATCTCGATCAGGGTCAGGATGTCCTCATACTGGCCCGAAAGCTTATCACAGCCCTCCACGATGCCCTTCAGGCCCTTCAGTTCCTTCATCTTATTGTTGGAGCGTTCAGGATCATCCCAAAAACCGGGTGCCTCCATCTCCATCTCCAGCTCTTCTATCCTCTTCGCCTTATTAGCGAGGTCAAAGTGAATCCCTCACTTCCGCTAATGGAGTTTCGTAGGACAAAATTTCTGTTTTCATCTGATCCAGTTCTACCACTTAACGTCACCCTCTTTCTATGGTTTGATTTTTCGGCCATCCATGGCCGCTGTCTTGCTGATTTACCCTTCCCCATGAAGGGTTTTGATAGGAAGCTTCCCATCAGGCCTTGGGACTCGTTCAGGCCTTTCTTCCGCAGCACTGCTTATACTTCTTTCCGCTGCCGCAGGGACAAGGATCATTGGGATAGACCTTCGCATTGCTCCGCTTCGTGGGCGCCTTGGCCACGGAATCGTCCTTATTGGTGCCGGTGACCTTCACCACCTGCTCCCGCTCCACCTTCTGCTCCACCTTCACCCTAAACAGCACCCGGATGGTCTCCTCCCGGATGTTCTGGGTCATCTCGTCGAACATATTGTATCCGCTCATCTTGTACTCCACCAGCGGATCCCTCTGGCCGTAAGCCTGCAGGCCGATGCCCTGACGCAGCTGTTCCATATCGTCTATGTGGTCCATCCACTTCCTATCGATGACCTTCAGCAGAATCACCCGCTCCAGCTCTCTGATAGCCTCCGCATTGGGGAACTCAGCCTCCTTGCTCTCATAGAGCTTCACGGCCTCCTCCTTCAGCTGCTGCTTTAAGCTGTTCTTGCTCACCTTCCCTATCCTCTCCGCAGTCACCGGCGCAAGAGGAATGGTGGGAATCAGCAGCGTGTTCAGCTCTCCGAAGTTCTGGGCATCCACCTCTGCATCATCATTGATGCTGATGTCCACGCAGTTCTCCGTGATATCCGTGATCATCTTGTACACGAAGTCCCTCATGCTCTCGCCGTTCAAGATCCTGCGGCGCTCCTCGTAGATGATCTCCCTCTGCTCGCTCATGACCCTATCGTACTCCAGCAGATTTTTGCGGATGCCGAAGTTATTGTTCTCAATCTTCTTCTGGGCCGACTCGATGGCGTTGGTCAGGGCCTTGTGCTCGATCTCCTGCCCCTCAGGTACTCCCAATGTATTGAACATGCCGATAAGCCTTTCGGAACCGAAGAGCCTCATGAGATCGTCCTGCAGGGAAATATAGAATTTGGATTCCCCCGGATCCCCCTGGCGCCCGGAACGGCCCCTCAGCTGATTGTCGATTCGTCTGGATTCATGGCGCTCCGTGCCGATGATCTTCAATCCGCCCGCGGCTCTGGACTCCTCATCCAGCTTGATGTCCGTGCCTCGTCCGGCCATGTTGGTGGCGATGGTCACCGCCCCGTGGATGCCTGCATCCGCCACGATCTCCGCTTCCATCTCGTGGAACTTTGCATTCAGCACCTTGTGCTGGATGCCCCGTTTGGTCAGCAGCCTGCTCAGCTCTTCACTGGCCTCGATGGTGATGGTGCCCACCAGCACCGGCTGCCCCTTGGCATGGGCCTCCTCCACCGCCGCCACGATGGCCGCCAGCTTCTCCGCCTTGGTCTTGTACACCGCATCCTGCAGATCCTTGCGCGCCACGGGAACATTGGTGGGAATCTCCACCACGTCCATGCCGTAGATCTCCCGGAATTCCTTCTCCTCCGTCAGAGCCGTACCCGTCATGCCGCATTTCTTATCAAACAGATTGAAGAAATGCTGGAAGGTGATGGTAGCCGAGGTCTTGCTCTCCCGCTTTACCTTCACATGCTCCTTTGCCTCTATAGCCTGATGCAGACCGTCCGAATACCGCCGTCCGGGCATGATGCGCCCGGTGAACTCGTCCACGATCAGCACCTGATCGTCCTTCACCACATAGTCCTGATCCCGGAACATCAGATTATGAGCCCGCAGGGCCAGTATGATATTATGCTGTATCTCCAGATTCTCCGTGTCGGCATAATTCTGGATGTGAAAGAACTCCTCCACCTTCTTTATGCCCGCCTCCGTGAGATTGATGACCTTGTCCTTTTCGTTGACGATGAAGTCCCCTGTCTCCTCCTGCACCACGCCCATGATGGCATCCATCTTGGTCAGCTGCTGCACGTCCTCTCCCCTATGCATACGTCTGGCCAAAAGATCGCACATCTCATAGAGGGCTGTGGACTTGCCGCTCTGGCCCGATATGATCAGAGGCGTTCTGGCCTCGTCGATTAGCACCGAGTCCACCTCGTCGATGATGCAATAGTGGAGATCCCGCAGCACCAGCTGCTCCTTGTAAAGCACCATATTGTCCCGGAGATAATCAAAACCCAGCTCATTGCTGGTCACATAAGTAATATCGCAGGAATAGGCGTTCCTGCGCTCCTCGGAGGTCATACTGTTTAGTACCACCCCCACGGTCAGTCCCAGAAAACGGTGAATCTGTCCCATCCATTCCGCGTCACGCTTGGCCAGATAGTCGTTGACAGTGACCACATGCACTCCCTTGCCCTCCAGAGCATTGAGATAGGAGGGCAGCGTAGCCACCAGCGTCTTTCCCTCACCGGTCTTCATCTCCGCGATACGGCCCTGATGCATGATAATGCCTCCAATGATCTGTACCCGGAAATGCTCCATGTTCAGAATCCTTCTGGCCGCCTCCCGCACCGTGGCATAAGCCTCGGGAAGCAGGTCGTCCAGAGTCTCCCCCTCCCCCAGCCTTTTCTTGAACTCCGCGGTTTTATTCTTCAGCTCCTCATCGGATAGAGCCTGCATCTGGGAACGCAGACCATCCACCTTGTCCGCCAGCGGAAGAACGCGCTTCACTTCTCTCTCGCTGCGGGTGCCAAATATCTTATCAATCACTTTCACTGGCCATCCAACCTTTCTGGGACTCCTTATGAAAAGTCCAAATCTTATTTTACCAGATTTCTCCCTTGGATTCAACACCCTGCCATGAGCTAGTATTGACAATTTGTAAATATTTTGTGAATTTAAGGCTGCGCAAACCGATAGATATATTTTTCGGGCATTTGCCCCTGCCTGAGATACCCTGAAAATACCCTGCCGTCCCGGGCCGTGACGGTGACTTTGACACAGCTTTTCCGAAACAAGCTGCTCCTTCCGGGATGCTCATACTCCATCCACTCCAAAAACTCTTCCACCTCCTCAGGTTCGGTTATAAGCAGGCTCCAGTTCTCTACCTCCCCCTCGTAAAAGATCTCTGCCCCCGGCTCGGCGGGCCAAGTTTCCTGAAAGGCCTTTGCCGCCTCCTGAAATCTGGCCCGAAGCTCTTCCTCCGTCTCCTCCCCGTACACTCCGTAAGTCAGTCTGGCCGCGGTTACCCTATCTTCGCCGCTTGTACCCTGATCCGCAAAGTATCCTTTGCCATTGTAAAACAGACCAAGCTCGATGGATGCAATGTCCGAAGCCTCCTCCACCCTGACCCAGTCCTCATAGCCCGCCTGCTCCAAGGCCTCCACGGTTCGGCTCATATCATCGTATACATCCAATACCGCTCCGTCCTTTGTGTCAAGCAGCACCCTGACCAGAAGCCGCCCTTGTCCCAGCACCGCTTTCTCTGGGCTTTCCCTCAGATCCTGATTGTAAGCCCTGACGATGGAAAGAACTTTGCCTGCATCCGCATTTTCCACCACAAGCTGACTGTCCCCGCGAAACAGCGTTATCCTATCCAATGCATTTTCCAAGGTTTTCTCATCCAACAGATAGGCTTGTTCAATATATTCCTGACTTGTAAGCAGCGCAAGAAGCACCTCCTTGTCCTTCTCAGGTATGGTATACATACGATAGTAGCTTCTGCCGCTCTTCAGCGTCACTCTTGTATTTATTTTCTGGGTTTCCCCGCCATACGTCCCTGCGCTCTGAACCTGACCGGTATCTGCAGGAGCATCATATACAACGCCTTCATATACGGCGGTATCCGGAAGGACATCCTCCTGCCCATACCTCCCTTCCCCCGCCTGCCAGGCCGTGGCCCGCTCCAGATAAGGATAGATCAGCTCCATATCCTGCAGACGTACCTTCTCCAGAATATCCTCGTAGGAAAATTCACGGTTTCCAAAAAAATAATGATAAATGCCTATCTCCGCAATCTCCTCCTTGTCCGGAAGATATGTGTCATAGCCCAGCCAGTCCTGATAAAAACAAAAACACAGCAGAAACGAAAGCAGCAGGGCTGCCCCCATCTGGAGCTTATGTGAAAAAAACGCCTTGAAATCCATCTGAAAGACAATATCCAGCCCGCCGTAGGTAAGCACGGCTGCCAGCGCTGCCCCAAAGCACCCCCAGAGAACAGACATATTCTCTGAGAGCAGACAGAATAGCATCCATCCGCACATTCCGGCCCCCACTCCGCAGATCATTCTGATCCATGCGGACACCGCTCTGTTCCGGATGCCCTGCTCCGCATGCTCGGAAGGCCTTCTCATGTACAGAATCCATGCGCACAGCCCCAGAGATATGGCTACCACCAGATTGATCAGCAGCATTTTCCATATCTCCCCCTGCTGCAGCATAGCTCTCAGCTCATCTATCGCCCGATACAGCAGCACCACGGCAGAAACCAGAGGCGAAGCATAAGTCGCCTCCCATCCCCCCCATACTTTTGATCCGACAGTGTCCATGTACATCCCTAAAAACATATATCCGACACCCCAGATACCCACTCCCCCAAAGCCCAGAACCAGTATGCTCACCAGAGCGTTCAGAGCATTTCCGCAGAGCATCACCGCCGTCAGAACCAGATTGTACACCAGCAGGAAATCCACCAAACACACCATAATGCAGGAGAACACCATCTTGGCCATCCCCCATGCAGCCGGCACCTGCCCCAGATTTTCCCTCAAAAAGCTCCCCGTCACTGCAGCCGACATTCCCAGACAAGCCAGAAAGGGAACAAACCAGATCAGAAACCCGTTCAAGTAGCAGACCTTGAACAAGGTGTTTCTCCTGATAGGAAGACCATGATAGAGATCTACACTGCTCCTATGGAACAAAAAGCGAAAGGCTGCAAGGCCCGCCGTGACCGCTGCCGCCATAGCCACCGTCCCGCTCATGCCCATGGCCTTTCTACCGTACCACAGCAGAATTTCCTGCACCAAAGCCTCCGGAGAATACCCCAAGGCTTCAACCTGCCCCTTATATCTGGTAAGAGCATCCCAGTTCACAAGACACATCACGGGCAGAGCCAGCATATTGGCAAGAAAGGACAGTGCAATCATCCAGCTCTTGTGCCGCAGATCATCTCTCATGGCGTTAAAGAATAAGCGATTTGATGTCATAGCCCTTCACCTCCGTTTCGCTGATAAATATTTCCTCCAGAGACAATGGCAGCATCTCATAAAAGATGGGGGAGATCTTGTCCATGGTTCCTTCTATCTCCTCTCTGCTGCCCCGCACCGTCAGGGCGCATAGGCTCCCCCTCCTTTCCAGAGTCAGCACCTCCAGACACTCCCTCAGCTGCCGAAGCATCTCTTCCCCGCTGACAATGCACTGCAGCTTATGGATGTTCAGCTTCATATCGTCCAGATCCTTTTCAAATAGTATGCCCCCCTTGTGGAGAAGTCCTACGCATTCACAGATATCCTCCAGCTCCCGCAGGTTGTGGGAGGCAATGACAGGGGTAAGCCCCCGCTCCTCCATCTCCCTGACAAAGATCGCCTTCACCGCCTGACGCATCACCGGGTCCAGCCCGTCGAAGGTCTCGTCGCAGAGCAGGTATTTCGTGTTGGCGCAGATACCGCAGATCACGGAAAGCTGCTTTTTCATGCCTTTGGAAAAGGTGTTCACCTTGCGGCCCAGATCCAGACCGAGTTTATCCATCAGCCTTGTCCATTTTTCCCCGTCGAAACCGGGGTAATAGGCGGCGTAAAGACGCAGCATCTCTCTGGCAGTGACATTCTTGAAAAAATACTGATCGTCAGACAGATAAAAGATTTTTGCCTTGGAACCCGGATTGTCATAGACCGGTTCCCCGTCCACAACGACCCTGCCCTGATCCGGCTTCAGCACACCGGCCATGAGCCGCATCAGTGTGGACTTCCCTGCGCCGTTGGTTCCCACAAGACCGAACACATGTCCTTCGCCCACAGTGGCGCTGACCTCGTCCACGGCCTTTATCTCCCCGAAGCTCTTGCTCACGTTCTGGATCTCGATCATATCTCCGCCTCCCCTTCCCGATATATTCGATGAAGCAGCTCCGTGAGCCGTTCTTCGGACAGCCCAGCCTCCTTCGCCTTTCTGGAGACGGCCTGCCACTCGGCCAAGACCTTCCCCTGCCTGCTATCCCGCCAGTCGCTCTCCGCGGTCACAAAGCTTCCCCTGCCGGAGACGGTATAAAGATAGCCGTCCTTCTCCAGCTGGGCATAGGCCCTCTGGACGGTGCCTGGATTCACGGAGAGCTCCACGGCCAGACTCCGCACGCTGGGCATTTTGGTCAAGGGCTCCAGACCGCCGCTGGCAATCAGCCGCTCCAGCTTCTCCACCACCTGTTCGTAGATGGGGCGCTTGTCCCTATAGTCTAAGAGAATCATGGTGTTTTCCTTTCCGCCGCAAGTCTTGTATCGTCATGAATAAAAAGCTATAAGCGTATCAATTGACTTAATACACTTATAGCATGATTGAGATGCCGCGTCAAGAGAGTATCAATAAAAACATATTGAAGATAAAAATATATCGATGATAAAAATATATCGACGATAAAACATATTGACCATAAAAACATATCAACATAAAAACATATTACCCAAGATCCGTGGAAAGGGGGCTTCCGTCCAGAACCGCCTCCTGAAGCCCGCAGTCTTTGTCGTAGCACAGCTTCAGGGAGAAAAATTCCCTCCCCTCCTCCAATAGACGGAAAAAAATCTTGTCGCCCTCCCAAATGGGAAGCTGGCAGACCTTTGCCTTCTCCACCCATTCCAGAGTCCCCTCGTCACAGTCCGTCAGAACTCCCTCAAAACCGTCCGCCGTGTACAGAAACATGTATTCCGTGCCGAAGCCCTCAAAGGAAAAGGTGACGATCCCCCGAAGCCGCCAAGAAGTCAGCTCCAGCCCAGTCTCCTCCCGCACCTCCCGCAGAAGGCAGTCCTCCGGGGACTCTTCCGCCTCGAAATGCCCTCCCACTCCTATCCATTTGTCCTTGTTGATATCCTTTTCCTTTCTCACCCTATGCAGCATCAGGTAACTGTCGTCTTTCTCGATATAACAAAGGGTTGTCAGCTTGCTCTGCATTCCTCTCTCCTCCTTGGTGTTTTCTGCCCATTGCCTTCCACATAAACGGATTATAGCAAAAGGGCTTCTTGGCCGCAATCCCTTTTGTGCCCTTTGGCGCTTCCGGCCGCGCCGTCCGGCCCCTCCAAACCGCCCAGACCGCCTGCTTCCGGGACGGCTGAAAGAAATTTGACACATCGGGATCTAACTTTGCCAAATCCATTGCTTTTCTCACCATCCTATTCTACAATGGGAGGCAGATACGAGATCTGGCCCTGAAAATACATAGGAAACGGATGGCAGACAAATGGAAATGCAGCGCACGAAAAATATGACGGAGGGAAAACCCTTCTCCCTGATTTTGACCTTTGCATTGCCCTTGATGGCGGGCAATGTGTTTCAGCAGCTTTACACCGTCGTAGACACTATGGTAGTAGGAAAGCATCTAGGGGTCTCCGCTCTGGCAGCTCTGGGCGCCGCCGACTGGATGAACTGGATGATGCTGGGCATCGTTCAGGGCTTCACTCAGGGCTTCGGCATCCTGATGGCTCAAGAATTCGGCGCCGGACAATACGAAAGACTGAAGAAGGTCATCGGCGGTTCCGCCGTGCTGGCCCTGCTCTCCGCCCTTTTGCTGGTGGCTTTAGGACAGCTTTCCATAACTCCTGTTCTGGGTCTGCTGCAGACTCCCGGCGACATCCTTGGGGACACAAGTCTGTATCTGCGGATCATGTTTGCAGGCATTCCCATCATGATGGCCTACAATCTCTTCGCGTGCATCCTGCGCTCTCTGGGGGACGGGAGAACGCCCCTTCACGCCATGGTGGTGGCTTCCCTCACCAACATTGCATTGGATCTCCTCTTTGTCATGGTATTTCAGTGGGGAATTCCGGGAGCGGCAGTGGCCACCCTTATCGCCCAGCTGGTTTCCAGCCTTTATTGCCTGAGGCACATCCTCCGGCTGGAGCTGTTTAAGCTGTGCTTTGGAGATTTTCGCCTCGGAAAAGCCTTGTGCGGAAAGCTCCTTCTGCTGGGCTTTCCCATGGCCTTCCAGAACTGCATCATCGCCGTGGGAGGCATGATCGTCCAGTTCGTGGTAAACGGCTTCGGCGTCATCTTCATTGCCGGCTATACCGCCACCAACAAGCTCTACGGCATGCTGGAGATCGCCGCCACCTCCTACGGCTACGCCATGATCACCTATGTAGGCCAGAATCTGGGAGCCGGCAAGAGCTCCCGCATCCGTCAGGGCATGCGCTCCGCCGTGGCTATCGCCATCGCCACCTCCGTAGCCATAGCCTTGGTCATGCTGGTATTCGGGAAGCCCATTCTGGGCTGCTTTATCTCCGGCACCCCCGAAGAGGCTGCGGTCGCCATGGATGCCGCCTATGCCTATCTGGCCATCCTGAGCCTATGCTTGCCCATCCTCTATATACTGCATGTGACCCGCTCCGCCATTCAGGGCATGGGCAACACGCTCCTGCCCATGGCCTCCGGCATTGCGGAATTCGTCATGCGCACCGCCATCGCTCTTTTGCTGCCTCTGGTGATTCAGGAGACAGGTATCTATATCGCGGAAGTCGCCGCCTGGGCCGGAGCGGATCTGGTGCTGGTGATCAGCTATTTCGCACTGGCGCGCAAACTCCCGGCGGATGCATAAGCCCGCTCCGGAACTTATCCCATCCCCGGCTAAGAACCAAAAAAGCGGAGGAATCATGATGATTCCTCCGCCTCTTTTACCTCGCCGTCGCCTTTGAGCTGGCTGCCCACACTGGCCTCCGCATCTTCGATCTCTTTCTTTACGGACTGGATCTTGTTGTCCTGAGCAATTGCCCGCATGATCAGGTTCACATCCTCCGGGCAGAACATCCCTATGGCCTGAGAGAGCTGCCCCAGATTAGCCCGATTCACCTTCAGCTGCCCCCCGCCGGACAAGGGAATATTCAGCACCTGATCCTGATCCGTCATATCCCCAAGGCAGATGCTGTTGGTTTTTTCATCACAGACGAAGCAGACCCCGTTGTACTCAATGACTCCGTCCTTGGCCAGATACCCATAGGGCACCTTGGAGGGCTGCCGAAGCTGGGAAATGGGATTTTCCTTTCCCGAAACGGCCGCCTCATAGATTTTTTGTGCCTCCGGCCTCTGGGGCGCTTCCCCTTTAGAGGTCTCTTTATCGCTCCCTGCGTCCTCAAGTTCCTGTACTCTGCTGCCCAGTATGGTCCACGCGGTATTTCCCATGGAGGATGCCTCGGAATATCCCGCTCCGTCAAAGCGCCTTTTCGTCTCCTTGGGGGTTCTCTTCACCGCTGTCTGATCCCCTCCCGCAAAACCTGCTCCTATTCTCATATCCGCTCCCATCCGCCCTTTTGGGGCATGCTTTACTTCTTTTACTTCCTGTCTGTCCTGTCCGGCCTCCTTCTCCACGCCGGTCCGGCTTCTCAGCCCCGTATGTTGAATCTGCTCAGATATGAATTAGCCATGCCCCCTGCCGAATTGTACTGGTTGGACACCGTCTCCATGTTCACCTTGGCATTGTCCGCCACTCTGGAAGCGATTGCCTTGATCCTCTTTGCCAAATCTCCCGATGAGCCCAGAACCTTCTTGATGGTCTCCCCGTCAGCCGCCTCCAGCTTCTCCTTGTCCAGCGAAAGTGTACCGTCCTTGCCCACCGTAATGCCGATCTCGGACAATTCCGTCTTGTTGCTGGACGCTATCTCCTTCATTGACTGCCGGTAATAATCGTTGAGAATACTGGAATTATCCTGCAGGTACTTCAGGGTATCGTTGAAGTCTTCCACTACGTTCGCTGCAGTTTCGCCCATATCCTTCTTTCCGTCGTCCGCCTTCTCGGAAAGCAGAGCCATCTGGTCCATAAGGGAAGTGGCGGACTTCTGGAGCTTCTCGAAACCTATTCTGGCCAATCTGGAACTCTGGACGCTGTTTGCGTTCATGGCGTCCAGCCGGGAGAACGCTCCCGTCCGGCTGCTCTGGTTGGACTTAAGAAGCGGGCTCCTTCTGGCTGTGAGGCCTGCCCTCCTCCTGCTGTTGTTCACCATTTGGGTTGTTGTTCTTCTGATTCTCATATTTCTACATACCTCCTTATTGGCCCCAAGCTTTCTTAGCCTTTAGGGCATAAATCTATTGATAGATAATTTTTTCTTCACACCAGCGCTGCTCCGCTCTGCCTGAGATATTCCGAATACACCTTTGCGAACTCTGAATACTTTTCTCTTGCCAGATACACCGCCTCGCCGTTCTGCAGCCGGACAAACCCCGCGCCGTAACCCGTGACATAAGCCATGTTCACCAGATATCCCCTATGGCATCTATAGAACCCCTCCCCAAGCTGCTCCTCCATATGCTTCATGGTGGCGTAGACGGTGACATTCTCCTTCCGGGTATGTATCTCCACCTTCCGCCTCCTGCTCTCCACATACAGCACTTCGTCTCTGGGCACCGTAAAGCTTCTGGCCTTTGTCTGAAAAAACAGCTGCCCGGCGCTCTGGCTTTCCAATTTCCGCACCTGAAGACAAGCGCTCTCGAACACCCTGCAGAACTTCTCCGGGACCACCGGCTTCAGCAGATAGTGAAAGGCCGACACCTCAAACGCCTCAGGCGCGTATTCCTTCAGGGCCGTCACAAAGATCAGAACCGTGCGCTCTCCCCGGCCCCGAAGGGCTCTGGCCACCTCGATGCCCCCCATTTCCTCCATCTGTATGTCCAGCAAAAGGATGTCAAAATGCTGCGCCGCCTCCAGAAACTGCCTGCAGGTGTGGAAACACGCCACCTCGCAGTCCGGCTCCTGCCTCTTGATCAGCAGACTCAGCCCGTTGCAGCTTTCCCTCTCGTCATCACATATCGCAACCCTCATGCCCCACCTCTTATGTCCATCCTCATATTTATTTCGGCAAGTTTTCGCCCGACTTTTGGATTATGTAACGAAATGCGGTTTCAAATGTCATGAATCGTATGACAAGCAAAAAGGACAGCAATCTCATGATTCGCTGTCCTTAGCTCTGTATCTATCCATAAACGCTGCGCACTTACCGATTCGACACCTGCCGTCCGCCTCCTGCGGCCGGATTCCCGCCCTGCATCCTCTCCGCCTGCCGCGCTACTTACCGCCCAAGCTTCCCGCACCTTACAAGCAATGCACTGACGTTTCTACTTATGTATTTCGGCTCTTGATCGATAAAAGTTTACCCCTATTTAAAAAGCGTCTTCAACAGTCCCCGCTTGAGAACCTGCGCTCCCGTGCTGATGAGAGTGCGCTCTATCTGGGATTTGCGCCGCTCCGCCTCCCGCTCTCTTTTTTTCTGTTCCGCCTCTTTTTCCTTCTCCCGCTTCCGCTGGGCCGCAAGCTCCTCCCGCTCCCTCTGCTTCTGGGCGGCAGCCTCCTCCTTCGCCTTCTGCTTCTCGAACTCCGCCCGCTCCTTCTCCAGCTGGGCCCGTTCTTCCTCCAGCCGGGCTTGTTTAGCGTCCAGCTGTGCCTGATCCTCCAGCACCTCATAAGCAGAGACATTGTCTACATATTTATCATACTTCTCCATGCCGTCCTCCGCCATGGAAGATGCCCTGACGCTCTCCTCCACCGGCCCCATAAGGCTCTGGGGGCAGATAATGTCCGTCCTGCTCACCGGCTGAGGCACGCCGGACTCGTCCAGAAAGGATACCAGCGCCTGCCCCACCCCAAGCTCCATGATCACATCCTCCGTCTTGAAGGCAGGATTCGCGCGGAAGGACCGGGCCGCCGCCCGCACGGCCTTCTGCTCTGCAGGCGTGTAGGCGCGCAGAGCATGCTGCACCCTATTGCTCAGCTGGGCCAGTACACAGTCCGGTATATCCCCGGGGCTCTGGGTCACGAAATAGATGCCCACCCCCTTGGAGCGGATCAGCTTGACCATCTGTTCGATCTTCTGCACCAGAACCTTCGGCGCTTCGGAGAACAGCATGTGGGCCTCGTCAAAGAAAAATACCAGCTTCGGCTTTTCCAGATCCCCCGCTTCCGGCAGGCGCTCAAAAAGCTCCGCCATCATCCACAGCAGAAAGCTGCCGTAAAGAGAGGGATTCTGTACAAGCTTTACGCTGTGCAGAATGTTTATGATTCCCCTTCCGTCAGCTCCCCGGCGCATCCAGTCAAGGATGTCCAGATCCGGCTCCCCGAAGAACAGCTCGCCGCCCTGATTCTCCAAAGGCAGCAGCGCTCTCAGGATGCCGCCTATGGACTGGGCGGTCATGGTTCCGTACTCCGCCGCGTATTCCGCCCTATGCTCGGACACAAAATTCAGAACCGCCCTCAGATCTTTCAGATCAATCAGCAGCAGCCCCTTATCGTCGGCAATCCGGAACAGGATGTTCAAGACCCCTTCCTGAGCCGGCGTCAGCCCCAGAACTCTGGAAAGCAGCTCCGGCCCCATGTCGGACACCGTGGCCCGCACTGCATGTCCCTTCTCCTGATAGATGTCCCAGAAACACACCGGATAAGCCTGATACCGGAAACGGTCCCTGACGCCGAATTTGTCAATTCGCTTCTCCATGCTCTCGGAAGCCGCGCCGGGCATGGCCAGCCCCGACACGTCCCCCTTCACATCGCACAGAAACACCGGCACCCCTGCGTCGGAAAAAGCCTCCGCCATGGCCTTCATAGTGATGGTCTTTCCCGTTCCGCTGGCTCCTGCTATCAGCCCGTGCCGATTGCTCATGTTCAGCTGCAAAGTCACCGGCTCCTGATCAGCCAGCCCTATATAAATCTGCCCGTCCCTCGTATACATGATTATTCTCCTACTCCGGCGCTGTCACTACGCTTCCACTGCCAGCCGCGTCACCCTCTTAAGGGGAAGCCATGGCTGCAAATGTGCAGCCGAAATCACACTGTCAGGGAAAATCTCTCGCACAGCATGGTCACTGTCATAACTATTAACAAGTAATCTATCTCATAGGCGCCCATAAGCTTGAAATCGCTCTGGGTGTAGACCTTCTTCATCTCATTCACATAGTCCACATCGAAGACACCGTATTTCCTGATGAGGGAGTCCTCCAGAAATCTGGTGTCCTGCGCCTGCTTCACCATGGCTGACATGCCGGGAGCCTGAAAGGGAAATTTCCTTCTCTTCAGGATTTCCTCCGGAACGATTCCCCGGCCTGCCTTTTTCAGAATATACTTTTCGTTGGTGCCGTTGAGCTTGTATTTGTCCGGTATAGTGACTACGAAGGACAATAGCTCGGCGTCCAGAAAAGGATGGCGTCCCTCCACCGAATGGGAGAAAAACATCCTGTCCCCATGCTCCCCCAGCAGATGGTCCGAGAGACGGAGTTTATAGTCTATATAGGATCTCCGCTTCTGTGATGAAAGCCCTCTCACTCTATCCACATTGATGGGGCTGGAGGCCCATGCAGAGAAGCTGTCGATCTCCCCCCGGATATCCTGACTGTAGATCATCCTATGGATATTTCTGATCTCCGGGTGATTCCTCTCATACCGGAAATAGGGATCTCCCCATAGGCGCTCATTTGCCTCGCATTCCTGAGCCGACATCTTGCCCTTCTGCATATTGCGGAAAAGATCCAGCATATATCCCACATAGCCGCAGAAAAACTCGTCAGACCCTTGTCCCGTCAGCACGGCCTTGGCAGGGGACTGCCTCACCAGAGCGCTGAGCAGGTATGCCGCCACGTCGTAGCTCTCCTTCACCGCTGACTCGGCATGGTAGATGACCTCAGAGAGATTCTCCCAGATCTCCTGCTCCGCCACCTTGGTGCTGTAATGCTCGGATCTCACATAATCCTTGATGATTTTCTGGAAGCGGCTCTCGTCCAGATCCCCGGATCCGATCTCCGCAGAGAAGGAATAATAGCTGTTCAGCAGAAACTTGCCGATATAGCAGGCCACCACGGAACTGTCCAGCCCCCCTGAGATATAGAAGCCGATGGGCACGTCCGCCACCAGCCTTCTTGCGATGGCCTCCTTGAGCAGCTCCCGCAGTCTTTCTACGTAATATTCCTCTCCCCTATCCTCTTCGTCAGGTCCGTAGCATAGATCCCAGTATTCCAGATTCCGGATTTCCTGCCCCTGAACGATCTGGAGCATATGCCCGCCCTCCAGAGAATAGATCCCCTGAAAAAAAGTCACCGGAGAAACGATTCCGGGGAAATTCATCAGCTGATCCACCGCCTTCAGGTTCAGCTTCCGCTCCACACCCGGATATTCCAGTATGGCCTTGATCTCGGAAGCGAATACCACCTTGTCCCCCACCACGGTGTAGAACAGCGGCGATATCCCGATCTGGTCCCGAACCAAAAGCAGCTGCCTCTTTCTCTCATCGTACAGGGCGATTGCAAACTGGCCGTTCAACCGGCCCGGAAAGTCCATGCCGCATTCCTCGTAAAGATGAAGGATAACCTCCACATCTGTCTTGGTTCTGAAGATATGGCCTTTGGCTGACAGCTCCTCCCGAAGGGACCTATAGTTATAGATCTCTCCGTTGCAAATCATGGATATAGTCTGATCCTCGTTCTGGATGGGCTGCATGCCCCCTTCCAGATCAATGAAGCTGAGACGGTTGAAGCCAAGGGCGGCCTGATCCAGAATCAGTGTCCCGCTGCCGTCCGGCCCTCTGTGCCGGATGGCCCGAAGCATAGCCTCTATGACGCGCTCCTGTGTCCTGCCCCCCTGCGCCTCTTTGTTGAAAACTCCGCATATTCCGCACATCCCCACATACCTCCGTCCATAGGCCCGGATCACGGCGCCTCGTTACGCCTACTGTCCGTTTTCCTCTTTCATCCCATATTTCACATACTGCGCTTCTCTCTCCGCCTCATAGGCCTCGATCTTGCTCTTCCAGATCTCCTGCAGCTCTGTCTCGCCCCGGCGGTCTAAAAGCCCTATCTCCTCCCGCAGGAATCTCCCCATGTAGCGGGCCAGCTTCTCTGCCCCGGACAAGTTCATGTGAAGTCCCGCATCATAGGTGTCGGTACTGTAATCTATCCCCGTCTCCTCCGTAAGCTCTAAAAAGTTGATGTAAGGCAGGCCATACTTCTGGGCATACTCCTCCACCTGCTCCTCCCATTCGGGATACCAATAGGGATACAGGCTGGGAGCCTTGATCAAAATGAGCTTGACGCCTTTCTCCTCACACAGCTCTCTCATCATGTCCAGATACTTCCACGCGTTCTCACCAAAGCTATAGTCGCCCAGAATCCTGCCCGTAGGCACATTTTCCGCCGGCCTTACGTCAACCCGCATATAATATCCGTTGTGGGAGACGCGCTTGGTATCGAACATATACCGTATATCCGATGCCGTCAGCTCGCTCCACCGGCTATGGTAACGCAGAATCGGGAATACATAGTCCAGAAACTGCTCCTCCGGCTTCATGGAGGCGAGAATGGCATTTACCTTGGAGGGCGACCATCTCATCCCCTCCAAGGTCATGCGGTTGTAGGCCTCGTTCTGGGATTTGTCGAACTGAAGGGACTGTATATTGAAGATCGCTGCCTTGGGCGTCTCATAGCGCAGGGTGTCCTCCAGAACATAATACGACTGCCAGATATACTGCTCCGCACTGCCTCTGATATAACTGTTTATGCCGTACTCCTGCCACAGCACTATAGGAGAAAAGTTCTCGTAGACCTCGCAGTCTCCCACGAATATCACGTCGAAATCCTTCTTCTCCCCGTAATATTCCGCTATGAAAGCTCCCTCCACAATGCCGTCCACATATTTAGGCACCAGCAGACGCTGAAGGAGAAACAGCCCCCCCAGAGCAACGGCTGCCGAGACCGCAAACTTTATCAAGGCACGAGCCTTACCATTCTGTTTCATCATCAACCCCCATCGGCCATCCTGCCGCGAAACAAGGTCCTCATCCCACTCCCGTTAGAACTGTCAGAACTGATTATAGATAAACTGGCTGGCATCATACCCTATGCCGTATGCCCCCATAAGCAGCACCGCCAGAAATAATCCGTACCATATGGCAAAGCGCAGGGGATATACCCGCCTGCCGATTTTTTCCCTGACACTGCCCGTCCTATGCAGCAGACTCACACAGAGCATCAGCACCGTCCCCCCGGCCAGAATCCAATAGTCCAGCATAGTCAGCCCCAGCTCCATCAGGGAACCGTCCCACAGCACGTTCCAGTTCCCCGCCGTGAACACAGAGCCGAAGGCCCTGAAGGTATCGCCCAGAGAGGAATAGCAGTCAAACAGATTCAGGCAGCACACCAGAAGGAAGGTGCGGAACATTTGAAACAAACCGTACAGTCTTCCTCTGGCCCCGAACCGATCATGGAATTTTTCATAGAGAGGCTCCAGTTCCTCCGATGCCATGAGTATGGCCCAATTGCCCAGCCCCCAGACAATGAAGTTCCAGCTGGCGCCGTGCCACACCCCCGTGGCCAGCCACACCGTGAAGGAGGACAGGTACATGGGAAGCCTGCGCCCAACCTTTTCCCCGAAACGCTTCTTGGAAAACTTAGTGAATCTCTGCATGGGCCGGGAGATGGAGACCGGATAGAAAATATAGTCCCTGAACCAGGAACACATGGAGATATGCCACCTGCGCCAGTATTCCTTCAGGGATTTGGAGAAATAGGGAAGATTGAAGTTCTCCTCCACCCTGATGCCCAGAGCCTGCGCGATACCGATGGTAATGTCGATCCCTCCGGTGAAATCCGCGTAAAGCTCCACCGTATAGAAGAGCATCCCCACCAATACATAAGCTCCCTCATAGGCGCCCACGTCCCCCACAATGGTCCGCACTCCCGCAAGAATCCTATCGGCCACCACCATCTTCTTGAAATATCCCCAGAGCACTCTCTGCAGGCCAAGGCACAGGGTCTTTGCCTCAAACCTATGCTTCTCATAAAGCGTCTTGGACAAATCACCGAAACGGCTGATGGGCCCCTGAATCAGCTGGGGGAAAAACGCCACGAACAAGGCGAACCGAAAAGGGTTCTTCTCCGCGGGAACCGTCCCCCGGTACACGTCGATCAGATACCCTACCGCCTGAAAGGTATAAAAAGAGATCCCCATGGGCAGCGCCAGCGTCAGGAATGATATCTGCTTCCCGCTGCCCAGAGAGTTCAAAATCCCGTTTACATTGGAAATAAAGAAATTGGTATATTTCACCACGGCCAAAACGCCCAGATTCAGCAGAAGACATGATATAAGCCATCTAAGCCGGACGCGCTTCTGAGTCTCCTTGTAGGCCTTCTTTTCCTCCTTGGACAGCTCTGCCTTGTGCTCCTTCAGGTAGGCGGCCTGCTTGTCCGCATTCTTTTCCATCATGCGGGCAGCAAAATAAACGGTGAGCGTCGTTACCATAATATAGATCAGGTAATCCGCCCCCGCACAAAAATAGAACAGATAGCTTGCAGCAAGCAAAAGCGGCCACTGGCATTTTTTTGGAACGAGGT
Source organism: bacterium D16-50 (assembly GCA_003612485.1). GTDB lineage: Bacteria > Bacillota > Clostridia > Lachnospirales > Lachnospiraceae > Acetatifactor. Next base: position 39,355 of record RAZA01000025.1, read on the forward strand.
AGTACGCCAGAAACAAGACCGCCATAAATCCCATAAACTCATATGTCGTAAAGAGCATAGCCTACCCCCGGCGCCTAAGGCCTATTCCTCGTCCAGATCCTGAATCAGGGAATACAGAGCCTTGGCGGAATTGAAGTTCTCCGGAATGATGTCCTTGGCAGTGATGCTCACGTCGAACACCTCGCTGATCTCCGAGATCAGGTTCACGATATCCAGAGAGTCCAAAATACCATCGTCAATCAGATGCTCCTCCACCTCAAAATCCACCTCAGGATGCAGATCGTTCAAAATCTCCAATAAATCTTCCATTACTTTTATCCTTTCTTCTCGTACTGATTTTTTAAAGTGACTCTGTCAATCTTGCCGTTTGCCGTAAAAGGCATCTGCTCCAATCTGATGAGCTTGTTGGGAAGCATATACCGGGGCAGCTTGCCCTTCAGGGCCTCCGTAAGCTCCTTCTCCGAGAGGTCTCCCACATAATACAGCACGATCTTCACCCTTTTTGCATCATAGATGCAGGCGGTCATGCGTATACCCGGAAGCATTCCCACATTGACCTCCACCTCTCCAAGCTCAATGCGGTGTCCCATATGCTTGATCTGATAGTCCTTTCTGGATACAAACACCAGCTCTCCCGCCTCATTGTATCTGCCGATATCCCCGGTCTTGTAGATAACTTCAGGATAAGCAGTGTTCAGAGGGTTCTGGACAAAGGCCTCGCTTGTGCGGACGGGATCATTGTAATATCCCAAGGTCAGGGCAGTGCCCCTGATGCAGATCTCGCCCTCCTGCCCCTCCGGGGCCGGCTTTCCCTCCTCCGTAAGGAGCAGTATTTCCCTATTGGGGAAGGGATGTCCCACCGGAATGGCCTCCCCGTCCTGAAACTCCCGCTCCACCCGGTAGTAGCAGCACATGCCTGTACCCTCGGTAGGGCCGTACAGATTCGTGAACGTGGCCTCCGGCAGGGCCTGCCGCCAGAGCCTGAACTGCTTTATGGGAAACACCTCGCTTCCGAAAGCTACCGTATGCAGGTATTTCGGCTTTACAAGCTCAAAGGTCCCGAACGCGCTGATCATGGTAAGGGCGGAGACCACCCAACAGACCGTATTGATCTTGTGTTGGTTGAGATACTCCACCAATGCCGTGGGGATGGAAAAGAGATTCCTTGGAATCAGGTATGTCGTGGCCCCGAATTTCAAGGTGGGATACAGCTCCTTCAAACAGGCGTCAAAATATAGGGGCGTCTGATTGCCGAATACCGTATCTTCGTTGAAATGGAGCGCCTCGGAGAGCTGTTCGATATAATCGATCACCGACCGATGGCAGGCCGCCACCCCCTTGGGGATTCCGGTGGAGCCGGAAGTAAACACGATATAGATGGGATCCGTGTCGATGGCGCGGCGGTATATCCGGTCCAGCGCCCCGTCGTCGATAGGCGTCTGTATCATCCGGTCATACAGCACGATCTCGCAGTCCTCCACCTGAAACTTCTCTGCAATGTCCGCCGTGGCCTCGTCGCAGATAATCAGGGGGGAACGCACATTGTCCAGAATCAGCTGAATCCTGCCGCTGGGCATCTCCTCATCGATGGGCACATAGAAACACCCCCCTGCGATAACTCCGAAGAATGCCGTGACTTCCTGAGGAGACTTCCGCATGAAGACCACAATAGGCTTCTTGTAGATTCCTTTTTCATGAAGAAAGCTGCCTATACTGCGGCTGTACCGGTACACTTCCCGGAATGTCATCCCCTCCGTTCCGTCGGAATAGGCCATTTTGTCCGGCTTTTCCCTGACAATCTGATTCAGGTAGTTCAAAACAGATTTTTGCATATCCTTACCTCTCGCCCGCTCCGGCAGGCACCCCTACAATCTTTAAGGCCCACAAGCCCGTCACTCTTCGGATAGTATACAGTTTGGCATATCATTTGTCAAGTTGCTACTCCAGGACCGTAGACCTATATTCGATGGCAGCCACATCCTCCTTCAGGATGAAGCAGAGCTTCATTCCGTCCTTTTCATATACCAGCATTCCGTCCTCTTCCGTACAATCGTCCCCGTACACCTGCTTCACCTTCTCCAGCGTGTCGCCTATGCAGACCCCTTCCGCCGTGGACACGGAATCGTCCCTGAACACTACCGCAGACACAAGATCCTTGTCCCCGGAGGGATATGTGTTCAGCTCGAACCCGCTGTAAGAATAGATCTTGTCCAATCCTTCAAAGGCGCAGCTGGCGGCCTCGTAATAGCTTGCGGGCTCCCCAAGAGCCTCCACTATGGGCGCGGCGTCAGCATCCACCTGTATGGTCGTGCCCTTGTAGGTAAACACATACCCCTTGCCGCCCTGAACCGTCCCCGCGCTCCCTGCGGATCCCGATGCACCGGCCTCGGAATTCTGTCCGCTGCCGTCCATCACCTTTTCATCGTTTCCGCATCCCGCCAAGATAAGCAGGGAAGCAGCCATCAATAATGCTGTCAACTTTTTCATTTCTTTCCTCCTTCTTTCTTCTGCATATTTTCATCAGGCAGCCTTTTTACGGCGCCCTGAAGTCTATGCCGTTTCTTGGTTTCGTACTCACTGCTGTCTGGTTATCAGGCTTTTATACTCGCCTTTCAGCCGGCCGCAGGAGACCACTGCGCTTCTGGCCAAAACCTCCAGAACATCCAGAAATCCCGGCCCCAAAGGAAAATCCCTTTTGACCAGAGACAGCTCCGTGCAGGCAAGAAGAACAGCCTCCGCCCCTGCGCCGAAAAGCTGCCCTGACACCTCCTGCAGCTTCCCCAGATCCGCCGGTCTGCCGGCCTTGACGTCTTCATAGATAAGGCTCATGACCTTTTTCTGTCCTTCCCTATCGGGCAGAACGCATTGGATGCCCCAAGCTTCCAGAGCCTTCTGGAGCAGTCCGCTTGCCACGGTTCCGTCCGTTGCCATGATTCCGGCCCTGCCGATTCCCTCCTCCTTCAGACATTTTGCCGTCTCTATAGGAGTGTTTATCATAGGGAGGCCGATGCCTTCCTCCAGTTTGCCATGGAAATAATGGGCCGTGACACAAGGCACCGCGATCAGCTCTGCGCCCCAGCGGGCCAGCCCCCTCCCTGCCTCTATCATCATGGGCAGAGGGTTCTCCTGACTCTGTCCCAGAATGAAGCGGGTTCTGTCGGGTATCTGCGGATTGCTGTGAAGAAAAATCTCCATATGCTCCTGATCCGTATCGGCAAGGCTCATCTGCGTCACCAGCTGCAAAAAATATACCGTTGCCATAGGACCCAAGCCCCCGATCACTCCTAACCTTTTCATATCAATGCCTTTCTGCCCGTCCTGACGGACATTGCGCCCGGCCTCCGGAAGCGGCAATTCCTTAGGCCGGATATCTTCGGGGGTCAAAAAGCCCTCTCCTTATAAGGAACCAGACCTATGTCTCTCCTCTGTACTCCGCACTCTCCTCGGCCCCATTGACCTTGGGATACAGCGCATGGTCATAATTGTGGGACTTATCGTGACTGTTGGAGTACTCCATCATCTGTTTGTCGTCCCACATAAATATAGTAGGGTGATCCTTCCTTGGCGTGGTGTCGAAATGATACCATCCGTCTCCGATGTCCACCAGATTCCAGTAGTGCAGCGTATCACTGGGAATCTTTTCAATGTCCATGTTCTTGATTCCCGCTCTGGTCAGCAGCAGCTTGGCCGTGGAGGCATATACATAGCAGTCGCCCTTCCTATTCATCAGCCCTTCATAGGCCGCCTGAACCCAGTCACCCTTCTCCGAGTCGTTGATATAGGAGACATGCCCCATGATATAGCTGTAGATCGCCTGAAGCTTGTCCATATCGGCCATCCCCGGCTCTATGATTCTGGCCAGCACCGAGTCTCCCAGCGCATTCACCTCATCGATATCGTACTTTCTGGCCAGCACCGTCAGGTTCACCGTCGCCGTGGCCGAGTTGCCTGACGCATCCTTCGCGGTATAGACAACGGGATAAACCCCCTCCACATCCGGATTCACCTTGGAGGTGTCCACATCCAGCGAAAGGCCGTCGGTGGAATTGTCCGTGACGGTCACATTCTTTCGATAGGAAACCGTGTCCCCTGCATAGATCGTCAGATCCACAGCCCCGTGAATCACCGGGGGCTCCTTGTCCTCCTTCAGGGTAAGCTTGGCGGATTTCTCCACGCTGTTCCCTCCCTGATCCGTAAAGACAAGCTTCACTTCCTGCTGGCCCAGCAGAGAAAGATCGGGCTCCTTTGCGAAGGTCCCTATGACCTCCGTCACGTCCTCCACCTTCACCGCAAAGTCCATAGCGCTCTTGGGAACATTGGCAAAATCCTCTATGTCCCTGACCTCCACCACCGGCGCCACCGTGTCCACCACATGCAAAATGGAGGTGTAGCTGTCGCCGTTCACCAGCAAGGAAATCTCATGATCCCCCACCTTACTATAGTCCAGCTCCGACATAGGCGTAACAAACTGCCCCGACTCGCCTGCAGCCACGAACTTGTCCAGCCCCGGCGCTCCCTGTCCCGCCTCCACGGTCACATGGTCCGCCACTATACTAAGATACAGCTCCGTATCCAGAATCGTCTGGTTATTGCCCTTGTCCGTCAGTGCGATCCGTACCGGCTGGGAACCTTTCTTAGTGAAATCAGGCTCCGTGATATAGGAAACCGTCACCTTGGTGGCATCCACGATGCCGGTCACAAAGCTCTCCGGCCCGCAGGTGTTTCCGATGGGCAGCCGCACCTGTACCGGCTGACCCGTAGGCGCTACGGTATCCTCGATGATAAGTCTGCATTTGTGCGTAAAGAAACCGCTCTTCACCTTGACCTGATATTCGCCGGGCTCTGCAATGTCAAAAGGGTCGCTGCCCTCTGCAAAGACAGCAGATTCATCAGGCTTTTTCAGGAAATCCGAGGCCGTCACCTCCACGCCTGCCTCCACCCTGCACACCTTGTAAGCAAGGCTGCTGACATAGAAATATCCGCCTCCGGCCCCCAGCAGCGCCAGCGCCAAGAGCAGCACCGCCACCCAGCCTGCACCTCTTGTGCTCTGTCTCCTCTGTCTTCTGCGCCCTCGGTTTCTTCTGCTCCCTGGCGGATCCAGATATATCGGCTTTTCTCTCATTTCAGAAGCTCCCCCTTGCGCAGAACCTTTGTCCCTCTGTCCTCTATGGTTTCCGGAACCCGCTGGACGCACTGCGTTTCTCCCGCCGGGCTCTTTTCTGGCATTGTCAGGCCTTCCCGCCCCTCCGGAAAAATTTCCCGTTTTGGCTCTTCCCCCCATGCCGGTTCCGGTATTTTGCGGTCTTCTGGGTGCAGCTTTGGCTTCGGGCCTCCTAGCCATGCCGGTTCCGGAGCCTTCCGTTCTTCTGGGCGCGGTTCCGGCTTCAGGCCTTCTCGCCGTATCCCTTCCGGAGCCTTCCGTTCTTCTGGGCGCAGCTTTGGCTTCAGGCCTTCCCGCCGCACTGTTTCCGGGGCCTTCCGTTCTTCTGGGCGGGTTTGCGGTTCTGGGCCTCCTTGGCCTGCCGCTTTCGGAGTTTACAAAGCTGCCGGAGGAATTCCCGGTTTCAGAGCGCCTTGGCCCGTCAGGATTCCTCCGCGGCCCTGCTGCTCTTCCGTTTCTAAGAGGAACCGCATCTATTCCATTTAAGCTTTCAGGCCTCCTATCCACACCGCCCTCAAAGGCCTCGGAGCTTCTAGGTGCAGCTCCGGCTTCAGGCCTTCCCGCCGTATCCCTTCCGGAACCTTCCGTTCTTCTGGGCGCAGCTCCGGCTTCAGGCCTTCCCGCCGTATCCCTTCCGGAACCTTCCGTTCTTCTGGGCGCAGCTCCGGCTTCGGGCCTTCCCGCCATACCGGTTCCGGAGCCTTCCGATCTTCTGGGCGGGTTTGCGGTTCTGGGCCTCCTTGGCCTGCCGCTTTCGGAGTTTACAAAGCTGCCGGAGGAATTCCCGGTTTCAGAGCGCCTTGGCCCGTCAGGATTCCTCCGCGGCCCTGCTGCTCTTCCGTTTCTAAGAGGAACCGCATCTATTCCGTCTAAGCTTTCAGGCCTCCTATCCATACCGCCCTCAAAGGCCTCGGAGCTTCTGGGTGCAGTTTTGGTTCTTTGCCCCCTTGATCCGCCGCCTTGGGAATTTGCAAAACCGCCGGAGGGATTCCCTGCTCCGGGCCGCGGAGCCGCGCGGGAGGTTCTCGGTCTGGCTGACGCCGCAGTTACATGCCCGGCATATATGCCTTCCGCTCCAACCGCATTGTCGGTGACTGCGTCGGCTCCGCCCACTGAACGGCTTCCCACTCTTCCGGATGCTCTGGAAACATTGATGACGTCAATATGTTCTTGTTCTAATCCTTCTGCTTCCGCATAGCTTTCATCACGCCTATTGTCTCTGTTCATTTCCTTCCTATCGTAAAGCCCGTACTTGTATGCCATCGCCAGTTTTTTAACAGTAACATTCTAATCCATACGCCATGTCTTGTCAACAGCAATACCAGCCAAGGGCAGCCATATCATACAGCAATATCATAAGGCTCCTATAGAAACAATGCATTGCAGCGCCAAAAGGCGGCAATGCATTGCAATGTCCCGCTATCCGAAAGGGTATGCATACTGTCACAGCATCGCATACTTGCGCTGGATGAAGCTCTTTGCTTTCTGGTTGTCCTCAGGCTTCGTATCCTCCAGCGTGGCATGAATGAACGGCTTCCTCTCCTTCATAAATTTCAGGATGGCGTCATACTCCATCTCTCCCTTGCCGCAGCCAAGGGAAATCATCTTTCCGTCCCGCACCACGAAATCCTTAAGATGCACCACGGCGATGTCGGGCCCCAGAAGATCCATGGCCTCCTCAAAAATCGCCTTTCTGTCCTTATAGTTCTCCACATCCAGCAGATTCACCGGATCAAAGATGATCTGCAGATTGGGCGAGCCGATCTCGTCCAGCACCTGTCTGGCCCGCTTGGGATTCCACACGATATGGCGGTAGACCGGCTCAATGGCCAGCACCACCCCCATCTTCTGCGCATACTTCACTATAGGCCGCAGGTTGCGCGTGAAGGTCTTCAGCGCCTCCTCCGTATGGCATTCCGGCGTGAAGGTATAGGTCTCGTTGGGCGCCCCCGTCTCCGTTCCCACCACGCCGCAGCCCAGCCATGACGCAAAGCGGATATGGGCCATATACCTATGAACCGTGGCAGCCAGCTGCTCTTTGTTGGGATCAGCCAGATTCAGATAACATCCCAAAACCGCAATGTCCACTTGATTTCTCGCAAAAACATTCTTGATATACATAGCCAGTCCCGGCGTCAGGGCCTCGTCCGCAGTGGAAAACTCCTCTATGACCTTGGACAGGGCAAGATGCCCGCAGGAAAAGCCCAGCTGATGAACATCCGCAATGCGTTCCTCAAAGGGCAATGGTCTTGTATCATGTAGCCTTATTCCCAATTGCATTATCATAAACCTCCCTTGTTTTCTATTTGTAACATCATAGCACAAAGAATATGAAACTGGCAAGCCCGGCTGTTTTCCTCCCCGGCTTCCTTTCTACAATAATACTCCATATGCCCCCGTTAATCAATGCATTTTGAAGATCTCCCTATACCGCTTCGCAGTCTCCGCCATGGCCGCCTCCCGCTGTCTGTCAAGACGCCTATCCAGCACGGCCGCTTCCTTCATGGTTTTCTTCACGTCAGCGATCATCCGGTTCACGCCGCTGGCCGGATAAACATGGGCGTCTGCCACATAGATCCGGTTGTGGGCTGTTTCCTCAAAGGCAACTATCAGCTGGTTGTGCAGGAATGCCCTGCGGACTGCCGACGCAATCTCTGCCTCATAATTAATGTCAAAATAATAATCACATTGCTCAAAGAGGCCGTTTAGAACCGTCTGGCTCACACCGGGATATAAGCTTACATTATCATAGCCATCCATCTCCATAAGCTTCGATGACATTTCCGTCAATGCCGCAATATGGAAATGCATCTGGGGAAGGTCTTCGATGAGTTTCCTGCAGGCTTCTATCCGGTCGGAATTGGTACAGATCAGCGCTTCGGGCCGGTATCCGTTTTCCTTTGCAAAATCATAGACATAGCCCAGCCGGCGGGTCATTTCCTTATTTGCCCCCAGAGCAATCAGCTTTTCATAGGACTCCCGTTTCTGTACCAGAACAGCAGCCGTGCGGCCTGCCTGTCCCTGAAAGATGACCTGCATATTTCCCGGAATGTCCTCCCTGACCGGTTCCTGCCAGAACAAGATATCCCTCTTGGTCTCTGCCGGAAGACGGTTGGACACAAAGAAGGGTGTGGAAAGAGAATTGAAGAAAATTCGGCTCTGCAGAAAGCCCGCTCTCTCCAAAAAATAGACTGCAAAATCAGTCTTTGTATGGAAGACACGCACCTCACGCCCCTCGTTGAGCACAATGTCCCCCGTGACATAATTCTCCACAATGATTTCCCGGCCTTGGGCCGAGAAATAGGATTTGCTGAACTTCTGGCCTTTGGCGTTGAAAACGGTTCTGGCAAAAAGAGCGCCGTATCGGTTATAATGGTCGCTGGAGCGAACGGTTCCCTTGTCATCATACCAGTCCACGATCCTCACCCGCCGCTTGTGGGCAGGCTCCGCGTAAAAGATCTTTCCCCTCTCTCTAGGGCCGTCATGAACGGACCCGCTGGAGTTGTTCCCGCTGATCTCCCAGTAATCCGGCACCGGTATCTGGTTGAAGAACTTAGGGCGCGCCTCCTCCCCGCAAGCTTCCTTGAAATCCCCCAGAAAAAAGCCGTAGACAGACAGTACGCCCTCCGGCAGGAAGCCGTTGTCATCGATCACCGCCACCGGATAGGAAAACCCTGCCAGTTTGAAGGAAGTGTGCAGGTTCTGGCTGTCCGGCCCGTAATTGTCAAAGAGAAGTATCGTATCGTTTATTTCAGTATGTTTTTCCATTTTTCCTCCACCTCCTGCGTCAGATAGCCTTGGGCCTTCTCATAAGAATGGGCATGGAAGCTTTCCAGATCTGCCTCCGTGAACAGACGCACAATGCACGCCGCCAGCTTCTGTACCCGCTCCTGCTTTTCCATCTTGTCATGCACCGGAATCAGATATCCGTTTTCAGCGTCATCAATGAAATTGGGATTGCCATAGCGCACATCAAAGCCAATGATAGGCAGTCCCGAACCCACCGCCTCCATCAGGGTAAGCCCAAAGCCCTCGCTGGTGGATCCCGAAACATATGCTTCGTACTTCTGGTAGACCTCCTGCAAGTTCTGCTGGCCGCACAGCCGTACATAATCCTCACAGTGCAGCCTCCCGATCTGCGCCTTCAGCTTCTCCTCCTCGCCCCCCTTTCCATAGATATCGAGGGAAATGTCCGACACCTTCTCTCTGGCAGCCACCACCGCGTCAATGATCCAGTCCACATGCTTCTCACTGGCCAGACGGGAGGCCGTAATCAGGGAATGCCTGCGTCTGGCTGTATCCGGCACCTTCAGCTCCTCCAGACTCCCCACCGGAATGGTCACTATCTTGGGACTGATCCCCATATACTTCTTGAACTGCTGCTTGAGAAGGCGGTTCTGTACATCCGTGGACGCCACATAGAATTTGATATGTTTCCACTGGGAAAACGCATATTCATAGTAATTGTTCCAAAGCACCGCCTCCTCGTCCGTGCCGCCCTGGCTGAAATGGTCGGCATGGATCACGATCCCCACCTTAGCAGGACCTGCATTCTTCAGAATTGCCTGTCCGATCCCCGTGGTCCGATCCACCAATACCACATCCTTCTTCGTCAGGCCAAGCCGGGATACCAGATAGCCCACCAGCTCTTCCTTGGAGCATAGGAGCTTGTCCTTGAACTGATACATGACCTTGTCCTGATCCGTGATCTCCTCATAGGCCACCGTGCCGTCTTCGTTGAAAAACCTCCGGTGGTAGAGATGGGCCTTGCCGTCCAACGGCGCATAATACTCCGAGTAGATTCTGCAGTAGGTGTAATAATCCTTCCGCACCAGACACCCGTTGGACACCATCTCCACAGAATGTACCCTCTGCTCCCTCTCATTGACCAGATAGACCATGCAGTAGGCGTTGGTGCCGGGAAAGGTATATTTCACCCTTGCTCCGTCCCTCTCCCCGGAAAACTTCCTATTCCCAAAAGTCCCTTCCAGCTGTCCCAGAGTAAATGTCACCGGAGAGATCTTACAGTCTGTAAAAAATGTGTAGAGCCATATGACCTCATGATCCAAAAATCCGATGTTCTCCGTCATATGCTGGATATTGTCTCTGGGGAACATGTCCGTGAAAACGAATCTGGCCTCCTGACCGATCCTCCGCAGCAGCTTCGCCCTATAAGCCTGAGCATATTCCACCCCGCTGCTGGCCCAGCCAATGCCTAAGTTAAAATTGTACACCATGGTTGTTTTCCCTCCTACTACTTATTTCTATGTGCAATGAGCCAAACACCGCCTTCAGGCGCTTTCCCCAGAAATCTTTTTCACAGGGTTTTGCGCCTGATTCTCGGCTGTCCTGCTGCCGGCACATTCTATCCCAAATCCTGCAAGAGCCCGTCCCATATCTTCCGCTTCCGCTGCTGCTGCAATGCCAGTGTATCCCCCAATACCCCCGGATCTGTCCGCATCTTTCTGATGGCCAGCGCCATTTGCTCCCAATCCGTTCCCCCAAATACACAGGTATCCGCCATCAGCTCCCTATGGTGAGCCGTCTCCCTGAATCCCAGAATTACCAGATTCTTCTCATGGGCCATGCTGACGGCGTCATAGATCTCCCTATAATGGTTGATATCCAGATAAAAATCACAGAGAGCCCACAGTCCGGCCAGATCCTTGGGGCTGATCTGCGGATAGACCCTGACATTTTCCAGCGCTGCCAGCCTGCCAAGCTTGTCCGAGACCTGTGTATTGGCGGCTATATGAAACACCAGGTCCGGCAGCTCTTTGATCAGGTCTTCCAGATGCTCCACCTGATCCGAAGCCGTCAGAATCATGGCTTCCTTCCCGGCATGGTTCTTAGGATATTCTTTCGGAATCGTATACAGCAGGCTGCCGTTTCGCCCCCCCAAGGTTATATACCGATCCAGCAAAGCCTTGTCCGAAAACAAGATCTGCTTCCAGCGATTCCTCTTGTCTGAAGCCAGCTCCAGCCTCTGAAAACTCTCTTCATTCTCTACCATCAAAATGCAGTTCTCCCCCAGCCCCGCTTCTCTCCGGTAATATTCGATGAATTCTGCCCAAGAGGCAAAGCATCTCTCCAGCTCCCCTTCCACCAACAAGGAAATGATCTGATTCTTTGGCTGTTCCGCCACCCGCTCCTGATTCTCCACGGAATAATACACTTTGGAATCAATTTTTCCATCTGGATCCAAAAACTCACTCATATACCGCAGCCCGTACCTATTATAACGGTCTACCCGATAGATCCATCCGTCCTCCGTATGCCATTCCACCCGGAGCACGTTTCTATCCTCCACCGGCTCCTTGAAATAAATCCGGGCTTTTTCACATCCCATGTCAAAAACGGCTCCTTTGTCTCCTATCAGGCGCACCTCCCAGAATAGGGGCAGCTCCAGAAAATTATAGAACAGCTCCTTTTTTGCCAACTCTCCCTGATGATCTTTATAAGCAAAGAATTCATAAGGGGAGCTTGTCCCTTCCGGAAGGAATCCGTCGTCTTCCAGTACTATAATTTCAGCTTTTCTCCCCATCGCCCGAAAGGTTTCCTGCACTTTTTCAATGTATTCCGTTTTCTTGTCTGAGAAGACTACCATACCCATCCTTCCCCTAGGCCTCCTTGCTTTTCCACTGCCTTTCCTTGCTTTTCCTCGGCCTTTCCTTAGATCTGCCTTGCTCAGCCTCCGCAGCAAAGCGCCTCTAAATAAGCCTGCCCTTCCTCTGCCATGGCGTCCTCAAGCTGCAGCTTCAGATGGTGCTCCAACGCCTCCTCATCCTCCATAACCGCCTTTACATCCGAGACCATCCTATCAAACTCTCCCACCGGATATACATGGGCGTCTGCCACATACTCCCGATTATGTATGGTCTCACTGAAGGCAAATATCAACTGTTTATGCAGGAAAGCCTGATATACCGCAGACACAATTTCCGTCCAATGGTTGATATCAAAATAATAGTCGCAGCATAGGAACAGTTTGTCCAACACCGGTTGCTGCACGCAGGGATATAAAGATACATTGCTGTAGGCATCCAGCGACATCAGCTTTGGCGACATCAGCGTAACTGCAGCAATGTGAAAATGCATCTCCGGGAATGCGCGGATCAGCTCTTCACAGTGTTCTATCCTCTCGGAATTGGTACAGATCAGCGCTTCAGACCCATGTCCATTTTCTTTCTTGAAGTCATAAATATACCCCAGTCTCCCGGCTCTGGCCCCGTCAGCCCCCAGTCCTGCCCAGCTGCCGCAAGCTCCCCGCTTCTGCAGCAGAACCTTCCCCGTGCGGGGCGCCCGCCCCTCCAGAATCCCCTGCATACTCTCCGGAATTCCCTCTTCCACAGCCTCCTGCCAGAATAGGATATCTCTCTTTGAAGACGGGTCAAGCCTGCCGGATATCCAGAACGGATCCCCCAGCGAATTGTAGCAGACCTGCCTGCGCCCGGCTCCCGCCCGATTCAGGAAATAAAACATCATATCCCGCTTGTGGCGGAAAAATTTCACCAGTTCTTTGTCATTTACAATCAAGTCTCCGGTAACGGCATTCTCCACAATGGCCTCCTGCCCTGCCGCCGTCAGCCAGGTCCTGCCCAGCTCCCTGCCCTGATCGTCATAGCAGGTTCTGGCATACACGGCGCCATACCGATTATAATGATCCCGGAAGCGCACCCCTCCCCTCCTGTCAAGCCAGTCCACTGTTTTTACCAGCCATTTTCTGGGAGATTCCCAGTAATAGATCCGCCCCTTTTCCTCATGCTGGCAGGTAATTCTCCCATAGTCTGCCTCCCCCACTCCCGCGTGGATGCTCCAATGGTCCGGCACCGGAATCTCATTGAAGAACCGGGGCTTCCCAAGCTGCCTTCCCTCCTCCTGAAAGTATCCAAGGAACAGATCGTACACCGACATAACCCCCTCCGGCAGGAAAGGGTCTTCCTCCAGAACCACCACGGAACAAGAACAGCCTGCCCGCAGAAAGGACTCGTGCAGCCGTATGGCATTCTGGGAATAGCTGTCCAATAACAATATGGTATCCTTCAGCACAATAGGTTCTGCCATTTCTTTTCTACCTCCTTCTCCAGATAGCCCCTTGCTTTCTCATAGGAATGCTTCCGAAACGCCTGCAGGTCCGCTTCCGTGAATAAACGGACGATGGCTTCTGCCAATGCCCCCACATCCGCCCAGGGCACTCTATAACCATTTTCCCCTTCATCAACGAACATCTGCGCCCCGTAACGCATATCGTAGCTGACAATGGGAAGCCCGGAGCCAACGGCCTCTAAAAGCGTCACCCCCAATGTCTCCACATAAGATGCAGATACATAGGCTTCATATTCCTGATAAACCTCATCCAGCTTCTGAAAGCCGCGCAGCTGTACATACCCGCCGCAGCCAAGCTTTTGTATCAGTTCCTGAAGCCTTTCTCTCTCCCTGCCCTCCCCATAGATATCCAGAGTCAGTTCCGGCACCTTTTTTCTGGCCGCCGCCACGGCCTCTATCACCTGATCCATCCGTTTCTCCGGGGCCAGACGGCCCGCGGACAACAGCGCAAACTTACGCCGGGGCTTTCGGGGCTTCCTAAGTTCGGAAAGCCCCATCACCGGTATGGTGGCAATCCTAGGGCATACACCATTGTACTTCTGCATCTGCTCCCGGAGAAGATCACTCTGGGCATCCGTGTTGGTGATAAAGAAACTGATCTTTTCCGGGTGGGCAAAAACATATTCATAAATGCCATACCACAGGATATGCTCCTCGTTCTGGTTCAAGAAATGGTCCGCATGCATCATCACCCCCACTCTGGCAGGTACTGCATTCAAAATAAAGGCCGACTTCTCAATCATCCCCGGCTCCAGATCAATGATAACCGTATCGTCCTCGGTCAGATTCAGCCGGGACATCATGTAGCCCACCAGTTCTTCTCTGGAATACAGCAGCCGGTCCGGGAATTTATAGAGAACACGGTCTTTCTCCGTCACTTCTTCATAAGCCACACTGCCATCCTGATTGAAAAACCGTCTCAAATACAAATGCGCATGTCCGTCTATAGGAACATAATACTCAGAATAGATCCTGCAATAGGTATAATAGTCCTTCCTGACCAGACAGCCTCCGGAAATCATCTCTACCCTATGGACAAGATCGTCTTTCCCCTCTTCCAGAAAGGCTTTTAAGGTAACGGCGGACTGTACAAAACGATAAGTCAGGATCCCCCCATCCTTGGAAACTGTGTACTTTTTCTCCCCAAAGGTATCCTCCAGCTGTTCCAGAGTATATGTAACCGGTGAAGTCCGGCAGTCTGTGAAAAATCCGTACATCCAGATAACCTCGGAATCCAGAAAGCCCAGATAGGATGTCTCCTGCTGGATGTTTTTCTCCGGAAAGGTGGTGGCAAAAATAAATTTTGCTTCCAGCCCAAGCCTGCGGAACAGTTTCGCCCGATAGGCCTGTCCTGTCTCCACGCCGCCCTTCAGCCAATAGTAAAAGTGATGGAAATTATAGATCATGCTCCTGCCCCTTCCCTATTTCCTGCTCCCTCAGTCATACAGCAGCCGGAATATTGCATCTGTCAACAGTTTTCTGGAAAAATAGCTGTTTCGGACCAGACTGCCAAAAGAATCCGCGTTCTTGGCCATCTCCGCATATTGCTCTTTGGTGACACGCGCCACCTGATTCACCGCTTCCTCCAGAGAATCCACTGCCAGTCCCAGATTCTTCCTGCGCACTGTCTCTGCCTCAGGTACGCTCCCATGCACGATCACCGGAAGGCCTGCCCCCAGATATGTGCCAAGCTTACAGCAGGCATTGCGCTTCATATACTCGCTCCACACCGGATCGTCATGCCACAGCAGGCCGAAACCCCCGCTCTTTCTCAATGCATCCGCCAGAAGATTTTCGTGGTTGAACCACCCAAGACAGCGGATATTCTTGCCTCTGGCCCATGCGTATTCTCCAGAAGGCGCCGTAATCGCCAGTTCCACCTCATCGCTGTCCCAATTCTGTACAAAGGGTCTGGGAACCCGTATCACGTCCGCTGCAAAATTTACCCGTCTCCGAAACGGCGGCTTTTCCCCCAGATCAATGTCCACCGGCGCGTCCCACATCCTCTGGATAACTGTTTTCTTTACTGTAAGCCCCTTGGAATACAGAAAATCCGCCATATTCTGTGAAGGCAGGATCATCAGGTCCGCCCGGTTATACAAGGCGATATATCTGTCCAGCTCCTTGAGAGCCCTATGGTCCATCAGCGGAGGGACATCATGCAGGAAAAATATCTTCTTCAGCTCCCTATACCCATTAAAGTGCGCTACCAAAGCCTCGTCGAACTCAATGCAGTTCCAGGTCGGCAGCTGAAAGATCACCACATCCCCATGCCCCACCGAAGCAACGATTCCGTCCAGACGGGTGCGCAGCATATCTGCCGTGTCCGAATGCATAGGATATTTATAGATTCCCAGTTCATTGAAATGCAGGTCTCTTTTGGCTATATCCGCCACCATCTGCTGTGCTTTTCCTGTAGTACCGCCAATCCCATAGAGATTTGTGATATGAACCCTCAAGATAGCACCTCCATCCATCTCTTCCCTATGGCTGTATCCAGATAACCTTCTGCTTTCCGGTAAGAATATTTCCGGAAGGCTTCCAGATCCGCTTCCGTAAAAAGCCGGATGATTCCCTCTGCCAGTCCCTCGCTTGAAATCCGCGATACCCTATATCCGTTTTTCCCCTCTTCCACAAATACCTGCATCCCATAGGGCAGGTCAAATGCCACTATGGGCAGCCCTGAACCAACTGCCTCCAACAATGTTATACCAAAGGTCTCCCCCAAAGATGCTGATACATATGCCTCATATTGTTGATAAACCTCATCCAATTTCTGAAAGCCGCACAAGCGTACATAACTGCTGCAGCCCAACCGGTCTATCAGTTCTCGCAGCTTCCCTTCATCACTGCCTTCCCCATAGATATCCAAAGTCAGATCCGGGATTACCTTTCTGGCTGCCGTTACCGCTTCTATGACCCAATCTGTCCTCTTATCAGCTTGCAGCCGTCCGGCTGTAATAAGGGAATGGGGCTTCCTTTCCTTTTCGGGAATGCGGATTCCTTCCAGCCCTGCCACCGGAATCGTCTCTACCCTGACGTCCTTTCCTTTATAATAACGAAATTGTTCCCGAAGCACATGACTCTGCGCATCTGTATTGGTTACAAAAAAATGAATCTTTTCAGGATGAGAAAACGCATACTCAAACATGTCATACCACAGCACATGTTCTTCATCGCTATACCGATAATGACGGGAATGAATAATAAAACCAACCTTTGCCGGAAATGCATTCTGCACAAACGCGGCCCTATCGATCATTCCCCATTCCCCGTCTATCAGAACCACATCCCTCTCGGTAAGGTTCAGGCAGCTCATCATATATCCCACCAGCTCTTCTCTGGAATAGAGCAGCCTATCCGGAAATTTATAAATTACCTTGTCCCCATCTGTCATCTCTTCATATGCAATTGTGCCATTTTCATTATAGAATCTTCTTAGATACAGCTGCGCGCGGCCCTCCACCGGAATGTAAAATTCGGAATAAACCCTGCAATACGTGTAATAGTCCTTCCGCACCAGACACCCATTTGAAATCATCACAAGGCTATATACGAGGTCACTGCTGCCATCCACCAAAAACGCCGTGTAATAGATATTCCTCTTTGGAAAAGTATATGTCGCCATATTTCCGCTTTTGGAGTAAATGAATTCTTCCTCAAAAGCAGCCTCCAATTTCGCCAAAGTATAAGTAACCGGTGATGGCTTACAGTTGGTAAAAAAGCCATACATCCACAGCACCTCTGAGTCCAAATAGCCCAGCTGCCTTGTCTCATCCCAAATATTATGTTCGGGAAATGTAGTAGCAAAAACAAATCTGGCGTCCATTCCCAGCCTCCGGAATAATTTTGCCCTATACGCCTGCCCCGTTTCCACACCGCCTTTCAGCCAGTGATAATAGTGATGAAAGCTATAAATCATATGAATCCTCCCTATTTCTCTCAAAGAATCACTGCAGCAATTCCATCCACTTTTCCTCAATGGCCCCCATCAAAAATCCTTCCGCAATTCTGTAGGAACATTTGTGAAATAATTCCAGACGTTCCGGCTGCGCAAAAATCTCAAGAATCTTTTCAGCCATGCTGCCGATGAGCTTCTCTGCATCTTCATTGACAGAAGCCGGTTCAAACCTGACCAGATAGCCATTCTCCCTCGAATGAACCAGCAGACGGCTTCCATACTTTGCGTCTAGGCCAACCACTGCCGTTCCGGAGGAGATGGCCTCCAGTATGGAGAGCCCTAAGGTTTCAAAAGTGGAGGCCGTCAGAAACACTTCATAATTCCGGTATAGCTCCCTGACGTCCTGATGTCCCATGAACCGGATGTAGGACTGAGCCTGACGCGCCTCCACCAGACCCTTCATGGCAGCCATGTGCTCCGGATTCCCCCCGCCATAGATGTCCAGCGAAATATCCGGATTCGTCCTATGTGCCATTACCACGCTCTCTATGATCCAGTCGATCCTCTTGTGGGCCTGAATCCGGGAAACGGACAGTATGGATCCCCGCTTCCGCTCCTTGTCCGGATACCGCAGCTTGTCCGCGCCCCCTGCCGGAATGACCACGATACGGGGAATCCCGCAATGGTATTGTCCAAGCTTGCCCTCCAGATCCTCCTTCTGCTGCCCGGTAGACACCACTATGGTATCCAGCATACCGGAATACTTAAATAAATAATTGTAATCCTGATTGAAATTTACCGTGTACCTGCTCTCACCCTTTTCAAAATAGTGTCCGGCATGCATGACGGCCACCATCCGGGCCTGTCCCTTTTCCTGAAAAAGGGGCTGGACGTAATCCAGCTGGGCAAATCGGTCTATCAGGACTGTATCATCCCGGGACAGCTGCAGCCCCTTTACAAATTCCGCAATCAATTCCGATTTCGTGAGAACCCCACCGTCGGGGAACAAGTACCATGATCTCTCTCCCTCAAAAATCTGTTCATAGGCAACGGCGCCGTTTCCATGGCAATAGACCCGTCTCGTCCTTTTCGCGTAGAGCCCCCGCTCCCCCTCCGCCGTCACATAATAGTCCGCATAGGCCATATGGTCCGTATAGTGCTCTGTGCGAACCAGCTTCCCCTGATGAAAGAAATGAACCATGGTGAGCGCTTCCGGCTTCTCCTGAGCGAATACCAGCGCGGCTATCACCATACCGTCCTTTCGCAGTTGGATTTCCGAATCTCGGTATTTTACATCCGTGCTTTCCAGACTCCTCTTCAGTTCTGCAAGCTTATCCTGTACCATCACAGTCAGTCCCAGCGCGGGCCGGTCCAGAAAAAAGTGATGCACGCTCAGCATCTCCTCTTCCCTGATCCCCAGACTTTCATAAAATCTAATATTCTCTCTGCCGGGCAGCTCTGTAAAAATGTACCGCACAGAACCGGACAGCTTCCTCAGGATCCCGGCCCGATATCCCTGCGCATAATCCACCCCGTTGGGAAAATACCCCACCAAAAGACTGTATACATAAATTGCCATGGCTTGTGCCCCCCTGCCCTAAAACAGATTCCCGCCCCTGTCAGCTTTCCCGTCAGGGGAATACAATGTGCAGCTGCCTCTTCTCGTCCATATAGATATCGCTCAGCAGAATGTTCCGCATGGCATTCTCGTACACGGTGCTCTCCATCTTCCGAAAGGACCCGAAAGAATCATCCTGATACTCGAACAATAGGTTGCGCTGGGCGGTGGCCCTGCCTGAGACCGCTGCCTGAAGCTGCTGCATATAGTCCACCTGCTCCACCCACGCCTCGTCAATGGCGCTTAAGACCGCTACACGTATAAACTGGTTCATGCGGCTTGCGCTGCCCGTCTTTTTCTCCTGTTCGGCCAGCCCCTGCCGTACCTTCTCCATAAGATACTGTTCAATGGCTTTTTTGTCTCCAAGGGAGAAATCCGGCGCCGCGTCCTCCAGCCGATAGGAGAGATTGTCCAGAATATAACGGTTCAGTATACGTATGTCCGCCACTCCGCCGGAGTCCAGAAAGCTTTTTATGTTCCGTTCCGCCATCTTCAGGATCATCTCTCTGGGCAGCTCCTCACCCTCCAGCAATTTATTTCTGGTGGCATAGATCAGTCCCCTCTGCCTTTGGATTACTTTGTCATAATCCACCGAGCGCTTCCGTCCCAGAACGGCGTTTTCCTCCCCAAGCCTCTGGGCCTTATTGATGAATTTTTTCAGCTTCCCCCTGCTGATGGGTCTTTTTCCCTCTATGTATTTGTCATAGACGGGATCCTCTCCCATCACATCATCCTGCAGCGACACAAAGAACTGACTGCTGCCCGCATCCCCCTGCCTTCCGGCGCGTCCTCTGGCCTGCCGCTCCATCCTCACATTGTCCATCCGTCCAATGCCGATGACGGCCAGACCTCCCAGCTCCTCCACGCCTTCCCCAAGCTTGATGTCGGTTCCCCTGCCCGCCATGGTGGTGGCCACAGTCACTGCCCCCCGCCGTCCTGCCTCCTTTACAATCTGGGCTTCCCAGTAAGCATTGTTGGCGCTCAGAACATTATGGGGAATCTTCTTCCTTAAGAATATCTTATGAACCGTCTCCGTATTCTCGATATTCGCAGCCACGATCAGCACCGGCCGTCCCGTCCTATGGATCTCCAGAGCCTTTATGACTGCCGCGGAGACCTGCTTCTTGGTATTCTGGAAATAACAGTCCGGCAGATCCACCCGCTGTCTTGGCCTGTTGGGCGGAATCACCACCACCTTCACCCCATAGATGTCCCGCAGCTCGTCCGTAGCGTCCGCCACAGTGCCGCTCATGCCTGCCAGCTTAGGGAACATAAGGAACAGATTCTGGAACGTGACCACCGCCACGGCCCGGCTTTCCTGAGTGGGCTTCAAGCCCTCCTTCACTTCCAGAGCCTGATGCTGCCCTCCCCGGAGCTTCATGCCCTTGAGGGTCCTGCCGGTGCTGCCGTCCAGCAGCAAAAGCTCCCCCTCTCTGGACACCATATAGTTCTCCCCGCTCTCGAACAGCTTTCTGGCCCGCAGAGCCAGAATCACATGGCGGTTGATCTCAAAATTCTTGCTGCCGTAAAAATTGTCGATCTGAAAGAAAGTCTCCGCGTACTGAATACCCTGTTCCGTAAGCCAGACCTTTCCCTCCTCCAGCATATAGTCCTGCCCTTCCGTCAATGTGGTGACGAAAAAATCCGCCACTTCATATAGGTTGGACTGCACTCTGGGGGAGGCGGATATCACAAGAGGGGTCTGGGCGCCGTCCAGCAGCACGGAATCCGCCTCGTCAACGATCACGTAATAATACTCCCGCAGGAAACGTTCCTTGGCGTTTTTCACAAGATTGTTCATCAAATAATCAAATCCAAGGGCACTGTGGGTAGTATATACGATGTCCGATGCGTACACCGCCTTTTTTTCATCCGTGCCAAATTCCTCCTGTCCCTTGACCGGGACACCTGCCGCCACAGTAAGCCCCATGAACCGGTAAACCGGCCCCATCTCCTCCGCGTCCCTGCAGGCCAGATATTCGTTGACCGTCACCAGAATGGTGCTCTTCCCCGTCAAGGCATTCAGGTAAAGCGGAAGCGTGGCCACCAGAGTCTTCCCTTCCCCGGTGTGCATCTCCGCCAGACAGCCCTGATGCATGGCAATTCCTCCCAGCACCTGTACGTCAAAGGGAGCCTTGCCCAGAATGCGGTAATCCGCCTCACAGATCGCCGCAAACGCCTCCGGCAGGATGTCGTCCAGCGTCTCCCCGCCGGCCAGACGCTCTTTGAATTCTTCCGTCAGATGGGACAGCTCCTGATCGGAAAGCTGCTCCATCCGCTCCTTGTAGCTCCTGACCTTTTTTAAGATCTTATTTAGTTTCTTTAATCGCCTCGTCAATCTCATGTTCGATTTCCTGAATCTCTATAAAGTGGAAGCGGAAACATGTCATGCCGCCGTTAATCAACTGCATGCTGTAGCTATAGGTTCTTAGGGGACACCGGAAATACGACACCTGATCCCTAATGGCAATGCGCCCTGCCTCCGCGTCATATTTATCAAAGAATACCAGCTGGATCAGCCATCTCTCCCCCTCCGGGCAGTCTATGTGAACCCGCAGCCGGTATTCCCCCTCTCCGTCTATCATAGGCAGGGCCGGTTCTATCCGCTGCAGCTGGTAATAGGTTCTGGAATACCACTGCTTGATCACTGTCCCCGGCGGCATCAGCTCATTAGAAAATTCCACATCGTCTTTTGCGCGGTAAGAGATCTCCGATCCATACAAATAGGTGTTGGAGGAGTACTCATTCCAGTAAATGGTCCATTTTTCACCGGCTGTCCCATTCCCCTGCTCTCTCTGGGGGCTGCGTAAGGCAGCCCGTCTCAAGAATCTCTTCACCCTTTCCTCCTTCTGCCGAAATCCTCCCGCAGTATCTTGTTGTACTGTCCCAGAAACCAGCTTATGATGCCATGGGTATTGTCGTTGTGCCGCCCGTGGAGTCCCTTCCCATATGCCTGCACGCCGCCTGACTGCAGGTGGGAGAGCAAGGTTTCGTAGGCGTCCGGATCATAGTCGTCCTCTATCATATAGGCAACGGCAAACTTGGAATTCCCCCAGTCCGCAGCCTGAAATTTCTTCCAGAACTTCTCGTTCAGTCTCTCCACGGCCTCTTTTCCCAGCCCGCCGCTCTGGGCGTACAGGACGTCCAGTGAAGTAGGAAAGCCGCCGGGACGCAGGTGCTTCTCATTGGCCGCAACATTCCCGATACTGGCCAGCGGCTTGCCCACGATCATGGCGTGAGGGCGGATATCGCATCCATAATAAATGGCCCCGAAGGTTCCCATGGAAAGTCCGGACAGGATCACCTGATCCGGAGTAAATCCCAGTTCCTCCATATGCTTCCTGATGGCTTCTATAAACAGCTGCTCATAGGCCGCAGATCCCATGTAAAACCCGCCGCCCTCCAGCCTCGGCTCTGCCAGCAAAAGGAAAGGGCATCCAAGACCCTTCATCATATAATATCCCTCAAACCCCTGTAAGGTCTTGTATCCGGAGAAATACACATTCAGGGGAGGCTTAAGGTCTCCCGGCTCAAAATAGCAGAATGCCTCTTCCCTGTCGGCTGTCACATACCGCTCTCCCCCCGGCAGGAAATATCCATGGCTCCCTCTGGAAATCCGCTTGTGCAGAGCGGTCAGCCACAGTCTGCCCCTGCCTCTGGCCCTGACCGAAACAAAGAAAGTACCGTCCCCCTTGTCACACACCACCTGAACCACCTGCTCCAGATCCCGTTCTCCCAATTCCCACTGCTCCAGCACATCAGAAGGGCTTCCGGCAGCAAAGAGGATCAGCACAAGACGGATCTCCACCTCAGGATCCTTGTCATACTCCAGCCAGAAATCTATCGTCTGGCCTCTGGGCACGGGGCTGTTGTAACGCCAGTAGGCAACCTGACGGAACCTATCCCCGAAATCGTCCTCCAACAGCACATTCCGGTTTCCGTTCCACTTTACTTTTCCCCGAAATTTCTGGGCCACGGCTATATCCCGCAGGCTGAATTTCTCACCGTAGGGCCGTGAATAGTAGTACTTGCATTCCTCCAGAAGGAATCTCTGGATATCCGGTCCGGCGATCTGTCGGGCCTTCCTGCTGCGGCAGAGCCACTCTGTCCCGTTTTTCATCTCCACCTTGTCTGTCACAAAAAGCGTATAGGCCTTCACCGCCTGAAAGAGCAGCCCTATCTCCTCTTCCAGAGGATTCCTGTCCAGAAAAAACATATCGTATGGCTTTTCGGGAAGCTCCTGAAAGACATCCGCATGATCCAGAGACACGTTGTTGGGAACGGTATAGATCTCCCTCCAGTCTTCCTCCCCCAGTTGTAAGATTCGTACTTCATCCAACGCTGTCCATGACCTCCCTCCACATCTCCAGCAGCCGCGCGGTGGTATACTCCCTGCCGATCTCATAGGAATATACTCTGGCCTCATTCCAGTGCTTCAGCCCATTCAGATAATAGTCCAGCGCCTTTGGCAGGCGCTCCAGTCTGTCAAGCACAATGCCGTTTCCTCCGTGTTCCACAAAGTCCGTTCTTTTCCGCACGATCTGGGGAATCCCGAAGCTGACGGCATTGATCTGCAGGTACAGCTCCGGGATCTTTCGCAGATCCACAAGCAGCCACTGTTCCCGCATACATTTGCTCACAGACAGTTCATCCACGCATTGTTCCGGAAAGAAACGAACGGGAATCCTCCCTTCTTCCTCCAGATTATTCTCCGAGACCTTTTCATCCTCTGTCTCCGCCGCCCATTCCTCGGGCATACCGGCCTCTCCCAGTTCTCTGCGAACCTGTTCCAGAAGCGTTCTTTTTCTGTCATATCTGGCTTCTCTGGTAAAAAGATGAATCCGCACATTTTCCTTCTGGGGAAGGTATTTTCCCAATAGCCGTATGGATGCTTTGAACGTTTCACTGTCCAGCCCGTCCACCGGCATCAAGAGTTTCTGGACGCCTGCCTGCAGGCTGGTTCCCTCGTCCGCTCTGGTATCATAGGGGGGAATGGCTGTCAGACGGCCCGCCGCCATGGGGGCCTGCCCTTGTATGATCTGTGCAGCCTCTCTGGAATCTGCCACCACAAAGTCCGCGTCCCGGATCATCTCCAATACCATAGGGTCGTTCCAGTCCTTGTACCTGTCCTGAAAAAATGACAGAATCTTCTTCCTGCCCTTCAAAACCCTGCCCAAAAGACCTGCATGAAGGCCTTGCATTGCCACGCAGAAAATATCGCCGGAATCCGTCAACGCCAGATAGGATCCAAGCACTTCATGGATAACCTGCCCTATATTGTCATAGTTCATCCTCGAAAACCGCCTTGTATGCCACTCTCCTCCGTACTCCAGCACATAATCCGGACACTTCCCGTTGATCTCCACATGTCCGTCCGCCTGATAACATCGCAGCTTCCAGGTTCCGTTCTCACATAGATAATTCCGGTAGACGGGAGCGCCATCCTCGTACAGTATGGTACTGGAAATGAATCCCCTGTCATCATAGAGGTTGCGGCGGTGTACGATCCCCTTCCTATACATCTCTACCCAGATGGGATTCCCGTCCTCGCCAAAATCAATCTGGGCATATTTCTCATTGCCCAGCATTGCTACCACTACAAATGGTGAGTAAAAAAATTCTATCCCTTCCGGCCATTTTAAGTCATGGAATGACCATACCCTCATCTTTTTGCGCCGAATCTCCTGTATCGCGTCGAAACAAGACCAGTACGGCGCCCGATATACCCCTTGCCTATGAAGGAAATGCCGGAAATTCGGTGCGGCTCCCAGAATCATAATGCGGTATTCGTAGGCCCCGCTGCGGTGAAACAGCTGGATCTGCTTCACTGTGTCGTCAAATTCCGTATGGGTCCGCCTCACCCGCCAGCTCTGTTCGTCCTCGCACCATTCCCTTTCCTTATACCATGCCGGAATAAAATATAACATCTCCCCACTCCCGTCTTATCCAAATTGCATCCTATTGCCGCCGTAAACGGCAGCACCCGCAGCGCTTTTTGCCGTTGTCCCCAGACCCTCCGAGGCCTCAGAACAACGGCCTGCATGAATCATAGCTGTGCAGCGTGCTGACTTCCCGGTACATATTGCAGGAAAAGCCCATCAGCATCATCATGGAAGTGGGCAGCATCACAAGCGTGCTGTCAATGTCCCCCCGCAGCTGCAGGATCAGAGGCGCCGCGATACATGCCCCCATGACTGTGGCGCTCAGGAAGCTGATCCGCCATATCACCCTGCCCAGATAACGTCTGGTATCACGGCCAGCCCTAAGATCCACAATACTGTCCCCGCTCTTCAGGAACTGCTCCGTAATATCCCGGGGGCTTATCATCAATAGGGAAAATCCAATGGTAAGCAGATACTCACAGACAATATAGATGAATATGCCAAAAGGCTTTGTCAAGGATAGGTTCTCCTGACACCAGGATATCCCTGACTGCTGCGGAAAGAGATAACCTAACAGAGAAACCAGAAGCTGGGGCAGCATGAATACCGCCGTGGCAAACATCATGGGCATGATCCCCACGGGGTTAAACTTGATAGCCAGATAATTCTTATCCCCATAGATATTATGTATGGAAATCCGCTGTACCGGAACACGCTTCTCCGTATTCTCCATTATCAGGATCACCAGCATCATCAAGGCTGCGGCGGCCAGAGGAACTGCCAGCTTCTGTATAGGATGCCCTAACAGCGTCATCCAGATCCGCTCCAGAATATTGACTGTCACAAACACCATTCTGCCGCTGATTCCATATTTCCCATTTCTATCAGACAGCCACATAATAAATATGGCTCCCGTTACCATCTCCACACCTGCTACGGCTCTGGCAACCGGCAGCATCCCTCCGGTCACCACAAACTTCAGCTCAGGCAGCCGGGTCACAGCCTGAAAAGCAGCTACGGCAAAAGTCATTGCCACGGTCATGCGCTGGGATTTGCGCGGGGAAACTTTTGCTTTCGTGAACAATCCCCTGAGGGCCAAAATCACCTGAACCAGCAGCGCTGATATCATAGACGGAAACACACCCAGCGCCAATATGGACGAGCGGATGAAATCCCCGCCAATGGTCTGGACCAACAGATCCTCCACACCAACGGATGCCTGCTGGTACGCAGATAGATCTATTTTATACAAGGGAATATTTTTCCCCACTATGTACACCAAAAGAATAATTCCCGAATACGCCAGTTTGTACTTCAATACATGTTCTTTCTCATTTTCATTTTGCACGATTATTCTCCCGGTACACTGGAATTAGTGACCACCTTTTGTAAGGCGGCCACTAATCCTAATTACCACTCTTTATTTTTTCTTCTGGCCGGCACCCTATCAGTTCCTGCCGCTTTCCAGTCGTTTCTGCTCCTTATTCAGCCAATTCTTCCTTATGACCACAAAGGCAATCGACGATATCAGAGCAACTACCCCAAGGATATCCCACCAACATACCAGACTCAGATTTTTAAAAAATTCTGCCATCAACGCTTATCCTCTCTTTCCCTTCTTCAGTTCATCGATTTCCTTTTTCTTCTTTCTGGTGCTGCCAAATCCATAGGCTGTCACGCCGCCTGCCAGAATCAGTTCCAGAAAATGACTGATGCAGTGTTTTGTTCCCATCACGAGATCCGGGCTGACCAAGGGCAAAGTTTCATCATCAATATCCACTTCTCCTGAGTCATCCTCGTCCTCAACCGGAAGGGGTACTTCTTCTTCCTCCTCGTCGTCCTCCTCTTGGTCTTCAAAGTCATCCTCTCTGTCGCCATCGTCATCGGGAGCGTCATCCTCCTCACCGTCTTCTGGCACCCCTCCCATAGGCAAGGGATCATCCCCGATATCTTCAGTATTATCTGCCGCCTCACTGGCGCTGGTGCTGGCAGACTCGGAGGCGCTGGTAGATTGGCTCTCACTGGTGGAGAGGCTTTCCGATGCACTTTCCGAAGCGCTTACGGACTCACTTGCCGACGCGCTGCCGCCGTCTCCTTCACCGCTTTCCTCAGGAACTGCTGCGTCACTTGCAGAGGCGCTGGCGCTCATGCTTGTGGAGACAGAAGCGCTGGTGCTCTCGGATGCGCTGGTGCTCTCGGATGCGCTGGTGCTTTCGCTCTCGCTTACCGCAGTGCTGGTGCTTTCGCTCTCGCTTACCACGGTGCTAGTGCTCTCACTCTCGCTTACCACAGTAGAAGCGCTCTCGCTCTCGCTTACCACGGTAGAGGTGCTCTCGCTCTCGCTTACCACGGTAGAGGTGCTTTCGCTCTCGCTTACCACGGTGCTGCTGCTCTCGCTCTCGCTTACCACGGTAGAGGCGCTCTCGCTTTCGCTTACCACAGTGGAGGTGCTTTCGCTCTCACTTACCACGGTGCTACCGCTCTCACTCTCGCTTACTACAGTGGAGGTGCTTTCGCTCTCACTTACCACGGTGCTGCCGCTTTCACTCTCGCTTACCACGGTAGAGGTGCTCTCGCTCTCACTCACTACGGTAGAAGTGCTCTCGCTCTCGCTTACCACGGTAGAGGTGCTCTCGCTCTCACTCACTACGGTAGAGGTGCTCTCGCTCTCGCTTACCACGGTAGAGGTGCTTTCGCTCTCACTTACCACGGTAGAGGTGCTTTCACTCTCGCTTACCACGGTAGAGGTGCTCTCGCTCTCGCTTACCACGGTAGAGGTGCTTTCGCTCTCACTTACCACGGTAGAGGTGCTCTCGCTCTCGCTTACTACAGTGGAGGTGCTCTCGCTCTCGCTTACTACAGTGGAGGTGCTTTCGCTCTCGCTTACCACGGTGCTGGTGCTCTCGCTCTCGCTCACCACGGTAGAAGTGCTTTCGCTCTCGCTTACCACAGTGCTGTCGCTCTCGCTCTCGCTTACCACGGTGCTAGTGCTCTCGCTTTCGCTTACTACAGTAGAAGTGCTCTCGCTCTCGCTCACCACAGTGCTGCCGCTCTCGCTCTCGCTCACCACGGTAGAGGTGCTTTCGCTCTCGCTCACTACGGTAGAGGTGCTCTCGCTCTCGCTTACCACGGTAGAGGTGCTTTCGCTCTCACTCACCACAGTAGAGGTGCTCTCGCTCTCGCTCACCACAGTAGAGGTGCTCTCGCTCTCACTTACCACGGTAGAGGTGCT
>RAZA01000026.1 GCA_003612485.1 bacterium D16-50
CAGACGGACAAACGGCGGCAGGACTGCTACATATGCGGCAGCTACAAGAAGCGCACGGCAGACTGTACGGCGCACTTTATCCGCACCGACCTGTTGACCGAGGGAGTGACCGAGAACCTACGGAAAGTCACCAGCTACGCCGCCAGGCACGAAGCCCGGTTTATGAAGCTGTTGACCGAGCAGACCGAGGACGGGAGCAAACGCCGGAACGCCGCCAAGAAGAAAGAGCTGGAAGCGGCAGAAAAAAGGATTGCGGAACTCTCCGCTATCTTCAAGCGGCTGTATGAGGACAGCGTGACCGGGCGCATATCGGACGAGCGTTTCACGGAATTGTCGGCAGACTACGAAGCCGAGCAAAAGGAACTGAAAGAGAAAGCGGCCGCCTTACAGAGCGAGCTTTCTAAGACGCTGGAAGCCACGGCAAACGCTGAAAAGTTTATGAAAGTGGTACGCAAGTACACCAGCTTTGAGGAACTCACCCCTACCCTGTTACGGGAGTTTGTGGAGAAAATCGTAATCCACGAATCGGAAGCCCTTGACGGGAAACGCCGGGGGAAGCTCCGCAGACAGGAAATCGAAATCTATTACTCTTTTGTCGGCAAGGTAGAATTGCCCGACTAAAGCCCGACCCGTCCGGCAGTCAGCCGGACAGGGAACGGCAAAATTTTTTACACTTCTTTTACTTCTTTATCTCACATGAGCAAAGAGCCAGGGAATTAAGCAACTTATGAGTGGAGGGGGTATTATCATTGTGGCTCAGACGGTGATTCCACAGCTTTCCAGCCTGTTTTCATAAGATAAATGGGCAGCATCATAGACAAAATCACTGAATTTATAAAGGAGATGCTGCAGGGATGGGTGCTTGACAACCTCGGCACGATGTTCACGGACGTGAATACGAAAGTGGGCGAGATTGCCGGGGAAGTCGGGCAGACACCCAGCGCATGGAATGGAAGCATATTTTCCATGATCCGGAATCTTTCAGAGAATGTCATGATTCCCATAGCGGGGCTTATCATCAGCGCAATCTTATGTTATGAGCTGATTACGATGGCGATGGACAAAAACAACATGCACGAGGTAGGGAGCGAGTTCTTTTTCCGCTACCTCGTGAAAGCGTGTATCGCAGTGATGCTCCTCAGCAAGACCTTTGACATCACAATGGCGATTTTTGATGTGGGGAACCATATCGTGACAAAAGCGGCGGGCGTCATATCAGGCTCTGCGAGCATTGATGTGACGGCCACGCTGACAAATATGTTCAACAGCCAGATTTCCACTATGGGCATTGGCGAACTGATCGGGCTTGGGATAGAAACCATGATTGTCAGCCTATGTATGAAGATCATGTCCGTCCTCATCACCGTCGTTCTATACGGGCGCATGATAGAGATATACCTTTATATTTCAGTGGCCCCGGTTCCGTTTGCTACACTGAGCAACCGGGAATGGGGCAGCATCGGCAGCAACTACATCAAGGGGCTTTGCGCCCTGGCATTTCAGGGCTTCTTTATTATGGTCTGTGTCGGTATTTATTCGGTGCTTGTTGCCAGTGTTGCTGTGGCAGGCAATCTGCACACGGCGCTCTGGTCGGTTGCGGCATACACGGTTATCCTGTGCTTCAGCTTATTTAAGACAGGCTCCCTTGCGAAAAGCGTCCTGAATGCCCATTAGACAGGCAGCAATCTTATATCATCATCAGGAAGGAGGGAATGCCGGAATGTAAAAAAATCCGGTCAGAATGCTTATGGCAATATCAGTCGCAGTGCCGAAAAACTTAAGCGGCATCAAAACAAAAGTGGCGCTGAACCTTACCAAACGCCAGCTTATCTGTTTTGGGGGCGCCGCCGTGACGGGGATACCTTTTTACCTTGTGACAAAGGGGATATTAGGCACACAGGTATCAGCGCTCATCATGGTAGCCCTCATGCTGCCATTCTTTTTTCTGGCAATGTATGAAAAAGACGGTTTCCCGGCGGAGAAGGTTCTGTACTTCATGGTACGGCAGAAACTGCTCACGCCGGGGATTCGTCCTTATAAATCGGAAAACCTCTACAAGCAGTTGGAGGAAAGGGAAAAATTAAAGAGGGAGGTGCGTTATCTTGAAGAAAAAGCCGCAGGCAGTACCGCAGGGCAGGCAGAAAAAAGCTGCCAGACCCAAAGCGGGGCTTAGCTTTTCGGAAAAGAAACGGTTAAGGGAGCTTAGAAGCACCCTTGCCGGGAATGACAAAAAAGCGGAGATACCGGACACGGCGCAGAAAACAATCACATTTAGGAAAATGTACCGTGACGGCATCTGCCAGGTATCTTCCGGTCATTATACAAAAATGGTCGAGTTCTTTGACATCAACTATGACCTTTTGGAGATAGAGGATCAGGGGGAGATTTTAGAGCAGTACAGCAGGCTCATCAATTACTTTGACCCGTCCATACGGTTTGAGCTGTTTTTGTTCAACAGGCAGGTCAACGAACAGACTTTGATAGACCAGTTTGACATACCACTGCAGGGCGATGAATTTGACGATATCCGTGAGGAATATACGGAAATGTTAAAGAAACAGGCGGCAAAGGGGAACAACGGCATCATCAAGTCGAAATACCTTATCTTTGGTATTGAGTGCAAAGGATATAAGGAGGCAAAAGCGAAGCTGGCCAGCATAGAAGCTGACGTGATCAAGAATTTCCTCAACCTCGGCACCAATGCCAGAAGGCTTGACGGGAAGGAACGCCTGCGTATCCTGCATGAGTATTTCAACCAGGACACAATGGAGCCTTTCCGTTTTTCGTTCAAGGAATTATCGGAATCCGGAAAGAGCGTAAAGGACTACATAGCGCCGCCGGGATTCGATTTCCGCTATCCGAGCCGCTTCAAGTCGGGGAAAATGTACGGGAGCGTTCACTATCTTGACATCATAGCGCCGAGGTTCAATGACGAGCTGTTAAAAAAACTCCTTGACATTGATGATAACCTTACAATCACACTCCATATGCAGACGATGGACCCGGTAAAGGCAATCAAAATGTTGAAGGGCGCACTCACCAATATCCAGAAAATGAAGATTGAGGAACAGAAGAAGGCAGTCCGCTCCGGCTATGACATGGACATTCTGCCTACCGACATCATCACTTATGAAAAAGACACTTTGGAGCTGCTTGACGATCTGAACACCAGCAACCAGAAGATTATCAAGATGACATTCCTCATTACCTGTTTTGGCAGGAGCAAGCGGGCGCTGGAGAATATCACGCAGAGGGTGTCCGGCATTATCCAGCAGGCGAACTGCAACCTCCGGTGTATGCAGTACCTGCAGGAGCAGGGGCTTATGGCGAGTGCGCCCATCGGGTGCAATGATACGGGGATTGAGAGGGTGCTTACCACAAAGAGTACGGCAATCCTGGTGCCTTTCTGCACACAGGAGCTTTTCATGCCCTCCCCGGCGATCTATTACGGCCTGAACGCACTTTCCAACAACATGATCATGGCGGACAGGAAAAAATTAAGGACACCAAACGGAGTAATCCTCGGCACACCTGGTTCCGGGAAATCTTTTTCCGCAAAGAGGGAAATTTTATCCTGCTTCCTTATGACGGGGGATGATGTGATCGTCTGTGACCCGGAAGGGGAATATTTTGCGCTTGTAGGCGCACTCAACGGGCAGGTGGTAAAACTTGCCACCACTTCAAAGGACTACTTAAACCCGATGGACATTCAGCTTTCCCATAAAAACGACAGGGAAGCATTAAAGCTGAAATCCGACTTTATCATTACGCTGTGCGATCTGATAGCGGGAGGGAAGAACGGCCTTGAAAATGACGAAAAGGGCATTATTGACACCTGCATCAAGCATATCTATGACAGGTATTTCAAAGAACCGAAGCCGGAAAATATGCCGCTTCTGGAGGACTTGTATAATGCGCTGCTCAAGTATGAGCCGAAGGACGTTGCGCCGGAGATGCAGAAAGAAGCAAAGCAGAAAGCGGTACGGATTGCAAACAGCCTTGTGCTGTATGTGCATGGTTCGCAGAATTATTTCAACCACCGTACAAACGTGGATTCTCAGAACCGTATCATGTGTTTTGACATCAGGGATTTAGGCAACCAGTTAAAAGAGCTTGGTATGCTGATCGTGCAGGATGCGGTCTGGAACAGGGTGTCGCAGAACCGGGAGAGGAAGATTGCCACAAGGTACTACTGTGATGAGTTCCATCTGCTTTTGAAAGAACGGCAGACAGCGGTTTACTCGGTGGAAATCTGGAAAAGGTTCCGGAAATGGGGCGGAATCCCCACAGGGCTGACGCAGAATGTAGGCGATTTTTTGAGATCGGAGGAGATCGAGGGGATTCTTGGCAACTCCGATTTTGTCTATCTGCTGAACCAGAACGCAAAGGATCAGGCGATACTTGCCGATAAGTTAGGGCTGTCGGAAAAGCAGCTTGCCCATGTGACCAATTCCGAGCCGGGAAGCGGGCTTATCCTGTTTGACAACGTGGTTATCCCGTTTGTGGATAAGTACCCGGCAGATACAAAAACTTTTGCGATCATGAACACAAGGCCGGGGGAATCCCAGCAGAGGGAGGAAGATAATTGAAAATCGGGCTGATTGACGTGGACGGACACCGTTTCCCCAACCTCTGCCTGATGAAGCTGTCAGCCTACCATAAGGCTAGAGGGGATATGGTGGAATGGTATGACGGTGGAAAGTGCTATGACCTTGTTTATATGAGCAGGGTATTCACGGACACTTATTCAAAAGATTACAAAGGGAGCATAAAGGCCTGCCACGTCATAAAGGGCGGCACAGGGTACGGCCTTGACAATAAGCTGCCGGACGCTGTGGAGCAT
This sequence comes from bacterium D16-50, assembly GCA_003612485.1. GTDB lineage: Bacteria > Bacillota > Clostridia > Lachnospirales > Lachnospiraceae > Acetatifactor. The sequence continues at coordinate 4,844 of RAZA01000026.1, forward strand.
ACACACCCGGACTATGGGCTGTACCCGCAGTTTGCGGGAACAGCCTACGGTTTCCTTTCCAGAGGATGCCCCCGTGGATGCGGATTCTGCATTGTCGGGGATAAGGAGGGGAGAAAGACAGTGGCGGCGGCTGACCTGTCCGAATTTTGGGGCGGGGAAAAGGAGATCAAGCTCCTTGACGCAAACATTTTAGCCTGTCCGGATTGGGAAAGGCTTTTAGGGCAGCTTGCAGACAGCGGCGCATACGTTGACTTCACACAGGGGCTTGACGTGCGGCTGATCACACCGGAAAAGGTGGAGGCATTAAACAGAATCAAAACAAAAATGCTGCATTTTGCGTGGGATAACCCGGAAGATGACCTGACACCGTATTTTCAGAAATTTTCAGGACTTACAACAGTAAAGGATAAGCGGAAAAGGCGTGTCTATGTGCTTACCAACTATGGAAGCACCCATGAGCAGGATTTGCACCGCATTTATACCCTGCGTGATATGGGGTATGACCCGTATGTGATGGTATATGAAAAGCCAACAGCACCGGAGGAAACACGGAGGATGCAGAGGTGGGTAAACAATAAGCGGCTGTTTTATTCTGTAAAGGATTTTAAGGATTACAATCCCGGCAAGTACCAAAAACAGAAAGGAGCAGGCATTGGGCAGTAAATAAACATGGCGGAGGAATTTTAATGGCAGAAAAGACGAAAAAGCAACCGGCTGAATTTGCGAAGGATAAAAATACTTTTGCGGGCGGCGGTTCCACAAAAAGGGATGCCGCCGCTCCAAAAGCAAAGCAGAGGCACTCCGGCGCACACCAGCCGAGAGCTGCGGACATTACTTCTGGACATCATGTCCAGAAGCAGGAACAGCCGAAAACTTCTGGACACAATGTCCAGAAGCCGGAGAACAGGCCGGAACAGGAAAGTTTTTTTGATGGCCGGGATAGTTTTCAGGCCGGGGCAGGGAAAACAGAAAGGCCGAAAGCAAAGTCGGGGCAGAAAAAACGCAGACAGCCGGGGCAGTTCCAAAAGGAAAACAGTTTTACGGAAAATATGGAAAAGCAGGAAAGCGGCGATGCGGAAAGCAAAGCGCAGGGCGGTTTTTCTAAAGAGCAGAATACCTTTACAGATGAGGGAGGAGGGGAGCAGGCCGGAGGAACGGATTTTAAGGACGATTACCGCCGCAAAGATACCTACCACCAGAGCGAAAAAAAGGGCAGATACCGCAGGCGGGAGCGCCAGGACAGGGAACGGATTAAAAAATCTGACTTTGAGCGTGACTTCCAGACGAAAGATGCTACGTTTTCAAAGGATGATACTTTTACGGAGGGTGCAGAACCGGAGAGCCAAGGCAGCAAGAAGTCTGACAGGCTTCAAAGGAAAGCGGAGAAGGCCGGGAAAAAGACCGAAGCCGCAAGGAAGAAGCTCCCAAAGAAAAAGGAATATTCTTTAGAGCGTGTCTTTGATGAAAAAACGGGCAGGGCAAAATATGTGCTGACCGCAGTGGTGAAGGAAAAGCCTTTCAAGCAGGACAATCCAGTAAAAAGGATGGCAGGCAGAGCCGGGTCGGAGTTTACGAACTTCGCACACGGCAAGGTTGCCGAAACGGAAAAGGAAAATTCCGGCGTGGAGGGCGCACATAAGACGGAGCAGAAAGCAGAGGATGCCTACCGCTTTGTGAAGCGGCATTATAAGGGCAGGGAGCAGAGGCGGCGTGAGAAAGTGGCGAAGCTGGAGAAAAAGCAGTTCAAAAAGGAAGTCAATTTCCGCTACCAGAAGTTTCTGGAAGAAAACCCGGAAATGCAGGAAAAGACCTTAAAGAAACAGCTCCAGAAAAGATTGCAGAAACAGCGCATCAAACGTGAGTATGCAAAGGCAGTACGGACGGGGCAGGCGGCGAAGAACACAAAGGAGGCGGCTGTGAAAACCGCCAATTTCACCACGACGGTTGCGAAGAAATTGCAGGAGATGGCGGCAAAACACGCCTCTCTCCTTGTAACGGTTGGGGCTTGTGCGCTCCTGCTCATCATGATCATGACTTCCGTATCGTCCTGCGGGGCAATGTTCTCGAACGGCATGAGTACCACGCTGGCAGGGAGCTATATGAGCGTTCCGGCAGAGATTGACGCAGCGGATCTGGCTTTTTCAGAGCTTGAAATGGAGCTGCAGAAAGAGATTGATTCCATAGAAACGGATTACCCGGACTATGACGAATACCGCTACAACCTGGATGCAATCGGCCATGACCCGTTTGCGCTCATCAGCTACCTTTCCGCAGTCCATACGGAATTTATGGCGGCGGACGTGCAGGGTGAAGTCGAGAGCCTTTTTGACGAGATGTATGAGCTGACCTTAAATCCGGTGACGGAAACAAGGACAAGGACAGTGACCAAAACAGGCACACGCCCTGTGACAGACCCGGTAACGGGGGAAGAAACAGGGGAAGAGGAAGAATATGAGTACGAGGAGGAAGAAGAATATACCGTAACCATACTGGAAGTCACGCTGACCGCAAAAGACTTAAATCTGATCGCTGCCGGGCATATGAACAGCGAGCAGAAAGAGATTTATGCGCTTTATAATGAAACGCATGGCCTGACACAGCAGTTTTACACACCGCTAAATTTATACTGGTACAATTATGTGAGCAGTTATTATGGCTACCGTATCAATCCGGTAACAGGGGCGGAGCAGTTCCACCGGGGCGTTGACATTGCGGTGCCGACAGGAACAGATGTCCTTGCGGCGATGGACGGCACAGTGACTACAGCCGCCTATGACAGTTATTACGGGAATTATATCGTGATTGAGGACAGCAACGGTTACTGTACCAAGTATGCCCATATGGACACGTTAAGCGTCAGTGCGGGGCAGGCCGTGAAACACGGGGATTCCATAGGAACAACAGGAAACACGGGGAGCAGCACCGGAAGCCACCTGCATATCGAATGTCTGTACAACGGGGAGTATTATAACCCGTTATTTTATTTTGAGGCAGGGGAAGGAACGCTCTACGGGGAAGCCAATGCGCCGGGGAGCGGCGGGGGAAACGCCATACCGCCGGATTCCTATGATGATGCGGCAGTTCAGGCGCTCATGGAAGAAGCCGCCAAATATTTAGGCTACCCGTATGTATGGGGCGGCAGTTCACCGTCTACCAGTTTTGACTGTTCCGGATTTGTCTGCTGGGTATATACCAACAGCGGGGTGCATAACCTGCCACGGACTACGGCACAGGGAATCTATGACCAGTGCGCCCCGGTTTCGGCGGCAGACGCAAAGGCGGGGGATATTATCTTTTTCACGGGCACTTACAATTCGGCGGGGCCTGTGAGCCATGTGGGGATTTACTGCGGTAACGGAACCATGATCCACTGCGGCAATCCGATCAGCTACGCAAACATAAATTCTTCCTACTGGCAGAGCCATTTTTATAGTTTTGGCAGGTTATCAGGAAATTAAATCGTCTGGTGATAATTAAGTTAGACAACATGATAATAAAGTAAGACATTCTCATGAAAAAGAGTGACAATATCGGGATAAATACCATAGGCGGCAATGCCATAAATCAGAATATGGAATAGTCATACCGGTCAGCTTGGAGTGCGGAGCATTTCAGGCTTTTCTATTGTCTGATTATTTTATCACAAAGGCGCTTGTAATGTAAGACTTTTTTATGAAAGGACAGGGGCGGTGACTATGCAGATACAATACCAGTTCCAAAAAAATGACGAATACCTTACGCCTGCCTACGCTGTGTACCCAATTACTAAACGGCTACCTCCCGGTGCCACGGTATGGTGTCCTTTTGACAAGGAAGACAGCGCATTTGTTCAGGTGCTTTCTGCCTGCGGGTTTCATGTCATATATGGGCATATCCAGACGGGGCAGGATTTTTTCAAGATAGACATGCCAGGCTGTGACTACATTATCAGCAACCCTCCATACAGCTTAAAGGGCAAAGTCATAAAACGCTTGTATGAGATTGGGAAGCCTTTTGCTATGCTTATCAATTTTCAGGGGATATTCGATTGCCAAGAGCGTTTCCAGATGTTTAAGCATAACAAAGTGGAAATGCTCTGGCTTAACCCCAGAGTAAATTATATTGCCGGAAACGGTGAAGCCCTTCCAAGAGCGCCATTTCAGAGTGGTTATCTTTGCAGCGGCATATGCAAGAACCAACTGGAATTTGAATACCTCAACAAAGAAAATGAACAAGGAAGTGAGATGAAGGAGGAACAAAATGGAAGTTGAAACAATCGGAAGCCTGATGGAGCAGTGTGAGGAACTGACACAGTATATCAACAGTGAAAGAGACAGGCTGGAACGTTTTATGCTCGAAACGGGCGGAGAGAGTGACGCATCTGACCGTATACAGATGAATATTGACAGAGCGGAAGATTCTCTTGCAGAGGCAGAGAAGCGTTTACAGGCGCTATTCGATGCACAGGAGAAAGAAGCCTTTGCGCCGAAAGAAAAGGCTATGGATGATAATAGAAATACCGGGAAGCGGGCATCAGTGAAAAAGAGGCTTGTAGAGAAAAAAGCGGAGATAGCAAAGAGGAAACCTCCTGAAAAGGAAAAGGGCCGGAAATCCCCAGGCATGGATATGGAAAAATAGTAGACTAAATGCTCTTAACAGGGAGCATGGGAAGGAGAAATGATGTGACAAAGGAAAGGATTGTAAAGGAGCTTTCCAAAGTCAGGAAGCAGCTTGCAGACCTGCAGGAGAGGCAGAAAGACCTGGAGAGCCAGTTACAGATGGCAGAAGATGCGGAGAAGATGAAATTTATTGAAAAAAATAAAATCTCTCTGGAACATTTAATCCTGCTGAATAAAGTCAGCGAGGAAGAAATCTTAAGCCTGCTCCGGAAAAAAGAGCAGGAAGAACAGATGCAACAGGAACAGCAGACAGAAAGGGAGGCAGAAAGCCATGAACAGAAAAATGAAGTTACGTTATAGGGCGGTGTTATCGCTCATGTTATCCGCAGTATTGTTCTGTATGCCCGCTGTGGCATTTTCCATGAATGGGGATAATGCCATTGACGCAAGGGCGGAGGACAGCGTGGAGAGGGGCACGGAGGAAGAAACAGAGGGCGGGGCAGAGGAAAGCCACGCAGATCAGGAGACATCAGAAGCGGAAGGGAACGGCACACCTGGGCAGGAAACGGAAAGCAACGCCGGAGGTGAAACGGAAAACGGCACAGAAGAAACAGAGGGAGGAACCGTATCGGGAAATGATGCCGCAGAGCCGGAATGCACCTGTGAGAAAAGGTGCGGCGCATATGATACTGACAAAGACTGTGAAGTATGTGCCGCCGATTATAAGGATTGTGAATACAAGACACCGAATGTAGTGATCCATATCAACAGTCCGGGCGGGTGGTACAACGAAAAAGCAGCCGTGACATTTTCCGTGTCTGATACAGCGCACACGGGAAACTTTGAAACGGCAAAGATACAGGCAAAAGTCGGGCAGAATGGGAGCTGGACGGACGTGACGGAGGATAAGAAGCTGGAAATCTCGGAGAACTGTACCATTTATGTGCAGGTCACAGACCAGAAAGGCAATACATATGAACGGAGCAGGACTGTCCGGTGTTTTGACACCACAAAGCCCACGCTCAATGCGGCGGTCAGTGACGGGCTGTTAAGCGTCCAGGTGCATGATACGGATTCCGGCGCAAAGTCGGTGTATGTGAACGGGTACGAATTTACGGAGCTGACAAACGGCACATTGAATATCCGCTTACAGCAGTTTGACGCAGGGTATGAATATTTTACCATTTCCGCAATGGACAATGCCGGGAATATGTCGGAAGTCTACAAGACCAAGAATCCGTATTACAAAGACCCTGCCGATGAGAGTGACGAGAACCCGGCGAAGCAGCTCCAGGTCAATGCCGAAGCCACAAAACCGGGGAATGCCACAGGCACAGTTACGGAGCATACCAAGACGGACGGTGACGGGAATACCGTTTTCCAGACACCGGAGGAACAGAAGAAAGAGGAATTTGCCAAAGCGGATGCGGCAGAAAAAGAGGAAAGCGGGGAGACGGAGAAAGAACAGTCCGAACAGGGGAAGGAATTTTATACGATCCAGACAGCATCGGACAAAGTTTTCTATCTGATTATTGACCGTGACGGGGAGGAAGAAATGGTGTACTTCCTTACGGAGATTACAGAGAATGACCTGTTAAACGTAACCTCCGACAACAGCGAAACCTTGCCGAAAAATTCCGCCGCATTGGAATCGGCAATCCCCACAGAAGAAGGCGCCCTGCCGAACAATAACGGGGAAATGCCGGAAGATACAGAGCAGACAGAGGAAGATACCGAAGATGTAGAAAATACGGAAGATACGGAAAGCACAGAGGAAACAGAACCGGAAGAAAAAGCAGAGGAGCCGAACCCGTTCATTTCCTATATTCTCATGGGCGCACTTGCAGTAGCCTTTATCGGCGGCGCTTATTATTTCAAAGTAGCCCGCAAAAAGAAAGAGGATTTCATTGAAGACGAAGATGAGGACGAGGAAGATGAGGAGGAATACGAGAACGAAGAAGAACCGGAGGACGGTTCCAGAGATGAATTTTTTGAGAATGAGGAGGATGAGTGACTATGCAGTTAGTGGTAACGGAGAAGCCGAGTGTGGCACAGGCGATTGCCCATGTGATCGGCGCAAACGGAAGAAAAGACGGATATATGGAGGGAAACGGGTATCTCGTTTCATGGTGCATCGGGCATCTGGTTGAACTTGCACAGCCGGATGCCTATTCTGATGCATGGAAAAAGTGGAATTATGAGAGCCTGCCCATGATACCGGAGGAATGGCAGACAGAGGTAAAAAGCGGCACAGCGGCGCAGTACAAGGTGTTAAAAGGTCTTATGCACGATGCAAGGGTGGACAGCGTTGTGTGCGCCACGGACGCAGGACGGGAGGGAGAGCTGATCTTCCGCCTTGTGTATGACCAGGCAGGGTGTGGCAAGCCCATGAAGCGGCTCTGGATTTCCTCTATGGAGGAAAGCGCAATCCGTGAGGGCTTTGGGAACCTGCGTCCGGGAAGCGATTATGACAACCTCTACCATTCCGCACTGTGCAGGCAGAGGGCAGACTGGCTTGTGGGGCTGAACGGCACAAGGCTCTTTACGGTTCTGTATGGCGGCAAGGTGTTAAAGGTCGGCAGGGTGCAGACGCCAACGCTTGCGATGCTGGTGGAGCGTGAGGAAAAGATCAGGAATTTTAAGAAAGAACAGTATTACATGGCGCATATCCTGATGGACGGGATTGATGCGGCAACGGAGAGGATAGATGATAAAGCGCAGGCAGAGAGTATTGCTGCAGCGTGTGAAAGAGCCGCCGCCACGGTTACATCTGTCACAAAGGAAAAGAAAACCATACAGCCGCCGAAACTCTATGACCTTACTACGTTACAGAGGGATGCGAACCGTTTATTCGGATTTACCGCAAAGCAGACCCTGGAATACACACAGAGCCTTTATGAGAAAAAGCTAGTCACATATCCCCGTACTGACAGCCAGTATTTATCGGACGATATGGAAGATACGGCAAGGGGCGTGATCGGGGCAATCTATAAAGCAGTCCTCTTTGAAGAACCGTCCAGGGCGGAACCGGATATAAAGAGGGTAATGGACAGTAAAAAAGTGACAGACCACCATGCGATTATTCCCACAATGGAGATTGCAGTCACTGACCTTTCCGCTGTGCCGGAGACAGAGATGAAGATACTTTCCCTTGCCGCAAGCCGCCTGCTCTGTGCCACCGGGGAAAAGCATGAGTATGAAACGGTCAAGGCAGAATTTCGCTGTAATGAAACTGTTTTTACGGTTTCTGGAAAGTCTGTGACAGAGAATGGGTGGAAGGATTTTGAGGCGGCTTTCAGGCGTTCTTATAAGACAGTGGAAGATAAGGAAAAAGAAGAGAAAAAGCTGCCGGAGCTTTCTGAAGGAATGACATTTGAAGAAGTGCAGATAAAGGTATCAGAGCATTTCACCCAGCCGCCGAAGCATTTTACGGAAGATTCTCTGTTGTCAGCGATGGAACGTGCCGGAGCAGAGGACATGGGCGATGAAGTGGAGCGCAAGGGGCTTGGCACACCTGCTACAAGGGCAGACGTGATCGAGAAGCTGGTCAAGGACGGTTTTGTGAAGCGGGAGAAAAAGCAGATGCTCCCCACGGAGGACGGAGTAAAGCTCATCACGGTGCTTCCGGATGTGGTAAAGTCACCCAAACTTACCGCTGATTGGGAAAATGCCCTTACTCTTGTGTCAAAGGGCGAGTATTCCATGCAGGAATTTATGGGCGGCATAGAAGATATGGTAAAAGAGCTTGTGCAGACCTATAACAGCATCAGCGATGAACAGAAATCCATGTTCGGAGGTGGCGCACAGGAATCTCTTGGAAAATGCCCGAAGTGCGGCGGCGATGTGGTGAAAGGGAAATTCGGCGCTTACTGCAAAAATAAATGCGGCATGAACGTATCACGGGCTATGGGGGCGGCGCTCACCGACAGCCAGGTAAAAAGTATGCTGGAGGGGAAAAAGACCCTCGTAAAAGGTTTGAAAGGGAAAAAGGGCAGCTATGATGCGTACCTTATCCCGGAGGGAACCACCGATTATTCCTATACCAAAGACGGGAAAGAGGTCAAGGGCACACAGTATAAGGTCAGGCTGGAATTTCCCAAAAAGAAAAAATAACAGGGAGGTGATCTGTTTGTATGCAGAAGAAGCATCTTCCGTAATACAGAGCGGGCAGGTATGGGAGAAAGGAGGGAATCATTTGTATGGAACGGACTGCATGGACATACTGACCAAACTGCCCGATGAAAGCATTGACCTGATTATCGCTGACCCGCCATATTACAGAATGAAAGGCGGCTTTGACTTTGTATTCCGTTCAGAAAAGGAATATCTGGAATGGTGTTCCTTATGGGTGGCTGAGTGCTGCCGGGTATTGAAGCCGACAGGGGCGTTTTACTGTTGGGGGAGCTGCCTGATGATAGATAAACTTTCCGTCCTTGTCCTGGAACGGTTTGACTGGACAAAAAGAAACCTGATTGTGTGGAATTATAAAACAGGGCGTCCGGCAAAAACAGCATACCGCAATGAAACGGAACTGCTGTGGTTTTACAGTAAGGAGCTGCACACGCTCAATCTTGATGAAATCAGGATTGCTTACAGTAAGGGAAGTGAGAAGGACAAAAGAAAAAACCCGAAAGGGAAGTCCTGCGGGAACGTGTGGGAATTTTCACGCATTATGCCCAATTATAAAGAGTGGACAGGTCATCCCACGCAAAAACCGGAAAAGCTGGCAGAGAGAATCCTGCTTGCAAGCAGTAAACCGGGTGATTTGGTGCTGATACCGTTTGCCGGAAGCGGAACGGAGATAGAAGCCTGCATGAGAACCGGGCGGAAGTGGCTGGCGGCAGAGAAAGAAAAACAATACATACAGGAATTTATATTACCGAGGATACAGTCGGTTGTGTAAAACACGCATACAAGGCGCAGGGGCATAACAGTTCTCTGCGCTTTTATGCAGAAATGGAAAAAGAAACAGGAGGAAAATAAAATGAGTGAAGCTATGGAGAATGCAACAATGAATACATCTGCAGAAAAGGCAGAGGAAAGCAAAGCGGAGAAATTTATCCGTCTTGGGGAGTACCGTATCAATAAGGCGATTGACGCTATTGGGAGGATAGAGAACCTTGCCAACCGATCAGCCTATGACTATACGCCGGAGCAGGTGGAAGCCATGTTTTCGGTTCTGGAGTCTAAGGTGGCAGAAGTGAAGGCAAAGTTTACAGTAACAAAAGCGAAAGAAAACACAACTTTTTCTTTCGGGAACAAGGCAGAGTAGGAGGGATCGGCAATGGGAACAGGCGTTTTAAGCACAGGCGATAAGATTTTAAATATGATGAAAGACATGGATATGAGCATACCGGGGCTGGCGGCGCTTTCCGGCATCCGTGAGAATACGCTGTTAGACATCATGGCGGGCATCCGGGAACCGGACATAAGCACACTCTGCCGGATTGCGGATGCGCTCGGTGTCTGTGTGCGTGAGTTGTGCCCGGATGAAGAACAGTATTCGCTCCCGGTGGAAAAGAACACCCTTGCAAAACTGATCGTAGTCAGTGAGATAAACGGTGTGGAGCTGGATGCGCTGGTGGCTTCCATTCTGGAAAAAGGCATTGAAGAAAACGGATTTTATGAATAAGGAGGGCGCTGATGGCTGGAGAATATCTCGTTTCAAAGAAATACCATGAAATTTCCATGCTTGCGGGGGAAACGGCAGGGCGGGTGTCCAAGAATGGGAAAGAATGGGCAAAATACCTGACTACCGCCGCAAGGCTGTATAAATATCCGTTTGAGGATCAGATGCTCATCTATGCGCAAAGGCCGGATGCCAAAGCCTGCGCTACTATGGAAATATGGAATGAAAAAATGTTCTGCTGGGTAAACCGTGGGGCAAAGGGGATTGCGCTTTTTGACCGGGGGAGCGAGCGTCCAAGGCTGAAATATGTCTTTGATGTGTCGGATGTACATAAGTCAAGAAGGATAGGGAAAGACCCGTACCTGTGGGAGATCAGGGAAGAACACAAGGACGTTGTGCTTGCACAGCTTGAAAAGACATACGGCGCAACCGATAAGAAAAATTCCTTTGAGGGCAGGCTTATGGAGATTGCCAGGAGGATTGCGGAGGATTATTATACGGAGCTTCTGCCGGATATGCTCTATTCTAAGGAGGGCAGCTTTTTAGAGGAACTTGACGAGCTGAATGTGGGGCTCCGCCTGCGGGAAACACTTTCCGCAAGCATCGCCTATACCCTTTTATCCCGCTGCGGCGCTGACATGGACTTGTGGAAAGATGACCTGAATTTTGACTATATCAGCGAATTTAATACAGCAATGGCTTTATCCGTGGTCGGCAATGCCACCACGGATATGTGCAAGCCCCTGCTTATGGAGATCGGGAAAACGGTTGCGGCGTATGACCGCCAGATTGCAAGGCAGAAAGCCGTGGATAAGGCAAAAGAAAAGGCGAATGCGGTACAGACCGACACCAATGAAAAAAATCCTGAAAAAGTGCTTGCAAATATACTAGACCCACGCTATAATGCTTTAAAGCGTGAAAGCGAAAACGAACCACAAACGGAAACAACTACCAACCACATAGAAACGGAGGGCATAGCGCATGGAACTGACATACGAGAAGAACGGGGATTATCTGATACCGAACCTGGTGCCGGACAGCGAGCCGGAGGAACCGCTGACCAAGTACGGGCTGATGCGGAAGAATTATCTGAAGGAACACCGGAGGGGGATTTACAGTGGGCTGCTGATGACGGGAAAACTGAAAGAGCATTGTCTGGAGATACAGAAACAGGCAGAGGAGCGGATGGACTTCCTGACAGAGCAGATGGCGAAAGCCGAGGGAGTGGACGAAGCGCTGAAAGCGTCCGATCAGATGAAATGGGTGGCGAAGATGAACAGCATCAGGAACTCAGCGGAGGAGATCGTGCTGACGGAGCTGGTGTACAGCCTTTAAGCAGTGAAGAACAGCAGAATAAGGAAGCAGAGGAGCCGGATAATGGAGAGGATTCATTGTCCGGCTCCTTTTTGGATAATCCGGACTTTGCAGAAAAAGCAATGAAGGTTCAGAAAGGGATTTTATGCTCTGACAGCTTCCTTATCCATAAAAGGCCGGAGATTGCGGGTTATTTCGCATTGGAGCAGGACACAAAACTGCAAGCGGAATATTTCAAGAACTGTTTCCATTTTAACATCTATTACGGGTATGAAGCGGCGGGCATTCCGGTAGGTTTCTATGCCAATGAAGAAGGGATTCACTTCAACATGAGCGGAAAACCGGGAGTGGAAAATGAAGCCCTTATATCATGGGAAGACGCCCGTTTCCTTGTCAATTCCTATATTGAGGATGATGTATACCTGCTTCCGGGGGAAAAAGCGGAGCAGATCGACACAAACGGGATGTATCAGCAGCTTGATTTGTTTTCCCTGTTTTCGGAACAGGTAGGCAGCATTGCCGTAAAAGAGGCGGAGCAGGGCGTAATCCCGGCAGAAAAGATAGACCCTGAACCGCAAAAGGAAGCGCTGCCCAAAGAGCAGCTTGACACAATCCTGCAGAGCGGGGGCGGCAGAGATAACAGCCGCAAACGTATTTATGCCAAGTACCAGCAGGGAAAGACACCGGAGGAAATGGCGGAATTTCTGAAAAAGGAATACGGAACTACCGGAAAGGGTTTTGAATTTGACGGGAAACAGGTGTCCGTGTGGTTTAATGAGCAGGGAATGACAGCCGGATATGGCACATCTGCATTGGAAAATCCCCGGTTTACCATGAGCTGGCAGGAGATTGAAGCAGTGATACGCTCCCAGGTGGAAAATGGCACTTATATGGGCGCAAACGAAGCCTATCTTGTGGACGAGGCAGAGCGTGGCCGCATTGCAAGTCATCTGTATTTCTTTTTCCGTGATGGGATGGGAGAAATGCCGGAAGAATTGGAGATGAAAGCTGCCAATTATCCGGATTCCCATGCAAGGCTGGTGGATATTTTATCGACACCGGAGGGTGTGGATATGGCGGCTTCCCACATGGATAAGGCAATAGGGCAGCTTGAAAGCGGCGAGAAAAAGCTGCGTTTCCGCTCTGTTGTATCAAAAGAGGAACTGCGGGCAGAACTTGACAACCTGCTTTTAGAAAAGAAAACTTTCCCGGTATCTGACCATGTGGAAGTAAAAAAAGAGGACTTCATCACGCAGGACGAGATAGACCACAGGCTTGGCGGTGGGAGCGGTTACCGTTATGGTTCATTCCGCATCTATGATTATTTTATGGAGGGGCATGACAGCAAGGAAGCAGTAGCTTTTCTGAAAAAGGAATATGGAATAGGCGGCGGTTCACATGCCCTTGCAGGCAATGATCACAGTTGGGATGACCATGATTCCAAAGGTATCAGACTGAGAAAAGGAGATATATCAGAACCTTATGCGGATGTGCTTTTATCATGGAAAGTAGTAGAAAAGCGTATCCGCAAGCTCATTCAGGAAGATAAGTATTTATCCCCGAAAGGCAAGGAAGCCTATGCGGAGTATAAGGAGGAAGAGGCGCAGAAGGAGCTTGAAAAGGCGCAGGCAAAGATAGAGCGTGACACAAAGGTTTCCTGCAAGGATGCCATTGACCGGGCTATCGCTGAGAATTTTGACGGATACCGCCTGCCCAAAGGAACGGCGGAAGGCGTGATAAAGGAATACGGCATCGAACGTGTCAGCTATGTGCTTGCCAATACGATTATGCACCGCAGGCAGGAGGAGAGGATTTCTCCGGAAAATAAGGAATGGGCAATGTCTATTGAACCTTATGCCATGTATGAGAGCCGGGATATTGTTGCCGCTTCCCACCCTGCCGTGCTGAATGGCTTTATCAACCAGACAAGAAGATATATCAGGCATGAGAAAGAGCTTGCGGCGCAGGCAAAAGCAGAGCGGACGCAGGAGCCGGAGCAGAATGATATCGCCGATGTTTACGGAGGGGAATTAGTCTGGAATATCGTACATGAAATGGATGATGATAACGGACAGCCCACAGAATGGAGCGCAAAGCTGCCTAACGGAGAATTTCTCTGGATTGATAAGGAAACGGAAGGGTATGCCCTTTATGACACCTACAATACAGACGCAAGCCCGGTTTCCGTGTCGGAAACACTGGACGGGGCAAAGGAAAGCGGAGAAGAGTATTCCTTAGAGCTTACCGGTGTGGTGGATGTGGAGAGGATTACGGTTGCCCTGGAATCGTCAGAGGATTTTTCAGAACCGGCGATAGGTTTTTATACCCACCAGTATGCCGATGGCAGGGAAGGTGTGCGTTACCGCCTTGTGACAATGGCAGAGGACGGGCTTCTTGTACCCTACCCGGAACATAACCGTTTCTTTATCAATCGTGAACTGGCGCAGGAGTATATAGATAACCATGCAGATCTGATTGATGTGATTGGATATGATGAGATGGTATATGGCTCCATGCGCAGGCAGAGCGAACACAAAAGGGAGCAGGCACAGGAAGAAACTTCTGGACATCATGTCCAGAAGTCCGAAGATACGATTTCCATTGACGGACAGGAGTGCGTAAAGACAGATGAATGGAAGGCAGGCGATAATAAATATGTGCTTGGCAATTCCGTGGAGGACAGCGATTTCTTCTATGCAGAGGTAAACAGGGATACACATTTTGAGTATGACCATAAACCGGACAGGGAGGAAGTGGAAGATGATTTCATAGACCTTGAAGCCATGAGGGATATTGACCGCCACGAAGCGCAAGTTTTTTCCCGTTTTGAGGGGAGCGATGATTTTCCTGGTATTGACGCTGACGAAAAGCCCCTGGCCGCAGATGATATAAAGAATCTGGTCTTGATTAACAGGGAATATTTTGCAGCTTCCCGTACTACGGTCTATGACTTTGAATGTGACATTCGTGGGGAGCATGATTCCCTGCAATATACCTTAGAGTACCATGATGACGGGGAAGGCTTTACCATTCATACGGAAAAGGATGATATATGGGAGCGTATGCCAGAGCCGGAACTGGAACGTCTGGAAGGGATTCTCAGCCGGGAAGCAGTGTACTTTAGATACCGTGAAAAGATAGCAGGAACAGAAAGCCTTGAGGATTTGAAGGAGCTTGAGTATGAAATCATGGAAGATGAATCTCCTGAATTTCCTGCTGTTTCTGAGAGGGTATGGAAAGATTTTTCACAAAAAGAGCGTGAACTGTCAGCCCCGGAGCAGGAAACTTCTGGACATGATGTCCAAAAGCGGGAAGAGCTGGGGAAAGCCGAACCGGAAAAGCCGGATTACAAGGTTGGCGATACGGTGACGATTGAGGGAACGGAGTTCATCATTGAAAATATTTCCGACAGGGAAGTACAGCTCCGTGACCTGGCATTGTTTTACCCGATCTTCCGGGCAGAAAGCAGAGAGAATTTTGAGCGTCTGTTGGCAAGGGAAACAGAGAATACCCTGCCGGAGCCGGAGGGGAAAAGCCCTGCAAAGCAGGCAGAACCAAAGATTGACAAGTCAAAGGCCGTAAATTTTCATATTACAGACGATGCCCTTGGCATTGGCGGCGCAAAAGAGAAATTCAGGAGGAATGTGGAAGCAGTCCGCACTCTGGAGAAGATTGAAAGTGAGAACCGCATTGCCACACCGGAAGAACAAAAGATTTTATCACAGTATGTCGGCTGGGGCGGTCTTGCCGATGCCTTTGACGAGAGCAAAAGCGCATGGTCAGTGGAGTACCAGGAATTAAAGAGCCTGTTATCGGAAACAGAGTACGCTTCCGCAAGGGAGAGTACCTTAAATGCCCACTATACAAGCCCGGTCATTATCCGCAGTATCTATGAAGCCTTGGAGAAGATGGGTTTTGAGAAAGGGAATGTACTGGAGCCTGCAATGGGCATCGGGAATTTCTTTGGTATGCTGCCGGAAAAGATGCAGGAGAGCAGGCTGTACGGCGTGGAACTGGACGGGATCACTGGGCGGATTGCAAAACAGCTCTACCCGAAAGCAAATATCAAAATCTCCGGTTTTGAAAAGACAGACTACCCGAATGATTTTTTTGACGTGGCGGTGGGCAACGTGCCTTTCGGACAGTATAAGGTGGCAGACAGGCAGTATGACAAGAACAACTTCCTGATACACGATTACTTTTTTGCAAAGACCCTGGATAAAGTGCGTCCGGGCGGCGTGGTTGCCTTTGTGACAAGCAAGGGCACAATGGACAAGAAAAGCCCCGAAGTGCGGAAGTACCTTGCGCAGAGGGCGGAACTTTTAGGGGCGGTCAGACTGCCGAATACCGCTTTCAAGGAGAATGCGGGCACGGAAGTCACTTCTGATATTTTATTCTTAAAGAAGCGTGACCGGGTTATGGACTTGGAACCGGATTGGGTACACCTTTCGGAAGATGAGAACGGTATCGCCATGAACAGCTATTTTGCGGAACACCCGGAGATGATCGTGGGAAAAATGGAAATGGTTTCCGGCCCTTATGGAATGGAAAGCACCTGCCAGCCCGACACCACAAGACCCTTTGCGGAGCAGTTAAAAGAGGCGGTAAGCTGCATTGACGGGGAGTTTGAGGAAGTGGAACTTGACGAGCTTGAGGATGAGTTTGCAGACCAGACCATTCCTGCAGACCCGTATGTGAAGAATTACAGCTTTTGCGTAGTGGATGATAAGGTTTATTACCGTGAAAATTCCGTTATGAAGCCCGTGGACATGAAAGATTCCATGCTGGAACGCATTAAGGGAATGATAGCCATAAGGGATTGTACGCAGGAGCTGATCAATGTGCAGTTGGAGGAATATCCGGATACGGTTATTTTGGAGAAGCAGGCGGAATTAAATTCGCTGTATGATGCTTTTTCCAAAAAATACGGCCTTATCAATTCACAGACCAACAAGCGGGCATTTAACCAGGACAGCAGTTATTGTCTGTTATGCTCCCTTGAAAAGACGGATGAGGAAGGGAAATTCGTCGGCAAGGCGGATATGTTTACAAAGCGCACGATCAAGAAAGCGGAAGTCGTCACCAGTGTTGACACGGCAACCGAAGCCCTTGCGGTGTCGCTGTCAGAAAAGGCGAGGGTTGACCTTGACTATATGGCAGAGCTGTCCGGGAAAAGCATTGACACGATAAAGGAGGAACTGACCGGGATCATCTTCCAGAATCCGGTAACGGATAAATGGGAAACGGCAGACGAGTATTTAAGCGGAAACGTCCGTGACAAACTGGAAACAGCAAAAGTCTATGCGGAGAACCACCCGGAGTATACCGTGAACGTGCAGGCGCTCACGCAGGTACAGCCGAAAGAGCTTGACGCAAGCGAGATTGAGGTTCGTATCGGCGCAACATGGGTAAAGCCGGAGTATCTGGAAGATTTTATGCGTGACATATTTGAAACGCCGCCGCACTTATTTGAAAGGAATGTTGTGGGCATACAGTTTTCAGGCGTGACGGGGCAGTGGAACGTAAAGGGCAAAAATGCGGATAACGGAAATTCTCTTGTGAACATGACTTACGGAACAAGCCGCAGGAACGCCTACCAGATCTTAGAGGATTCGCTGAACTTAAAGGACAGCCGGGTATATGACACAATTATGGAGGAGGGGAAGGAAAAGAGGGTTTTAAACAAAAAGGAAACCACCCTTGCGGCACAGAAGCAGGACACCATAAGGGAAGCCTTTAAGGACTGGGTTTTCCGTGACCCGGACAGACGGCAGGACTTGGTGGCGAAATACAATAAGCTGTTCAATTCCACAAGGCCGAGGGAGTATGACGGGGCGCACTTAAAATTCCCCGGCATGACACCGGACATTGAACTAAAGCCCCACCAGAAAAACGCAGTCGCACACGTTTTATACGGGGATAATACCCTGCTGGCGCATTGTGTGGGGGCAGGCAAGACTTTTGAAATGACAGCGGCGGCAATGGAGAGCAAGCGTTTAGGATTGTGCCAAAAGAGTTTATTTGTGGTTCCGAACCATTTGACGGAGCAGTGGGCGAGTGACTTCCTGCGGCTCTATCCCGGCGCAAATATCCTTGCGGCAACAAAGAAAGATTTTGAGCCTGCCAACCGGAAGAAATTCTGTTCCAGGATAGCTACAGGCGACTATGATGCAGTTATTATCGGGCATTCGCAGTTTGAGAAAATCCCCCTTTCCATTGAGCGGCAGGAAGCTATGATAGAACGGCAGATCAGCGAGATTGAGCTTGCCATAGAGCAGGCAAAAGCCGACAACGGGGAGCGGTATACCATTAAGCAGATGGAAAAGACAAGGAAATCACTTGCGGCAAGGCTTGAAAAGCTGAATGACGCAACAAGGAAAGATAATGTAGTGACCTTTGAGCAGCTTGGCGTTGACAGGCTGTTTGTAGACGAGAGCCATAACTATAAGAACCTCTTTTTATACACAAAGATGCGGAACGTAGCAGGCATCGCACAGACAGAGGCGCAGAAATCGTCGGATATGTTTGCGAAGTGCCAGTACCTCGATGAAATAACGGGCGGCAAGGGCGTGACTTTTGCCACGGGCACACCGATCAGCAACAGCATGACGGAGCTTTACACCAATATGCGCTATCTCCAGTACGGTACACTTCAGAAGCTGGGGCTTGGACATTTCGACAGCTGGGCATCTTCGTTCGGAGAAACGCAGACAGCGATAGAATTAGCCCCGGAGGGAACTGGCTACCGGGCAAAGACAAGGTTTGCGAAATTCTTCAATCTGCCGGAGCTGATTGCGCTTTTTAAGGAGAGCGCCGACATTCAGACACCGGATATGCTGAATCTGCCTGTGCCGGAGGCGGAGTATGAAAACGTGGTGTTAAAGCCGAGCGAGTATCAGCAGGACATGGTTTCCTCCCTTGCGGACAGGGCGGAGGCAGTGCGTGACCGTAAAGTAGACCCTTCACGGGATAATATGCTGAAAATCACAAATGACGGCAGGAAGCTGGCTCTGGATCAGCGCCTTATCAATGATATGCTGCCGGACAGTGAAGATTCCAAAGCGGCAACCTGTGTCGGGAAGGCATTTGAGATATGGGAGCAGACAAAGGAGCAGAAATCCACACAGTTAATCTTTTGTGACCTTTCGACACCGAAAGGGGATGGCACATTCAATGTCTATGAGGATATAAAAAACAAACTGGTTGAGAAAGGAGTACCGCCGGAGGAAATCGCATTTATACATGAAGCGAATACGGAATTAAGGAAAGCGGAGCTGTTTGGCAAGGTAAGGAGCGGGCAGGTTCGTTTTTTGTTGGGTTCAACGCAGAAAATGGGCGCAGGAACTAACGTGCAGGATCGGCTGATTGCCCTGCATCATCTCGATGTGCCGTGGCGTCCGTCCGACATCGAACAGCAGGAGGGGCGTATTCTGCGCCAGGGCAACCTCAATCCAAAAGTGAAGATTTTCCGGTATGTGACGGAAGGTACGTTCGACAGCTATTCCTGGCAGCTCATTGAGAACAAGCAGAAATTCATCGGGCAGATCATGACCAGTAAATCCCCGGTGCGGAGCTGTGAGGACGTGGACGAAGCGGCGCTCACTTATGCGGAGGTAAAAGCCCTTGCAACGGGCAATCCCTACATTAAGGAGAAGATGGATCTCGACATTCAGGTGTCTAAGTTAAAGATAATGAAAGGGAACCACACGAGCCAGAAATATAGGCTTGAGGACGATATTTTAAAGCGTTATCCGCAGCAGATAGCTATTCTGAAAGAGCGGATCAGCGGCATGACAGCAGACATTCAGACTGCAAAAGCGAACCTTCCGGCAGACAAGGAGCAGTTTGTTATGAAAGTCGGGGATAAGGTTTATACGGACAAAAAAGAGGCCGGAACCGCACTTGTGGAGATGTGCAAGGAGACGAAAACTGTCAATGTGCCTGCCACAGTGGGGGAATATGCCGGGTTTAAAATGGCGGTGTCCTTTGATTCCTTTAACCACAAATTTGTGATGAATTTGAAGGGGCAGCTTTCCCATAACCTTGAGATCGGCTCTGACCCTCTTGGCAATATAGCCCGTATCAACCACGCTTTGGAATCTATGCCGAAACAGCTTGCTGAAGCGCAGACGAAACTGGAAACGGTGGAGCGCCAGCTTGAAACCGCAAAAGTGGAGGTTACAAAGCCATTCGCACAGGAAGCGGAGCTTGCGGAGAAGCTGGAGCGTCTGTCTGCCCTAAATGCCCTGCTGAACATGGACGAAAAAGGTGATGATGCAATCGGTATGGACGATGCGCCGGAGGAAGAAAATGAAGGACAGGAAACTTCTGGACATGATGTCCAGAAGCAAGGACAGGAGGAAAATATTTCTGAAAAGCCGGAAGTGGGAGAAAAAGCCGCTAATACACCAATGCCGTACCCGATAGAAAATGCAGGGCATGAGCATACAGTGGGAAATGGCAGCCCACAGGGGCTTAAAATTGCGGCGGCGATGGCTGACAAGCCTGTGCAGAGGACATCGCTAAAAGAGAAACTGGAAGCGTTCAAGGCAAAGGCGGCTGGAATAGGAAAGGCAGACACTGAACGGGCGAAGGGAAAGGAGAAAACGCTGTAAAGGTTCATAAATCAATGAAATTTCAGATGCTTATGGTTTGGGATTCTAAAATGTTCCGATTGATTTAGAGGAGATTTCGGGGTATAATGGCTATGAGGTCATATACCTTTTGGGAATGGCTTTTGCGTTTCCGACAAATGCACAAAGGAGGTTATGGCTGTGGACACAGAAATAAGGAATGCAGTGAGTGCGGCGGACAAAGACGCACAGTACGATGAAAAAGCAAAACGTCTGTTGGGAAATAAGATCATTCTGGCGCATATTCTGGTAAAGACCGTTGATGAGTTCCGGGGAATGAACCCGAAAGAGGTGGTGTCCTATATTGAGGGAGAGCCATTGATCGGTGTGGTTCCAGTAGAGCCGGGTCTGACCAATGCCGGAAAGGAAGAAAATGGCCAGCGCATTGTTGGAATGAATACGGAAAATGCGGAGATTAACGAGGGGCTTGTCAGGTTTGACATTATCTTTTATGTGCGGATGAAAGACGGTATCTCACAGGTTATTGTGAATTTAGAGGCACAGAAGGATGAACCGACAAGTTACCATATTTTGAACAGGGCGGTATTTTATGTGAGCCGCCTTGTGTCCTCACAGAAAGAACGGGATTTTGTAAAGACAAACTATAATGACATCAGGCGTGTCTTTTCCATATGGGTATGTATGGGCATGGATGAAAGCAGCATGGCTTATGTGCATCTTACGAAAGAAGATATGCTTGGCTCTTATCCGTGGAAAGGCAGGATTGACCTGCTGAATATTGTCCTGATCGGTATAGCAAATGATCTTCCGGAGCATGATGATAAATATGAGCTGCATCGCCTGCTGAGTACGCTGTTGTCAATGGAGCTTTCTGTTGATGAAAAATTAGGGATCATGGAAAAAGAGTACAGCATTGCGGTAGACGATAGAATAAGAAAGGATGTGAGCGCCATGTGTAATTTGTCACAGGGAATCAGAGAAAAAGGCAGAGCTGAAGGAGAAGAAAAAATTATCTTGAATATGCATCAGAATAATTTTACTCTTGAACAGATTGCATTAGCAACAAGTAGAAGCATTGAAGAAATCAAGGCTATCATTGAGAAAAGGGAACCTGTACTGGCATAATCAAAGTAACTTAATAACAAATACAGTGAAGCAGTGAGCTGAGTTTTGTAAAAAACAGTTCGCTGCTTTTTCTGTTTTCAGGGAGAAAGACAGTCAGATCAGATTGTCTTTTTTTATTGCAGAGAAAGGATTGAAAATATGGCAGATGCAAAAACAGAAAAGCAGAAAGTAAAAGAGATCACGGACAAGCTGGAGGAGGGCTTAAAGGAGCTTTTTGAGAGCGAAAAATACAAAAGCTACCTCTCCACCATGTCAAAATTCCATAATTACAGCTTTAACAACACGCTCCTGATAGCCTTACAGCGTCCTGACGCCACTTTGGTGGCAGGCTACCAGGCATGGCAGAAGAATTTCAACCGCCATGTCAACAAAGGGGAGAAGGGAATCCGTATCCTTGCCCCTGCCCCTTATAAGATCAAAGAGGAACGGGATAAATTAGACCCTGTGACCGGGGAGGTCATACTCGATCAGGACGGTATGCCGCAGACAGAGGAAGTCGAGGTTAAAATCCCCGCTTTCCGAGCAGTGTCCGTGTTCGATGTCGCCCAGACTAGCGGGGAGCCGCTTCCGGAACTGGAAGCAAAAGAACTTCTTTCCACGGTGGAGGGGTATGAGGATTTTATCAATGCAATTACCTATGTTGCCCCTGCCCCAATCGGTTTTGAGGATATTCCCGGTGATTCAAAGGGATATTTCAACATAGAGGAGAACCAGATTGCGGTGCAGGAGGGTATGAGTGAGAGCCAGACATTAAAGACGATGGTGCATGAAACAGCCCATTCCATGCTGCATAATAAGGAAGTCAACAAGGAAGATATTCTTGCGCCTGCAAAGGACAGGAACACCAAAGAGGTGGAAGCGGAGAGTATAGCGTTTACGGTCTGCCGGCATTTTGGGATTGACACGTCCGAATATTCGTTCTCCTATATTGCGGGCTGGTCGTCAGGACGTGACATGAAAGAACTGAAATCTTCCCTTGATACAATCCGCAGGACAGCATCGGAGCTTATCACGGGTATAGAGGAACAGCTTAGAGAGATACAGCGTGACCGTGAAATCATGCAGGAACAGGAAAAGGAGAGCCTTTTGCTGGTACAGAACAGCGGTCTGTCCGAGTACAGCCTTTTGAATGTCAGGGGAATGGATGGGCAGGAGATCATAGAAGCCCTCTCTGCCATGAATGACGATGACAGGCTGAGCGTTGCCGCATATCTGGAAAGCAAAGGCGCATGGACTACGGAGATTGCCAATGAGGAAACAAGGGAATTTGGGGAGTACCACCTTGATGTCCGGTATATCACTGATACAAATGAAATCATTGACTTAAAGCAGGAAATGGCCTGGAACGAGAGGGCAAAGGAGCCTGTCGGGGCAGATGATGTGATTTTGAAAATCACGCATTCACACGGTTTTGAGGTAGAGCGCATTACAAATAAGACACCGGAGGAAGTGCTGGAGATCATGGATGCGCTCACAAAGCTGGAGACTATGGATAAAAGAAATATCCATGACTGTCTGGAAAGCTGTGGGGCTGATTATATCCCGATCATTGTAGAGGGCGGCAGAAATTCCGGTATGCCGCAGTTTAATGATTTTGAGATTGACCTGAATAAAAAAGAGGTGGCAATGATGGGCCACCTTTCCCCGGTAAAACAGGCGGAGGGCATCATCAACCGCCTGGAATTTGCCAAGACCGTTTTTTCTGATGATGAGCGCAGCCTGATTGTAAATTATGCCTTTAAACTGGGTGATATGGAAAAGACAAGGGAGCTTGCGGAGCATATCTATTACGAGGAAACGGAAGGCAGCCAGGGAGCCGCCCCTGCGGTCATTGACGCACAGGCAGAGATTGACGCACTCCCTGACCCTGTGATCGGCTTATGGGAAATGGAGGAATACGGCTATACGGGGGAAGGAATGCTGCCGCTTACAAAAGAAATGGCCTTGGAACTGTTTGACCGTGATCTGACCGTATACCAGCTTCATGAGGACGGTTCGGAAACTTTGATAGAGGGCAGGGAACAGATTACAGAATATGAGGGGATTTTCGGCATAGAAAAGGGCGATTGGGAGAATGAAAAAAATCTCCGGACGATGCAGGGGGAACTTGAAGAAAGCGGCGCAAACAGGGAAGCGCAGCTTTTGTATGGTGATACCGATAAATATGGGATTTATCAGTTAAAAGATACACCGGAGCTTCGTGACTTCCATTTTGCAGGCACGGCAGAACTTTTGAAAAGAGGTATTTTATCGGATGATTTCAAGGAGATTCAGCCGGGAAATTATAACCTTGTGTATGCAGGGGAGCTTTCAGACATACATGGACAGTCACAAGGGGAGAAGCTCAATGCTATTTTTGAGAAATTCAATATAGACCACCCGGCAGACTATAAAGGGCATTCCCTTTCTGTCAGTGACATTGTAATGCTGCATGAGGACGGGGAGAACAGCGCACACTTTGTAGATTCTTTCGGCTTTACAAAACTTCCTGATTTTATAAAAGTATTAGAGGGTGTAAAAGAGCAGGAAACCCAAAAAGCGGAGCCGGAAGAAACGCAGGACACTTCTGGACATGATGTCCAGAAGTCAGAAAAAGAAAATGCACCAGAGTACATCTACAAAATAGAAGCGAATCCCCGGAGTGACAGCATGGAAAACCGTTATTTCCTGCAGGCATATGAAGCGGAGGGGAGAGGAAGGGCAATTCCCCGTGATGTGCTGTATGTGGGAACGCCGGAGAAATGCCGTGAGCTTATGGAACGGCTGGAATCCGGGGAAATGACACAGGGCGATGTCAGGGAGCTGTTTACAAAAGAACAGGAAACACTGCAGGAACCGGAGCAGCCGCAAGAACAGAAAAGATACCCGGCTTTTTATGGGCATACCCTAAGCTATGCGATGGAACATGGGGAAGTGGATAAATACAGTGATTCCCGAAAAATTGACAGGGAGTGCAAGGAGGCGGTTGAGGAAACAATCCGGCAGAATTTTGACGGTATGCACTTAAATCATGATATTGTAAAGCCTTTAGCGGAGCAGTACGGTTCGGAGCGCATGGCGTTTATCCTTGCCAACACAATCCTGCAGGAATCATGGGATGGGCGTTTTTCAAGGGATAACAAAGCATGGGCATCAGAGTTTCCCATTTCGGAAGATATTGTGCATGGAATAGATATGAACCATGCGCTGATCGTAAGCAGCCACCCGGCAGTCCTGGATGGTTTTATTGGTATGTTCCGCAGGGAAGTCCTAGAGCAGGAAAAAGAATTGTCTGCCGGACAGGAGAAAGTGACTTCTGGACAGGATGTCAATTCTTCTGCAAGGCAGAATGACTTGAAGCCGGAGCCGGAACAGACAGAAGCAGAACATTCAGAACCGCAGGAGGGGCAGGGAGAGCCGGAGAAACCGGCTGAAAAGCTGGAATTTGAAGATATGGAGGATGGTGATGAGATGATTGACCTTGGAGATGAAAAAGATCAGGTGCTTGCGGAAATGAAGAAGTCTTTAACAGGAGGTAAAGAAACAGAGCTTGCGTTTCAGATAGCAGACCGATTTATCAGTATCCAGGAGGTTGACGGCGGCTATGACTATTCTATAATTGGTGCAGACTATAAAGAGATAGACGGCGGTGTTTATGATAATCCGGATGTCAGTATCAGGGAAGCGCTGAATGACATCGTGGAGGATTTGAAAGAAAATCCCTTTGACAACAATGTAAAGGGAAATATTAGTGACAAGGATGAGCTGATACCGATTGATTATGATGGATTGATGGAAAAGATGGAGGCGGCAGAACGTATCGAACCGCAGGCACAGGGGAATGTAGTTGAAAATTTTAAGGCAAAGACAAATGAGCTGTTCCATGAGATCAGCGAGATGAACCCGGCAGAGATTGAGGAAGCTGTAAGATGCCATGTGCAGGCGAAGATAGATGATTATGTTATCCGGGCGGAGATTATAGATGTGGCAGTTGTTGGGAGCAGGTGCCGGGGCCTGGAGCATGAAAGTTCAGACCTTGATGTGGTGGTGGAGCTTTCCACGAATGAGAGTGAAGATGACTTATTTAATGCTTTTAATAATGATGACGGGATTTTTATTGGCGGGGTAAAAGTGGACATTAACCCGATCACGGCACAGAAGACGGGGAGCCTTGAAACATATCTCCCGCAGGTGGAGGAATATCTGGAGGGAGTGAGTGAAGCAAGGGAAATGGAGCAGGCTGAAATTTCTGCCAGGAAAAAACAGGAACAGAAAGAAAGCCTATCCCCAGAACAGGCAGAGACGGAAGTGACGCTGACTGTTGCGGAGTGCGGTGAGTTTCACAATCTGGGCGAGTTTTATGAGAATATCCCTACGGTGGAAGACGCTGTCGCAATCTGGAAACAGATACCGCCAGAGCGTATACATGGTATCCCTGCAATCGGCGTCAATATCCATACGCCGGGAACAGATGCGTTTGAAGATGTGGGGATTGACATCTTGTCGGGGAAAAGGATTGACCTTGATATTTTGGAATATATCCCTGACATAAAGGGCAATCCGCAGGCAATGGAAGTGATTGCGGAGCTTGTGGCAAAGCTGCCGGAAATGGAGATAGACGGACGTATGAGCGAGGAATTTGAAGCAAAGGTATGGGAGAAGCGTATGCCCGATCTGACACCTGCAGAACAGCTTGCGGTGGAGATAGACCGTTTTGTGTACCAGTATGATACGGTGCAGTATCATGACAATTCCTGCAATATGACGGAAAATGTGGCAGAGTTGGCAGAGGATTTAAGAAACAATGACATTATGCCAATGGTTGAATGGCTTGCACAAGTCAGCGCACATGAAGGAGATACGGAGGAAGGACGGCAGGCAAAGGAGCTGCTTATGAAGGTGGCTGAATACAAGCCCCTTGCCAAAATCGAGGAAATGGAAGAACAGAATTATAACATGGTTGATAATGTGCTGAATAACGGCGCAGGGGAGAAAGCGCAGAAAGAAGAAAATAAAAAAGACCAGGAGCGTCCTGCGGCAAGGGCTTCCTTAAAAGCCCGCCTTGCAGAGAAAAAGGCGCTTGTTTCCGGCCAGGGGAAAGACCATGAAGCGCAGGAGAACATAAAAAATAACCAGAGGGAGATGTAAGAATATGAGCCATAATTTTACCGTGGAAGAAGTAAATTTAATCTGTGTATTTGCAAGTGAAAGTAAGACTTTCACTTTGGAGAGCAGAAATAAGGTCATTGAGGATATTGAAAAAGCCCTGCCATATCTGGAAGATACAGATATGGCGGAACTGTCCGGCAGGGTGATCGGAAAGCTCCGGGATATGTCGGATGAAGAATTTGAACAGCTTGAGCTGGCGGAAGCAGAATAAATACGGCAAAGCAGGCTTTCCCTACCCGTTCTTTTTACGGGCAGGAAAGCCTGTTTTTTGTTGTCTGCGTCAATCAGAGAAACATGCCTGGCAGAAAGATATTCTAAAACAACCCGGTGTTATCTTTGCAGTTTTTACGGTTTACAGTATAATAGGATGCAGAGATGGAGGAATAGAGAATGTCAAAAAAGAAAAAACGCCCGCATGGGCATTACTGTAAAATATGCGGCGAGCACAAGGCAAATGAAAAGTTTTCCGGGAAGGGCCATGCAGCCCACATCTGCAAAGCCTGTTCCCGTTTAAGCGCTGCGGAAAAAGCGGCGGCAATGGACATGAACCGACTGATGGACTTCCCCATGCGGCGGCTTTCAGACAGCGATAAGAAATGGCTGAAAGCCAAAATGCATGATGGATGCCCGGAGGTGGCTGATACGGCACGGGAGGTTTATAGTGTATGTTTTCCTTATGCAGAGCGCAATGCCATGAAAAAGCAGCTTGTTATCAACACGCTGTCTTTTGAAATAAACACAGAGGTTTATGATGGGTATGGTGATTCGGAACTGGCTGACTGCAGGTTTACCATTGACCGGAAAAGCCGTGTGCTGACCATGACGGACTTCCATACAGACAGCGGGGAGCAGTCTGTCACTCTGGAGGGCGGGCAGATGGCGAAGCTGCTGCGGTATATTGTGCATACACTGGAGATTTTTATGTGGGAGCAGGATTACTGCCTGAAACCTGATGAAGATGATGTTTTCACGGATATTTTTCTGGAGGAAGGTATCTATGAGGATGAACTGGAAGAAGGTGAGGAGGAGAGACCGATAGAACCAGAGGGCAGACCGTCCTGGCGTGTGCAGGTGGAATACAGCAACCATACTGTGCAGGACATTTCCAGTTATGAAGATTACCTGCCAGATCGTCCGGAAGAATTGTACCTTTTTTTATTGGAGTATTTTGAACCGGAAGAGGAAGTTTTTTGATTTTTTAGAAATGGAGGGATTACATGCAATATCAATTAGATATTTATAGTGTACTAAATGAAATTATAATACCAGATAGCCGTGAATTAGATGCCGATTGTTTTAGAGAAAAAGATTGTGAAAGATTATCTGAAGGAGAGCAGGAAATATTTAAATTGCTTAAAAAAATTGCGTCATTAGGCGTAAAATACAAAGAGGGAGAAGCTGTGTTTAGCCCCGCTATTGAAATATATGGTAAAGGCAGAAGCTTTGGACTGCAAGATATGACAGAAGATGATTATGTGATATTGGAGAAAATCGAGGTTAGCAGGTTGCCAGTATTACTTCAAGCAAGGGTTGCAGATATTCTATGGACAGAAAGAAAAGATTATAAAATAGTTCCAGTGGCAATAAAAGCATATCACGAGTTATATAATATTACCTTTGATTTGGAAAACTGGCCAACGTGTTTAAGATATATAAAGCGTTCGATTACGCTTGCTGCAAAAACAGGGGCTAAAAAGTTTTATGACAAATATAGGAAGGAAGTATTTGACAAAGTTATCGAAGTAAATGGCGAGGACAAATATTTTTTTTCGATTTCAGCGATTGAGTTTTTGATATTACAAAAGTGGAAAGATTGTGAGCCTTTGTTTGCAGTCCTAGATAATATCATTGAAAAATCAGAAGATAATGTACATAAGGTAGAATTGGCATATGAATTGAAATCAAAACTATTTAGCAAAAAACAGGATAATGATGCCATGATGAAGAATAACCTGCAACTGGCATTGTTTTATGAAAAAAGTGCTGATAAAGTACGAGATAAGGATGTTCAGGGAATTTTTAATGCTGAACGGTATTTACAAAAAGCAATATTTTTATATCGAAATAATGGTTCAGCTGATAAGGGAGAAACTGCTCATAGAAAATTGCTGGATTTACAAAAGCAGATACCTAAACTTATGATTCCAATTACTGCAAAGCGTGACTTTACAAAGAATTATGAAAAAATAGTAAAATTATTTGAACATCTGTCTTTTGAGGAACATGTTGTAAGAATAGTACAATGTGTATCGTTTTATTCAAAAGAAAGTTTGAAGAAAAAAGTTCTTGAAGATGCGGTTAATCCGATTGCGTGTTTATTTGGCAGTGGAATAAAAAATGGCAAGGGGCAGACTTTAATTGATATTCCACCATTGGACATCAATAATCCTGAATCGGATATAAATGTATTAGAAATGCATATGCATCAAAACGCATTGATAATGGAGGAAATGAAAGGGGGATTTTTATTAAAGATAGCCATAGATTTGCTTAATGAAAGATTTGAGTATACGAAGAATGATTTGAGCTTCATTGTAAAAGGAAACCCAATAATTCCAGAGGGAAGAGAAAATATATTTTTATCGGCACTTTATTATGGGTTAAAGGATGACATCTATGTGGCTCTACATATACTTGCTCCTCAAACAGAAAAGCTGTTTCGTAATATTGCAGAAAATACGGGAGGTATTATGTACACTTTGGAAAATAATGGTTCTTCGCAAGAGAAATTACTTACATCAATTTTTGATACGCCAGAATTGGTAGAATGCTATGATAATGATATATTATTCTTATTTAAAGGGCTTATGAACGAAAAAGCAGGTGCCAACATCAGAAATGAGATTGCACATGGTATTATGAGTGAAAATAAGGGAAATGGTGGTGTTGCACGATTCTTCCTGTGTGCAGTATTAAAGTTATTATCACTTACGTCGAAAGAGTATTATAAAATCCTGCAAGAGAGTGATGCTTTAAAGCGCATCGTGGATGAATAATCATTTTCTCAAAAAATTTATTAAAACCAGCAGCGATAACTCTGGCACCATAAGGTGTCTTAGTTTCCGGCAGATACGGACACGGAAAGCCGAGAAAGACCGTAAACACGGCGTTTGCGGCACTACATAGGTTAGAAATTTACATTATTTCCGTGTGCTTTTAAGGGCATTTTTACATTTGCGAGAGTGCGAACGGTTGTTCTGGGGTTCTTTTGCCTGATAGTATATACTCGCAGGCAAAAGTCGGTTATTATCACGGAAACTCGGATACTATCAGGCAAAACTCCGTACTATCACGCAAAAGTCGATACTATCAGGCAAAACCCTTATACGAACACGGAAACTGTCTATATTATCACGGAAACCTGCTGGGAGTTTTCGTGATAATATAAGGGTTTCCGTGCGAGTATGCAGAGTTTCCGTGTTTGTATATGAGAAAAACGGTAAAAGTTAAATGGAATAGTGAAAATGGCTACTTGCGTAGTCCTTTAGTGTTTTCTATTCCTGAAAAATGGTCAGGGAAATGGAATAATACTTACCAATTCGAAAGGTAATACCTTAAAAGTAACTGCTTGCCATTTTGGTGACGATTCCGTATACTGTCAGCGGAGGTGATAAGCATGATTTGTTTTTACATAGTCAGGCATGGGCAGACCCTTTTAAACAGCTTAGACCGTGCGCAGGGGTGGGCGGATTCACCGCTTACCGATGCAGGGAAGCAGACGGCTGTTGAATTAGGCCATAAGCTGAAAAGCATTGACTTCGATGCGGTTTATACCAGCGATATGCTCCGCACCATACAGACAGCGGAGCTAATCATGGAAGCAGGCGAAAAGAAGGGCATGCCAATAGAAAAGGATGCAAGGCTCCGGGAATGGTGTTTAGGGAACATGGAGGCAGAAAACAACGCTGTTTTTATAAAAAAAGTGGCGGACTGGCTGGGAGGGGCGTCTTTTGCAGAGCTGAATAAGCGTCTCCCCGATGTTGCGGATGCCATCTATGAACATGACACAACAGGAATGGCAGAGACGTTCCAGACAATAAAAGAACGCCTGAAAGCCGCATTCATGGATATGGCCCCAAGGCATGGAGTAAGGGAAAACAGCAATATACTGGTAGTGACCCATGCCTTTGCCATAAAGACAATATTCCATTTATTTGCGCCGGAACAGTTAAGCAAAGCAGGAAAAGTGAAGAATGCAGCAGTTTCCCGGCTTATATCTGACGGCGGAGTTTTCTCATTGGAGCCGGATTTAAAATTATGAAAAGAACAGCAGGAAAGCCTATCATGGTTCTCCTGCTGATTTTTTTGTAAAGAAAAGTGACTTGATATATTGTCAACATTTCACTAAAAAAATTAAAGTTAGAACCACATGGCAGCTTCTTCTTTAAATTGAGGTGTCTTTCCATTTTGATAGGGATCGTAGTTGTTCTTGTTACAGCCAAATTCTTTTAGTGACAATATTTTATCATCTGATGTCCATTCAATGAGTGATATTCCGTCAAAGGCTTCTACTTTTCCATTGTTCATTGTGTTTTTGAAATACCATTCTACGATTGTCTGGCTTTCATTATGGAAATACTGTTTTATGTCCCATTGCAGGACAGTTCCACGGGTATTCCATTCATCAAACCATAGCTTTATTTTAGAAGCACCGTGGTATTTTGGCCCCCAGCTTTCTGTGTAAATGGCATTTTCAGAGAATATTTTTATTATTCCTAAATCTTTTTTTTGCAACCACATATCAAACCACAATCTGATGGTTTCCTCTCGTCTATTCATTGCAAAACCTCCGATTCATATTTTTACTGCTGATTTTTTGTGCAGCAGGGCGGCTGGATATCCAGCCCGTCTAAAAAGTTTGTCCCCCAATTACACATGGCATCCAGTACCGGGATAATGCTCCTGCCAAACGGGGTAAGCGAGTATAAGGTTCTGGGCGGCTTGTCCGGGATGACTTCCCGGTGTATCATCCCGCATTCTTCCAGATCGTGTAACTGCTGTGAGAGCATCTTTGGCGTTGCCTTGGGGATCATGCGCTGCAGCTCCATGTAGTGGAGCGGTTTCTCTATCAGATACCAGAGGATGAGCGGCTTGTATTTCCCGCCAATCAGAAACAGCGTGGCTTCCACCGGGCAGTTGAACTGGTCTTTTGAATATTCCATAGTCTGTATCCCTTCCTTTTTATAGCTACCCTTTTGGGAAGTATCTACCCAAAAAGTGCATTCTTGCAGAATTTTTGCGTCCTGCTAAAATTTAGGACAACGGTTAACCAACACGTTCAGTATATAACAGAAAGAGAGGATTTTCTACTATGGATTTTATCGAAATTGCAAAGAAGCGTTATTCCGTCCGCAGCTATCAGGACAAAAAGGTGGAGGAGGAAAAACTGCAAAAGATTCTGGAGGCGGCTCATGTGGCTCCGACAGCGGCTAACCTCCAGCCAGCCCGTCTGATCGCTGTCCAGAGCAGGGAAGGGCTTGGGAAGATTGGGAAAGGAGCGAACCTATACGGCGCACCGCTTGCAATCATCGTCTGCGCTGACCACAGCAAGGCATGGGTGCGCCCGTATGACAAAAAGCAGACCGGGGATATAGACGCCTCCATCCTGACTGACCATATGATGCTGCAGGCAACGGAATTAGGTCTTGGCTCCGTCTGGATATGCTATTTCAAGCCGGATGTGATACGAAAGGAGTTCGGGCTGCCGGATCATCTGGAGCCGGTCAACATCCTTGCAGTGGGGTATTCAGATGAGGAAGCGGCTGACCCGGAGCGCCACTCACAGACCCGTATCCCGGTGGATGAACTGGTTTCCTACGAAACGATATAGACAGGTTTTGACAACTTAATATTGGTATCTTCAGGGCAGGGTGAGATTCCCGATTGGCGGTATAGTCCGCGAGCGTGAAAACGCAGGACTTGGCATAGGTCTAAGTCAGGATTTGGTGTGATTCCAAAACCAACAGTATAGTCTGGATAGAAGAAGATAAAGCTGCATCATACGAAAGATAAATGTTTTCGGATGGTGTATGCTGTTTTGGACTGGCACCTGAACATGATATTTGGGTGCCGGTTTTATTTTACGGAAGGGAGAAAATAGATATGGACAATAATACAAAGAAGATAACGACAACAGCCATGCTCTCTGCAATAGCCTATGTGGTAGTGGTGGTAGGACGCATTCCGGTGGTACTCGTTTGAAGTATGACCCGAAGGATATCATCATCACGCTGGGCGGCCTGATATGGGGGCCGCTGACATCCTTTATCGTGTCTGTAATCGTGTCAATGATAGAAATGGTGACGATCAGTGAAAACGGGATACTTGGATGCATCATGAACATAGTGTCAACGTGTTCCTTCGCCTGCACAGTGGCAGTCATCTATAAGAAAAAACGGACATTGAAGGGAGCTGTTGCGGGACTGCTGACTGGCAGTCTGGTAATGGTGCTTGTAATGATGCTGTGGAATTATCTGATAGCCCCTATTTACATGGGATACCCCCGCGAGGCGGTTGCAAAACTACTGGTTCCGGCTTTCCTGCCATTCAACCTGTTAAAGGCAGGGCTGAATGCGGGATTTACATTCCTGCTTTATAAACCGATCACAACAGCATTACGCAGGACGGGATATTTATCGGAGCCCGCCACAGGGCAGAATAAAAAGCCTGTTGGATTATGGCTGTTTTTTGGGGCGGTCATCATCACCTGCATTCTGCTGATTCTGTCTCTGAATGGGATTATATAGACAAAGATAATGGTAGGGGCGGATATACGGGAGGAAGGGCTGCGCCGACAGCCCTTTCACATATTTTTATTGCTTCTGATATTCCTGATAGGTCTTTCCCCATTCGCACAGCCCGCCTAAGATTGGTTTCAGGGTATTGCCTATTTCGCTTAATGAATATTCAACTTTCGGGGGAACTTCCGGGAAAACATTTCTCAGTACGATTCCCTGTTCTTCCAGTTCCCGGAGCTGCTGTGTCAGGGTCTTGGTTGTGATGTTCCCTAAGAGCCTTTGCAGTTCATTGAACCGGATTGTGCCTTTTGACAGATGCCAGAGTATTTTCAGTTTCCATTTCCCGCTTAAGATATTCAGTCCTAACTCTACCGGACACTGCTTATCTGCCGCCTGTACCTTTGCCATATATTGCCCCTTTCCACGCACGGTTTCAAAAAGGAAACCTTGTTTCAAAAAAGTGCGTACTTGATTTTGACCTTCCTTAATGCTAACGTCAGTATACCAAAATTGTCAAGGAGGTTTTGAAAATGGTCATAGACAGCCACGAACATATTATGTTCCCAACAAAAATGCAGTTGGATAAAATGGATGAGGCGGGAGTGGACAAAACGGTATTATTCTGTACCGCACCGCACCCGGAGAAAGCAGGCACGTTAAATGAGATTGAAGCGGAAATGGCAGCCCTGAATAAGATTTTAGCAGGTTCCAACACTAAGGGGGATAACATCAGCCGCCTGAAAAGGAATATTGCAGAAGTGGTGGAGGCAGTAAGAACATATCCTGACCGCTTTTTAGGATTCGGCGCTGTGCCTTTGGGAATGGAACTGGAAGAAACGGAGGAGTGGATCGACACACAGATCACTTCTAATTCTCTGTATGGAATTGGAGAGTTTACACCCGGCAGTGAACAGCAGATCATGCAGTTGGAAATAATCTTTCAGGCATTGAAGAACACAAGGATTTATCCGGTCTGGGTACATACTTTTCATCCAGTCACGATGGACGGGATAAAATGCTTAATGTCGCTATGTGAAAAGTATCCCGGCATTCCCGTTATTTTTGGACACTTGGGTGGCTCAAACTGGATGGATGTGATTAAATTCGCAAAAGAGCATGATGATGTCTACTTAGACCTTTCTGCGGCCTTTTCGTCCATAGCCACGAAAATGGCATTGACCGAGCTGCCGGAGAGATGCCTGTACAGTTCAGATGCCCCTTATGGGGAACCGTACCTATACAGGCAGCTTATTGAATTTGTCAGCCCGGACAAGAGGACAGCAGAGATGGCATTAGGGGAGAACATATCCCGGTTACTGGAATTAAACTAAGGATAAAGAGGAAGAGGGCTCACAGGCCCTTTTTCCATATGCGGCGGTCTGCCATTTCTGCAGGCCGGCCGGGCGGCCTGATAACGGAAATTAGTTGGAAAGCGGGGAGGTTAGAGGTAATATGCGAGTGGTGTTATCGGACGAAAGGCGAAAAACTTTAGAGCTGATTTTGAATTTTTTGTACTTCATTTATGCCTTTCGTTCCATTTCGTATGCCTTTCGTTCCCTGCATCCCAAAATAACAGAAAATCTGCCGATAAATTAAGTGACGGAATGAACAGAATCCGAGGTGATGAATTTGAATATAGCAGTGGTGGATGATGAGGAAATCATCCGGCAGCAGATACGCGGCTTCATAAAAAAGCAGAAGCCGGAGTTTTATATAAGTGATTTTGCCACGGGAGAAGAATTGCTTGCGGCAAAAGTTGATTTTGACATTATCTTCCTTGACATACAGATGGAGGGCATGGGCGGCATTGAGGCGGCGAGAACCCTCCGGCAGAAGAATATGGACGCAGTGCTGGTTTTCATCACAGGCATGAAGGAATATGTGTTTGAAGCCTTTGACGTGTCGGCATTCCATTACCTGCTAAAGCCAATTGGGGAAAAGAAATTCACGGAGGTGCTTGGCAGGGCGGTGGACGAGGTGGGGAGAAGGAAGGGGCAGAAGGAACAGCAGATATTCATCAAGACGAAGAATCAGGGGTATACGCTTAACTTAAGCAGCATCCTGTATATTGAAAACAGGGGGAAGAAAGTGGAGATCCATACCACGGACATGGAGGAGATCATAGAGACGTATGCCACGATGGATGAACTGGAAGGACAGCTTGAGGGCGGCTTTTACCGCTGCCACAGAGGGTATCTGGTAAATATGGCACACATAGTGAGATATGACAATGACAGCATTTTCCTTTCCAATGGCGGCAAAGTTTACCTGACAAGGAAGAAGCACAATGAGTTTGTAAAGGCATATATGTGGTATTTGCAGAATGGAGGGGTGTCCTGTGTATGAAGTGGTAAGCTGGCTGTTAGAAATTTTTTCTGCCATGTTTCAGGGATACTGCCTGCAGTATTTCTTTGGGAGCTTTCAGGAGGGAAGGATACGGAACCGACGGATAGGCGGTCTGGCAGCCGCAGTGCTGTATGGGGTTCTGCGGTTAGGAGTGGGATTTTTTTTACCAAAGGGCTATACGAGTTTTTGGGTTATCGCAAGGCTGGCAGTGATCC
Organism: bacterium D16-50; assembly: GCA_003612485.1. Taxonomy (GTDB): domain Bacteria; phylum Bacillota; class Clostridia; order Lachnospirales; family Lachnospiraceae; genus Acetatifactor. The sequence continues at coordinate 40,550 of RAZA01000026.1, forward strand.
TGTGTATCATTTCGGTGGCTGTATTGGTCTTTTATAGGGCAGTAGGGAAGATAACCTTATTTCTTATAGTCACATTTATGGCTGTGGGTGAAATGAGTTTTTTCCTTGCACATATGTTTTTTGAATTAGGGAATCATCTGTTCCGGTTATGGGACTGGTGTCTGGGAAATGGATACATCCAATCATTGAAATTTTATAATTTTGTTGTAAACATTACCATTATAGGAAACCAGATTTTGTTTCATGTGACTGGGGCAGCATTGCTGTATTTTACCATGAGGAAGATTGTGCGGGATTACCGGGAAAAGGATTATGCCATACACAAGACGGAACTGTTATTTATCCTTACACCGGGGCTGGCAGGTCTGATGGTATGTACTTTACTGCGTGTTACTATAGATACAGCGGAAAGTGGTGCGCCAGAACTGTTGTATGACAGATATCCGTCACTGATAGTTATAGTGCCTGTTATCCTGCTGCTGTTACTGTTTTCCATTGTGTTCGGGGTAAAGCTCTTTCAGGACATGATCTGCTGGAACAGGGAAAAGAGCAGCCGGATTATCTTGGAAAATCAGGTCGGCAGCTTACAGGAGCATATGAGGGAGATGGAGCGTGTCTATTCCGGGATACGGGGGATGAAGCATGACATGAAGAATACGCTCTCCGTCATCATGCAGCTTGCGGGTGGAAAGGAGGAAGAACTGCAAGCCTATCTGGAGGAACTGAACCAGGCTATGGATAGGCTGGAATTCCGGTTTAAGACGGGGAACACTGTCGTGGATACCCTGCTGAACATGAAATACCATGAGATCACTCACACAGTGCCGGATTTGCAGATGGATGTGGAAGGGCTGCAGTTCCCTGAAAAGCTGTTCATCCAGAGTTATGATATCGGCATTATTTTAGGGAATGCGCTGGATAACGCAATGGAGGCTTGCAGGAAGCTGAAAGCGAAGGAGCCGGATGCAGAAGCCTTTATCTACATCAGTTCATTCCAAAAGAGGGAGCTGTTTTTCCTAAAAGTGGAGAACAGTTTTGACGGAAGGGTGGTGAGAAAACCGCAGAATGAGTTCCCCGTGACAGATAAGGCAGACCGGGAGAATCATGGGATAGGGCTTGCCAATATCAAAAGTACGGCTAAAAAGTATCAGGGGACAATGGATTTTAAGGTAAAGGGCAGGGTGTTCATCCTGTCCGTGATGATGAAAAATGAAAAGGAGGATTGAAGATGGATTTTGGATTGACAGGTAAATTAAGCGGGTATTATCTGGCGCAGCAGTACCAGAAGAATGGGGCAGCAGGTAAAAGCGAGGGCATGAGCTTTGCGGAGCTTGCGGCGGCAAAGGCGGCGGGGCAGTTGGATGTGCCGGGAATGAGTTTTAAGGATATGTGGCAGGCGAGGTTTCCGGGAGCCTACTATCATACGGCAGATGCGTTCAATATTCCGCAGGGGGTATGGGAAAGGAATGATTTTCCATTTGAAAAATTTTTCCGTAATGACTTAGATGAAGCTGCCGTGAACTGGAAGCCCAATGGGGCAAATCCCGCTATGGATTCGTCAGAGGTGCAGTCAAGGCTCCATTCAATCGCCGGGCAGAAGTCGATTGTTGTACCGCCGGAATTAGAAGACAAAATGAAAAATGATCCGGCACTGGCAAATCAGGTCATGGCAAAGGTGGAGAGTTTTATTGCAGCAAACCAAGTACCAGGAAGGGTATGTTCCCATCTGATTGTTTTGGATGAAAATGGAGAGATTGCACGTTTCCGGGCTTCCAGTCATGGTGGTAATATTACCGGCCCGACAGAGGAAGAAATGCGTCAGTTTGAAGCAGAGCAGGCGGCAAAGAAGAAAAGGCGTGAGGAATATGCCCGGCTGAATGAGGAAAGCGCCCTGAAACGCAAGCTGATGGAGCAGGAAGCGGACGAAAGATATTATCAGACCAGCATAACCAAAAAGGCAGTTTCGATTGCGGCATATGATGCGGCGGGCATTTTGAAGTAAAGCAGGATATGCCCGGACTTACCATAAGGGGGCATGGGCAGCTCCGAATGACAGAGGGGCTGTCGTTGAAATATTTTATCAAGGAGGATGATAGTATGTCCATGAATATTAGTGGGTTTGGTGCAGGCGGTAATTCTGCCTACAAAAGCATCAATACAAGCAGTAAACAGTATAAAGCGGCAGCAGATGAGTTTCTGGATAGCGTCATTGCAGAAGAAGCTATGATGACACCGGAGCAGAAAATGATGTATGAGCTGCTTGGCGGACGGGAAGCGCATATGAGAAATGTGATGAGCAACTTTAATTCTGACGGGGATTTTGTCGGGCCGGGAGGAGTTGTAGTTCCCGGAATGTATCATGGGAGGGACGGCGAAGTAGATCGCTCAACATGGCAGCAGTTGATAGATGTTTCTGATGATGCGCGGCAGAAGATGTTTGACAATGTGAAAAGGGAGTTCATTCAGGAGAATGGCATTTCCAATGGCGATACCACAAAAAGGTCTAAGATATTCAGGGAATACCAGCTAAGCGTAAAGAAGGAAGACCGTGCAAAAGGGACATGGACTTTGCAGCAGTATGAGGGGAAATACCGTTCTGCGATGTATGCGGCGGTCAAGGCGGCTAATCCGAAATGGGAGCCGGGACAGCCATTTGATCCAAGCATACTGGACAGTGTTACAAGAGAATCCGTAGAAAGTCAGCTTGTCAAAAGAGGCAATACCCTTGTGAAAAGGTCGTCTGTTTCGGGCAGTACATTGGATGTGAAAATATAATCCTTACACCCTATTCCGCAGAGGCGCATAAAACTTTGCCTCTGCGGACTGCAAGGGTGCAGGGGAGGCTCTGAATGGGAGAGCAGCGAAGGGAGGTGTTTGTCATGAAGTTAGGCAGAGGAAGTTAGGTGGTATGTTTGTATGAAAGAATAAACTGCTCGGACTTATTATGAGAGAGCAGAGGCGGCTTTGACCGACAGAGGAGCTGTAACACTAAAAATAATTGACGAATTGGAGGATTTGAAAATGAGCGTAAATGGAATAGGGAACTATAGTTATGGAAGCAATTATATCGGAATGAGCAGGGCAGCACAGATGAGGAACAGGCAGAAACCCACAATGGGAAATTTGGGCAGCACCCAGACTTCTAATATCACGCTTCATTATACAGGAGAGAACGGAGATAAGGCATTGACGGCAGTTGGGTTCCCGGACGGCACCAGCGCATCTGTCTATAAGGCAGATAACTATAATGACGCTGATCCTGAATACAGAGTAAGGCATTGGGACAAATCGGGTGATTATACAGATACCAATGTGAGAATCAATGATGTCGATCCGGAAAACGCCAGCTATCTGGAAATGCTTGCTTATGCTACATATAGTGATGTGCAGGGCTATACTTCTGACGCATTCGGAAACTTCATGTCGGCTGCGGGTGGTGTGAATGGCGATATAACCTATGATGAGGACAGCATTAATGTGAAAAAGAACTTTATGAATATGGTAAAAGAATTCATGCAGATGCAGTATGACAATAATAATCTGGCTGGATATCTGTCCTTTAAAAAATTCTATGATTATATGGCAGATGGACGGAATTAAGAAAAGTATTGAATAATCTTGCGCTCCATATCCCCAATAAGCCGCAGAGGACGGACAGGGCAGGTTCCTCAGCGTTTCGGCAGATTGGGGAATCGGGGAGCAGGGAAAGGAGTTGTTGCCGTGGAACGTAGAAAAAGTGTTTCTGTATGAAAGGATAAAATGCTCGGACTTATTATGAGAGAGCAGAGGCGGCTCTGACCGACAGAGGAGCCGCAATATTAAAAATAATGGAGGATGAAAGGAAATGAATGTAAATGGAATAGGAGCAGCAGGATACCCGGAAGCAGGAAAAGCAAAGGTGCGCCAGGCACAGAATGGCACACAGAGTTTTGACCGGGAGTTTATGGGAATGGCATCAAAGTCGCCTCCCTCTTTTGTAGGAAAGGTCTGGACGAAAGAGGAGCTTATGCAGTCGGTTGATAAGCAGGTGCAGAGCAACCAGAGCAAGAAAATGTCCGTTTCCGATATGATAAAGGCAACCTGCATGGAGGGGACAAGAGCAAGGTTCCGTTTTGCGGGAGAAGATAAGATATACACATTTGGTGAATACATAAAGGAACTTGAGAAACGTTCAAAGAACAATGTGTAGGCAGCGTGTCCGGATTAATATTAAGGGGATGTTTCAGCTCAATGAAGGGGCTGTGATAGTAAAATAGGGACAATTTAAAGAATTGATTGTTAGTGGAATTGTACCTCCACATTATCTTATTGTGTGGGAAGTTTGCAGGTAAAGAATACATAGCAGGTGATTTGAAAGTAAAGGCGTCTATTGGAAGATACCAATAGATGCCTTTGCACTTTTAAGATAGTACAAAATGATGAATTTTAGATTAGGATATCAGCCGCAGAATTTGCTATTTCCGTAGCAAACCAAGCATGTAACGAACCATAGGTATCAGATCGGCAGCTTCCTGTTCCGTGCAGTCTTTTTGCAGGGCAAGGAGCTTCTGAAGGTTTGGAGTTTCTTCTTTGTATGCCGGATCAAAGATTTTGCCGGCTGGTATTTTCAGGTATGTAATCAGGGGGTACAGCTTTTCAAATTTGGGGTTGCCACGTCCGGCTTCGATATTGAGTATGGTGCGTGAGTCAATATTCAGGATTTCGGCAAGTTTTTCCTGCGAGAGTCCGAGTTCTGTCCGGGCATCACGCACTGCGGCGGCAAGATTTTGTTTTGCTTCATTCATTGTGATTCACCTCGATAGTAGTTTACAATACACTTCGGCAGGCGTGAATTACGGCGGAATACAGTTAGAAAGTGAATTAGAGTACATGAAAGAGCGATATAAGAAAATGCACAACATTAAATATGAAGAAGGTCTGAATACAAGGACTGCCACACACATAAGGGTGTATCGCAATAGAGGACAAAAACCTCGTTGGGATACACCCTTTTTTAATGTCGAATTTAGAGGCTATTTCGGCTTTTTTCCACTTTCCTGTCAACAGCCGCCTGCTCCGGGCTGCGGCCAAGGTATTGGTTGAGGTTATCCAGTTTCCGGCTAAGGTCAGTGATTTCTTTTTCAGCGGTTTTATAAGTTTTCTGTAAAGCCTGCTTTTTTGAATAGAGCGCATTATAATCGCTGCGGAGCTTTTCGACATCAAGGTTTTTAGTGCCAACGCCAAAGCGTTTCAGCATATTTTCAGCGCCGTCATGGAGCAGAAGCTCCGTTTCGTGTTGGCGCAGGTATCTGTCCTTATCCTTTGACTTCTGGTAGCGGATATGGTAGATGCGGTTGGCTTTGTACTGCTCGGCATACTTTAAAACCTGCCCCAAATCCTTTAGCTGGCGCTCGGTTTCCACAAGGCTAGCACGGGCTGTTTTTGCAAGTGTGGACTTGGCGGCGATCTGCTTTTCAAGCTCGGAAATGGAGCCTGCCTGGCTGTAACTTGCGGCAGCAATTTTAAGGTTCTGGATGTCAGCCCAATGCTTTAAACCGGGGTTTTGTGCAAACTTATCTTCGGCGGTGTCAATAAGATTTTTCTTTGAATAATCTTTGACAACATGCTTCTTTCTGGAGGGGAACGGTACACGCTTTTTATCTTTTGCAAGCGCCTTTGCCTCAATGCGTTCCTTGATGCGTTCTTTGGTATACTCCGTGCCTAAAGACTTTGCGCTTCCACGGACAAAACGCTCTCTGTCCAGAGGACGGAATGAGATAAATTTATGCGCTTTTTCCCCGAAGTCCTCGCCTTTGATTTCGTAGCCTTTTGCCCGGATCAGCTCGATGCAGTCCTCGTAAGTTTCAGCGTTTTTTATTGCTTCGTCAATGTCGGCTTTTAACTGATCTTTCCATGCGGAACCGTTTTTTCCAGCCTGCCATTCCCGGTAAGTTTTCCCACGTTTTTCACCTGGAGTAATAATGGATAGTTCATGCTCCCGGCAGAGGTCATCGCTCAGACTGCGGATGTTGTAATAGGACTTTTTGCAGTCATGATATTTCCCATGAGTGACGTTATCGGCGGCGCAGAAAATGATGTGGTTATGGACGTGTCCTTTGTCAATGTGCGTGGTGACAACATAAGAGTATTTTCCCTCTAAAAGTCTGTCAGCAAGCTCTATGCCTATCTGGTGGGCTTCCTTATAAGAAACCTCACCGGGAAGAAAGGACTGTATCAGATGATAGGCTTTATTTGGATCGGACTGCCTGGTTTTTGACAGTGCGAATTTGAAATCATAGGCGGCAGTTTCAGGGCTGCACCCATAAGAAGAAATCAGTATGCCCTCATCGGTCTTTTCGGGATTACAGATGTAGTCTACTGCTTTATCAACGGTTGCCGTGATAGCATGGATTTTTGTGTATGCCATACCTTTTGCATCAGCTCCTTTACTTCGTTTACATCGGCTTTGTATACGTTGCCTGTGGCATTCATACGCTTTGCAATCTGGTTTAAGTTGTTCCCGATTTTGGCAAGCGCAGCATTGTATTCCTGAAGCTCTGAGTAGTCAATGTCATAGACATAGCCGTACAAAATCAGATGCCGCAGGAAAGAGGATTTGTCTTTCATATTGGAGGCTTTGCATTTTTGCTCCAGTATGTAAAGTTCATCATTGCTCAGACGTAGTGTTAAGCGGTTTTGACGTTCTCTGTTCTCCATTGTTTGGGAAGCTCCTTTCATTATAAATGCTTTGTTTTTGTAATATGCCGTATCCGGCAGGAGGGCTTTTCAAGCGTAAAAATTCAGAAATTCCGCAGAGGCAATTTCTGAATTTTGGAGCGCAAAGGGGGTCAGGGGGATATGCCCTCTGCAAGCCAATTTCCTCAAGTTTCCACTTGGAGAAACTTGGGGGAATTGAAGCCTATGGACGTCCATAGGCAGTGCTTGCTATTCGTGGCAAATTACCCGTAGGGAATTTGCGTGTTGTGCGAGCATAGGCGAGCGTCTTACAACACATATGGGCGTTACCGCCCCTGCTTTTGTAAAGCCCTGCGGATATTGGGCTGTAAGAGGATTGCTTTGGCAAATAAAAAACTGCCACAACCAGAACAAGGCAGAATTACCCTGTTCCGGCTCATAGCAGTTTGAGTGTACTTTTATGAATTTATGATTTTATCCACTAAAGATTTTAACAAGCGGCAGGAGGAAAGTCAACAAAAGATAGAAGGATAAATTGAATCTGAAACAGAATCAAAAAACGCTCAAAAATATTTGAGTAATTGGTACAGAAAAATCATACCGATTGCCAATAGAATGAGTTTAAAAACCCGCAGGAAGGAGGTAGAGCATGAATGCAGCAGAGCGCAGGAATGAGATCATCAGTATTCTGATTGTCCGGCATCACGCAACAACAAAAGAGCTGGCAAGCGAATTTGATGTAACTGTTGGCACGATAAAAAGCGACATTCAGGCTCTATCTTTTGCGTATCCAATTTACACAAAGCCAGGTGTTGCGGGCGGGGTTTTTATGGGAGGGCATTATAATCCGCATGTCAATTCCCTAACACAAAGGGAACTTGAAACCTTAAAGGAAATATACGAAGAAGCAGAGGACAGGCATAAAGAAGTCCTTGCACAGATTTTACATAAATACGGCCCTGATAAACTGGAATTGTAAACTTGCCATTCCGCTAAAGCACATAATCTTTACAGAACCGTTCATAGCAGACGGAGAGTGCTTATGTGCTTTTTGGGCTGGCAAGTCCAGAAATGATTTTATCCAGAACGGGCAGAAGAATTCTGTCCAGGCGTACCTTGAAAAATGAATATGTAAATACATGCGGGACGTGTGGGATGTGCGGAGCCGCTATGCGGACACGCCAAGAGTTGCCTGCTTCCATTTTTGCATGGGAGTGTATACGAGGGAATATTGAAATCTGGTATTGAAGTTAAGGCAGTGAGCGATAAATGTCTGGCGAAAAGTGCAGCAGTTGCATGAGGCAATGAGGCATATCTTTGATAATGATACTTCCGGGTTATCCCGGTCAGTTTGGAATGACGGTGCGATACCGATGTGGACAGTGTAATGAGCTGTCACCCGTATGTGTTTTTTGAAAGAGATTGAAAGAAGTTTTGTCTGCTGATGAGAGCCGGGAAAGGGATTCGTGGTTGTCATGGGCAGATAAAGTCTTGTAATGTTTGGAGGTGATTTTTTTGGAAAAGGAAGAGAATAAAAATCTTGTCATGGGGCATGATGAAGAAATTATCATGGCACTTGCTATGATACGGCATATGTATCACAAAGGTGATATTTCCGAGATTGTGTATAAAAATATCCGAAAAGATTATTTGCCTAAGATAAAAAGTGTTGCACTTAGAGAGAAAATGTGATATTATGAAAGCGTGGTAACAAAGTAGGAAGAATGGAAGGGCAGAATCATGGAAAGAACTGTAGCAATTTATGCGAGAGTTTCAACCGAACATGAAGCACAGCTTTCAGCCTTAGAAAATCAAGTTCAATATTATGATGATCTTCTTGCAAAGCATCCGGACTGGACACTATATGAAAGATACATAGACGAAGGGATAACGGGTACTTCGGTAAAAAAACGACAGAGTTTTTTGAGAATGATGGAGGATGCGGAAGATAGGAAATTTGACCTGATTATAACAAGAGAGGTTTCAAGGTTTGCGAGGAATACCGTTGATACTTTGCAGCAGACAAGAATATTAAAGAAGTATGGTGTTGAGGTATATTTTACAGAGGATAATATATGGACGATGAATGATGAGGACGGAGAACTTCGTTTGACAATTATGGCAACGTTGGCGCAAAATGAAAGTAAGAAGACATCGATCAGGGTGAAGGCAGGACAGAAAGTTTCTTTTCAAAATGCTGTGCCATACGGAACTGGCAATATACTTGGTTATGACAGGGTTGGAAAAGAATTTGTCATCAATGAGGAACAGGCAAAAACAGTACGAATGATTTTCGACATGTATCTTGACGGAATGGGATTAAGACAGATACAATTTGCTTTAGAAAATGCCGGGAGACTGACTGCTACGGGATTGAAGAATTGGAGCTGTTCTACTATTAGCAGGGTACTCAACAACGCTTTCTATTGTGGAACGATTGTATACAGGAAAGAATATGTACCTGATTATTTGGAACAGAAGAAAATCAAGAATCACGGAGAGATAGAAAATATAGTGGCAGAGGGTACGCATACTCCTATTGTTACTAAAGAAGAATATACAAGAGTGCGAAAAAAGATGGATACAAAAACACAATCTGTCGATAATCGAGGTAAGCGTGGAAAACACGCATCAGGAGATGTGTGGACAAAAAAATTGAAGTGTAGCTGTTCGGGTGGTAGCTTTAACCGGAGAGTATGGCACAGGACATCATCAGGAGAGCCACAATACGCATACCAATGTTATAGGCAGATTTCCACAGGTACTATTGCTACAAGAACAAAAAAAGGTCTTAGCTTGGAGGGCATTTGTGAGGCTCCAATGGTTCCAAGATGGAAGTTAGAGGTTATGGCAAAGGTGGTCTTTCAAAATTTTTGGAAAGATCGGACGGCGGTGAGGCTGATTGCCGAGGAAATGCTTGAAAAACATATCCAGGATGACCGATACATAAATTTTGAAAAAGAAATCAAGGAGTTAAAAGCTAAGATTGCCAAAACTGATAAAAAGTACGAAAACCTTGTTGATCTTCGGGTAAATGGTGAAATTGACAAAGCCATGTTTGACCTAAAGAAAAAAGAACTGCTGGAAGATAAGGAAAGACTTGAAAAGCAGTTAGAAGGTTATCAAGTAGATGAGGATATGTCAGATGAGGACTATAATCGCAGACTGGAGGTATTAAAGTGCGGGCTGGAAAATAATTTTGATTTTTCGGTGTATGACATTCCAGAGGAAATAATAGATGATTTTGTGGATGAGATAATTGTTTACAAAGACTGCTTCTTATGGAAGTTGAGTATGTTTGGCGATGAAACACGGATGAAACTTTGTGTAAACAAAGATAAGTCTGTAGAAATTGAAAAAACCCCTAATGTTGATACACGCTGCACAGGCGGCAATCTTAAATTGATGCCATAGGAATTTGGGTACTTGCAGGCAAAAGTATTGAAAAAAGGCTTAAAATCAAGGTTTTTTAGGCTTTGTGGGGTTCATCACAGTGGGTGGTGGGCCCCGCTTTTTGGTGTTTTTTAATGCCGCTGATAGCATGGCGATAGGGGAAAAAATCGTACTATCAGGCAAAAGTATACTATCACGCAAAAGTCGGGGGTTTCCGTGATAGTATAAAACGGAAAGGTAAAAGGGTGTAGGATATTGGCGGTTTTGGGTGAAAGGCGTATTTGTTTGACGGAAAATGCTGTTGAAAAACGGGGGATATGATACAAACACGGAAACTGCCTGGAATTTTCGTGTTTGTATATGAGTTTCCGTGATAGTTTGGGGTTTTGCCTGTTTGTTTAAAGGATTTGCAACAAAAATTTAGTTTAGTAAATTGTGTAGATAAGTGTAGAAATGACTATGGCTATTGAAATGAATGGTCGGCATACATCAAAAATAATTCAAATAGAAAAGTTGATTTGTACTATTGACAATACAATAGGACTGTGATAATCTATAGTCAAATAAGCAAGGCGGAGGAATAAATATGAGTGAGGAAATTAAAGTTCATCCGATTAAGTCTTTTAAAGACTATGGTTTGGCAAAACGGAATTCCGAGGAACTGACAAAAAAAATCAGTTCGTTACAGTTGGATTTGGAATTGGATGATGAAGAAACACCTAAACTAGAAAGTAGAATTGTGGAGATAGAACAAAAGCTAGAGGAGCAGAAAAACTTTATTAATGGGTTTATAAATGCACAGGCAAACTATGATTCCAAGTTTCTAGGCAGTAATTTGGATTATTTGCTAAAGATGCATGGTCTGCGGATTTCTGACCTTGAGGAACTGTTAGGCGTGAGCGCAGGGTATGTTTCCAGAACAGTGAATCCGGATTCAAAGAAAAGATTATCTGTGGATATTGTTTGGAAAATATCGGCGATTTTTCAAGTTAATGTCGATGATCTTTTAAATATTGATTTTCAGATTCCTACCCAATCTCTATGTGATGTAATTGCTTTTTTTAAGAAATTGAAGCAGGAGACAGATGAAGCAACAATTCATTGGAACAATCAAGGTAATAAGGAAGAAGAACATGTAGGAATATTTTTCAGGGAATTGGAAGAAGGCGGACTGGACGGAACGAAGCGGTATAAGTACGCTCCAGATGGGAATGCAAATGAAACAAAGGCAGTAGGGCTTACGGATGACATTTTTTCCGCAGAAACCAGTATAGGCCAACTTTATCTTTTGCCGCTTGAAGATCAATTTGGTGAAAAGGGATATGAACTGTATCGTTATACAGGCAGGGAGGATTATAATCAAAACTACTATGATAGTAATGACCCAGACCTAGAGTTGATTTGCTCAACTTTTGATGATAAGAGTAATAAATTGAAGGGAAAATGTGATGAACTTTTTAAATCTGTCAAGTTGCATGAATCAGATTTTGTAATATCTGAATCGGCAAAAAGTTTGATTGATAGGTATTTAAATCCTAAAAAGAACAATGCATCGGATGGTTTTATGAATATACCAGATGGCATTGACGAAGAACTGCCATTTAGTTGAGGAGGTGTTATGAATGGAAGGGATAAAAACCAAAGGGGTAATCAAATGCCCTTGCTGCAGTAAGGGGAAGATTTTAGCGTATGAAGATGCTGCAGGAAAATCCTCTATTCAGTGTAGCAAATGTCATACATTTTTGTTGGTGGATTATGATAAAATGACCGCAGAGCCAACTTTGCGGGAAAAAGAAGTTTACAAAATGGTTGTGAATGAATAAGGGAATGTTTGCTGACTGAGCAACAGGGCGTCAGATAGGACAGCCACTAATAGCCAGAGCAGATTATTGGGACAGGGTATAAAACCTGCCAGATAATTTGCTCTGGCTATTTTATATGTGCAAACAGGATATGGGACAAGCCATGCAGATGATATTTAGATTATTATGAGAAAGGATGGGATGGATATGGCAGACTACATTATTCAATTATTGGGAGGGGTTGATAAATTTCTATCTGCGCTGATTGTATTTATGGTAATAAATTACATAGCAGAAATGCTCCTTGTGATCGTGGGGGAAGAGAAGCGTTCCAATGTGTTTTTGCTAAAGAATATGTTTAAGAAAGCAGCGATATTTATTTTGGTGATTGTCTCCAATATAGTAGGTACAATCATTGAAAGCAGTTATGCAATTCGGACGACAGTTATTCTGTTTTACATTTCAAATGAAGGGCTTGCTATATTAAAGAATATAAATCGGCTTGGAGTGCCGCTTCCTCAAATATTGGTAAAGATGCTAAATCAGATAGGGGATGAAGAATAGCATAGTCGCAGAAAAGTCCCCCCTTATTATAGAAAAAAACCATTCCGAAATGGGGTGGTGTAAGATGGGGTAAAAGGGGTAAACAGAGGGGTAAAGGGGTGGGGTGAAACCCCATGTAAAAGTTACCCACCCTCAGAGTTTCTATTGTTTGTATCGAGGTGTGCGAACGAGGCAGGTGTCTTAGTTTCCGGCAGATACGGACACGGAAATCCTACAAAGCTCGTAAACACGGAACTTTCAGCACTACATAGATTCCAAAGTTACATTATTTCCGTGTGCTTTTAGGGGCATTTTTACATTGGAGAGGGTACGAACTTTTGTTCCGGGGGTCTTTTGCCTGATAGTATATACTCGTAGGCAAAAGTTGGTTATTATCACAGAAACTCGGGTACTCGCAGGCAAAACCCATATACGAACACGGAAACAGAATGGGAGTTTTCGTGATAGTATAAGGTTTTCCGTGTTTGCATATGAGTAAAACGGTATAAAGTGAATGGATAAGTGATAATAGGAGAAAAGGGCTGTTTCGGCAGTCCTTTTTCTCATGTCTTAAGATTTCACAATTCATTTCTTTACATTTCAAATTTCATGGATATTTTAATAAAGTCAGAAAACAAAAAAATTTTTGAAAAAACCGAAAAAAGTGCCCGTACTATCCGTTTGGAGAGTGGACTTAACGGGAGGAATGGCGTAAAATAAAGCATAACTGCGGATGCACAGCATATCCGCAGCATGAAAAATTAACGGGAAAGGGGTTGCAAAAAGATGGGTAAAGCGTATAATCTGTTAAGCAAGCAAGCAAGCAAGCAAGCAAGCAAGCAAGCAAGCAAGCAAGCAAGCAAGCAAGCAAGCAAGCAAGCAAGCAAGCAAGCAAGCGGCATAGCTGCGCCCTTTTTTACCCCGTTATTATTTTTTACATACACAGAAATGGCAGGGCCGGTTAAGAGGCATGGGAATACCCATGTCTCTTAACCGGCTTCTTTTGGTCTGGGGATAACCCGCAGGGTGTGGCAGCCCCAGACTTGTGGAAGGAGAAGGTCATTTGGATAAAGGATATATAGCGCCGGAGCCTGCATTAAGGAAACTGCGTGCGGCAAATGGGCTGGGGCAGACGGTCTATATCTATGGGGCAACCGGCTATGGGAAAACGGAACTGGTAAAGCAGTACCTGTCAAAACGCAGGTACCGTTATATTTCCAGTGCAGAGGATGCCGCAGGGCTTCTCGATGTAGCGGCACAGGGGGGCAGGAAAGGAAAAGGGGCGGAAACCCGGACAGTGGTGGTTGTGGATGACCTGCATCTTCTGAAAGACCAGGAGGGGCGCAGGGCTGTCCTTTCCCTCATAAAGCGGGAGGATGTATGGCCCATCCTGATCTGCCGCAGCCCCATCCCGGCCTGGCTGATGCCGCCCTATGTGGGCGGGGGGTTCCTCGTCATCACGGAGGATGACCTGCGGCTTGGGGAAAAAGAGGCTGCCGCCTACATGGAGTCACAGGGGCTTAGTATCACAAAGGAAGAACTGGCATTTGTAGTGCAAAGGAGCCGGGGCAACGCCTATATCGTGCGCCATGCCGCCCTTAAGATGCTGGAAGGCATGCGCCCCGGCCCGGAGATGGCGGAAGAAATCGTGGAGGCTTTTGCCGCATACCTGGAAAGCCATGTGATGGTGCAGTGGGACTGCGATCTGCTGGAATTTCTCATGCAGGTCAGCGTCACCGATGAATTTACCCTTCCCCTTGCGGAGATGGTCACGGGTAACCGCCATGCGCCGGAGCTTTTGGAGCGGGCGGTGGAGACAGGGAATTTCCTTTCCTGCAAAGACGGCACCTACCGCCTGCGCCCGCAGCTTATCCGGGCGCTGCGCAGAAGGGCGGCAAAGGAATACAGCCCACAGGAGCGGGCAGACCATGCCTACAACGCGGGGCTGTATTACGAGATGCAGGGGCAGATCGTGCCCGCCCTTGCCATGTTTGAACAGTGCGGGAAGAAAGAGCGGATCAGGGAACTGTTGATACGGAACGCCCGCCTCAATCCCGGCAACGGCCATTACTTTGAGCTGCGCCGTTATTATTTACAGATGGAAGAAAGGGAACTGGAAGAAAGCCCCGTGCTGATGGCGGGGATGAGCATGCTCTATTCCCTGATGATGCAGGAGAAGGAAAGCGAATACTGGTACCGGAAGCTGGAAAAATTTGCATCCACCGCGAAGGGCGGGCAGAAGCGGGAGGCTGTAAGCCGCCTTGCCTACCTTGAAATCGCCCTGCCCCACCGGGGGAGCGCAGACATGATTGATATTATGAAAAGGATGCCTGCCCTGATTTTTGACCGGGGCATGAGCCTGCCGGAGTTTTCCGTCACAAGCAATTACCCCAGCACCATGAACGGGGGCAAGGACTTCTGCCACTGGAGCCGGGAGGACAGGAAACTGGCGGCGACAATCGGGAAACTGGTGGAGCGGGTGCTTGGCCGGTACGGGAAAGGGCTTGTGAAGGCCGCTTTGGGTGAGAGCTTTTATGAAAAAGGGGAGGACGCCTACGAGGTCTTAACCCTCCTTGCCCGCGCGAAGATGGAGGCGGAGGGCGGCGGCATGATAGAGATCGCCTTTGCCGCCGTGGGCTTACAGGTGCGGCTTGACATCTTGCAGGGGGAAATCCAGACGGCGGCGGAAGTGCTTGCCTCTTTTGAAAAGGGTGTCAGGGGGCAGGGGGCGGTGCAGCTCCTTCCCAACATAGGGGCGTTACGATGCCGCCTTGCGCTCTACCAGGGGGATAAAGAAGCAGTGTCGGCATGGATGGCGCAGGCCCCGGACGAGGACAGGGAGTTCTGTGTCATGGAGCGTTACCGTTACCTTACGAAGGTGCGCTGCTACCTTTCCATTGGGGAATATTTAAAAGCACAGGCACTGCTGGAGAAGCTGCGCTATTACACGGAGAAATGCAGGCGCACCTATGTCCGCATGGAAGTGTGCCTCCTCAGTGCCATAGCGAAATACCGGACGGGCGGGGCGTGGAAGGAAGAATTCCTCTCCGCTTTGAAGGAAGCCTGCGGCTATCGCTTTATCCGCCTTATCAGCGAGGAAGGGGCGGCGGCGCAGGAGCTGTTTGTGGCGGCGGGGAAGAGCTTTCTGGAAAAGGAGATACCGGACAAAGAGTGGCTTTCCCGGCTGATGGGGGAAACGGGGAAGGTGGCGGTGCGCTACCCGGTGTACTTAAAGGGGCAGCTTGCGAAAGCGCCGGACTTCTGTGAGGCGGCGTTATCCGTCCTCCGGTTACAGGCGGAGGGAAAGAGTGTGGGGAAGATCGCCCAGGAACTTTCCATGAAGGAGGCCACGGTGAAGTACCATGCGAAGGAGAACTACCGGAAACTGGGCGTGTCCGGCAAGGCGGATGCAGTGCTGGCGGCGAGGAATTTAGGGATTTTATAAGAGGGGACGCCCCTTTGAAGATAAAAAGGAGTCATATATTATGGGAAAATGGTTTCAGGATAAGAGTTTTTCTGCAAAGAAATGGGGGCAGGGCGGCACAAACGCACGGAAAATACATCGTGACATAAATGCACGGAAACTGCACCGTGCGTTGGGAGTCCTGCTGGCGGCGGCATTAATATTCCAGACGCTGCCTTTTGACGGCATCGCCGTATCCGCATCGGAGAGCAGCGGGGGCGGGCTGTGCACACACCACAGGTCGCATACTCAGGACTGCGGCTACAAAGAGGCAGAAGCGGGGCATACGTGTACCCATGAGCATACGGAGGACTGTTACAGGATAGTGGAGGGAGAAGACGGCAGCACCACAAAGGAGCTGGACTGCCATCATGAGCATGACGAATCCTGCGGTTACCGGGAATCGGCGGAGGGAAGTCCCTGCACCTTCGTGTGTGAAATATGCAATGAAGGGACAGACGGAACACCGGAAGATAATACGGACGGTAATGGGATAAATGACGGGGAATCCGAAAATCCGGGAATAGAAAACGAAAATGAAGTAAAAGAACCGGATACCGGTCAGGAGGAATGTATCTGTGAGGAATTATGCACAGAGGACAACGGCAACAATGGTTGCCGTATCAATACAGACTGCCCTGTGTGCGGAGCGGAAGGTGCCAGCCTGTCAGACTGCAAGGGGAAGGATACAGAAGATAGTACAGAAGATACGGAAGAAAACACAGACCAGCCGGAAGATACCGACCTCTGTAAGCACCATAGGGAGCATGATGATACCTGCGGCTACCTGCCGGAATCGGAGGACAGTGGGGGGAGTCCTTGTACCTATGAGTGCCGTATCTGCCCTATTGAAAAGCTGATTGCCGCCCTGCCGGATGCAGCGGACATCACAGAGGACAATGCGGCGGATGTGCGGGCACAGCTTGACCATATCCTCGACCTCTACCGGGAGCTGAACGAGGGCGAACAGGAAAAGATTGATATATCCCACTGTCTGGAGCTGCAAGAGGCGCTGGATGCGGCCAATATACCTGATCCGGTGGAGGAGGGGACGCCTGATTTGGAGTTGTTTGGACAGAAGGTCTGTAGCGGTGACAGCGGAGATGGCTGGAGCTATGCAGACGGTGTTCTGACATTAGCGGATTATCATTCTGATAATTCCGGTGAGGTTTTTGTTCACATCACCAATGCCGACCTGGAGTTTACGCTTTATCTAAAGGGGGATAATTCTGTAAAAACGAGTGAAAAACTCATTTATGGAAATGCGTTTGGAAGTACAACGATTACAGGAGATCAGGGGGCTTCCCTTTCTTTGGATGGAAAAAGTTGGTCTGACCGCTATATTTTTATTCGCGGAGTAAATATGGATGTCACCATGCAGGAGATGATTTTTCTTGCCTATGATATGGAGATCGACAACGCAACCGTGAACTTCAACATGAATGGGTCAAATGGCTATATTTACACTACGCACGGTGGTTTTACCATTAAAAATGGCAGCGATGTGACCATAACTAATTCGTCAGGCGCTGTTGATTACTGTGTTGCAACCAATAAGGCAGTGATCACCGACAGTGCATTGAAGGTAACCAATCCCAGCGGTTTTGGAGTGTATGTGACGAATATATCCACACAGGTATCGGAGTACAAGGCGTTTATTACCAATTCCACGATATCGGCTGATGTTTCCAATGCGGCTATCCATTGTGAGGACGAGATGGCTGTTACCAATTCACAGGTGACAGGCATAGGTCGGTTTCTGCTTCGCTCTAAGAAAGCGATTACCGTGGATGACAGCAGCACGATGGAGGGAATTACCTATGAATTTTTCAAATCTGATACGGGAGCGACTTATCAGGTTTATGGTAGCCACACCCCTGCAGCGAATTTGACTGTGGCAGAGAAAGATTCTTTCGTGATTCCGGAGGGAGCTGTGCTGACGATTCCCGATGGCATTATAATAGAAAACAACGGTACGATGCGTATCCATGAAAAGGATTCTCTGACCGGAACAGGTGTCTTGACAGGGAACGGAAAATTCCTGATCGATGTAAATGAGGATATGATTTCTGTTCCGGAAGGACTGGTTTATACAGGGAAGGACTATACAGACCAGATCATACTGGAAGAGAACGCTACGGTTTGTGGGGTGGAGTTTACCGCAGATACGGAGGGGTGGACGCGTAACATCGAACCGGCAGTTGTAAAAGAAGCAGGAGAGTATACGGTTACATTCACTAAAGGCGATAAGGCAATCCGCAAGACATTTACCGTGGTGCAATCCGGCACGCAGTTTGTAGGGGATGGTGTTGTGCAAACCTATAAAGGCAGCGTAGTGTGCGGCGACTTCACTGTTGATGACACAATCACCGTCAAGGCCACGCCCACCGCAACCGGGGAGGCTCCGGCAAAAGCGGCGTCGCGGCTGCAGTTTGATCCAGTGGCTGGCGAGATGGCGGTGTATGTGGGCGATACGCAAGTGTCCATTCCAGCAGGTGTGGGCGCGGACGGCAGCTACACCATGACCGTCAGCGCCGCCGATGTGCTGGAACAGGGGAATGTGGAACCCAACGGCGCCCCTATCACGCTGACCGCGAAATTCGTAGGGAATAACAATATGGCGGACGCGGCAGGGACGGTAAATGTCAATATTTCCGCCGTTGCGAAGGTGGAGAAGTACGGCTCTACCACCTATGTGGGCAATTTGGACGATGCGTTCAAAACGGAAAACGATGGCGCGACCATTACGATGCTGAAGGATGTGACGCGAACACCAGTACTCGACATCCAAATCACCTGCAACCTGGACCTGGGTGGGCATACCATCACCTGCACTGGTAGAACAGCTATCAGCATTTGGAGTAACGCAAATCTGACCATTCAGGGTGCGGGCGAGGTTGTTTCTGCAAGCGGCACCGCTCTTGATGTGGGGGGAAATGTCACGCTGAAAGGTGGAACCTTTACCGGTGGGGGATCGCAATCTGCTGGTGTAAATGTCAATGATGAGAGCGGATCTCTATCCGTCACCGAAAATGTGACCATACAGAACACAGGCGGCGGTTATGGATTGGCCGTCAGCAATGCACAGTCTGTTCAACTCTCAGGTGGAAAATACTCCGGGACGGCGGGGGCAATTGTCATAACGAGCCAATCCTCATCTCTCACCCTCGGCGGCCTGCTGGCCCACAGCGGCGACACCCGGTACGCCTATTTTGACGAAAGCGGCACAACCCCCTTTACGGGTGTGCTGGGCAATAAGTCGCTGACCGGCACAGTGACGGTGAAGAAGTGCAACCATACCGGCGAGGGCGTCTGCGAGTACACCCATGCCACCAGCACCACCACCCACCAGCAGACCTGCCTTGCCTGCGGCAAGAAATGGGACGAAGAAAATTGCAGCTACGCTGACAGTAGGTGTGCCTGCGGTTCCACGTTGTCTGTTGCCCTAGCAGGTACGGAGAGGCTGATCTATGATGGCAATCCTCGTGAACCCGGAGTTACCGTTACGCTGGACGGCACAAAGCTGGCGGAGACAGACTATGGCGTAACCTATGCCAATAACATCAATGCTGGTACGGATACTGCCACCGTCACTGTCAAAGGCAAAGAAAATTACAGTTTTGAGATAAAGAAAACATTCTCCATAGAAAAGGCGGAACAGAAAGATTTTGCAGCCACGGCAGTGACAACGCAGTATGAAAAGAACGGAACATTCATCCTGTCCACCACCGGAGGAAGTGGGGACGGCGCAGTCCTTTACCGGGTTCCTGAAAATAACGGCGTACTTATGGTAAACGGCGACCAGGCGACCATCATCGGAGTGGGAACCGTGGCAGTCACCGCAACCAAAGCGGAGAGCGACAATTACAAAGCGGCAACGGCAACAGGGAAGATTACGATAGAGAAAGCGCCTGCACCGGCTATTACTTATCCTACGGCAGGCAGTATCGCCTACGGGCAGAAATTATCTGACAGTGCCCTGACCGGAGGCAGTACGGAGTACGGGACATTTGCATGGGAAAACGGCAGTATGGTACCGGCTGTGGATAATACTGGCTATACGGTGGTATTCACGGCAAGTGGAGAAACGAAGAAAAACTATGAAACAATCACAGATACGACCCAAAAGGTGTCAGTCAAAGTAGAAAAAGCGGTTCCTGCAGTCAGCATCACGGCAGCGGTCTCCGGCAGCAAAGACGACCGGCAGTCAGCGATTACCGTGAACGTGGCAAAGGCAGGCGCAGGCGCTTTCCCCACAGGAACGGTAACCTTCATAGACTGCACGGGCAGTACGGAAGTGGAGATAGGGGCAGCCACGTTAAGTAATGGCACAGCCTCTTACACATGGGATGGGCTTCTGGATAAAACGTATACCATAAAGGCGGTTTATGCAGGCGACAGCAATTATAAGGAAGCTGTAAGCCGGGAGTTTACCTTTGATGCGGCGAAGCAGAACCAGCAGGATTTCGCCCTGGATGCAATCGGGGCAAAGACCTATGGCGATGCTGCTGTCACCCTTAAGACCACCGGAGGAAACGGCAGCGGCGCGGTCAGGTATGAAAGCTCTGATGAGGATGTGATCCGCATAGAGGACGGCAGGGCAGTCATTGTGGGGGCAGGCACAGCCACCATCACCGCCATAAAAGAGGGGGATGACAAATACAACGAGGCTTCCGCAAGCAGGAATGTCACGGTTGCGAAGAAGGCGCTCACGGTGAGGGCTGACAGCAAGACGGTTGTGAGGGGGAATCCCATGCCTGCATTTACTTACCGGGCGGACGGCCTGGTGAACGGCGATACCTTTACGACAGCCCCTTCCATAATAGCCGGTGTACAGAATACGGACACCCTTGGAAAATATGATATTGTGATAAACGGCGGCACGCTGCGAAACAGCGAAAGCTATCATATCACTTATGTGAACGGCACATTGAATATCGTGGAACGCTTTTACACCGTCACCGTGACGGATGGCACGGGCGGCGGCGAATATGCCGAGGGGGACACCGTGACGGTCACGGCAAATGACAGAAGCGGCTATACCTTTACCGGCTGGAGCAGCGAAGACGGCGTTGGTTTTGCCGACAGCAAAGCAAAGACCACAACTTTTACCATGCCCGCAAAATCAGTGACCGTAAAGGCGAACTACACCCGCAACAGCAGCGGCGGAAACAATGGCGGCGGTTCGGGTGATGGTGGAAATTCGGGCGGTTCCGGTAATAATGGTGGCGGAAATTCCGGGGACAATGAAAATAACGGCGGACAGGGCAGCGGCGGAGGTGACAGTACAAATCCGGGCAATGGAAGCAATACGCCGCAGATACCCGTGATCCCGCCAGCAGATAATACAAATCCAGGTAACGAAGCCACACCGGGAACAGGGACAACGCCCGTAAATCCGGGAACCGGAAATACAGTAAGGCCGGGAACTACTCCGGGCAGCGGCAGCGCGGGGACACCCGCACAGGGGACAAAACAGCCATTCATCAAGGGAGCGGACGGCAAGATTGGCTGGGAGGTCATCCGCGCCGAGGAAGAAAACGCAGAGGAAGGCAGCGTTATCAACGTGGATATGAACGGTTCCACCGTGGTTCCGGGAGATATATTTGACAGCATTAAGGGAAAGGACATCACCATCACCTTCGACATGGGCAGCGGCATCCTCTGGAGCGTGGACGGGAAGAACATCACCACCGACAAGGCGGGCGACATTGATTTTTCCGTAAAGACGGGCGTAAAGACTGTGCCGGTTGATATTATTAACAATGTCACCGGGGAGAATTACAGCATCCAGATCAGCCTCGCCTATGAAGGGGAGTTCGGCTTTACGGCGGTACTTTCCATAAATCTTGGCAAAGAGAACGCCGGATACACGGCAAGCCTGTATTATTACAACGAAAGCACAGGGGAGCTTGAATTTATCTGTAAAGACCAGATCGCAGAGGACGGCACGGTATCCCTTGCATTCACCCATGCGTCCGATTATGTGATCGCGATAGACGGGGAACAGGAAGAAGGAGACGGCGCTGCGGAACCCATACAGCCGGAAGGAACCGATGGGGAAGCCGGGGACGGGACGGCGGAGAACAGCAGTGTGCCGGAAAATCCGGGTACCGGGCAGACAGGCGCGGTATGGTGGATTATGATAGTGATCCTCCTGCTGACAGCCGCTATCGGTGCAGGAGTGTTCGTGGCAGTAAAGAAGAAAGGGAAAGATGAAAACGGCAGGCAGTGACCGGAAGGGCTGCCGTATGCCGTGGAGATGCAAAGAAGGGCATTGCGGGAGAACCCCCTCGCCCCTGGGCGACAAAAGAAAAGGGGACCGGGATTATCTGCCCGGTTCCCTTTCGGCATAAACAGCCAAAGGAGGGTGGAAAATGATTCCTGAAAAAGATGAATACCCGATGGAACAGTTAAGATGCCCAAGATGCGGCGGGCGTCTGCTGGACATAGGGACGGATTCCCCCGGAAAGGTGGAGATCACAACGAAATGCCCCAAATGCAACAACCTTGTCACGGCAGTATGGGAACCAAAAAAAGAATAATGCATACATAAGGGCAGCCGGGAACGCTAAAAATCCGGCTGCCTTTTTATTGCAAAACTGTATAGGAAATAAAAACCGGGCAATACTTTATAACATGGATGGAAAATATTGGAAACACGTTTCCCCGGCATACGGGAAACGGGGAAAGGAAGCCATATGATGGAAACAGGTGTATGCCCGGTATGCAGCCGGAGGGTGCTGGACGTCAGGCGCGACAGGGCTTATGAAGTCGTTTTCAGGCTCAGATGCCCGCACTGCGGAAAAATAGTAAAGATCATCATGCCGGCGGCATGACCAATCCAGTGTAAACAGAATAATGTTTACGACCGAGCGAGTGGGACCGCTTAAACAACGAGTCACCGAATGGCCGGAGTAAAGCTAGAGATTCAAGTAGCTTACTCCGGCCTTTTTTCGTTGCCGGGTGTGTCCCATATCTGCATCAAGGCGTATCTGGCTTTACGAAGGCGTAAAGAAAGGAACGCCTTATGTCTTTTAGGAAAATCACAGTAAAGTCAGGGAATGAAGAAATCACAATGGATGTCACGGAAGAGGAATACCAGAGGTATTACCGCCCGTGGTGGCGGATGAAGAAAAAGGAACAGCGGAACCGTGAGGCGATGGAGCAGAACGGCTACACGGAAGAATCCTACGAGGGATGGAAGGACGGGCTTACGGTCTGGCTGTCAGGGTGGTCGGTGAGGAAATGCCGGTGGCTGAGTTTGCCCGGATGAAAAAAGAGAACAGGAGGACGCTTGCCAGCCGCAGGGACAGGGTGCTGGAGAAGCTGCGCCTGTTTTTCGAGGACAGGGGATTTGATGTGCATAAATGACATTATCTGACGGCATACGGAATATTTCTGCATATTTCCGTATGTTTGTCGAACGGTTTATAAATTTCTTCCCGTTTTCCTTCGCCACTTTCCAAAAAAATGTCATTACGGTTTTTAGGAGGGTATATTTTGGGAGCCTTCCAAAACGGCAGGGAAGGAGGGAACGGAGCCTATGGAAAAATCACAGGAGCTTATCGGTATCTTACAGGCAATCAGCATCGTGGCGAAAAGCCTCGCCGCCAAGCTGATGCAGATCGAGAAGGAAGTGGAAGCCTACGAAGCCGCGAAAGTGGCGCATGACAGGAAAATGAAGAAAGGATGGAGGCACTGATGCGTAAGAAGGTTTTTATCTGCAGCCCCTTCCGTGGCGACATGGAAGGGAATTCAAGGAAAGCGGCGGCCTACTGCCGCATGGCGTGTGAGCAGGGTTTCCTGCCTGTTGCGCCGCACCTCTTATTCCCGCAGTTCTTAAATGAGGGGATAGAGGAAGAGAGGCAGCTCGGCATCGCTATGGGGATGGAGCTGCTCGCCCTGTGTGACGAGGTGTGGGTGTTCGGGGAAGCCACCGAAGGGATGGCGGCGGAGATCGCGTCCGCCACGGCGCAGGGAAAGGAAATCATTTTTAAGCAATTTGGTAAAATGTCAAGAGGAAAATAAAAAAGATTTTCTGGAAAAAGGGTAACTTTAATAGACCT
>RAZA01000027.1 GCA_003612485.1 bacterium D16-50
GTTCCCCGCCTTAGTCCCTATGGCTTTGCGTCCCGCCGTTTCCCGCGGTTTGCCCGGTTGCCCATCGCTCACAGTCCTTCCGCCCCGCCGCCCGCGATGTTTTGGCCGCAGGGCATGACAGCATGGCGGACCGCTCTCCGCCTTGATCACAAGAACCATGCGTCCCCCTCCTTTCGCATTCTTTATGTACCTGCGCCTCTTTTGCAAACCTCCGGCCACCACAAGGAACTGATCCGGGCGGCGGCTGTCATCTGCCGAACGCCTGCATCCAAAATAGTAAATGTTTAAAGAAACCATCATTTGGAGGCTCTCGCATAATCACAGAATCGCCATTTAATCCACCAGACGCGGCTGCGCCTACATATGAAGATAAAAACATAGGAATTTGAGGAGGGATATCCTGCGGGAAAAAACCGCAGAAAGGCTGAAGCAGCTTCCGAAAGCCGCATTTCGGGCTTAAAAAATACAAAAAGGACATGGAAAGCAAAGACCCTTGAATATTTTTCTAAGAGTCTCTCCTTTTCATGCCCTCAAATCCGGAGAATTGGAATATTCTGCAGCCTTTTAAGTCACTCATCCGGAAATATAGCATAAAATAGACTTGAAAATCGCTATTTCCCATGCTATACTGAAGCCATAAACAAACATTTCTGCGCAAATTCAATTATCTGAAGCAACAAAATGGCGATTCTGTCCCTTTTCAGCTGATCAGCCCCAGCCGCTCCATCTGACGCGCATGAGTTTCCCCGGTAGAAATCAGATAGATCCTCGTAGTCTCAATGCTGCTGTGCCCCAGCACGTCCGCCAGCTTCACAATATCCCGGCTTGCCTTGTAGAAGGTTCGGGCGAATAAGTGGCGCAGGTTATGGGGAAATACCTTGGAGGGATTCACCCCCGCCCGCTTCTGGTCACGAACACCTCCCCGGATGCGATCCCTTTCTTTCTGGCATAATCCATAAGCTTCCGGCAAAGCTTTCCGGGCAGCAGGATCGTCCGCACCTTCCCCTTCAGGGAAATGTCCGCCCGTCTCTGCCGCAGGATCTCTACCGTCACATACCGCACCTCGGACACCCGTATGCCTGTGGCGCACACCGTCTCCAGAAGCAGCGCAAGTCTGGTGTTTCCGCTTTCCTTCGCAGCTTCCAGCAGCCGTCCGTATTCCGCACGGTTCAGCTCCTTTTCCTGATCCCTGAAAGTACGGCGCTGTATCTTCAAAAATTTCACTTTACAATCGTCCCAGCCCAGATATCCCAGAAAGCTGTTCAGGGACGAGAGCATGGCATTGACCGTGGCGGGGGCATAGCCCTTCTCCGTCAGGTGTGCCTTCCATCCGGTGGTGCCTTCCTTGTCCACCATCGCTGACCGGGCCCAACTGCCGCCTTCCCCCACTTCCGACTCCGGGGCAGCTTCTTCTGCGTCCGATGCATGACAAGAATCCTGCGCGGTGACGCCTGAGTCCAGCGAGATGCTTAAGCCCGTATTGACATCTGAAGCCGCTTCCTCCGTCCGGCCTGCGGTGAATCCGTCCAGCCATGTCATAAAAGCGCCTACGTCTCTGAGGTATTTCTTTATGGTGTCCTGTGCATACTCACCTCTCACCAAATGCTTCTGATAGCTGTTCATCATCTCCTCCGTAATCATGTACCTCATCTCTATTCTCCTTTTTTATTTATTATAAAGGCCGGCGCCTTCTCCTATTATCATTTGCCTTGTACTTTTAGATCATACACGCAAAAGGAGAAAAAACAAACAAGAACGAAAAAGGATCCGGCCCCTTCAGCCGAATCCTTACGATTTTTTGTTCCTGTCTGCCTGACGCCTCCTGCCTTTCTCACCTCTCCATAGGAACCAGCTTCCCGTGCAGGACATATCTTGCATTCTCAAAATCATAGGCGCAGGTGGAGAGCGTAATATATTTTTCCCCAACATCCAGCTCTACCTGCGCTTCAAAGTCCGAATTCGCGGCGCACTGCTCCAGATACTCCTCCAGCTGGCGGCAGGGGCCGGTGAAGACCGTGTACGTGTCTGATAGTGCGGCAGTGGTATATCCGCTGAACAATACGACTTGATAGCTTACTTCAGGAGTCAGCAGCCACATGACCGGATGGGCCTCATAGAATTCCTGCTCCGCCCAGCTGCCCAGCGCGTCAAACATGGAGCCGTCGTTCATCTGATGTCCGTAGATAACTGTATTGGAATCCGCAAAGCCCGGACGATTCATGGCCTCCACGAAGATGGAACCGGCATTCTGGGGCTCCTTTTTGAAATTGTGCTTCAGGTAGAACTCATCATCGCTTCCCTGAACCACGGGATAGTTGATCTGGGTGTCCTGACAATAAAGCCATCCCACAATCTCGTCGTTTACTTCCAGAAGCCTATCAAAGTCCACCTCCAGCGGAACCATGGGGGCGCTTTCGTCTGGGTCTTCCGCGCCGTCCGCCGTTTGGGAGGCATTGTCTGCCGCTTCCCAGGCGCCGCCCTCTCTCCAGCGCAGGAATTCCTCCGCTGCCTGCTCATAGACCTGCGCCTCTTCCGCATACCTATGCCGGATGACCAAAATGACGCAGCCGGCTCCGCAAAAGACGGCCAACAGCAGAGCCATGGCTGCAAGCCTTATCTTCCTATTCACTCTCTTTCCGCCTTTCCGCCGTCTGCCGGTTCCCTTCCTCTTCCTGTTTTTCCACCGTCTGCCGGTTCCCTTCCTCTTTCCGCCTTTCCGCCGCCTGCCGGTTCCCTTCCTCTTCCTGCTTTTCCTCCGCCTTCTGGTTCCCTTCCTCTTCCCTGCGCCGCTCCCTTGCCCTGCTGCGCAGCCTTCCGGCCAGCATATTGAACATGGCGCCGCAGGCGGCAAAGCAGATCACGTACAGTCTCCCTACGGCGCTGGTATAAATGGCCAGAAAACTGCCTATCCATGGAATATGGTACTTTACCCGGCCCACCAGACTGGTATAAGGAATCGCATTCAGATCCTCCTCCGGATTCGCATCCCCCTTGGTGACAAACTCCCCCTCCACCAGCCTATTCTGCACCACCCGATGGGCTATGGTGGATCCCCGGCCGTGGTATGCGATCACCTCACCCTCCTGAATATCCGCCGGAACCGCCGCCTCCACATAGATCAGGCTTCCCACGGGAATGGACGGTTCCATGCTTCCGCTGATAATGTTGTAGACATCATAGCCAATCATACGAGGAACCACTATGGGAACACATGTGAGAATCACGGACGCCAGAATCAAAATGCCCAATATATTACAGAGGGCAGGCGCTATCTTCCCGCCCTTCATGTGTCATCCTCCTGCCTCTCTCGGACGCCCTCTCTCCTTCTTTTCTTCAGAAGGCATCCTGCCATCCACCAGATCCCTCCGCCCAGCAGAACTGCCATGCCGCAGAGCAGAAGCACCCTCACATAGGGCGACATGTTCAGCAGAACGGCATTTCCGTTCAGGATGCCGATGATGCTGCTCAAGGGCCCGTCTCCGCCCTCGTATCCGTGCTGGGGCACATTCTCATCGTCCAGATCTATTGTTTCCTCCGGTCCTCCCTGCGGAAGGGGGTCATCCGGAATCTCCTCGTCTCCGCCGGGATTTCCTGTGTCCTCGTCTCCGCCGGGAACTCCTGCGTCCCCGCCTCCGGGGCCTGCGACCTCATCTCCGGGAATCACTACCACCGCGCCTCCTGCAGGCGGCGCTGCCGTGGCACCCGGTTCCCCCGGAACCGTGACTACGTTGACCGGAGTGGTCACCTTGCTGTAGATGAAGGTAAACACATTTTCCGCAGCATTGGCAGACAAAGTCTTGGTGAGATTGTATGCCTGCGGCTGATAGCCCTCCAGATACTGATAG
The DNA here is from genome assembly GCA_003612485.1 of bacterium D16-50. GTDB lineage: Bacteria > Bacillota > Clostridia > Lachnospirales > Lachnospiraceae > Acetatifactor. Next base: position 3,846 of record RAZA01000027.1, read on the forward strand.
GCTATCACCGGTTTATCCCCTATGGTTCCCCGGTATTTTTCGCTCTCCCGCAGGGCTTTGCCCTCAGAGTCCACATAGTGAACGGTATACTCCACGGAATCCTTCATCATGCCGTAGGCAGCCACATAATCCCGATCTCCCTCTATCAGCATGGAGCCTATCCGCTCGCTGTTGTCCTTTCCGCTTTCTCTGGTGCCCATGATATAGTACTTGCTCTCCACATCAAATGTCACCTGCGACCGATTGCCCTCACCGTCCTGAACGCTCATAACGAACCGTCCGTCTATTTCCGCAAAGCCGATATTGATTCTGCTTCCGTACCGAAGGCCGGAAAGCAGAAACACCTTCCCGTCCTCGGCTATGCTCCCGCTGCCCCCCGCGCACTCCGTCATAACGCCCTGCCGGCCCGCATAGATCCGTATCGTATAGGTATCCGGATATTCCTCTGCTCTTGCCGGAACGGACATGACGGCAATCCATAGGACACAGACCAGCACGCCCAGCATCCGTCTCATTTCTCTCATGTCATCCGGCCTCCTTCTTCCCTTTCCTTCCCTGCTTCTTGCCCTCTTTGGCGCCGTAGACAGCCAGCGCCAGAAAGAGCAGCCCGCTGACACCCATCACCGCTACATAGGGCGCAAGCCTTGTCTCGTCCCCCGTCCGGACAATCAGCGTCCTTTCCGGCGTGTCTGGGTCCGGGGTTCCCGGAGGTCCCTCCTCCACCACTGTCACCGGCTCAGGCCGAACCTCCACCGCAAAACGCATCTGCAGGTCCGCCAGCGTGTCCTGATAGTGATTGCCCTGCGTCTCCCCGTCCAATGCGATTTTCAGCGTGATGACGCCGCTCTGGCCGGGACTCAGCGTATCCAGATACACATAGTCCTCCAGAGCGTCCGTAGCCTCCTTCAGGCCCTCGTCGGAGCCCTCGCCGCCTACCGTGTCGCTGTCAAAGAGCACCTGCTGCCGATTGCTGCCCTCATACGCCAGATAATAGGTGTACGCGCCTCCTCCGGTATTGGCATTGGCGCTCCTATCCTCCAGAGAGTTCACCACCTCATTGGTCAGATACCAATCCGTCACCTTGTCGCTGCGGCTCTCCAGATTCAGCGTGAACGTGATATTGTCCCCGGGCTGCATTCCGGAAATGGCCTCGTCCATGTCGGATCTGCCGAAGTTGCTCTCCATCTGATTGTCCTGCGTGAACGTCACCTTCCATCCGGACTGTCCCAGAAGGTCGTCCGCCCGAACCTGCGCGCTGCCCAGCGCCAATAGACAGAATGCCAGAAGCACCCCTATTCTCCTCTTTTTCATGCCGTTCCTCCTCACCTCACCGAAATCAGTGTGCCGTCACCGTCGATCTCCACCTCTCGTCCCCAGGCGCTCCAGATAGCGTCCTTGGCGCTGTGGGTCTGCACTGCATCCACCTGCGCCTCGATGCGGAATTCTGCCCCGTCGTAGAGGTAGGTCGTGGTGATGGTGGTATAGCCGCCTTCTTCCGTGACCTCTTGGCTCACCTTGTCTGCCACGGAGGAATCGATACGCAGGTAGTCGCACAAGGGATCGGATCTGGTCTCCTCCTCCCGCACGCCCTCCCCGGCGGCCTTCAGGACATGGCGGTAATACAGAACCGTGCGTTCTTTGGTGGCGGAAGCTTCGTCCACGATCCAGGAACCCTCCTGACCGCAGTTTATAAGATGAAGCTCTATCAGGCCGGGAGAAAGCTCCGGCAGCTTCTTTCCCTCTGCATCCAGCCAGTATTTGTAGAGGGTGACTCTGACATACTGGTCTATGGCCCCCGTGTTTACCACATACAGCTCCTCCGGGTATTTCTTGCCCAGCTGAAGCTCTTCACCGGTGCCGTCCTCCTGCACCAGCAGATCCGTCAGCAAGGAGTTTCCCTCCCCGTCGCTGTGCCGGCCGTCGTCCCAGTAGCCGGACTGATCCACGTCATAGTCGCGCCAGGACACCCGCTTTGGCTCATTGTTCCCGGACCTCTCATAAAGGCTTACGCCTATATCATACATTTCCACACTGGACCGATAGTAATCGGAGGTGTAGGTCAGAGCTGCTCTGGCTCCCCCCACGGCGCTGCCCAGAAGAAGCGCTGCCGCAAGGCCGAACATCCCCACCGTCACCATAGGGGACGCCAATAGCTTCTTTGCCTTGGAGAAACCCTTTCCGGACGCCTTTTTCTTCTCTGACTCGACTTTCTTTTTCTTGTCTCTGTCTCTATGCATCGCCGTCACCTCCAGCTTCGCTCCCGCCCGTCTTTATCTCCGTGGACGCGTCCAGAATCTCTGTCCAGTCCCCATAGGGAGTACCGTCCTCATGATACCTCACCGGCGTGCTCTCATAGACCACGATCACCTGAAAACTGTCCCCGTCCTCCCAAGAGGAATCCTCCTCCCCCAAGGGAATATCGATAACCACATCCAGCACGTCAGTGGACTCGCCGCCGTTTACGATTTCTGTATAATAGTAAAATCCATCCTCCCCTGCAGGAACCACCTCGTTCCATCCGCCCTTCCCGGAAGTCCATCTCCCGGATCCCGAGGCATAGGTCAGATCATATCTGGCGCAGAATGCTCTGGCCCTGATATAGACCGGCTCCGAATCCGGGGCGCTGGACACGGTCACATGCTTGGTCCAGGAGTCGAAGGATTCCTTGATCTCCGTCTTGTCCCCAAGGTGAATGACATAGCCGCCTTCCGCCGTGGTGTACGTGGTGAAATACGCCATGGCGCCCTTTATCCCCGCAGACGATATCAGGGCGGCTGCCAAAAGGGACAATCCTATATTTCTTATGGTTTTCCTCTTCATACCGCTATCCCTCCTGCTCTTTACGGCGTGCCGCTCTCTTCCTCCGGCCCGGCAGCCCCGGTTCCTTCGCCTCCTAAAGCGCCGTCGGCCCCCACAGAGGTCCATATCCACCTGCTCTCTTCTTCGTCATAGGCGAAACGGTTGGTGATGCCATGTCCCCCCACATGCCGCCCGTCATAACGGTTGGTGAAGAACACCTCCACGGACTGCTCCGCCTCCCGGATCACCACCGTCTGTTCCAGAGGATCTTGGCCCGCCTCCTCCGACGGTTCATAGGAAGCCCCGCTGTAGATCTCTTTCACAGTGACCACCGCTCCCACGGGGAGCTTTTCTATCAGCTTGAACTGTGCCTCCGCCTTGGTGAAGTCCATAGCCACCACGTCCCGCCATTCCCTCAGCGCTCCGCCTCCGTTGACATGATCCTCCCATGCGGCCGATACCTCAAAGACAAACGTGGTGGGCCCGGAAGCCTCATATTCCAGAAGGTTCTTATGAATCATCAGGCTCCCGTACCGGAAATCCACCTGCGATTTCAGAACCACAGACATATCGTAAAGCCATGGACCGGGATTTGCGGTGTTTCCTTCCGTTACATTTCCCTCGGAATCCGTGTAGGGATCCTTGCCCGGCAGGGAGATCAGCTGCGGCTCGAAGGTATAGACGCATTCACGGGAAAGGGCCGTGGCCTGGATCCTGCGCCCCTCTTCCTCCCCGGCGACGGTCACATATTTCTCCACATCCTCATAGCCTACAGTCTCCTCATCCGTTCCGCCCCATCTGGCCACCAGCAGATAAAGCCCTCCGTCCAGCCCTGATATCCTGCCCATTGCAGAGACTTTTGTCCCTGTCAAGGGAACCCCGGTCTCCACCGGCTTTTGAACAGTCCCGTCAAACGTACCCTCCTCGGTGACTCCTAAAGCCAAGCGGGCCGCCTTCTGCGTCTGCTCCTGCCAGTCTTCCTTCGTCATCTCGCCCGTGATCAAAAGCCCCGTCCCCTCCTGATCATAGGGCTCCAGCAGCTTATAGACATACCCGTCATAGACATGGCCGAACGCCGCGTTCTCCTCTAACTTTGCCACCTGGTACAAGTCGATGACGATGTTGGCCTTCAGAATGTCCTCCGACAGATACTCCCCCTCAATGCTCCCCGGAACCACCGTCAGGGAGCATTTCCGCCCAAGATCCACCGCCTCCGTGGCCCTCCCCGGCAAGGACAGCGACAGCGCCATGCCCATGACCAGAGTAAACGGCGCCAGCAAGCGTACCCATTTGCGTCTCATAGTAAATTCCTCCATTCCAGTTCCGAGATTGTTTTTTCCGGCTTTTTCCTTCCTCTCATTCTATGACTCCTATCCCTGACAGCGGCCAGACCCGGAACAGTATCTTGCCCACCAGAAATTCTTCGCTGACACTGCCTATGGTGCTGCTCCTGCTGTCAACGGAAGTAGCTCTATGATCCCCCAGCACGAATATCCTGCCCTCCGGCACCTGATAGGGAAATGTGATATCACAGATACCCAGCGCCTTGTCCGTGACATAGGGCTCCTCCAGAAGCACATTGTTGACATATACGTTTCCGTCCTTGTCCATGTCCACCCAGTCTCCGGCGGTGGCGATGACCCGCTTCACCAGAATGTTATTGTTGTAGTAAAAAGCCACCACCTCGCCGGTGGCATAGTCGGAACCGCTCAGCGCCACCACAATGTCCCCGTTCCACAAGGTCTCCGTCATGGAAGTCCCGCTGATCTGCAGCACCGGGAGAAACATGACCGCCACCAGAACGGCTGCCGCGGCCACAATCAGCAGCGTATAGATAGTGCTGCGCATGACCCTGCCGAAGGCGTGCCTATGATTTTCCTTCTGCAGCTCCGCCCTGATCTGCTCCAAGGCAGGCGTCTCCAGCGGCCGCTGCGCTTTCCCCTTTTTCTTCATGCCCATTGTCCTCTGACCCGTTTTTATCCCGCAGACAAGACCCGACTTTTGATCTTTCAAGGCTCTGTCCGCCTGCCCCATCCCGGCTGCCCCCGGAACTTAACACTTCATCCTCCGAAGCCTCCGCCAGCCGCCTGACATTCTCCAGATACTGATCCGCCGCCTTCTGAGCCTGCTCAAAGATCCCGTTCAGCCGAAGCGCGGCCTCCGCGATGGAGCCTGCCTCCTGCAGCTCGATCCTGCGGGCATTCCGTTCCCTGCGCATGGTATCCCTGAGTTCGTGTATGGTGGCGTCCTTCTGGTCCAGACGCTTCCTGAGACGTTCATAGTTGTCATGCAGCGTCGTCAGCTCCTGCTCCCGTTCCCCCAGCAGCTGCTTTAGCTCCTCCGTCTCGCTGACCTGTGCCAGCAGCAGCTGGAGCAGCTCGCGACGGCTCAGCTTATGCACTTCTTTGTCTGTCATGGCCTGCGCCCCTCCGTCCTATCTGTGCCCTGCGACCTCCGGGAACTGCCCTATCTCTTCCTATACTTGATCAGCAGCCAGATCAGCAGCACCAGAAGCATGGGAATCGCCAGCGCCGGCGCCGCCAGCTTAGGATCCACCAAAACCGCGTCCGGAGTCACCCTGATCACCGCCGCCTCCTCCAGATTGTCGATGCGGATCCCCCGCACCAGCATCCGGTGGGTATTGATTCCGTAGGGAGTACATGTGACCAGAGTACAATAATCCTTTCCCCTGATCATGTCCAGCTCCTCGATCTCCTCCGGCAGGACGATGCGAATCTGGTCTACCTGATAGGTCAGCGTCTCGTTCAGCACCTGCAGCATGAAGATATCTCCCTCTACAAGCTGATCCAGATCCGTGAAAAGCCTTGCGGAGGGCAGCCCCCTATGGCCGGACATCACGCAATGGGTGCTTTCGCCCCCTACCGGCAGGGAGGAGGCCTCGATATGCCCCACAGCCACCTGCAGGATAGATTCGTCCGTGCCGTGGTAGATGGGCAGGGAGACATTGATGGAGGGAATCTGGATATATCCCATAATTCCGTTGCCGGAAATGTTGAGCATGGAGCGGTATTCCTCCTGCTCTTCATCCGTGAGGTAATACCGGCTGCTCTTATGCCATAGCCTTTCGTTGTAGGCCACGGCCTGATTCCAGTATTCCTCATAGCTCTCCTGATCCAGAGACGCCACCGCCTCATCATAGCCGGCTATGGCTCTGGACTGATGGAGCGAATTCCAAAAATCGCTGACTGTAGGATACAGCAGCAAGGACAGACCTGCCATCAGCACAAATATTAATACAATGGTAGATAGATGCTTCTTCATTCAGGCCTCTCCTTGCCGCTGCACGGAGAAGGGGCTCATGCCCCTCCCCAACGCAGCAGAATATTCCAAAAAGCCGTTTGATTTTAGATAATTACGTTTCTATTTCTCTTTGGTCATGCGCTTCTTTGTCACAAGCAGCACCACCGCAGCCAGCACCAGAATGCTTCCTGCCACATAGAAGATCGTGGTTCCGATGCCGCCGGTGGAGGGAAGCAGCGCGCCCCTGACGTTGATTATATTGGCCGCAAAGATTCCGTTGGAGCTTAATATGGTCTGATTGCCGTTTTCATCCGTTGTCCAGCCCGTGATCTCCCACTGACACTGCTCGCTTCCGTCCGTCACGCTGTCGGGGGCGGTGAACTTGACTGTGAAGGTAATCGGATTGATGGTGTTGTAGCCTGCAGGAGTCTTGGTCTCCGTCAGGGTGTATATTCCTTCTCCGAGACCCTTGAAGGAAATCTTTCCCGTCACGGAGTCCGTTGTCAGAGTGGTGCAAACCTCCACGGGGACAAGCTTGGTCTCGGTTGCCGTTTCCTGACGGTATTTCTGAGTCGTGCTTGCGTACAAGCCTGAGGAGCCGGCTGCCAGCTTGTAGACTTCCTTCCCTACATACTCCGTTTTGTCCGTAGGGACATAATAGGTGCCGTCGGATGCCTTCAGATATCCCTTGACGGTATTCTCATCGCCCGTACCTACGGAAATGTACTGATCGTCCTTGGGCTCTTCTTTGGTATAGCTTCCGTCCAACAGCTTATAATACTCGCCTTCTTCGCCTTCTTTGACCTGCTCGAAATACTTTACATTCTCCAGCACCACCTGATAGGATGTGCCGGTCAGAGTAAATTCAGCTCCGCCCAGAATGTTGTCTTCATCTACTTTATCGGCATACTTGGTGATGTCCAGTTCGGTGAGGTAGGTCAGCGTCTTATGCTCCGGTGTCTCACCCAGAGGAGTGTTCTCCTCGTCCATAGGCAGGCCGGGCTGCATTTCGTCTCTGGTTCCCTCATAGTCGAAGTTCGGATCCCGGGAATAATCCAGAGACCAGGCATTCTCGTTGCCGTTGGTGCCGATGATGGCGTCCTCGTTAACGGTGGCGGAATAAGTCACCTCTATGGCAGAACCCACGGCATAGTCCATGATATTGGTAAAGGCAAGCCGGAAGGAATGGTCGCTGATGGGATATACGAAATAGTCCCCGGCTCCGTTATAACAGCCTGCTGTATGCTTATGTCCTACATCCGTAATCGTACAATTCAGCTCTCTTCCATAGCACCTTTCCGTATGGCTATGGCCTTCCTCTTTGCAGATAAGCTTGACGGTTCCCTGCGTCAGGATCTTTTCCTGCTCGTTTCCATCTGCAGAGATTTCCGTCACCTTCACCGTCACGGAAGCCGCGCCGTCAAAGGTCAGGCCCTCGGACATGGCATCGTTCATGATAAAGTAATAATAATCATAACCCGTATAGTTGGGCACCTTGCTGGTGACACGGAAGCTTACATGGTCTCCGATGCCCGCATAGTTCGCATCCCCAAGGTTCTCATTGGGCACGAAATTCTCAACATAGTCCTCATTTTCGTAAGCGTCTTTTCCCTGATAGAAAACTTCCTTATCCCCGGAAGGAACCTCGGACTTCACGATCACCTCGGCATCGCCCACCACCTGCAGAAGCAGTCTGGTATATGCGGCGGATTCCTGCCCTTCCAGACTTTTGTCCATGTCCTTGATCATGTAATAGCCTGCACCGTTGACCCGGATCGTATCGGGATTTGCGTCTTCATCATTCCCGTTGGGAAAATACTCCGTACTTAAAAATTTGGATACCACAGCGGCAAAATAATCTGCCAACGTGGCCTTGCTGCCGTTGCTGCTGGTAAATGTGGACACCACCTTAGCCACATCGGCTGCCGTCTCGCTGTCAGCAAACATGCTGACGGTTTCTCCGGCATCATTGGTGGTATTAAATGCTTCATCGGCTTTTAAGGCTGCCAGCAAGTCATTGCCGTTGCTGATGCCGGAACCCCAAATGATATTCGACAAAACGTATTTGGGCTTCGTCTTGTCCTCCGTATAGCAGGTCTCCCCATGCTCATGCACATCCTTTTGGCAGACCACCGTTGACGAATAGCAGCCGTCCCCATGCACGTGGGCAGAATCCGTCTCCGTGCAGGTCAGCTCGTAGCAGTCCCCCTCATGGACATGCTCCTCTTTGTTGCAGTTAAGCGCCTTGTACTCCGTATTGTCAGCCAGATCGCCGGCAAAAATCTGATAGGCCTGATAGCTATGATCTCCCTTATCATCCTTGTTGCCATTGATCTTGATGACATACTCATTGTTGTCCGCTGCGAAAGCTGTTGCAGCCATGGCCATGACCATGGTCAATGCCAGTACAATACTGACAATCTTTTTTAAATGCTTCATCTTTCTCCTCTCCCTTTCTCTGCTTTTTTTCTATACATCAGGCCTGCGCCGAACATGATGCCCATTGCGCCTGCCAATGCATATGCCGCCAATGTTCCCGAACCTCCGGTTTCGGGAAGCGCGAAACGGTAGATATTGTTGTACTTGATCTGCACCGTATCGTTCTTAGTTATGCTTCCTATGATCACCCCCGGTTCCCCTCCGGCGGCTCCTCCTACGACTTCCGGCGTATAAGGATTCTCGGAATCCACGGTCCAGTCCACATCCTCACCGGGTTTCGTGGGCTTCACCGTCACGGGCCCCACCTCTCTGATAGCGTAGCTGGCGCCCTCCGGAAGAAAGCTCACGATGATATACTCGCCTGCCTTCAGCGTGAATTTGGAGCTGTCCCATATAAGGACATCGCTCTTTACCACATTTCCGTCAGAGTCGTATTTGGTATAAGAATAATCGTTCATCAGGACATTGTCTTCCGTCTGTACATCGTCTTTGTAGAAATTGATCTCGAACCCGAACTCCTCATCCGTCACATTGCCCACAACCTGCTTTTCGATTTTAAGCTTTCCCGTATCCTGCTCCACCGTGGCGAAGGACACACTGGGAAGGGTGAACTGCATCCAGCAGGTGGATCCGGAAGCGCCCCGCTCGGTGTAGAAGAAGGTCAGCGTATACCTGCCCTCCGCCTCCTTGGAGCCCTTGTCAATATAGTCCCATAGATTCACATATTCCCCCACGGAACTGTGTACGCCGCCGATATCGCAGATCAGCTCGCCGTCCGTATTCCCGCCGCCTTCCTTGTTCAGAAATACCCACATGTCATCATCGCCGTAAAAAAGGTATTCCAGCGGTCCCACATAATCCTTCACCAGATCGAAGCTGATGGTATAGTGCATGCCGAAGTAATGATTGTGGTTTTCTTCGTCATCGGATTTGGGCATGACCAGCGTCTCCGACAATTTGTTCTTGTCACCAAAGTTCGATACTGTCACAGCGTTAAATGCATTCAAATTGCCGAACTTCAGATCATGTCCGCCCGCCCCTGCACTGTGAACGTTATCTAAGGGGTAAAAGTCATTGGATGCAAAATAGTATGTCTTGTTCCAGTTTATCTGCTGCCTCCCGAACCGATCGAGTCCGGACACATTACTGACAGCTTTGTCACCCTGTTTAACCTCCGCCCCGGTCAGCGTATACGTATCCCCTTTTTGGTCAAAAATCAGCTGGCCCGCATAGGAAGACTTTCCATGCGCCTCCCCCTCATTAAACAGATTGGGGGCCACTACGCCGGGTGCATATACCAGTTTTCCCTCCTCCAGCCCCGTCACCAGTCCAAAGGTGGCCTTTCCGTAGGGAAGCGTGTTGGCATTGGTACTTGCAATGTTACCGCTGCCCTTATCTCCCATGCCGCTCTTGACATTGTTGTTTCCGAATCCAAAGGTCTGATTCGGCAGGTTGCCGTTGATTCCCTGCTGCCAGGTGTACATATACCATTTTTCGCCGCTGTCATGGAAGGTCGCTTCGCCGCGCTGGCCTTCCACCGGAACACCATTCCTATCTACATATATCTTACCGTCCGAGATATCATAGTCATAAAAGCTGGCCCCGTTTGACACCGTTTCGCTTTTCACCCCGTACACCAATCTGATGGTGGCGTTGTTGGTGATTAATATGAACTTATCTTTATATTTGTCTTTTGTGGACTGCTTGTTGGTGAAATGCCACTCCTTTCCTTCCGCGCATGAGTACTCCTCCCATTCATCGCTGCCGTTTCTTCGCACCTGTATCATCTGCAGGACATAGTTGTCATTCTTTGCTATCTTGTTGAAGTAGGCCAGACCGGGCGCCTGCACATAGCTGTGCCTATCGGAGGAATAGATTTCCGTCAATTCATTCTCGGTGTAAACTACTCCGGCTTCCGATATCTTGATATATTTCCGATCCACTTGTCCATTCTCTGCTTTTGTGTTGGTGGGTAGATTCTTGGGAGCGTCCGGAGATTTCTTGGACGTATCGATCACCGAAAGATATCCCTGCAGATTCCCTCCCGCAGCCGAAGAGCTTCCGTTCCCCTCAACCTCAGCCACATCATACGTGACAACTCTGTCGATGTTCGCATAGTACTCCACCGTAAATTCCGGATTGGCCTGACTGGAGGCGTATACCGTCGCCGTATTGTCCGTCCCCTCCGCCGTGGTCTCATAGGTCATAAAGGTATCTGCAGTCTCCTGACTTACCAGAAGCGTGTCATATATATCCCCCACCGTAAAGCTGTCCTGATCCAAGGTTACATCCACCGCTACCAGCGAGACGTCGCCGCCCAGACTTTCTTCGTCCTCCGGCGCCCCGTCCTCATGGATGGCCATGACCTGAGCCTGACCTTCCTCTGCATATTCCACCAGAGCCTTTGCCGGCTTCACCTCCACCGTCACCCGGCAGCCGGTCAAATCCAGCTTTGCCCCCCTATAGGTCAGGGCATAGGACAGTACCTGCAGGGCCAGTATCTCTTCCCCGGCGTCGATTTCCTGCGTATAGGAGATCACCGCCTCATATTGCGCAGCGTCCTCCCCCAGAGGCACCACCACCGCCTCCAGATCATCATTGGTCACATTTCCTTCGTCAGGTATGTCCTGAGGCTCCTTTGTGACAGTCCCGCTTTCTCCGGCCTGCTCTCCGGCGTATCCCCCTATCGCGTCCCCGCCGCTCACGGTGTTGCCCATTCCTCCTGCAGCCCCGTTGCCTGCCGGGGCCTGCCCTCCGCCATAGGTCATACCCGCCGGGGATTCTCCTCCGCCATCGGTTCCTATCGGGGCTTCACCGGCCCCCTCATGTTCGCTGCCCGCGGGATCCTCTGTCCCCCCGCTGCCGCTGTCCGCCCCATTCTCCGTTCCGTCTGACACTGCACCGCCCGCCTTTTGGATCTCCTCCTCGGTGGGCAGAACCGCCTCCCCTTCCACATGGAACCTTATCGCAAATGCCTCGTCCTCATACGTGAATGTTTTGTCCAGCATAATAGTCCGCACCGGCATCGTCCACCCCAGCGCAATATCTGAAAAGCTGTCCAGCGTGAATGTGGTGCCGTTGTCCTTTGCCTCGCTGCCTTCCAGCTGTCGGTTGCCCTCCTGACCGAAATGTACCACTGTCACGGCGCTGCCGTCAGCAAGCCCCTTTTCGTCCAGAAGCTGTACCTTGACAGTCACGGGCGCCTCCGGCTCCACCTCCGCTCCGTCCGCGATAAACCCGATCCGCAGCAAAGCCTGCATGATGCTTCCGTCTCCGTTTTGCATCTCCTCATACTGGGCCGCCCGTCCGGCATAATATTCCGCATCGTCCTCGGCAGTGATCCGCTCTGCATAAAGCTGCGCCTGCTCCGGCAGGTTGGCGTCTTTCTTGTTATAGGAAACCGAAACGAAGAAATCATCCCCCTTATACGTCTTGACCACCACTACCTCCGACGCATCTATGAGGCATTCCTCTGTGTGCTCATGCCCGTACACTTCCGGCAGTCCGCAGATCAGCATCCCGTTTTCGTCCCTGCATGTCTCCTCATGCCGATGCTCCTGCACCGTCGGCAGAGGGCAGATCAGCTCAGGCTCTTCCTCTTGTGCCCCTATTTTATAGCATTCATCCTCATGGACATGGGGCAGAAGCTCCGGCAAACCGCAAACCGTCTTCCCGTTCAGTCCATAGCATTTTTCATTATGGCTATGCAGCACATAATCCGCCAGTCCGCACCGGACGCTGCCGTCACCGGCAAAGCAGCTGCCGTCATGGACATGAATCCCGGCCGCGCATCCGTACCCCGGCTCTTCAAAGCATTCATCCCCATGAACATGCTCCTCCAGTCCGCAGACAATCTCTCCTTTTTCATCCTGACAGCCCGCCCGGTGCACATGGGCTGACAGCCCGCAGTAGGCGGCTGCGCCCACAGTATCCACCCAGATCTCTTCAGGCTCCATGCGGCATGTCTTGGCATGGACATGGCGCAGCGTCTCCGTCTTTTCGCAGATTAAAACCCCGTAAATACCTCGGCATTCCTCCCCGTGGATATGTTCTTCTTCCTCCACCTCCGGCAGAGGGCATATCAGCCTTTCGTTCTTATCATAGCAGGCCTCATCGTGACTATGAATCAGATAGTCCGCGCTGCCGCACAGCAGATTTCCGTCCAGATCATAGCAATCGTTGTCATGTGTGTGAATCCGCTCCGTGCAGAAATAGGTGGCGGCAATGTAGCATTCCTCCACATGAACATGCTCTTGCGTCTCACAGACCAGATTTTTGTCTCCGTCCAGACAGCTTCCTCCATGGATATGCGCCGTGATACCGCAGTGAGGCTCCTTGTAGCAGCCGGCCTCATGTCTATGCTCCGCATCCAGACAGATCAGCTCTCCGTCTTCATCAAAGCAGGCCGCCCCATGTACATGACCGGCAATACCGCAGAAGACTTCCTCATAGCATTGTTCCTCATGGGTATGCTCCTCCGTCCTGCACAGCAGAACCTCACCATAGCATTCTTCTGTGTGGACATGTAAGTCGCCGTCGCCTGCGCCCTCCGGTGAACCGCTCTCTGCCGCGCCTGCACTGTTGTCTGTACCCTCCGGTGAACCGCTCTCCGCCGCGCCTGCTCCGTTTGCGGTGCCCTCCGGCGAACCGCTCTCTGTCGCGCCTGCTCCGTTTGCGGTGCCCTCCGGCGAACTGCTCTCTGCCGCGCCTGCACTGTTGTCTGTGCCCTCCGGCGAACCGCTCTCTGCCGCGCCTGCACTGTTGTCTGTGCCCTCCGGTGAACCGCTCTCCGTCGCGCCTGCTCCGTTTGCGGTGCCCTCAGTGCCGCCGTCTCCGCTGCCGCTCCCTAACGATCCCCCGCTTTCCGGGCTGCCTTCCTCCTGACCGCATACAAGACTACGCGTTGTCTCATAGCAAGCATCCAAATGGGCATGGCCCTCCCGCTCTTCCTGACCGCAGGTAAGCTCTGTCACCTGACTCACCGTTTCGCATACTTCTGTGTGGGCATGACCAGGATCCTCCTGACCACAAGTAAGCTCCGTCACCTGACTCACTGCCCCGCAAGCCTCCGTGTGGGTATGCTCCTCTCCCTCTTCCTGACCGCAGGTAAGTTCCACAGTCTCCGTCACGGTCATGCAGGCGTCCGAATGAACATGGCCCTCCCGCTCCTCCTGACCGCAGGTAAGCTCTCTTGTCTCACTCACAGTCTCGCAGTCCTGCGTATGGACATGGCCCGGATCCTCCTCCTGACCGCAGATCAGCGTTTTCTCTTCTATATAGCAGCTGTCGGAATGCTGATGCATTATAGGGCCGGACACTTCCTGCGCGCTGTCCCCTGCGGAATCCTGCTTCTGAGAGTCGTCCCCCGCCGAACCAATGCCCTCGGAAGCATTCCCGGACAGATCTCCCGCTCCGGAGGAGCCTTCCTGAGAGCTATCCCCTTCCGGCAGGACTCCTGCCGGATCTCCCTCTCCCGACGCGCTCCCCTGAGAGCCTCCCTCTTCGGATCCAATTTCCGGCGAAGCTCCCTCTTGGGAACCGCCCTCCGCCGAGACGCTCTCCTGAGTATCCGATTGGCCCAAGCCACCCGGCGCCTCTTCCGCATCCTCATATCCGCATATAAGTCCTTGCCCGTAGCAGTCCTCCAAGTGAACATGCTCCTCCATGCCGCAGTAGGTATCCTTCACCAGCGTCTGCGCCGGCTTCGACAAGACATACGCTGTAGAAAGCACGACGATTCCGGCCAGCGCCGTCACAACCGCCCGCTGCCTTCTCCTCCTGCTCTTTTCCCCCAAAAATTCTTTCACTTTCTTAAGATTAGAAGAATCCATCCGAATACCTCCCGGCCCGCAACCACCCGGCTCCTATCCCTTTCCTCCGAGCTCTGCGTCTAAGTCACATAGCTTCCATTCCCGTCTAAACAATACATTGCTGATTGATCATTTTCAGACAAAATCACCATTTCATCCCATACATAGCCTATGGCTCATCTTGAGATGCCCTGATTCGCTTTCAGTATAGCACTAGGAAAAGTGATTTTCAAGTCTATTTTATGCAAGGCCTTCAGAAAATTGACTAAAAAAGACTCTTTTCTTTGATATCATGGCATGGCAAACAGAAACCTGAAACAATATTCTGAAGTTTGTTGTGGGTTTCTATTTGTTGTGCCTTTTTTTGGACCTATTTTCGCGTTTCCCCCGGAAGAGAAGAAACTTATGGGGCACCGTGCATATGCAGAAGACTTACGACTCTTCGATTCCGGTCATTTTGATACAGATCAACAGTCATCCGGTAAATGAAATGGTGATTCTGTTCTTTCTCAGCTGATCAGCCCCAGCCGTTCCATCTGACGGGCATGGGTCTCCCCGGTGGAAATCAAATATATCCTCGTAGTCTCTATACTGCTGTGTCCCAGCACATCCGCCAGCTTTACGATGTCCCGGCAGGACTGATAGAAGGTTCTGGCGAACAAATGGCGCAGGTTGTGGGGAAACACCTTGGAGGGATTGACTCCGGCTTTTGCGCAAAGCTTCTTCATCTCCTGCCAGATCTGGCGTCTGGATATGCCCCTGCCGCTTCTGGTGACAAAAATCTCCCCCGATGTGATCCCCTGCCTTCTGGCATAATCCCCCAGCTTCTTGCACAGCTTGCCCGGAAGAAGGATGGTGCGGATCTTTCCCTTCAGGGAGATGTCGGCCCGTCTCCGGCACAAGGCTTCCACCGTGATATACTTCACCTCCGACACGCGGATTCCGGTAGCGCAGACAGCCTCCAGCAGCAGCGCCAGCCGGGAATTCTTGTTCTCTCTGGCGGTCTCCAGCAGCCTCTCGTACTCCGCCCGGCTCAACTCCTTCTCCTGATCCCGAAAGGTTCGGCGCTGGATCTTCAGGAACTTCACCTTGCACTCCTCCCAACCCAAAAAGCCGAAGAAACCGTTCAGGGAGGACAGCATGGCATTGATGGTGGCTGGCGCATACCCTTTCTCCGTCAGGTGGGACTTCCAGCCCGCCGAGGCTTCCTTGTCCACCGCAGGCTCTCTGTCTGCTGTGGCGCTCTTGTCCACCGCAGGCTCTCTGTCTGCTGTGGCGCTCTCGGTCGCCGCGGGTTCTCTCTCTGCTGCCGCCCTCTCATCCATCGCCGCGTCCTTACCGGCAGCTGTCTTGGCCCTCCCCACATCCGCCCGCTTTTCCAGCCATGCCGCAAAGGTCCTGATATCCCGCAGATATTTCTTTACCGTGTCCTGAGCGTACTCCTCCCTCGCCAAATGCTTCAGATAACCTCCGACAATTTCTTCCGTGATTCTGTGTTCCATTCTTCTTTTCTCCTTTTTTCATTTTTGCGTTCCTATACACCTGCCTTCCATGCAACATTCATATCCGGCGGCAGAGGTCATGCCCTACTATGATCTGTCCCAAAGACAGAAATCATACGTCCCCTGCCGAAAACACCTGCCAAAAAAGGAAAATCCGTCCAATTTAGACCAGCGCCTGCCGATACTGTCCATCACAAAGCGGGAACCGCATTTGACTGCGATTCCCGCCCCTTAGCTCTGCTCTATCTGTATTGAATGGTGGAATGAGTCACCTTGATCTGGCTCTCCGTGCCGCTCCACATCTTTTTTCCCTGCCTATGGATGAACGGCACATAATCATCGGGATTCTCCATCTTCGCGCCGAAGATGATCTCATCAATATAGCTCTGCTTGTCGCTATAGATATATATCTTGGGCACCCCTCCCGTCACCACCTCCACATCATCCAGATTTGCCCCGGTTCGGTTCACAATGAGCCGGACTTCATTCTCATGCCTATAGGAATCGTGCTTGAATAGGTAGGAAATCTGGGATATGATCATTTCCAGAAGAAACTCCGTTCTCAGCAGACATTCTCCCCCCGCCTCCGAGTCCCCGTCCACTTCCCTGCACAGTCCGCACAGCCGCCTATAAGTGCTGATGAATCCGTCCAGAAACCCTTGTATCATCCCGTCTCCGCACTTCCCGTCATCGGACAGATACACCACCTTTCTCAGGTTCGTCTTTCCGAAAGTCTTGTTGTTGAGCACCACGCAGCATCCCCCTGCATCCTCCCCGTACTGAACCCACATGGGCAGGAATTCCTTCACATGGGTTCTTCCCTTCTCCTTCCTATAACAGAAAAATGATTTCAGGAACACATAATTTTCCCGATAGGTTCTTCTGGCATCCTTTTCCTCCCCGTCCTCTCTCCGCAGGAATCTGGCCCTGCCCAGAATATCCTGCAGAATCTTCCCCTCCTGAGGATCGTTCATATGGCTGGCATGAAATATGGGCAGGCGGTAATGGCAGTGGTCCGGCGTCTCGTCCTCCAGCAGCAGGCGCAGGTTCTCTCCGTTGGTATAGTATAGGAAGTCATACTTTGAAATATCCCTGATCTTGGTTTCATGCCGGATCTCCATGGCATGGAAGAGCAGCTCCATGAGGCCTGCATACAGCTGATCCCGCAGCTCCCTTCTGGCTTTTAAATATGTGTTGGTATTGGCAAACTCCACAATGGCCCTATACTTGTCCAGCTTTCCATGGTCGTAATGGGCATAGATGGAATCCACCCACCCCAGCGTCTCCCGCCACCGCCGGGGATTCCGGCACATGTACTTCATCAGAATCCATAAATGGGTGTTGAAATTGGATCTGGCCTTGGTATCGTCGTCCGCATTCAGGAACGCCTGCGTGAAGCACTCATAGGCGGCCTCGTACTCCCCCATCTCCGACAGCAGAAACTCCTTCTCGAAGATCACATCGTACTGGAGAAATTCCAGAGCGCTGGACTGCCTAATCCGCTCCTCCGCCTCCAAAGTCAAGTGGTACGACTTCTCGATATAGGCCTTCCACTGCGGGTCGTCCTTCTCCTTATAATTGGCAGCCCATGCATAGTTTACCGCATCATCGTATAGATCATAGACATTGGCGCCGCCTTCAGGCTGTTCCACATACTTGTCCAGAATGTTCTTTGCCTCCTCGTACCGGCCCAGACGAAACAGAATCCCTGCCCGTTCCTTCTCCCACCAGCCCCTGACCTCCGGACGGGCCTTGCCGAACAGGCTGCCGCTCTCCTGAAACAGCGTCAGCGCATCCTCATAGGCCTTTCCTGTCTTCAGCCTGCGCAGAATGGAATAGAACTCCTTCCACATGCCGTCCTCCGAGGCCACCGTATAACCCCCGGCCCCGCCGGACTTCAGATCCGCCCCCAATAGGGCCACGATGCAGTCGAAACGTCTCTCCGTCAAAAAAAGCTGGGCCAGAAAACGCCTGTCTTCAAGAGCATAAAAACCTATATTCTTCTCGTAGACCGCCCGCATACTCCTCTCCGTGTCCTCCCTGCCCAAGAGCTTGGCTCCGGAGCAGAAATACAGAAGGTACACAGCGGCCAGAACACCGCACAGCCTTCCCCCACAGTCCCGCGTACATTCCGCGCTCCACACACTGTCCAGCAGAGCCTCCAGACATAAGGTTGCCTCCATATTGTAGGTTCTCAAAAGCGCCAGAAACAGATCCACCGCCTTCTCCAGCTCCTCCCCGGCCAGACCCCTTTCCGGCTGATGGCATTGGAGCATTTTCCTTAGCCGGTGTACTCCCTCTCTGGTTCTGAGCTTAGCGGAGTCCCCCTTGTTTCCCAGAGAATAGTTCAGAAGAAGCTCCAGATTATTGTATTCCACGCCGGAGACATCATAGATGAAATACTCCAGCTTGTCCAAAAGCGCCTCATCGCTGATGTTCAGACAACATTTCACCATTATTTTACCCGCCACCCTTTCCTGATCCTGCCTGCCCTCTTCCCATAGTTTTCCCTCAATTGCTTATCCTTAAAATACCATCTCGGCAGAATATATGCAACTGTTTTAGCTTACCAAAAAGCAGGCTGCAAAAACAGCGCCCCGTAACTGGTCTGGTAAAATAATCTTATTCTGGCACTTTTTATCAGGCCATTTATGTTCTAAACTATCATCAATGCGGCAAACCGCCTTAGGTATCTTGCAAGAGCCAAAAATCAGGGACTAAAAAGGAGTAATTATATGGAAAACAACATGGAAAAGAGACAAAAAGAGACTGCCGGAGCAGTCGAAAGACAAAAACGCTATGGCCTGCTCATAGCAGGCGTAATTTTGCTGGCTGCGGGAATCGCGTTCTCCGTCTACGCTTACAATACCAGCTATCAGAACTCTCTGGCTCTTGGCAGCCAGCTTTCGGAGGCCAAGGCCCAGCTGGCCGCCGTCAAGGAGGGTTCCCAGACCGGAGACCAGAATGCCCTGAACACTCTCATAGGCCAGCTGTCCGGCGAAAAGCTGCAGCAGGAGCGCCCGTATTCCTACGGACTTATCAGCGTCTTCTTCGCCCTGCTGCTGACCATAAAGGGCATCTATAATGCGGCGGCAGGAAAGCCCATTGGCCAAAAAGCCGATATCAGCCGCATCGCTCAGGCAGGCCTTCTGGCCGCCCTCTGCTACATCGGCTTCGCCTTTTTCAAGATCGACATTCCGGCAGGCACGGAAAAGGCCTCCTTTCATTTCGGCAACGTGTTCTGCGTTCTGGCTGCCCTATTGCTGGGAGGCTATTGGGGCGGTCTGGCCGGCGCCATCGGCATGACCATCGGAGACCTGACCACCACCTACGTGACCAGCGCTCCCAAGACTTTCCTGCTGAAGCTCTGCATCGGCCTCATCGTGGGTCTGGTAGCCCACAAGATCTTCAGGCTCACCGAGAGCCACTCTGCCAAATACGTCACCGGAGTCACCATTGCCGCCTGTGTCTGCGGCATGGCCTTCAATGTGGTGGCGGATCCCATCGTGGGATATTTTTACAAGACCTACCTCTTCGGCGTCCCTCAGGATATCACAAAGGTGCTGGTGAAGATCAGCGCCCTCACCACAGGAGTCAACGCTGTCGTGGCCGTCATCTCCGCCTCAGTCCTCTATCTGGCCCTGCGCCCTGCCCTGCGCAGAAGCGGGCTGTTCGTGGAACTGTAAGGAGATCTATCTTACACCTCTTATTTTCGGAACTTAAGGGTGATATTTCCCATAGCGCATTCGATCCGCATGGACTTGTCTGCGCCGTTGCTGATGCTCTTCTCCTGAGCGAAGCCCCCCATATTATCTCCGTCCAGCTGGATGCTGCCCATGGCTCCCTCCAGCTGGTAATTGAAATCTTCCTTCCGGCCTTCCAGCTCTATCTCCACATTCCCCATGGAGCAGTCCACTTCCACGTCGCCGCTGACCGCGCCCTGCGCCAGAAACTCACCCATGCCCACTTCCACGTCCAGCTTCCCCACGGCCATATCCTTAAACTCTATCTGGCCTGCGCCTACCTCCGCCTTCAGCTCCTGCGCCTTTGCGCTGCCCAGCAGGATCCGGCCTGCGCCTACTTCCAGAGAGGCTTCCTTGGCGTTGAGCCTATCGAACTCCAGCTCCCCGGCCCCCATGTCGATCTCCACCTGATCAAATTCATAGTCCTGAGGCAGATAGAGGATCACCGTGCTCTTTTTGTTGCTCCATGACACCCCGGCCCCTGTAGTTGCCAGAACATAGAGCGTATCCCCTTCCACATACCCCTGAAACTTCCGCACGTTCTTGGTCTCCACATATATGGCATCGTCCTTGGAAAACTTTGTCTCAAAATGACAGCCTCCCACCTGAACCTCCATATTTCTGATCTCACTGCCGAGACTGTACATATCCACGTCTCCCGACAAAATCTCATGATTCTTGCTGAACATAGATGCATCTCCTATATCATAGCTCTCCATATAGTCCACCCCCAATCCCGGAATTCCCACCTCCATATCCCCCAGCTCCAAGCGTCCAAAAAAGCCCCAGCCTTCATCGAATTCCAGCCTCACCCTGCCTCCGGTCGCCGCCTCCACCACCTGAGAGATGGTGCTTCTTCCTGCTCTGGTGCTGGCCACGATCCCCAGCGCAATGCCCGCCACGATCATCACCAGAGCGATAATAGCACATGTCTTCATAAATTTCTTCATAATAGCGATTGTCCTCCTATTCCAATACTTGTTCCGATTCCGTTTGCTATCCAATTCCTTGCCTGTTTTCTACAAGGGGAGCGGCCCCTTTTTAGATCTCTGGCCGGAAAGCGCCTATGCCATGGCATTCCTTCTGCGCCCTCTGCCGAACAAGCGCCCCACGCTTCTCCAGAAAGCAGGGGTTACGATTCCGCTCAAAGCAACGGTCAGCATCAGAAAGATCATCCCTATTCCTCCGCACACCAAACCGCCGCCCAGCAGCGCCGTCCCCACCCAAGGGTCTGCCGGAAAGCACAAGATTCCCGTTATCACCAAGGCCACCATGGCTATCAGAAGCGCCACTGCCACCACGCCCACGCAGAGTATCACGACATACCAGCACACTACAACCGCAAAGAGAGCGCACAGCACTCCCAGTACCACAGGCGAACCAAAAACCAGCAGCGTGGCAATCAGCGCGACGGCCCACGCAGGCAGCCCCTCCTTCTTGGCAGGCGCCCCGGATCCTCCTTGGTATGAGCAGGTCTGATTCTGCCCATAAGCGTCTTCTCCGTACACGGCTCCGCCGGACATTCCTCCGCCGAAAGCCTGACCCGCAAAAGACATATGTTCGGCATTTCCTGCACTTTCGGCAAAGCCGCTCTGGGCGGCGCTCTCCTCAGCAGCCGCTTCCTCCCCATAAGCTCCGTCTTTTCCGTATTCTATGATGGCTCTGTCGGAGGGCTGGGCCTTTGGCACAGACTCTCCGCCGTAGCCGCTGCCCAACAGATCTCTCTTGATATTCTCTGCAACTCTGGCCGGATTCCCCAGCGCCTCAATGACCTCCTGCTCGTTTTCCTTGCCCGCATCGTCAAAGTAGTCATTGTAATACTGCAGCGCCTCGTCCCTCTCTCCGGGAGCGATGCTCTGGAGCAGACGCTCCAGCTGGTTCATGAAATCCACTCTGTTCATATCTTTTACACCTCTATCCTTCCCTCGAACAGCCCCGTTACCTTATCGGCGTACTTGCGCCATTCGCTTTCATATAAATGCAGCTGCGCCCATCCCCTGCTGGTTATCTTGTAATACCGCCTATTTCTGCCCGCGCATTCCATATCGTAGACCTCCAGACATTCGTCCTTCTGGAGTCTGCGCAGAACGGGATAAAGCGTGGACTCCGACAGCTCAATCACCTGCCTGACGTCCTGAGTGATCTTGTACCCATAGGTGCCCTCCGGCTTAATGGACACCACTGCCAGCACAATCGCGTCCAGCAGCGCCGTACCCGTGTTAAATACCATTCCATCAGCCCCTTCCCTTTATTTTCATAATCATAAACACCTCACTGCCAATTCTATGAGCATACTGCTCTGCTATATGATCATACAATATTATATGCGATATAATATTGTGCGATGCCTATACTATACTGCATATAATATTATGTGTCAACACCTATCTCTACAAAAAAATGAAAAAAGTATTGCATTCTGTATGAAAAAGCAGTTAAATAATAAGATAGCAATCATTGAAAATAGGAAAGCAGGGCTACTTATGTCAAATTTTACATTGCCAAAGAATTATCAGTCACAGCTGAACCTCTATGATACTCAGGTCGCCATCAAAAAAGTGAAGGATTTCTTCCAGACGCTGCTGGCAGAACGGCTGCACCTCCTCAGAGTGTCCGCCCCCCTCATGGTGGATCCCGAGTCCGGCATGAACGACAATCTCAACGGCGTGGAGCGTCCCGTCTCCTTCGATATCAAGGAGCAAAACGGCCGGCAGGCAGAGATCGTCCATTCTCTGGCCAAGTGGAAGCGCTACGCCCTGAAGAAGTACGGCTTCTCAGTGGGGGAAGGCCTGTATACAGACATGAGCGCCATACGCAGGGACGAGGAGACGGACAATATCCATTCCATCTATGTGGATCAGTGGGATTGGGAAAAGGTCATCACCAGAGAAGACCGAAATCTGGACACCTTGAAGGACACCGTCCGAACCGTGTACAAGGTGCTTCGCAAGACCGAGAAATATATGGCCATACATTATGATTACATAGAAGAGCTTCTTCCCCATGACATCTTCTTCATCACCACCGGAGAGCTGGAAGAAATGTTCCCCGACAATACCCCCAAGGAAAGGGAATACTATATAGCGAAGGCTAAGGGGGCCGTCTGCATCATGCAGATCGGAGGCGCTCTGGCAAACGGAAAGCCCCACGACGGGCGGGCGCCCGACTACGACGACTGGGGACTCAACGCGGACATCATTGTCTATTATCCCGTTCTGGACATCGCGCTGGAGCTTTCCAGCATGGGCATCCGGGTGGACAGAGAGGCCCTGCTGCGTCAGCTGGAGGAGGCCGGCTGTCCCCAGCGCGCCCGGCTGCCCTTCCATCAGGCAGTCATAAACGAAGAGGTTCCGTTCACCGTAGGCGGCGGCATCGGCCAATCCCGCATCTGCATGTTCTTCCTGCGCAAGGCCCACATCGGAGAGGTGCAATGCTCCCTATGGCCCGCGGACACCATGGAGAAAGCCAGCCTGCAGGGACTGCAGCTGCTGTAACAAGGGTAAGTCAGCGGTTCTTCTTTTAAAGCAGGCGCCGGCAGCTCCTGTTTGTCCCCAAAACCAGTCCGGGCCTCTCATTGTATGCGCCTATGCAGCAAAGCGCTGCGCGAGCGATACAATGAGAGGCCCGGATGTACGCTGTCCTATACAGCCACAAAGGTCCTTCCTTATTTTTGATTCCTTCTTCCGTGTTTAATGATCCAATCCTGCGCCTTGCTATGCCCCAGTTTCTCCCATTGCGATATTATAAGATCTGCTTTTTCCGGGGCGTCCTTATACAAGTCATTCAGATTGTTCCCCACGCTTTTTTGCACAAATTTTTCCGGATCATCTTTTAAATTTGTAAGAATACTTGTGTACCTTTCAAATTCGTCCAACGCCACAAATAATTTTTGCGACCATGGCAGCCGTATTCTAACGCCCTCACTGGCAAGCCGCCTGACATGAACATTCTCGTCGGCGGTCCATTTTATCAACTCATCCATCGCCTCTTTGGGATGTTCTCGCAGCAGCGGGCGAACAGCATACTCTCCCGTAAACCTCTTCGTCAATTCTTTCAAAAAGGAAAGCGATAGAGTCCAGTTCTCATTTCCATGCCGTTCAACATACCTGCCAATAGGCCAAAGCCACCACCCGAGATTAAACATTCCCTCGGGCTGCGTTAATTCCGGGCCCAGCATATGGGAAAACCTCTGAATATTCTCCGTATAATTGTCAGGCATGCTTTCCTCCATAACATCCACAATACAGTCGAGCCTAGCAAATAATTCCTTGTCCTCCAATCCGCCAACCAGAGAACGGCAAAAGGCTTTCTCATCAAAATCCGGCATCACTGAAAGTATTTTTGCAGAAAGGCATAGGATATACTCGTCATTATAATGGTCTTTGTGTTTCATGCTTGTCCCCCCCATATCTCTTCTCCCTTTTTTTAAAAAACGATCCCGCTGCTGAAAATTTGCCTTATTCTTCCCAGTGTTCCAGAGCGTCAGCCGGGTAGGCATATATGTCTTCTTCTATAACTTTATTATATTTAATCTATCCTTTTACAGTCAAGCCTTTCCGAATCCTTTTTCCTAAATCAATGCATCATTCCGCAATGTTTCATTCAAATCACACTGCAGAAGACGCTTTCCGCCAATATAATAAGCAAGGGCGACAAACAATACAATCGCAGCCGCAAATATCAAAATAGGCAGAATCGGGGCTTCCGACCAGAATACCATAGGGTCTAAATAGCTTGCTGTTACGGAAAACTGCACAAACAGTACAGTAAGCGGCAATGTGATCAAAAGAGGTTTTCCTGCTATCACAAACGCTTCAATACAGAACATTTTCCGCATTTGTGGCGGCGTCAAGCCAATGGACATATATTGGGCGAATTCCCGCTTCCTTTGACGGAGAAATCCTAACGTATTTGAAAAGACATTCGCAATTCCAATGATGGCAAGCAATACGCAAAAAGCTCCAAAAATCATTACCATGCCTTGAATTAAACTGTCATTAGACAATCTTTCCTGTACCCGGTTTTCACTTTCAATTTCGTACCGCTTTGATACAAGCCCCACAATTTCCTGTTCCAGATCGTTCAGATCCGTAAGAGCTGCCTCTCCCCCTGAAAGAATACGGATATAACTGTCAGATTCCGCTTCAAATACCTCCCCTAAGTTCTGATTCCACATCGCAAGCGGAATAAAATGTACAAGGGCATAATTATCATATTCTTCCCTCAGCTTGGGGGCTTCCTGTGCATAAGATAAAACAGGGATTTCCAGAGTTTCGTCGTTTTTATACAGTGTTGTTGTCCGGTTATCCTCCCTCACAAAAGGAACATATTCTTTATAGCGGAAATTGCTGTTTACACTATCCCAAATACGATTTAATACAATTGCACCGTCAAGACTTGGCGCAATCCCAATCTGTGAGCAAAAGTCCAAAAAGCTTGTGTCATCCAAAACAACAATGGGTACAGATACTTGAAACCGGCCATCCGCCTTCGGGGCTCCCGCAACCGGTTCAAGCCCCCCAAGGGATGACAGTTCATCGCTCTGAAATTCTTCCGGAAGGAATGTCATCGCTTTCGCCTTTTGGTATACCGTGACATCCTGTATCTCGGAAACATCCTGCAACTCCTCTGTTAAACCAAAGTTTGATATTTCCGTGTCCTTTAAGGTTATCATGATATCCCACACATCTTGATACCGTTCAAAATAAGTAAATCTGGTACTGATATCTGCAAGGGCGGTAAAGCAAAGCATAAAAGAAAAACCCAGAAAAGACAGCAACAATGAAATGAAAGATATCCGTAAGTGTTTCTTTTGGGCCTTTAACGCGTTTCCCGCCAGTTCCCCTTCCATGCCAAAAATACAAGATAAAAACCGGGAATGTTTCTTTTTTTTCAGCGATAAATCGCCTGTATTTCTAATTGCTTCAAGCGGCGTCATCCTGCTCAGTTTTCTTGCGGGAATCCACGCAGAAAAAATTACGGTTAAGAACGAAATAAAAACGGCAGCCGCAAATATGGACGGATGATACTGAAAAGCAGCTTCATGGCGTCCAGATACATCTGCAGCAAAAAAATTGACCGCTTTTATCAACCCAAAGCTCAGCATAATCCCAAATATGCTGCCAAGCAGCATGGGCAGTATGCTTAAAACCATGGCTTCCTGCAACAGACAGGTTCTGATTTGCTTCGGCGTAGCCCCAATGCTGGAAAAAATGCCAAATTGATGGATTCTGGCATTCATGGATAATTCAAAAGAGCCTCGGATAATCAAGATCAGCGACACTGCCACAATCATCAGTATCACCACATACAATGCCAAAAGCATCGGCGGCGCCTCATCCTCCGGGTCGTGTATAAAATACCGGGATAGGAGCAATGAGTTGTATTGGATGGAATCTTCATTTCGTCCAAGCTGTGCTGCAATGAATGGCATATCATGATAAATTGTTCTGGCATTCTTAAAATAAACATCCACCACTGTTCCTTCTGTTTTGGATAGCCCTTCGTTAACTACTGCATTTTCTACATTCGCAAATTGACATACCAAAGATAATATATTATCTTCCGATAAATCATTTGAACCTGATGCTTCAAAAACAATGCGTCCCTGCCAGTCGCCCTCCTCCAATATGATTTGTTCAACATCATAGGCCCAAAAATTGTAAGCTACGCTGCATACACAGGACAAAAACATGGCAGCAACAAGAGCGGCCGCCATAATCGATGTGCTGGATGCACGGTTATTTTTAATATAGCTTTTGGAGTAGTCATTCCACATGCTGCTCACCTCCGTTTCTGGTCACTGACAATTTTTCCGTCTTCGATGGTCACAATTCGGTCAGCTTCCAATGCAATTTTTTCATCATGGGTAATAAGAAGTATTGTCTGCTTTAAATTTCGGTTTGACAGCTTTAAGAGATCAATAATTTCCTTTGAATTTTTCTGGTCAAGGTTTCCTGTGGGTTCGTCGGCAAAAAGGATGGCAGGGCGGTAAATCAAGGATCTTGCGATCGCGACCCGCTGCTGCTGTCCTCCGGATAGCTGGCTTGGCAGGCTTTCTAGTTTGTCCTCTATTCCCAATGTCTTTACAATCGTCTTAAAATAATCCGAATCCGGCTTTCTTTTGTCAAGCAGCATAGGCATAAGGATGTTTTTTTCTGCTGTCAGAGTGGGAATCAGATTGTAAAACTGGTAAACCAATCCAACCTTTCTCCTTCTGAAAATTGCGGCATCCGTAGCATTTAGTCCGCCAAGATCCACACCGTCTATTGTGACAGTGCCTTTTGTCGGCTTGTCCACGCTGCCCAGAATATGCAAAAGCGTTGATTTTCCAGAGCCGGATGCCCCAATGATTGCGACAAAATCGCCTTTTTCAATCGATAAGCTGATTCCATTTAACGCAGTAACCTGATTGCCGTCTTTTCCAAACACCTTTTCGATACCGTCACATCTCAGTATTTCCATGTCGCCACATCCTCCTATTTGTTATGCTCCATTGCACTCGCAGCCAAGCTGCTCGTTAGCTTACGAAGTTCACCCCTGCAAGCAAGCAAACTTCTTGTAAGCTATATTATAACAAATGAAAGTGACATCTCAGTGACTGGGCCCAAGCATTCCATACTTTATGCGTTGTGTGCTATTTTTAGGAAGTATAGAAACGAATCTCAAAGCAGGCCCCGCCATTCGGAAGATTGAATGCCCGGATGATTCCGTTCTGTCTTTCTATGATTGCCTTTGAAACGGAAAGCCCAATTCCGATTCCGGTATTTTTTGCTTTTCCCCCATGATAGAACCGCTCAAACAAGCGGGGTAAGTCCTCTTTTGCAAATCCCTCCCCCTCGTCCCATATCCGTATCTGCACATAAAGCGGATTTTTCTCATAGGAACAGTGGACGGCAGTGTCTATCCTTGTTGCCTCCAAACAGTTTTTCATCAAATTCATGACTGCTTCCATCGTCCAGTTTAAATCCACATGGATATTCATCTCGCCCATTTCCGGAATATCCATCAGAACTCCCTTCTGCATAAACAATTCATATAAATTGTCCGACGCCAGAGAAAGGATTGTAAAGACATCTGTGGGTTTCCTGTCAAATGTGAGCGTTCCTGCATCAATACGGGACAATAACAATAACGCTTCTTCTAAATGCATAAGCCTATTGATCTGACGTTCTATTTCCGCAGCACCAGTATCCCCCAAATGTTCTTTCGCCATCTGGACAGTCAGAGAAATAGACGTAATCGGCGTTTTAAGCTGATGGGCAATATTAGAAAGATTTTCGGCAAAATTGTTTCGTGCTGTCAGGGCTTCTTCCCTTGTCTGGTAAAGTTCCGTTACCGTCTTATATATTTCATCTTGCAGTTTTGAAAATTCATCATCCGAAGATTCTAAAACCACTCCCTGAACGCCTGTATTGATTCTTTCCAAATACCCCGTCAGCGCTTGGATGCGGGCGTCCGATTTCCTATGCCAATACCAGAAAGAGAAAAGGAACAGTATACCCCCTATCAGAAAACTGAAAGCGGCAATCCCAAAAACCGTCGTATCCATAATCCCTAAATTTGACGGATAATAGCCAAAGTTTGATAATATATTTTCGCTTGCTATATGGAAATCCTGTGTTTTCAGTATTTCCAAAACAGTCTGTTTGGAATCCGGATTATTTTCAATCAAGCTTTCGCAGAATCTTCCCAATATATGAAAACATACCTGGCGATAGTAAACGGTAAGAAGGTATGTAGTTATCGCCGTTACAATCAAACTGATTGACAGCACAAACAGAATTGTTGTTTTTATATTTGATTTTTTGCTCATATCTCATCCTCCATACGATAGCCAAAGCTCCGTATTGTTTTTAAGCAGGAGGGATGGCGGAGTTTTTCCCTAAGCCGTTTCATTGTCACGGTCAACGTATTGTCATTGACATAATTCCCGTTATTATCCCAGATTTGAGCCAGCAGCCGTTCTCTTGTGACGGTTTTCCCCTTATTTTCCATCAAAAGCTGCAAAAGCCGGTATTCTGCTTGGCTGACAGTAATTTCTTCTTCACCACAAAAGACCGCTGTTTTGTTTTTATCAATTGAAATGGAACCGCAGGAAAGATACCGGCCCTGCACATTCCCTGCCCTGCGCAGCAGCGCGTGGATGCGGGAATGCAGCACTTCCAGCTCAAAGGGTTTTGTCACATAATCGTCTGCCCCATATTCAAAACCAGAAATAATATCACAAGTGTCATCTCGGACAGTCAGAAAAATAACCGGCAGTTCTTTCCATCTTGCGCGTATCCATCTGCAAAAGCTGTTTCCCTCGCCGTCCGGCATATTCCAGTCAATCAGCGCAATGCTCGGAATATGGTGTTCCAATGCCTTCTTCCCGCTTTCCATCGTCCCAAACACAGAAACCGCATACCCTTTCCGGCTCAGATATTCTTTGACAGCCGTTGCAATATTCTCGTCATCTTCAATATAATAGATTTCCTTCATTTATCCGTTTCTCCCGCATTTTTTTCCACCCATAAAAGTATTATTTATTATAGTCGGTCAAACGAACGAATGCAAGCCAATAAAAAAATTATATCCACATAAAAACGACAAGGCTTGCACCCTGCCGTTACTTGTTGCTTATAGTTAATCATTTTCTGCTCTACATAGCACCGGGGCTTTTCTATTCCCAATTTTGGCATGGCAGGGCTTAAGGCCATAGGCTAGTTACCGGCCATTCATCACTGTCTAACCATTTGCATACATAGTAGGCTACTACACTTGCCATAACAGAGACGATAAAGGATATAAACAATTCCACCCAGTCCCCCCTTCCCGTACCAGTATAGGGGCGGTAACAGAAATATTATATCATATTTCAAAAGAATCTTCTCACAACATGTTTGATCGTTATTTTCCCTGAAAGCATAAAGACTCACTGATAGACAGCAAACTTCTCATTTCTGAAGGTTCTTTCATACCCCAGCTCTTCCATGAAATTCCAAAGAATGGACCATTTGGCATCCCCTTCTATTTTCAGGAGAATCTTTTCCGATGCCCCGGCTGCTTCCAGCGCCGAAAGGCCGCCGTCCCCATATAAGGCATACATGTTTTCAAGTATCACCACGGGCTTTGCTATATTTTCCTCCCGAATTTCCTTGGTCAGCTTCTCCAGCTCCTCTTCCATCACCTGATAGCCATAGGAGTCCAGATCGCTCCATGGATTAAATGCGGAGGGCATCTGCAGATAATAGGACAATGCCGGAACGGAGCCATAGAGAATCACTTCCTGCCCTTTCAGGCCGTTCTCTTCCGCAAAACTGTCCAGCTCTCCTACCCATTGCGCCTTCTCCGGACTCATCCTCACATTTTTCAAAACGCCATTGCCCTCCACATAAGCGCAGGCATTCCTCACCCCGGTAGCCTCCGCAAAGACAAAACCGGCGCCGAACCCCGCAAACTGAAATAGGCACATGGCCAGAAAGGATGCCAGCAGCGCTTTGGCCGGAAAATAGGAGAGCAGGATCCCCCCCGTTTCCGGCTTTTGCCTGCTGTCTCCATTCTCCGGTCTACACAAAGGCCTGCTGCCTCCCTTCTCCCGTCTGCACAAAGGCCTGCCGCCTCCATGTGCCCGATACAGAAACAGCCGCCCATTGCCCCTATGCCTCAGAAACCGCCAGCTCTGCCAAAATGTATAGGGCGCTGCGAGAAACAGATTATTCAGGCTGGGATAGATACCGTTGTTGCTGCCCAGAGAAGTCAGAAGAATAATCAATATCACCATGCCGCTGATGAGCTTCTCCTGCGCCCTTGCCCTGAAAGAGAAGATGCGGGCCGCGGCAATCAGCAAAGTCAGCATCAGAAACAGAATGCCGGGCCGCAGCATGGAATCGTAGCTGGCAAACTGCAGGGAACAGAATTTCCTATAGTACAGCCATCCCACCATTCCTACTCCGGTCAAAATGCAGAACCCACGACCAATTATGGCCAAGAAGCTTCTCCCGGTCTTTCCGGCCCAGCGGCCCCCAAGCCAGTCAAATATCCCACACACCAGCATTCCGCCTGCCAATATGACCCCTATGCGTACTACCCAATACAGATTTTCCACATAGCTTCCCACCATGCCCATGATCATAGCCGCGGGCTTATAATCCACCGCCTTGTCCGTCATGGCAAAAAGCCGCTGAATCCCGCTTACATAATCCCCCATTCCATATAAGACATGGATCAGTCCCATAAGCGCTGCCAAAGCCCCCAGATAGCCTGCCAGACACCAGAGGGTATGCCTGACGGGCCTAGCCAACCGGCCTGCCGCGCTGCGCCCCACCTCCCGGCGGCTCCCTTCGCTGTCTTCTGCCGTCTTCCAGAGGGCTTCCGGACGTTCTTTGTCGTCCGCCCCCAGAGCTTTCCCTGCCCTTCTCTCCTGACGCCACAGAATGAAGTCATATGCCCACACTGCCAGAATCATGCCCGCCTCCGGCAGATTGGAGAAGCGAACCAGCACATTCGTTCCCAGCAACGCCCCTGCCGCTGCGAGGCAGGCCTTCCGTTCCCCGGTCAGGCCCATATACAATAGGATGGAGGAGAACAAAAACAGCACATAGGTCAAATAATTATAAAGCAGCGCAGTAGGACACCAGCACAGACTGATGGCCGTCAGCTCTCCTGCAAAAGCCAGAACCTTCGGCATACCAAGCTTTCTGGTGCAGAAAAGATACCCCGTCACAGCCAGTACGCTCACGAATAGTCCCGTGTAGAAATTCATTCCTATCAATGTGCCCGCTCCGGGAAGCTTCATAAGCAGGCTTCCTGTCGCATTGGCCAGATATGTGGAGAAGAACCACATGGGATCCATATGCTCTGTCCCAAAATAGCGGAAATTCGCATAATTATATCCCGTGTCCCAAAGATCCAGCCCCCAGTCCACATGGCGCAGGGGATACAGAATCAAAACCAACAGCCCCAAGCCCTCCCAGACATTCAGCCGCCCCAGAGAAAGACCCGTAAACCTGCGACTCTCCTTGTTCATACCTTTCCTGCCCTCCCTATCTCACGGTTCCCTCAAAACCCAGACTGCACCTTCCACCAGACAATGGCTTCGACGAGCATTCCGGCTTCTACAGGCATCCTGCATCCTTCTCCCGCCTCCGAAATTCCGCGTCCACGCCTTCGATTCTCTCCACCAGCCTTCTGTAGGGAGACAGACAGGACAGCCCCCTATGAAGCAGATGAAAAATCCATCTCCTTGCCATGTCCGCAAGAATGCCGCAGAGGAACACTGCTGCCACCGCCGCCAATGTCCAAAACAGCAGACTTCCAACGCCGCTCCAGCCCCCTTCAGCCATCGCCGAAGCCGCCCTGTCGGCTCCCAGCCAGTCCTGCCATGAATACCGCAGACCTAAGTTTTCATGAAGCAAATACACACCCAGCGTATAGGGCGCTATCCGGTTGATCGCAGCAGCCCCTTTCCCCTTCACCTGCACCTTGCGAAAAATGCCGAACAGTCCCACCGCCGCCAAAAAGGGAAGCACATGATTGTACTCCAGAAACATTGTCAGCATTCTTTCCAGACTTCCCGTGCGCAGGTAGACCTGCCGCAGCGCCAATGTCCCGGCAAAGCCCCCCAGACAGCCCCCTGCATACAGAATCACCCCTGTCCACTTCTTGTCCAATATGGATATACCGAATTTCCTCACATAAGCCGCCGTCAGAAATACGCACAGATACCATAGGCAGTCATACCCCTGACCGTCCATCTCCAGCCGAAGGGGCAGCACGCTCTTGATGACGCAGAAAGCCAGAAGCAGAAGCCCCAGAGTCACCTGCAGCTGCCTCTTTGTCATCCTCTCCACAGCCATCCCCGCCAAAGGCAGCATCAAGTATAGGAACAGATAGGCAGTCATAAACCAATAATGCCCCATGAGAATAGGAAAAATCAAGGTCAGAAGATAATGCAGGTCCAACTCTGTCCCTCTCATAACCCCTGACAAAGCTCCCGCCAAGCCCAGCGCCACGGAGTACAGCCACACCTGCATCCAAAGCTGTATCAGACGGCTCAGACGAAAGGATGAGCCGCTTAAAAAATATCCGCTGAGGAACATATACACATTCACCGCCACAATGCAGAAGGCTTCCAGAAGCCATGCTGCCAGCTCAGGAACATTGAGACTCTCCCCCGCCAGATCTGCCAGAAGACCTCCCTTCCCCAAATAGTGCAGCACCACCACCATCATCATGGCCACGCATCGAAGCAGCTCCAGATTCGCCATCCGTTTCCGCTCTCCCAAGGCCTGCACCGGATATACTGTCTCCTTCTCTTTCATCTCTCCACCGCCTTCTCCCTTGATTCATTTTAAGAATTATATCATCATCGCCGCATCATTTCAATCAGCCATTTCAATCGGTCCCCCGGCCTCTATTTCGGATAGCAAAATCCCATAGCCTATGCTATAATCGTTGTAAGAAAATACACAAATTTCGGAGGACGATTTGCCATGTATGGTTCATTGATCGGAAACATTCTTGCAGCCGCATACTTTCTCTACTTCCAGTTCACAGGCCTGATACTGATATATCTCTTGCTGCGCAGGGAGGAGCTTCTGCCCCGGCTGTTGATAGGGAGCGTCACCGGCTCCCTTCTGCTGACATGGCTGCCCATCCTCTTTTCCTTCTTGGCGGATTTCACCTTGTCGGCACATATCCTGGCACTGGCGGCCACGCTGCCCATCCACGTCTGCTTCTTTTACAGACTCTTTAGGAGGCGCAAAACCCCTTTCTCCTGCCGGCCTGCCAAGGATCCTTCCGAACAAGATTCAAATAGCAGGATTTCCCTGCCCTTCCTTGTGCTGTTCTCCCTGACTATGGGCTTCTGGATCTACCTTCTCCATACCCACACGCTGCTGCCGGACGATGCCGGAGCCCTCCACACCGGACAATGTACCTACGGCGATATGAACATGCATCTGGGCTTTATCACCAGCCTGTCACAGCAGCATACCTTCCCCCCGGATTACTCCATCCTGCCCGGAACCAGACTGTCCTATCCGTTTCTGTCCGACAGTATTTCTTCCAGCCTGCATCTTCTGGGGGCTTCCCTTCGATTCGCATACATATTCCCCATGATCTTCGCCATGGCCCATATTTTCACGGCGGTGTATCTGTTTGCCTCCACCCTATCCCGTTCCCGGGGCAAAGGGTGGCATCTGGGCGTCACGCTGCTGACGCTGCTCTTCTTTTTCTGCAACGGCGGTCTGGGCTTCGCCTACTTCATGGACTGGTCAAAGGAACCGGGCTATGAGCTGTCCCATATCTTCACCGGCTTCTACACCACCCCCACCAATCTGGTGGGCCACAATATCCGCTGGGTCAATGTCATTGCCGACATGTTCCTTCCCCAGCGCGCCACTTTGTTCGGCTACAGCGTCTTATTCCCTGCCCTTTGGCTGCTCTACCGCGCCTGCTTCCGGAATCGGCAAAAGCTTTTTCCCCTTGCAGGCCTCTTCATATCAGCCCTGCCCATGATCCACACCCATTCCTTTCTGAGCGCAGGTGTCATCTGCGCCGTCTGGCTGCTGCTTTGGCTCCTTGAAAGGAATTCCCCTGCTTCTGGCAGTGTCTCTGACAACGCCTCCGGCAGCACTTCTGGCAGTGCCTCTCACAACGCCTCCGGCAGGCTGCGCCGTCCGGGGGGCCTCATTCTGGCCCTCTTCACCTGCACCTTATGTCTGATACAGCTCTGGTCGCGCAAAAACCCCGTCTCCCCCCAAGTTCTCATGCTCATAGGAATCAGCCTATTTGCAGGGGCAGCGCTCTGGGGGTGCCGACTCCTATTTGTCCATATCCGAGACAACGGCTTTAGGGAGCTGCTGCGCGGCTGGGGCGTCCTGCTGCTCTGCATATCCGTTCTGGCCCTGCCCCAGCTGCTTTTCTGGACCTTTGGGCAGGTGGCTCAGGGCGGATTCCTCCGCGGACATTTCAATTGGGGAAATCAGGGGGATTTTTATCTCTGGTTTTACCTGAAAAATATAGGCCTGCCCCTGCTGCTGATCCTAGGCGGAATCTGTGCCTGCGGCCGCAGAATGGCTCCCTTGTTTCTGCCTGCCCTCTTTCTATGGTGGATGGGGGAATTCATCGTGTTCACGCCGAACACCTATGACAACAACAAGCTACTGTATGTGGCCTATTTCCTGCTCTGTCTGGGCGCTGCCGACTATGGAATGACTATTTTCGAGAAAATAAAAGAGATTCCCGGATGTCGGCTTCTGTCGGGAGTCTTTCTCCTTTTCGCCTCCTTGTCCGGCCTGCTGACTCTTGGCAGAGAGGCCGTGTCGGACTATCAGCTGTACGGCACCGCCCAAATGGCCCTTGCGGAATATGTGGAGGAGAACATTTCCCCGGACGCGGTATTCCTGACCGGCACAAGACACAATAATGAAATTGCGTCCCTGACGGGACGCAGCATCGTATGCGGGGCCGACACTTTCCTCTACTTCCACGGACTGGACACCAGCGAGAGAAAGGCCGATCTGCAGCTTATGTACGAAGCTCCCTTGGCCCATAGAAACCTATTTGAAAAATATCAGGTGCGCTATGTGGTGATATCCCCCTTCGAGCGCAGCAGCTATGCCGTGGACGAAGAGGCATTCCAAAGCAGCTTCACCGAAATCTTTTCCTTGGGAGACACCGCTTTGTATGCCGTCACCCACAACCCCTGATTTTGCAGCTGCAGATCGGCTTTGCAGCCTTCCGGCGGCTGTCAGCTGCCCTAAACTTCTTCCGGGGAGGTTCTGCAGGGCCTTGAACAGCCTGCGCAGCCTCCCCAGCAGTATCAATTATTTCTCCATCTTCCAAAAATACGCGCTATAAGCGGGCAGCACGCTGCCGCCTCCGAAATCATGCTTCTCGCCGCTGATTAAATCCACGGCTGTGCCGCAGCCTGCGTCAAAATGCGCCACGAAGTCATGATCCTCCGCATTGATCGCCACCAGCACTCTCTCCTGCTCTGATTTTCTCTCAAAGATGCACTGCTTGTTGGTCAGCAGTACAGAACGGAATGCTCCATAATTCAGCCCATGGGACTGTCTCTTGGCAGCACTCAGTTTCTTGATCCAGTCCGTAAGCTCATTCCACTCTGGCTCCTCAAAGTCAGGGCGCAGCGCAGGATCTCCCTGCGACTTCTCCGCCTTCGTCCCCCACTCGCTTCCATAGTAGACACAGGGTATCCCCGGCATGCCGAAGGCAAGCGCATAGATCAGCGGCAAATGCTTCTCGTTGGACAGTATGCTGGCCACTCTGGTCACATCATGATTGTCCACAAAGGACAGCAAATGCTTTCCCTTATAAAGCGTCCAGTTCTCCGGTCCGAACTGCCGAAGCAGAGAATGCACGATCTCGAACAGATTCATGCTGTTGAAGCTGCTGAAAAGCCCTTTATAGCACTCATAGTTGGTGGCCGAATGGAGCATGCTGTCGTTCATGAGACGATTATAGTCTCCGTGCAGCATCTCTCCCAGCAAAAAGAACTCCGGCTTCAGGCCCTCTGTATAACTGCGCAGCCTCCGCAGGAAGCCTTCGTCCAGACTGTACGCCACATCCAGCCTCAGCCCGTCGATGTCAAACTCCTCCACCCAGCATTTCACGCTCTCCAGAAGATAGTTCACCACCTCCTCATTGCGGAGGTTCAGCTTCACCAGATCATAGTTCCCCTCCCAGCCCTCATACCAAAGGCCGTCATTGTAGTTGGAATTCCCGTTGAAGTCAATCCTATGGAACCAATTGACATAGGGGGATCCAGTCCTGTTTCTCAGCACATCCACAAAAGGCCCGAACCCTCTGCCCACATGATTGAATACACCGTCCAGCACCACCTTGATGCCCTCTTGGTGCAAAGCATCGCACACCTGCTTAAAGTCCTCGTTGGTTCCCAGACGCACATCCACCTTCCGGTAGTCTCTGGTATTGTAGCCATGGGTGTCCGACTCAAACAGCGGCGAAAAATACACCGCGTCCACTCCAAGCTCCTTCATATGAGGTATCCAGTCCAACACCTTCAAGATACGGTGCTCCAGCACCCCGTCATTTTCAAAAGGCGCACCGCAGAACCCCAACGGATAGATCTGGTAGAACACGCTTTCAAATGCCCACATTGTTTTTCCTCCTGATTTTATGCCACCTGCTCTTCCAGTGCTGTTTCATTGTCTATGCTTTCATTGACTGAATCAGTACTATTTTTATGCCGATGGCTCTATTCTGACAATGATTCTGTGGATAACTTGATTCGACTGTCATTTTTAGCAGGGCTTTCGCCAAAAAAATCCACCAAATCCACAAAGTTATCCACATATACACAACTGTCATTTTAGCATATTTGGGCTGTCATTTCCATACTTTTCCTCATTTTAAATTTTTCCAGAAGCGATTTACCCTTTCCGCTACCGTTTCCACAGTGACTTCCTCAAAGCTCTGCCATT
This sequence comes from bacterium D16-50, assembly GCA_003612485.1. Lineage (GTDB taxonomy): Bacteria > Bacillota > Clostridia > Lachnospirales > Lachnospiraceae > Acetatifactor. The sequence continues at coordinate 40,850 of RAZA01000027.1, forward strand.
CTCTGGGAAAGAGTCTGCGGTAGGTAAGCTGCAGGAAGCGCTCGTCCAAAAGGGCTATGACCCCCGCGTCCTCTACAGTGCGTATAACCCTCCCCGCCGCCTGCAAAACCTTATTCATGCCCGGATACCGGTATGCATAGTCAAATCCGTTCTCCCCGCTTTCTCCGAAATACTCCTTGAGTATCTCTCTTTCGCCGCCCACCTGCGGCAGACCCGTGCCCACAATAACGGCACCTATGAGGCTGTCGTTCTTCAGGTCGATTCCCTCGCTGAAAATGCCTCCCAGCACGCAGAAGCCCACCAGTGCACGGCAGCCTCCGGCCCTCTTCCCGCCGTCCTCCCCCGCCTTGTCACATCGCTCCCTTCCACGCGAAACGCTTCGGAACCTGTCCAGAAACTCCTCCCTCTCCGCCTCCTTCATAGCCTCCCCCTGAAGGAGGCACTCTCTGTCCTCTCCTGCAAAACTTTCCATATACGTCTCGTAGATCGCCTGCAAGAATGCGTAGGACGGACAGAAGACCATATAGTTCCCCTGCCGGCACTTGACGATCTCCTCAATGTAGCAGGCAATCTTGAAGTACTCTTCCTTGGAACGTCTGGTGTACTTGCTGGTGACATCTCCGGCAACAAACAGCCCCCGTCTGGCCGGGTCGAACACGGATCTGGCATAGACCTCATAGTCCTCCTTCTCCCCTCCCAGAAGCCCCTTGTAATACTGTATGGGCAGGAAGGTTGCCGAAAAGAGGATGCTGCTGCGCCCACGAAGCATGCATCTTTTCAGGTTTTCCTTCGGATTCACGCAATACAGCTTCACCATACAGTCCCCCTCCTCGTTTGTCAGCGAATACTTGACGTAGTGATCGTCCAGCAAATCATATATATACAAGAAATGGTTAATCTCAAAGTATATCTCCAACAGCATGTCTCTAACGACGGCAAGTTCATCCTCCGGCTCCGACAGATAATCGTCCATAGTTGCCTGAAGCCTTGCCAGATTCTGCACGAAGGCCTCCACGCTATCCACGAAACGATAGTACCCGCATTCATCCCCCAGCGCAAGCAGCTCCTGACGGCATTTCTCCAGCAGATATATCAGCTTGTCCCCATAATAACCACGCCCCCCGCCTCCGCCGGTTCCGGCCGCGGCTCCCTGCCTATGAGCTTCACAGTCTGCGCTAACTTCAGTACTGGTTTGGTCAATGCCCCCTGGAGCACGTCCCTCCAACCCTCCATTTTCCGACGTCTCTGTCACAAATGTTGTAGATTCCAGCGATATTTGCCCCAAAACCCCTTTGTTTTTCCCGCGTCTGCCGTTTTCTGACATGACTGTCTGTTCTATTTCCCTGCTTAACTCCAAAAACATTTCTCCATACAGCATGGCGCTGTACATCTCTCTGCCCCGATCCAGCAGATTATGTGCCTCGTCAATCAGAAAGATATATTTTCCCTCCGAACCGTCTCCAAAAAACCGCTTCAGATACACATGGGGATCAAATAGGTAATTATAGTCACAGATGATTCCGTCAGCGAACAAACTCACATCCAGACACATTTCAAAAGGGCATACACTATGCTTCCGCGCATACTCCTCCACCGTCTCCCTGCCGAAGCTCTCTTCCTTCTCAAGCAGTTCAAACACCGCGTCGTTGATTCGGTCATAATGGCCTCTGGCATAAGGGCAGTACTCCGGGTTGCACTCCGTCTCTTCCATAAAACAGATTTTTTCTTTCGCAGTAAGGATGACGCTTTTGAAGCGCAGCCCTTTTTTCCGAAGCAGCTCCAGAGCTTCTTCTGCTACGGTGCGGGTGATGGTCTTGGCTGTCAGATAGAACAGCTTCTCCCCCATACCCTTTCCCATAGCCTGAACAGCCGGATATATGGTGGAGATGGTTTTTCCCACCCCTGTAGGAGCTTCTATGAACAGCTTCTTCTTGTGAAAAATGGTCTTGTATACATTGACCACCAATTCCTTCTGGCCCTCTCTATAGGGAAAGGGAAATTCCAGCCCCCTTATAGAGGCTTCTCTGATGCCCTGCCATTTCCATGAGTAGTCCGCCCATTTCAGATAGTCCGCCGCCAGCTCCCCGAACCATCTCTCCAGCTCTTCAAATTGATAGTCATGATAAAAATAGCGAAGCTCCTCAGAGACCAAATTGCAATAGGTCATCCGAACAGTCACCTTTTCCAGCTTTTGCTGCAGGGCATATATATAAGCATAACATTTTGCCTGCGCCAGATGCAGAAGCTTCGGCTCCCTCATTCTGGCAACGTCCCCATAGGTTCCCTTTATCTCGTCTATGGTCACTTGGCCGTTCTGGCGGATTATGCCGTCCGCCCTTCCCTCTATTATCAGCACATAGCCAGCCGAGGGCAGGACATGCTTCAGAGAGACCTCCGCCTGATATTCCGCCCCCATCCTTTTTTGGATCTTTCTATGAATCCTGCCGCCCTCCTGCATGGCATCCTCAGGCACTGCCTGATGTCTATTATCAAGATCCCCATGGCGCAGAATAAACTCCACCAGCCCTCTCACAGAGATCCGTATCTCCGCCGGCGCCCCATCGTCCTTCTTTTTGTCTGCCCTATCTTGTGGCAAATTGCTCTGTATTGTTCCGCCTTGTGGTGTCTCGCTCTCTGCAGCTTTGCCCTGAGGCGCTCCCTGCGCTGTTTCACTCTCTGCTATCTCAACCTTCGTCATATCCATCCCCCGTCCCGCCTCATTCAATTCCGGTGTCCGCGCCATCTATATCACTGCCAGACTCAAAAAAACACAAGCTCCCCATGCAGACGTTCCTCTGCATGGGGAGCCAGTTTTGCCCATGGCAACAGCCATCCAAGCATCCTTGCCCACCGATTTGAAGCATTCCCTCCATGCCTCAGCAGGCGACAGCCATCTTCTGGAGCAGTTCTTCCAGTTCGGCATTGTATCCGTCATAGGATACTTTCAACGGCTTGTGAAAATCCAGTCCATACACTCCCAGAAATGATTTCGCATCGACGATATATCTATTATAGGAAATGTCAATGTCAAAATCACATTTGGAAGTCACATGGACAAAGTGCTGCACTTCATCAGGCGTCATATGAATTGTCCTAACCATTTCCATCCTTCCTTTCAAACGCTATCATCAGGCCCTAGGGCCCTTACAATTCATAATTATATCCAAATATCCCCAAAAGTAAAGCACTTTATCACCATTTTACTTCAAGAATCGACGGATTCGTTACTATTTACAGATTCCCCATTCACTGGCAAAAAGTGTATTTCATAGACTGGAGATTTGTGCTTTTTCAGCCACAGAACCATTGGGCAGATTGCACAACATCTTCTCAGACATTGACAAAAGGCTTCCCATTCATTGAAACTCCACCATATATTCCCGGAACCTCAGCGGCAGCATACCCTTCTGCAACTGCACATTCCTTCTGCCCTCTATCGTTATCGTATGGCAGAACTGCCTGAACAGTTCCTGATAGGTCATTTCATCCTCCGACAGCCCCGGCACAGTCACTTTGTCCCCATCCTCTCCCCGAAAAAAATACCATTCCTTCTGTGCCGGATGAATTCCGAACAAACTTCGTTTTTCATCGTATATGACAAAATTCTCTATGGGCAGCCTATCCGCAAAGTGCGGCATGATAAATACCAGCACGTCATATTTCGGCCCGATTCGGGAATACAGCAGCCCATTGTCCAGCTCTTGAAAACGCAGAAACTGCTTCTGGTGGCCCACCTCGGTGGATACGCTTCTTGCAAGCGCAAAAGCCTTATGGACATCTCTGTCCGCCAGATTGTCAAACAGCTGACCCTGTCTGCAGCCCCGGCGCAGTCCGGATACCACCGTGCGGTAGACCGCCTGAGCCTTCTCCTGATCCTCCGAGGCCAGCGCCATGCACAGCGAGAGATAATTATCCGTCCCGAACCGGCGTTTCAGCGTATTCATGACCCTATGGGTCTTCTCCGCATCCGGGCTCACGGCGATGTCCTCAGCAAAAAAGATCGGATCGTCCGTCAGGCAGAGCATCGTTTCCTCATGATTTCTCTTTTCCTCGTATGCCCGAAAAATAGCCGTAAAAATACTTTCAAGAGAGTCCTGACACCGATATACGACCATGCTCATCCCCTTGTCCCTTCCCTCGGCCCGCAGCCTCTACAGCTGCCCCACCGCCGTCGCCAGTCTTTCCGCGGCGCTGATCGGGCCGGTAAAGTCCATATCGTCAAACAGCGTCATTTGGCGGTAGCTCATGCCGTCGCTGCCCAGACGAATCCTGCTCTTTTCATCCGTGAGTCCTCTGACGATATAGTCTTCCTCCAGTTTCACCGGATACATCATACGTCCGCTGCAGGTGACAAAATACACTGCTCTCTTCAGCACAACGCCTATTTTCTTGAGGTCGGCAAAGCTCAAGTCCCCGTTCCTTCTTGCCGCCACGATCCTCTTGGCGCTCTTCACCCCGATTCCCGGCACCCGGAGAAGCTGTTCAATCGAAGCGCGGTTTATCTCCACCGGAAACTCCCCCAGATTCCGTACTGCCCAATCCTCCTTAGGATCCAGCAGTACATTAAAGAATGGACGCTTCTCATCCAAAAGCTCCTCCGCCCGAAATCCATAAAAGCGCAGGAGCCAGTCGGCCTGATATAGCCTATGCTCCCTGAGCAGGGGCGGGCCTCCGGGCAATGCCGGAAGGCATTTATCCCCCGTGACATTCACGAAGGCTGAATAGAACACCCTCTTCAGGCCAAATTTCTGATAAAGCCCCTCCGCCACATTGATGATCTGATAATCGCTCTCCGGGGTCGCCCCCACTATCATCTGGGTGGACTGTCCCCCTGCCACAAACTTTGGCGCATTCCGATACAGCGCCACCTCATTCTTGTTCGCCAGAATGCCGTTCTGTATCTGCCGCATGGGAGTCAGTATGGTTTTGCGGTGCTTATTGGGAGCCAGCGCATGCAGTCCCTCTCTGGTGGGCAGCTCCAAATTGACGCTCATCCTATCAACCAGAAAACCCGTCCGCTCTATCACCTCCGGATCCGCTCCGGGAATCGCCTTCACGTGGACATACCCGTTGAACCGGTATTTGTTCCGCAGCAGCCATACCGTTCGGCAGATCAGCTCCATGGTAAAGGTGGGATCCCGAAGAATTCCGGAGCTTAAAAACAGTCCCTCGATATAGTTCCTGCGGTAAAACTCCATTGTCAGCGTACAGATCTCCTCCGGGGAGAACGTGGCTCTGGGAATATCATTGGAATTCCGGTTCCTGCAATATTTACAGTCAAAGGCGCACTCGTTGGTCAGCAAAATCTTCAGCAGAGAGATGCATCTCCCGTCGCCGGAAAAGCTGTGGCAGATACCCGCCGCCACACAGTTGCCAATACTCTTCCCGTTCCCCTTCCGGTCCACTCCGCTGGAGGTACAAGCCACATCATACTTGGCGGCGTCCGTCAATATCTGCAGCTTGTCCATCAGAGGAGTCTCCCCGCCGGTCATCAAATAATCCACCCTTGTACACCTCCGCTCATCCCCATATCCTGCCTTTCCGCCCAGTTGCGCCCTTGCCCTTACGCCCCTGCCTCATGCTCCGCGTTTTCTAAAAAATAGGGTTAAAAGTCCTCACAGAGCCCCCCGCCCAGAACAGCCCTGCGCACCACATCTCCTGAAAATCCTTTCCTCATCAGGAAGCCGTACATCTTCTGTCTCTCCTTCTGCCCCGCCGTCTCCTGATCAAATCCCTTCTTGGCCAAAAGCTCTCCCACCATTCGGCTTTCGTTCTGGCTTCCTCCCTGCTCTCCCCACTCTGTCCATGCCTTCTCCAGCGTAAGTCTATCGATCCCCTTGCCCAGCAGATCCTGCTCTATTCGCCTGCGGCTTCTGGAGCCCTCATGACGGCGAATAAAATTCAATGCATAGCGCAGATCGTCCGTATAGTGAAACCCTGCCACATAGGCCAGCGCCTCCTCTATGACCTTTTCCGGATAGCCTCCTTCCCTCAGCTTGTCATGAAGCTGCTTCACCGTATATTCTCTGCTCTTGAGCAGATTCATCGTGCGCAGCTTCGCCCGTTTGGGAAGAAGCTCCCCCATGATCCTGCAATAGCATTCCTCCGAAAGCTCCTCTCCCAGCCGAATGCGGAAGGAACGCAGTTCGCCTTTGTACAATACAAAGGCGAACTCTTCGTCGATAAATATTCTGCTCCGGGATTTGGACAATTCCTCGATCTGCGTGATCAACATGCTCTCAAAACTTCCCCTCTCATTCTGCGGATGCTTCAGGTTCCGGTGCTGTATTGTCATTGGCCTCTGCCCCATCGGCCTTCTTGGCGTCCGCCTTCGCTCCCTTGGATTCCGATTTGGAGCCATCCTTCCCCTTTGCCGCCGACTTTCCGCCTTCCTTTGCCGGTGCTTGTGTACCTTCATTTTCTGCCGGGGAGCCTCCAAAGCCATACCGTGCCCTCACCTTCTCACTGATGGCCTTGCACACCTCCGGATTGTCCCTGAGATACTGCTTTGCGTTCTCACGGCCCTGACCGATCTTGTTTCCTTCGTAAGCATACCATGCCCCCGATTTTGCTATGACATCCTGCTGGGCCGCCAGATCCAATATATCTCCCTCTCTGGATATGCCCATACCGAACATGATATCAAACTCCGCCTCCTTGAAGGGGGGCGCGACCTTATTCTTCACAACCTTCACTCTGGTACGGTTGCCGATCACCTCTCCGCCCTGCTTCAGAGCCTCCACACGGCGCACGTCCAGCCTCACGGAGGAATAGAATTTCAGCGCGCGTCCTCCGGTAGTGGTCTCGGGATTCCCGAACATCACGCCCACCTTCTCCCGAAGCTGATTGATGAATACCACCACGCAGTTAGACTTGCTGATCACTGCCGTCAGCTTTCTCAGCGCCTGAGACATGAGACGGGCCTGAAGCCCCACATGGCTGTCTCCCATATCACCCTCGATTTCGGCCTTGGGAACCAGCGCCGCAACGGAGTCCACCACAACGATATCCACAGCGCCGGAACGGACCATGGTTTCGGTAATCTCCAGCGCCTGCTCTCCGTTGTCCGGCTGAGAGATGTACAGATTGTCTATGTCAACGCCTATATTCTTGGCATATACGGGATCCAGCGCGTGCTCTGCGTCTATGAAGCCTGCAATGCCTCCCTGCTTCTGCACCTCCGCCACCATATGCAGGGTTACTGTGGTCTTACCACTGGACTCAGGCCCGTATATCTCCACGATTCTTCCTCTGGGAATCCCGCCCAACCCCAACGCGATATCCAAGCTCAAAGAGCCTGTGGGAATGGTCTCCACATTCATCTGCGCGCTGGGATCGCCCAGCTTCATCACTGCGCCCTTTCCGAACTGTTTCTCGATCTGGCCGATGGCCGCATCTAAAGCTTTCTTTTTTTCATCTTTTTCCATGTCAATCTCCTTTTTACAAGGAACAAATGTTCTTGTTTTATCATAAAACATCTGTTCGCATTTGTCAACTACAATTTGTTTTTTGCCGCATTTGTTTTTCTTGCATTTGCAATTTGCTGTACTTGCTTTTACAGTTGTTTTTCTTCTATTACTTTTTCTCCCCTATGTTTTTCCTTTCCTTTATCTGACAGTAACTATACTCCTCTTTATGTCCAATAAAACTCCCTCAAACAAGCCCCACCTCCTTTTTCTCCTGATTTTCTTTTCTTTTGAACAGCAATGCCTGCAAAACATCCCTTTTTGGATATAACCGGCGAAATCGCCCTTGAGATATGAATGAGACCAGACAGAAGGCTTGAATTCCAAAAGCTGTGAGACATTGAGATTATGCCCTGATTCCCTATGCCTTGACGCGCATAGATTAAAATGTGGGCACATTGTCCCTTTGCGTGTCAATATTGTATCATGGACGCAGGTCTCTTGCAAGAGGAATCCGGCACGGACGCAAAATACAGCAAATCCATGGGCACAAAACATCTCCCCAAGATATCCGCAAAAATCAAATCCGGGACATCGAAGCCACTTCTTCGCTGTCCCGGTCCCGCCGCGGCGCAATTGTACAAAACCGCCCTATTCCCTACTTCTTTCCAAACGTTACTTTGCTGTAATACTCAAGAATGCAGCCCCGCATCAGCGTCAAAGCCGCCGAAACCGCAGATTCACGGATCTTTTCCCTATTTCCGGAAAACCGAAACTCCTTTACCGTGGTTTTTCCCTTTACGCTGCAGGCGATATACACCAGACCTACCGGCTTCTCCGCAGTGCCGCCGTCCGGTCCGGCGATCCCTGTGACGGCGGCGGATACATCCGCCTTCAGCATCAGACATGCTCCCTTGGCCATCTCCTCCGCCGTCTGCCGGCTCACTGCCCCGTGCTTTTGCAGCGTGCCTTTCTTCACTCCCAGAAAGCGTCTCTTGGCTTTGTTGGAATAGGTGATCACGCCGGACTTGTACACCTCGGAGATCCCCGGCACATTGACCAGCCTGGCAGAGAGCATCCCCCCGGTGCAGGATTCCGCGCAGGCCAGTGTAAGCTTGTTTGCAACAAGCAGGTCGGCCACGGATTTCTCCAGCGTAGTCTCCTCCTCCGTGCTGTAGATATCGTTTCCGAACCGGGACTTCAGCTCCTTCACCATGGGCTTAATCAGCTTCATGGCAGCCTTCTCGTCCTCGGCGGACGCAGTAACCCGGATATGGACTTCTCCCGTCTTGGCATAGGTGGCAATGGTAGGATTGCCCTGCCCGTCGATCAGATCCTTCACCATAGTCTCTGCCTTGCTCTCCCCCACACCGCAGATCTTCACTGTCCGGGAACAGATGACCTGAGAGGTAAGCCGGGCCAGATAAGGCTCCACCAGCTCCTCGAACATAGGGCGCAGCTCGTTGGGCGGGCCGGGAAGAAGGATCACCCTCCCATTCTCCAGCTCCATGACGACCCCCGGCGCAGTGCCGTTATGGTTCTCCAGCACAATGCCACCCTCCGGCAGCATAGCCTGCTTCCAGTTGTTCTTTGTGGGTTCCAGCCCTCTATCCTTGAAAAACTTCTCAATGGCCGCTTTGGTGGGCTCGTGCATCACCAGCGCCTTGCCGCAGACCTTAGCCGCGGTCTCCTTGGTCAGATCATCCTCCGTAGGCCCCAGACCTCCCGACAAGATCACCACGTCACTGCGGCCAAGGGCCGTCCGAAGTGTCTGGGACAGCCGCTCCTCATTGTCTCCAACCACTGTCTGGAAATAGCTGGCCAGCCCCAGCGCAGCACACTTTTCCGCCAAATACGCTCCGTTGGTGTTCACGATGCTCCCAAGCAGAAGCTCTGTGCCCACGAATATCAATTCAACAGTCATACGCTCCTCATTTCTGATCGCCCATCACGCCCTTGTTTTTCCACAGATAATCTATCAAAGATATAACGGTGAGCAATAGAGCCGCCCACATGACTATGTCGGTGAGGATCTGCAGCTGAGGAATGTTCGCTATCATCAGGCAGACCATCACCATCTGGAAAGTGGTCTTGAACTTTCCCCAATAGCTGGCCGCGATAACCACGCCGTTATCTGCAGCCACAAGCCGAAAACCGCTGATAATGAACTCTCTGCTGATGATCACAATGACGATCCAAGACGGAATCCTTCCCATTTCCACCAGAGCGATCAGCGCCGAACAGACCAGCAGCTTATCTGCCAGCGGATCCATGAATTTTCCGAAATTTGTCACCATGTTATATTTTCTGGCAATCTTGCCGTCAATCAGATCCGTCAGGCTGGCGACGATGAAGATCACCAGTGAAATGTAGTCTACATACTCCCAAATGCCGCCGAACAATGCATTGTACCAGCCCCAATCAGAACCCTTGCCCAGCAGAAGAACTACAAAGGGCACAATCAGAATGATTCGGAAGATTGTCAGCTTATTAGGTAAGTTCATCTTCTTCATAATAAATCTCTCCAATCAAATCATATTCATTGGAATCCGTCACAATGGCCCTCACAAAATCTCCCGTCATCAAATCTGCGGAAGTGTTCACAAAAAGATATCCGTCCACACCCGGCGCATCCCGATAGGTTCTGCCTACATATACATCATCATCCGCCACCTTGCCCTCGATCATTACCGTAAGAACCTGTCCCGCCATCTCCTGCGCCTTCTCGAAAGCTATGGCCTGCTGCAGCTCCATCAGTTCGTCCCGTCTAAATTCCTTGACCTCATCCGGAATCTGGTCAGGCATGAGCGCCGCCGCCGTGTCCTCCTCCTGAGAATAAGGAAAGACTCCCAAACGGTCAAATTCCATCTCGTTCACAAAGCGGTACAGATCCTCAAAGTCCTCCTGAGTCTCCCCCGGAAAGCCGCTGATCAAAGTCGTCCGCAGACAGATATCCGGAATCCTCTCCCGCAGCAGGCCGATCATCCGCCGCAGCTGCGCCTGATCGGTGCGCCTGCCCATGCGCTTCAGTATAGTATCGGAGGAATGCTGTATAGGGATATCCAGATAATGGCATATCTTGGGCTCCTCCGCCATGACACTGATCAGCTCCTCCGTGATCTCTTCCGGATAACAGTACAATATCCGAATCCAGTATAGACCGCTTATACGGGCAAGCCTGCGAAGGAGCAGCGGCAGGCTTTTTTCACCGTATAGATCCACTCCGTAAAGGGTAGTCTCCTGCGCCACCAGAATCAGCTCCCTGACCCCTTCCTCCGCCAGTTTCTCGGCCTGAGCCGTCAGCTCCTCCATGGGAATGCTCCTATAATTTCCCCGGACGGCAGGTATGACGCAGTAGGTACAGCGCTTATTGCAGCCTTCCGCGATCTTCAGGTAGGCGAAATGTCCTCCCGTGGTCAGCACCCTCTCTCTGCGAACCGCAGGAGGGGAATCCAGATCACGGAAAAAATCCCTCTTCTCTCCGGACAGCGCAGTTTCCACCGCCTCCAGAATGTCCTCTATGGCAGCGGTGCCCACCAGTCCATCCACCTCAGGAATCTCCTCACGGATTTCCTTTCCGTAGCGCTGGGCCAGACAGCCTGCCGCCACCAGTGCTTTCAGGCGGCCCTCCCTGCGAAGCTCCGCCAGCTCCAGCACAGTGTTGATGCTCTCCTCCTTGGCATCTCCGATGAAACAACAGGTGTTCACCACTGCCGCATCCGCCTCCTGCGCATCATCCGTGAATTCATATCCCTTCCTGCGCAGGATTTCCAGCATCAGCTCCGTATCCGCAAGGTTCTTGTCGCAGCCCAGCGACACAAACGCTATTTTCATACCTCTCCCAAGATCTTGATCTTGCCCTGATTCAGCTCCTCCACGGCTACGGACAAGGGCTTCTTGTCCCTATTGTCCACCATAGCGTCCGCGCCCCCGATGATCTGCCTCGCCCTCTTGGAGGTGGCCATCACAATGGAATAACGGCTGTTCACCACAGGCGCCTCGCCGGGTTCCACCTCGCTGTTTACTACCTTCATCAAATCTGAATAGGATGGATGCAACATAAAGTTTATTCTCCTTTCGCAAAGCTTTTCAGCTCACTTCTGATTTCTTGTATCAAGGCCTTTCTTCTCACCGGAGCCTTCCGGGCCGCATCCACCAGACGGTGGATCTCCTCCACGCATTCCTCCGGCTCCTCATTCACTACTATATAATCATAGGCTTCCACGCCTTCTGATTCCTCCACTGCCCGGGCAAGACGCCTTCCAATCTGATCCGCGCTCTCCGTCCCCCTGCTCTCCAGCCTGCGCTTCAATTCTTCCGCGCTGGGGGGCATGAGAAAGATCAGCAGGCTTTCCGGAAACTTGTCCTTGATCTTCAGCGCTCCCTGAATCTCTATCTCCAAAATAACGTTCTTCCCCATCTCCAGCTGCTCTTCCACATAGGCTCTGGGGGTGCCGTAGTAATTACCGCAATAAGGCGCATACTCGATCAGCCCGTTCTGTCTGATGGTCTCCTCAAAATGCTTTTTGTCCGTGAAAAAATATTCCACGCCGTCCCGCTCTCCCGGTCTGGGATCCCGGGTCGTCATAGATACCGACAATGCATAGTCGTCATGCTTTTTCAGAAGCTCTCTGATAATTGTTCCCTTTCCTGCCCCTGAGAAACCGGAAACTACGATCAAAATCCCTTTTTGTTCTTGTCCCATGAATGTTCCCCTGCCTTCTATGTCTATTTTTCCTCCCGCGGCGCTTCCCTTCCAGACACCTCTTATACCGCTCTGGATCCTATATACCCTCTGGCCGGTCTCCGCCGTCTCCAGATTCCTTTTTCATTCCTCCTCCGGCGTCCTCACTCCTCTTCCTCCTCCAAGGCCTCCGCGCCGGCCTGCACCCTTCCTGCCAGAGTTTCCGGCAGAAGCGCCGACAACACGATCTGACTGTTTTCCATCACCAGAACGGACTTGGTCTTGCGCCCCTGAGTGGCATCGATGGCAAGCCCCTTTTCCTTGGCATTCTGCACCAGCCGCTTCATGGGAGCGGAATCAGGGCTCACGACGGCAATGATCTTGGCGGTGTTCACCATATTTCCGAAACCGATATGGATAAGCATGCCCCCTGCCTCCTACTCTATATTCTGTATCTGCTCCCGCACCTTCTCGATCTCTGTTTTCAGCTCAATGGCGCAGTTGGAAATCTCCAGATCATTGGCCTTGGACAGAATGGTGTTGGCCTCCCGGTTCATCTCCTGTGCGATGAAGTCCAGCTTTCTGCCTATGGAGCCGCCCTCCTCCAGAGCCTTCGCCGTAGTGTCGATATGGCTGCGCAGCCTCACAATCTCCTCGTCCACGCAAACCTTGTCCGCAAAGATGGTGACCTCCGTCAAGAGCCTGCTCTCGTCCACCGCCGCGTCCGCCAGAAGCTCCCTCACCTTCTCCTCAAGCCTCCTGCGGTATTCCGACATGATCTGGGGCATGCGGCCGGAGATAAACTCCACCAGCTCCGTCATGTTCCTCAGCTTTTCCAGCAGATCCTCCTTCAGGTGGCTGCCCTCCGCAATGCGCGTATCCACAAACATTACCGCCGCGCCTGCCACGGCCCTGCGCAGTTCCTTCCAGAGCTCTTCCTCATCCACCCCTGCCTCTTCCATGGTAAAGACTTCGGGGAATCTGGCCAGCATGGATACCCGCACATCATCCTCCAGCCCGAATTCCTCCCCCATCTGCCTCATGAACTTGAGATACTCCTGCGCCACTTCTTTGTTATAGCGGACAGTGGATGTCTTCTCGGAATAATCCTCATAGGACACAAACACATCCACCTTGCCGCGGGAAATGCGGCTCTTCAGCTCGCCGCGGATGGCGGACTCAAAAAAATTCAGGGCCTTCGGCATCTTGATGTTCACATCCAAATAGCGGTGGTTCACCGATTTGATCTCCACCGTGAATTTCCTATTGTTTTCGGCGATCTCGCATCTGCCGAAGCCGGTCATGCTCTTGATCATGGGTAAGCCTCTCTATCGCATACTTTATTCCATTATAAGGTATGTTTCTGCAAGCGTCAAGGAGTTGAAGGGGCTTTTTGCTAATATGCCCAAGAGGCCCCTTGCTTCTATAACAAGCCAATCAGCCGGCTCCACGGAAAAACTTCCATGGGGCCGGCTGTAAATTATCTTGTTTTGTCCGGCGGATCCGCCGTTTGTCCCCATTCTTCACTCTTGTGACGAAGAATGCTCTTATGCCTTCTCGGCATCTTTTGCCTTACTTACCGGCGCCTTCCTTCCATGCAGCGGCCAGACTGGCTATGCCCTGCAGCTCAGCCGGAAGAAGAATCGTGGTGGCCTGACCGTCAGCAACCTTCTCGAACGCTTCCAGACTCTTGATCTTCAGCACCGCCTCATCGGCGCCTGCCTCCTTCAGCATCCTGATACCGTCCGCATTCGCCTGCTGCACCTTCAGGATAGCTTCCGCTTCACCTTCCGCCTCCCGGATCATCTTTTCCTTCTGGGCCTCTGCACGCAGGATCGCGGACTGCTTATCGGCCTCCGCACGCAGGATCGCAGATTCCTTGGCGCCTTCGGCCTCCAGAATCTTCGCCTTCTTCTCGCCTTCCGCACGGGTCACCGCCTCACGTCTCTCACGCTCGGCCTTCATCTGCTTCTCCATGGCGTTCTGTATCTCTGCAGGGGGAATGATATTCTTCAGCTCCACCCTGTTCACCTTGATGCCCCAAGGATCCGTCGCAATGTCCAGCGCCGCCCGCATCTTGGTATTGATGGTCTCGCGGCTGGTCAGCGTCTGATCCAGCTCCAGATCACCGATGATATTACGAAGAGTGGTAGCCGTCAGGTTCTCGATAGCCATCATGGGGTTCTCCACACCATAGGTAAAAAGCTTAGGATCCGTGATCTGATAGAACACTACAGTATCGATTCTCATGGTGACGTTATCCTTGGTGATAACGGGCTGGGGCGGGAAGTCCGCCACCTGCTCTTTCAGATTCACCCTTCTTGCCACCTTGTCCAGAAAAGGCACCTTGAAGTGAAAGCCTACGGACCATGTTCCCTGATAAGCGCCCAGACGCTCGATCACATATGCCTGCGCCTGCGGAACGATCTTCAGGCAGGACACAAAGATCAGGAACAATACTACGATCAACAAACCCACAATAATAGGACCAACCATTTCTTCCTCCTTCTGTACTGTTTATGTGACAGTACTCACATTTTATTCCTTGTCATCTATTTTCCCATGCCGTTTCGGCTCCGGAAACACCCTCCTTATGCGCCGTCTTGAACCGAATCCTCCTCTGCCTCCTCCATCTGAAGGACGCTCACGGGTTCCGGCGGCAGGTTCCCCGGCACATTGTCGCTGAGGCGCTCATCCACCCTGACGATCAGCTTCACGCCGCTGATGGCCACCACATTGACGACGATCCCCACCGGGATACGCACCTTGTCGTCCGCGCTTCTGGCGCTCCATTCCTGACCGCCCACAGTCACCTGACCCGCAGACTGCACATTGTCGATCTCGCTGGTGACGATGGCCTGACGTCCTACCATACTCTCCACATTGGTCTTGACTCTATCCTTGTTGAAATACTTCACCGCCAAGGGTCTGGTGAAGAACAGCAGCAACAGAGATACCAAGAAGAACAGAATCACCTGCACGAATATGGGAGCATGCAGAAGCGCCGCCAGAACGGCCACCAATGCGCCTCCGGCGAACCAGATCGTCGTCAGCCCCAGAGTCGGCACCTCTATGACAATACATGCAATCAACAATACCAGCCAGAAAATCATCATTCCACTCATTCAACCACTCCCTTTTGCTTTATCCCACATCACATCCGGATCAACAATTCTTTTCACATTTTAGTTTACTACAAAAAACATCTCAGGGCAATGGATTTCTTTGCACGATAAATATATTTATCGTATTGCTCCCCTATTCCCCCATGGGCGCTTTGGCACAGAGCACAAAAACGGGGCAGCGCCGCCTTTCGGCTTTGCCGCCCCGCTCCTCCTTGCTCTTCCTATCCCGGACAAGCCGGCACGGAAAAATCAATAGAACACATGATTTCCGATGACCAGACCTTCCCGTCCGTTGTTGCGGCGGAAATGGGTCAGATCCCCTACGTTGGACACTCCCGACAGCGCCTCCTCCGCAGCCTTGATACAGCTTGCGTAGATGTTGCCCGACTCGTACACTCTGTTCAGCTTCCCTGTCATGGCAGGCGTGAACTGTCCGGAAGCATAGATCACGCCGTGGATGGTATTGGGGTATGCCCCGCTCCTAACCCGGTTCATGACCACAGCTCCAACCGCCACCTGACCCTCATAGCTCTCTCCGCCGGCCTCGCACTGAATCAGCGCCGCAAGCAGCAGCGTAGTATCCGCGTCTGTGGTATATTCTCCGTAATTCACATGGCGCTTTGCTTCCTCCTCGGCCTTCTGGCGGGCCTTGATCTCCTCCACCGTCTCGCCGCTGTCTATGATGAAATCAAGGGCTACATATTCCGCAGACACATAGCCGTCGCTCCCTTCATAGTCCACACAGATCCATCCGTCTTCTTCCTGACTCAGCACCTCTACGATGTCCCCCTTGGGGAGCATCCCCCAGACACCCGCCTCCGTGCTGGGCTCCCGCCTTATGCGAAGGGCGTCCGTATCGATGGTAGCCACCATCTTGCCTACGCTGTTAGCCAGCTCCAGAGCCTCGTCATCAAACAGCAAAAATTCGTCGGAAGCCCATCCGATGATATTCCCCGACTGCAGCTTGGTCCAACCGTCCCTTCTCTCCAGAATATAACCGCCGCAGTCCTTGTACAGCATCCCTACCTTCTCCGCCGTCTCGCTGGCGTCGCTTCTCACGTTCAGGGCGCTCTTCACATTGGCCATGACCAGCTTGCGCTCCTGCTCCTTCTCCAGAATCTCAGCAAATCCTATTGCTCTGGCCCCATTGCCCACCATTTCCACAGAATCGGAATCGCCGGGGCTAAGTACTGCCGCCACGCCTCCCCGCAGATCCTCCAGACAGTCTTTCTTCTCCCCTGCCTGTGCGGTCATGCTTCCAGACAAGCATGCGGATAGGAACATCAAAAATCCAATGGCTGCTGCCAGCAGCCTCTTGCTTCTTCTCATATTCTCTACCTCCATGAACAAATTTTCTTTCTTTGCAAAAAGTATGCCACTTTTTAATAAAGTTATTACAAAGTTATTAAATTTGTTACATGGTCATCATAGCAGATGTTACAAGAATTGTCAAGGGTATCCTTACAGAACAGACAAAAGGCAGGCAAAAAGCCCATGGCAGCCCTCTTTTGAGGTGTTTTCGCCCCGCTTCTACTTCAGGGCAAAACGCTGTCTATGGGCCTCGTACATCAATAGGGAGGCAGCCACCGCCGCATTCAGGGACTCCAGCTGCCCTTCCATGGGAATCCGCACCCTGCCCTCCGCCGCTTCCGCCAGCTGCGGGCTGAGGCCTGCCCCCTCGTTCCCGATCAAAAACGCCGTGGCCTCCCTGAAGGAAAATCCGTCATAATAATTCTTTCCCTGCAGATGGGCAGCATAGGTATGAACGCCGCCGCGGTGCAGCCGCCCTACCGCCTCCACAAGATCCTCCGCACAGACCACCGGAACCCTATAGATGGAGCCCATGGTGGCCCTCACCGTCTTGGGGGCATAGATATCTGCCGTCCCTGAGCCTATGATGATCCCTGTGACCCCCGCTCCCTCACCGGTTCTGACGATGGTTCCCAGATTGCCGGGATCCTGCAGATTCTCCAGCACCATCAGCAGCGGCCGGGGCGCTTCCAGCAGCTGCTCCAGTCCATGCCCCGGCCTCTTTACGACGCACAAGATGCCCTGAGGGGTCTGGGTGTCCGACATTTTAGCAAACACCTCCTCCGTCACAGTCTCATAGCCCGTCCTATCCAGCTTCCCCATCAGCTCAGGCTGCCGTCCGGCCCTCTCCAGCGCCTCCTCCGAAATATAGACTTCCGCGACGGCCTCCTCGGGAGCTTCACCGAACATCTTGAAGCCTTCCACCACAAAGATGCCCGCCTGACGCCGCTCCTTCGCCTTTGTCTGCCACTGCGCCACCTGCCTGACCCTTGGATTTGAACTGCTTGTAATCATGCTTCGCCCTCCCTGCGCTGCGCTATTTCTTCCGCGCTGCGCTGTTCCTTCCGCGCTGCGCTGTTCCTTCCGCGCTGCGCTGTTCCTTCCGCGCTGCGCTGTTCCTTCCGCGCTGCGCTGTTCCTTCCGCGCTGCGCTGTTCCTTCCGCGCTGCGCTGTTCCTTCCGCGCTGCGCTGTTCCTTCCCCGATTCTTTTTGCCTTCGACACTATGATATTTCCTTCTGCGCCGTGCTATTTTTTCCACAATTCTCCTTGCATTCTGCGCTGGTTCCTTCCGCGCTGCGCTGCGTCCGCCCCCGCGCCGCCGGATACACGGCGCAGAAGTGTCAAAGCATATAGTCGTCTCCCACAAAAAAAGCTGCTCCGCCAAAAGCGCCCCAAGACACCTCCTGCGGAACAGCCGCACTCCCGGCCTGAACCAGCGGACCGCTCCGTCCTCCGATCCATAGCCGTAATAAATCAAATTGTCAGCATCTTTGCTACCTCATACTGGTACTCATCGATGCCCTTCTCCATCATCAGGGCCTCCTCGATGTCGAAGTCCTGAAACTTTCCGTGCCTATAGCCCACCACCCGGTTGGTCTTTCCCTCCAGCATGATATCTACCGCATAGGCTCCCATGACAGACGCATAATACCGGTCCATAGCGGTAGGGCTGCCGCCCCTCTGCATGTATCCCAGAATGGTAGCTCTAGTCTCAAGGCCTGTAGCCGCCTCGATCCTTCTAGCCATGGAAGTGGAATGGCCGATACCTTCTGCATTGATAATCAGATGGTGAATCTTTCCTCTCTTGCGGCTGGCAATGATATGGTTGATGATCTCCTGCTCATTGTACTCATATTTTTCGGGAAGCAGAATGTCCTCGGCGCCGTTTGCAATGCCGCACCAAAGGGCGATATAGCCCGCATGTCTTCCCATTACCTCGATGATGCTGCAGCGCTCATGGGAGGAAGAGGTGTCCTTTACCTTGTCGATGGCTTCCATGGCCGTGTTTACCGCCGTGTCGAAGCCTATGGTATACTCCGTGCAGGCAATGTCCAAATCAATGGTTCCGGGAATTCCTACGGTGTTGATCCCCTGTCTGGACAATGCCTGAGCCCCCCGGTAGGAGCCGTCTCCGCCGATGACAACAATTCCATCGATGCCATGCTGGCGGCATATCTCCGCCCCCTTCTCCTGATATTCCGGTCTCTTGAACTCCAGACATCTCGCGGTGCCCAGAACCGTGCCGCCTCTCTGGATAATGTCGGAAACATGACGGGGCTCCATGTCTATGATATCCTCATTCAGCAGACCGTTATAGCCCTTTTTGATCCCCTTCACCTTTAAGCCTCTATAAATAGCGGTACGCACCACCGCACGGATGGCTGCGTTCATCCCCGGCGCATCCCCTCCGCTTGTCAGAACCGCAATCGTTTTTATTTCCTTCGCCATGCCTTTCCCTCCTGTCTCAGTTCCGAGACTGTTTTTTCAGTTTGGTCGCTCCGCTCCATCGCCGAGACTCTGATATTCCTTTTTTGTCAATTCCCTATTTTAATCCATTTCCTTGCAGTTTTCAATAGGTACAAGCCTAATCTTTAACGCATTTTTATATTTTCCGCCCCGAAGACGGCTCCCAGCCGCTCCTGCAGCCCCGCATCGGCCTTTACCCGGTACTCTGCCGGAAGCAGCTTGTATGCTCTGGAATCCTTGATAAAAACTATCACATTATCGTCCCCTTTGCTGTCCGCTATGGCGGAAAGCAGCTCTCTCTCCCTGACCGAATAGTCGTATGCGCTGGCAAACTGAACCCAGAGCCCTGCCGGCACCCTGCCCTTTCCCCCGTTTTCATTCCGGTCTGCCTGAAGATCTGCCCCGCCGGCAGACATGTCCTGTCCTCCGCCGGACATGCCCGCCGAGGCTTTGCCGCTCTGGCGCATTCTGCCCTGAGCGGCCCTATTGCTCCCTCCGAAGCCCCCTCTGCCATAGCGGTTCTTGAACAGCACCCCGTCCTTGTTCCCCGCTGCCTCCTCAAAGCTGACGATCTGCTCGCAGATAAGCTTGCCGTCCTTATCCTCCTCCACGGACGCCCGGCCCTTTATGAAAACCTTGGCCTCCTCCACAAGCAGCGCCCCGAACTTCTCATAATCTCCGGGAAACACCACCACCTCAAGATTCCCCACCAGATCCTCCAAATTCAGGAATGCCATCATCTTGTCGTTTCTGGTGTACTTGACGGACTTGTCTGCGATCATGCCGCCCACCACCACGCCGGCTTGATCCTCCACTGTCACCTGCCCCGTCTCTTCGTCCAGAGCAAAGTCTCCGGCGGTATTGGTGATATACCTCTGCCACAGCTCCTGATCCGTCTCCAGAGGATGTCCGCTGATGTAGATCCCGAGCACCTCCTTCTCAAAGGCCAGCCGCATTTCTTTAGGATATTCTCCTATGTCCGGCAGCGGAAAATCGAACTTCTCCTTCTGGGAATCCTCCGCTATGTCGAACAGCGTCATCTGACCCTCCAGATTGGTCTTCTTATCCTTGAGAGTCCGGTCTATCATCTGTATATAGACACTCATGAACTGCTTTCTGGTTCCTCCGAGACCGTCCAGCGCCCCCGCCTTGATAAAGTTCTCCATGGCACGCTTATTCATATCACCCTGAATGGTTCGGGAAACAAAATCCTGCAGATTGGTAAAGTTCCCCCGCGCCCTGCGCTCCTCCACGATGCCTTCGATCACCTGCCTGCCCACGCTCTTGATGGCCGTAAGGGCGTAGCGGATGCTCCCTTCCGATACGGAGAACCCTCCCTGCCCCTGATTAATGTCCGGCGGTAGCAGAGCGATGCCCATGTTGCGGCAGGTCAGGATATATTCCGACACCTTCTGCGGATTATCGATGACGGAAGTCATAAGAGCAGCCATGAACTCCACCGGATAATGACATTTCAGCCAAGCTGTCTGATAGGCCACCACTGCGTATCCCGCCGCATGGGACTTGTTGAATGCATATTCTGCAAAATCTATCATATCATCGAATATGCCGTTGGCCACTTGCGCGTCTATGCCCTTGGAGATACAGCCGGGAACCTGCTCCTCCTGATTCCCGTAGATGAAGTTCGCCCGCTCCTTCTCCATGACGGAATGCTTCTTCTTGCTCATGGCCCGGCGAACCAGATCGCTGCGCCCCATGGTGTACCCGCCCAGATCCCGCACGATCTGCATCACCTGCTCCTGATAGATGATACACCCATAGGTGGGAGACAAAATAGCTTCCAGCTGAGGGCAGGCATAGGTTATGATGTTCTGGTCGCTGCGGCATTTAATATATTTGGGGATGGAGTCCATGGGGCCCGGCCGGTACAGAGAAATGCCGTCGATGATATCTTCCATGCTTCTGGGCCGAAGCTCCTTCATGAAATTCTTCATGCCGCCGCTCTCCAGCTGGAAGATGCCCTCCGTCTTGCCCGATCCGATGTAGGCAAATACCTGCTGGTCCTCATAGTCAAGATGATCCAGATCAATCTGCCTTCCCGTGGATTCCTTTACGAACTCCACCGTATCCTGAATCACCGTCAGCGTGCGCAGCCCCAGAAAGTCCATCTTCAAAAGCCCCAGCTCCTCCAGCGTGGTCATGGTGAACTGAGTGGTGACGGCCCCGTTGCTCCCTCTGGACAAGGGCACGAACTCGTCTGCAGCCTCAGGGCAGATCACCACCCCCGCGGCATGCATGGAGGCGTGTCTCGGCAGCCCTTCCAGACGCTTGCACATATCGATGAGATGCCGGACCTGCTCGTCCTGCTGATACATCCCCCGCAGCTCCGAGTTCATTTCCAGCGCCCGATCCAGCGTAATGTTCAGCTCTCTGGGCACCAGCTTCGCAATGGTATCCACCATGGCATAGGGCAGATCCATGACACGTCCCACGTCCCGAATGACTCCCTTTGCCGCCAAGGTTCCGAAGGTGACGATCTGCACCACCTTATCGGCGCCATACTTCTGACTTACATAGTCAATGACCTCCTGCCTGCGGTTGTAGCAGAAATCCACATCGATATCAGGCATGGAAACCCGCTCCGGATTCAGGAATCGCTCAAAGAGAAGGTTGTATCGGATGGGATCGATATCCGTAATCCTAAGGCAGTAGGACACAATGCTGCCTGCGGCGGATCCCCGGCCCGGCCCCACCGGAATGCCGTTGCTTCTGGCATAGTTGATAAAGTCCCACACGATCAGGAAATAGTCCACATATCCCATGGTCCGTATAACTGATAGTTCGTAGTCCAATCGTTCTCTGAGGGTCTGGCCCGTGTCCCCCGCAGGCTTATCACCCTCTCCATAGCGCTGCGTCAGCCCGTCGCTACACAGCTTGTTCAGGTATCCCCAGGAATCATACCCCTCCGGCACCTCGTACCGCGGCAGCTTCGTGACCCCGAATTCTATCTCCGCATGGCAGCGGTCGGCAATTCGCTGGGTATTCTCCAGCGCCTCCTGCGCATAAGGGAACAGCGCCTTCATCTCCTCCTCGCTTTTCACAAAGAACTGTCCGCCCTCGTAGCGCATCCTATCCTCGTCCGCCAGCTTCTTGCCGGTCTGGAGGCAGAGCAGTATATCGTGAGAGTCCGCATCCGACCCATAGGTATAATGAACGTCGTTGGTGGCCACCAGCGGGATATCCAGCTCCCGGCTCATCTTCAGAAGCTCTGTGTTCACCATTTTCTGTTCCGGATATCCGTGATCCTGCAGCTCCAGAAAAAAATTCCCCTTCCCAAAGCACTCCTCGTACTTCCTCGCCGCCTTTCTGGCCTCGCCGTCCAGCCTTTTGACAATATTTCTCTGCACTTCTCCCGCAAGACATGCTGACAGCGCTATAATCCCCTCATGATAGCGGTTGAGCATCTCCATATCCACCCGGGGCTTATAGTAGTACCCTTCCGTGAAGCCCTTGCTGACAATCTTCATCAGATTCGCGTAGCCCAGATTGTTCTCCGCAAGCAATACCAGATGATAATACCGATCCTCGCCTCCCGTAAGCTCCTTGTCAAACCGGGAGTTCGGCGCCACATAGATCTCGCAGCCCAAAATGGGCTTGATACCTGCGGCCTTGGCGGCCCGGTAGAAATCAATCACGCCGTACATGACACCGTGGTCGGTGATGGCGGCGCTGTTCATTCCCAGCTCCTTCACTCTGGCCACATATTCCTTTATTTTGTTGGAACCGTCCAGAAGAGAATACTCCGTGTGGACATGAAGATGTGCAAATGCCATGGCCGGACTCCTTTATGCTAGATTTTTCCTTCTATAATTAATATACTGAAACAAGGAGCATTTGTAAAGAAAAATCCTGAAACCCGAATTTCGGCAGCGGCGGAAATATAGAGGCAGAATATTGTGAGCGGAAAGAAGAAAATGATTTTTAGATACGCAAAGCCGTCCCTATCCGACAATCAGCCGGCAGGAACGGCAAAGCGCATGCTTCTTTCTCTTACATGTCATAATATGCAGCGACTTTTAAAGGCATAAGGCATATGGTCCAAATTGCTTAAAGCCGGTTAGAGCCGCTGCAAAGCGGGGCAGACTGGCCAAGGATGGACAGGGATGCTGCAAACCGGCCGAAGCTGCTGCAAGTCATATGTGCGCTAGTCCGAAAGACCGGGTAGTGTAAAAAATTTTGTGTCTTAGGTAAAGAATGGCTCCTTTTTGGTAAGAATCAAGATATGGAAATTCTTATCGAAAAGGAG
>RAZA01000028.1 GCA_003612485.1 bacterium D16-50
CCACGGCAGGGTAGCCAAGCCCGGCAGGGATAAGCGCTGAAGGCATCTAAGCGCGAAGCCCTCCCCGAGAAAAGGTGTCCATGTGGCGACACGAGAGCCCCCCCGGAGAGCACGGGGTAGATAGGTGCGGGGTGCAGGCGCGGCGACGCGCACAGCTGACGCACACTAATAGGGCGAGAGCTTAACCAGAGCAGGAGGCGCGCATGCCGCGCGCCCGTGTCCAGACTGCTGTCTTGGCTGTACGGTGTTCGGTTCTGAGGGTACAAGTTTGTTTTTAAAAATTATTAAGATTGAAAAAGAGTAGTTTATCTACTCTTTTTTTCATGTAAAATAGATTGTACCATATTTGTCAGGGGGACGTAATGATGAAGATTATGCTTGTGGAGGATAATGAAACAATTATATTAGGCTTGGAATACCTGCTCTCAAGAGAAGGTTATCAGGTGGTGACGGCCAAGGACAGAAAGCAGGCGCTTGCCGGACTGGAGCAGGGAGGTCTGGACCTTGTGGTACTGGATGTAGCACTGCCGGACGGCAGCGGATTCGATGTATGCCGAGAGGTGAGAGAGCAGGGACATACGCCGGTGATCTTTCTGACGGCTATGGATGAAGAAAGATATGTAGTTAAAGGTCTGGATATGGGGGCGGACGACTATATCGTAAAGCCCTTTAGAAATAGGGAGCTTGTTTCTCGGATCAAGAGTGTCCTGCGCAGGAACGGAAAAGGCAGCACGGTGCTTCGCTGTGGGGAGATTTCGCTTGACACGGAGACAGGGCTTGTGCGCAAGGGCGACAAGAATATTGTGCTGACAAAGCTGGAATATAAGATTTTATCCGTCATGATGCAGTATCCGGGCAGGCTTTTCACCAGAGATGAAATATTGGCGAATATTTGGGATATTTCCGGCAGTTTTGTAAATGACAATACCTTGTCGGTGACTATGAAGCGAATTCGGGAAAAGATTGAGGATACGGACGGAAGTATTATCAGGACAGTTCGGGGTATGGGATATCGTTTGGAGGCTGGGCGGCAATGACAAGTGTGGGAAAGCGTCTGAGGTGGAATCGAGAGCTGCATAGGCTAGTGATGTGGTTTGGCATTGTTTTTGCGGTATGCATAGGGATTATGAACATAGGAATGGGGATCTATTTGGAGAAGCTGCGCAGTGAACATAAGGTGTTCTTGGCTGTGATATTTGAAAAAGTTTCTGCCACATATCCGGATGTGGACGAAGAGGAATTTGTCAAAGTTCTTTCCGGCCGAGTAAACGGAAGTCAGGGAGAAGAGATTCTGGCCCGCTATGGGGTGTTTCAGGAATACGGCAGGGAGTCGTTTTCCGTGTTGGAAAGGCAGGTTCGCAGCATGTCCGTATTTTCCAATATTCTGCTTTCTGTCTTTTTTTTGATCGTATCGGTATTTCTGCTGTTGTACCTGAAGAGGCGTCAGCTAAAAATCTACGGTCTGGAGACTTATATGGAAATGCTCTATCGGGAAGGATACCTGCTGGACATTGAAGACAATAGTGATGATGAACTGAGCGGACTGAGGAATGAGATCTATAAGCTAACGGTCCTTCTGAAAGAACAAGCCGTTAGAGCGGCGGAACAGAAAAAGGCTCTGGCGGATTCCATGGCGGATATCTCTCATCAGCTCAAGACGCCACTCACGTCGATGACCGTGCTGATGGATAATCTGGCCGATGATATTGATATGGATCCGGCCATCAGGCGCCACTTTATCACAGAGATTACCTATCAACTTACAAATATGTCATGGCTGGTATCTACTCTGCTGAAGATATCCCGTCTGGATGCCGGCGTTGTGGAGCTGGACAGAGAAAGTCTGGAAGTAGCCAGTCTGGTGGGGGAGGCGCTCCAGAAGGTGGAAGTGGCGGCGGAGTGGAATCAGGTATCCTTCGCATTAAAAATTCCTGAGGATGCAGTGCTTGTGGCCGATAGGAAGTGGACGGCGGAAGCTTTGGCGAATATCCTGAAAAATGCAGTAGAGCATAGTCCGAGAGACGCTGTGGTGGAGATCTCAGCCGAGGAGAATGATGTTTACACGGGTATCTTTGTGAGAGACCGGGGGAAGGGGATCGGGGAGGAGGAGCGAAAGAAGCTGTTCAACCGTTTTTATAGGGGAACTTCCGCCAGAGAAGACAGCGTGGGAATAGGACTTGCGCTGGCAAAGGAAATCATTGAAAAACAAAAGGGATATGTTTCCGTGGAATCCGAAAGGGATAAAGGGACTTGCTTTGCAGTCAAATTTTTGAAATAAAATTCCTAATGTCACCGAAATGTCATTTTCGTTTTTTATATTGGTAGAGTAAGCTGACGGCAGATTATTGGGAAGGATTATTGCCGGAGGGCAGGATAGTTGGATGTGACGAGGAGATATAAAAAAGGAAAGGCATGGTGATTGGAAATTGAAAAACTATTATGGACAGACGGAAATTCTGAGAACGGAACATCTGTTAAAAAGATACGGCAAGGAGGCAAATGAAATCATAGCAGTCAATGACGTTAGCTTCTCCGTGTCAAAGGGCGAATTTGTGGCGGTGGTGGGAAGCTCCGGCAGCGGAAAATCCACCTTGATGCATATGCTGGGAGGGGTGGATCGTCCTACCTTCGGCAAGGTGCTGATTGAGGGCAATGATATTTATGGGATGAGCGACGATAAGCTTGCCATTTTCCGCAGGCGTCAGGTGGGTCTGGTCTATCAGTTCTACAACCTGATTCCCGTGCTTACAGTGGAGGAGAATCTCACGCTGCCCTGCGAGCTGGACGGCAGAACGCCAAAGAAGGAGGTCGTGAGGGAGCTGGCAGAGATGCTGGGGCTGGAGAAGCGGCTGGGCGCCCTGCCCAATGAGCTTTCCGGCGGACAGCAGCAGAGAGTGGCCATCGGCAGGGCCTTAATCACCAGACCGGCCATTCTGCTGGCGGACGAACCTACGGGCAATCTGGATACCCGGTCGGGAAACGAGATCATGGAGCTGATGAAAGAGTCAAACCGTAGGTATAAACAGACGGTAATCATGATCACCCACAATCTGGAGCTGGCCAAGCAGGCTGACAGGGTGCTGACCATTGAGGACGGCAGGGTGTTTGACGGGCAGACGGGGGAGGGAAGGGCATGAATGTATTGAAGAGATGCTGCTACCGCTCCATGAGGGAGAACCGAAAGAGAACCTCAGTGACCATTATAGGAATTGTACTTGCCACGGCGCTGATAACAGGAGTGGCCTGCATGGCGGTGAGCTTCCGGGCAAGTCTGATCCTATATGAGAAGCTTGAAAACGGAGACTACCATTACGGTTTCATGGGAGTGGCGCCGGAGAATCTGAAATATTTTGAAAATAATGAGCAGATTGAAAGGTTCGGGGTGGTGGAGGAGCTTGGATATGCCGTGCTGGAGGGCAGCCACAATCCGGATAAGCCCTATGTCTTTGTCTGCGGCATAGATGAGATGTCTCAGGAGACCCTTTCTCTGCAGCTGGTGCAAGGGCGTATGCCGGAGAATGACAGGGAGCTGGTTATCGGCAGGCATATACGAAGCAACGGACTTGTGGACTTAAAGGTGGGGGATGAACTGACGCTCTCCATGGGGAACCGTATCTCAGAGGGACATAGACTGACGCAGGAGAGTCCCTATTTATATGAAGAAGAGACACTGGAGACTGATTTTGAAAGAACCTTTACGGTGGTGGGCATTATTGAGCGTCCGATAAGGGATGTGGAGCCCTTTACTGCGCCGGGCTATTCTGTTTTTACCCGGATGGGGGATCCGGCGGAGGCCGGAATACTGAATGTGTACGCAACCTATACGGATTCTGGCCTGAAGCAGAGGGAGCAGGTCACGGCGGGGATATTGGGCGTATCGGAAGAACTCTACAGAAGGTATTACGGCTTCCATGGAGGCTTGGGCACATATACGGAACAGGAGGAGGAACAGATCAGGCACATCGCCTGGAAGGTGACAGAGAACTATTGGGTGCTGAAGTGGGAACTTATGATCTTTTCCTCCGGAGCTATGAACATGCTCTATGGCATGTCGGTGATAGCTGTATCGATCATTATTGTCACCAGCGTCTTCTGCATACACAATAGCTTTGTGATTTCCCTGACTGAGAAAATGAAGCTTTACGGCAGACTTGCCTCGGTGGGAACCACTGCCGGACAGCAGAGACGGATCGTATATTATGAGGCGGCCTTTTTGGGGGGTATCGGTATCCCTCTTGGGATTTTGTCCGGCATAGGGGCAACGGCTGTGCTGGTGAGGGCCGTGGGAGGGCTTGTGGAGGATGCGCTGGGCTTCTCGCTGGTGTTCGCCATGTCTTTTCCGGCCATCGCTTTGTCAGTGGTTCTTTCGAGTATCACGGTATTTTTTTCCTCCTTCCAGTCTGCCAGAAAGGCCGCCAGAATCTCTCCTATCAGCGCCATACGGGCCAATGACACGGTTCGCATCAGGAGAAGGGAGCTGAGATGTCCCAAGGCAATAGGGAGAGTGTTTGGGATCGGAGGACGAATCGCCTACAAGAACCTGCGCCGGGCCAGAGTGAAATACCGCACTACGGTTGTCTCCATCGTGGTCAGCGTTGCAGTCTTTATCGGTATGAGTACTTTTGTGGAGCTGATCTTTGACATCAACGGTGTCTATAATAATGACAGCATGCCCTACCAGATGCAGGTGTACTTATATGACTATGAAAGTGCAGTTAGGATAGCTTCGCTGGACGGGGTGCAGGAGGCCGAAATCGTCAGGCCGGGTATTCTCATGGTCGATGGAGGGGAGACTCCTTTTACCAAAGAGTATGAGGAAAAGCATAAACCGGAAGCTACGGAAACCATACAAATAAGAGCGCTGGGAGAGGAGGCCTATGCCCGTTTCTGCAAAAAGGTGGGTGTGACCGTGGAAGAGGCTCGGGACAAGGCCATTGTGATAGCGGACTATGTGGTACAATACAAAATAGACGGCGTAACCTATGTGGACGAGTGTAAGATTGCAGAGTTCCATAAAGGGGATGTGATCATCGGCGCGGGAGCGGACGAGGGGCTTGAGGTGGAGGTTTTGACCCAGACCAGTGAAAAGCCCATGTATCTGAGCAATGGAAGATATAATAAGATAGTCCTCGTTGTCAGCAACGAATGGTATGACAGCCAGAACATCTCAAAATTTGACAATGTGGAAATCTATATCAAATGCGAGGACTCGGACGCTCTGGAGACGGCCATCCGCAACGATATACAGCTCGGGGACTGTACCGTGACCAATTATGACGCAGTCTATAGGGCAAATAGGAGCATGTATCTTGTGGTGGCTATTTTTCTCTACGGCTTCATCACAGTGGTGGCGCTGATCGGCATCACAAACATCTTCAACACCATCACCACCAACATGGAGCTGCGTGCCCCTGAATTCGCCATGCTTAGATCGGTGGGGATGACGGGGAAGGAATTCCGGCGGATGATCTGGCTGGAGGGGATGTTCTACGGAGGCAAGGCGCTGATCATTGCAATCCCTCTGGGCGTGGTGATTTCCTACTGCTTTCATATGGCCATGTCGAAGGGCGTGGTGCTGGACTTTTGCTTTCCCTTTGAGGCGATTCTGACAGCCTTGGCCGCGGTGTCGGCATTGCTGTTTAGCATCATGCATTATTCCATGGGGAAAGTCAATAGGAAGAACATCATTGAGACCATCCAGAATGAAAATATATAAAATAATGGTTCCATTTTTCTGTCAAGTATGATAAAATAGCTAAAGGGGGCGTGGCCGAAGCCTGCCCCAAATGCTATGAACGGGGAAGCTGCTTCCGTTGGGAAGGTCTCCGGACGGGAAAGGTTAGGATGAGGTATGGAGAACGACAATAGGATACTGCTGGAGAACGGCACCAATGAATTGATGATTCTGGAATTTACTCTGGGCAATAATCATTATGGCATCAATGTGGCGAAGATCAGGACGATCATGAAGTATGAGCCGGTGACCCCTATTCCCAATGCCCATCCCAGCATTGAGGGTGTTTTTATGCCCCGCGACACTATGATCACGGCCATTGACTTAAAGAACTGTCTGGGCCGGGGCGAGATGGAGTCAAAGGGACTGTTCATCATCACGAACTTCAACAAGCTGGACATAGCGTTCCATGTAGACAATGTGCTGGGCATCCATACGGTTTCCTGGGAGGACATCATTAAGCCCGATGTCACCATTTCCTCTGCAGAGGAAGGTGTGGCCATAGGTATTGTGAAAAAAGATGAAAGACTTGTAATTATACTTGACTTTGAGAAGATTGTCACGGATATCAATCCTGAGACGGGCTTGAAGGTTTCCGATATCAGCGATCTGGGAGAGAGGAAGAGGAGCAGCGTGCCCATTCTGGTGGCGGAGGATTCTCCTCTGCTGAACAAGCTGATCGTAGAGTGCCTGAGGAAAGCGGGCTATGAGAATCTGACCCACACGGAGAACGGCCGGCAGGCTTATGACATCATCACCAGCTGCAAGTCCCATGGCACGCTGCACGATAGGGTACAGGTGATCATATCGGATATAGAGATGCCTGAGATGGACGGACATAGGCTCACGAAGCTGGTGAAGACGGACGAGGCCACCGCACATATCCCCGTGATTCTTTTCTCGTCTCTGGTGAATGATGAAATGAGGAGAAAAGGAGAGGCGCTGGGTGCGGACGCACAGCTGTCAAAACCTGAGATAGGCAATCTGGTGAAGATTATTGATCAGCTGGTGGCAGAGAGAGGGCTGGGAATGTAGGATCAGAAAAGCCGGGAGGGTTCCCGGCTTTTTCTAGTATAACATGGAAATTGGGATCGTGGGTAAAATGAATAAGGCAGATCTGATCGAAAAACTGAATCAGTCCGACATGGTTCTGGTAGGGCTTGGAGAGGAATTTGACGATAGGGAGCGGTTTGGGCACGAACCGGCCTATAGGGATGTGTGCGAGTGCCTGAAGGAGGAAGGGCTTCTCTGGATGCTGCCCCTATGGAACGACATTTTTTCCCGTAGGATGGGAACGGACCGTCTGGAGGAGGGGCTGCAAAGACTCCTTCTTCTGTTGGAGAATAAGAATTATTTCGTGGTATCCGTCTCCACCGCCGGCAGGATTGCCTGCGGCGGATGGAGGGCAGGACGGCTGGTGATGCCCTGCGGCACCGGGCTGAAAAAGCAGTGCGCTCAGGGCTGCAGGGACGTGCTGGAGGAAGTGACGGAAGCAGAGCACAATCGCCTGAGTGAAATATTGGAAGAAGCGGAAAGGGGTTTTTCTCTTCAGGGTATATGCAGACCCGGTGGGAAGGGGGAAGCCCTGCTTGGGGTATGTCCCAAATGCGGCGCTCCTTTTATTCTCAACAATATATATGCGGAAAATTACAACGAGGACGGTTATCTGGATCAGTGGCGTTTGTATACGAAATGGCTGCAGGGAACGCTGAACCGAAGGCTGTTTGTGCTGGAGCTTGGCGTAGGGATGGATTTTCCGTCGGTGGTCAGATGGCCTTTTGAAAAGGCGGTCTTTTTCAATCAGAAGGCCTTTCTGTGCAGGGTAAACGGGAGACTGCATCAGCTGACGGAAGAACTGGCCGGAAAAGGCTGCGGA
Source organism: bacterium D16-50 (assembly GCA_003612485.1). Taxonomy (GTDB): domain Bacteria; phylum Bacillota; class Clostridia; order Lachnospirales; family Lachnospiraceae; genus Acetatifactor. The sequence goes on from RAZA01000028.1 coordinate 7,611, forward strand.
ATTTCCCAGAATGCGATTGAATGGTTGGGGCAATTATGATAAACTATGTATGCCATATATGGGCAGCATAAAGAAAGCAGAGGAAGTAATATGTCTTCACAGGATGATTATTTGGATGAATTGCTGAAGGAGATGCCTTTGGAGGAAGATGAGGATGGAACGGATGACGGGCAGACGGCCAATCGGCCGGATGTGGAGGCCGTTTCAGAGATGACGGAGGACGAGATTGCCAGACTCTTGGACCAAGGAAAGGCGGAGGGCAGGCAAGGGCAGGAAAAGACACGTGCTTTAGGAGGGGATGCTTCGGCTGCACAGGACGTGATGGGCATGCTGGACAAAACCGAAGACCGTGAGCTGAAGGAGATACGGAATCTGCTGGAAAAGTCGGATAAAAACGAGACCATAGCAGGAACGGATTCGATCTTGTCGGGTTCAGACAAGGATCAGAATCCGGCGGACAGATTGCTGGCGGACATAGAGGAAGCGGGGGAGAGAGAAGTGGCTGGGGATGCGATGGACAGCAAAAGCCGGCGCGCTATGAAGAAGGAGCAGCGCAGGGAACAGAAAGAAGAGAAAAAGCGGGCAAGGCAGGCCGCCAAGGCCCAGAAGGGAAAGAAAGACCACGAAAATGTAACCGCTCCGGCCCCGGAGCCCCGGACGTCTTCCGCTCCGGAGCAAAAAGAGCCTGCCCAAGCAGGATATGATGCCATGATGGACAGAGAGCTGCTGGACAGCATTGTCTCAGGGGCAGGGCGCGTGGGACGGCATGAGGAACAGGAGACCAGACAGCCTGCTGCTCCTATGGCACAGGCAGAGGAAGGCGGAGGCTCCATAGCAGATCTTTTGAGCTATGCGCAGGCGGACTTGGACGCGGCGGAGGATTCGGAGGCGGACTGGGTGGAGCAGCAGGGCGGCTCGTCGGAGCTGGACATCCTGACTGTGGACATGGACGAGGCGGATTCCATGCTTGAGGATATCTCGGAGAAGCCGGACGACAAAGGGAAAAAAGGCGGATTCTTGTCCAAAGTAGTCTCTTTTCTGACCGAGGAAGATGAGCCGGAGGCCGAGAACGAGGATGTTCAGCTTTCGCAGGAAAACGAAGAGATACTCAAGGATCTGGACAAGGAAGGTCCCAAGAAGGCGCCAAAGGCAAAGAAGGCCAAAAAGAAACCGGCCAAGAAGGACAAAAAGCCGAAGCCTAAAAAGCCGCCCAAGCCCAAAAAGCCTAAGAAAACCCAAGAACCGGAGGCCTACCCTCTGGGCAAGCGCCTTACGTTCAAGAAGGCGCTGCCGATTATCTTGTTCGGAGCCTCTCTGGGGCTGGTGATTTTCATTCTGACTAATCTGGCCACAGATTATACGGATAAACAGGCTGCCAGAGATGCCTACAAGGCAGGGGACTATGAGGCCTGCTATCTGAATCTTTTTGGCAAGAAGCTGGATGAGACCGAGGCCATGATGTACGGCAGGTCCGAGAGCATTCTTTATATAAGGCTCTGGTTAAGGGAATATGAGATGTTTGTGGAGGACGGAGCCGAGGTGGAGGCTCTGGACAGCCTGATACAGACGGTGAAGGAGTATCCGAATCTATATGAGTACGCGGCTCAGTGGAATGCCGGAATGGATGTCTACGAGGTATATCAGAAGATGCTGGATATTTTGTCCGGCAAGTACGGCATCACTGAGGTGGAGGCGCTGCAGATCGCGGCGCTGAAGAGCGACCTGCAATATACCAAAATCGTTACCGCTCTGGCCGAGGGGAAAGAATTCGGCTCTTCCCCGGAGCAGGAAACCAAGGGGATGACACTGACTGAGTGGTACAACAGCGACGACAGAGCACAGCTGGAGACTCAGGTCAACCAGATACAGGCGGAGCTTGGGATGACATTCTATGTGGAGGTCCAGGAGCCGGATGTAATGGTATATAATTATAAATATGCGGAATCCTTGAGTCTGGACGACGCTGCTGCGGAGGAGCTCCGGGAACACTACGGGACTGAGCTGGACGGGCAGTATACCGTGTTTGCAGAGTCTGTCAGGGAATTCAGGGACACCTATAGAATACCGCTGACAACGATCCGGATCCGCTATCTGAATGCCGACGGAACGCAGATTTTCTCCAGAGATTACACGGAGGACTATGTTCCGGGGGCAGGAGGGCAGGATCAGGATGAGAACCTGCCTGACGAGCTGCCGGAAGAGGCGGAGATAGAGACGGGGAATATGCTGTGATTACAGAAGAGAGGATGGGCTAGACATGGGCATGATTGAGAATGATTGGCTCCCGGAGCTGGAAGGGGAATTTCAGAAACCATATTACAAGGAGCTATACGCTTTCGTGAAAAGCGAGTATGATTCCGCGCAAGTATTTCCGCCTGCGGACGATATCTTCAATGCGTTTCATTATACGCCGCTGAGCGATGTAAAGGTTGTCATATTAGGGCAGGATCCCTACCACAATGTAGGGCAGGCCCATGGGCTCTGCTTTTCCGTGAAGCCGGAGGTAGCTGCGCCGCCGTCTCTTGTTAATATCTATAAGGAGCTTCATGACGATATGGGCTGCTATATTCCCAACAACGGCTATCTGGTGAAGTGGGCGAAGCAGGGTGTGCTGATGCTCAATACGGTGCTGACGGTTCGGGCCCATATGGCCAATTCCCACCGTGGGAAGGGATGGGAGGAGTTTACGGACGCCGCTATCAGGACGCTGAACAAGCAGGACAGACCCATGGTTTTCATCCTATGGGGGCGTCCTGCCCAGACCAAGAAAAAGATGCTGAACAATCCCAAGCATCTGATTTTGGAGGCGCCGCATCCCAGTCCGCTTTCTGCCTATAACGGGTTCTTCGGCAGCAGGCCCTTCAGCAAGACCAATCGGTTTCTGCAGGATAACGGGCTGGGCCCCATAGATTGGCAGATAGAGAATATCTGATTTCCGATGGACTTATGGGATAGACTATAGTATAAACGTAAAAAGAGGAAGATTCATAATGGACAGTATGCCTAAAAAGAAGGCTTTTGTCACCAGAGAGCTGGTGGAGAGAATCACAGAGGAATACCCTACCCCCTTTCATATCTATGATGAAAGGGGGATTCGTGAAAATGTCAGGGCACTGAGGGAGGCGTTTTCATGGAACAGAGGCTATAAGGAGTTCTTTGCGGTGAAAGCCGCGCCGAACCCTTTTTTGATGAGGATTCTGCAGGAGGAGGGCTGCGGCTGTGACTGCTCCTCCTATACGGAGCTGATGCTCAGTGATGCAGTGGGGGTAAAGGGGGAGGATATTATGTTTTCCTCCAACGATACGCCTGCAGAGGAGTTCGGGCTGGCGGCAGCCCTTGGTGCCACCATCAATCTGGACGACATCACCCATATCGAATTTCTGGAGAAGGTCATGGGACGCCTGCCCAAGACTTTGAGCTGCCGGTTTAATCCCGGAGGGTATTTCTCCATGGGGACGGACATCATGGACAATCCGGGAGACGCCAAGTACGGCTTTACGGAAGCTCAGATGTTTCAGGGATTCCGGCTCCTTTTGGACAAGGGCGTGGAGAACTTCGGCATCCATGCGTTTCTGGCCAGCAACACCGTGACCAATGAATATTACCCGGAGCTGGCAAGGCAGCTGTTTCGGCTGGCGGTGCGGCTGCAGGAGGAGACGGGGGCGCGTATCGCCTTTGTGAATCTGTCGGGAGGTATCGGCATACCCTATCGTCCCGATCAGGAGCCCAACGACATCAGGGCCATAGGCGAGGGCGTGCGTGTGGCATTTGAGGAGATTCTGGTTCCTGCAGGCATGGGGGACGTGGCCGTGTACACGGAGCTGGGACGCTTCATGACGGGGCCCTATGGACATCTCGTGACGAAGGTGATTCACCAGAAGCATATTCATAAGGAGTATCTGGGGGTGGATGCCTGCGCCGTGAACCTGATGCGCCCGGCCATGTACGGAGCCTATCACCATATCACGGTGCTGGGCAAGGAGGACGCGCCCTGCAGCCACAAATATGATGTGGTGGGATCCTTGTGCGAGAATAATGATAAGTTTGCGGTGGACAGGATGCTGCCGGAGACGGAGATCGGAGATTATATAGCCATACATGATACAGGGGCCCATGGGTTTTCCATGGGGTATAATTATAACGGAAAGCTTCGGTCTGCGGAGCTGCTGCTCTGTGAGGACAAGACGGTACGGCTGATTCGGCGGGCAGAGACCCCCAGAGACTATTTTGCAACCTTTGACGGTTTTGAGATCTTCGACAGACTGTTTCCAAAGGAGACTTCAGAAGAGTCGCAGTGAACTTAAGTCCGGGGACAGGGAGGGAGTAGATATGAGGTATCCAAAATTTCTGCCGGATGGGGGCACCATCGGGTATTTGGCGCCGTCTTGCGGATGTGCCGTAGAGCCGTATAAATCGGCATTCAGGAATGCGGTGCAAAAGCTGGGAAATATGGGGTATCAACAGATATTTGGGCCCAACTGCTTTGCAAACGACGGAGTTGGCATCAGCAGCACGCCAGAGAAGTGCGGAAGGGAGGTCATGGACAGCTTTCTGTCCGGGAAGGCAGACTGCCTGATTTCCTGCGGGGGCGGGGAGCTGATGTGCGAAATTCTTCCCTATGTGGATTTTGAAAAACTGGCGCAGGCGGACCCCATATGGTTCATGGGCTATTCCGACAATACGAACCTGACCCATCTATTGGCAACGATGGCGGATACTGCCTCCGTCTACGGACCCTGCGCAGGCGCCTTCGGCATGGAGCCGTGGCACGAGTCCCTGCAGGACGCCCTTGGAATTCTCAGGGGGAACATGACGGCCGGCAGGTTCGTGCTGGAAGGATATGACAAATGGGAAAAGGAATCCCTCAAGGGTGAAGAGAATCCCCTTGCCCCTTATCACTTGACAGAACCTAGAAGGATCTGCAGCTTTGTGGGCAGGGAGCGGACGAAAGAGCCTCTGCGGTTTGAAGGGAGGCTTCTGGGAGGCTGCATGGACTGTCTGGTGAATCTGCTGGGCACCCGTTTTGACCGCACCAGAGAGTTCACGGAGCGGTATGGGAAGGACGGAATCATCTGGTTTCTGGAGGCCTGCGACCTGAACGTGTTCGCTGTTCGCCGGGCCATGTGGCAGATGGAGGAGGCAGGGTGGTTTGGGAATGTGAGAGGATTTCTCTTCGGCAGGCCTCGAAACGGCGAACAGCTGATGAATCTGGACGCCTATGATGCGGTATTGGAAGTGGCGGGCTCAAAGAACGTGCCGGTGATCATGGACGTGGATCTGGGGCATCTGCCTCCCATGATGCCGATTGTGACGGGAAGCATGGCGGAGGTTGCCGTAAAGGGGAATGACATCCGCGTTGAAATGCGGTGCATATAGTGGGCAATAGTATTCAAAGAGAAATACGAAAGAGAAATAAAATGAAATTACTACTTGCCAAAGAATGGTTTTTGTGTTAACATGGATACGTTGTAGGGTTCCTACAGCGTACTGACAAAGATGCCGGTGTGTCGGAATTGGCAGACGAGACAGACTCAAAATCTGTTATCCGCAAGGGTGTGTGGGTTCGAGTCCCACCACCGGCACCAGACTTTTACAGCCCGTAAATCTCCGGTATATCGGAGGTTGCGGGCTTTTCTTTATGCTCGGCTTTTTTGCGCCGTCTCAGCTTTTGATGAGCTTTCCGCAGGCAATGTCAATGGGGGCGGGATCGTGTATTTGGCGGTCTCCATATTAGCTGATGATTATTAAGGCAGAGGTATGAATAAAGTGAATTTATTCTTTAAAATTCATAAAAAAACTTGCGTCCCCCTGCTTTTTGGTGTATATTGTTTCACGGTTGCAGTTTTGACTGATGATGAGCTTCGCCGCTTTGCGGCGTGAGAATTCTATGCTCCGCTCCAGCGGCGGAGCATTTGATTTGTGGCAGTGGATGATTTTTGGAAGTATAAGGGGACTGAGCATGGCTAAATATTTGGTAATCGTGGAATCACCTGCAAAAGTGAAGACAATCAAGAAATTTCTTGGATCGAATTATGAAGTGGCGGCCAGCAACGGGCATATCAGGGATCTGCCCAAGAGCGCCATGGGGATCGATATAGAGCATGACTATGAACCCAAATATATCACCATCAGGGGAAAGGGGGATATTCTGGCTTATCTGCGCAAGGAAGTGAAGAAGGCCGAGAAAATCTATCTTGCAACGGACCCTGACCGGGAAGGGGAGGCTATTTCCTGGCATCTGCTGTTCGCGCTGAAGCTGGAGGATAAGCTGGGAGAAAAGAAGGTATATAGAATCACCTTCAACGAAATCACCAAGAACGCGGTGAAGGAATCTCTGAAGAATGCCAGAGAGATCAATATGAATCTGGTGGACGCGCAGCAGGCACGCAGAGTTCTGGACCGCATGGTGGGATACCGCATTTCCCCTCTGCTGTGGAAGAAGATCAAAAGGGGGCTGAGCGCCGGCAGGGTTCAGTCCGTGGCCCTGAGGATCATATGCGACAGGGAGGAGGAGATCAATGCCTTTGTCCCTGAAGAGTACTGGACGCTGGACGTGAGGCTGAAGGTGGAGGGGGAGAAGAAGCCCCTCTGCGCCAAGTACTATGGCACGGTGAAAGAGAAAACGGGCATTGCGGACAAGGAGCAGGCCGACCGTATCATGGGGGAGCTGAAGGGTGCGGACTATGCTGTGGCTGAAGTGAAGACAGGAGAGCGCCTGAGGAAGCCGCCTCTTCCTTTCACCACCTCTACCCTGCAGCAGGAGGCCAGCAAAACATTGAATTTCTCCACCCAGAAGACAATGCGGCTGGCCCAGCAGCTCTATGAGGGAGTGGATATCAAGGGCGAGGGCACGGTGGGCCTCATCACCTATCTTCGTACCGACTCTACCCGGGTGTCCGCAGAGGCAGAAGCCATGGCGGCGGGGTATATCTTATCCCGCCATGGGGAGGAATATCTGGCGGAGGCGGCGGGGGAGAAGCGCAAGAGCGGCAAGATACAGGATGCCCACGAAGCCATACGTCCTACGGACGTGAACCGGATTCCCACAGCGCTGAAGGAGGAACTTCCCAGAGATCTGTTCCGCCTTTATCAGCTGATCTGGAAACGTTTTCTGGCAAGCAGGATGAGTCCGGCGAAATACGAAACTACGTCCGTAAAGATTCAGGCCAAAGAGCACTTGTTCACGGTGGCGGCCTCTTCCCTGAAGTTCGACGGCTTTACCAGCGTGTACGGGCTTGGAGACGATGGGGCGGAGGACGGCTCCGAAGGCAAGAACGCTTTGGCGGTGAGACTGAGCAGGGAGAGCAGATTTTCCTTCGACGCTTTTGAACCGTGCCAGCATTTCACCCAGCCGCCTGCCCATTACACGGAAGCATCTCTGGTGAAGGCTCTGGAGGAGCTGGGGATCGGCCGCCCCAGCACATATGCGCCTACTATCACCACTATTCTGGCGAGAAGGTATGTGGTGAAGGAGGAGAAGAACCTCTATGTGACGGAGCTGGGGGAAGTGGTGAACAGAATGATGATGGAAGCGTTTCCCACCATAGTGGACGTGAATTTCACTGCCAATATGGAAGCGCTGCTGGACGGCGTGGAGGAGGGCAGCGTGAAGTGGAAGACCGTGGTATCCAACTTCTACCCTGATCTGGACGAGGCAGTGCAGCAGGCGGAAAAGGAGCTGGAGCATGTCACTGTGGCGGACGAGGTCAGCGATGAGGTGTGCGATCTCTGCGGCAGGCAGATGGTGATCAAGTATGGTCCCCACGGGCGCTTTCTGGCTTGTCCGGGCTTTCCGGAATGCCGCAATACCAAACCTTATTTTGAAAAGATCGGTGTAGCTTGTCCCAAGTGCGGCAAGGATATAGTGATGAAGAAGACGAAGAAGGGAAGGAAGTATTATGGGTGCATAGATAATCCGGAATGCAGCTTTATGGTCTGGCAGAAGCCGTCCGGGAAGCTCTGCCCCCAATGCGGGTCCGCTCTGCTCATCAAAGGAAATAAATATGTCTGCGCCGATGAGAAATGCGGATACCGGGCTTCGGCTGAGGATTTGGGCAAGGAGCAGCCGTAAATGAGAATGTTAAAAGACTCTTGCGAAAATATTCATATTTTGCATTGTAATCTGATTCCATTTGTGGTATGATGGGAGCGTATGAGAGTGCCATGATGTCAGTACGACCGAATCCCGATGCATAATCCATCGGTGCGACGGACGCCGGATTCTGTGGCTTGTGTTCTGCGACCTATGTGCATACATGTGGCGGCGGAAATCGGAGGTATTTATATGAGTAGTGTGCAGTTGCTGGATAAGACCAGAAAAATCGGCAAACTGTTGCATAATAACAACTCAAGCAAGGTAGTGTTCAATGATATCTGTAAGGTGATGCGGGAGATTATGAACTCCAACGTGTTGGTGATCAGCCGCAAGGGCAAGGTGCTTGGAATCGGTAAGGAAGAGGGAATAGAAGCCATTACCGAGATGATCGACGACAAGGTGGGAGGATTCATAGATCAAATGCTCAACGAGAGGCTTCTGGGTGTCCTCTCCACCAAGGAGAATGTGAATCTGGAGACCATGGGGTTTGAGGGACCGGATATCAGAAGGTTTCAGGCCATGATTACTCCCATAGAGATCGCAGGGGAGAGGCTGGGTACTCTGTTTATATATAAGTGCGATGCCCAGTATGATATTGACGACATTATACTCTGTGAATATGGCACCACGGTGGTGGGGCTGGAAATGCTCCGGGCCGTGAATGAGGAGAGCGCCGAGGAGAGCCGCAAGGTCGCGGTGGTGAAGTCGGCACTGGGCACGCTTTCCTTTTCCGAGCTGGAGGCAATCACGCATATATTCGACGAGCTTAACGGCATGGAAGGAATTCTGGTAGCCAGCAAGATAGCGGACAGGGTAGGCATTACCCGCTCCGTCATTGTCAATGCCCTGAGGAAATTTGAGAGCGCAGGGGTTATAGAGTCCCGCTCTTCCGGAATGAAGGGAACCTACATCAAGGTGCTTAACGATGTGGTTTTTGAGGAGATTGAAGAGCTGAAACGGCAGAATAAGGGAAGATGAGCGGGAATTTTGTGAGAAATACTGAAAACTACATAGGACAAACGGATTTGGACTGGCAATAAGTGTTGCAAAATAAAGGGATTTATTCACGACAATGGGGAGTTTGTGGGGCTTGTTTCATTGTTGGTTTTGTAATAGATTCCTTTTTCTATTTTGACATGTCCGGTTTTCGTTCGTTCGGTTTTCGTTAAATGGCATGATAGGTAAATTTAGTTAATATATATTTTTATATTGAGTTTTCACAAAAAGGATTTATAATTAATAAAGTATAGAGAGCTATCCGTTATTGCGGTTTGATTCCATAGAAAACATTGAGCGAGGAGAGGAAGATGTTTCAGTCAAATGTATTTGATTATGTAAATCTGCTTGACAAAGCGGCGGACGCCAGCTGGCTGCGCAATGAGGTCATCGGCAACAATATATCCAATGCTACTACGCCGGGATACAAGCGGCAGGATGTGGCGTTTGAATCTCTGCTGCAGGAGGCGCTGCACAGGAATCGCTATCAGTCCATGGACGCCAAGGTGTCGGGATTGAAGGCCGGCAGGCTGGAGCCAAGGATCTATACCGATCTGACGAACTATTCTTACCGTCTGGACAAAAACAATGTGGATCCGGATACGGAACCCGTTTTCTTGGCGGAGAATCAGCTGAAATATCAGGGATTGATTACCAGCATCACGCATGAGTTCAATAATCTGCAGACGGTGATGAAGTAACGGCGCGGAGCAGCAAAGAGCGGCAGAATAGGGCGGAGAGCGCTCTAAAGCAGAGAGGAGAATAGACTATGGGAATGTTTTCGGCTTTTGATATCAATGCGTCTGGTATGACGGCGCAGAGATACCGTATGGATATTATTTCGGAGAATGTGGCGAATGCCAATACCACCCGCACGGCGGACGGCTCTCCGTACCGCAGGAAGGTGGTGGCCTTCATGGAAAAGAGCGGGCAGACCTCCTTCGGTCAGGCTCTCGGAAGGGCGGCATACAGCCACGGCTACACGGGAACCGGCGTGAAGGTGTCGGGAGTGTACGAGGACCATGTGACGGAGATGAACAAAGTGTACGATCCTTCCCATCCGGATGCGGATGACGACGGCTACGTTACCGGGCCTAATGTGAACATCATCACAGAGATGACTAATATGATCGATGCCAGCAGGGCATGGGAGGCCAACTCTACGGCATTCAATGCCAGCAAGTCCATAGCGCTTAAGGGGCTGGAGCTGGGGAACTGAGGCAGGTAAATCTAGGAAGCGAGGATGGATGAGATGGAGATAGCAGCGATCGATACAGTAAAGGGGATCCGGGGACTTTCCGCCGTGGACGGAATTGGGCTGCCCGGCTTTTCCTCTGGAAAAGATGAAAAGGTGGACGGCACGCTCTTTGATTCCTTTTTGAACAGTGCCATTGACAATATCAAAACCACAAACAAATATCTCTCCGATGCGGAGGACGAGAAAGTGAAGTTTGCATTGGGAGAGACGGAGAATACCCATGATCTGACCATAGCCCTGCAGAAGGCGTCTACTGCATTGCAGTATACGGTGGCGGTGCGGGACAGACTGCTGGACGCTTATAAGGAAATCATGCAGATGCAGATTTAAGGCGCGGCGTTTGAGAGAGGCAGGCGGAAAAAGGGTATTTTCTGTTGGGCATGATTTTCTGCCGCAGAGACTTTCTGCCACGCTGTTCCAGAAAAGGGAATTTAGAAATGACTAGGGGAGAAGTACCATGGCTGAGAAGCTGAAAGAGATACCAGGCAAAATACTGAGCTGGTGGAATAAATTTACCAACAGGCAGAAGACCATCATTGTGGCGCTTGTTGCAATTGTCGTTTTTACGGCCGTGTTTCTTACATATACCTTTACCAAGCCTCAATATACAAAGCTTGGAACCTATGACAACACCACAGAGGCGGCGAAGGTGATCGACATCCTGAACGATGCGGGGATCACCCATAAGGAGTCCTCGGATGCCAGAACCATCGAGGTGGTGACCAGCCAGCTCGCTCAGGCCAACTACGCTCTGGCGGCAGGGGGATATCGTCCCGATGTGCCCAATTACGGCGATTTTGTGGACAGCAATATGTCCACCACGTCTACGGACAAGGAGAATCAGTATACGCTGTTTCAGCAGGCACAGCTGGAGGCTATGCTGGAAACCTTGTCCATGGTCAGCAGCTGTAAGGTCAAGCTGACCTTTCCGCCTCAGACATATACGCTGTCTTCTCTGAGCGAACAGCAGGAGGCCTCGGCGTATGTCCAGCTGGAGCTTTCGGGTCCCTTTTCGTCAACCAATGCTTTGAGTATGGCCAGAGTGGTAGCTTCCTATCTGGGAAACTCCTCTACGGCAAACATCACCATCATGGACCAGGACGCGACTTTGCTGTTTGCAGGGGGAGACGATTATAGCGGCATGTCTGTCGGCAATATGCAGGAGCTGCAGGCAAAGGCTCATGCTCTTGTGACGAACAGGGTGAAGAGTGTTCTTTTGGGCACCAAGCAGTTTGATGACGTGACTGTTTCGAGTCATCTGGACATAGACTTTTCCGAATATCAAAAGAGGGTGACGGAATACTATGCTCCCGACGGGATGACGGAGGGGATGAAATCACACGAGGACACCTTTTCCGAGTCGGGCTCCAACGGCGTGTCGGGCATTCCGGGAACGGATACCAACGGCAGCGACAGTATTCCGGGCTACTACAATCCGGACAATGGCTCCGGGGAGTACGAGAGGGAAGAGCGCTCTGCCGACTATCAGAACAATGTATCGGACAGCGTCATAACAACGCCTTCGGGAGCCGTCAATTACGCCAATTCTTCTCTGGCCATCTCCATGGTATCCTTTCGGGAATATTATGAACAGAATGTAAAAGATCAGGGGCTGCTGGACGGCATGAGCTGGTCGGAGTTCAAGCTTGCCCACAGCGAAGATGTGCGGCTGGAGGTGGACGAGGCGTTCTACAAGATGGCGGCGGATGCAACCGGTATCAGCCAAGACAAAATTACCATCATAGCCTATGAGTCCCCTGTGTTTTATGATAAGGAAGGCTTGAGCATCAGCGGAACGGACATTCTCAGCATCGTGATGATCGTGCTGATTCTGGCGCTGCTTGGATTTGTGGTTCTCCGCAGCATGGGTCCCAGAAAGAAGCCCGAGCAGGAAGAGGAGGAGCTGTCTGTGGAGAAGATGCTGCAGTCCACGCCTGAGCCTACGGTGGAGGACATCGATGTGGAGACCAAGTCCGAGACCCGGAAGATGATAGACAAATTCGTGGACGAAAATCCCGAAGCGGCGGCAAACTTGCTGCGGAACTGGTTAAACGAGGATTGGAACTAGGAGCGAGGTACATATATGCCAAAGAATTCAGGAAATGAGCCGGGACTCAGGGGGCTGCAGAAGGCGGCCATCCTTCTGATCGCTCTGGGACCGGAGCGGTCTGCCGGCATCTTCAAGCATTTGAAGGAAGACGAGATCGAAGAGCTGACGCTGGAGATCGCAAATACCCGAAGCGTTACTCCTCAGGTGAAGGAGGACGTGATAAACGAGTTTTACGAGGTGTGTCTGGCCCAGCAGTACATTGCCGAGGGCGGCATCACCTATGCCAGAGATCTGTTGGAGAAGGCTCTGGGGTCGGAGAAGGCTATGGATGTCATCGGCAAGCTGACGGCGTCCCTGCAGGTGAAGCCTTTCGAGTTCGTTCGCAAGACCGATGCCACTCAGCTTATCAACTTCATACAGGATGAGCATCCTCAGACCATTGCTTTGATTCTCTCCTATCTGGCGCCTCAGCAGGCGGCCATGATCGTTTCTGCTCTGCCTCCCGAGAGGCAGGCCGACGTGGCCAGACGTATTGCCGTCATGGACCGCACCAGCCCTGACGTGATCAAGGAGGTGGAGAAGGTGCTGGAGTCCAAGGTAGCAAGTCTTGTGAATCAGGATTACACCATCATCGGCGGTGTGGATGCAGTGGTAGAGATCCTGAATACGGTGGATCGGGGCACCGAGCGCCACATCATGGAGACATTGGAGACCGAAGAGCCGGAATTGGCGGAAGAGATCAGGAAGAAGATGTTCGTGTTCGAGGATATTCTGCTGCTGGACGACAGAGCCATTCAGCGTGTGCTGCGTGACGTGGAGAATAATGATCTGGCCGTTGCGCTGAAAAATGCCAATGAGGAAGTACAGGGCAAGATCCTGAACAACGTTTCCAAGCGTCTTGCCGTAATGATCAAGGAAGATATGGAGTTCATGGGACCTGTGCGTATGAAGGACGTGGAGGAGGCCCAGCAGAAGATCGTCAATATCATCAGAAAGCTGGAGGACAGCGGCGAGATCGTGATTTCCAGAGGCGGAGGTGACGAGATCGTTGTCTAAGAATCTGGTAAAACAAATGTTTACGGTAACGCCTCCGGAGGAGGAGAAGAGAATCATCGACAGCAATGCTCTTGTGCGGAAACGGATGGAGGAGCTTGCCAGACGGGAGGGCAGATCCGGAGGGTTTGTGTCAGGTCTGGGAGAGCTCGAGGTCATTCAGGTTCCGGAGGAGGATGAGGGCGGAGAGGAAAGAGACCCTGCCCGTGTGCAGCAGGAGGCGGAAGAGATTTTGGAGCAGGCCAGAGCGGAGGCGGAGGACATTCTCGCCAAGGCGAAGGCGGAGAGCGCACGCATTCTCAAAGAGGCGGGTGCTCAGGCTGAGGCCCAAAAGGGGCAGGTTTTAGAGCAGGCCAGAGCAGAAGGGTATCAGGACGGCATCCAGCAGGCCAAGGCCCATGAGGATGCCATGGAGCGGGAATATCTGGAAAAAGGGCAGGAGCTGGAGAATGAGTATCAGCGGCAGTTGGATGTACTGGAGCCTGCTTTCGTGGATACCATCACGGGTATCTATGAGAACATTTTCCATGTGGAGCTTTCCTCCTACCGGGAGATACTGGGCTTTCTGATTTCCGATACCATACGGAAGCAGGAGGGAAGCCGGAAATTCATGATACATGTGTCTAAAGACGACTATTCCTATGTCAATATGCAGAAGAAGCAGCTGTTGGCAGGGGCAGTTGCCGAGAGTGCCGATGTGGACGTGGTGGAGGATATGACGGTGGGAAAGAACCAGTGCATGATCGAGACGGAGAACGGCATTTTCGACTGTGGGCTGGGCACCCAGCTGGAAGAGCTGAGGCGCAGGCTTCTGCTTCTGGCGTGGACTAGGGAGGAGCGTCCTTAGGCCGGTCAGGTAGGGCAGTTTGACGAAGGGACATTTTGCTGAGGAGGATTGAGCGTTTGCAGGCAGTCAGTGTAGACTTCTCAAAGTATAATAGATTGCAGGAGGAGAGCTTCTACAAGAAGAAGGGCAGAGTCGTCAATGTGGTGGGGCTTACTATCGAGTCTGCAGGTCCGGATGCAAAGCTGGGTGATATCTGCCAGATCTTTCCCGGAGGCAAGGGGGAGTTTTTTTCCGGAGACAGACAGCCCATACCGGCGGAGGTAGTAGGGTTCAAGGACCAAAAGACGCTGCTTATGCCCTATGGGTCGGTGGACGGTATCGGGGCGGGATGTCTGGTGGAGAACACGGGAGTCCCGCTGCAGGTGGATGTCAGCGAATCGCTGTTGGGCAGGACGCTGGACGGGCTGGGCCGTCCCGTGGACGGAAGCCGCTTTGAGGGCGTGCCCTATCTGGTGGAGGCAGCGCCGCCGGATCCTTTGAGCAGGAAGATCATCAATGAGGTGCTTCCGCTGGGGGTGAAAGCAGTGGACGGAATGATCACGGTGGGCAAGGGACAGCGCATCGGTATTTTTGCCGGCTCTGGGGTAGGCAAGTCTACTCTTATGGGTATGTTCGCCAGAAATACTAAGGCGGATATCAATGTCATCGCTCTGATCGGGGAGCGGGGCCGAGAGGTCAGGGAATTTATCGAACATGATCTGGGAGAAGAGGGAATGAAGAGATCTGTGGTTGTGGTTGCCACCTCTGACCGACCGGCTCTGGAGAGAAACAAGGCGGCAAAGACGGCTACGGCGATTGCGGAGTATTTCAGGGATCGGGGCAAGGACGTACTTCTGATGATGGACTCCCTGACCCGTTTTTCCATGGCACAGAGGGAGATCGGGCTGGCCAGCGGAGAGCCGCCGGTGAGCAGGGGGTATCCCCCCAGCGTGTATTCGGAGATGCCCAGACTTTTAGAGAGGGCAGGCTGTGCGGCCAGAGGTTCCATCACGGGCCTCTACACCGTGCTGGTGGACGGCGACGATTTCAACGAGCCCATCACCGATACCGCCAGAAGCATTCTGGACGGGCATATCATGTTGGACAGGAAGCTTGGGCATAAGAACCACTATCCTGCCATAGATGTGCTGCAGAGCATTTCCAGATGTATGTCTTCTATTGCAGCCAAGGAACATAAGCAGGCTGCCAGCAGGCTGAAGTCTGTGCTGGCAACCTATAACGAGGCGGAGGATCTGATCAATATAGGGGCTTACAAGAGCGGCAGCAATCCTTCCATCGACTACGCGATCTCCAAGATCGGCGCAGTGAACGATTTCTTGTGTCAGGATGTGGACGAGAAGTTCGGTTTTGAGGACAGCGTGGCCATGCTCAAGCAGCTGTTCGCAAACTGAAGGGTGTCTGAGAGGAGAGTACATAGATGGCGCGTTTTCGTTATTCCATGCAGAGCATATTGAACATCAAGCTCAAGCTGGAGACACAGGCGAAGCAGGAGTTCTCCGCCGCCAGAGCGGCTCTGGACCGGGAGGAGGAGAAGCTGCAGGCCCTCTGTGACAGAAAGGACGGATATGCACAGGCCGGCGAGGCGCTTCTGTCCGGTGTGCTGGATCTGAGGGCTATCGAGGAAAACAGAGAAGCGATCCGCTGCATGGAAGTGTTTATTGTGCAGCAGCAGGGGAACGTGGAGGCGGCGGAGAGGAATCTGGAGAAGGTTCGGGAGAAGCTTGCGGAGGTCATGATGGAGCGAAAGACCCATGAGAAGCTTAAGGAGAAGGCCTTTGAGGAGTTTCTCATGGAGGAGAAAAGGCAGGAGAGCAAGGAGATTGATCAGTTGACCAGCTATACCTACGGACAGCGTCTGGTCGTTTAGGAGATGACATATGGCTAGTGATTTTACTTCTCTGGCTGCTGCGGCAGAAGAGGAAAAGAAAAAATTAAAAGAGGAAAAGAAGCGCTTCAAACAGGAGCAGAAGTCGCAGAAGAAGGAGGCCAAACGCAGGGCCGCCGAGATTGCCAAGCAGGAGGAGGCTCTTG
The DNA here is from genome assembly GCA_003612485.1 of bacterium D16-50. Taxonomy (GTDB): domain Bacteria; phylum Bacillota; class Clostridia; order Lachnospirales; family Lachnospiraceae; genus Acetatifactor. Next base: position 23,941 of record RAZA01000028.1, read on the forward strand.
GGGAGGATGGCGGGAACGGCTTGGTGACCGTACTGGCCACCATTTTGATCGTGGTTCTCTGGCTGGCGGTGATCGGCGTGGTGATCAAAATGGACGTGGGGGGCTTTGGCAGCAGTGTGCTGACCCCTATTCTCAAGGATGTTCCGGTGCTCAACAAGATCCTTCCTGCCCATTCCGCAGGAACGGTGGATCCCGATATTTCCGGGGAGGGTTACGGAGGGTATTCCAGCATCGAGGAGGCAGTGGAAACCATCAGGAAGCTGGAGCTGGAGATAGATAGGCTCCAGACATCCATAAATGCAAAGGATGCCGATATAGAGAAGCTGAAGGCCGAAGTACAGCGCCTCAGCGAGTTCGAGAAAATGCAGGTAGAGTTCCAGCGCATCATGACAGAATATTATGAAGAGGTAGTGTATTCGGACAAGGGGCCCGGGCCGGAGGAGTATCGGAAGTATTATGAGGGAATGAACCCTGCTGTGGCGGAATACCTCTACAAGCAGGTGATTGTGCAGGAGCAGGAGGATACCAAGTTTCAGGAACATGCTCAGACATTTGCCGCGATGAAGCCCAAGGAGGCTGCGTCAACCCTTGAGAAGATGGCAGATGTGAATGCGGTGGCAAAGATCCTGAATGCTCTCAGCGTGGAGGATCGGGCAAAGATCCTGAACGTGATGGATAAGGACACGGCGGCGAAGGTAGTCAAAATTATGGATCCGCAGTCGTAGAGATAAAGAGGACGTTTTTTCTATCCGATATAAATATAGGAGGATTTTCCATGAAAAAGTTTCACATGGAATTCTCTTCCTAATTTATATAGATTCAAAATATCATAAGAAAGGAGGTAGGGAATGAAAAGCACACTTGTAAAGGACATGGGGGCGTCTCTTTTGAACCTGACAGCGGCGCAGACGGGCAAAAGCACGGGTGCCGGGGAGTTCCAGAAGGTCTGGAGCAGCCAGATGAGCAAAAGCTCCCGCGACAGTCAGACAGCGCCGGATAGGCAGGGCGCGGTAAAAGCTGCGGCAGGCAGGCCGGAGAACGACGGACAGATGCAGTCGAAGGCTGCTTCCAAGATTCAGGAAGGCCAGACCGTCCGGGGTCAGGAGCCGGAGGCTGTGGAGGAGCTGTCTCCTGAGGAGATGGAAGAAGCCATGGAAGTGATGGCTGCCGCCGCCATGGAGCTGATGCAGGAGATTGCGGATGCCTTTGGAATCACCGTGGAAGAGCTGCAGGCCGTGATGGATGAGATGAACTTGAAGCCTATGGACCTGCTGGATTCCGCGGCGCTCGGAGATCTGGTGATTCAGCTTGGCGGAGGAGACAGCTACGCGCTGGTCACTGACGGGGAGCTTTACAGTAAGTACCAGAAGCTGATGGAACAGCTGCAGGGAACGCTGGAAGAAAGCGCTCAGGAGCTGGGCATGGAGCCGGAAGCAGTGGTCAGGCTTGCCAAGGAGGGCTTCGGCGCCGAGACGGCTGTGGAGGAGACCGAGGCAGTCAGACAAGAACCGGATCTGACGGATGTGGATTCGGAGAATTCCGCTGCGGAGGGTGTGGAGAACGTTTCCCAGAAAATGCAGGGCGCGGAAGATACACAGAACGCACAGAACGCGTCCGATCAGGAGAACGGCCACGCCAGAGGAGAGGGCAGACAGCCCGGCGCTAGAACCGCCGAGGGAGATCATCCCAATCTGTTCATCCAGAATCTGCGGACGGAGCAGTTTCAGCCCGGTGCAGTACAGGGGGAGGCCGTAGTTCAGGGAAATTCCTGGTCGGAACAGACCCAGAATATCATGAATCAGATCATGGACTATATGCGCATTCAGCTAGGGGCGGATACTACAAGTCTGGAGATGCAGCTTCATCCGGCCAGTCTGGGAACGCTGCAGGTGCAGATCGCTTCCAAGGGCGGTGTAGTCACGGCGAACTTTATCACTCAGAACGAGGCGGTGAAGGCGGCGCTGGAGAGCCAGATGGTACAGCTGAAGGAAAGCTTCGAGGAGCAGGGTGTTAAGATCGAGGCCATAGAGGTCACGGTTCAGACCCATGAGTTCGAGAGGAATCTGGAGCAGGGCCGGGGCAGAAACCAGCAGGAGCCCGAAAGAAGAGGCCGTGCCAGACGAATCAATCTCGGAGATCCTCTTTCCATGGAGACCATGGCAGAGGAAGATGAGCTGACGGCGGAGATGATGGCTATGGAAGGCAGCACGGTGGACTATATGGCTTAGGCCGTGCGCAAAAGAAACAGAGTCAGAAACGCGAAGCGGCATGAGCCATGACGGTGAGGCCGACGGAGATGTTTCAGGAAAGGAGAATCGCATGAGTACTATATATGCACCGGTGAAGGACGGTCAGATTGTGGAGACCGGTTCCCAGAATTCACTGAAGAAGGCGAATGCCGGAGATAAGAACAGCATGGACAAGGACGCGTTCCTGCAGCTCTTGGTGGCTCAGATGCAGTATCAGGATCCGTTGGAGCCTACGTCCAACACAGAGTTCATCTCCCAGTACGCTCAGTTCTCTCAGGTAGAGCAGATGCAGAACATGGCAGGAACCACGGAGCTGGCCAGAGCCACGTCTCTGGTAGGAAAAGAGGTCTATGTGAAGACCACGGATTCTGCGGGAGAGCCTACGTACAAGTATGGAAAAGTGGACTATGTGGTCTTTGAGAACGGAAAGGCCTACCTCTCTATTGAGGAGTCTCTGTACGCGCTGGAGGATCTGGACACGGTGGTGGATAAGGAATATCAGCTGGCCTTTGATAAGGCACGCGACTTTACCATTGAGCTGAACAAGCTGCCCGGCGTGAAGAGGGTGGATATGTCCAATGCAGAGAAGATAGATGAGCTGGAGAAGATCTACAACGAGATGACGGATTACGAGAAGAGCTTTGTGGCTTCCGACACTGTGAAGAGGCTCAACGAGTACATCGAGAAGATCAAGGAAGTACGTGCGGCAGCCGACAAGATCGAAGGGGAGAAGCCCGGAGACGAGGTAGAAGGCGAAGGGGACAAAGACCCTGAAGGCGACGGCGAGGAGAGCGGGCCTGCAGAGGATGCGGGAGGTGCCACAGAGCCGTAAATAGAGCAAAAAGGAGGAACTGGGAATGAATATTCAGAACAATGGATATCTTTCCATTGCGCAGCTGACGGATCAGCATTTGAACAAATCCCAGAGGACGCAGGCCACGGAAGGCGCGGAAAGTCTTTCCTTTCAGGAGATCCTGCGGCAGAAGGCTCTGCCGGGCACGGGGAATCTCAAGTTTTCCAAGCATGCCATGGGCAGGCTTGCGGATCGCAACATCGAGTTGAGCGACAGCCAGCTGGAGAGGCTGCAGTCCGCGGCGCAGAAGGCAGGGCAGAAGGGCATCAGGGATTCGCTGGTGATCATGGATCAGCTGGCATTCATCGTGAACGTGCCCAATCAGACTGTCGTCACGGCCATGGACAGCACGGAGACAATGGACAATATATTCACAAATATCAACGGAGCGGTCATTATATAACCGGACCTTGCAAGGAGGTTATTGCCTCTGGAATGACTGACAGGGGAATCCGCCGCTTTGACAGGAGGAACAATCACTATGATGAGATCACTTTTTTCTGGAGTGTCGGGTCTTAAGACGCACCAGACCAGAATGGACGTAATCGGTAACAATATCGCCAACGTGAACACCACGGCCTATAAGGCAAGCTCCATGACCTTTGCCGCCCTGATGAGCCAGACCACCCAGAAGGCCAGCGGTGCCAACGCCACCACCGGAACCGGCGGCGTCAATCCCAGACAGATCGGTCTGGGCGTGAAAGGGGCGGCCATCAATGTCAATATCACGGGACAGGGCTCCAGCCAGTCCACTGGAAATCCCTTCGACCTTATGATCACAGGCAGCAACTTCTTCGTGGTCAGTGACGGCAGCACCAATTATTTCACCAGAGATGGGTCTTTTTATGTGGATGGTTCAGGAAATCTGGCTATGACCAGCGTCGGCTACACCGTCATGGGCTGGCAGGTGGATGAGACCACCGGCAATATCAAGAAGGATACGGTGAGCGCCCTGCGTATCATGAGCACCGCGAACATGACCTATCCGCCTGAGGCAACCTCTGAGGCCTATATGGGCGGCATTATCGACGAGCATGACACGGACGTGACCAGCGCCAACGGAAAGACCGTGAACCTGAGCTTCTATGACGCTCTGGGATACGACTACACGGCTAAATTTATCATCAGGCAGTCTGACGACGACAAGATTTACAGCCTTGAGCTGGATAAGATTCTGGACTCCACGGGGGCGGAAGTGGATCTGAGCCGTGTAGACGGCGGCACAGAGGCGCTGTTCGGCGCGGCGCAGACGCTGGAGAAGAAGGGAACACTGACATTCCTGACAGGGTATTCTTGGAACGGCACGAAATTGATGAACGGCAATGATGAGGTGGCGGATCTGGCCCAGCTCATTGACACCACGAAGACTCCGCCGGTGTTCAAGACGGGAGAGTATGAGGACACTTCCGTCACCCCTCCTGTGACCAAGAAGGTGGAGGATGAGCTGGATAAGATAGCCAAGGCTTATGGCTACGAAGGAAACGTAAAGGAATTTTTTGCGCAGGTCTATACCCAGACTGCAGCGGCAGGCGGCACGGACATGAAGTGTACCGTGGAGCAGATGCTTCTGGCTCAAGGGGGCGCTACAATAACCGCTTTGGAAGGCGGCAATGCTCCCGCAATCGGCACTGTGCTGGGAGACGGTCAGGCAGGCAATCCTCCCTCTAAAGTAGAGACCACAGGCAGGCGCTTTGAGGGCGTGACTATTCACTTCAATCCTAAGACCGGCGTATTTGCAGGCATCGGAGGCGCGGAAGGCAACAATTCGGTCACCTTAAATCTCAGCGCCATCGGCAGAGGAAACTTCTCGGATATCAAGATTGATCTTTCCGAGCTGGGTAATTTCGACAACAAGGGAACCTCCACTGCAGCGGCTACCAGTGGCAGCAATGAGGATGGAAGAGTAGGTTACGGATCCGGCCGCCGTCTGGGCGACATGGTGGGCATAGCCATCCAGCAGGACGGCAAGATATTCGCCAGCTATGACAACGGTATGACCAGACTTCTGGGACAGATCGCCACTGCCAGGTTTGCCAATGCCTCCGGTCTGGAGAAGGCGGCCGACAACCTTTATTCCGCCACGCTGAACTCAGGAGAGTTCGACGGCATCGGAGTTGACATCACGGCGGACGGCAGCTATATGTCCACGGGACAGCTGGAGATGAGCAATGTGGATCTGTCCAGCGAGTTCACGGAGATGATTACGACCCAGAGAGGCTTTCAGGCCAACAGCCGTATTATTACCGTATCGGACACGCTGCTGGAAGAATTAACAAATCTAAAACGTTAATATTTTTCTCGCATTCTGGATTCGAGTGTGGTATACTAGGGGGGCAGGACTCTGTCCCCCCATGTGTGTGGTACGGAAATATTCGGCGGGACAGCGGTTTTGGCATTAAGGAAATGTGGTATGTCCCAGGCGGGACGGCAGCTTATGTGAGGTCGGGCATTGTCTGTCCGGCTGCAGTAAGAGGTGTTATGTATGGGGTAGAGATATGATTGAGGTGACGAAGCTGAACGGTGTGAAGGTTCTTCTGAACCCGCATCTGTTCGAGATTGTGGAGGAGACGCCGGACACGGTGATCACTCTTACCACGGGGAAAAAAATAATTGTAAAAGAAAGTAGACAAGAGATAAAAAATCTTGTAATATTATACAGAAAGGGTATTTTTGCGGAGTAGTTCATAAAATGCAGAATGTTAGGTGATACTCGTGGATATTGCGTCTATAGCTGGTCTTGTATTGTGTGCGGTAATGATTTTGTACGGCATTATATCGGGTGCCGGTATTGAGAATCTCGTGAAGGAGTATTGGAACGTGCCCTCCGCCATCATTACGTTCGGCGGTGCGTTTTTCGCCACATTGACGTCCCATAGTCTGGCGGATTACATAAGCGGCCTGAAGAGCATCACATTGGTGTTTAAGGCTCCGGCTCTGAATACTTCCGAGATGATCCGAAAGATTATTGACTTGTCCAACGTGGCCCGTAAGGAAGGTCTGCTGTCTTTAGAGGAGGCGGCGGCGGACATGGATGATCCCTTCCTGAAGAAAGGCATCCTGCTCATGGTGGACGGTACGGATCCTGAGCTGGTCCGGGCCATCATGGAGACGGAGCTGGTCAGCATCGAGGGACGGCATAAGAACTGCATAGGTTTTTGGGATACGCTGGGGGCCATGGGTCCTGCATGGGGTATGATCGGTACGCTGGTAGGTCTGGTAGACATGTTGTACCATATGGACAATGTGGCTACGCTGGGTCCTGCCATGGCGGTGGCTCTGATAACGACCTTCTACGGGTCCGTTCTGGCGAACATGATCTGTATTCCTGTTTCCGCCAAGCTGAAGGCGGACAACGGCATGGAGATGATGATGAAGGAGGTCATGATAGAGGGACTTCTTTCCATTCAGGCAGGCGAGAACCCCAGAGTTATTGAAGAGAAGCTGAAATCCTTCCTGGCACCTAAGGACAGAGAGGCCGCAACCGGCGATGTAGGAGGTGAGGAGTAATGGCAAGACGCACAGAAGAGGCACCACCGGCCGGTGCGCCGGCATGGATGGCGACCTTCAGCGATCTGATGAACCTTCTGCTTTGCTTCTTTGTCATGCTTTTTGCCATGTCCAGTATAGAGGAGGATAAGCTGCGGGAGTTTGTGGCTGCCATGAACAATACCTTCAGCGTCTTCGAGGGAGGCGCTTCGGCCATCGGGGACGGCTTCCTTATCAGCAACGGCGTCAGCCAGCTGAATGAACTGGACCAGTATATCAACAGCACGGGCAAGGTGGCAGACAGCGATACGGACGGGGAGAACTTCGAGGAATATGATAAATTTGAAGAGAAGACGGCCGAGGAGCTAGAGGAGATCCTGAACGACCAGAAGCTGCAGGACAACGAGGAGCGGGCGGAGGAGATTCAGGAGGCCCTTAATGAGGAAAAGATTGCGGATGAGGTTGAGGTCAGCTTCAACGCGCAGTTCGTCCTGCTTTCCATGAAGGGCGCCCTATTGTTCGATTCAGGGAGCGCGGATCTGAAGGAGGACGCCAAAACAGTGCTCACCAAGGTAGGCAAGGTACTGGAGCGCTATGGCGCCGGAACCATCGAGATCGAGGGGCATACGGACAATGTCCCTATCAATACCGTGAAGTTTCCCAGCAACGAGGAACTCAGCACCGCCAGAGCGATGGCAGTGTTCTATTATCTGTCTGACACTACTTTGCTGGATACGGCTAATCTGAAGCATGCCGGCATGGGAGAAAGAAAGCCCATCGCGGACAATTCCACTCCGGAGGGCCGGAGCAGGAACCGAAGGGTTGAGATAAAGATCTATAGTCCGTCCCAGAGCTAGGGCGGAGGAAAGGGTTTGAGAAATGAAGAAAAATTTATTAAGCGTCCTGATACTGGTGCTGCTGATTGTGAATATTGCATTATCCGCAGTCATGATGATCAGTGTGGTGGGCACCAACAAGAAGACGGCAGCTATGATAGACAGTGTCGTCGCAGTGATGAATCTTGAGCTGTATGGCCCGGGAAGCTCTGCGGACGTGCCTCTGGCAGATGTGTATGTTCATGATGTGGGCACCTTGACCATCGCTTTGGCGCCTACCGTCAATGAGGACGGCACAAGCGGCAAGTCTGTATATATCGTCTTTGATCTGTCCCTGCAGATAAACACAAAGCATGAGGACTATGCGGCTTTGGGAGCTAATATAGGAGAGAAGGACAGCCTGATCAAGGATGCGGTCACCAGAGTGGTGAGCAGCCATACGGCGGCGGAGTGCGGACCGGATCTCGACGAGGGCATCCGCGACGAAATACTCAGGGCGCTTCAGGATCTGTTCCAGTCCAAGTTCATTTTCAAGATTGCCATCAGCGGAGTGAAGATCGGCAGTTGACGAGAGCTGAGGCCATGCGACAGGAGGTGAACTTGTGTGGCAGATACCCTTTCCCAAGAGGAAATTGACGCCCTGCTGAAAGCAATGTCAGAGGGCGAGCTCGATGAAAGCGATATGAAAAAGGGCGAAGAGAAAAAGGTCAGAAACTATGACTTCAGCCGCCCGACAAAGTTTTCCAAAGAGCATTTGAGAACCTTAGAGATCATATTTGAGCATTATGGTCGGCTGATATCCACCAACCTTCCGGTTTATCTGCGCAAAAATGTGCAGGTTTCGGTGACCAGTTCGGAGGCTGCGACTTTCAACGAGTTTACCAATTCCCTATCCAGCCCGATTATTATGGGAATTGTGAACTTTGCGCCTTTGGAGGGGTCGGTGATCATGGAGCTGGCCACCAATCTCGGCTATTCTATGCTGGACCGCATGTTGGGCGGAACCGGCACCCCGTTAGAAAAGAGCAGGGATTTCTCTGAGATAGAGCAGATTATCATACAGAAGATATTGGTGATGTTTACGCAGCTTCTGCGGGATCCATGGAAGAATGTGATTGATATATCTCCTGTATTGAGCCGTCTGGAAACGAATCCCCAGTTCGCTCAGGTTATTGCCCCCGGCGACATGGTTGCCATCGTGACTCTGAACATCAAGATCGGGGATGTGGACGGAATGATGAATATATGTCTTCCTTATTTGACGCTGGAGGACATCATGGATAAGCTCAACACGAAATACTGGTATTCCACCATACAAGAGAATCATGATGAGAACTATGAGGCTTATATCGAGGCCATGATCCGCAAGGTGGATATACCTATCAAGGCCGTGTTAGGCAAGAGCAGTATTTCGGTGAGCGATTTTATGAATCTGCAGGTTGGCGACTGTATCCGTTTGGATTGTGGAATAAATGATGATTTGGATGTCTATGTAGGAAATATCAAGAAGTTTACCGCGCTGCCCGGCACCGAAGGCGACTCTTATGCTGTCAGGGTTACATCGGTTATTAGAGAGGAGGAGTAGACAATGGATGGTGGATTGTCTCAGGATGAGATAAACGCATTACTCTCCGGAATGAGTCTGTCTGACGATGAACCGGGGAATGTTGAGAACAGTGAGGGAGTCGGGCAGACGGCGGAAGATAATGTGCTTTCGGATATGGATAAGGATGCCATAGGCGAGGTGGGAAATATCAGCATGGGGTCTTCGGCTACCACGCTGTATTCTCTTGTAAACAAAAAGGTTAATATAACCACCCCGGAAGTTGAGCTGATCAGGTGGGACGATTTGATGAATCAATACGAACGTCCTTGTGTGTTTATCCAGATCAAATATACGGTGGGGCTTGACGGAACCAATATTTTGATATTGAAGGAGCATGACGTAAAGGTCATTACCGACCTGATGATGGGCGGTGACGGAACCAATACGGAGGATGAGCTGAGCGAGCTGCATCTAAGCGCCATATCTGAGGCTATGAATCAGATGATGGGCGCCGCGGCAACTTCCCTCTCTACCATGCTGGGCCAGAAGATCGATATCAGCCCGCCAAATGCAACGCTTCTGGATCTGACTCAGGTGGAGGACGGCAGAGACATATCAGAGTTTCTGGGCGGCACCTTCGTAAAGATATCCTTTAGGATGCAGATAGGCGATGATGATGATATTTTGGTGGACAGCACTATCATGCAGCTGTATCCTATTGAATTTGCCCGAAATGTGGTGGACATTTTTACGGGAACGCAGCCGTCGTCGGAGGCAGATTCCGGTCAAAGCGCAACGAGTGCGCCCGCAGCGGCTCCGGATGCAGGTCAGCAGGCGGGAGCAGGGATGAATCCTCAGATGGGAGCTCCTCAGCCGGGTATGGGAATGGATCCCCAGATGGGCATGGATCCTCAGGTTATGAACGGCTATGGCATGGGGGCAGGGATGAATCCTCAGATGGGTATGGGAATGGGTCCCCAGATGGGAATGAATCCTCAGGCTATGAACGGCTATGGCATGGGACCGGGGATGGCCAACCCCCAGATGGGAATGTATCCCCAGATGGGAATGAATCCTCAGGCCATGAACGGTTACGGCATGGGTTCTCAGATGGCTATGCAGAACGTAAATGTGCAGCCGGCCCAGTTCCAGAGCTTTGCAAACGACGGAAGAGGCATTGCCGGTCAGGAAAATATTGGACTCATCATGGATGTTCCGCTGAATGTTACCGTGGAGCTTGGCCGCACGTCCAAGTCAATTTCCGAAATCCTTGACTTTGCACCTGGCACAATCATTGAACTTGAGCGGATTGCCGGTGAACCCATAGATGTGTTGGTGAACGGCAAGTTTGTCGCGAAGGGCGAAGTGGTAGTAATTGAAGAATGCTTCAGTGTAAGAATAACAGAGATTATCAAGTAGGAGGAAGGTTAGGATGGCTAAAAATGTTTTGATTTGCGACGATGCGGCATTCATGAGGATGATGATCAAGAATGTCCTTGTCAAGGGCGGATACAATGTGGTGGGAGAGGCCGAGAACGGTGCGAAGGCAGTGGAGAAGTATAAGGAGCTCAGTCCGGACCTCGTTCTGATGGATATTACCATGCCCGAGATGGACGGTATTCAGGCATTGAAGGAGATCAAGAAGATCGACGGCGGCGCGAAGGTCATTATGTGTTCCGCCATGGGCCAGCAGGCCATGGTAATCGAGTCCATTCAGGCCGGAGCAAAGGACTTTATCGTGAAGCCCTTTCAGGAGGACCGCGTCATAGAAGCAGTGAAGAAGGCGATCGGTTAATGGCATTGCTGACTGCAGGCGGGGCCGGTTACGCCCAGTTCATCACTGTGCTTTTAGTGTTCGTCGTGGTGCTGGGAATCACGGCCCTGACCACCCGATGGATTGCCAATTACCAGAAGCAGCAGAGTATGAACGAGAACGTGCAGGTTATAGAGACGACTCGTATTGCGAATAATAAATATATCCAGATTGTACGGGCAGGCGAGAAGTACATGGTAATCGCCGTCTGTAAGGACACGGTTACCATGCTGGGTGAGATTCCGAAGGAACAAATAAAAGAGGGCGGCTGCGGGCATAATTCAGGCTTTAGGGAGATATTTGACAAGGCTATGAGGAAAAGCGGAACTGCCCGGGAAGAGCCAAAGGAAAATCAGTTACATGATAAAGAATAAGCTTAGATTCAAGCGAATAGTAACCGCAATATGCCTACTGGTCACGGTGGGCATATTGTGTATTCAAAATTCGATGACGGTATCCGCTGCAGCGCTGCAGGATCCCACAGTGACGGCATCCCCAAATCCTTTTGAGGATCCGGGCGAGCTGGGAAGTTCTTTCACCATTTCTATGGGAGAGAACGGAAACGGTAATATCAGCGGCTCCCTGCAGATACTGATCACGCTGACACTGATTGCGCTTATCCCCACTCTGCTTTTGATGATGACGTCCTTTACCCGGATCATCATCGTGCTGCACTTTACCCGTACAGCGCTGAATACCCAGACTGCACCACCCAATCAGGTGCTGGTGGGGCTTGCGCTGATCTTGACTTTCTTCATCATGGAGCCTACCATAGCCCAAATCAATGAGGAGGCCCTTCAGCCCTATCAGGCGGGCGAGATTGAGCTGGACGAAGCTCTGGAGAGGGGAACGGCTCCTCTAAGGCAGTTTATGTACGGTCAGACGCAGCTGAAGGATGTGCAGCTGTTCATGAGTATTGCCGGACAGAACTGGGACGGACAGAATCTGGACGACATATCCTTGTCGGTGCTGCTGCCAAGCTTCATGCTCAGTGAGCTTCGGATGGCGTTCTGGATAGGCTTTGTGATCTATATTCCGTTTATTGTCATAGATATGGTGGTTGCGTCCACTTTGATGAGCATGGGCATGATGATGCTGCCGCCCACCACGATATCCATGCCGTTCAAGATATTGCTGTTTGTGCTTGCGGACGGCTGGAGTCTGATTCTGGGCAATTTGGTGCAGACGTTTTATCTTCGGCTGTAAGAGGGAACGGAAAGGAAGATTTTTATGATAACAATGGATGCTGTGATGGACATCTCCAGAGAGGCGCTGTTTCTGATTATCAAAGTGTCTCTGCCGGTGCTGCTGGTGTCTCTGTGTGTAGGTCTGGTGGTGAGTATTTTTCAGACAGTGACCTCCATTCAGGAGCAGACGCTCACTTTCGTGCCAAAGATTGTGTGCGTGTTTCTGGCACTGGTGCTGTTCGGCAATTGGATGATGACGGCGATGGTAGAGTTCATGACTTCATTATGGTCGAATTTCGGACTCTATGCTAATAGATAAGGACGGCGGATGGGAACGATTGACTATTCCTTTTCTATGTATGATCTGGAATATTTTCTGTTGATTTTAACCAGAGTCAGCTGCTTTGTGTTTATAGCGCCCTTCTTCAGCATGAAGAATTCCCCTGCCACAGTCAGGATGGGCATCAGCTTCTTTACGGCGCTGCTTCTATATCAGGCGCTGAGCCCGGCAGAGGGGGTGGTCTATTCTACGCTGCCGGAGTACGCGGTGATCGTGATGAAGGAGGCTGTGGTAGGGCTGCTGATAGGCTTCGCGGCCACCATATGTACTTCCATCGTCAATTTCGCTGGCTCCATAGCGGACATGGAGACGGGCTTGTCCATGGTGACTTTGATGGATCCCACATCCCGGGACAGTACCAGCATCACTGGTGTCATGTATCAATATGTGCTGATGCTGATTATGATTGCCACGGGGATGTACCGCTATCTTTTTGGAGCGCTGGCAGACACCTTCCGCCTGATTCCGGTGAATGGGGCGGTGTTCAGGACGGAATCGCTGGTGAATTCCATGATAGAGTTTCTGGGGGATTATGTCATCATTGGCTTCCGCATCGTGCTGCCTGTGTTCTGCTCTATCCTGCTGCTGAACGCGGTGCTGGGAATCCTTGCGAAGGTGTCGCCCCAGATGAACATGTTTGCGGTGGGTATTCAGCTGAAGATTCTGGTGGGGCTTTCCGTTATCTTTTTTACCGCGGGAATGCTGCCCGGAATGGCTGATTTTATCTTCGACGAGATTAGGCGGATGATATATTCCTTCGTGGGAGGCATGGCATGATTCGTTACGACCTGCAGTTTTTTGCAAAGGAAGGCATGGGAGGCGAGAAGACAGAGCCTGCCACTTCGAAAAAACTGAACGATGCCCGGAAGGAAGGGCAGGTGGCGAAGAGCAGGGAGATCGCCAATGGTCTGGGACTGCTGACATTGTTCTTGATACTGAAATTCTGGGTGGGCAATATGGGGATACAGATGATGGATGTTTTCGGCACCGTCTACAATAGGATCCCGGAGGTCACCACCTATTGGCATGACAATATGCCGGAGCAGGAGGCAGGCATACTGTTCAGACATCTGATGTTTCAGGTGCTGATCATCGTGGCGCCCATTTTACTGATCGGTATGCTGGTAGCCTTTGTCTGCGATCTGGCACAGGTGAAGTGGAAACCGACCATGAAGCCGCTGAAGCCCAAGCTGAGCAAGCTGAATCCTCTGAAGGGCTTCAAGAAGTTCTTCTCGCCAAACGCGTTGGTAGAACTTGTCAAGTCCATTGCCAAGATAGGTTTGATATTATATATATGTTACGGCTATCTCAAGGATAAATGGCCGCTGCTTTTGAATCTTTATGAGGTCACCTTAATGCAGGCCCTGCAGATCATCGCAGGCACGGTGACGGATCTGGGGATCCGTATCGCTTTGCTCTATATGATCATCGCTTTCTCGGATTATGCATATCAGAAAATCAAGTTCAAGAATGATATGAAGATGACCAAGCAGGAGATCAAGGAGGAATATAAGCAGCAGGAAGGAGATCCGAAGGTAAAGGGACAGATCCGGCAGAAGATGATGGAGGCTTCCAGAAGGCGTATGATGCAGGATCTTCCTCAGGCGGACGTAGTCATCACTAACCCCACCCATTATGCCGTGGCCATCAAGTATGAGCCGGAGGTGGCGGATGCTCCCATTGTGGTTGCCAAGGGTGAGGATTATCTGGCGGCTAAGATCAAGGAGATCGCTAAGGAAAACAAGGTGGAGATCGTGGAGAACAAGCCTCTTGCCAGAATGCTCTATGCCAATGTGGACGTAGGGCAGGCGGTGCCGCCGGAGCTGTATCAGGCCGTGGCGGAGGTGCTTGCCTTTGTATACCATCTGCAGGGCAAGATCTGAGGATGGGGAAGCTGTCAGTAAGTTAATTCCTCGAAAAAGGAATCACTGTAAGGAATCAAAAAGGGAATCTGTAAATAGTCTGGAAAGATAGGGCTGTTTTGTGATGGAAGCTGTGTGGTATATAGATATTTTGGGAAGGAGGGACGCAGTATGAATCTGAGACTGGCAAAGACGGATGCCATTGTGGCCATTTATATTCTGGTTGCGTTCATTATGCTGATTGTGCCCCTGCCTGCGGCTTTGCTGGACGTGTTCATGGCGTTCAATATTGCCGTGGCCTTCACCGTCTTGTTTGTGTGTATGTTTTCTCAGGAGGTGCTGGATCTATCCTATTTCCCTACGATCCTGCTGTTCACCACCATATTCAGGATCGCTATGAATGTATCCTCCACCAGACTGATCCTCACCACGGGAGATTCGGGAAACGTGGTAAAGACTTTCGGGCAGTTCGTGGGCGGCGGTGATCTGATCGTAGGTGCCATCATCTTCATTATTCTGATCATGATTCAGTTCCTTGTCATCAACAAGGGTTCCGAGCGTGTGGCGGAGGTAACGGCCAGATTCACGCTGGATGCTATGCCCGGAAAGCAGATGGCCATCGACGCGGATCTGAACACCGGGGCCATCGACGACAGGGAAGCCAAAGAACGGCGTGACAAAATCCAGCAGGAATCCAGCTTCTTCGGTTCCATGGACGGTGCCGTGAAGTACGTAAAAGGAGACGCCATCGCAGGTCTGCTTCTGACTGTGATCAATCTGGTGGGCGGTATCGCCATGGGTGTGCTGAGAGGCGGTGTGGAGATTTCTGCTGCACTGGACACCTACGGCATCCTTACCATCGGTGACGGACTGGTGAGCCAGATTCCCTCCCTGCTGATCTCTCTGTCCACGGGCGTGCTGGTCACGAAGGGAAGCAAGGAGGCGGAGTTCGGCCCCGCCATAATAAAGCAGCTCTTCGGAATTCCCAAGGTAATGTATCTGGTGGGCGGGACGCTCTCCTTTCTGGGAGTCGCCACCGAGCTGAACACGATACTCTTTCTGGGAATGGGACTCCTCTTCATTGTGGGGGGGAGGATCATTGCAGGCAATCTGGAGACGGAGGCCATCGAGCGGGAGGTTGACAGCGATGAGGCGGCTGCAGAGGAGATCCGCTCCCCTGAGAACGTCAATACTCTTCTGCAGGTGGATCCTATCGAGCTGGAGTTCGGATACGGAATCATTCCCCTTGCGGACGTGAATCAGGGCGGAGACCTGCTGGACCGAGTCATTATGATCCGAAGGCAGATTGCGGCGGAACTGGGTACTGTTGTGCCGATCATCCGGTTGAGGGACAATATCCAGCTGAATCCCAACCAGTATGTCATAAAGATAAAAGGCATTCAGGTGAGCGAGGGAGAGATCCTTTTCGATCATTATATGGCCATGAATCCGGGGTATGTGGAGGAAGAGATCACGGGAATACCTACTTTCGAGCCCTCCTTCCATCTGCCTGCCATATGGATTACGGAGGGGCAGCGGGAGAGAGCGGAGAGTCTGGGTTATACGGTAGTGGATCCGCCCTCTATCATAGCCACTCATTTAACGGAGATCATCAGGCAGCATATCGCGGAGCTGCTGACCAGACAGGATGTGCAGAACCTGATCAACAACATCAAGGAATCCAACCCCTCTCTTGTGGAGGAGCTGGTGCCCAAGCTTCTTGGGCTGGGCGAGGTCCAGAAGGTGCTGCAGAACCTATTGCGGGAGGGCATCTCCGTCAGGGATCTTCTGACCATCATGGAGACTCTGGCAGATTATGCCATGGCTACCAGAGATACGGATATCCTGACGGAATATGTGCGACAGAGCCTCAAGAGGGCTATTTCCAACAAATACTTCCCGCCCCATGAGACCACAAATGTGGTTACGCTGGATCCCAAGGTGGAGCAGGAGATCATGGGGAGCGTGAAGCAGACGGACAACGGAGCATTCCTGAATCTGGATCCCGGCAGATCCAGAGCGATCATTGATTCCGTGGGCAAAGAGGTACAGAAGCTGGAGGATCTAGGCAAGAATCCTATTGTAATCACGTCCCCTATCGTGCGCATGTATTTCAAGAGGCTGACGGAAGATTATTTCAGGGAGCTTGTGGTTGTATCCTATAATGAAGTGGAAACCAATGTGGAACTGCAATCAGTTGGGATGGTGACGGCATAAAATGATAATCAAGAAGTTTATAGGAAAAACTGAAAGCGATGCGGTGGAGGCTGCCAGAAAGGAATTAGGCAGCGGTGTCGTCACTATGAATGTGAAGGATATCAAGGCCAGAGGTTTTTTTGCGAGGCTTTTTGGAATCAGGCAGGTGGAGGTGACGGTTGCTCTCGAAGAGGAAGGCGACGGACATCGGGGAAGTCTGGGGAAGGAGAGTGCCCGGATTCCGGCGGATACCGGAAAGGGCAGCGCACAGGGAAACGGAGGAGTCTCCGGATCCGGCGGTGGTTTTGCGTCAGGACTGGAGTCCTCTATGGATGACAGAATATCCATTGAAAAAAGGCTGGACAGTCTGCAGGAGCTTCTGGTAAGCCGTTTTCAGCAGAGCGAGGAGGAGCGCAGGGAGGCGAAGGAGACAGCTGTTCCATTGGCGGAAGAGCAGGAGGAGAAGGTGGAGGTCACGGAGCAGGAAAGGTTCGTGAGACTCTTGTACAACACCATGCTGGAGAACGAGGTGGACGAGAAATATGCAAATCAGATCTTGGACGACTTCGACGGGACGGCAAGGACGAATCTTCCCATAGACCACATTCTTTCCAATGTGTACCAGAAGATGATCCTGAAGTTCGGCAGGGCGGAGGGCATAGCTCCTGCGGAAAAGACGCCTAAGATCGTGCTATTCATGGGGCCCACGGGAGTGGGGAAAACGACTACCATTGCAAAGATCGCCAGCAGCTACGCAGTGGAGGAGAAGCAGCGAGTGGCGCTTCTGACTGCGGACACCTACCGCATTGCGGCGGTGGAGCAGCTGCGTACCTACGCAAATATTCTGGAGGTGCCCTTCCGGGTCATCTATTCGGAGGAGGAAGCAAGATCCGCCATTAGGGATTTCAGAGAATATGATTATGTATTTGTAGATACTGCAGGGCATTCTCATCAGAATGAGGAGCAGCTGGAGAGGATGAAGAAGCTGTTTCAGGTCATGGACGAGGAGGGGGAGTGCCAGACCTTTCTGGTGCTTTCGGCTACCACAAAGTACCATGATCTGTTGAGGATCGTTTCTTGCTATAAAACCATAGCGGAGTTTCAGATGATATTCACAAAGCTGGACGAGACGGCAACTTGGGGGAATCTGCTGAACCTGAAGCTGTTTACGGATGCACCCATAGCTTTTGTGACTTATGGGCAGAATGTGCCCAGCGATATCGAGGGATTCAATCCACAGAAGACGGTAAAGCAGATTCTGAGCACGAAGATGGCATGAGGTGCGGACGCTGACACTAAGGAGGGAAAACATGGATCAGGCGGAACAATTACGGATCTTGAAAGCTGGCAGGCAAGCCTCCAGATCACTGGCCCGTGTGATAACTGTCACCAGCGGAAAGGGCGGCGTGGGCAAATCCAATACTTCCATCAATCTGGCGATACAGTTCAAGAAGATGGGGAAGAAGGTCATTATACTGGATGCGGATTTCGGCCTTGCCAATATAGAGATCATGTTCGGCGCTGTGCCGAAGTACAGCCTTTGCGACTTGATCTATCAGGGCAAGAGTATCACGGATATCATTACCTGGGGTCCTATGGAGGTAGGCTTCATATCCGGCGGAAGCGGAATAGCCGGAATGTTCAATCTGAGCCTTGACTATCTGAATTATATCATTCAGAATCTGGCCCAGCTGGATTCCATAGCCGACATTATCATTGTGGACACGGGGGCCGGAATCGCTGATGCAGTGCTTGAGTTTCTGGTAGCCAGCGGGGAGATCCTTCTGGTAACCACACCGGAGCCGACGTCCATCACGGATTCCTATTCCCTGCTGAAGGCCTTGTATCATCATCCCAGATTTGACCAAAACGCCACGAAGGTGAAGCTGGTTGCCAACAGGGTGACAAAGGAGACGGAGGGGCAGGTGCTTTTCAACAAGCTCAACGCTGTGGTGGAGCGTTACCTGAAGGTTCCTATGACCTATCTGGGATATGTGCCGGAGGACAGCCAGCTGTCCCGGTCAGTGATGGCGCAGGTTCCGGTTTCCCTGCAGAATCCGGGTGCCAGATCCACAGCCGCCTATGAGCGCATTGCAGGAAGGCTTCTGGACAAGACGGAGTCGGAGCGTCAGCCCAAGAGAGGAATGGCGGCGTTTTTTACGCATATCATATCTGGTAAAAGGTAAAATATGAGAGGATGGGGTGGTTAGTATGTTTTCAAAATTTATTTCGCTGGGGGACAAAATTGAACTGCAGGCTGCGGATCAGGCGTTGGAGGAGCAGACTGCCAGCGCAGGAAAGGTCTATATGAGCGAGGTCTACGACATTCTCTCCGAGGATGAAATCGAGATCCAGATGCCCATGGAGAAGACGAAGCTGATTCTGCTTCCTGTGGACGTAGAGTTCGACATGATATTCTATACCTCCAATGGCATGTATCAGTGCTTCGGCAGAATCGTGGATCGCTACAAGAGCAACAATATGTATCTGCTGAGAGTGGAGCTCACCAGCAATCTGCGCAGGTATCAAAGAAGAGAGTTTTACCGCCTCAGGTGCGCTCTGGAGATGCATAGCCGGGACCTGAAGGAGGATGAGGTGCAGACTATAGAGAGCAATATGCCCTATACGCTGTCCAAGGGGCTTCCCATGAAGGAGAGCGTCATTGTGGACATCAGCGGGGGAGGAATGCGTTTCTTGTCCACCCACTGCTACGAGCCCGGCAGCCTGCTTTACTGCAGCTATCATCTCATCAACGGAGCCGAGCGCAAGAAATATGAGGTGATCAGCAGGGTGCTCAGCAGCGTGGAGCTGGACAACCGTCCCGGCACCTATGAGCATAGAGTGAAGTACTATGATATGGATCCTGCGGTCCGGGAGGAGATCATCAAGTTCATCTTCGAGGAGGAGAGAAAGAGCAGGCAGAAGGAGAAGTACGGCGGGAAGAAATAGCAATGCAGAGAAAACTGCATTGCGGAGCCGAAATTTTTGGTGCGGGTTTGGTGACTTTGCACTTATGAGAAGAGCAATTTATGATATAATCTATAGGATATCATCAGGGTCGTCGATGGACGCAATTAGAGAGAGAGGATGAATGAACAATATGATCTTGGAGCAGGTTTCTGAAAATTACTATGATGTCCTCAAGGAACTGGGCAATATCGGGGCCGGAAACGCTATGACAGCATTGTCTCAAATGCTTCAGTGCAAGGTGGACATGAAGGTGCCTCAGGTCAGACTGCTGGAATTCTCCGAGGTAGGAGATTTGGTGGGCGGAGACGAGCAGGTGATGGTCGCGGTGTTCTTAGGAGTGGAGGGCGACATCACCGGCAGTATGATGTTTATGCTTCAGGAACAGAGCGCAAGACATCTGATCCAAAAGACCACCATGGGTTTGGTGCCTGAGGGCTCCGAATTCGAGGAGATGGGTCTGTCCGCCATGCAGGAGGTGGGTAACATCATCACGGGAGCCTATCTGAATTCTCTTTCTTCCATGACGAGCCTGACCATATTCCCTTCGCCGCCGGCATTGACCATCGATATGGCCGGCGCTATCCTGAGTGTTCCTGCGATTCAGTTCGGCATATACGGCGACAAGATTCTGCTGATACAGTCGCAGTTCTATGATGAGATCCAGTTGGACGGATATTTTATCTTGATTCCCGATTTGGAATCTTACGAGAAGATACTTGCTGCACTGGGAATTCAGGGAGCTTAGAGGCAGAGAGCTGTTTTAAAGGATAAAAAGATATGGAAGTGGAATGATGAGCGAGATTATCAAGGTAGGAATTGCAGATCTGAAGACATGTGTGAGCCCAAACGGCGTGATGACGCTTGGGCTGGGATCCTGCGTGGGCATTGCCATCAGGGATCCCATGACGAAGATCGGGGGATTGGTACATATCATGCTGCCGGACAGCAAGGCGATCAGCGTAGGACAGCATAATATGGCGAAATTTGCGGATACAGGGATAGAAGAACTGGTAAGGCAGCTGGAGAGAATGGGGGCGAGGCGCGTCCGAATGGTAGCGAAGATTGCCGGAGGGGCCACCATGTTCAACTTTCAGGGCGGAGGCAGCTCTGCCGTAGGGCAGGTGGGAGATAGGAATGCCGAAGCGGCGAGGGCGAAGCTGAAGGAGCTGAAGATTCCCATTCTGGCTCAGGATACAGGGGCAAACTATGGAAGAACCGTAATCTTCTACCCGGAGACGGGAGCGTACCACATCCGTGCGGTGGGGAAGCCTGAGAAGATTATTTGAATATATAATCCCGGGGACGTCCGGCTTGGGGGCGCCTGCGGGGGCTAGAGGGAAATGTCTCATTTAAGGTGAGCGGGGAGTGCGGCGTATGAATAGAAAGAATCTACCCCTTCTGCTGATGCTGTTGGCCGGAGCGGTGACATGCATCGTCACATATATACAAAAATACACCATGTCGGAGAAACTGGTGAGTCTGTTTGCGGTACTGCTGATTTTCTACATTTTGGGCAGCGTGCTGAAGGGGACATTGGATTATTTTGAACGACAGAACGAAGAGAAACTCAGGGAAGAGGGCGAGGTCATAGAGAAGGATCCGGAAGAGGCGCAGGATGCGAGGATGGACGAGGAGACCATATAGGGCAGACTCGTATCAATAATGGATAAGGAGTATAGTTTTCATGGACGAGGCAGGCAGAAAGAAGCTGTTAGAAGAATATGCGAAGACAAAAACTCCGGAAGCCAGAGAGAAGATTATTTTGGAGTATGCCCCTCTCGTGAAGGTGGTGGCAGGGCGCCTCAGCATGTATCTGGGTTACAATGTGGAGTATGAGGATCTGGTGAGCTACGGGATCTTCGGACTCATAGACGCCATTGACAAGTTCGATTATCTCAAGGATGTGAAGTTCGAGACTTATGCAAGTCTGCGCATCCGGGGAGCCATTTTGGATCAGATACGCAAGATGGACTGGATTCCGAGGACCATCAGGCAGAAGCAGAAGAAAATCGAGGCAGTGATCAGGGAGATAGAGCAGACCACGGGACATGGAGCCACGGATGAGGAGATCGCCAGAGGGCTGGGGATCTCGGAGGGAGAATATCTGGATTGGCAGTCTCAGATGAAGATCACGGGGCTGGTCTCGTTGAACGAGTATATGGAGCAGGGAAGCGACGTGTCTCAGGACTATGGCAGGCATACCACATCCCGTTTCGAGGCTCCGGAGGAAAGGATAGAGAAAGAGGAATTGGCGAAGGTGCTGGGAGAGGCATTGCAGCTTTTGACCGAGAAGGAACAGAAGGTGATCACTCTGTATTATTACGAGGAACTCACCTTGAAGGAAATAAGCAGCATACTGGAGGTTTCAGAATCCAGAATATCGCAGCTGCATACCAGAGCTCTGAAAAAAATGAAAGTAAAGATGGGGAACTACATGGGAATTCTGTCAGACAATTAAATGCCGAAAAAAGAGGGAGATGAGATTATGCAGAACGGTTACTTTCGATTAGTGAAGGATTCTAAGGGGTATGGGATCGCTCTGTATCAACCAAGAGGCTACGGAGAGGCTGTCCGGGCAGGCGAGGTCTTTAAATATCTTGATGACCTGCATATCAGCTATGACAAGAAAAGGCTGGAAATGGAAATCAGCTTTGGCGGCGACGTAGTCTTTCATCTGGGCAGCGGAGAGTGCCCGATCTGTCAGGAGACCTGCTATATTGAGGTCAGTGACGACGGCATGCTGGCTACGGTGCGATTCATCCCTGCTTCCGAGGGCGGAAAGAGGATGACCATGAGCGGTTTCCGGCATGAGCTGGATGCCCGGAAGATCAGCTATGGCATTGAGGAGAAGGATCTGCGGGAGCATTTCAATTCGGGTGGGATATACTGCACGGACATTCTGGTTGCCCGGGGCAGACAGCCGGTGCAGGGAAGGGATGCGGTGATAGAGTATTCCTTTGACACGGACAATCATAAGCGCCCCGCCCATAAAGATGATGGACGCGTAGATTATTTCAATATTGGAATCATCAGCTTTTGCCGGAAGGGTGATGTGCTGGCGCGCATCATTCCCGAGATCGTAGGGGAAAACGGATATGATGTGTATGGAAAGCTCATAAAGCCCCGGGACGTAAAGCGTGAGACACTGAAGTCCGGTAAAAATGTGGAGATGTCTCAGGATAAGCTTACTCTTACGGCTCTGGTGGACGGGCATGTGTCTCTGGCGGATCAAAAGGTGTCGGTTTCCAATGTATATCAGGTCAAGGATGTAGGGGTGTCCACCGGGAACATCGATTTCGAGGGCAGCGTCATCATAGCCGGGAATGTGTCGGCTAATTTTGAGGTGAAGGCCGGCGGAAACGTGGTGATAAACGGTCTGGTGGAAGGAGCGCAGATCATTGCCGGCGGAGATATCATCATAGCGAAGGGCATGAACGGCATGGGCAGAGGCGTCCTGCGGGCAGGAGGGAATATCATTGTCAAGTTTCTGGAGAATGCCCAGATCGTGGCAGGAGGCTATCTTGAGACGGAGGCCATACTGCACTGTACTGTGTCCGCAGGCTCGGATGTGCGGGTAGGGGGAAGAAAGGGGATTCTGGTGGGCGGCCATGTGCAGGCGGCGAATATGATCAATGCCAAGTCCATTGGAACCAGCATGGGAGTGGCCACGATTGTGGAGGTAGGAGTGGATCCTCAGCTCAAGGCTCAGTATGACCGTATGCAGAAGGCCATTTCCGACGGAACCAAAACCATCAATGCGGCGCAGGTGATCCTTCAGAACTTCCGGGAAAACCTGAAGAAGGGGCGCCAGTATAATGACGGCCAGCTGAGGTATATGAAGAGCGTCACGGTCTTGGTGCAGGAGAAGACGGACGAGGTAGAGCAGGCAAATATGCGTCTGGAAAAGCTCCGGGATCTGATGGACGTGCAGAAGCAGGCCGAGGTGGTGGTCAATGAACAGATTTATCCCAACACCACCATAGTGATAGGGGAGGTCAATAGGGTAATTCAGCAGAACTACCGATACTGCAAATTCATCAGAGAGGACGGAGAAATACGGATGGTGGGACTGTAGGCCTTTTTTGGAGGTCGTCTTTGATGATGTAGCTACTTTTGTAGGGAAAGGCAATGATATGGCATTTGGATCCATTGAGTTTACAACGATTTCCAGAGCGCAGGACTATTCGGCCATTAAGCATAATGAAGATAACAAAGGAATGGTTGATCAGAACAATTTCAGCGGTCAGGTTCAAAAAAGCGTGGAGCAGATGGTGCGTCAGGTGAAAAGCAGCGATAATGCGCAGTGGTACGAGAAGAAGCCTGACGCCAAGGAAAAAGGAAATGGGAAGTACAGCGGAGACGGCGGAAAGAACAGAAAGAAACAGCAAGCGGCGAAGCCTCAGGAGAAGATGGTGGTAAAGAATGCCGGGGGCTTCGACCTGAAAATCTGAACAGCGGGAAGATAAGATGGAACCAATGGAAATCATCCTCCTGATCGCAGGAGGGCTTATATTTATTTTGAGCTTCTTCATCTCGGACACAAAGACCGCGTCAGGGGAGAGGAAGGAGTTATCGAAGGACGAGGCAGAAAGGCTTGCGGATCAGGAGCTTGCTAAGCTGAGGGGTAAGATCGACATGCTGACGCAGGAGGTTCTTGGGGAAGCCATGGAGAGAACGAAACGGTCTCTTGAGAAGCTTTCCAACGAGAAGATCATGGCTGTGAACGAGTATTCCGATACCGTGCTGGCGGAGATCCACAAGAACCACGAGGAGGCCATGTTCCTATACGATATGCTTAACAACAAGCATACCAGTCTGAAAAATGCGATTGGGGAAATAAATCGCGCGGTGAAGGACGCGGAGGCCGTCAGAGAGGCTTTTGCGCGTCCGGTGCAGGAGGAAGAGGTTCGGGACGAAGCTCTTCCTCAGGGGCAGTCCGCGTTCAATGGGAGAAGTGCCGGCTGGACGGAGGCTTCGTCTGTTCCTATGCCTTTTTATATGGCTGCCTCCGAGCAAGGGGGACAGACTTCGGAGAGGCCGGAGGGCATGGGACAAGAGCAGGCAGATCTGTCGTGGATTCAGGAAGGGCAGGAGCGCAACAACAATCTGAAGATTTTGGAGCTTTACAGACAAGGCAAGTCCGTGGTGAGCATTGCGAAGGAGCTGGACCTTGGAGTGGGGGAAGTAAAGCTGGTGGTGGATTTATTTAAAAATCAGTAAACAATAATCAGTAAACAAAATCAGTAAACTATCTTGACAGATTATCATAGAGACGAGGCAATCAGTGAAGCTAAAATATCAATTGCGGGGATTGGGCATCGGGATGATCGTCACAGCTATCCTGATGGGCGTGGCCACGGGTCATGCAATCCCTTTGACGGATGCGGAAATCAAGGCCAGAGCTTTGGAGCTGGGCATGGTGGAGGGCGGCTCCCTCAAGCTGACGGATCTGGAGGGGATGTCACCGTCTGGGTCTGAGGCCGACGGGGAATCGGATGACAGCGGTCAAGAGTCTGGAAATCCGGAAGAGAATCCGGATTCCGGCGCAGTGTCAGATTTAAATGGGGTTCAAGGCAGTTTGGGGATGGACGGCTCATTTGCGGAGTCAGCACAGCCGGATCCAAAGGAAGAAGGAGATGATCCGGAAAATCCCGAAACGGGGAGTTCCGGTTCGGGTACATCCGGTGAATCCGGTATAGAAGAGTCCGGCGAATCTGAGGAGTCAGGCATGGAAGGGTCCGGTGAATCGGGGGAAGCTGACATAGAGGGATCTGCTTCCCATGTGATCAGGAACGGGGAGGCGGTTTCCATCGTCATAGAGCCGGGATCGGATTCTTATGCCATCAGCAAGACGTTAGCGGAGGCCGGGCTGGTGGAGGATGCGGGAGAATTTGACCGGTTTTTGTGCAACAATCTTTATTCCAGAAAAATCGTGGACGGAACCTATGATATTCCGGCAGGCGCAAGCGAGGAGGAAATCGCTAAAATTATAACGAGAGACAGATAAAACCCTTGCATTGCAGGGGTTTTTATGTTACAATTCGTTTGTTGCGAAAAAGCACGCATGCCTATTCGATGATGGTGCGCATTATTGTGTGTAGTCATCGGAGGCCGCCGGGTCATGACGCAGATTCGGCCTGAAGCCGGAAGTACCGGCTTCATAGGGCATACGGAAGAATTCAACCAATGGAGGTAGAAAAAATGAGCGTTATTTCTATGAAACAGCTTCTTGAAGCAGGTGTACATTTCGGACACCAGACCAGAAGATGGAACCCTAAGATGGCTCCCTATATCTTCACCGAGAGAAACGGTATCCATATCATCGATCTGCAGAAGTCTGTGGTGAAGGTGGACGAGGCCTATAGGGCAGTCTCTGAGATCGCTGCTCAGGGTGGAACCATTCTGTTCGTGGGAACGAAGAAGCAGGCACAAGATGCCGTTAAGACGGAAGCCGAGCGCTGCGGTATGTATTATGTGAACGAGAGATGGCTGGGCGGCATGCTCACCAATTTCAGAACCATTCAGTCCCGCATCAATAGACTCTATGAGATCGAGAAGATGTCCGAGGACGGAACCTTTGATGTGCTTCCTAAGAAGGAAGTCATCAAGTTGAGGAAAGAGTGGGATAAGCTGGAGAAGAATCTGGGCGGAATCAAGACCATGACCAGAGTTCCAGACGCAATATTTGTAGTTGATCCCAAGAAGGAGAGAATCTGTGTACAAGAGGCCCATGCTCTGGGCATTACTCTGATCGGTATCGGTGATACCAACTGCGATCCTGAGGAATTCGATTACATCATTCCCGGAAATGATGACGCCATTCGTGCGGTGAAGCTTATCGTGGCGAAGATGGCCGATGCGGTGATCGAGGCGAATCAGGGAGAGGCAGTCTACACGCAGGAAGATATGCAGGCCGATGCCGAGGCTGCTCAGGATATTGAGGAAGTAGCGGCTGCCGAATAAGCTGGTCGGTGTCTGGGTGGTTTTATAGAGGAGTGCGGATAAGGTCAGGGAATCTCATCCGCACTTTGTATGATAGATAGAGGAAAACGGAGGTAAGAAAAATGGCAGAGATTACAGCGGCAATGGTGAAGGAGCTGCGGGAGCAGACCGGAGCCGGCATGATGGACTGCAAGAAGGCTCTGAATGAGACCAATGGAAATATGGAAGAGGCTGTGGAGGTTCTGAGGAAGAACGGTCAGGCCAAGGCAGTAAAGAAGGAAGGCAGGATCGCGGCGGAGGGACTGTGCCGTATTGCGCGCAATGGCGATACTGTGGCAGCGGTGGTGGAGGTGAACTCCGAGACCGATTTCGTGGCCAAGAACGAGACCTTCCAGCAGTTTGTGGAGGCAGTGGCAAGTCAGGCCGTGAATTCAGCGGCAGCCGATGTGGATGCGTTCATGGAGGAGGCTTGGTGCGAGGACGCTTCCAAGACCGTGAAGGAAGCCCTAGTGGACAAGATCGCCGTGATCGGTGAGAAGCTGAGCATCCGGAGATTCGAGAGGGTGGAGGCAGCGGAAGGCTGCGTAGCTACCTATATACATGGGGGTGGACGTATCGGCGTTATCGTGGAGGGCAAGACCGCAGTGGTGAACGAGGCTGTGAAGGAGGCTCTGGTCAACATTGCCATGCAGATCGCGGCGCTGAGCCCCAAGTATGTGGCCACGTCGGATGTGTCCGAGGAGTACAAGGCTCATGAGAAGGAGATTATTGCGGCACAGATCGCTCAGGATCCCAAGATGGCAGGTAAGCCTGAGAAGGTCATCGAGGGCGCAGTGATGGGCCGCCTGAATAAGGAGCTGAAGGAAGTGTGCCTCCTTGAGCAGGTTTATGTGAAGGCTGAGGACGGCAAGCAGACCGTTGCCCAGTACCTTGCGCAGGTTTCCAAGGAGAACGGTACGGAGCTTTGCGTCAAGAAGTTCGTCCGCTTCGAGACCGGAGAAGGCATTGAGAAGAAGCAGGAGGATTTTGCTGCTGAGGTTGCTGCGCAGATGAACGCGTAGAAATTTGTCGAAATCAGGCGAATAGCGATAAGAATGAGAACCCTTGTAAGTGGTGTGGGAATGCCATTTACAGGGGTTTTTGCTATTATATCTTGGAAATTTCATTTCTTGACACTATCACGATATACCGTTATAATCAATAGAAAAAGAATCTATGAAATGGAGAATAGAGAAATGGAATTGATGAGTTTGTTAAAGGAAAAGCAGCTTTCAGTTTATCAGTGCGCTAAGGAAAGCCATGTACCATATTCTACATTGTCAGATATTGTGAAAGGAAAAACCAGAATTGAAAAATGTACAGCAGAAACAATATATAAATTAGCGAGGACGCTCCATGTGACAATGGAAGAACTTTTGATAGAATGTTTTAGAGAAGATGAAAATGTCCCCATTTTAAAAGATTTTGAAATATATAAAAGTAATATCTGCCATTTAGTGAAAGA
This sequence comes from bacterium D16-50, assembly GCA_003612485.1. Lineage (GTDB taxonomy): Bacteria > Bacillota > Clostridia > Lachnospirales > Lachnospiraceae > Acetatifactor. The sequence continues at coordinate 51,725 of RAZA01000028.1, forward strand.
TAAGGGGGATATGGACTTTATTATTGATATTTTAAAAGAAAATCAAATAAGGGCTTATTGGGAACGACAATGGTATCGGGAAAGCTTTTATCTTCTGGCTATGGTAGATTACTTAAGCAGGGAAAATGGACTTCCATTGTGCAATGATTATGAAGATATAAGGAATTGTACATTGCCGGAGCCGTTATATCCGTGGGATGTTGTTCTTGCTGCAAAATTGGATGATTCCCTTGATAGGAAAGAACAATGTTTAAAAGAAGCGATTCCCGAATTTTTGAGGTTTAATATTATAGAAAGCGAGATTAGGAATGTCTGTTGAGAAAGGTTTTACCAAAGAAAATTTGGATTATTATTTGAAGGAACTTGCAAAAGAGTTTCGGAAGAGAAATGGAAAAAATATGCCTGCTGAGATTGTGTTAGTTGGAGGCGCGGCAATCCTTGCCAATTATGGGTTTCGTGAAATGACCTATGATATAGATGCGGTCATAACAGCATCATCGGCCATGAAGGGAGCGGTTAATGCAGTAGGAGACCGTCTCGGTTTGCCAAATGGCTGGCTGAATGCAGATTTTAGGAATACGAGTTCTTATAGTCCTAAATTATCTCAATACTCTAAGTATTACGGTACCTATTCTAATGTGTTGAAAATCAGGACAATTAGCGCGGAGTATCTTGTTGCCATGAAATTAATGTCCGGGAGACGTTATAAGAAAGATTTGTCTGATATTATTGGTATTTTGGGTGAACAAGAAAGAATGGGAGAGCCTTTAAGCTATCAGCAGATTGATTGTGCAGTAAAAAATCTGTATGGCGGATGGGATAATATTTCTGAATATGCAATGCAGGTTTTGAAAGCAGCTTTAGATTCAGAAAACCTAAAAGAATTATTTATGGAACAAGAACGTGAAGAGGCATTGTCAAAACAGGCAGTACTTCAAGTCCAAAAATATGAAGGAGAAAAAGTAAAGGAAAGTAATGTAGATGAGATTATTCAAAAAGCTTTAAGGAAGAAAAGGGATAGCAGAGATGTGAGATAAAAAGAGGTGCGATAATGATAACGGATAAGAAAGAAATCGAGAGTGTGCTTCAGATTGGTGAGAAATCTTATTGATACTTCTATCGGAACGTTTGACATCAGTAAATATTAAATTATTGGGCAAAACAGCAAATTCAAAGGAACCCGGGAGATTTCCGGGAAGAACAAAAGTAGGAGGAACAAGAACAAATATGAATAAATGGAAGAAACGTGGGAAACGTATACTGGCATTTTTTCTTATTCTTGGATTCATCGGCGGAACAATGGAGCATTTGGGGGTTACCGTAACTGCAGCTGATACAGATAGGAGCGAAGTTCTGGGGGACAAAAACGATATGTCAGCAAAGGATACTGTCCAGCCCGCATGTACCTGCTCGATTCAATGTACGGCAGAAGTGGAAGCGGCAGATTGCCCTATATGCGAGGAGGATTTGTCTTCCTGCAGCGGTAAAGCTCTTACAGACAATCCGGACGAAAGCAAGGATACAGATACCGAAAAGCCGGAAAATTTTCCGGCAGATTCAGAGGCTGTCGTTGTGGAAGAGTTTATTAAAAGGCTTCCGTCACTGGAGGAGCTAAAAACGCTTGATCAGAAGAAGAAAGATGCGGCTTACGAGCAGATTCAAAAGGCATTCGACGCCTATGAGAGTCTGGAAGAAGAACAGAAAGCTCTGCTCCAAGGAGCGGAAGAGCAGCTGAAAGCGCTGCTGGAATATTTCACGGAATTGGTTATGCCGTTGGCAACAGACCAGCAGGTAACAGCTGCCTGAAATGCAATGACAGCTGCCATGATCAATTGGGAAGCTGAAGTAGATTTATCCGGCGATAATCTTACGGGAGAAGCGTGGAAACGTATATTCCTGAACGTAGTAGAGAATAATCCGGATTTGTTTTATGTGTTGGTTATCACGCCTTTCACTGACGGTGCAGGCATCATTCAAAAATGTACATTTACCTATAGTACAGAATACGATCAAAACAGTGTTAAAGAATACAAGGCGGCAATTGACAACGTTTTCAATGAAGTTATTGAAGCAAATATGACTGATGAACAGAAAGCGCTTGCGCTTCATGATTATTTAGTTCAGCATATGGTATATGACCAAAATGCGAATAATAATTTGGGAATTGAAAAGAGAAACGCATATGAAGCGCTGGTAAACGGTATCGGAGTCTGTCAGGGTTATACGCTTGCCTACGCCGCTCTGCTTAATAAAGCGGGAATAAAGGTTGAGTATTGCAGAAGTAAATCCATGAATCATATATGGAATTATGTAAAACTGGACGGCAATTGGTATCATGCAGACTTAACGTATGATGATATAGCTGCCAGCTCACAGACCGGAGAAACCGGTTATGTAAAACATATCTATTTTCTGCTCAGCGACGATGCCATGAGGAACGCACAATTGGAACATAGCTGGGATGCCAATGATATAACATGTTCTGACACAAAATATGATAATTACTGGCATAAGACCGCTCCTTTAACAGAGTCCGCCATTTATACTGTGAATGGCAGTTCATATTATCTGAAAAGTAAAACGGTTTCTAATAACCCAAATATATGCCTCGGCGCTGCGCTGATGAAACGGGATTCCAGCGGAACCGAGACCGAAGTGGCAAGCTTTGAAATAGAAAACTTAGGGTCGGGATGGCCGATGTGGAAGGAATCTGTTTCCAGACTTTCCTGTTCAAAAGGAGTCTTATACTTTAACGTGGGGAATTCCATCTATTCCCTTCATCCGTCGGTAACTAATACCCCGGAAAAAATTTATCAGTATGACGGCACAAGCAAGCAGATTGTGACCGGTCTTTTGGTAAGCGGGAATGAGATGACATTAGAGATTTATGACCAAACCAGCGCAAAACTGGAAAAAATACAAGTCCCGATTTTTACTTTAAGCGCAAGTGAATCTAAAGTGAAAGTAGGTTATACAAAAGCTCCGGTGCTGACAGCGAATCCCCTTGCTTCCGGGTTTATCTGGTTGAAACAGAATACAAATAATGGCTGGGAGGTCATTAGCGGAGCGAATAGTTCTAATTATACCATAGAGACAGGGTTGGCAGAGGGCAGTTACACATATCGTGTTGAGGCTACACTGGGTGGAAAATCCGTATCTGCTGAAATAACCATAACCGTAACAGAGCGGGAAGAACAGAAGAATTTTGCTTTTTCTGAAAAATCAAAGACAGTGACCTATGGAGACGCAGACTTTACTGTGACTGCCGGGGGGCAGAGAGCGGATCTTCCGTCAGCTACAGCAGCTCAGACCCTTCGGTAGCATCTGTTGATTCAAAGACAGGAACAGTCAGAATCCTGAAAACAGGCAGCGCTGTCATCACAGCCACAGCTTCTGGGACGGATGATTATCTGGAAGCAGCAAGTTCATATACGCTGACTGTCTCTCCAAGGAAACTTACATGGGACGTAAGCGAATTGGAAGCGGCAGACCGACTGGATCTCATCAAAGACAAGGCAGCGACTCTGTACGGTGAACTGAAGCTTATAGGCATTTTGGAAAAAGATTTGAAAACCGTCCGGTTCGACTGTCCGGCAGATAAGCTGTCCGGCATCTACGAGACAGTGGCAGAGGGCAGACAGAAAGTGGCCCTTTCCTGAAAGAGCGAGCAGGACAAACCGGTTCTTTTGGGGGACGGGAAAGATAATTATACTATACCTGCCGCTTTGCCGGAGATTTCAGGCAAAATCAATGTAGTGAATGATTCTGTTTTGGATTCAGCGGACGGAACCAGCTTCAAACTGCAAGTAGAAAGCGGCATCTCCAAAGTACCGGATGCTTTAAAGAATATGGAACATTTGAATACGCCGGGCAAAATCGAGAAAGTGCTGAAGCTGGAATTACAAGAAAAATACAGCGGAATTACAGACGCAAATATGGTAATCTACGATGTGGAACTTCTGGTAAATATCGATGGAAAAGGATGGGAGAAAGTGACTAAGGATAATTTCCCGACAGACGGTTTAACCATAACTCTGCCTTATCCATCCGGAACAGAAAGAAGTACCCATGACTTTGTGGTATCCCATATGTTTACGGCTGATAAGAATGACTGCCATGCGGGAGATGTGGAATATCTGTCGGCAACGAAAACGGAGAAAGGCATTACATTTAAGGTATATGGACTGTCCCCGATTGCCATAGGCTGGAAAGAAGTAGACAGCAGTTTTTCCGGCGACGGCGAAAACGGCAATGGATCTAGCACGCCGACATTTACCGATAATAAAACGGATGCTTCTCCTATCGGTGACAATCTGCCGATTATACTGTATGTACTGCTGGGGGTGGGCGGGACTATCCCAAAGTTTGTGAAAACCTCCAAACTGATGTAAGATAAGATTACTCGGTTTGGAGGTTTTAGTATGGCAAGAAAAAACGAAAGCCTACGAAAAAGTAGCAATGAGGGAAATGATGTGCAGCTAACTCAACAAAAAATCTGATGTCAGACTTAAAGCGCGTATACGCTGCCGACAGCCTTTTAAAAATGCTGCATACCCATTCTGTTTTTATGACAGACCTCATTCCATGCAGGTCGAAAAATGTATAGAAGATAAAATACTGATAGGGCAAAAGTATAAACACCAAAACTCTAATACCGCTATACCGATCCACGTCTGACTATCTGCTTTGAATACACCAAGCATAGGCATAATCAAACAGGAGATAAAAAACACTCCATGTATCATGAGAAGATATTTTAGCCCTTTATCTGTTTTTGTCCGTGCTTTTATGGTCAGTCCGGCAAAGAATGTGGCCAATGACATAACCCCATAGCCCAATAGGTCATAGTTAAACAAGAGTCCAAATTGTTGAAAATCCAGAAGGATTGCGGCTTGCTCTGTCAAATCATTTAATCGTACAGTTGTCAGCTGCGCAAAATAAACCAACAAAATGATAGCAGCATATATGACGGAAAAAGCTACGGAAACATAGCCTGCTGCTTTTACTTCTTTCTCGGCAAAATAAGCATATCCGCACATCATCAGCACAAAACTAAACGCAATGAACATAGACGAAAAATAGCTTCCATAATGAAAATCAAATAACATGGATAGGGCAAAGCAGAGTACTGCAATGAAATTTGCAATAGACCCATACACACCGATTTTCTTATTCATCAACCTACATCACCCTCCCAAAAGAAATTCAACCAGTTTACCCTATCTTTCTGTCGGCCTTGTACTTGTCCGTCCCTATACACAGCCAGAGCTGTTCCCCCTCCTGCTCCAGACGGAAAACAATCCCCTCCCTGTCCGTCTCCGAGATCAGGCAGGTTTCATTTTCCTTCCGCGGATCACATACAAGGGGCACAATAGGGTATTCCTCATGGTCTGTGGTAAACAACAGCACATTTTCCTCATTGACGGCTTTCAGGCATATCTTGTTAAAGACAGCATCCTCTCCTTCCGCCGTAAAAGAGGTTCCCATCAGACGGGGCCAAAGGGTTCCCGGGAAGGGATATTCGCTGTTTTTCTGGCAGAAAGCCTCGCCCCACCTGATATAGTAGATATTTCCGTTATATTCCTCCGCCAGAATTTTGTCATACTTGCCTTTTGCAAAGCATTTCCCATCCCACTGAAAATTGCTTAATTCATCTTCCTTTTTCCAGATTTCGCCCTCCTCCAGAATTTCCGTATACAGCGTATTTTTGCAAACGGAAAAGCGATAGACTCTGCAGCTGCCGTATGCCAGTCCGCTGTATTTACGGGAAATATCCAGAGGCACATTCTCTTCCATGCCCGACTCTGCAGCAACGGAGGATTTTGCCGGTTCCACAGTTTCCCTATTTTCGGCGTTGCCTGTTTCCGCCGATTCTGCACCTTCTTGGGTCTCTTGTGGATTCCGGTCAGCCCCTGCCATGTCTCTGTGTTCAGTTTCTCCCTTTCGCTCCCCGTCCATGACTTTCAGAGCTTCCCTTCCAATGTCTTCCAACACCTCAAGCCACCAGACATCGCCGTCACTGGTAGCCGCAACAGCCAGCGACAGCCTCCGGGCAGGACTCACCAGAAGATAACTCTCAAACTGCTCCGTGCCGCCGTCCTTTACCACTGTCCCTTCTCCCAACGGAATCCGATTTCTGGTGTAAAGGGAATCCCACCCCAGACAGAAATTAGCCGCATCGTATGCTCCCTGAAGAAAAGTCACCCCTTGAGGATGCATGGTCTCATCCAGATAGGCCTGCCCGATGATCCCATGGGAATCAATAAAAAGGGAGCCAAATAGGGCGCACTCCGGAATTGTGGTATGAATTGCGCCTGCACCGAAGCAGTTATAATACTCCGGTTCATTTCCCCTGCAGGAGACCTTCACATAACCTTCCGCAAGCCGCCTTCCGGCTCCCACGGAGGAAAGCCCCGCCGGCAGCGCAATCTCTTCTCTCAACCACTGAATATACGGCTCCCCTGTCACCGCTTCCGCCACTTCCGCAAGCAGGTCAAAGCCGTCATTGCTGTAACCGGAAAAACTGCCCGGTCTGGCACGCAGTTTCATCGAACCCCAGTATTCCGGCGTATTCCGGTATTTTCCCGTAAACAACGCTTTCCCTTCCTCCAGCGCAAGATGGTCACGAAGATTGGTTCCCGGTATGCCGGAGGAATGATTCAAAAGCATCCTGACAGTGATTTCCCTATAACGTTCATCTGCCAGTTTCCAGTCCGGAAGATAAGTATTTACCGGTTCGTCCAGAGACACTTTTCCCTCCTGCACCAGTTTCATAATGGCTGCCGTCACATAAACCTTTGAGACGGATCCGATGTTATATAAATCGTCCACTCTGGCTTCGCTGTCCTCGAATCCCCTTGTGCCTGCGCAGGCTGCCGCCAGAAGCTCACCCTCTGCACAGACGGCTGCACACACGGCCGTGATTCCCGTTTCCTGAAGGATGTTGTCCAGTTTCTCTTGTATCCACTCGGCCAGTGCAGGGCTGCTTCCGATGCGCCTGCCGCTTGTTTCCTCAGATACTTTCTTTTTATCAGACATTTTCCGAATTTCCTCTCACTATGCTTCTCACATTTTTCCCGTTTCATTATACAACATCCATTCCTTGTTTTCTATCGCCATTTGAATAAAGATGGGGATAAAAGTGCCCGTAAAAAAGACGATAGAGAATAAGGTATATCGAAATGAGCTGCTTACAGAAGTTTTTTAACACCACTTTACAACTTTTGAGAATAAAATAACGCACAAGGCACTTTTCGTAGTATAATAAGTTTGCCAACA
>RAZA01000029.1 GCA_003612485.1 bacterium D16-50
ATCGTTCCGATAACAAACGTGATGAATGACCAGTATTGTTATCAGACCTCAAAGAAAATCCGGCAGGTTTTCGATTATAAGCGGCGCAACGGCCAGTACATCGGCTCTTTTGCTCCCTACGGCTACATAAAAGACCCCAAAGACAAACACCAGCTAATCGTTGACCCGGAGGCCGCTGAAATCGTCAAGAAGATTTACGAGCTGTGCCTGCAAGGTATGGCTAAACTTCAAATCGTGATGTATCTGAACGACCACGGCATACCCAGCCCCACAGCTTACCGAAAGCTAAAGGGCCTGCCCTACTCCCCGGCTATATCGGACGCTCCCATGTGGGGGAACAAGATTATAACGGATATTCTCAGAAATCCTATTTACACCGGGGATTTAGTACAAGGCCGCCGCCGGGTGAAAAGCTACAAGGTACACCAGATTGAGGCTGTGCCGGAGGATGAATGGGTGCGCGTCCCCGATACCCACGAGGCAATCATCACCCACGAAACCTTTGAACGGGTGCAGGAACTTCTGAAACGTGACACCCGGACGGCCCCTAAAAAGCGGGAGCTCCATTTATTCAGCGGCTTTCTGAGGTGCGCTGACTGCGGCAAGGCCGTGACCCGGAGCCAGAGTGGGAAGAATGTTTATTATTCCTGCTCCACTTACAAGAAACGCTCCCGGACAGCCTGCACCATGCACTCTATCAAGCACAACCGTCTGGAGGCCGCCGTTCTGTTCGCCATCCAGTATCAAGTGAGCACCGCCGTTTCCTATTCGGAAATAGTAGCCCATATCAATGCGGCTCCACTGAAAAAAAGTCAATCCCACCGCCTTAACGACCAGATAGCCGCAAAGGAAAAGGAATTGACGAAAATTACCCGCTATAAGCAGTCACTGTATCAAGACTGGAAAGACGGGGAAATCTCCCAGCAGGAATACCGGGAAATGAAAGCCGATTATGAACGGCAGGCCGCCGGGCTCTCGGATTTGCTGGCCCGGCTGACGGCTGAACGGAAAGAGCTCTCAAACGGCGTTGACCAGCAGCATCCCGCGCTGGTAGCTTTTGCAAAATATCAGAACATCGAGAAGTTGACCCGCGAAATTCTGATTGAGCTGGTAGACCATATCAAGGTTTACGAAAACGGCAATATCAGTGTTCACTTTAAGTTTGCGGACGAGTTCCGCCGGATTGCCGAGTATATTGAAATCAACACCACTGACACCGCCGAGGCGGGTTGACCCCCGCCAAAGCATAAAATCCTTTTGACAGTGTGTTTTCCTAATAAAACGCAATCCCTATGCTTGCTATTCTTCCCCCTATAACTTACTACGGGAAAAAATCAAAAAATGGCAACCTTTTAGAAAAGTTTTTGAAAATAATCAAAAGAAAAGAGGGAAGCCGATTTTTTTATGGCTTTCCCTCTTGACTGACCCATAAGCGGGAACGGGCGGCGGGGGCAAGGGCGGGCGTTTTTTGCCCGTGCATTTTACCCTTGCGGCTGCCGCCTGTTCCTGCTACCCGTTGTCGTCTGATAACTTCGTGATTGTTATTCTGTTTTCCTCACAATCCACCTGCAACCTGTCCCCCACACAGAAGCCGAGTGCCTTTAGCCATTGCCCCTCAAATTTTATCTGCGGGATAGTCTGGTAGGATTTGTTTGTCGCCCCGTACACTTTTAGTTTCCTGCTGTTTTCTTCCATATACTCCCTATGCTTCCGTTTCCCGGCACTCAATTTCAAACACGTTGCCGCCGACCATGATTAACTGAAATGTGTTTGCCGTGTCGTCTGGCTTGATGTCTGCCAAAATGTCACTATCCAAATCATTCAGTATGTCAAAGAGCCAATCCTTAAAATCGTCAATCCCCATTTCCTTTATCTCCTTTCGTGAATTGTATAGTGTCATTATACGAACACTATTATAGAGCTAATTTTACATGGATAATTGACTTTATACAAGTACCAATCTGAAAAAAGGCAGGCGAAAAAATGATAAAATATGACCGTCTTTGGGAAACCATGAAAGAAAAGGGCGTGACGCAATATGACCTCTACACATACCACAATGTAAACCGTTCCCAACTGGATAGATTGCGGAAGAATAAAAACGTACAGACCAACACCATAGACAGACTATGTAACATTCTGCATTGTAATGTTGAGGATATAATGGAGCATACCGAAGATGATAACCTTTTCTGAAACAATCGACAAAAAACACACGGGCAGCCGGGACAGTTCCGGCTGCTTTTCCTTTCCCGTAATTCCTTTATTTCTGCCGCCGCAGGGCTTCCCCACGGCGGCGTTTTTTCTTTTTCCCCTCTTGCGTAAAATGTCTTTCTTTGCAGAAAGTCTTAATGCAATCGTGATACAAAACTGATAGAAACGTGATATTGAGCCTGTAACATTTTTTACAGGAAAGGGACAAGCCACAGAAAGAATTTTCCCGCCCGCAGTCACAAACGCCACGGCGGGAGAAACCGCAACCCACCCAAGAAAAGAGAACCCAATGCACACCCGACTGAACACAGACCACAGCCGGGCATTTTTATGTTTTTTGAAAATTTTTTAAAATTTTTTTCAAAAACATTGCCAAAATTTTCATTTTTCCCGTAGTAAGTAATAGAGGGGTAAAAATTCCCGGCTCTGGCAAGGGCAAAAGGGAGGTGGAAGCGTGAAGCCCCATTCACAGAACGAACACAAACAGAACACCTTTGAACACTTCTGCAAGCAGATATTAAAGAATGAGAGGAACGACTACCACAGGGAACTGAACCAGCAGGGGGAGCGTGAAGTTTTATTTTGCGAACTGCCGCCGCACACCGTAGAACGGTTTGCCATGTGGGATAAATATTTCCAAGATACATACCTTTTTGAGATTATGGGCTTTGAAGTCGCCGTTGCTGATGAACTGTTAGCCGAAGCACTGAAAGCCTTGCCGCAGGACAGGCTTGAAATTATCCTGCTATCTTATTTTGCGGATATGACCGACAAGGAGATAGCGGGGCATTTGAACCTTATCCGCAGGACGGTAACACACCGCAGGCAGAACGCCTTGCGGAAACTACAAAAAATCATGGAGGGCTATGCTGATGAATAAGAGCAGGAAAAAAACGCCGGGCGGTTTGCTGCCTTACCCCGTCATTGTGTCGGCTGTTTCCGGCAACGTGGACGCTATCAACGTGGTACTGGAACACTTTGCAGGCTTCATTTCCGCACTGTCAACCAGAACCATGTATGACGAGCAGGGAAAGCCCGTTGTCTACATTGACGAGGAACTACGCCGCCGACTGGAAACCAAGCTGATAGCGAAAATCCCGACCTTTAAGGTGGCATAACGACAGATACCCTTTCCCACTGGAAGCAGGAAAGCACGGGCGGGCTGACCGCCCGCCGCTTCTTGCCATTCCGCAAAAGTACATCTTCATGGTGTGCCTTTGCGGGCTGACAAGCCCCGGTACTTTGACAAAGAAAGCGCACGGCGCAGCATAGGGCAAACGGACACATTCAATGTGCGGCGAGCCTGCGGGCTGATACGCCAAGACCCCCGGCAAGGGGCGAGCGATTTATTATCAGCGAACCGCAGGCGGCAGGGTGGAAACTGCCGCCGCCATGACCCGCACATTGGCATAATGATACACCCGTATGACACGGCTACTCATAGGAATGAGAGGGGTTAAAGTCCCGTGGAGCTGCCAAGCCGTCCGTTTCGCCCATTCTTACACACCGATACAGCGAGGGAAACAGTAATAGGACAATCCTGTTTCACCATAGAATAAAATAATGGACAATGCAAGGAGTGAATTTATGGGAAAAACCATACACACTACTACCGAGCATAAAATCGGTGCCGTTACATATTTTGTAGTTTCCGCACAAAGCGAAAAAGCAACGGAAACTTTAGATAAAAAAGTTGAGAAACTGATTAAGAAAGATATGCGGGAAACCGCCGTAAAACGGCGTTTCTGCTGATAATACATATTGGCTTTGACGGCGGAACGTGGTATAATATCCGTAAGTACATTATACCTTTTGTCTGACTGTCGGAAAGGAGCAGACCATGTTACAGCCAGACAAAATTACCGCCCTCTATTGCAGGCTTAGCCAAGAGGACTTACAGGCCGGGGAGTCCGGCAGCATACAGAACCAGAAAATGATTTTGCAGAAGTACGCAGAAGAACATCATTTCCTAAACACAAAATTTTTCATTGATGACGGCGTATCGGGCGTGAGCTTTGAACGTGAGGGCTTACAGGCAATGCTGCATGAGGTAGAAGCCGGACACGTCGGGACAGTCATAACAAAAGACCTTTCCCGTCTGGGGCGCAACTACTTAAAAACTGGGGAGCTGATAGAAATTATTTTCCCGGAATATGAGGTAAGGTATATCGCCATCAATGACGGCGTTGACACCGCAAGGGACGACAACGAATTTACACCGTTAAGGAACTGGTTCAATGAATTTTACGCAAGGGACACAAGCAAGAAAATCCGTGCAGTCAAACAGGCAAAGGCACAGAAAGGGGAGCGTGTCAACGGGGAATGTCCGTATGGCTATCTGATAGACCCGGACGACAAAAACCATCTGATACCCGACCCCGAAACCGCCCATGTTGTGAAACAGATTTTTGCCCTTTACGTCAAAGGCGGGCGTCTATGTGACATTCAGAAATGGCTTGCCGACAATAAGGTGCTGACAGTTGGCGCATTACGTTTCCAGCGTACCGGGCAGACACGGTATCACAACGCTTCGCTGATACCTTATTCGTGGCCGGACAAGACAATTTATGATATGCTTGCAAGGAAAGAATATTTAGGGCATACCATTACAGGGAAATCCTACAAGGTATCTTACAAGTCAAAAAAGACAAAGAAGAACCCGGAAGAAAAGCGTTACTTTTTCCCAAACACGCATGAAGCACTGATTGATGAAGAAACTTTTGAACTTGCACAGAAAAGGCTTGCCACAAGACACCGCCCCACAAAATCAGAGGAAATAGACCTCTTTTCCGGGCTTCTGTTCTGCGGCGACTGCGGGTACAAGATGTATCTGCAGCAGGGCGTAAGCATACCCGAACGCAAACACGCCTACACCTGCGGCAACTACCGCAACCGCCCAAGAAAAATGACACAATGCTCTACACACTATATCCGCAAATCTGTTATCACGGAGCTTGTGCTTGCGGATATGCAGAGGGTGCTTTCCTTTGTGAAACAGCATGAAAAGGAGTTTATCAAAACTGCTACGGAGTTAGGCAGCCAAGAAGCCTTAAAGACGGCAGCACAGGAACAGAAAGAACTTTCCACGGCACAGACACGGCTAAGGGAAATTGACACTGTTTTCCGCAAACTGTATGAAGATAACGCTTTAGGAAAACTTTCTGATGAACAGTTTGTTTTTATGACTTCCGGCTATGAGGAAGAAAAAAAGACGCTGAAAGAAAAAATTGCCGTTTTAGACAAGCAGATACAGGCAGCCAAAGAGCATAACTCTGATGTAAAGAAATTCGTCCAGTTGGTAAAGAGGTACACACAGATAAAGGAACTGACCTATGAGAATGTGCATGAATTTATTGACCGTATTCTGATTTATGAACTGGACAGGGAAACCAACACCCGCAAGATTGAGATATTTTATAACTTTGTTGGTAAAGTAGAGAACACGCAAGAACCTATCAAAAACACATCTTATTTCCGTCAAATCGGTACAGACGTAGACAGTATCGTAGTCTAAGATAAAGCAAGGGCTAGATGTTGACACCGCATATCAAAATGGTATCGTTATCTAACCCTAGCAAAATTTGTACCGGAATAACCGTCATCCAGAAACTCCCTTATGTTCATCTGTCTCAGATCAGGTTTTGATTCAATATAGCTGTGTATCAGCCGACGTTGTGCGCTGATACTGGTGCTTTCATCCTTCAGGACATTTTGCTTCAAGTCAAAATCTTCATCGGATACCCTAAGATAGCAGGCAAGTATATTGTCTACCATAAGATTTTCGGAAGAATGATTGCTTCTCATGGCATCACCCCACTTTCCCGGAACTTGAGTATAGGTTCTATTTCATCCCGATATTTGAAAACAACTTCAAGCGTTTTGGAATCATAGACATAAATTTTATCAACTAATCTATGTAAAAGTTCCTTTGACAAGGAATCATTTTCGTAGAATTCCAATAGAAGCTGGATATATGGGTTATGTGGTGAAAAGCGTATTTTCAAGCGTTCAAGGGTGGATTTTAGCTCTGCCAGACGATTTTCTGATGAAAGCCTTTCCAGTCTGCATTCTTCCTTTTGCGCAAGATATTTTTCACGGGTAAGCAGTCCTTCCGAGTAATGCAGGTATAAATCTGACTGCATAGAAGCAAGTTCTTTGTGCCTTGTGGCAAGTTCTTTGATTTGTTTTTCCAATGCCTCCTTTCTGCTAAGAAATGTCTGATGTTCCTGTACCGTGGCAAGGTAATCATTCAGTTCCAATGCTAATTCCATCTGCTTTTTTAGGAGGCAGGCAAGGGTTTCCCGTATCTGCTCCTCTTTGATGGTAACGATTGAACATTTTGAGTAGTCTGTATCTCTTTGTGAGATAGTGGTGTAGCGGTATTTCATGCCATGATTTTCATAATAATTTCGAGTACGGTACATCTTGAGTTTGGTGTCCCCGCTGTAAACCAGTCCGGCAAAGATATCATCCGGCGAATCAATATCTGAATGGCAGTAACGGTTTGCCCTGTTTTTCTCCAGTTCCTGCATACAGATACGCTGGACCTTAAAGAATGTTTCACGGCTTATGATGGCCTCATGGGTATTTTCCGTAATCGTCCAGTCTTTACAGGGAATATTCTTGACTTTGGTAAGGTTCTTGGAGAGGTTTTTCCTCCTTTTTCCCATAGCCAAATCTCCGGTATAGGTGCGGTTGCTTAAGATTACTTTGACAGTAATGCCCTGCCAAATGCTGTTTTCATAGCGTGGAGCTTTTACAGCACCCACCAGAAACTGGTAACGCATCGGTGCCGGAATATTGCTTTCATTTAAGAGCCGGGCAATTTGGAAATTGCCCATGCCTTCAAGTTTCCACTGAAAAATCTGCCGTACTGTATGGGCTGTTTCCTGATTGATGATTAAGTGGTGTGGGTCATCAGGATCTTTGCAGTAGCCATAGGGAGGTATATTCCCATAATATAACCCGTTTTTCCGCTGGATTTCCTTGGCGGTAAATATCTTTCGGGAAATGTCCTTGGCATAGGCTTCATTCACAATGCCTTTAATCATGGTGTCTAATGGCTGAAGGGCACTGCTCTCCAGCTTTTTTGAGTCATAGTTGTCATTAACTGCTATGAAGCGGACATGTAAGACAGGAAATACCATTTCAAGATAGTTTCCGGTTTCTATGTAGTTCCTTCCAAACCGTGACAAATCTTTTACCACAATACATGAGATACGTTTCTTTCTTACATCCTCCATTAAACGGTTCCATTCCGGCCGATCAAAGTTTGTTCCGGTTTCCCCATTGTCGGAGTAAATATCTACAATTTTTAAGTCATTTTGTTTTTTGACAAAGCTTAACAGCAAGTCTCTTTGGTTATTCAGTTTTTCACCCTTTGCAGCTTCCTCGCCGGATATGCGAAGGTATAAACCAGTAGGCATCAGTTTGGATATGTCCTCCATACTGGAAGAAACACCTTTAGAATCCATAACGGCTGTATCTGCAATTCTGCCTTTTCTTTTATGTGGCATCCGTCTACACCTCCCTTGCTATGAGCTTATTAGAAACAGCATCTGGCAAGAAATGTAGTAGCTTTTCAAACTCATCAGGAAACCGGAAAACAATATGTATCCGGTTTTTGGGATAAATGTATATCTTTTTTATCATAGATACCAGCATTTTACGGTTGAGGACAGGAGTTTCCAAATATTTGCGGAACTCATCTATACAAGATGTATCAGCCATGAATGCGGCAGTCAGTCCACTTTGTTGTGCAGTCATGTTATCCAATGCCTCGGACAGTTCATTGATCTGCTCCTGATAGGATTCCTTTAAGTCCAGGTATTCCTCTTTGTTTAACAAGCCTTCGTGGTAATCCTCATAAAGAGAGGCAAGGAGCTGCCGATATTTTTGCAAAGCAGTTTCAGCATGTTCAATTTCCTGCGTCAAGGTCTTTACTTCGGCGTGCTGGTTGGGAATGTTTTCCAGATGGGAAATCATTTGTTCCATGTCAGTCAGGTCATTTATGTATTGACGTAACGTATTTAACACGGTTTGCTCCAGATAGGACTCATTGATGCAGAATCCTTTGCAGCAGGTAGTGTGGTTGGAAAGATAACAGCCATAATAGAAATAGCTTTTGTTTTTCTTTACTGTCTGCTTGCGGTTGCAGCTTTGGTAGCAGTTGCCGCAGTATACAATGCCTGAGAACGGATAAATGGTTTCCTGACCGACAGATTGATGTGTATCTGTATTCAGTATGCTTTGAACCAGATCAAAATCCTTTCGGCTGATAACGGCTTCGTGGGCATCTTCCTTGCGGAACCAGTCTTTCTGTGGTCGGGCAACAGGTTTCCGGATTTTGTAGTTAGGCCGGTATGTCTTTCCCTGAAGCAGTGTGCCGGTATAGACTTCATTCTCAAGGATGCGTCTGACTGTAGTGCCATACCACTTTGGCGTACTGTATACCTGAAAAGCAGTTTTTGCACGGCTTCCGCTCTCCTGTTTGTACCTGATGGGTGTGGGCACCTTCATCTGGTTTAATAAAGCAGCAATCTGCAGGTTGCTCTGTCCTTCAATTTTTTTCGCAAAAATGAGTCTGACAATATTAGCTGCAGGCTCATCTATGGCAAGCTTCGTCTTGTCCGTTTCCAAACGCTTGTACCCATAGGGAACAGCGGGGCTTACAAAATCACCCTGCCTGCGCTTCACATCCAGATTGGAGCGCACCTTTACGGATATATCCCGGCTATAAGCATCATTGATTAAATTTTTAAACGGCAGAAGGAGCTGGTCGGAAGATGAGTTGTTGTACAAACTGTCATAATTATCATTGATCGCAATGAACCGGATGCCAAGAGCCGGAAAGATTCGTTCTATATATCGCCCGACTTCTATGTAATTGCGCCCGAACCGTGACAAGTCTTTTACAACGATACAGTTGATTTGTCCGTTTTTAATTCCTTCAAGCATTTCCTGAAAACCAGGACGGTTGAAATTTACCCCTGTATATCCGTCATCGGAATAATGCTTCACCAGACGTAATTCAGGGCGGCTTTCGGCATAGTGCTGAATTAGAGCTTTTTGGTTATTGATGCTGTCGCTTTCTTCTTTATCACCATCCTCTTTTGAAAGGCGGGTGTAATCTCCCACCATCCATTCTTTTAGTTCGTCATTTATATTCATGATCATTCATCCTTTCTAAAAACAAATTCAGAATAACCTAAAAATATAAATGCACATTGCTTCCCCTTTATCATATATAAAAAAGGGCGCAAAAGCAAGGATTTCAGATTATTCGTTATGAGACAGGGAACTAAAATAATCCTGAAGCAGTTCCTGAAAAGATCCGCCTTCGCTGCAAAAAGAAACTTTAACAACAGTATTTTTACAACGGAAACAATACGGGTTTCTTATATCCCTGATAAATGTTTGTATTCTGTCAGTCTTTTTCATGGTGGTGTCTATTTTGACATCGCTGATGTCAACTAGATTTTGGATGTCAACCGCCTGAATATCTTCTTGACATATAGGGTGAGCTTGTTGCTTATCCATATTTCCTCCATCTGTATATTCAATATAATCTATGCTTGTTAATAGTTGTCCTATTCTAAATTTACACATACCTCCCATCACCGTCTCCTGCGCCCTCCCCGGCCGCGTTGCCTGGCTGCACTGTGTGCAATTCAATCTGGACGGATGGCATACCGAGAGCAGGGAGCCACCCACCAGAACCCATATACATGATGGTGTATGTTCTTCAGTTGTCAAAGAACAAATGACCAGCCACGATAAAAAGCTGATCTATAAAGTAAATATCCGGGAGGGGATAAAAACTTGAAAAATTTTGAAATAAAATTTGAAAAGATAAAAATAGCAGCAAAAGGACATGGAATATATAGTATATTCAAGTTGACATGATACAAGATATTGTGTTAATATAAACCCGTAATTGATTTTTATGCTTACCTGCAGACGGGGAACGGGGACAGGCTGGACATACCCGATATGTCCGCACCTCCGAGGAAACCGGCAGGTTCCGGCTCCTTTCCGGGAGAACCGGGGCATACGCTGTTTAAGATTGTAAGTAGTGTCAGAGGATACCATGTATAAGCATGGCAGTCTTTTGGCACTTTTTTGTTTCCGCAGGATGTGTATAACTGTAAGGGACAAAAACAGATTTGTGGATCACCACACGCAGTATGGAATGGAAACCGTCAAGGGCCATTCCTTTTTTGTTGCCAGAAATGCCCATGAGGGCTTGTCCGCATAAGCGGCTGGATAAAAATAACCTCCGCAAACGGAGAGAAAAGAAAGGTGGAACGAAAATGAATGAGACAAGAGTATTTGCCGACGGATACCGCGGCGTATTCCAGAAGCAGGAGGATTTCCTTGAGTGCCTGAAAAGCATCGGCAGGAATTCGTTCTGGGAAAGGAGGAACTCCAAAAACCTGCGCCTGGTGGCGATCACCAGCGGGAGCAAAGTGGAGGAGGAACTGAAGGAGAAGTATGCAGACGAGGGGCTGGATGAGGACATCATCACGGACACCATCATCAACACGGGCCTGCTCCTGAAGGTAAGGAACCAGTATTACCCGGTAAGGAGCTGCGCGATCAAGAGCATCCTTGACCGCGCTGGGATCTCCGGCGCGGGGCTGCGCAGGGTGGAAAAGAGCGTGTATGCGAGAATCCTGAACGACTGCCTGAAGGTGGCAAAGGGCGAGGCGCTTCTGCGCATCTCGGAAGGGAAAGTATCCGCAGTATTGGGAGGCGACTGCCACGATTATGCGGTGCTTGACATGGAGCAGGTCTTCCTGCATTCCGTGGACTACCTGACAGGGAACTTCAAAGGCTGCAGCTACCTTGCCGGCTTCTATGAGCATGACATGGCCTCCGCCCTCTGGGAACTTTCCGAAGAGGACGGACTGCTGGATGCCTATAAGAAGGAACTGGCCCTGCACGGGAAGACACCCGATGAGATGAAGCCCGTGGTAAGGATCACCACATCCGACACAGGCTCCGGCGGGGCGAACATCTTCCCCATGCTGGTATCCGGAAAGGAGAACACCACCATCAGCCTGGGCAGCCCGCTGCGGCTGGGGCATAGGAACGGCACGAAGCTCAGTGAGTTCGACGACCAGTTAAAGCTCCTGTACGGGAAGTACCAGCTTGCCGCCGGGAACCTTGTGAAGCTGCTGAAGGTCGAGGTCATGAACCCTGTCAACTGTATGAAAGGCGTCATGGACAAGCTGGGCATTGCACGGAAATATGCGGCCGAGGCAGCGGATCTGTTCGTGGCACAGTACGGGGAAGACCCCTGTACGGCACATGACATCTATTTCGGCATTTCCGAGATCCTCTACATGCTTGCCTGCGAAGGCGAGGAAGGAGGCAGGATTGCCAGGATGGAGGAGACCATTGCCAGGGCACTGTCGGTCAACTGGAGAGAATATGACGTGCCGGGGGCATACAGATGGTAGAAAGGAGAGTGTTCCCATGGTAAAGGATTCCGTGGAGATCATGGAGCAGGGGGCGTGCAGCGGGATGGCTGCAGTCCCCATCCATTATTATGATGTGGACAGGATGCAGGAAAAGACAATAGAAAGCTGCCAGGGGGACCTGACCGTCATATGCAACGTCCTTGCGGATTACGCTGACATGCTGGACGAGCTCCTGCAGACGGACAGGGAGCGCCTGGGATTCTGCGGGGCGCTCCAGTATGAGCGTATGCGTGACAGGTGCCGGAAGATCACTGCAGACTTACAGGAGAAGATCTGCTATGACCGGGCTGCGGCCATTGAGAAGTGCCGGAAAAGGGCAGGCAGGAAGCCGAAGGCGGACGCCGGGATTGGTGAGGATGCCCTTGTCCTTTCCGCCAGGCGCAGAGCGCAGCAGAAAACAGAGCAGCAGCCTGCCGCAGAACAGAGTAAAACAGGATAACGCTAAGGACAGGGAGAGAAGGGATAAGACCTTCTCTTTTTCTGTCCGCAGCATGCAGCCGCAGAAAGCGGCAGAAAGTGAGGAAAAGAATGGGACTGGATATGAATTATGAGGCAGAGGTGTTTGTAGAAACAGAGAATTTAAGCAGGGAGGACTGGCTCTCCTACCGCCGCAAAGGGATTGGCGGGAGCGACGCCGCAGCTATCATGGGAATGTCGCCGTTCTGTACGAAACGTGACCTGTACTATGACAAGCTGGGCATACAGGCGGTCATGGATGAGGAGGAAGACAACTGGGTGGCAAAGGAAGTGGGCCACAGGCTGGAGGACCTTGTTGCGGAGATATTCTCCAGAAAGACAGGGCTGAAGGTGTACCCCGTCCGGAAGATGTTCCGGCACCCGCTCTGCCCGTTCATGCTTGCAGACGTGGATTTCTTCATAGACTTCCCCGACGGCAGCAAAGGCATCCTTGAGTGCAAGACCACCAACTATAACTGCCAGGGTAAGTGGGCCAATGGTTCCACACCGGTCAATTATGAATACCAGGGCAGGCACTACATGGCGGTCATGAACATCGACAGGATGTACTTCGCCTGCCTGTATGGGAACAACGAGAATGAATTCTTCATCCGTTACATGGAGCGTGACCTGGATATTGAGGAGGACCTGATCGCGGAGGAGGAATTCTTCTGGAAGGAGAACGTGGAAAAAGGCGTGGAGCCGCCTTATACCGAGAAGCCCGACCTGGTGCTGGAGAGCATCCGGAAGCACTGCGGACCGGCGGACAAGGACGCGGAGCAGGTCAAACTGGGCCGTAAGCATCTTGGCAGCATCCGTAAGTACATGGAGCTGAAAGAGCAGAAGGCGCAGCATGACAGCGAGGCAAAGAAGCTGGAGGAAAAGATGAAGGAAGCCTATGCGGAGATCGTGGAGGAGATGGGCGTGAGCTGTACAGGCGTCATAAAGGACGGCGGCACGGAGTATGTGGTCTCCTACAACCCTGCCTACCGCACGGGGATAGACAAGAAGGGGCTGGAGCGTTTAAAGGCGCAGCATCCGGATGTCTATGACGATTATGTGAACACCACGGAAAGCAGGCGGTTTTCCGTAAAAACGAAAGGAGCAGCTTAAATGAAGAAAAATGACATTGTATACATCTGTTCGCCCCTGTCGGCACCGACCAAAGAGGGGATACGGCAGAACATGGAGAAAGCGGCGCATTATGCACGCCTTGTATCCGGGACGTTCGGATGCAGGGCGATAGCGCCCCACAGCTTCCTTCCGGAATACCTGGATGACAATATCCCGGAGGAGAGGGAAGTGGGGCTTGCCTTCGGACTTTCCATACTGAGACTGAGCAAAGCCATCATTGTGTGCGGAAGCCGGATCAGCAGCGGGATGCGGGGCGAGATAGAGATGGCGGGGGAACTGCATATCCCCGCCTATGCCCTGCTGGAGCAGGAAGGAGGCGCCATGCTTGCAGAGATAAAGGAAACCTCCGGGACAGCCTTACCGGACAGGAAAGAGGGGGATGCCTGGAAACACATCAGGGTGGCGCTCCATATGGAGGAGTCCGGCCTGTGCAGGGACACATTCTGCACCACAGAAGGGCCGGAGCGCTACTTCAACCGCTCCATGGCAGACGGGACCTGGTATACGGCCTCGCCTGCAGGGAACTACTGTGAGAATGACTGCACGGTCAGGGCGGACATCATCTTTGAGGTCATTGCCGGAGGCGAGGTCCGCTGCCTTGACGGGAACGGGGATTTTCCGGGGAAGACCCCTTTCACACCGTTCTGCGAGTTTGAAAAGGCACTGGCTGCAGATACCCTGGCGGCACATCCGGGGCTGAAGGACTACCATGCCATGAAAGAGAAGCTCCTCTCCCTTCCGGGAGGGGAGGCACATGCCGGCCCACACGGCATCTGTGACAACTGGCTGTATGCCCTGGACTTCGGTGAGGAGACGGAAGAAGCCGTAGGGAAGGCATCCTGGCTGGGCACGGAATACCAGGTCCTTGCGGTACGGTATACCCATAAGCCTACAGGATTCGCTTTCCGGAACTACCGCTTCCGGAAGAGCGGGAAAGCTGCCCGGACTTCCAGCCACGACCTCCTGCTGTATGACTGGGAGGAAGAAGGGACACAGAAAGGAGAAAAAAGATGAGATGCAGGTTTGTAAAGGAAATATTCCATAACAAGGACAACGGCTTCTGCATCTTCGTGTACCACACGGAGGATACGGACGTGCCGGAAGCGGCAAAAGACACCCGTTATAAAGGAAAAGGCGCCCGGTTCACGGCAACGGGCAACGGCCTGCCGGATACGGATGCCACGGAAGCGGAGCTTACGGGGAACTGGGTAAAGAACAAGTACGGCCTGCAGCTGCAGGTGGAAAGCTATGAGGAGATCCTGCCCCAGACAAAGGAAGGGATAAAAGGCTACTTATCCTCCGGCATGATCAAGGGGATCGGGCCGAAGCTGGCGGAGCTGATTGTGGAGAGGTTCGGCACAAGGACATTTGATGTGCTGGACAATTACCCGGACAGCCTGCTGGAGATCAAGGGCATCACCCGTAAAAAGCTGGACGGCATCCTCTTATCCTATCAGGGCAGCCATGCCATGCGGGACCTTGCGGCGTATCTGACGCCCTTTAAGGTGACACCCAAAAAGATACAGAAGATCTATGAGGAATTTGGAAATGCGGCGCTGGATACGGTAAAGAACCAGCCCTTCGCGCTGTGCAGGATCGGCGGCTTCGGCTTTTTGACCGTGGACGAGATAGCAAAAGCGAACAAGGGAAAGCCGGACGATCCCATGCGGATCGAGGGCTGCATCTGGTACTGCATGGAACAGGATATGCAGGAAGGGCATCTGTACCAGGACAAGCAGCAGCTCCAGAAGAAAGCATATGGACAGCTGAATAAGGGCTACCAGCGTGAGGCCGTCACGGAGATGGCAGTCTACAAGGTGCTCTACCAGCTGGTGAAGGAAGGGAGGATGTACTATGAAAGCGGTGCGCTTTACCCTGCGAATATGTACGGGTATGAGTGCAATGCGGCAAAGAATCTGGTATCCCTGCTTACGGCAGAACAGGAGGAACAGGATATTGCTTTCCTGCTGGCGGAAGCGCAGAAAGAACTGGGCATCAGCCTTTCCCCGAAACAGGAGGAGGGCGTCAGGAAGGCGTTCCGCCATCCGGTCAGCATCATCACCGGCGGCCCCGGGACAGGAAAGACAACCGTACAGAAAGTACTGCTCTATGTGCATGGGAAACTGGGCGGCGGCAGCGTGCTGCTGACAGCGCCCACGGGAAGGGCGAGCCGCAGGATGGCGGAGAGCACGGGATGGCAGGAGGCCATGACCATGCACAGCGCCCTGGGGCTGACCAGCGACGAGGACAGCGAGGAAATGGAAGGCATGCTGGAGGCGGATCTCATCATAGCGGACGAGTTCACCATGTCCGACATGAGGCTGTCGCACATCTTTTTTGACCATATCCGGACGGGGAGCCGCCTGGTGCTGGTGGGGGATGTGGACCAGCTCCCCAGCGTAGGCCCCGGAAACGTGTTCCGCGAGCTGGTGCAGTGCGGCGTCATCCCGGTGACGGTGCTCAACACGATCTTCCGCCAGGCGGAGGGCAGCCGCATCATCGCCAATGCGAAACGGATGCAGGAAAATGACGCGGCCCTGGATTACGGCACAGGATTTACGTTCATCCCTGCGGGGAGCGCAGAGGAAGCCGCCGACAAAGTGCAGGAGCTGTACCGTGCCAGCGTGGACGCGTTCGGCATGGACAAGGTGCAGGTGCTGACGCCCTACCGCAAGACGGGGGAAGCCAGCGTGAACGCACTGAATGAAAGGCTCTGGGAGATGGTGAACCCGAAGGAGGAGGGGAAGCCGGAGATCCGTTCCGGGAAGCGCACCTTCCGCCTGGGCGACAGGATCATCCACAACAAGAACAAAGACCAGATCAGCAACGGCGACATCGGATACATCAGAAACATCTATGTGGATGAGGACGGTTCGGAGCTTGCGGAGCTGGAATTTTCGGAAGGACGTTTTGTGAAATACGGGAGCGAGGAGCTGGAGATGGTAGAGCACGCCTATGCAACGACGGTCCACAAGAGCCAGGGAAGCGAGTACCCCATGGTGATCCTGCCGTGGCTGCCCATGTTCTATAAGATGCTGCGGCGGAACATCTTCTACACCGCAATAACAAGGGCAGGCGTACAGGTCGCCATCATCGGCAGCAAGCGGGCTGTCTGCACCGCCATCCACAATACGGAATGTGACCGGCGCAATACCCGCCTTGGGGAGCGCGTCATCAGGGAATATAACCGGGTGCTGGAGGAAAAGGCAAAGCAGCCTGAAAATGACGGATACCGGCAGGAAGCGATCAACTCATAAAATACAGGAGGGACAGGAAATATGGATACCTTAGAGAAAAACTCAGGTAAAAAAAAGACAGAAAGATTGGATTTAAGTCCAAAAATGGTGGACAGGACAGACTGGATAGATAATCAGACCTACTGGTATCTGATGCAGCTTCTGGAGCTGAGTCCGGATGAGAGTGAGGAAAAATTCCCGTGGAATATTGAGATTCTCAGGAACGTATTTGACAGCACCGTATCCATCTTAGAGGAATACGGGCACGCTGTATGCAATCCGTATGTTGCCACATCGGACACCGGCAGGCAGTACCGCTGCACGCTTTCCGAGTGCGGCTGTGAGAGCTGTAACTGTCAGGATGAGTTTATGGAGAAGGAAAGGCTCCTTTCCAATATCGAGGATGCCGCAGCAAGGAACGGGTTCAAGGTGATGGATGGGGACAAGGACCGCATCGTTGTCCGGAACAGCGAAATGGATATGGATTTTGAGATCCGTGTCGGCCAGCTTGCCGGATAGGGGGCTGCCGTATGAAGAAAAGAGATTATAAAAAGGAGTTCAGCACCCTGATAGATAAATTTGCTTACCGTTACTCCAGATGGCAGGTATGGAACGATTTCCTGAGCCTGTCAGCGCTGTCCCTGGCAAATGTGATGCCCGGACCGGAAAATGGGGAACGGGAGGAGCAGTACCTCTCCATCATGGACAGCTATCAGAAGGAGGACCAGGAGGCATTCCCGAAGATGCTGGGGCTTGTGGTGCTGGCGCTGGAGGAGAACCCGGAGCAGGATTTCCTGGGCAGCCTGTACCATTATCTGGACTTGCAGCAGGAACAGAAGGGGCAGTTCTTTACGCCTTACCATATCTGCGAATTTATGTCGGAAATACAGTATACAGATTTGAGCGCGGATGAACTACTGAGGGGAAAGCGCTACATCAGTGTGAACGATCCTGCGTGCGGTGCGGGCGCCATGCTGATCGCCTTTGCAAACGTGGCAAAAAGGCACGGCATCAATTACCAGAAGCATGTACTGTTCGTGGCGCAGGATATAGACCGGACGGCAGCCATGATGTGCTACATACAGATGTCCTTACTGGGATGTCCAGCCATCGTGGTTATCGGGGACAGCCTTGCAAAGCCGTTCCCGCACCCGGACAACGAAGTATGGTGTACCCTGTTCTACCACCTGAACCAGTGGCGTTTTACCACCGGGGAGGCAGGAAGTGAGACAGCGGGTGGAATGGAAACAGCAGATGGAATAGAAACAACCGGCGGCAGCATGGAAAGGACCATGATCAGGCTGTCCGGGAATATGGAACTGCTGGAAGGCGCAGACGGCCAGCTCATGCTGTCCATGGAACAGGCGTCATAAGATTCCGGCAGGCACAGACGAAAGGAGCCAGAAAATGAAAAATGAAGCAGACATCCAGTTCCAGTCAGGCATACTGCGGCGGGACGGCTATCATGCCGCCGCAGGGATCATAGAATCCCTGCAGGGCAAGGTCAGCCGGGAGGCTGAAATGGAATATCTGAAGGAGTTTGCCAGACAGAGCTGTTTCGATGAAGAACTCAGCAGGAACCAGCTCCGCTGCCTGTGGACGGCATACTGCCTGCACCACGGGCTTGACGCGGATACGTCCGGGTATGACAATGACCTGTTGGAACTGTGGGATGCCACGGCGGAAGATGAAGCTGAAACGGCAGACTGGAGCGATCATGACAGCTTTGAAGATTTCATGTGCAGATACCTTGTGTAAGGAAATCTGAAAGAAACCATAAAAAATTTCAAGAAAATGCGGGGAGGCGGGTACTTATTTTATATACCCCTCCCCAGGAAAAGGAAGGAGAGAAGACAGATGAATGAGATGACAATGAACAGCGCCTGCATGTATGACGAGGTGGAGGGGATCAGGAGCCTGAACAAAGTGGAAGGGTTCGATCCCAGGAAATATATGCGCCTGATCCAGAATGAGGGGCAGGCAGGGAAATACTACCTTGACGTGGCCTACCGCAAGCTCTGGTTCCGCTTAAGATACCCGGAGGGGAAGATCGTAAAGAAGATCCTGAAGCTGACGGAGCAGGTGGCCATCGTGGAGGCTAGGGTATATCTGGACCGCAATGACCATGAGGACAACTTCATCTCCAATGCGCTGGCGCAGAAGTACATGTCTGCGGACGGACAGTTCGGGAACAAGTTCGTGGAACTGGCGGAGACGGCTGCAGTGGGAAGGGCATTATCGGATGCAGGATTCG
The DNA here is from genome assembly GCA_003612485.1 of bacterium D16-50. Taxonomy (GTDB): domain Bacteria; phylum Bacillota; class Clostridia; order Lachnospirales; family Lachnospiraceae; genus Acetatifactor. The sequence goes on from RAZA01000029.1 coordinate 18,780, forward strand.
GGCTGCAGTTTGCCGACAGGGAAGGGGACATGGACCCGGAAGTGACAGAGGCGCCTTTTGACCCGCAGATGATTGCAGGGGCGGGAGGCGCACTGCCAGAAGGCACATACATGGACTCCGCCCTTCAGGAAGGTGCAGCCGGTGACGGTGAGGTCCTTCAGGAGGAAGCCTTCCCCGGACAGTATGGGATAGAGGAATACATCCCCATGCCGGAGGAAGTGGGGCAGGCCATGGGAATGCCGCCCGCCATGCATCAGGCAGGTGCAGCACCGGCAGCCTCCAGACAGGCGGCACAGGGAACAGCCCCCGCAGCAGCAGGACAGGCAGCGCAGGGAACAGCTCCCGCAGCCGCAAGACAGGCGGCGCGGGGAACGGCCTCTGCAGCAGCACAGACGCAGCAGCATGCACAGGCACAGCAGCCCGTACAGGGGATGCCGCCCGCCATGCAGAACAGGCAGGCAGCACCAAATCCCGCACAGGGAGGGACGGCAGCCGTGAATGCCGGCCGTCAGGCGGCACAGAAAGCCAGGAACGCAGCCGCCGGGAATACGGCAGCCGCAAAGGGCGCCAATGCACAGGCGGCAGGCAGTATCCGTAAGGACATGCCCGTGGAGCAGATCTATTCCATGTTAAACCGTGACAGCGCAGCGGCAGTGGTCATCCCCATGGGATTCAACAAGGGAAAGACACTGGGACAGGTGGCCGTGGAGAAGCCCGCGAACCTGCAGTGGTATGTGGACTCCTACGGCGGCCCCGACAACCTCCTGCGCGCGGCGGCAAAGTTCCTGATCGATGCGGCATTAGGGCAGGCAAGCTAGGGATATGGATAACGGGCAGTGCGGGCTATGCGCTGCCCTTATATGAAAGACAGCCTGGCTTCAGGCTGCGGAAAGGAGGAGAGCCTTGTACCAGGATTTTCCTTTTACCATCAGGGAAGTGGCATATCTCCTGAACCTCCGTATCCGGCATAAGAATGCAGTGAGCCTGGATGCGGACTGCCCTTTCTGTGGGGAGACGAAAGGCAAGCTCAACCTGAACCTGAAGAAGAACGTGTTCAAGTGCAACAGGTGCGGGGAAAGCGGCGGCATGCTCTCCCTGTATGGGAAGATATACGGGGTGGACAACCAGACCGCCTGCAGGGAGATCAAGGACGCCCTCGGAAAGAATGAGCAGGCGCCTTCCTACCAGGTAAGGAAAAAGATGGTCGCCCCCAAAGAGCCGGAGATAGAGAATGCCCCGCCGGCACCGGATGCGGTAAGGCATAAGACATACAGCATGTTCTTTTCCATGCTGGTGCTTGCGGACACCCACAGGCAGAACCTTTTGGGCCGCGGGTTCACGGAGCAGCAGATCGAGGAGAACGGCTATAAGAGCACGCCGGTCTTCGGCTTTAAGAAGCTGACAAGGAGACTGCTGGAGGCGGGATGCACCGTAAAGGGCGTGCCGGGATTCTATCAGGACAGGGACGGGGAATGGACCATCCATTTCTCCAACAAGTCCTCCGGTTTCCTGGTGCCGGTACGCAATATGGACCACATGATCGTCGGGGCGCAGATCCGCCTTGACCACCCTTATGACGGCAGGAAATATATCTGGCTCTCCAGCACGAACTTCCACATGGGCACATCCTCCGGAAGCCCCGTCCATCTGGCGGGCAGTCCGGGGGAAAAGACCATCTTCATTACAGAAGGGCCGCTCAAGGGCGACCTTGCCCATGCCCTGTCCGGCAGGACCTTCGGGTGTGTGCCCGGGGCGAACCAGTACGCGAACCTGCCCCCGTTCCTGCAGGCGATGAAGCTGATGGGGACGGAAGCGGTCTATGAAGCCTATGACATGGACAAGCTGTTAAGGACTGCCTGCAGGGGAAACTACAATGAGAAATGCGCCCACTGCGAAAGCTACCAGAAGTACCGGGAGGGGCAGGAGCTTCCCTGCGAGAAGAAGAACGTGAAGCGCCAGAACATCCAGAGGGGATGCAGGAAGCTGGCGGAGATCTGCCGGGAGCTTGAACTGCCCATAAAAACGCTGACCTGGGATACGGATGAGGACGGGGACTGGGCGGAGCATGTGAAGGGCGTGGATGACTACCTTCATGGGCTGGAGCAGAAAAAAAGAAATAGTTAATTTGTGCAGAGGATGGTATAATATATAAAAAGCGTAAAGCGGCCTATGGATCATGGAAAGGAGAATGGTATGTCAACATTGGAGAAAACGATAAATCTGTTGAACGCCCTGCCAGAAAACCAGATAGAAACGATATATAGCTTTGTGCAGTTCCTCAGCTCACAGCAGACGAAGGAAATGCCCGGAAGTGAGAAACCGCTGGATGATATTCTGGGGAATATCGTAGGTGTGATACCGGATACAGGGAAAACACTGGAGGAATACAGAGAGGAAAGGATAAGGGAACGGTATGAAGCTGTTGATTGATACCAATGTACTTCTGGATATGGTCCTCAAAAGAAACGGGTATGATATTTCCGTGGAACTGTTCAGGAAGATCAGGGAACAGGAGGTCCTTGCATGTATAACGGCATCTTCTGTAACGGATCTGTTTTATATCATCCGTAAGGAAACACATGACACAGAACGGACATATGTTATCATGGAAAACATCTTCTGCCTGGTAACGGTTCTCTCCGTAACGGAAAAGGACATCCGGGATGCGTTTGGACAGAAATGGAAAGACTTTGAGGACTGTGTGCAATATATGACAGGGCGGAATAACCGGATGGATTACCTTATCACTGCAAACCGGAAAGATTACAAAGATGTTTCCCTGCCTGCCCTGACTCCGGCTGAATGGCTGGGACTGGACAGGTAGTATGCAGGGTAATCCATCATAAAGCATAATTTATTTCAGGGCGGACTTCCATATGGGGTTCCGTCCTTTTTTATGCACACAATATGTAAAATCCCCTGTTTTTTACATACCGCTGTTGGCTTTTACTTACACCATGCGTATAAAACAGTAAATAAAACATAAAGGAGTTGACAGCTATGTACCAGAAGATCATCGTGCCCATAGACCACGGGAACAGGAACATGAAGACCGAGCATAAAGTATTCACTTCCGGATTTGTGGAGGGCGACTGCAGGCCCGCGCTGGGGGAGTACCTGCATTATAATGGGCGCTATTATGCCCTTGCGGAGCAGCGGATACCCTATATGCGGGATAAGACGGTGGATGACCGTTTCTTCATCCTGACACTGTTCGCGGTGGCGATGGAGGCGGAGAAGCAGATGCTCAATGCGCAGGACACCATCCTCCAGGCAGTGCTGCCGGTGGGGCTGCCCCCGAAGCATTACGGCGCACTGTACCGGAAGTTCGAGGATTATTTCAGGGGCAGGGGCATCCAGAGGTTCACCTATAAGGGCATCCCCTATAAGGTGGAGATAATGGATGCGGCTGCTTTCCCACAGGATTATGCGGCAGCCATGACCGTCTACCAGAGGATAGCGGAGTTCAATAAGGTCATCACGGTGGACATCGGGGGTTTCACGCTGGATTACCTGCTGATCCGGGGCGGCAGGCCGGACCTTGGGGTATGCGACTCGCTGGAGAAGGGCGTCATCAAGCTGTACAATGACGTGGCCTCCCGCATCAATTCCGAGAAGGACATCCTGCTGGACGACACGGACATCGACCGGATCATCTGGGGAGAGAGGACGGACTATGACGGGGAGGTCCTGCGCATCGTTGGGGACATGACCAGGACTTTCGTGGACGACATCCTGGGGACGCTCCGGGAGCGGGGGCTTGACTTAAAGACAAGCTGCATGGTGTTCATCGGCGGCGGGGCCATGCTGCTTAAGAAATATCTGGAAAGCTCGGACAAGATCGGGCGCAGCATCTTCGTAGAGGACATCTGCGCCAATGCGAAGGGCTACGGCCTGCTCTACCAGATACAGAGGAAAGGCAGGTAACTGCCATGGGGAAAAAGAACGCATTTGTGACCACCATAGGGTTCAACAAAAACGATCCAGCCCATGTGCAGGTGGCGGAGTTCCTGAACAGTATGGAACGGGGGAAGGCGCAGTACATCGTCAATGCGGTGCTGGCATACCAGAACGGGGCGCAGGCCGGGGATATGCCCCATGCAGGGCAGGCGGTGGACTATGAGAGGATACGGCAGTTTGTGCTGCAGGTGATCCGGGAGCACGAAAGGCAGGAGGCGCCTCACACAGATATGGCGGAAGAGCCGGCCAGAGCGGATGCTGCTAAGGAAAGGGAGGGAGCTTCTTTTGGATTTGACGAGGATGCTTTAAGCGGCATCATGTCATCACTGGAGGCGTTCAAGAGGTAAGGGAAAGGGAGCCTGCAGGACATTCTTCATTGTCCCGGCTCCCTTTTTCCAAGCAGCTCGTCAGTGGATATGTTAAAATATTCGGAGAGGATCGCCACCTCATAGTCCGGGACGAAGCGGCTGCCCTGTTCGATCCGCAGGATGGTCAGGTCGCTGCATTCCATGCCCAGGAGCTGGAGCCTGCCTGCAAGGGCGGCCTGGGAAAGACCCTGGGCGGTGCGGAGCTGCTTCACTTTCGGTTCTATGATGTTTTTGGATGTACCGTTCCAGTAGATTTTCATATACAGCCTTCCCTTCTAAAGATGAAGTATATGAATTGATTTTACCGAAATGGCGTGATAATATACTTCTAAAGATGAAGTATAGAGAAGTAAGGGAGAGATATTGGTGGAATCGGGGAATACTGGGAGGTAAGTAAGATATGGCAAAGGAGATTTTTACAATGAGTGACGTATGGTTAAAGTTTGCCCAGTTTTTAGGCACTTTGAACGGGGAGAATGTCAAACGGGAGAGCTATGTGCGCACGCCGGAATATGAAGCGGCTCTGGAGGCATGGAAGAAAACAGAGCAGGAATGGGAGGCATTTCTGGAAAGTCTGCCTGCAGGAGAGCAGGAAAAGGCAGAGGAGATGAAGGAGCGCCTGGAGGATTTTTCATCTGCTCAGGAGAAGCGTGCCTACATCCAGGGCTATGCGGACTGTATCCAGGTATTGTTCCATATGGGACTCCTGAAGGAGAACGAGGGGCTGAGGTGGGCAGAGAAGATGGATGGGCATTGAAAGATGGCCCTGGAAAATGGAGATCAGTGAAATATGGCATGAAGAACTACCTACCGGCCAGTGGATGGCCAACGGCATCCTGTTCTTATCTTTCCGTCCCGTCAATCAGATAGGCATAGCTGACGCCCAGCACCTCCGATAAAGCCCGCAGTTCAATATCCGTCACATACCTTTTATTGGTCTCAATGCGTGTGATCACGTTCTTGTCCATGTCATATCCGGCAAGCTGCAGCTTATGGGCAAGATCCCTTTGCGAGAGGTTCTGCTGTCTCCTGAGTTCTATGAGCCGGCTGCTGACCAGATTCTTTTCTCCTGATGATCCTGTTGGTTTTGGCATAGTATCCTCCATTAGTGTCGAAATGTGTCGAGAAGTTTGTCTCACTTTTTGCACCACTACTATTGATTTTAGTAGCATTCCATATTAAAATCGGTTGTAAAAGTGAGACAAAAGGAGGATGCACTATGCAGAAGGAACAGATTTTTGAGAAGATGAACGGATTTCTGGCAGAAGGATCACATTCCCTGCCAGAGCAGGCTGACATTGAGGATGAATTTGCCGAGGGGAAAGAGTGCTGCCTTTTGTATGAAGGTGTGTACCAGGCAGGACGTAATCTGTGCGAACGTCTGGGAGAAGATGAGGATGAAGATGTGGAGACTATCCTGAACGGCATGGAGAGGATTACCAGACTGGTATCCTTGAAAATGTATGAATATGGCAGGCGCGAGGCAGTAGCTGCTATCTGATATGTGGCTGTACAGGGCCGGGGAAGGTTTGTCAAGTGTCTTCCCCGGTCTTTATCTGTCTTTCGGGGAAAAAATCTGTACATCGGGATAAGGTGTATGATGTTTAGAAGGGTTTATGTTACAGTTAAGCTAATTTGTAAGCTAATTTGCACGATGAAAGGAGCTTTGTTATGAAAAAAGGACTGGAAAATTTGCAAGACACAATAAACTCTATAAATATCGCAGAAGCAATGCCAAAAGGTAAAAAACGCCTTAAAAAGAAAAAACATTCTTTTTCCAATGTGGTAGTAGCGGCTATGATTGTTGTCAGCTTGTCGGGAGTGCTTAGTATTCCGGTACATGCGTTTGTCAATTCATTGATACAGGAGCGCATAGAACAAGTACCAAAAGAAGAAATGACAGCGCTGATAGATGATTTGCAAGACCAGAGAGTAGGCGAGGATGGCTTCACTAGAGCATATACGGAGGAAGAAGAAAGGAAAATGGCAGAACTCGCTCAAAAATATCAGGAAGGTACATTTCCGGAAGGAGAGCTGGTGCAGACAGAAAGCATAGAAGAAGCGGAAAGACTTGGGTTTTGTTTTCTGGTACCCAACAGTACATTTTACCTGCCGGACAGGGAACTGATAGAAGAAGAAATGCTTCAGATAATAGATTTTTATGCGAAAAGGGATTATGCATTGACAGGGCAATACAAGGAAGAACATGCTGACGAGATTGCAAAACAAAAAGAAGACGAGGAACAAAAGAAATCGGTGGTCATAAAAAGTGGTGGTATAACAGAAGAGGAAGCAGTAGAGATTGCAAAAAAATGGCTGTTAAAGATATATGATATTACCGAAGAGGGATTAGAAATCGATCATTATTTTAGCAATGATGTTCCAATAAAGGGCAAAGCAGAAATATATCATGTGAACTGGAGGGATTTCTCTAGCGAGCAAAACTATTCTTTCTATATTGATGCAAAGGATGGCAGTTTAGTTTACACAGCCAGAACCGGAAGAAATGTTGGGAAAGAAACATTTGCTGTTACAGAAGCAGATGCGCTTCTGCCAGAACTGAAACAGAGCGCAACTCTTTTTACCAAAGAGCAGTTACAGCAGACCTATGAGGATGTTTATTATGCTTATTATAGTGTCAATGATGTTTTGAACGAGAGTGTCAGCTTTATTTTTGTACGGGAGGATAACAGTGTATTTACGTTGACCTATTATTGGAATGGAAAATTCAAAGAGTTTCACAAGAGTCAGTTTTCAACATATGAGGAAGAATATGAAGATATGAAAGAGTCGGCGGAAGATGTAGAGTATTTCAAGCATAAGGGAGAAGAAATAGAGATTAACCTATTCTTTGAAAAAATAGAGAATATGGAATGATAGATGATATATTCTCGCCGAGGATAGTGATGTGGAGACTATCCTGAACGGCATGGAAAGGATCTCCAGACCGCTTTCTATGAAAATGTATGAATATGACGGGCAGGAGAGAGGGGATGTTGTTTAATATTCTGCACAGGGCCGGGGAAAGAGGTGTCAAGTGACTTCCCCGGTCTTGTACTTGTCTGCACTATAGGGGCGAAAGACATATTATTTTTGATGATTACCATTAACATCGCTTTTTTGCAGTTTCCATTTCCATTATTTAGTGAGAAAATAAATAATTATCCAATATATTTCAAAAACATGTGACCGTTTTCTTCTGGCAATTGTTTTATAGGTGAAAGGAGGTCAGGCAATGAAACAAGCAATATCCACACAACAGCTGGAGGATGCCTATGATGTTTATGGTACAGCAGTATACCGTCTGGCAATGGCTTTCCTGGGGCAGTGCGCCGACGCGGAGGATGTGACCCAGGAGACCTTTTGCCGATTGCTGTACCACGCTCCCATTTTCACGGATGAGAACCATCAGAAGCGCTGGCTTCTCCAGGTTGCAGCCAATCTGTGCCGGAACCAACTGAGGGGCTTCTGGCGGAAACGGGTGACGCAGTTAGAGGACACCATCCCTGCCATTGTCCCAGAGGAACTGGAGGCCCTGAATGCTGTCATGGCCCTGCCGGAACAGTACAAGCTGCCTATCCATCTCTACTACTATGAAGGATACTCGGTGACGGAAATCGCTGAAATTTTAAAGATGGGGAAATCGGCGGTGAAGATGCGGCTGAAACGGGGCCGTGAATTGTTGAAAATGGAATTGGAGGGATCAAATTGAATATCAACGACTATCGAAAAGCGATGGATCATATCAGTCCAAGTAATGAATTGAAAGAGCGTATTATGCACAAAAAAACAACTCATAGGAGGTATGCCCCGGTTCACCGTGTTCTCGCCAGCACACTGATAGCAGTTTTAATGCTGACCTGTGTGACCACTGTTGCCCTGGCTGCCAGCCCGGAACTGCGAAGGGCGGTGCTGTCCTTCTTCCGCATAGAAGAGCGGGAACAGGTGCCCGGCCAGCCCGATATCAATCCATCCGACATCAATCAGCCCGATGTTGATCAGCCTTATGACAATCAGCCTGACATCAGCCAGACTGAAATCGGCAGTCTGGTCAAGGCCCAGTACATCAAAATGGACCAACGTTACGGTCTTTCCGGTGGCCTGCTCAATAACCTGACCTGGAGCGATGACGGCAGGACTCTTTTGGAGGCTGGGTTCTGGGAGATCAAGGACAACAATCTGGTTCCCGTCCAGGTGGACATGCGGACCAGCCAAATTGACATAACATTCCAGGACATCAATTACCAAGGCAACCTGTACTGGTTCATCCGGAATGGGGAGCTGCATCTCTTTCAAGGCAGTCCTTACGGTGTTGATACACGCCCTGAGGATGAGTGGTCTGTAGAGGCCATTCCAGAGCGCACTGATGTATTGTTGCTCAAGCTGGCACAGGGCCAGCAGACAGATTACACCGAGTACCCTATGCTTTTCTATCTGGATACCGGCGAGACAGAGGACTTTTTGGCCAGCACAGGCGCCAAGCAGCTGGAATACGCTTATGATTATTCGTGGTCGGAGAATATGCGCAGGGCATTGATTTTATGTAGTGCCGGCACGGGTGGGCTGCAGGAATGGCTTTGCGATCTGGATGCCAGGACTCTCATCCGTTTGGATGAGCTGACTGGGATGGGCGAGGAAGTCAGTGCCGGTTTCGCAGACAATGATACGCTGATCCTCACCACCCACACCACATCGGAAGAGGACGAAACATGGCAGACCATCACTTGTTATGCTTACGACATCCCCACCGGGCAGAAGACGAAAACCCTGGATAAGGCACACTACTATCGATGGTGGGATGAACCCTATGGTGTCCAGCTGTTCGGTAGCCGCTGCGTTCTGATAGGCGAGGATGGACAGGTTCGGTTGGTCGATCTGAAAACAGGGATGCAGACTGTCGTAGAGGGATTTACCTGGCAGACAGGGGACGAATTCATGCCCAGCCCCTCCGGCAATAAGCTGCTGTATTATTCCTCTGACTCCAAAGCGGAGGGCCTGGGTATCTCCCAGCTGGGTGTGGTGGATTTGGAAAAGGGCACTTTCATTGCCTTTGACAGGGAAGGTTACGGGAACCTCTACGAGGAGGGCATCGGCTGGAGCAATGACAGCACAGTGAGCATTAACGCCCGCTCTTCCGATGGCGAAACCAGGTATCTCATTTTGTATACGTTCTGACAGCGAGAGGCTCCCTTTTTGGAAAACGGATATAGGGTAGAAGATGCTGCCTGATAGGAAATGATATAAGGCTGGGGAGAGGATGAGATGTATATGTGTCTTCCCCGGTCTTTTATTTGTCTTTCGGGGAAAAAATCTGTACGTCGGGAATTGCGATTTCCTATATGCCAACAAACCATGTATAATAAATATGGGGTATTGCATCCACACCGCAGTACCAATTTCTCATACATAAATCAGCAAAGGAGGCAGGAACCAATGCTTCAGATCGCAGTCTGCGAGGATGAACAGGCGGACAGGGATAATCTCACAGGCATCCTGAAACCGCTTTTAGACAAATACACAGAAGAATACCGTATCACATACTTTACTTCCGGTGGGGAGCTGCTGCAGTCGGGCGGCAGCTTCCACCTGATCTTTATGGATATCATGATGGAGGGCAGGAACGGGATAGAAACGGGGCAGGAGCTTTACAGCCGGAACCATTCCACAAAGATCATATATACCACCAATTTCGGACAATACTGCATGGATGCGGTGAACACCGTACATGCCTTTGCCTTTCTGGAAAAGCCGGTATCGGCGGAAGCACTGGAGGAACAGCTGCAGGCATTCCTGCGGCAGTACCAAAAGGAGGAGGTGCGGCTGGAATTCAGGAATGTATCTTATGAGGAAAACGGTGTATTGTCGGAAAAACCTATCCTGTTGCTTCTTACTGATACGATCCTGTACTTTGAATACATCAAGGCAAAAAAGAAGGTTAAAATCGTGACGGAAAATATGGTGTACGAGTACCCGGATGCCATCAGCGGGCTGGAGGAGCGGATGCAGCCCTACGGTTTTGAGACGAGCTGCCGGGGCATCCTTGTAAACCTTAAGAATGTGGCAAAGACAAAGGGGTATGAGGTTGTATTAAAAAACGGCATGCCAGTGCCGCTGTCGCAGAAGCGGGTAGCGCAGTTCAAGGAACGGCTCAATGAATACATCCATAACAGTGGGGAGTAAGGGCATGGAAAATTTAGTATATCTGTTCAGTTGTTTTCTGTCATGTGTGATTATTGCCGGACTGATGTTCCAGTTCATGGGTGACCGTTATGAGAAAACCTTTGTAAATCCGTGGGTTTACCGGATTGCCGCCGCTGCCTCCGTGGTGATCGTGACACTGGTAAACCTGAAACACAATACATGGTGGAATATGGCAGCAAATTTTCTGGTGTTCGGTATTGCCAGCTTTATCTTCTATGAGGACAAAAGCGGCAGGAGATATTGGCGGGTGCTGGAGTTGGAATGCTTTTTCATGATGGTTGCGCTGTTTGAGGGGATTGGTGTATTTGGTATTGACCTATTGATGGATAAACTTTCACTCATGCCGGGAGATATGGTAATCAGAAACAGTATAGAGGTGGCGTTTTCCAAGCTGGTGCTGATCTTCTTTTACTATGCCCTGATGAGGCGGCTGTGGAAAAAGGATTACAGGCAGAGCCGGACGCAGGTGATCCTTTACCTTGTTATGTTTTTATACAGTATAGTCAATTTTATTATCCTTGCAACAGCTGTCACAAGGAAAGCGGACTATTTCCTGCTCTGTGCAAATTTATGTTGTATCGTCTTTGCCAACCTGTACCTGTTTTATTCCCTGAAGATGGAGGATGATAAGAACAGCATGGAGTTCCAGATCGCCATGATGAAGCAGCAGGAGAGTATGCAGTTTGAGCATTATGAGAGACAGCGGGAGAAATATGGAAAGTCCATTGAAGTACTCCATGATGTCAGCAAGCATCTTCGCTCCATAGAGGAACTATATAAGGCAGGCATGATGGATAAGGCGATGGAGTACACAAGGCAGATTGGGGGCATCCTGAAGCCCCTTGTGCCGGAGGAATATTCCGACAACCCGATGCTAAACATCCTCCTTGCGGACAGGAAGCAGGCGGCGGAGAGCATCGGCATCCGGTTCGTGGTAAGGGTGGAAAGCACAGGGCTTGGGTTCATAGAGCCGGTGGATGTGACAACGCTCTTTGGGAACCTTCTGGAAAACGCAATGCAGGCTGTTATAAAGTGCAGCGGGGAACGCTGTATCAAGGTGCATATCAGAAACTATAATGAGATGCTTTCCATACGCATTGAGAACAGTGTGGAAAAGGAAGTAAGGATAAAGAACGGCAAACCGGTTAGCACAGGCGGGAAAGGCACTGGAAGCGGCTGCCTGAACGTAGAGCGGTGTGTGGAGAAATACGGGGGCAGCGTCCTCTATAAAAATGATGGTGGGAAATTTTACAGTGATGTGATTCTGAACCGGTAGGCGGGATGGCGCAAACCATAAGGGTACTTTAGGATAATTTAGAGCAGATTTGGAGAAAAAACATAAAAATCTGTACTTCGGGGAAAAAATCTGTACCTCAGGATAGGCGTATAGAATTTTGATGCAGATTTCCGATAATAAAAGTAATAGTGAAGTATATGCGCAGAAGTGAAAACGGATTTTAAGAACAGGATCAAGGAGGACAAAGTTATGTCAAAAATTACAGATTACAGTTTTTTATTTGAAAGTATGTTTGGAACAAAAAGTAATGTAGGAAGGGTAAATCCGCTCAAAGTGTCAGACTTGTCAAACGGTTCTTTGCGGTCACAGTTAAAAGCAGCGGGAATTGACACGAACAGCGCACAGTATAAAGCTGCTATTAAACAAATGACCAAACATGCCGGGAGTGGTGCAATGTTTACGAATGTGCAGGCAATCAAAAATCTGATGAGCCAGTATGATAAGGATGGAGATTATATTGATCCTACTACGGGACTGGCAGGATTGCTTGTGACAGAGGAAAATGCTGTAAGCAGAAAAACACTGATTTCTATCCCGGAAAGCAGCCTTGACGATATGTTTGAACTTACCAAAAAAGAGTTTTTACAGGAAAATGGCATGGGGAATGGAGATACCACAAAGAGATCAGAAGTTTATACAGATTTGCATAGGAAAACGAGCAAAAATGACCGTTTAAAAGCGGGATATACGTTATCGCAGTATGAAAAGGCATATACGCAGGCATTTATTGCAGCAGCGAAAGCGGCAGATCCTACTTGGACAGCGGGTAAACCTATTAAAGCCGGCGCATTGGACGGCATTACAAGAGAAAGTGTAGAAAGTCAGATTGCCAAAAGTGGCCACAAACTTGTGAAAAGGTCATCTGTTTCAGGCAGTTCAATAGATTTGCAAATATAAAGTACATATCGGGGAGGTAGGTTTCATGAGTGTATCAGTAAGTGGTTCTGCCAGCAGCATAAAGAATGTTACCATTGCAACAACCGGAAAGGGAGAGCCGAACTGGTCTTATATCCCGTCAGCAGGTAAATCTAATAAATCGAAGGCGGAGTTTACCAGTGAAATCAGGGAACTGGCAAAAAAGGCAGCTCTGTCAACAAATAAAACAGAATCAGAATATATTTCCAGACAGGTTCTCCAGTTAAGGACGGAATATTTATCTGATGTTGCACCGGACAGGAAGATGTTGTATCAACAGGCTAAAAATGCTATGAAAAATCAAAATAATAACCCTAAATGTAGAGGGATTGGGGAATTGACATTATTGGATTTTTTGGAGGCTGCTGATGGCAGGGGAAGCAGTCTTGCTGAAAAAATGTTTGCATTGGCAGGTGGTGGCACGTTGACTTGCCCGATTTTAACAACGGGCGGTTATGGCGCTGTTATTGAATGCCAGGGTGTAAAAGCCCTGTCTAACACTGGCAATGGGTGGAGCTATGAAATGACACCAGCAGAACTTGCCAAAAAGGATGAATTTTATTCTATCTATTGGACAGAGTATCGTTCTGTTAAGAACAGTGCAGGGGCAGAACTTTCAGAACTGCCAGATTATCTGGAGGAGAAGCACTCTTTTGATAGGAAAGCATAAACAGGCAGTCATATTGGGATTTTATGGGCAAGAAATGAAGCCATGGCTGCATATCACCAATAAGGTGCAGATTATCTGATTTATTTCGTAGCCAGAATAACAACGTAATGTAAGGGGACAACATGAGAAAACAAATCGCATTTATTATGGCAACAGTATGTACTTTGTTGATAACGGGGTGTGGAACTTCAAAAAATATGTCTGAATCACATTCATTGACATTGGGTGAACTGAAAGAATCGGAGGACAGAGAGTTAATTGGTAATCAAATTCCACAATGGGTATCTGATGCTGACTGGAATAAACCTTTATATGCGGTATCCTCATCAAATATAGGGCACTTCGATGCTTATGCACTGGAAAATTTTCCGGATTATTATGATGATGGCTGGACACAGAAGCAAAGCGATGCGATTTATTTGGGACAGGGGATAGAAATGTTCGCTCTTGATGATGCCGCACAGAATAACAGAATTATATATTATCCTGTTATTCTGAATGGGGTTATTGTTGGCGGGTATCAAGTATACGAACAATTAGAGAATCAGAAAATCAGTATGCAGGCTTCGCCGCTTTTGGCGAATGAATTAAACTTGATGATGGATTTGACAAGTGAAGAAACACCTTTGATATTAGGATGCAATAATAATAACACAATAGGAATTATTGGGGATACCTGTTATATTCTAGACATAGACCATATGTTTCATGAGGATGTTTCCTTAGATAAGATACCTGCTATTGAATTTAGTACCTGTGTCAATGCCATGGAGGTTTTATGTACGGAACGAACTGCAAATATAGAAATGAAGGAAAGAGATATAGATACTGATATGTTATCACCTTTGGATGGGGTAACGATGGAAGTAACGGAATGTTCCGATACTGGTGTAACTGTTAGGATTGTGAATGTTACAGATAAAGATATACAGTGTGGGGAGGACTTCTGTCTGGAAACGCAGGATGAAGAAACAGGTGAGTGGCGGGAACTGGATGAAGTAATTGACAATGCTGCTTTTAATGCGATTGCATATATGATCCAGAAAGATTCTCCCTATGAAACGGTTATTGACTTTGAATGGCTTTATGGAAGGCTGGAACCGGGCAGATACCGTATTGTAAAAACTGTTACAGATTTTAGAGGGACAGGGGACTATACAGATTATGTATTTACAGCGGAATTTAATATTGAATAAATTTAGTTGTGTTAAGAACAGTGTAGGGGCAGAACTTTCAGAACTGCCAGATTTTCTGGAGGAGAAGCCCTCTTTTGATAGGAAAGCATAAACAGGCAGTCATATTGGGAGATTATTGGATGAAACACCTTTCTCTTAGACGCAAGTCTTGCCCGGACAAAAACAGGAGGAACATATAAGATGGAAGTTAATACGTTTCTTGCGATTAAAGATAGACTGAATTATAATGACACAATTGATGAGCAAAGGAAATATGTTCTGCTGATCATTGAGATATTGAAAATAAATCAGGAAGTTATAAAGGAAGGACTTCCTGCATTAGAAAAACATATACAAGATGATAAGCTGCCTTTTTTGCTTAAAAAGGGATTAAGTCTTGTCCATTATGCAATGGAACCGCAAATGATTGAAACCATCCTGCTAAATATAGCTATCGTGAACTGCATGGATGGATTAACTGCTTTGATTTGTTTGGATGGAGCACTTTCTATTCAAAAGATGTATTCACCGGATATAACGAAGGAGTTGCTGTGTTCCTATTTGAGTCCGGATTTATCGGATGAATTGAACGAGGAAGCAGGAAAGCTGAAACTGGATGGTGGATCTCCGCTGAGTACGAAAGAATTGCAGAAATTATTGAATGGTGCAGAAAGGTAATGTTTTATTGATAACAGGGCAGGTCTGATTGTGAAAGGGTGTCTTGTGTAGGGATAAAGAATGAAGAGATTTCTGAATAATATAAGAAGTGCAGAAAATCCAATACCTCTTAATAAGCAAATTATAAACACGATATGTATATTGTTTATTGGAATTATTTTGGGAATTTTTTCAAAGTTTTTAGACACCATGCCGACAAATGAATTACCCTTTATCTTTGAATTTTTAGACATGAGAAATTTTTTGGGCCGTTTTGCCATATGGCTGCTGATTGCCTTGAGTATCTCTATTTATAGCAATTCGTCCATCAGTGCGTCAATCAATGTATTTGTATTTTTTGTGGGAATGGTTACAAGCTATTATTTGTATTCAAAATTTGTGGCAGGATTTTTTTCGAGAAGTTATGCAATGATCTGGGTTACTTTTACAGTTATTTCTCCCATATTGGCATTTATCTGTTGGTATGCAAGGGGAAAAAGCAAACTGGCGTTTATGCTATCAGCGACAATACTCGCCGTTTTGTTTAATACGACATTCGTTCATGTTGGCAGTTACTTTGAAATGCGTTCAATCTTAGAATTGATAACATTCCTTTTTGCAGTAGTGTTTTTGAAACGAAAGGCTATAAAGGATACAATGATTATGTTGGCATTAAGTGTTGGCATAGCGTTTGCTCTTGATTTTGTAGTACCATTTCATTTTGGATAAGTAACTTTCCGTTTGTCAGACAGTTGTTTAAAGAAAAATTGAAGTTTATAGGGGAAACGTAATGACTAATCCATGGGAAGAAATATCATTATCTGATTATGAAAATCATATGAAATTAGATTCAGTTATGCAATTACAGAACCTGAACCAAATGATGAAAGATCAGTTCAGTGCTTATCCAGTAAGTTCTGTTATGGTTTTGGGGATTGCGGGTGGGAATGGCTTGGAACACATTGATAATAATAAATTTGAAAAAGTATATGGTGTTGATATTAACAGAGAATATCTGGCAGCGGTTACAAGAAGATATTCAGATATTTCAAATATATTGGAATGTATACAATTAAATCTCATTGAAGAAGCAGATAAGCTTCCAAAAGCAGAATTATTGATTGCCAATTTGTTAATTGAATATATCGGATATGATTGTTTCCAAAAAGCAGTCAAACAAGTGCAGCCCCAATATATCTCCTGTATTATTCAGATAAATATAAATGACAAATGGGTGTCCGATTCACCATATATTCATGTATTTGATGGTCTTGATGAAGTTCATCATCAAGTGGAGGAAGATTTATTGATTCAGACTTTGGACAATATTGGATATAAAAAAATTGCACAAATAGAAAGTTCGTTACCAAACGGAAAGAAGCTAGTCCAAATAGATTTTGCAGGGATGTAATGGAGCAGGAAATTGAAAGGGATAAAACAAAAAATTTACTGATCAGATAACAGCACCTGTGTCGCTTATACATGGGTGCTGTTTGCTATGATGCAGAACCGATGACTGGATATGCAGGGGAGATAGGAAAAAGTCGCAACTTTGACACATCTATTTGCTACAATAAATATATTGGAGGTTTTGGGATGAATGTTTTGATTGTAGAAGATGATGAATCTATTGCAAATTTGATAAGGATAAATTTAACGGCTGAAGGGTATAAATGTGTCTGTGCCTATGATGGGAAGACAGGAGCGGATTATATTGAGAAAGGCGGCTTAGACCTGATTCTGCTGGACATCATGCTGCCGGAGATCGACGGTTATGAACTGCTGGAGTATGTAAAGCCGATTGGAACACCTGTTATCTTCCTGACTGCCAAAAGCGGAATTGATGACCGCATTAAAGGGCTGAAAATGGGAGCTGATGATTATATTGTCAAGCCATTCCAGATTGGGGAACTGATGGCCCGTGTGGAAGCCCTGCTCCGGAGATATGGCAAGATCAATAACAAACTTACCTTTGCGGATGTGGAGGTAGACATGGTTTCCAGAACGGTCAGCAAGGGAGGAAAGCCGGTGGAACTGACAGTGAAGGAGTTTGACCTGCTGGTGGAGCTAATCCAGAACAAAAACGCAGCATTGTACAGGGAAAAGCTGTATGAGAAGGTATGGGGTGAACCTTATGTGGGAGATACCCGTATACTGGATTCCCATATCCAGCGGCTTAGAAGAAAGCTGGATTGGGATAACTATATCAAGACCGTATTCAGGATCGGATATCGGCTGGAGGATGGGGAATGAGGCTGTTTCATAAAATCTTTCTATGTTTTGTAGTCATATTCAGCATCACTTTCCAGGTGGCGGGATATTTGCTGATAAATCATACTTATGGAAATGCGATCAGCCAGGAAAAGAAACTTGCCATTCAGAATTTTCAATATAACAGGTATATCCTGCAGTCTATCCTGTATTCTGATCCGGAGTTCTTTTTTAAGGAAGAGACAGAGGTTGAAAATATCTCAAACAGTTTTTCAGTTCCAGTTGCGGTGTATGGAATAGATGGAAAATATTTCTTTTCCAATCTGGCGACACAGCCAGGGGAGCTTGACTTTGTTGAAGTTGACGATAACAGGATATCTTTTCGCATTTACGAAAAAGACGGAAGAAATTATATTTTTGTATGTGATTATATAAGACAAGGTGAAAATGCAATGTATCTGATCACACAAACAGACATTAGTTCAGTGATAGATACACAGAAAAATATGATTGATTATTTCCAGAAAATATATATCGTTATTTTATGCATCAGTTTCCCGATGATTTTTCTGCTGACAAATCTGATTACGACACCAATAAAGAAAGTAAGGAAAGCGACTAGGAGGATTGCAGGTGGAAGGTATACCGAAAGGATCAGCATAAAGGGAAAGGATGAGATCAGCGAACTGGCATACGATTTTAACCAGATGGCAGGACAGATAGAGGAAAAAATCGCGGAATTATCGGACGCTGCAAGGCAGAAGGAGGATTTTGCCGCGAATTTTGCCCATGAATTGAAAACACCGATGACATCCGTGATCGGGTATGCAGATATGCTTTACCAACGGAATCTTCCGAGAGAAGAAGTAAAGAGCGCTGCCGGATATATATTGAAAGAAGGAATGAGGCTGGAGTCTTTGTCTTTAAAGCTGATGGACTTATTTGTGCTGGACAAGCAGGAATTTATTCTGGAGAAGATGTCTGTCAGGGAGATGTTTGAAAATCTGGAACAGGGCATAGAGCCTGTATGCAGGAAGCATGGTGCAATCCTGCATATGGAGATAGAGGACGGAATTATCCGGGTGGACTATGACCTTTTTAAGACAATGGTATTGAATCTGGCAGACAATGCTTTGAAGGCGGACTGTAGGGATGTCTGGGTAGAGGGGAAGCAGGATGGGAATATCTACCAGATCAGGATTAAAGATAATGGAAAAGGAATCCCCCCGGAGGAACTGGAGCGGATTACGGAGGCATTTTATATGGTGGATAAGTCCCGCTCCAGGAAACAGCATGGGGCAGGAATAGGAATGGCTTTGGTATCAAAGATTGTAGAGGTACATGGGGCGAAGATGGAGATTGAAAGTGATGGTAAAACGGGAACCCAGATTTACTTGAATTTCGTGGCAGGGGGAGAAGAAAATGATAAGTAAATATAAGTATACCATTGTTTTACTGATATTCGCTGCTTTTTTTATTTTTGGCAGTATGGAAGTTATGGATTATATACTGCGGATCAGGGAAACACAACTGCTGACGGAGAGTGGCAGGGTAGAAATGGAATCACCAGTCCGGACATGGGAGAGTTGGGAAAATGATAAAGAAGGTATGGTGAGTGAAGATATAGCAAGTGAAGGAAATGTTCTGAAAATCGAGCAAATAGAAGATGCTATAAAGTGTTGGAATGAACGTAACAGTTCAATACTGCATGAACCGGTGGCAGGACAGGTTTCGATGGAAGAAGCTATTAAGGCCGGTGAAATGTGGCTGATTGAAATGGGTATAGGGGAAGAAAAAGATGCGGCAGCCTATACTATAAATGCGGAGCTGGGCGTAGGTGTGCAGACAGGAGAAGCCGGGGAGCAGTTAGAGGCATATCATAGTTTCTGGACAGTAAAGTATTCCAGTCAGTCCATAAGTGCAGTACTATACCTGAATGCCGTCACAGGAAAAGTATGGGGTGCGGAAATCGTGCTATATGAGGAGCAACCGGAAAAAACGCCTGATGACAGATTGCGGCTTTTTGTGGAACTTGCTGGTCTGCAGGTATCGGATGATGACTCTGTTGTAATTGATTCTGGAGAAACGAGAACCGAAATTGCAATAAAAGAAAGCCAATTATATGCACAGGAGCGCTCATATAGTATGGCAATCGGATTGGAAAATAGTTATAAACGTACTACTTATCAGTTACTGATAAAACAGGATTAAAAATTTACAACTGTAACGCAACTATGTTGCAGTTTTAACACAACTTTACCGAAAGTAAGTCAAAACATTCAGGTAGAATATAAATATCCTATCTGGGTGTTTTTTTGATGGGAAATATAATGTGGAGGTAAAAAAATGGAGTCAAGGATGGAATTGCAGGTAGAGCATCTATGCAAGTCCTATCGAAAAAAAGAAGCACTTAGGGATGTCAACTTTAAGCTGGAACAGGGAGTGTATGGACTTTTGGGTGAAAATGGCGCAGGGAAAAGCACACTCATGAGGATTCTTACCACGGTAGATTTTCCTACCAGCGGAAACATCTTGTACGGCGGAAAAAACATCACTGAGATGGATCAGGATTACCGCAATTTGATCGGATATATGCCACAGGATTACAGTGTATATCCCAGTTTCACAGCAACAGATTTTTTGTCTTATATGGGTACGCTGAAAGGAATCCCTAATGACAAATTGAAAGTAAGAATCCCGGAAGTGCTGGAGTTTGTCAATCTTTTCGATGTTGCTTGCAAGAAAGTGAGGACTTTTTCCGGGGGTATGAAAAGAAGGATTGGCATTGCACAGGCGATATTGAATGATCCTGAAATCCTGATATTGGATGAACCAACTGCAGGGCTTGATCCCAAAGAAAGGATTAGATTTTCCAATATACTCAGTAACATGGCAAAAGAGAAAATAGTCCTGCTTTCAACGCATATCGTGTCAGATATAGAAGCTATTGCAAGTCGGTTGATTGTAATTCGTAAGGGGGAGATTACTGAGACTGGCAATATAGATCAACTGGTAGAAAGAGTGACTGGTAAGGTATGGGAGGCAACCGTCGGGCAGGATATGTTGAATACTGTAAGCACAGAGCGGGCAGTCATTCACATCAAACAAATGGGAAAGGATGTTCAGGTCCGCTTTGTGGGAGATCAAATTCCGAACATTGAGTGCCGGTCTGTAATGCCTACCTTGGAAGATTATTATATATATGTCAATGAAAAAACAAAAAGGAGTGGGATGATATGAGAAAAAATCAGGTAAAGTTAATGGTAGCGGGAATGCTTGTTATGGTACTTATGACAGGATGTGGTTCAAGTGATAATAATGCAGACAGCGGGTCAAACAGCATTATTTCTACAGATATGGAGGATGCCGGACATAATGCAGAAGAGCAGGAGAGCCTGGCAGATACCGAGACTGCGCAGATGGGAGAAAGCAGTCAGCCACAGTCTCAGTCCCAGGTTGCAGAGAGTATCGAGGAGGAACTGGCCGCTTATCGGGCTGAAAGGGAAAAAGGAGTATCTTCTAGCGGAGGCTATACGATGGTGGAACTTCCGAATGAGGAGAACTATCAGTACGGTGTTGGTGACAGTAGCGGCTACACATCCAGATTTGACTCCAAGGAATTGAATGAGGCATTTAAAGTAGCGGGCACTTATGTTGAAGGTACGCTTAACCTGGAAAGCGAAGTATGGGTTTGCATCGATCCAAGGATGATCGCTATCTATGAAGATGAAGATAAAGGGGTTGCAAGTGGATATGATGCGGACAATATATTCCTTTGTGAATTTAACGATAATGGAAACTGGCAATATCTGATTCTTGTCAGGGAAGGAAAAGGTTCTGAATGGGAAGTGCTGCATCATGGCAGCAGTTACAAAACGGATTAGTGCGATGGGAGCGGTATAATGAAAAAACAAATATGGATGGAATATCGAAAGCTATGGAATAAGATAGCTGGCGTGGCGGTCATTGCCATGTGTGTTGTAGCAGTGCTACATCTTTTCGTATATTTAAACCTGCAGTATCGGTCAATAGACAGCCGGGGAGAAATTGTGGAGGGTTTAGCATCTTACAGGGCACTACGAGAAGCATCTAAAGAACTGGAGGGAGTCATGGACGGGGAGTATATACAGAACCTGATAACCAGTTACAATAGCAGCTTCGATAAGGCATACATGGCGGAACATAAAGGTTTCCTAGGTACAGGCGGCATGACAAAATATATGGTTCCTAATTATTTTATCAACTATGCTTATTTTGGGCCGTATATGTCAAATGGAAATAATAAGGTAGGCTTGGATTACGATTTCCTGAAATCGGAGGAAAGGTTTTACGCAACTTATAAGGAAACAGTAAAAGAGCATTTAGAAGATGACAATATGTATACGAATATGTATTCAGATGAACAGCTCCTTGTCCTGAATAGGAAGGTAGATAATTTGAAAACACCTTTCTCTGTAGGATATTATCAAGGGCTGGCAAATCTTAGGTCATGGTATATTATGGATTACAGCCTGGTGTTTATAGTATTGGCATTTACAGTGGCGGGTTTGTTCTCAAAAGATAACACTGGTTGTATTACAGAGTTGACGCTTTCCTCCAGATATGGGAGAAAGATGAATCTAGATGCACGGTGGATTGCCGGGAATCTGTTTGCCGTAAGTGTTTATCTGATTTATTTGGGCATTCAGCTAATTGTGAACGGATTGATTGGCACTTTAGCCGGATGGAATATATCTGCACAAATGTTATGGTTTCACAGTCTGTATAATATGACGATTGGGGATGGATTGCTGATCATGTTCGTTGGCGGGTTGTTGGGAGCACTTGTTGTTGGGAATTTAGTTATGCTGTTTTCAATAAAGCTAAAAAATGTAAAACTTGCAGCTGTCCTTGCCATCATAGCGGTATTGATAATCATGCGGACGAAAAATATGTACGGCGTGATTGAACTGGTCAGTCCGATGCACTTCGAGAGCGACAACATGTTTCAGAAGTTTATGTTCATAGGGAATGTGGCAGTCCCTTATTTTGTAGTTGTTTTTGTTCTGACTGTGCTGTATGTAGCAATCTTGTACATTGGTACAAGGCTGTCTTATAAAAAATATCATATAAACTGATGGTGGTGATGTGATGAAAATTATGATATTAGAGTGCAAACGGATGGTGAACAGGATAATTCTTTTGGGGTTTCTGGCATTTGTCCTTATTTTCTCCGTTTATGACAGCCAAAGGAATTTGGATAGATATAATGAGCGTGACGAACAGGGAATTGCAGTCACCTGGAGGGATAACCTGTCAGCAGCGAGAAACGCTTCCAAAGGGCTTTATCTGGATAAGGAGTGCATGGAAAACCTGCAGGAAGATGCTGACCTGTATGGTTATCTCAATAGCGAGAATATCATGGAACTGATATCCAGCAACTATGAGAGAAAACCCTTAGAGGAATTATCTGATAATGAGATGGAGCGCTTTTTTCAAATAAGGGCAGAGATAATTCATGAAAATCTCGTTCTGGATACCAAAGTAGGTTATACGGATGAAGAAATAGAGGATTTTATGGATAGGGCGGAATCACTGTCCACTTTATCTATGGAGTATGCGGAAGGGTGGAAAGCGTTAGCGGAAAAGATGGGGAACTTTGTGTTCCTAATTGTTATCATTATAGCGGTTCTGGTATTGCCGCTGTTTGGACGTGATCCGGCGGTGCAGATGGAAGAACTGGTACGCTCCAGTAGATACGGAAAGAGGCAGTTGGATACGGCAAGGATTGTAGCAGCTTATTTGACAGCAACCGTTCTTTATGTATGCAGTATGGCGGTTTATTTTATCATCGTAATGCTTCCTTTTGGTTTTGACGGAGCGAGCCGGCCAATTCAGAGCAATGTAAGGACATTTTTTTCCCTTTACAATATTACCTACCTACAGCAATTTGTATGGAATTTCTTCAGAGGGTATGTAGTACTGATCTTCATGGTTAGTCTGACGCTAATCGTTACAATCCTTTTAAAGAATATTCTGGCTGGCGCTTCTGTTATAGCGATTTTTCTGGTGATGCTCGTGATTTTTAATCAGGTATATCTCTATCCGGTAAACCATTGGTTCGCAAACTTCATGCCTGTGAGAATGACTAATTTCTGGCACTTTTATGTAGGAAATGAATTATATAGAATTTGTGGATTTAGCATTTCCTGTATGAGATGGAGCATTGTTATATCTTTGACTTTATCTGTGATTTTCTTGGTAAGTAGTTTTACTGTGCTATATGCTAATAGAAAGAAAGGCTTGATTTAAGGGAAAAGATTGCATGAGCGTAAAGACTATCAGTTTTTATTGTTAGGATAGCCGTATGATGGTTACGAAGAAAAAAATAGGGGTAAAAAACATGATTTAATTACTTGAGGGAGAAGCAGGATGAGGAGTAATGATAGAAATATCAGGATGAAGGAAAGGCGGGTGGGATATAGGAAAAAAGGACAGACAGGAAACCGGCTGCTTCTCCTTGCAACGATGGCCGCTATTGTTGTACTTGTGTTCCATATCAGAGACATAAAGGCAGAACTGGAAGAAATGCGGACTGCTCTGAATCGGATTGAAGTGCTGCAATATGGCAGAATCGAAACCTCAGTAAAAGCTGGGCCGCAAGAGGAGACGGATTATGTCAGCAGCATTGCTATAATGAACGTGGAAAAGCCGGTACAGCGTACCTGGGCAGAAACGATCCAAAGACTGGAGGAATTAGGAAAAGAAAATCCGGACATTGCGGTAATCTACAGGAACAGTTCACAATATCCGGAGGCTATGCTGACAGCCCTGGCAAATAATCCGGAGATGGAGGATTTTGTGGCGGGCTATCTGGACGGTAACGAATACACGGCAGGAGGTCTGACAGAACTGGAAAAGGAGCAGGAATGTCCGCTGCTGCTTCAATGGGACCCACGATGGGGATATGAGCCTTATGGCGGGGACAGCTGTATCGGGCTTGCAGGATGCGGCCCCACCTGCCTGTCGATGATTTTGTATTACCTGACAAGGGATGAAACGCTCACGCCTAACAGGATAGCTGCCTATTCCATGGAGAACGGCTACTATGTAAACGGAACAGGCACCGCATGGGGGCTGATGGAGGATTTTCCTGAAATGTATGGCATCAAAGCCGTAGAACCAAGAATGACAGAACGTGCCGTAAAAGCGGCGCTGGATAAAGGTAAGATACTGGTATGTGCCATGGGGCAGGGTGATTTTACGGTGTCCGGCCATTTTATTGTCATTTATGGCTATGATGACGGCGGGTTTTGGGTAAATGACCCGAACTGTGTGGCAAGGAGCAGGAGGGAGTGGACTTTTGAGGAAATAGAGGATCAGATTAAGAAAATCTGGGCTTATGAAAAGTAAAGGAGGACAGTTATGAGCAGAAATGAAAAAAGAAGAATGGGTATCTATGTGGTGACAGGGATCGTCCTGGTTGCGGTGGTGGCAGTCCTGTCGGTGGCTGTGCTTAAGAAAAGAGATTCTAAAAATGCCCAGGTCCAGGCAGCAAATCCGTCTTATATGGATGAAAACGGAGGGGAGTATATTGCTGCGTTCCTGAAAGACATGACAGATAGTACCATAACAGTAGACATAGCCGAGTTCATTACGGATGATAACACGGAGCGGATAAAGGAGCTGAAACTTTCGGAAGAGGACATGCCGGACGGCTATTATATATACAATCCGGATGAGGAAACTGTTACATGGAAGCTGGACGGGCAGACCATATATACTTTTATTGATTGGAATGGCGATTTTACTGGTTCTGATTACCCGGAGGAGTACACCACAACGGATGCGGCGGAGTTTCAGAAGTATATTGGAACATATGAAGATTCGCAGCCGGGGATGCCGTTTTTCTTCCAGATAGAGGATGGAATGGTAAAGGTTATTCTGGAGAAGCAGATTGCATAAGGGCAGTTTGCTTATTTGGCAGGATTGTATTCTGAAGAATATGGAATTTTAAGCCGATAAAGTTGATCCATGTCCGTATTTCGGGGAAAAAACCTGTAAGTTGGGAAAAATCAAAGTTTTTTCTGGCTTTGCATATATAATGAAAAGTAGCATATTGGTAGGGCAATTTGATATGTATCCAAAGAAAAACAGGAACCCTATTGTCTATGCAGACGGATATAAAATGATTATACGAAGAAAAGTTATACGGAGGATAAGTACAGCAAAAGACTGACAACAAAAGGGGAATTATAAATATCGGTACCATTTAGCTGAAACTTAAGGCACAGCAACCAACAGGTATGGAAACAGCGTTTTCATAGGGCATGACATAGAAAAGCCAGCGGCACAGATACCAGTCTGACCTGCTGGCTTTTCTTTTTTTCGCCATACTACGTCTGTCTGGCTTCTGTATCGGAAGGGGCAGCATGGGGATTGCCTTCTGCCAGGGCGGCGGCCGTGGCCACCAGAACGGACAGGCTCCTTTCGTCACAGAGCGTGAGCAGCCTTAACAGCTCCTGGTATGTAGAGCCGGTCCTGTCATGGCTGTCCTGGAAGATACAGTCATCTGCGGATATATCCAGTGTCCTGCAGATGTGGTAGAAATTTTCAATGCTTGGGGAACAGCGGCAGCGCTCCAGGTCCTTCTGGAAGGATACGGAATGGTCGAGCAGCTCCGCACACTGCGTCTGGGTCAGATGTTTTTTCTTCCTGGCCCTCTTTAAGGCGGCGCTGAAGATCTGGGCATCATTGATGGATAAAGACATTGTGGTCACCTCCTATAAGTAGTGTATTGCCATACCTTGCAAAAGTAAAAATGGTATAGACACACTTAAAAGTAGAGCAATAGCATACTAGGCATCCAGACATCTGGTGAACAAAAAAAACATGGTTCATCAGGGTTTTGTTTGGGTGCCTTTTTGCAGCCATGGGAAAGGTACATGGTCTGTAAGTGGGGAATTTTCGTAAGTCGGGAACTCGTGGAGGGATTGCGTTAAAAAAATCATAACCTTCCTGGGGGTGTCCTGCGCCCAACATGGTAGTCTTGTACGCTACTTTTTGGAGGAAGGAAAAGATTTATGGGAAAAGAGCATCTATCCGTGCTTTCGGGCGGATAAATGCTCTTTTATTTTTGCGACTGTAACCTATATAGGTCATTTTATCAGAGGGCCTCCGGTCCTGCGGTTCACAGGGAAACGTGGAACAAAGACTGGAGGCGAAAGGATGAAAGAAAAACATACAGATTCCGTGCAGAACCGTTTTACGGCATACCTGATGGCGGCGGTGGATAACACGCGGAAGAAATACTGGGAGCGGAAGCGCCGGCTGCAGGGCAGGGAATTTATCCAGGAGGATAATCTGGAGCGCAACTATACGGACTTTGAGGAGCAGTACCGCGCCTACATAGGGGAGCATACGGATTTTATCTTTAAGGACTGGCAGAGGTACGGCGAGCTGCTGGACCTTTTGGAGAGCGACCGGCTGGCAAAGGCCATAAGCAGGCTGAAGGACAGGGACAGGGAGATCCTGTTTGCCAGGGTTTATGGGGAGCTTACCTTTGCGGAACTGGGGGAACGGTTCCATATGGAGCCGAAACAGGCGGAGATGGCATATTACTATGTGCTCAGGAAACTGAGAAAGGAGATGAATGGGAATGACAGATTTTGAGAAGCTGCTGGAGCGTGCGAAGGCGGGGGATAAGGAGGCGCAGGAGGCGATCTTCCGGATGTACCGCCCGCTCCTTATCAAGAACGCCATGGAGCAGAACGTGTTCGAGGAGGACCTGTACCAGGAGTTCTCGGCAACCCTGTTAAGCTGCATCCGGAAGTTCAGGGTTTAGCCGGTGAGGGCATTATAATCCGGCTTCGGGATTTTTAAGGCGATTGCGCAGGGGATTGTTGCGTTTCGGGCATCCCCTGCGTATAAAATGATGTGTCGCAAAAGGTATACCATTGGAGATAGTGATTCCGGCAGGCAGATGCCCCTGTTTTTCTATCGCAAAAGGTCTGTTTTGGATATTGCGATGTCGCAGGAATAGTAAATACCTTTTGCGACACGGATTTTTATGGAAGGAGGGCTGTCATGGCAACAAAGAAGTTCGGATATGTGCGCGTATCCACCCGTGAGCAGAACCCGGAGCGGCAGATCCACATCCTGCGGGACGAGGAGGGCATCGACGAGCGCGACATCTATGTAGAGAAAGAATCCGGGAGACAGTTTGAGCGCCCTGTATACCGCTCCCTGGTGGACAACATCCTGCGGGAAGGGGACCTGCTGGTGGTGACGGAGCTGAAGCGGTTCGGGAGGAACTACGGCGAGATCTATAAGGAGTGGTTCCACATCACAAAGGAGATCGGCGCTGACATCAAAGTGACTTCCATGCCCATACTGGATACCACCCAGTCGAAGGAACTGGTGGGGCAGCTAATCACGGATGTGGTGCTGGCGGTATTCGCATATGTGGCGGATGAGGACTGGACGGAGCGCCATGAGCTGCAGCGCCAGGGCATCGAGGTGGCAAAGGCAGGCGGGAAGCACCTTGGCAGGCCGAGGGTGGAGTACCCGGAGAACTGGGAGGACTGCTACGGGAGATGGAAAAGCGGCGTGATCTCAGCAAAGGAGGCGATGACGCTCACAGGGCTCAAGAAAGACAGCTTCTACCGGCTGGCAAAGAAATATGAGTCGGAGCTGAAGGGTGCAGAGGAGGAAGAGTCATGAACAGATATTTTGTAAAAGAATTTGCGAAAAAAATTCAAGAAAATAGGAGAAAGGGACTCTTTATTATATAGAAACATATTTTAAGAAGGAGGACATTTATGAAGCAGGGAACATTATTTTATGACAGGGAAAGCGGCAGGTACAATTTCCATTACACGGATGAGGACGGTGACAGGCGTGATTACGGCGGCATCCATTGCGGGGAAGTTTTTGAGTTCAAGCTGAATGATGTCTGGATTCCCGCCCGCATGGAGATGGGGGATGACAGGAAGTGGTATCTGGTGGGGCTGCCGGGGCTTACGCTGGACGGGCTGGAGGTGAGGCAGGGATAGGGACAGGAGGGCATCCATAAAATTATATTATCAGTATAATGACAAATCCGGGAATCGGTGTTATAGTGGTTACAGTAGAAAACGAAGAGGACGGATAAGTCCGGAAAGGAAACAATCATGACAACAGTTAATTTCGCTGCGAATGGCTTCGCAACAACTCCGGTTGTTTATTATCTGCATAGCGAACATTATGAGGCACTGTTCAGTAAAGAAAAAGAACAGAGTCTGGTTAAGATGCGCTCATGTAAGATAAGGAAAAGGCGAAAAACTGTGTGACGTCTGAAGGCAGGTCTTTTAAAAGGCTGCCGGAAACAGACCATAGATTTCAAGTACCGCTTATCTTAAATGAGGTAGGCGGTATTTTTTATGCTCCATTAGCTCAGATGGGAGGAGCACAAGGGATAAAGAACATCCCTGACTTTTAATCGAGGAGTCATGGGTTCAAGTCCCATATGGAGCATTGCCGCCTGATATTGAGTTTGATAACAGGAGGTGAGGATCATGGTGAATCTGCCGGTTATAGATATGATAGGAACAGGGCAGAACATAGCAAGGCTGCGGAAGCAGGCAGGGCTATCGGTAAGGGATCTGCAGGATGTTTTCGGCTTTGCCACGCCGCAGGCCATCTACAAGTGGCAGCAGGGTGTTGCCCTGCCGACAATAGACAATCTGGTGGTGCTTGCAGCGGTTCTGCAGGTACGCCTGGATGATATTCTGGTTACGGATAAAGCGGCGCAGATACAGATAAGCGCATGAATGGAAGATAAGAAAGAGAAACAATAAAATAACAGCAGGCTGGAAAATGCCTGCAGCGAGGTCCCCTGGTCTAAAGGTCAGGACACCGGCCTTTCAAGCCGGAGGTATTGGGTTCAAGTCCCATGGGGATCATCATGGCTCCTTAGTCTAAAGGTAAAGGAACTTTAGTTCCTTGGACGCACGGCCTCTCAAGCCGGAAATGTCGGGTTCAAGTCCCGCAGGAGCTACTGTGGCTATAGGATAACGGAAATCCGGCAGATTGTGGTTCTGCTTATGGGGGTTCGACTCCCCCTGGTCACATTATGGATGGGTATGCCTAGTGGCGAGGGCAGCGGACTGTAAATCCGTCACACAGAAACATCGCAGGTTCGAGTCCTGCCCCATCCACTTTCCGTTTGCGTGTCCGAGAGGCTTATGGTGCCACCCTGCTAAGGTGGTGTGCGGCAACGCACCGAAGGTTCAAATCCTTCCGCAAACGCTTCAGAGCCGGGATGAAATGCCCGGCTTTGTCAGTCTATATCCTCCGGCACCATGTCTGTGCGGAATCCTTTGAAGACAGCCTGGCGCAGGGAGTTCTTTGTGTTCGGCATATATTCCACGGTACATACCTGATCCGGATATACCCAGACGGCATTTTCATTGCCTGCACCTGCAGGGACTGCTATGAACGGCATTGTACCGCATTCCTTAAGCTGGCTGATCGCCGCTTTGGTAACACCAAGAGTCACATGGCCTTTGTAGAGGTAAGAGCCGTTATGATATTTCCCAAGAACGATACTGTAGGTCTTTATGTTTTTCTTTATATACCCGCATACAACAAATTCCTCATCTGCCATCCGTTTGAATTTGATCCAATCCTTCGTGCGCTTACCGGGGTAATACAGGCTGGAGGCTCTTTTGGCTACGACTCCCTCCAGCTCCTTCTCATCGGCTGCGTGGAACAGGCCGATGCCGTCCGTGGGGATGAAGCGGGAGATGGCGATAAGGCCGTTCTCGCGGACGGATGACAGCAGAGACTCCTTGCGCTCAAGGAGCGGCTGGTCCATGATGCTGCGGCTGCCTTCATAAAGGCAGTCATAGGCAACAAAGGAGGCAGGATGCCTTGCAGCAGCCATTTCAATCTTGAAGCGGTCTGTCAGCAGGGTGCGCCGCTGGAGTTCAAAAAAGTCAGGGACGCCGTTCTGCAGTACCACCAGTTCACCGTCCAGCACTGTCCGCTCCGATACGCTGCGGTGGAGATCCTTCAGCTCAGGGAATCTGGGGAGCAGCTCCATGTTCCTTTTATTCCGCAGGCAGGTGCCGGTTTGGTCAAAATAGCCGATGCACCGGCAGCCGTCCAGCTTCAGCTCATAGATCCATCCATCGTCATTGAATGGTTCCTGCATCTGGGCAATCAGCATGGGGCTTACTCTCTTTTCCTCGAACAGGTCCATTACGCAGTCCCCGTCTTTTTCCGCCCATTCCCTTTGGACATTTCCAGGCTTTTCTGCAGTGCTTCCATCAGGTCGATCACATTGCCCGGCTCGCTGGTATCGGCAGTGACGATTTCCTGTCCCTGAATTTTTTTCATGATCGCATCCCGCAGCCTTGCCTGGTACTCATCCTTGAAGTCTTCCGGAACAAAGGGCTTAGTCATGTTGTCAACAAGCATTTTTGCCATGTCCAGTTCGTTTTTGTCAAGCGTGACTTTGGGTATCTGTTTGGGGACGGCTGCGATCTCATCGTGGTAGAACAGCGTCTTGACGATCATGCCCTCCTTGGTGGGATAGAGGACGAGGAGCTTTTCGTTCGTCCCCATCACGGTCTTTGCGATGGCCACTTTCTTCTGGGAGAGCAGTGCCTGACGCAGCAGCTCATACGCTTTTTCTGCGCCGGTGTCGGGTATGGCATATTAGTCTTTTTCATAATATGCCTTATCGGAAGCAATTTCTTCGCTTCCGATAAAAGGCGCGCTCTTTGCGCCGTATTCAACTATAGGAAGCGGTACTTGCTTCCTATAGTATGGAATTGATCTCTGCTATTTTGGCGAACTGCAGGATGTGGATGGTCTTGTCCTTCTTTGTCTTGATCTTCTCCAGGTCATCATCCGTCATCACCACATATTTATCTTTTTCATACTCGTACCCTTTGATGATGTCATCGGGACCGACTTCCTTGTTGCAGTGGCTGCAGTATTTCTTATATTTGATGCGTGCCTTGCTTTCCTTATCAAGCTGGTTGAAGTGTATGTCATTGTCAACGGTGGTCTTATACAGGCCGACCGGGATCAGTACAAGCCCCATGGAGATGGAGCCCTTGTGTGCAACTGCCATGGTAATCCCTTCTTTCTTTTTAGGATTAGTGTCTGTAATTTGGGTATTTTCATTCAGGAGCTGTTAAAAAGGACTGGCAGCTGCTGGCCCAATTCTCTGTCTATAAACTTTTCAGTGGCAACAGTCCATTTAATATATTCACTTTCTAAGGTGTGTTAGGTGTGAGAGTTTAATCTTGACTTTTGAGACCACTTAGTGTAGTCTGTAATAAAGACCACTGTGAGTGGTCTGTGAAAGGAGAACGAAACACATGGCAGAAATACAATTGGGTGTTATTGAGGCACGATATGCAGATATGATTTGGGCGCATGAGCCGGTTACTTCGTCTGAATTGGTAAAGATGACAGCGGTAGAATTTAACTGGAAAAGAACTACGGCACATAATGTATTGCGGAGACTAATAGACAAAGGATTGTTCCGCAATGAAAATGGAGTGGTAACGGCTGTGATTTCCAGGGATGAATTTTATTCCATGCAGAGCAGACGATATGTGGAAGATACTTTTGCCGGCTCGCTTCCAGCATTTATTGCGGCATTTATGCAGGGTTCCAGGATTACAGCGGATGAAGCGGAAGAAATCCGCAGGATAATTGACAGGACGGAGGAATAAAGGGTATGGGCGATATTTTCTTGAAGTTATTAAATATGAGCATTACTGCCGGATGGTTAATATTGGCAGTTTTATGTATCAGGCTGTTATTTAGAAAAATTCCCAAATGGGTGAATTGCCTGATGTGGGGAGTAGTAGCAATCCGGCTGATTTGTCCGTTTTCCATTGAAAGCCAGTTCAGTATACTGCCAGGTACAGAACCAATAAAATCCAGCACGGTTGTGGAAGGGGAGGTACAAAATTATATACCGTCCATAGACAGCCGCCTGACGATTGTAAAAAATACAATAAACCCAATGCTGACAGAAACTTTTGCATATAATGAATCAGATAGCGTGGCTCCCCTGCAGGTAGTTACATATGCTGCCGGTCTTGTTTGGTGCTGTGGTATGGTTCTGTTAATCATTTGTGCAATGGGCAGTGCTGTAAAATTGCATAAACTTGTAAAAGAAGCGGTATGTGTCAGGGATAATATTTACATTTGCGATGCCGTAAAATCACCGTTTATTTTAGGCATTTTCAGACCAGGGGTTTATCTTTCTTCTGCACTGGGAGAGAGAGAAATGGACTATATCCTTGCACATGAATCTGCACATCTTAAAAGGAAAGACCATTGGTGGAAAGCGCTGGGCTATTTATTGTTGTGTATCCATTGGTTTAATCCTCTTTGCTGGATGGCATATTCTCTGCTCTGCAAGGACATTGAACTGGCATGTGATGAAAAAGCAGCCAAAGATATGACATTTGATGAGAAAAAAGAGTATTCTAAAGTTCTGTTATCCTGTGCAGGACAAAGGAGCCTGATTATGGTGTGTCCGTTGGCTTTTGGGGAAGTGGGGGTAAAGGAAAGAGTGAAATCCGTATTAAATTATAAAAAACCAACATTATGGATTATGATAGCAACGGCATCAGTATTAGTAATATTGGCAGTATGCTTTTTGACGAATCCTGCAAAAGAGTATAATATCAGAATTACAATTCCAGCAGGAAGTACAGAAACCTATTGTTTTTCAGACGAGGAAATCAGTCCCAAAGGTAATACGCTTACATTCTATGCCGGTGAAGGACTTGGGGATACGGAAATTACATTGCTGCCGGTAGAGGTCAGGGAGGAAAATGCTTACGACGAACCAGCCTATATTACACCGGGAATGCCTGTGAAGATGGAGGTAGAAAAAGGCGCATGGTTCAAAATAGGCGTAAATGTGCAGAATACGACAGATGAAAGTAAGGACGTGTATGTATCTGTAAAAAATGTGGAAGTAAGGATTGCTTCTGCAAAGGAAGTTGAAGATAGCAGCCTATCCACAGGACAGACGCCAAGTGAGGAAGATGCCGCACAGCAGGAAACGGATGCTGATATGCAGGTATCTAATATTTTAAACGGGAGCAGTCCCGTTACCATATCAAGGGAAGATGCGCTAATCTTTCGTGCCTTTATGGAAGCCGGGGAGTGGGATGAGGGTACCTCGGACTGTTTGAATAACTGTGAATTTATATTTGATGGAAATACGGTAAGATATCATTCCGATTGCGGAACCTTTAATGATTCTGTTTACAACAGACATATCACGCTTAGTGAAGAAGAGAAATCGGAAGTGAATGCTATTCTTGAAAAATATATTTCTTTACGGGCGGAGGAAATGCCGGTAGAAAATGATGCTATACAGAATATCACGCTTTATGAGCAGCCGGAACCCGACAAGGTATGTATAAAAGTACAGCCTTCCATGATAAGGGAGTACGCTTATTATTATTATATTCCTACAGATAAAGATCAGGAATGGCTGTCAGCACAGGTAGAAGCGCTGGATTTGGAAGGACAGCTGTTTGACAGACGTTGGGAAGGTCATAAAGAAAAAGGCTGGCAGATAATCTATAACGATATGGAAATCCGGGTGTTTGAAGGAGGGTATTTATACTATACTTATGATGACGAAAAGGGAATGATGGAGTGCTTCATAGAAGCGCCTAAGTTATGTGATTATATACAGATTATGTTGACAGAGGAAATAGGTTATCAAAATTATGATGTTTCTGATATAAAAGATATTGTATCCGCTAAATTAGATGTTAAGTCTGCTTTTACCGGCAGGCAATTTTGTAGTCAGACCATTACAGATGCAGAGACACTGCAAAAGTTTGAAGAGTGGTTTAGTAATGCGGAATATATATATGGCGGAACAGAGTGCGGAACACAATGTGCCTGTTTGGAATTGACATTGGCAAATGGGGATGTAGTGAAACTGTCTATGGCTACAGACAGTTGCCCGAATTTCCATATAGATGGAGTTGCTTATGATTATCGTCCGGTGTCAGATTGGAATAACAGCGAGTTTTACAAATGTTTCAATGAAATACCGTGGGAATATGAGTAGTCTATGATGTGAGTGTGGGTCAAGAGCGGCAGCCCAGAGAAATGATACTTCTTTCTTTTTAGGATTAGTGTCTGTAATTTGGACATTTTCATTCAGGAGCTGTTAAAAAAGGACCGGCGGCTGCCGGTCCAATCTTTTTTATTCTCTGTCTATAAACTTTTCAGTGGCAAGTGCCATGGCGGAGAGGGCGAAATTACGCTGTGTCTCATCCGAAATCTCTCCTGCCAGAGACGAAATCTTTTCAAATAACTGTGTTTTTCTTTCAGAACCGGGAACAGACAGTGGCAGGACCACCAGCTTCATCAGATCATCATCTGTAAGCACAATCCCGGAATGGATTTTCTGCCGTATGGCGTCGAATTCTGCCCCGCCGTCCATGCGGGATAAGAAAACCTGCTTTGGACGCAGGGTAAGGCAGCCACAGTCAAATACCGGATCTGCATTTTCCACATCGCCGGTATAGATGATGATAAGGTGTAGGTCAAAATATCCATCTCCTTTATCATATTTTTCCATGACCTTTGCAATGTAGTTCGGATATTGGGCCATATCTGTTTTATGGCATCCGGATGCGTATTCCACAACTGCATAGGTTCCGTCTTCCAGTAGGAACAGGCTGTCAATGAAGCTGTCCCTTAGCGGAATTGCCGGGAGCAGTTCACGGATGGGTGGGAGTTTGATCCCAAGTACGGCAAAACTTTTCCCTTTATATGCCTGCGCAAGAACCTTATGTAGAGCATCCCTGTCAGGACTGTTTTTTTCTTTTGACATTATATCCATTTTTCCTCCAATCTACGATGTACAAAAGCAGGGGAAGTGCATACCTCCCCTGTTATTATATTTGGCGTTATAAAATGTCATATTCCTCAAAAAGCCTGTTCCTGAAATCCGGATATTCTAAGGCACGATTCAATTCTTCAGTGCGATTTTTAGAAAGAAGTATCTTGGTTAAGGAGGCCATTCGGTTGCGTCCTTCCTCCCGCCCTTCTTCTCGTCCTAATTCAATATTTTCCCGGTCTCTTTGTAATAAAGTCATATATTTCATCTCCAATATGCAAAAGCAGGGGAAATACATACCTCCCCTGCTAATATGTCTGCTGCTATAAAATATCATATTCCTCAAAAAGCCTGTTCCTGAAATCCGGATCTTCTAAAGCACGATTCAATTCATCGGTGCGGTTTTCGGAAAGAAGTATCTTGATTAAGGAAGCCATATGGTTACTGCCTTCTTCTCGTCCTAATTCGATATTTTCCCGGTCTCTCTGTAATAAAGTCATGTACTCGACCTCCATTTCCTTACTTTCTTTTACTTCAATAACCTTTTTATGGATCTCTTTTATGAGCGGGCTTCTGGCCTGCGCTGCAAAGTCATCTGTTGTGTTCTCCACATAAGAGAGAAATTCCTGCATTTCCGGATCGACATCGTGCATATTGCCCTTTGTGTTCAGGAAAATCTTGGTGGTTTCATCTCCCAGTGTGAGGGAAGGGTTTTCCACGCACCTGTTTTCAAAGGTGTATAAATGGCGCCGGTCTCCAAACGGATCAAAGGTGCAGATGAAGATGACAAAGGATTTTTTCAGCTTTCTGTAATCTTCCCCTGCGGAAATGATGTCAAGGTCGATGTTTCCCTGATAGTACCTCGATCTCTTGGGGAGAATGGCTCTTTTATGCTTTCCGCGCTCCATCTCCACATTATATACAGTTCCCTCGTCATCGTTCAGGTATACGTCGAGCCGGATACCTTTTCCGTCATAGAGCGTATTGATGGTTTTCTGCGTTGCAGGCACGGAAACCTCCCGAATGGAAACGCCCAGTATTTTTTCTAATACTTTTCTGCAGACCTCCCTATCACTCATTACCTTAGCGAAAAGGAAATCGTCCTCCAGGTTTAACTGTTGGATGGTTTTGGTTGTGCTTGGCATAGATGTACCTCTCTTTCTCATATTATAGCATGTTGCCGCCGTTTTGTCAGTCGCGGTTTTGAAAATTGTTACACAGGTTCCATGGGGAAATCCCTATATAAAATAAATACCCTGTAGTGGCCGGATACTTGAAAAAAGCTGCCAATTTCAGACAGTTTTTTTGTGGCATGGGATATGCCGGCATCCTTTCCGTTTCTGCTCTTATGATTTTGGATTGGAAAAGATTTCCGCTGTCACTTTCACGACCTGGAATTCAACCGTCAGACGGTCACATTTCCATACCTTCATGTGCGTCTGAATAAAGTCCTCCACATCCTCAAGCAGGATTCGATTGAACGTATCAGTCAGGGTATCCTTTAAAGATGCGGCATCTGGGGCCGTACCTTCCAGCTGTTTGTATGTCTGCTGCACCCAGTTGCACTTATTGCTAAGATAAGCGTGATCTGCATGGTGGAGATTCCAGTCATACAGCATAAAGCAGGCAATCCAGCGCTGCATAAGGACGGTTGTGACATCATTTTCATGGACGGGGATATTTTCCCAACCTGTTTCTGTCAGTGTGCTGCTGGCAGGAAGATTTGATGGTTCTGCCAGTAGGGGAACACCTGAAATGTTCATCTATCATATCCTCCTTTGACTTTATCCGCATACAGGCAGCACTGCCTGTATGCGGAAATCAGGTAAAAGCCTTTGCCGGACAGCCATGCTCAGGAAGCGATCATATCCATGAATTCCTGCTCTGTCAGTACCTTAATACCGAGCTGCTGCGCCTTTGCCAGCTTGCTTCCGGCCTTTTCCCCGCAGATCAGGTAATCTGTCTTTTTGGTGACGGAGCTGCCGGGCGTGGCGCCGAGGCTGATGATTTTGGCGTTGATCCCGTCGCGGGTGAAGTTCTCAAGTTTTCCTGTGGCTACGATGGTGCATCCTGCAAATTTGTTATTTGTTCCGTTCAT
The DNA here is from genome assembly GCA_003612485.1 of bacterium D16-50. Taxonomy (GTDB): domain Bacteria; phylum Bacillota; class Clostridia; order Lachnospirales; family Lachnospiraceae; genus Acetatifactor. Next base: position 56,198 of record RAZA01000029.1, read on the forward strand.
ATTGTTCTCCTCTCCGGATGCCTTTGCATCCAAACCATTTTCAAAGTGTAATTCTTTCTGTAAGCTGCCCCATAACAGAAGGTGGTCCGGGTTGCGGAACCACTTATGGAGGTTGCTGCTCATAATGTCACCGATACCTTCAAGACAGGTAAAGTCAAAGCGGTCCAATGCGGCCAGCCTCAGTTCCCGCAGGCTGCCATGGAAATGCCCGTCCAGTATCCTGCTGGCAGTCCTGCCGATCAGGGGGATGTCCATTGCCACCACGAAGCGCACAAATGTTGTGTTACGGCTTTCATTGATGGAAGCGATCAGATTTTCGAAGGATTTTTCTCCGAAACCTTCCAGAGCGATGATCTCATTCCGGTAGCGGTCAAGGTGGTATAGATCCTGATAGGTTTTCAAGGCGCCGATCTGAATAAGCTGATCCAGCGTTGCCTCGGAAAGCCCCCTGATGTTCATGGCTTTCTTTTCTGCAAAGTGAACGAACTTATGAAGGATGCGGCTGCCGCATTCGGGATTGTCGCAGTGGAGCGTTTCCACCATGCGCCCTTTGTCGCCTGCCCTGGAATGCATGCGTGTAGGCTGCCCGCAGCAGGGGCAGGTCTGTGGTATCATGTCCTGATAGTTCCCGCGGTCCAGATTTTCCTCTACATGGGGAATGATCATGTTGCGCTTGGATACCAGGATGCGGCATCCGGGGTGCAGCTCCAGTCCTTTGATGAAGGTCAGGTTATGGAGGCTCGCCCTAGATACCTCACAGCCGTCGATCTCCACAGTGTCAAATATTGCTACCGGTGCGATCTCACCGGTGCGTCCTGTCTGCCATTCAATAGACCGGAAGACCGTTTCATAGGTGTCATCCTCAAATTTGAAGGCAATGCCGTCATTGTAATGGTGGCCGGTCCTGCCGAGGGTTGCGGAATAAGAGAAGCTGTCAAAGCGCAGCACCATCCCGTCAATGGGAATGTCCGAAAGCTCCGCAAGGTCTGTCAGTGTCCTTATTTTTACCGAAATATCCTCAGCCGTTTCATCAGGGGATACCGGCAGGAAAGGGCAGATACCAAAACCATACTCAGGCAGGGAGAGCAGCAGGCTGCTGCGGCTGTCCCTGATGTCGGAGAACTCATCCATGCCCTCAAGGATGTTGAAGGCAAAAAAGCTGATCTCCCGTTCTTTGCAGATGCAGGCATCCAGACACCGGATAGAACCGGAGGCAAGATTCCTTGCATTGCGATAGGGTTTTCCGTCGCTGCCTGTCAGGGTATCCTTCAGGCGATCAAAGTCTCTCTTATGGATAAATCCTTCACCGGTCATTACAAGGCGCCCCTTATAAGGGATGGAGAGCGGCACATTCCGGAAAGCAGAGATATTGTGGGTAATAAGTTCCCCTTCGTCGCCGTCGCCTCTGGTGGAGCCTTCCACGAGCTTCCCGTCCTCGTAAACGAGTTTTACGGTCAGGCCGTCCAGCTTCAGCATGAGCAGGGCTGCGTGTTTCTTTAAGAAAGCAGCCAGCTCGCTCACCATCTTGGTCTTGCCCAGTGAGAGCAGTGGGATGGGATGCCGTACCTTTTCCAGACTGCTGACAGCTTTGTAGCCTACGGTCTGTGTGGGGGAGTTGCTCATGATGATCCCTGTTTCCTTCTCCAGGCGCTCCAGTTCGTCATAAAGATGGTCATAGACGGCATCTGACACACTGGGGGCATTCTTGTTGTAATACTCATTGCGGTACTGGTTGAGCTTGTCCACCAGTTCGTGAATACGTTCTGTTGTCTGTGACATTCATTCTTCCTCTTTTCTTTTAGATTTTGCCAGTGAATTTGTGAAATTCCCTTTCCGGCCTCCTTCCTTGAACGAAAAAAGGCAGGAGATGATAACGGCCTGTTCTTGCCGTAGTCATTCCTGCCTGCGTACAGATATGCTGTATGACAGCCTGTAAAGAGGTGCTTTACAGACACAAAAAAGCCAGAAGGCGTAAAGTGTCCTGCACTTTATACTTTCTGACTCCGTACAAACTTAAACAGCGTGTGCTTCTCGTCCTGGAACTGCACAAAATTCATTAACAAATTCATGATAGCACAATATATAGAATAAGTCAAATAGAAAATACTATATATTGTATATTAAAACTGACTGGGGGAGTATCTGATGGTTATGACGATAACCTGTCGGCGTTTTTCGTCAATGCGGTAAATAACCGTATAATTACCAACGAAAAGTTGTCTATATCCCTTGTTGGCATATGCCCCTGTTTTCCTCTCTGGAAAGCGGTAGGGCATTTCTTCTAAGGAAAGGATTTCTTTTTCGATTTTATCCACCATTCCCAATGCAGTTTCAGGCACCAGTAAAGTCTGGGCAATATAAACATAGATGCCATCCAGATCCCGTAAAGCCCGGCTTGTAAGGGAGACATTGTATTTATCCAAAATGTTTCCTCCTTAAAGAATCAAATATTTTCTCGGAATCTTTAGCCCCCATTCTATAAGGCTATTCAGACCCTATCTCAAAAAAATCACCCACT
>RAZA01000002.1 GCA_003612485.1 bacterium D16-50
TGGCTTTGAGCGGGTTAAAGCTTTAGTGGCATAGGCTTATTGTGCAATTTTTTAAATTTGCTCATTTATAGTAAAAAAGTTTATTTTTCCTGTCACAGGGCGGTCTTTGGGTTGTCTAATGGAATGTGAGGAGGTAGAAATCCATGGAAAACACTACAAACGAAGAACTATTGGCTTTGATTGAGAGAGCCACTGCCGGAGATAAAGAATCTCTGGAAAAAGTCATTGTCAGCGTACAGGATTTGGTGTTTAACCTATCGCTGCGTATGCTGGGCACTTTCCCTGACGCTGAGGACGCCACACAGGATATTCTGTTAAAGATCATAACCCATTTGTCCTCTTTTAGGGGAGAAAGCGCATTTCACACTTGGGTATTCCGCATTGCGACGAACCATCTAAAAAATTATCAGAAGCATATGTTCGCAAAATTTCCTCTTAGCTTTGAATTCTATGGGGACGACATTGTAAACGGAAAAATCGATGATGTGTCCGACTTAACCCAGAATGTGGAAAAAGCAATTTTAGCGGAAGAGCTGAAAATGTCCTGCACCAATGTCATGCTGCAATGTCTCGACGCCGAAAGCCGGTGCATTTTTATCTTAGGGACAATGTTTCAGCTGGACAGCCGCATTGCAGGCGATATTTTGGGGATCACTCCTGAAGCCTACCGACAGCGGCTCTCAAGAATCCGCCGCAAAATGGCGGATTTCTTAATGGAATATTGCGGCGAGTACGGAAACGGAAAGTGCCGCTGTGCAAACAGAGTCAATTATGCAATCCGAAATCATAGGATTAACCCGGCACAGCTGGATTTCGCGTCTGCCGTCCCGAAAGATACTATGATTGAAGTGAAACAAGCTATGGAAAGCATTGATGATCTTTCGCAGGAATTTGCCTTTTGCAAAACCTATCAATCTCCGGCAAGCCTGAAAAAGTTCATCCAAAAATTCTTAGACGGAGCTTCCTATTCCGTTGTGACAAATGCTTAGGAGGATTGAAAAATGAACACTCGGCTTATCTTGAATTACCTTACTGATTTAGGCGAGAACAATAATCGGGAATGGTATCATGAACATAAGGCAGAAAACAAAGCGGCAAACACAGAATTTGAAGCATTGATCGGGGCGCTGATCTTGCGCGTCGGTAAATTTGACAGCAGCGTGCTGCATAATGAACCGAAGAACCTTACCTTTAAACTGGTGAGGGATACAAGGTTCAGCCACGATAAATCGCCTTATAATCCGGCATTTCGCGCCCATATTTCTTCACAGGGAAAGCTGCCAGTCCCCGTGGGCTATTACATTATGATAAAGCCCGGCGGACAATCATTTTTAGGTGGCGGGCTTTTTGCAGATATGTTCAAGGACGCAACCACAATGGTACGGGATTACATAGTTCAAAACGGCAGAGAGTTTGAAAACATTATTCATGAGCCGGAATTTGAGCAATATTTTGCTGTACAAGGATCGGCCCTCAAAAATGTCCCGGCGGGATATGATAAGGGACACCCACAGGCAGAATACTTCAAATTTAAGAGCTGGTATTTGGAATACCCAATCAAAGACGAAGAATTATACGATGCCGAAGCTTTTCTCATAAAGGCAACGGAACTTTTCCGCATTATGAAGCCATTTAATGATTATCTGAATAGGGCTCTTGCAGATTTTCAAATGCCCTCAAGATGAGAAAATATACAAGATGATATACAAGATGAGAGAATTTTCAACATGCGGCTGGGCACGATAACCATCCGAGAAAGCCAAAAGCTGTTATAACCTTGCATATGTGACGGATAAAATCAAAGAATCATCTTTAAATACCGCCGGTGCAACATATGGAACAAGCAGTATTACATATGATTTGAGTGAATGACAACTTTTGAGTAAGGATGGGGATTCTATGGAACAACGCCAATTCTCAGAAAAGCCGAAACCCTGCCTGACAAGCGTTTTCAAAAGCGGCGAAAACGGAAGGCTGAAAGATTGCCTGACGGCGAAATGGATCGAGCTGATCAACCAAATGGAAAGAAATAAAGGGGCTGCCCCGGAGCAGTGATGACAAGCCGTTTCTTATGTAGGATAATCTATATAGGAGAGGGCTTGTTCTATCTCCGAAAGGGATATGAACATTAAAGTAGCTATTTATTGCCGCTTATCCGAAGAGGACAGAAACAAGGAATGTGAAACCGATGATTCGGGCAGCATACAAAACCAAAAGGCTATGCTGCTTGGGTACGCAAATGAACAAGGGTGGGAGCTTTATGATATATACAGCGATGACGACTATACCGGATCGGATCGCCGCCGCCCGGAATTTAACCGATTGATAGACGACGCGAGAAACCGCCGGTTTGATATTGTCCTCTGTAAGACACAGTCACGATTTACCCGCGAATTGGAGCTTGTAGAAAAGTACATTCATGGTCTGTTCCCGATTTGGGGGATTCGCTTTGTGAGCATTGTCGACAATGCTGACACCGCCAACAAGGGAAACAAAAAATCCCGTCAGATCAACGGGCTGGTGAATGAATGGTACTTGGAAGATATGTCCGACAATATCCGCAGTGTTCTCACCAGCCGACGTCAAAATGGTTTTCATATCGGTGCCTTTGCCCTTTACGGCTATAAAAAGGACCCCTGTCAAAAAGGGCACTTAATTATCGACGAAGAAGCTGCAGCCGTTGTGCGTGAGGTATTTACCCTATTTGCACAGGGTTATGGCAAAACGGCAATTGCCCGAATGCTCAATGACCGCGGGATTCCGAACCCTACCGAGTACAAGCGTCTGCACGGTCTGCGGTACCGGCAGCCGAAGATGAAGAATAGCGCTCTTTGGAAATACTTTGCGATTTCCGATATGCTGACTAACGAAATTTATATCGGCAACATGGTTCAGGGCAGATACGGCAGCGTCTCCTATAAGACCAAGCAGAACAAGCCGCGTCCGAGAAGCGAATGGTACATTGTGGAGGGAACCCACGAGCCCATTATCGACCGTGGGCTTTGGGATAGGGTGCAGGCGATGATCGCCGGGCGCGCAAAGCCCTTTTCGGATGGGACCATCGGTTTATTCGCAAAGAAAGTCCGCTGTGCGAATTGCGGATATACCATGCGCTCGTCAAAGAACAAGGGAAAGCATTATTTGCGGTGCTCAAACCGCCATGTGGCGAAGGATGCCTGCATAGGCTCCTTTATTTCCGTTGACCGCTTGGAGGCTATGGTCATTGCAGAGCTGAACCGCCTATCCGAGGAATATCTTGACCGAGACGCTCTTGCCCAGAATATAGGGTTTGCAGCCAATCTGCAAGAACGGCGCAATCGGCTGATTGCCGATCTTGCCGTCTACGAAAAGCGGATGGAAGAATATTCCAAAGGCATTGGAGACATTTACATGGATAAAGTCCGGGGAATCATCAGTGAAAGTGATTTTATCGATCTGACAAAAGGCTTTACCGCTGACAAAGAGCGATTGGCCCGCGCCATGCAGGAGGGCAAAAAGCAGCTTGCCGGCTTAGATACCCGCATTGCCGCAGGAGACAACCGTGGGGAACTGGTTCGGCAGTATACCAATCCGGAACACCTGACCCGTGAAATGGTTGAAATTTTCATAGACTATATTTCAGTAAATAAACGAATTCAGGGCACAAGGGATGTTCCCGTTGAAATCCACTGGAATTTTTGAGTTTACAGTCCCTTTGTTAAAATGAAAAGTTGTTCTTGGGTGATTGCAGCGGAGCAAAAAGCCAGATCCACCTATGAGAACATTCTGCGTCTGATCAAGGAGCCGGATGTGTGCGAGCCCATCAAGTTCCTGCGGGCCAGAGAGATCGTGCATTTCCAGCGCTTTGGCGAAGCTCTGCGCATCACGCAGGATAGGCTGGACAGCAAGAACTTCTACGCCTTTAACCCTGCTTTTGACAGATGCGAAGACTGTGACAAATAGGAGCAACCATAGCTGTTTGGTGGAGGCCGGCCTGATTAAGGCCGGCCTTTTGCCGGATTGAAGGCTTTTCGGAAGCCTTTCATACTTGTGGGTAAGGGCAGCGAGGCAGGTTTATAAAGAATGTGCCAAAAATGACAATTCATATAGCCGTTTTTGGCATTGCTTGCGAGGGAATAAAAGGTTATATAATAAGTAGGATAGGATAGAATCAGGCAGAGATCTGTGCAACCATGGATTTTAATTCAGGAGGAAAAAGGATGAATAGGAAAGACTGCATCGATTGGAAGGGACTGGAAACCTATTTGAGCGCAGAGGTGGTGGTCTGCGGGGGAGGCAGTGCAGGAGCGTTTGCAGCTATTGCCGCCGCCAGAGAGGGGGCTGACGTGCTTCTGGTTGAAAGTCAGGGATATCTGGGCGGCAGCGCGGTGGGGGCGCTGGTGATGCCCTATATGACCGTCAGAGTCCCCGGAGAACCCAGATGTTCCGGTTTACATAACGAGCTTGACAATAGGATCAGGGCGTACCATCAGGAAAAGCATATCCAGAATTCTTTTGATCCTATCATCCATGGGATACTATTGGAACAAATGTGCCGGGAGAGCGGAGTCCGTATATTGCTGCATGCATGTGTCTGCGGTGCAAAAACAGAGGAAGGAATGTCCCTAGGAAGCCCGGCCTCCGGGAAAAGCAAGCGGATATGCGCCATAGCCGTGGCCTGCAAGGATGGCATCCGCAAGATAGAGGGAAAGATATTTATCGACGGCACGGGGGACGGCTCCTTGTCGGTTTTGGCCGGGGCAGGATTTGAGGCGGGGAATCCCAAGACAGGGGCCAATCAGCCCATGAGCCTGCGCTATTTCGTGGGCGGGGTGAACAAGGAAACACTGGGCCGATTTCTGGACAGTCTTGGAGATCCGGACAATGCCAGATCGGGCAAGTCGGGAGGTGGCCTTTTCGGATGCGTGGTGGAGAGACGGGACAGCGCGCTGAAGCCCATCTTCCTGCAGGCCGTGGCAGAGGGGGATCTGTGGGAGCAGAGTATGGCCTACTGGACCATGTTTGAGATACCGGGGAGAAAGGACGAAGTGGCCTTCAACAATCCGGAATTCTTTGACCTGACGGACGCCTGTGATCCGCTGCAGCTCACCGAGCTGCAGCTGCGGGGCAGAGCTTTTATCTACAAGGAACTGGCATTTTACAAGAAATACTTCAAGGGCTTTGAAAATGCGTACATTTCTGCAATCTCCATAGTACCGGGAATCCGGGAGAGCCGCAGAATACACACAAAATATCGGCTGACGGCCATGGATGTTCTGGGCCAGAGGAAGTTCAAGGGCTGTATCAGTCAGTGCAATTACCCCGTGGATGTACATGGCAGCGAGGAACTGTTCAGGGAAGATTTGCCTGCAGGCGATCCCCAAAAGCCTTGGTATGAGATACCCTATGACTGTCTGGTCGGCGCGGATCTGGAAAACCTGCTGGTGGCAGGCCGCTGTATCGGCGCGGACTTTGTGGCGCAGTCCTCCATACGGATTCAGATCTGCTGCCATAGCATGGGAGAAGCTGCAGGAATCGCAGCGGCCATGTGCAGTACCAAAAGCCTGCTTCCGGGACAAGTTTCGGGAGAAGAAGTGGCAGAGCGGATGAGAGAGCGGGGAGCGGATTTCGTGTGAATAAAAGTTATGTGTGAATAAAAGGTTTGGATGGGCAGCGGGAGCAGTCCAAATAGGAGCCAAAGGGGAGTCAGAAAATTTCAGAGGAATGATCGGGGAATAGCACATGAACATGTAAAACGGCATTCTCATAGTCTGCCCAAATCATTCCCCCCATCCGCTCTGTCAGCGCCCGGGCGATAGACAGCCCAAGGCCGGTGGATTTCCGGCCTGAATCCACCGTGTAGAAACGGTCGAAAAGCTTTCCCGTCTGTACTTCGTCTAAAGCCGGGGCGGCATTGGAAAAGACTATTTCTCCGTTATCAGAGAGGCGGATGTCCAGATCCCCGCGGCTATACTTGATAGCGTTGCTCAAAAGGTTCGAGAATATGCGGGAGAGGGCGGAAGGATCAAGCCTCCTCAGGATCTTTTTCTCGGTGATTTGAACTTCCGGTGAGATACAGTGTTCTGTCAGAGCAGTGTAATAGGCGGCGATGCTTTCTTCCAGCGCTTCGTTCAGTGTCACAAGCGTGGGGTGTTCCTCCTCCTGAGAGGCTATGACAGAATAGCGAAACAGTTCCTCTGTCAGATCCTTCAGAGTCTCGGTGCGATTCCGTATGATTGCAATGTAGCGGGCGGAGGCCAAAGCCCCTTTTTGTTCTGCTTCCAGCAAATCCAGATAGCCGCAGATAGCGGTGAGAGGGGTACGCAGATCATGGGAAATATTGGTGACGGCGCTTTTCAGCTCTTGGTCCCCCTGCAGGAAGCGCCTGCGCTGGGCCCGAAGCCTGACCAGCTCCCGGTTCAAGGCGGCAGCCAGATTCCGCATATGCCTATCGCCGGTAGAAATGTCGATCAAGGTGTTGGTTTCTATGTCCAGCCTTTCGGTGAAGGCCTGCTGAATCTCTTCGGCAGCCTTCTGAAGCAGCCGGATTTTTATCAATAGAATCAAAATGACCACAACCGCAGCACCTGCAAGCCCCCAGAGCCAGATCGCTCCGGGGGCAGCCGGTTTCAGGGTGACTGCCAGAACCATTTCATTCCATTGATCCCATAGACTGTTTCCTATCTTCATGTCAGTTTAAATCCTTTCGGCGGAAGAAGACGATCCCTATAGCGGTGGTTCCGATGAAAATGCTCAGAGAGGACAGCATCATTCTCAGAGGATGGGCTATCTCTGAGCTATACATCTGGAGACACTGCCCGGTGGGCAGAAAATCCACCAGAAACTGATATACATTTCGCAGATCCCCGCTCACGTATTTCGGGTTAGGCGTGGGATCTGCCATTTTCATACCTTCTTCCATGGTTATGGTGATATTGCTGATCATTTCCGGCTCCTGCAGTGCGGTATAGAGATTGCCTGCCAAGAGCAGCAGTCCTAAGAACAATAGGATTGTCAGAATCTGGGAGAGAGCTTTGTGGGTGAAAAGCATACTCACGAGGGTAAAGATGGCGGTATAGGCGGCTACATATAACAGACTGATCAGCAAGTAGACCGCCAGCTTCTGGAAGGACTGCCATGGACCTATAAAGGGAATTCCTGCCAGTCCTCCTGCGAGGCATACCAGAAGCATCGAGAGGATTGCCGTAAGGCTCACGATCAGGTTGGAGAGATAGATTTCAAGCCGCCCGTGGCCGGTTATGATCTTGTTGCGCATGGTGCCGTCACGGTATTCCGTGTTTATGTGAAGACTGATAAAGACGGCACAGAATAGGCCGATATGCAGACTGTAGCTGTAATAGTAGCGATCCAGCGTGTAAGCGTATTCCGACATTTCAGGCAGGAGAGCCTGCCTGCAGCTGTTCAGCATCGATATCAATGTATAGAGCAGCAGGGCGATTAAGCATATCCAGAAAATTTTGTCTTTTTTCAGTCGGGCAAGTCCGGCAGATATGAGTTTTTTCATAATATCAAACACCTTCCTTTCTGATGCTTCCGCCTACAAGGTTCATATAGAAGCTCTCCAGACTTTCGTCCCGCTCATGCAGAGACAGAATCTCACAGTTGTTTTTCTTTAGGGCAAGAGCCAGCTGGGAAACATTGACCTTGGCGAACACATGGGCTTCCTTGTCGGAGAGAATTTCATACTCCAGCTGCATTTCATCAAGCACTTTTGCCAGTGGCTTTGTATCCGAGACTTCTATGCGGATGCATTTCCGGCAGGCAGCCTCCAGCTGGGCGGCGCTCATCTCCCTTACGATGCGTCCGCCATCGATGAATCCGTAATGGGTGGCGAGCTTGGACAGCTCATCCAGCAGATGGCTGGAGATCAGTATGGTGATCTGTCTTTCCCGATTGAGCTTTAAGATCAGCTCCCGGATCTCGATGATACCCTGAGGATCCAGTCCGTTCACCGGTTCGTCCAGCACCAGAAAGTCCGGGTCTCCGGCCAGAGCCACGGCGATTCCCAGCCTTTGGCGCATGCCCAGAGAAAAATGTCTGGACTTCTTTTTGCCGGTGCCGGAGAGCCCTACCAGCCGCAGGGTCTCCTCTATCCCGTCGAAGGAAGGCAGGCCCAGAATGCGGTATTGCTGCTGCATGTTCTCTTCCGCCGTCATGTCCAGATAGATGGCCGGGGTCTCCACAATGGCCCCCATCCTTCTGCGGGACTTGACGATTTCCCGCTCTGTGTTCTTCTTACCGTATAGGGAATAGCTGCCTGAGGAAGGTGCCTGCAGTCCGCAGATCACTCTGATGAGAGTGGTCTTCCCGGCGCCGTTCTTGCCTATGAAGCCATAGATCGAACCCTTGGGCACGCGCATGGACAGATTGTTGAGCGCCTTAAAATGGCCGTAGCTTTTTCCCAAAGCGGATGTCTCCAAAACATATTCCATATGACAAACCTCCTTGCTTATGATGGGTTCATTCTAGCCCGTCAGAGTAAAGAAAGCGGTAAAGGAAACGGTATAGAAACAGTATAGAAAACATACAAAAGCGGCAGCCGAACCATGGAAGCTTACCTATTTGCCCTTCATTTTGAAGCCGATACCCCATACGGCCTCTATATAGTCTTTATCATTTATGGTCTTGAGTTTCTTGCGCAGATTGCTGACATGCATTTTCAGAGAGCTTTCCGTGCAGTCAGGAGTATCTGCGCCGATACGGTCCAAAAGCAGGGATTTGGTAATCACCTGAGAAGGGTTGCTCATGAGGAGCTTTAAAATGGCGTATTCTGTTCTGGTAAGTCTGACCTCGCAGCCTTCCACCGTGACGCTCCGGGAATCCGTATGGATGGAAATGCCCTCATAGGCAAGAACGGGGGAGGCGTCCAAAGGGGCTGGACGGCGCAGCTGTACCGTGATTCTGGCCAGAAGCTCCCTTGTATCGAAGGGCTTTGTGACATAATCTGCGGCGCCTCCCAAAAGCAGGGCCACCTTTTCGGATACCTCCGTTTTTGCGCTGAGAACAATCACGGGGATACCCTGACCGCAGTCTTCCCTGAGTCTGGAAAGCACCTCTTCCCCGCTTAAGCCCGGCAGCATCAGATCCAACAGCATCAGGTCGGGTTTGGAGCGGGAGAGCAGGAGAAGGGCCTCGGAGCCGGAATAGGCCCTCCATATCCCGTACCCCTCTTTGCTCAGGATTTCCTCCAGCATGTTTCCGATATGCACATCATCATCTACGATCAAAATATTTTTCATAACGATACCTCTTTGCACACAGTGGTATAACTCGTTAATTTAAGCTTAAAATGGCAGGAGCTGTGCCCGAAACTTATTATAGCCGGAATATCAGGAAAGAGTCAATAGGGCCTGCAAATGTAGCCGGAAACGGCATTTTCCATTGACAGACCCTATGCCGGAGAATAGAATGGGAGGTAGGGATACAATTCGGATACACATATATTTGATAATATTATAATTCTTTATTAGAATCAGATTCATTGCAATATAGCCGGGGAGGGATGGATGGCATGCTCAAGATATTGATAGCCGAGGACGAGGAGCCCATCGCAAATTTGATCAAGATGAACCTGCGCAAGGCCGGATATCACTGCATTTGGGCTTCTGACGGGGGCAGGGCGGCGGACCTGATGGACAGCGAGAAATTCGACCTTTTGCTGCTGGACGTAATGCTTCCGGAAATAAACGGATATGAACTGATGGAATACGCGAGATCGCTGGAGCTTCCCGTGATTTTCCTGACGGCTTTGGGAAGTACGGAAAACAAGGTGAAGGGCCTGAAGATGGGGGCCGATGATTACCTGACAAAGCCCTTTGAGATTGTGGAGCTGCTGGCCAGAGTGGAGGCTGTGCTGAGAAGGTATAACAAGACGGAAACCGTTATGAATATCTTCGATGTGGTTATCGACACGGCCTCCCGGTCTGTGACCAGAAACGGCGAGCAGATACCTCTTACCATGAAGGAGTTCGACCTGCTCCTTCTGCTTGCCAGAAACCGAAACATCGCCCTCTATCGGGAGACCATATACGAGTCGGTCTGGGGCGGGGAGTATATGGGGCAGAGCAGAACCGTGGATCTGCACATCCAGCGCCTGAAGAAGAAGCTGGGCTGGGACAGTGAGATTTCAGCGGTGTATAAGGTGGGATATCGTCTGGAGGGAGAGGAGCGGGCAGGAAGCCATTGAGGAATCATTCCATAACTGTCACAGACGGAAAGGCGCGGGTAGAGCAGTGAGATTTGCGGATAAATTGTTTCTTGCCATGACGGTGCTGCTGACCGTGATGTTCGCCGTATTCGGAATCTGGATGCTGGACTCCGATTTTTCACGGCTTCTGAATAAGGAGATCCAGCAGGGGAACAGCGAGAGCAGGATGTTTCATTTCTTGTTTGAGATGGGGTATCAGTCCGTGGAGGAATTCGGGGAGGACTATGCCGTCAGCAGGACGTTGAACAGCATAGCCGACAGCGTAGAGCGGGAGGGCAGTCATATGTTTGCCGCGGGCATGGACGGCGCCTATTATTACGGCGAGGAATACCTGACGGCCATGGGCTTCAAAAAAGATGTGGAAGAGCTGATGCATTCCCTGAATGAGACGGATAACTACGGCTACTGTATTCGCCGGATCGGGGACGGCTCTTATATGTTTACGGCAGTGGTGTCGGAGATGGCCTCCGAGGGAATCTATCTGGGGATGTGCCGGAATCTGACGGCCATATACAATGATAGGGACACCATCCTTGCCCGATACCGTATAGCGCTGGTGTGTCTGCTTTTCGTAGGCGGCATAAGCATTTATCTGCTTTCCCGGTACATCACCAGACCTATCACCAGCCTTGACAAGCTGGCGGGAAGGATAGCGGATGGCGACTACGAGCTGCGCTCCCACAACAAGAGCGGGGACGAAATCGGAGAACTGGCAAGAAACTTCAACAGGATGGCGGACCGTCTGGTGGAGGAGATGCGCATTAAGGCGCTGGAGGCGAAGCAGAAGGAAGACTTTACCGCAGCCTTCGCCCATGAATTAAAGACTCCTTTGACGTCGATTATGGGATATGCGGACATGCTCAATTCCATGAAGCTGACGGAGGAGGAATGCCATGAGGCATATTTCTATATCTTCAGTCAGGGAAAACGTCTGGAAAGTCTTTCCCATAAGCTTCTGGATCTGGTGAGTATGGACAAAAATCCCATAGTCTTCAAACCCATTTCAACCAAATCGCTGGAGGAAAACATTCGTGTCACCATGCGCCCCATATGGAAGCAGAAGGGGCTTCGGGGTAAGGTGGATCTGGAAAAACATACCATTTACGGGGACAGCGAGCTTCTGCTGTCGCTTTTCTATAATCTGCTGGACAATGCGGTGAAGGCAATGGACAAGGGGGAGGGAGGATTTATCCTAATGAAGGGTTCTGTTCGCCCGGAAGGCTATGAGATTAAGGTGGTGGACAACGGCAGAGGAATTCCGGGGGAAGAGATCAGCCGTATCACGGAGGCCTTCTATATGGTGGACAAATCCCGGTCTCGCAAGGAAGGAGGCGCCGGAATCGGGATGGCCCTCTGCCAGAAGATCATTCAGCTACATGAGGGCACCCTGCAGATCGACAGCAGGCTGGGAGAGGGAACGGTCATGAAGGTCTTTTTGAGAAAGCGGGAGCAGGGATAGGATATGGACAGGCGCAAAATAGAGAAAAAAAGGGGCGGCAGAGGGAAACATGGCAGAGAATACGGCATGCAGGAACATGACAAAAAGAAATACGGCCTGAAGAAATACGACGAGAAAAAAACTGAAGGCAGGAATTGGGGCAGAGGGAACCCGGAGGGGCTTTTTGGGAAACCACGGCGTAGTAAGCAGTATCTTGTGGTGCCCCTTGCCATTGCCGCCGTGGTGGTGACTGCCTTCTTCACGCCGCAGATCATGTTCCAGATCCAGGACAGCGTTCTCCACAGAAAAACCGAATGGAGCCGGCAGGAGCGCATGGATGTAGAGGCGCTGAGCAGCAGCTATGAAAAAAATATATTTCAGAGAATGCTGAACTTTGCGGAGGGGCTGGCTCTGGGGGACAGCTTTTATGTGACATCCAGAAACCTTGCAGCAGGAGGAGATACGGCGGAGCTGGAGGAGTACCTTAAATCGGGCTACCTAAATGAGGGGATAGGGCAGTATGGAGCGTCGTGGGATCTGATTCCTTTGTATGCGCTGGAATTTGGCTATACCTTGAGCCAATGGAAACAATATGTAGTCTATAGCGACAATTATACAAAGGGCGTGAATTTCATTTTATGGTTTATCGAACTGGTCTGTGAGGACGGCATTACAGTCAGGCTCCTTACGGATGCGGAAACCGGCATGCTCTATGCTTTGAAGATTCAGGGCTGCAGGTGGGTGGGGGCCTCCGAGTACACATATATCAAATACAAGAAGTTTTTTGAACCGGAAAGCCTGAGGGAGTTATGGCTTTTCTGTGCGTCTTATTTCGGCGTCATTTCCACAGATGCACAGCTACAAGAGCTGGCCGCAGATTCAACTACAATAATAACATCTAATACTGACCGGCAGGAGAGCGAGACGGACATGGAGGAGAATGAAGATGAAGATATTCTGGATGTATGGTATATAAACGGAGTCGCAAATGGGGTGGTCGATATGCAGCCGAGTCTGGAAAAAGATACCTATGCGGCCATAACGGCATACATTGAGGATAGGATAGAAGGTGACTGGGAGAACCGTTTGGCGAGGCTTCGCCTGCCCTACAAGGCAGCTTCTCTGGAAATTTTCATAGAATTCGGGACATTGGATTCGGAGGAGAAGGGCTTGTCCTATGCGTATCCGGATATTCTCATCGGAGTGCGGCAGCTGTATGAGATGATTCCCGAATTTCAGTAAACATTCGATATACACCGGAAAAGGCATAAAAAGCCTCTTTTGCCGATATAAATAGGAAAACGGAAACTATGCGGTGGGCGAATGTTTATCAACGGGACGATTTTGGGAAACCTGATCAAGGAGCTGGACGATCTGGTATGGGGGCCGTGGATGCTGGCGCTTTTGCTGGGAAGCGGCTGTTATCTGATGCTGCGGCTGAAATTCCTGCCTCTGAGGAATCTGAAGTTTGCTCTGAAATGTGCCTTCGGAATGGAAAGGGGGGCGGGGGGCAGCGGAAAGATTTCCTCTTTTGCGGCTTTGACTACGGAGCTTGCCACCACTCTTGGCATCGGAAATATCATCGGTGTAGCCTCAGCCATGGTGTTGGGCGGGCCGGGAGCCTTGTTCTGGATGGTAGCCACCAGCTTTGTGGGCATGGCCACAAAGCTGACGGAAAGCATGCTGTCGGTAAAGTACCGGAGCAAAAACGACAAGGGGGAGACGGTGGGCGGACCCATGTACACTTGTCTTAGGGCGTTTCGGCGCAAAGAGATCGGGAGGTTTTTGGGGTTCGCCTTCGCCCTCTTTGCTGTCACGGCGTCTTTTGGCATGGGAAACATGACCCAGTCCAATTCCATAGCGGATACGCTTTGGGTCTCCTTCCGGATTCCTAAGGCCGACACGGGCCTTTTTTTAACCATATTGACTATTTTGGTGGTCATCGGTGGAATCGGGGTCATCGGAAAAGTGACTCAGGTTCTGGTGCCCTTCATGGGTCTTTTTTATCTATTGGGAACCTTAGCCGTGATTTTTGTAAATTGGCGCAGCGTGCCCGGAGCGGTGGCAGGTATATTTTCGGCGGCCATGAATCCTCAGGCGGCGGCAGGAGGGATCTTTGGCAGTATAACGGTCACGGCGTTTCAGTCCCTGCGCTGGGGCGTATCCAGAGGCATCTTTTCCAATGAGGCGGGACTTGGGGCGTCAGGGATCACCACGGCCGCGGCAGACACGGAGGACTGTGTGAGGCAGGGCTATATCAGCATGACCGGCGTGTTTCTGGACACGGCAATCGTCTGTACTCTCACGGGGCTGGCCTTTGCGGCTTCGGGAGTGTTTGCCGCCCGGGACGAGGCGGGAATGCCCCTTACCGGCACTGCGCTTACTCTGGAAGCCTTCCGCACTGCGCTGGGAGAGTGGGGAGGGAGCTTTGTCAGCGTATGCATAGCCCTATTTGCATTTGCTACCATCATCGGGTGGGCCTATCAGGGGGAGAGGGCCTTTGAATTTCTTATGGGGGGGAAAACCAAATACAACATATGGTATCGTTTCGCCTACGGGCTTGTGGCATTTCTGGGCTGTGTATGCCCTCTGGAGGCGGTGTGGAATTTCTCGGATATCTGCAACGGACTCATGGCGGTGCCCAATCTGATCTGTGTGCTGGCATTGTCAGGGAAGGCCTGCAGGGAGATCTGCGCTTATCCCGCGCCTAAGGCGGGGAAAAGAGAATTACATATAAGTCAGTTTTCTTTTTTGCGAAAAGAATTGAGGAAATGAAACGGATATGGTATTATGCAGGAAGATATCTATGGCCTTTCTCCGGAAACTCGCAAGGGCGGGGATTAGAGGGCAATGCGCAAAAGGAGGACTCAAATGACAAAAACCATTGAAAATTTCCTGCAGTATGTCAAGATCGACACCCAATCCGACGCTTCCACCAAGACCTCGCCCAGCACGGCGAAGCAGCATGATCTGGCCCGGCTTTTGGCGGAGCAGCTGGAGGCCATGGGCGCGGAGGAAATCACCTACGACGAAAGGCATTGCTATGTGTATGCCTCCATACCTGCCTCTTCAGGCTGCGAGAACGCTCCCGTGCTGGGCTACATAGCCCATATGGACACCTCGGATGCGGTGTCGGGGGCCAATGTGAAGCCAAGGATCGTGAAAAACTATGACGGCGGAGATATCATACTGAACCAAGAAAAGAACATCCTATTCAGAACGAAAGATTTCCCGGAGATTAAAAGACATATAGGAAAGGACCTGATCGTCACCGACGGCACTACGCTGCTGGGGGGAGACGACAAGGCGGGGGTAGCGGAGATCATGGCTGCGTGTGAATACCTGCTTGGGCATCCGGAAATCAGGCACGGAAAACTTCGGGTAGGATTCACTCCCGATGAGGAGATCGGAGAGGGCACCGAGCATTTTGATGTAAAGCTGTTCGGCGCAGATTTTGCATATACCGTGGACGGCGGGGATTTCGGCGGAATGGAGATCGAGAATTTCAACGCGGCGGGGGCAAAGGTTCATATAAGCGGCCGCAGCACCCATCCGGGCGGTGCAAAGGGCAAAATGATCAATTCCATGCTGATTGCCTTCGAGTTCCAAAGCCTTCTCCCCGCATTCCAGAATCCTATGTATACAGAAGGGCATGAGGGCTTCTTCCATCTGGCGGGGATAACGGGGGATGTGGAGAATACCACCGCGGAATACATTATCAGGGATCACGACAGGGAGCTGTTCGGGCAGAAGAAACAGCTGCTGGCGCAGTGCAGAGACTTCCTCAACGCCAAGTATGGGGAGGGAACCGTGGAGATAGAGATGGAAGACAGTTATTATAATATGAAGGAGCTGCTGGAGCCTCACGGTCATTTGATCCAAAATGTGAGAGAGCTGGTGGAAGAGATGGGTGGAAAACTTCAGATTGAGCCTATCCGAGGCGGCACAGACGGCGCAAGGCTTTCCTACATGGGCCTGCCTTGTCCCAATCTGGGCACCGGGTGCTCCAACGGACACAGCCGATTCGAGTATGCCTGCATACAGTCCATGGAACAGGTGACGGAGCTTCTGGTGAGGCTGGCGCAGCGGTATGGGAATGGAGTGTGAGCTTGCCTGAGGTGATGAATATGTACAAGGAGATAGATTTAGACAGAATAGATACCACGGGACTGCCGCCGGAGAATGACCCGGAACGGCAATACTTCTTTTTGGCCAAATGCCGGGAGCAGGTGCATGGGCTGGAGCAGAAGAGAGGCCGAAAGCTCAGGGCCTGTGTGGTCAACATGGGCTGTCAGATGAATGCAAGGGATTCGGAAAAGCTGGCGGGGATTCTGGAGGCCATAGGCTATGAGCTTACCGAGGATGAGGCCTCGGATTTTCTCATCTTCAATACCTGCACCGTGCGGGACAACGCGAACCAGAAGGTTTACGGCAGGCTGGGGGAGGCCAACGGGTACAAGCGGCGCAATCCCGGAATGATGATCGCCTTATGCGGATGCATGATGCAGGAGGAGGCGGTGATCCAAAGACTTCGGAAAAGCTATTCCTTTGTGGACCTGATCTTCGGCACCCACAATCTCTACAAGTTTGCGGAGCTTCTGTATGCCGCCTATGAGGCGGACGGAATGATTATAGATATCTGGAAGGATACGGACAAGATTGTGGAGGATCTGCCGGTTCAGCGCAAGTATCCTTTTAAATCGGGGGTAAATATCATGTTTGGCTGCAACAACTTCTGCAGCTATTGCATCGTACCCTATGTGCGGGGCCGGGAGCGGAGCAGGCGGCCGGAGGATATCCTTAAGGAAATACGGAATCTTGTGGCGGACGGGGTGGTTGAAGTCATGCTTCTGGGCCAGAACGTGAATTCCTATGGCCGAAATCTGGACGAGCCCATCACATTTGCCCGGCTTCTGCAGGAGGTCGAGAAGATAGAAGGGCTTTTGCGCATCCGTTTCATGACCTCCCACCCCAAGGATCTGTCCGAGGAGCTGATAGAGGTGATGAAGCGTTCCTCCAAGATATGCCGCCACCTCCATCTCCCGCTGCAGTCCGGCTCCACCCGGATTCTGGAGCAGATGAACAGACGCTATACCAGAGAGCAGTACGAGGAGCTGGCGCTGAGGATCCGCAGAGAGATTCCGGATATTGCCATCACCACGGACATCATCGTGGGCTTTCCGGGGGAAACGCCGGAGGATCTGGAGGAGACTATGGACGTGGTGCGCCGGGTGAAATTCGACAATGCCTTCACCTTCATCTATTCCAAGCGGACCGGCACCCCTGCGGCGGCCATGGAGAATCAGGTGCCGCCGGAGCAGGTCCGTCAGGGCTTTGACAGACTTCTTAGACTGGTGCAGGAAACGGCTCGGGATCAGGTATCTAAGCATCAGGGCAGCGTCATGAGCGCCTTGATGGAAGAAGTCAACGGAAACGACCCCAAGCTGATCACCGGAAGATTGTCCAACAATACCATTGTCCATGTGCCCGGAGACGCCTCCATGATCGGGAAGATTCTGCCCGTGTCGCTGGATGAATGCCATGGCTTTTACTACATGGGGCATATTGCGGAATAAAGCAAAACATGGGAGAGGCGGCCGGTTTTAAGGATGCATGTCCCACGTATGAAAACCATATGAAAAGTCATTTGAAAATCCTACAAAAATATGGAAAAAACAGTTGACAAGGCTATGGAATGCGCTTATACTAAAAAAGGCTTTTAACAAAAATAGAAAGAAAGGAGGCAGCAAAGCAATGATGAAATTGAGAACTTACAAGACATCAACGAAACAGAGTGTGAATGCCTCCCGGGATATTGCAGGTTGAGTTCAGTTTCAGGAACGGTTTTACCGTTGTCAGGAAATGTGGAGAATGAACCATGGCTGTCAGTTTCTGGAGCCATGGTTTTTTTATGTTTTCTGTTGACGGTGTTTTCTGTAAACAACCTGCCTTGTCCGGGAGAGCCTGCGTAAAAGGCCATGAAGGGGCCGGAAAGCGCCGGAAAGCGCCGCTGTGCCAAAACGCAGGGATGTATGATTGTGCGGAGTGATACGCAGATGGGAGTAGAAATGAATTTACCAAAAAGTTTTGTCAGCATCGCCGGAAAGTACGGAATAAAGAAAGAGGATATCGTCTTTGCGGCCATGGCTGATTTTGATATGGAATATCGTTTTGCAGATTCCATAGTGGCCCTGACCAAGGATAAGCTTCTTTTGGCGGCCTATCCTGTCAGAGAGAAAGGAGAATACCGCTTCGGAGGATACGGCGCGGCGGTCTCCGCGGAGGACCTGACGCTTGCCGAAGAGCCGGCTCTGCAGATTTTTGAGTTTGACAAGATAAGCAAGCTGGAGGTGCTTCGTCAGGTTGCCACAGGTGTGCTTCTGGCACAGATCGACGGGGTGGAGCGGAATCTCTGCCATTTTTCCAATACCAAGATGGAGGCCTTCCTGCGGGTATGCGCTCTGTACATGAAGCTGAAGGACAAGGAGGAGATATCGGAGGAGGATCTGAACGTACAGAAGGGGAAGGAATGCTGCCCCAAATGCGGAATGATCTACCCGGATCAGGAGCGGAAAGTATGTCCTAAGTGCATGGATAAAAAGTCCATATTGTTTCGGATTATGTCTTATTTTAAGCCCTACAAGAAATATCTTGCGGTGATGATCCTATGCTATCTGGGAACCGCCGGACTGAATCTGGCATGGCCCTATTTAAGCGGAACCATTCTTTACGACCAGATTTTGGTTCGCAATCCGGCTATTCTGGACAGTCTTCACCTTCCGGCAGGACGTTTTGCCACGGCATTGGCTTTCTTGGTAGTCACCATGGTGGTGGTCAAGGTGCTGATGCAGGGTCTGGGGATGCTTCAGGGCGCCCTGACCGCCAAGATCGCTCCGGAGGTGGTAGGCAAACTGAAAAGTCAGGTTTTCACTTCCATGGGCAGGCTTTCCATCAGCTTTTATTCCAGAAGGCAGACGGGCGGCCTGATGACCAGAGTTTCCGACGATGCGGAGCAGATATCTTCCTTTTTTATAGACGGTATTCCTTATTTCTTCATCAATGTGGCAAATATCGTGGCTATGAGCGTGATCATGTTTCTGCTCAATCCCCTGCTGGCCGCGGTGTCCATCAGTCTGATGCCGGTGCTGTTTGTCATCAGCTATCGCATGATGCCTCACTTGTGGCATTATTACGGCAAGAGACATCGCTCCAACCGCCGGCTTAAGGGTCAGATGAACGAGAACTTCACAGGGGCCAGAGTGGTGAAGGCGTTCGGACAGCAGGAGCAGGAGATGACCCGCTTCGGCAAGAACAACGGCAAGGTGAGAACTGCGGAGATGGATCTTGCCCGTTATGACAATAAATTCTTTGCACTGTACTGTACCGTGGAGGATACCATCAGCTTTTTGGTATGGGCGGTAGGCGGCGCATTGATCATCAGCGGCTCCAACGTGGAGCTGGGCATGCTGATCACCTTTTCCGGCTATGTGGGCCAGCTTGAGGGTCCCTTAAACTTCATGTCCAGAGTCATCCGGTGGTACACGGACTGTATGAATTCGGCCCAGCGTATGTTTGAGATCATCGACGCTGTGCCGGAGGTGAAGGAAGCCCCGAATCCGCTGCGGCCGGAGGCCTTCCGGGGAGAGATCGAGCTCAAGAACGTGACCTTCGGCTACGAGGCTCACAAGCCTATCTTAAAGGACATCAGCTTCCATGTGAACGCCGGGGAGGTGTTCGGTATCGTGGGGCGCTCCGGGGCCGGCAAGTCCACGCTGGTGAATCTGATCTCCCGGCTCTATGACACTCAGGAGGGAGAGGTGCTGGTGGACGGCGTCAACGTGAAGCAGTACGGCTTTAAAGAGCTGCGAAGGAGCGTGGCCATGGTGTCTCAGGAGACTTATATCTTTATGGGCACGGTGGCGGAAAATATCGCCTATGCCAGACCGGAAGCCAGCCGTGAGGAGATCATCAGAGCGGCGGTTCAGGCTAATGCCCATGACTTTATCTGCAAGATGCCGGAAGGATATGACACCCTTTTAGGCTCTTCCAGCCGTTCGCTGTCCGGGGGAGAAAAGCAGAGAATTTCCATCGCAAGGGCTATTCTGGCGGATCCGCAGATATTGATTCTGGACGAGGCCACATCCGCTGTGGACACAGAGACGGAGCTTGCCATCCAGAAGTCTCTGGAGCGGCTGGAAAAGGGCAGGACGGTGCTGTCCATCGCCCATAGGCTCTCCACCCTGCGCAACGCTACCCATTTGATCGTGCTGGACGACGGCAGACTCACGGAATCGGGAACCCATCAGGAGCTTCTGGACAAGAAAGGCACATATTTTAAACTTAGCGAGCTGCAGACAAAGGCGCTGGCCATGCGGGGAGTGGAGTAGATTGAATTAGATTTGAATGAAGCTGGCCATGAATATGAGAAAGGAAATAAGTTGATGAGCGATTTTAATAATGGGCAGGACCTGCTGAACCTGCAGGAGTTTGACGAGGAGGCTCTCAAGAAGGAGTCGGAGGAGCTTCTGGAAATGAGAATGCTGGACGGGGACAACGCCTCTTTCAGCAGGACGCCGGGAGGCTTCGTCTCGCTTAAGACGAAGGACAAGGAATATGAGAGGGTGGGGGTATATCTGACGTTTCCCCTGACCAATCCGGAGGAATTCGTGTCCATCCGTGAGGCGGACGAGAAGGCAAAGGAGATCGGCATTGTGGAGAAGCTTTCTGCGCTGCCTGCGGACCAGCAGGAAATGCTGCGGGAGCAGATCAAGCTCCGGTACTTTATGCCGTCCATCACCAAGGTGCTGGACGTGAAGGACGAGTACGGCTATGCATACTGGAATGTAGTAACCACCTTTGGCGCATGCCGTTTCACCACCCAGATGAGCGGGGATGCAGTGGTGCATCTGAGCGATTCCAGACTGCTGGTGACGGATATCGACGGAAACAGATATGAGATTCCGGACTTCTATAGTCTGAGCGTCATAGAACGCAAAAAGCTGGATCTGTTTATTTAAGAAAAAGAGGTTTGCTTCCCCGCGGCTTGCTGCGAGGAGATTTATCGGCCAGGGCAAAAGGCCCGGTTTAAAAGAAAGGCATGTAATTACATGAAACTATTATATACTTTGAACAAGACCCAGACGGATGCGCTGGGGCTGGAGACGGGGGAAACTCTTCGTTACTGTGTGCCCGTGGATCTGGAGTTCGACAGCGGAAAGATGCAGGCCAGAGAGGCTTACGCTTCCGATATCTGGCTTGGGGTGACGCAGAAGCGCTTTGTGGTGCTGGATGCGGAGAAGGTGATTTCCACCTTTTGGCTTGCGGACTGTGAAAAGATCAAATGTGAGCATCAGGTACACAGCGGCATTCTCACCGTGACAAAAAAAGACGGAGAGATCGTCTGTGCCGCAAGGTTTTCCATGCGGCATATCGTGCGGGTGGCCTATGTGGCGCGAGGGGCGCAGGCTATCATTTCCGCAGCGAAGGCAGGGCGGACGGCGGAGGAAGTCGTCAGCATGGAGTATGAGAAATACTGTGAAAAGTGCGGTAGAGCGCTGCCGGGAACCAGCAAATGCCCTTACTGCGAGGGGAAGGCAGACGTCCTGAAGAAGTTCATGGCCCTATGCGGCGAATACGTGGGGAAGCTTCTTTTGATTTCTCTGCTGATGATACTGACGGCGGCGGTGAATCTGGTGACGCCCATGATCCAGAGAAACTTTATTGACAACGCGCTGGCCACGGGGAACGGAGGCTGGGGAGATCTGTGGCTGTTTGTGGGAGTGACATTTTCCCTGCTGGTGGCCCGCATACTGGTATCGGTCTACCGTTACTGGCAGTGCGTGTCTCTGGGATCCGCCCTGAGCATGAGCCTGCGCCACAAGCTTTATCACAAGATACAGACCCTTTCCCTTTCCTTTATCAACAACCGAAAGCCGGGAGAGCTTCTCAACCGTGTATCCCGGGACACGAACCAGATCCGGGGCTTTATGGAGGAGGTGTTCGGCGACATGTTTTCTGTGCTGCTCACCATGATAGTGTCCTTGGTTGTGATGTTTGTGATCAGCTGGAAAATGACGCTGCTGTCCATGGTATTCATTGTTATCGTATTTGCGGTTACCAGAGCTTTCTGGCACAAAATCCATACCATCTTCCATAAGCAGTGGCTGAAATATGATGATGTGGCCAGCAGCCTGCAGGATATTATCTCCGGCATGCGCGTGGTGAAATCCTTCGGAAAGGAAGATCGGGAGTCCGCCAGATTTCAGAAAAAAACTGAGGAATATGCCACTCTGAACAAGAAAAACGAGACCTTCTGGGCGATTTTTTATCCCATTCTCACCTTCCTGCTGGGAGCAGGATCCTATATTGCAGTGTATTTCGGCGGCATGGATGTACTTCAAGGGGATATGTCTCTGGGAGAGCTGGTGCAGTTCATCACTTACTGCGGCTATCTTTTCGGGCCGCTGAACTGGATGACCCATCTTCCCCGTATGGTGATGCAGATGATCACCAGCCTGAACAGAATCTATGACGTACTGGACGAGGAGCCCAGAATTGCAGACAGCAAGGACAGCAAGGCCTTTCCTATTCAGGGCGCTTTTACCTTTGAGGATGTGTCCTTCGGCTACCATACCTATGAGCCGGTGCTGGAGAATGTGAGCTTTCAGGTGAAGCCCGGGGAGATGATCGGGCTGGTAGGGGCTTCCGGCACGGGCAAGTCCACTTTGATCAACCTGATTATGCGTCTGTATGATGTGGATCAGGGCAAAATCACCATCGACGGCGTGGATCTGCGGGACATGAAGGCGGAGAGCCTCCATTCGCAGATCGGCGTGGTGCTGCAGGAGACCTTTCTGTTTTCCGGCAGCATTCTGGCCAACATACGGTTTGCAAGGCAGGACGCCTCTCTGGCGGAGGTGATTCAGGCGGCGAAGGCGGCCAATGCCCATGATTTCATATGCAAGACGCCGGATGGATACAATACCTACGTGGGAGAGCACGGCTATAACCTATCCGGCGGGGAGCGCCAGCGAATCGCCATAGCAAGGGCTATCCTGAACAACCCCAGACTGTTGATTCTGGACGAGGCAACCTCGGCTCTGGACACGGAGAGCGAATTCCTGATTCAGCAGGCCTTGAACCGTCTTGTGAAGGGCAGGACCACTTTTGCCATTGCCCACAGACTGTCCACGCTGCGAAATGCTGATAGACTTGTGGTGATCGACAAGCATAGCATTGCGGAGATCGGCACCCATAATGAGCTTTTGGAGAAAAAGGGAATCTATTACGGATTGGTGACTGCGCAGCTGAAGATGGCGGAGGGTAAGTAAGGAAACCATGAGAGAGGAGAAGTTTTTTCTCCTCTCTTTGATTGGCCTGATCTGGCAGCCTGCCATGATCCGCATGGGATATCGGCCCTTGCCGGATGTCTGGATAAGGATCTGTAAACATGAGTAAAAAACCTACGCAAACCGCAAGCAATTTGCGGTTCTACTGCAAAGAAATTTTCCATTTCAGAAGGCTGGGATTTGTTCTGGCTCTGCTTTTGGTGCCTGCCAGAATCATAAAATCTCTGGCTTCCATATTTATCCCTAAGCTGGTGATTGATTCCATCGAATCCTTCAGAGGCGAGACCGTATTCTTGACAAATATCATTATTGTAACGGCCGTTATCGCCGCGGCGTCCATCGGGGAACTGTTGGCCAAGAATACCATGGAGCACAATATGAATTCCTTTGTCCTGATAAGGCTCAATCAACTGTGGATCCGGAAGGTATCCACTATGGATTATCAGATCTTCACATCGGAGCTCGGAAAGCAATCTGCCAGCAAGGCCAGAATGACACTGGAGGGAACCACCCGATGGGGCATAGGTACATATATTCCAAGACTGCTGGAGCTCATTACGAGTCTCATAGGGTTCATTCTATACGGCGCAATGCTGGTATATGTTCATCCCCTTGTCTTGGCCGCTCTTCTTATTACGTATGCCATCAATATGGCGGTAACGCTGCATGCAGAGAAGAAAAAACAACTGCTCAAGGATGATGCCGCAAAAGCAGATCGCAAGTTGAACTATTTTGCCTATCACACCAGAGGTCTGAGCATAGCCAAGGACATCAGAGTATATTCCATGAGAGAATGGATCCGGCAGATGGCCACAATAGCCAGACTTGACAAGAAAAAAGTGGATGACAAGATTCATAGCTATCAGGTATTTGTCCTGATAGTCAACGGTGTCATCGTATTGCTGCGGGATGGGATAGTATATTCCATATTGATATGGCTCGCCTTAAAGGGCGATATCACCATCGGTAATTTCGCATTGTACGCTGCGGCTGTAAATGGTCTGGGCGATTGGCTGGCACAGATAACGGCGGGCGCCGGTGCATTCAGAGAAGCAGATATAAACGTGACAGATTTCAGACAGTTCCTCAGTTTGCCGGACGGAAAAACCCATTCTGCGGAGAAGCTGCAGCTTACGGCGGCTCCGGGCATTGAATTGGATCATGTCTCATTTTCTTATGACGGTGAGAATAAGGTGCTGGACAATGTATCGCTAAAGGTCAAGCCGGGTGAAAAGATCGCCGTGGTGGGTTCCAACGGAGCGGGAAAAACTACCCTTATCAAATTGATATGCGGATTGCTGCATCCTACAAGCGGACGGATCTTAATCGACGGAGTTTCGGTTTCAGCTGTGGATCAGGAGGATTGTTCAAAAGCCATATCCGCTGTTTTTCAGGATTCGGCTCTGCTTCCTATGAGTATCAAGCGCAATATCGTCATGAACGATGAAAAACCTCGGGAAGACAGACTGGAGCGAGTGGTAACTCTTGTAGGACTTGAGGAGAAGATCGCCTCGCTGGAAATGGGAATGGACACGCCGCTGGTCAAGCATATCACCGAGAACGGAACGGAGTTTTCCGGCGGTGAAGTCCAAAAGCTTTTATTGGCGCGGGCGATCTACAAGGATTCTCCTATTTTGATTCTTGACGAGCCCACGGCCGCCATGGACGCAATGGCAGAGCAGAATGTTTATTTAAAGTATAACCAGCTGTCTAAGGATAAAACGGCCTTTTTTATCTCTCACAGACTGTCATCCACAAGATTCTGCGATAGGATCATACTGATAGACGGCGGCGGGATCAGAGAGGCGGGCACCCATGATGAGCTGATGGAAAAGGGCGGTCTGTACCATGATATGTATATGATACAGAGCAAGTATTATCGGGAGGGATAAAAGCGCTATGAAAAAGAACGGCAGAACCCTCTTAGAGGATTTGAAGCTGATTAAACGCGGAATGAAGGAATTCGGGACATTTCTTCCGGGGCAGCTTAGATTGCTGTTCATATATTCCGCAATCACAATGGCAATACCCTATATTGGCATCTATATGACCTCTATAGTCATAAATGAACTCAGTTCACAAAGGCGAATCTGGGTATTGACCGCAAGCGTATCCGCTGCCGTTATTCTGACGTTTATACTGACTTTAGTTTCGGCGTTTATGAATAAACGGATCTCCGTTGGTTATAGCCAATTGTTTTCTGCACACGAGATCAGGCTTAACGAGAAGGCCAATGCCATGAAATACAGCCTTCTGGAAGATGAAAAGATACGGGAGCTGCGGGATGAGGTGTCGGGCAATATCAATTGTTCCGGCGCTGGCATGGGCAGCCTCTATTGGGACTGTGAATCGATTTTCAAGGCTTTGCTCTCTGGGGTGATCAGCATTTTGCTGCTGGCATCTCATGCAGGCATCGAAGGTACTACGGTGAGCTTTTCCGGCACTTTGTTCGGATTTGCCAATTCTGTCTGGGGATATTTGGCGCTGATTATTATCATCATTATTTCCGCAGCCGTATCATCCAAAATGACCAGCAGGATATTTGACATTTCTTTCGATGTATTCAAAAACGGCGCCAAATACAATCGATACGCTAACTACTATAAATTAGAATATCTCTCCGACGATAAATCGGCTCAGGATGTTCGGCTGTACTCTCAGAAGAACCTGATCCGGAATGAGGTCTTGGACAAATGCTA
This sequence comes from bacterium D16-50, assembly GCA_003612485.1. Lineage (GTDB taxonomy): Bacteria > Bacillota > Clostridia > Lachnospirales > Lachnospiraceae > Acetatifactor. The sequence continues at coordinate 25,693 of RAZA01000002.1, forward strand.
TATTCCTTTTGCAGAGGGAGACAAGCGAGAAAAAGATGCTTCCAGCAAAAATAACGGCATTATGCTTTTGTTGAGCGCTCTTGTGGGCGGAGCAGTTTATATCTTGGTGGGTGCTAAGGCGATGAACGGCAGCATCGGACTGGGAAATGTACTGCTGATCTATTCTGCCGTAACGCTGCTTATCAAGGCCCTGACGGATTTTGTCATGACATTCACCGATCTGAGGAATAACAATGAGCATTTGATCAGATACTTCGACTATATCTCTCTGGAGGAAGAATCAGAATCAAGCGCCAAGGATACATCGGATGCCGGCAGGGCGGCTGAGGTGCGCGTCGATCATGTATCGTTCAAGTATCTAGGTTCCAAGAACTACGCGCTTAAAAATGTATCTCTTTCCATAGACAACGGCCAAAAGATCGCAATCGTGGGAGCCAACGGATCGGGCAAGACAACCTTGGTCAAGCTGATCTGCGGGCTGTATGATGCCGCGGAGGGCACAATCAGGATCAATGATACCATAGTTTCGGCCAAAAACAGAAGCGGCTGCGGAAAGTGGCTGTCGGTAGTATTTCAGGATTTCAGCCTATTGGCCCTGTCCATAGGCAAAAATGTTTCTGCCAGTCAAGAATATGACCAGTCCAAGGTCTGGGATTCTCTGGAAAAGGTAGGGATCAAAGAAAAGATCCTGAAGTACCCAAAAAGGTTAGAGCAATCCTTGTATAAGGATTATGATGACGAGGGCGTGGATCTGTCCGGCGGTGAGGCTCAGAAGATAGCCATAGCCCGCAGCATTTACAAGGACGCGGCTCTGTTCATCCTTGACGAGCCCACGGCGGCATTGGATCCCTTCGCGGAATACGAGATCTTTACGAAAATGAACGAGATATCTCAGGATAAAACCACCATATTTATAAGTCACCGGCTTTATTCATGCAAATTCTGCGACAAAGTAATCGTTATGGACGGAGGCGAGATCGTGCAGGCGGGCACCCATGATGAGTTAGTTCATATTGCCGGGAAGTATTCGGAAATGTGGAATGCCCAAGCTCGGCATTATGTAAAAGACGATATTTGAGTATGCAGGGGATATTCTGATGGCTGAACGGTTCATTCCGGTAAAGGACTGTACAAAGATGCAGTGGTGAGGGGAACATTTTTCCGAAAAGGAAGAAAGAAATTTTACAATATCCATATTTTGTGCTAAAATAAGGGCGAATGTACAAATCTTGTGCATTCGCCTTTATTCCCGTCAGCGCCAGAGCCGGATGTATCCGGCGGCAAGGGAGCGGAATCCTTGGGATTGAAATAGACAATGATTGAAATAGGTTGGAGTAAGTTAATCGTAAGATACAATGAGATAAGACAAGGAATAGGAGAAGGATGATGCCGGAACAGATTCCAATTGAAGAACTGACCCCCATGATGCAGCAATATCTGGAGACAAAGAGGCAGTATAAGGACTGTATTCTTTTTTATCGTCTGGGCGATTTTTATGAAATGTTTTTTGAGGATGCCACCACCGCTTCAAAGGAGCTGGAGCTGACCCTTACGGGGAAGGCATGCGGGCTGGAGGAGCGGGCGCCTATGTGCGGCGTGCCCTACCATGCGGTGGAAGGATATCTGACCAAGCTGGTCAACAAAGGCTATAAGGTGGCAATCTGCGAGCAGGTGGAAGATCCCAAGCTGGCCAAGGGCTTGGTAAAGCGGGACGTAATCCGGATCGTGACGCCGGGAACCAATTTAAATCTGCAGTCACTGGAGGAATCCAAAAACAATTTCCTCATGTGCATTGCCTACACTCCCGCAAAAACGGGCATTTCCGTGGCGGATGTCACCACGGGGGACTATTATCTCACGGAGGTGGAGGATCTAAAAAAGCTCAATGATGAGATGATGAAATATGAGCCCTCGGAGATCATATGCAACGATGCCTTTCTCGTCAGCGGCTTTGACGTGGAGGGGCTTCGGGGCAGGTATCATATCTCCGTCAATGCGCTGGAGCCCCATGTCTTTGATGATGACGGCTGCAAAAAAATTCTGCTGCGGCATTTCAAGGCAGGCACTCTGGCCGGGCTGGGCATTCAGGACTTTCCGGTGGGCATGACTGCGGCCGGAGCGCTGCTTCAGTATCTGTATGACATGCAGAAGACAGATCTGGCTCATATTACCCGTCTCACCCCTTACCTGACCAGCAAATATATGCTGCTGGACAGTTCCACCAGAAGGAATCTGGAGCTAACGGAGACCCTGCGGGAAAAGCAGAAGCGCGGTTCTCTGCTGTGGGTGCTGGACCGCACCAAGACGGCAATGGGCGGAAGGCTTCTGCGCAGCATGCTGGAACAGCCTTTGATTGACAAGGAAGAGATGGAGCGCCGTTTAGACGCTCTGGAGGAGTTCTGCGCGGACAGCGTATCCAGAGACGAAATCAGAGAATATCTGAATCCCGTGTACGATCTGGAGCGACTGCTGAGTAAGGTCACATACAGAACCGCAAATCCCAGAGATTTTATTGCCTTCCGCAATTCTTTAGAGATGCTCCCGGCTATCAAGGCGGTTCTTGCCGGGCAGTCTTCTCAGGAACTGAGGAGCATCGAAGCCGAGATAGACTGTCTGCAGGATATTTTTCAGCTGATTCAGGCCGCTATCGAGGAGGAGCCGCCTATCACCATCCGGGAAGGCGGCATGATCAAGGACGGTTTCGACGAGACGGTGGACATGCTGCGGGAGGCCAAGAGGGATGGAAAGCAGTGGCTTGCCCGTCTGGAGGAGGAGGATCGGGAGCGAACAGGAATCAAGAATCTCAGAATCAAATATAATAAGGTTTTCGGCTATTATTTTGAGGTGACCAATTCCTACAAAAATCTGGTGCCGGAGGACTATGTACGCAAACAGACTCTGGCCAATGCGGAGCGTTATACCACCCCTAAGCTGAAGGAGCTGGAAGACACCATTCTGAACGCGGAGGACAAACTGACCACCTTGGAATACGACCTGTTCTGCAGGATCCGGGATTCCATAGCCATGGAGATTCAGCGGATCCAGACTACGGCCAAGGCTCTTGCAAGGCTTGATGTGTATGCATCCCTTTCCTTGGTGGCGGAGAGAAACGGCTATGTCCGTCCTCAGCTCAACGAAAAGGGCATATTGGACATCAGGGACGGCAGGCATCCCGTTGTGGAAAAAATGATTACAAATGATATGTTTATTTCCAACGATACCTTTCTTGACAACGGCAGGCACTGCATCAGCATCATTACGGGGCCCAATATGGCGGGAAAGTCTACCTATATGCGCCAGACGGCGCTGATTGTGCTCATGGCCCAGATGGGCTGTTTCGTGCCTGCCAAAAGCGCCAACATCGGCATTGTGGATCGGATTTTCACCAGAGTGGGAGCGTCCGACGACTTGGCCAGCGGCCAGTCCACTTTCATGGTGGAGATGAACGAGGTGGCCAATATCCTGCGCAATGCCACCTCCTCCAGCCTATTGATTTTGGACGAGATCGGCAGGGGCACATCCACCTTCGACGGACTCAGCATCGCCTGGGCTGTGATAGAGCATATCAGCAACAAAAAACTTTTGGGAGCCAAGACTCTCTTTGCCACCCATTACCATGAGCTGACAGAGCTGGAAGGCAAGATGAGCAATGTAAATAACTACTGTATCGCCGTGAAGGAGCGGGGGGATGATATCGTATTCCTGCGCAAGATCATAAAGGGCGGCGCCGACAAGAGTTACGGCATTCAGGTGGCCAAGCTGGCGGGGGTCCCGGACATGGTCATCGATAGGGCAAAGGAAATCGTAGAGCAGCTCACGAACAATGATATCACGGAAAAAATCCAGAGCATTGCGGTGGAGGTAAAGGGAGATGGCCGGGGCCGAAAGATCGCCAAACCGGACGATATGGAATTGGGCCAAATGTCCTTGTTTGACACCGTGACGGATGAGGACGTGCTGAAGGAGCTGATGGAGCTGGATGTAAATTCTCTGGCCCCCATCGATGCCCTGAACGCATTGTATCGGATGCAGAATAAGCTGAAGAATAGGTGGCAGGTGTAGGGAATAGGCCCTTGAGACGGTCAAAAAGGAGCGGGTTTTAGGTATGGCAGAGATACATATTTTGGACTCTGAGACAATAGACAAAATTGCCGCCGGGGAGGTGGTGGAGCGTCCCGCAAGCGTGGTGAAGGAGCTGGTGGAGAACGCCATAGATGCGGGAGCGACTGCCGTCACCGTGGAGATAAAGGACGGGGGCATCGAGTTCATACGGGTCACGGACAATGGGAGCGGCATGGAGCGGGGCCAGCTGCGCCGGGCGTTTCTGCGCCATGCAACCAGCAAAATCGAGGATGCCGGGGATCTGGAGCGGATCTCCAGTCTCGGCTTCCGGGGGGAAGCCCTTTCCAGCATAGCGGCGGTGGCGAAAGTGGAGGTGATCACCAAGACTTCGGGGGATATCATAGGAAGCCGCATTCTTCTGGAGGGTTCCAGAGAGACTGCCTTCGACGAGGTGGGAGCGCCTGAGGGCACCACCTTTTTGATACGCAACCTTTTCTTCAACACGCCCGCAAGAAGGAAGTTCCTAAAGCAGCCTGCCACGGAGGGAGGGTACATCGCAGACCTGATGGAGCATTTGGCTCTGTCAAGACCGGATATTTCCTTTAAGTTTACGATGGGAGGGCAGATGAAGTTCCACACCTCCGGCAACGGGGATCTGAGGGAGGTGGTCTACCGCATCTACGGAAGGGACGTAGCCAGAGAGCTGGTTCCCATACAGGCAAAACAGGAGGGGATCCGCGTGGAGGGCTATCTGGGAAAGCCGGTGCAGGTCCGATCCAACCGCAACTTTGAGATCTATTTTATAAACGGAAGGTTTATACGAAGCAACGTGGTATCCAAGGCGGTGGAGGAGGGGTATAAGGAATATCTGATGCAGCACAAGTTTCCTTTGTGCGTGCTCCATATCACTATGGACGCCCATAGAGTGGACGTGAACGTTCATCCTGCCAAGATGGATGTCCGATTCAGCAACGCTATGGAGTTTTGCGATTTTCTTATGCGTTCGGTGAAAAGGACCCTGCGGGACAGGGAGATGATTCCGGAAGCCTCCCTATCCACCAGTCAGGAACTGAAGGCCGAAAAAGCCCAGAAACAGAGGGAAAAAGGTGAAAGCGCCGCTCCGGAGCCCTTTGAGGACAATAGGAGCAGCTCCTACCGCCTGATGGAGGAGGCCAGATATCATGCAGAGCAGACAAAGGAACAGACGTTTTTTCACAATCCGGTATGGAGCCGGATAAAGGGAGAAAATGTCCATACGCAGGAAAAAGCTCTCCGGCAGGAATCCGAAAAGATATCCCGGCAGACAGTGCCGGGGGGCAAGGAAGAACCGGGAGCATATTTTCAGGAACAAGCTGCTGGACAGCCGGAATCCACAGAGGACTTTTTTACGGAGACCTCGGAACTGCCGGAGCCTGCAGAACCCTTTTTGGGGCAGAATCCGATGCTTTCTGACTCTGCAATGTTTGGCAAGGTGTCTGCGGGGGAGGCAGCAGCTGGGCAAATGACCTCCCCTGCCGGAGTCCAGCTGAATCTCTTTGAGGAAAGGATCCTCACGGCGGACAACCGCAGCCGTTTCCGCATCATCGGACAAGTCTTCGATACCTACTGGCTTATTGAATATGAAGAAAAGCTTTTGATGATAGACCAGCATGCCGCCCACGAAAAAGTGAACTACGAGAGGCTGATGGGACAATACCGTCAAAAAAACGTGCTTTCTCAGGGGCTTCTTCCGCCGGTAATCGTCACTCTGTCCGGTCAGGAGGAGGCGGTTTTAAAGGAGAATTTAGACACATTCTGCGCTCTGGGGTTTGAGGTGGAAGCCTTCGGGGGCAGTGAATATGCCTTGCGCAGCGTGCCTACGGATCTGTACGGCTGTCAGGAACAGGAGATGTTTCTGGAGGTGCTGGACGGCTTGATAGACGGCAGCGGCTTCGGCGGGATCCGTGTCATAGAAGAAAAGATCGCTTCCATGTCCTGCAAGGCGGCTGTGAAGGGAAACAGCAAGATGAATGTGCGGGAAGCGGAAGCGCTGATCGATGAGCTGCTGGCGTTGGAAAATCCTTATAATTGTCCTCATGGCAGGCCGGTGATCGTCTCCATGACAAGAGCGGAAATGGATAAGAAGTTTAAGCGCATCGTCAGCTGAATGAAAAAACGATAAGGGTGGTTTTTATGGGCAGTGCAACCATAATGGCAGAAGCCATGAAGCGTTCCATGATCGTGCTTTCGGGCCCCACGGCAGTGGGAAAGACAAAATTGTCCATCGCGCTGGCCAAGGCTGTGGGCGGTGAGATAGTGTCCGCGGATTCCGTGCAGGTCTATCGGCATATGGATATCGGATCCGCAAAGATCACGAAGGAAGAGATGAATGGCGTGCCGCATCATATGATCGATATTCTGGAGCCTTGGGAGGAATTCAGCGTAGCTGTGTTTCAGGAAAGGTGCAAGGAATGCCTTTCCGGTATTTATGAAAGGGGCCATGTCCCCATAGTGACGGGAGGCACGGGCTTCTATGTGCAGGCGCTGCTTCGGGACGTGGACTTCTCCGATTTCCGGCCCGAATACCGGGCTTCTTTAGAGGCACTGGCAGAGGAGAAGGGCACGGCGTACCTCCACAAGATGCTGGCGGAGGTGGATCCGGCCTCCGGGCTGGCCATACATCCCAACAACGGGAAGCGGATCATACGGGCGCTGGAATATTTCTATCTCACCGGGGAGCCCATATCCGTTCATAACGAAAGGGAGCGGGAAAGGCCTCCGGCCTATGATGTCTGTTATTTCGTGCTGAACGACCTGAGGGAAAGGCTTTACCGGCGCATCGACCGAAGGGTGGACGAAATGCTGGAAAAGGGACTTGTGGAGGAGGTGGAAGGCCTTCGGAGGATGGGCTGCCATAAGGGAATGGTTTCCATGCAGGGACTGGGCTACAAGGAGATTCTGGCCTATCTGGAGGGGGAGACCACTCTGGAGGAGGCAGTGGAGATACTGAAGCGGGATACCAGGCATTTTGCAAAAAGGCAGCTCACATGGTTTCGCCGGGAAAGAGAAGTTATCTGGGTAAACAAAAACGAGTTTCAGTATGATGAGGATAAAATATTACAGTATATGCTGGCATATGCGCGGAGGATGCTGCATATCCAATAAGACTAAAAATGCCGATAAGACTATGAGTGAGTAGAAGGAACGGAGAGGAAACTGAAAATGAACAGTGACGAAATCATGCAGGGAGAGTCCCTGCTGGAGGCATACGCCCGGATGGGCATCTCAAAGGAGGTCTACGAATACGGAAACAGGATCTGGGATTCCCTGCAGGAGCGCTTTCAGGATGTGGACCGCATCGCTGAGTATAATCAGCTGAAGGTCATAAGGGCCATGCAGGAATGTCAGGTCAGCGAGGCCTGCCTTTTAGGAACCACGGGATACGGCTATGACGATCTGGGAAGAGACACATTGGAGGAGGTTTATGCCAAGGTGTTCCATACGGAGGATGCGCTGGTAAGGCCCCAGATCACCTGCGGAACCCATGCGCTGGCGCTGGCGCTGATGAGCAATCTGCGTCCCGGGGACGAGCTGCTGTCCCCGGTGGGAAAACCCTATGACACATTGGAGGAGGTCATCGGCATTCGGCCCTCCAGAGGCTCTCTTGCAGAATACGGGATCACCTACCGCCAAGTGGATCTGCTCCCGGAGGGCGGTTTTGATTATGACGGCATAAGGAAGGCCGTGGGTCCCCGTACCAGACTGGTGACAATCCAGCGCTCAAAGGGCTACCAGACCCGTCCCACCCTTTCCGTGGACAGAATCGGAGAGCTTATCACCTTCATCAAGGGGATTAAGCCGGACGTGATCTGCATGGTGGACAACTGCTATGGGGAATTCGTGGAGACCAAAGAACCCAGCGATGTAGGCGCCGACATGGTGGTGGGATCCTTGATCAAGAATCCCGGCGGAGGGCTGGCCCCCATCGGCGGATACATTGCCGGGAAAAGAGAATGTGTGGAAAATGCGGCGTACCGCCTCACCTCTCCGGGACTGGGAAAGGAGGTGGGAGCGTCTTTGGGCATTCTGAAGGATTTTTATCAGGGACTGTTCCTTGCGCCCACCGTAACGGCGTCCGCCCTGAAGGGGGCGGTCTTTGCGGCCAATCTGTTTGAGGGCCTTGGCTTTCCGGTGGTTCCCTCCGGCAGCGAGAGCAGACACGACATCATTCAGGCAGTCACCTTCGGCACGGCGGAGGGGGTCATCGCCTTCTGTCAGGGCATTCAGGCCGCGGCACCTGTGGACAGCCATGTGTCGCCCCAGCCCTCGGACATGCCCGGCTATGATGCAAAGGTGATCATGGCGGCAGGAGCCTTTGTGTCGGGTTCCTCCATCGAGCTTTCCGCCGACGGCCCCATCCGCCCGCCCTATGCGGTCTACTTTCAGGGAGGTCTTACCTGGCCCCACGCCAAGGCCGGCATACTCAGAGCGCTCCAATCCCTTGCCGACAAGGGGCTGGCGGATGGCATTTTATGTAGAAAAAACTCAAAATAAAATCTATGATTTTAGTGTACAGCCCTTGTTTTTTGTGTTACTATATAGGGGCGAACGTTTCTGGATTCGTCTTTTATTAGGATCTGCGGACGGCGTGCGACAGAAGAAGACATGACAAAAGAAGGCATGACAAAGGAAAGAAGGTATCGGTTTGAAGAGAATAAACTGGCTGCTGCTGATACTGGTGCTGGTTGGGTTCGTCATTGGCAGATTCATAGGCTCTTATTTTGAAGGCACTTTTCTGAATTACGGCGAGTCGTTCGGGCTGAGTTCGCCGGTGGTGCTGAATCTGGGCTTTTTTGTTCTGACCTTCGGGCTGACGATCCATATCACCATCGCCAGCGTTCTGGGCGTAGTAATCGCATTGGTGGTATACCGGTTTATCAGATAGTCCTTGATGCGTCGGAGAAGGTAGAAGGAGACGCGTGGCAACAAAAAGAGCAAAGAACGTATCAGACACTGCGAAAGAAAAAGCGGACGAGCTGCCTTACGAAAGATTCCTGCGGTTCGGGCCGGACTCCCTCACGGAGGCCGAGCTTCTGGCCATTATCATCCGCACCGGAACGAAAGGCAAGAGCGCTCTGGAGACAGCGAGAGATGTTCTGCGGATGGCCAGATACCCGAAGATGGGGCTGCTCGGACTTCAGGATCTGTCCGTGGAGGATCTGGAGGGCATCAGCGGCATCGGGCAGGTAAAGGCAGTAAAGCTCAAGTGCATCACGGAGCTGTGCAAGAGGATGAGCCGGGCGAAAGTAAGCATAGGCGAGAATTTCACCAGCTCCAGACAGGTGGCGGATTATTTCATGGAAGATATGCGGCATCGGAAGACGGAATGTGTGATGCTGGTATGTCTGGATGCCAAGGGACAGATGCTATGCGAGAAGAAGCTGTCCGAGGGCAGCGTCAATATGTCCCTCATCTCCCCCAGAGAGATTTTTCTGGCGGCTCTGGAGTATAAGGCGGTGAATATTTTGCTGGTACACAATCACCCCAGCGGAGATCCCACCCCAAGCAGGGCAGACCGGGAGCTTACCCGCAATGTGCGGGAAATGGGCGAAAGAATCGGGATCACGCTGCTGGATCATGTGGTCATCGGTGACAACTGCCATGTCAGCTTCAGGGAGAACAAATGGTTTGTGAGCTAGTCCGTTCATCATTTTACATTAGAAAGGGGTTGTCGTTTTGGCAAGCAACGCATTCGGTATCGATTTAGGCACCAACAACATCAAGATCTATAGCAGAAGCGATGATAGGATTCTGGTAGAGAAGAACATGATCGCCATTGAGAATAAGAATGTCCTGTTCGCGTATGGAAATTCTGCCTTTGAGATGTATGAGAAGGCGCCCGGCAATATTCATATATCTTATCCGTTGAGCTATGGTGTCATAGCTGATATCAAGAACATGGAGACCTTGGTGCGGTATTTCATATCCGATCTGCAGAAGGGCAACAGCAAGCCTGCCGATTTCTTCATCGCGGTGCCCACGGATGTGACGGAGGTGGAGAAGAGGGCTTTTTATGACCTCATCAAGGACGCCAATGTGAAGGCGAAAAAGATCATGGTGGTGGAGAAGGCCGTGGCGGACGGTCTGGGGCTGGACATCGACGTAAAGAATTCTCAGGGCGTGCTGGTGGTGGACGTGGGCTATGAAACCACGGAGATTTCCATTCTGTCTCTGGGAGGCATCGTGCTGAGCCGCCTGATCAAGACGGGAGGCCTGAAGTTCGACGAGGCCATCCGGGCTGCGGTGCGGAAAGAGTTCAGCCTGATCATCGGAGGCAAGACATCGGAGACGGTGAAGATATCCCTGCGGGATCTGGAACAGCAGGGGATAGGCGCCATCGTCTACGGAAGGGACATCGTCACGGGACTCCCCATAGAGCGGGAGATTCCCACAAAGCTGGTAGTGGAGTGCTTAGAGGAGCATTTCAACACCATCATCGACAATGTGAAGGTGATTCTGGAGCGGACGCCCCCGGAGCTTGCGGCGGATATTTACCGCCACGGCATCTATCTCACGGGAGGAGCGTCCCAGATCAGCCATCTGGCAGACCGGCTTGCGTCGGGCACGGGCTTAAAGGTCAATGTGGCGGAGAACCCGCTGGCCAGCGTGGTCATGGGCCTTGCTAAGATCATCAAGGACGACAACTATAAATCCGTAGCTTATGCGATTGAAGGGATGAGCAGATGAGTCCTGTCATAAAGAAAAAAGGAGAACGGTTTACGCTGCCAAGTAAATATCTCCTTTTTATTTTAACACTTCTTTGTACCGCCATGATGCTGGTGACCTTTGGGACGGATGCTTTTGACAAGCCTTTGAATACTGTAGTGGGATATATCATCGTGCCCTTCCAGCGGGGAATAGAAAAGGCAGGCAGCTGGCTGTCGGACCGCTCCGACGAGTTTGGGCAGGTGAAGGATCTTCTGGAGGAGAACGCCCGACTGAAGGAGGAGCTGGCAGCTCTGACAGAGGAGAACACGCTGCTGCAGCAGGATAAATATGAGCTGAACGAACTGAGGGCGCTTTTTGCCATGGATGAACAGTACGGAGAATATAACAAGGTGGGCGCCAGAATCATTGGCAGGGACACGGGAAACTGGTACTCGACATTCATAATAGACAAGGGAGAGAACGAGGGGCTTTCCGTAGATATGAATGTGATCGCGGAGGGCGGGCTGGTGGGGCGCATCACTTCCGTGGGGCCTACCTGGGCCAAGGTCACTTCCGTGATTTCCGACAACAGCAGTGTCAGCGGCATGACCCTTTCTACGGGGGACAATCTGATGGTGCTGGGCGACTTAAAGCTCATGGCTACGGGATGCATCACCTTCAGCCAGCTGCTTGACGGCAAAAATGCGGTCAAGGAGGGGGACAAGGTGGTGACATCAGACATCAGCGACAAGTATCTGCCCAATATCCTCATCGGATATATAAGCTCTATAAACAAGGATCCCAACAATTTGACAAAGTCGGGCCTTCTTGTGCCGGCGGTGGATTTCGAGCATCTTGGAGAGGTGCTTGTGATCACGGATCTGAAACAGGCCGTGACAGAATGATCAGATTGTGATCACGGATCTGAAATAGGCCGCGACAGAATGACTAGGGCTTGAGGAGGACGGTATGCTTCGGAAAATCATAGTAGCTGCATTTATCATGATATGCTTTATTCTGCAGTGCAGCGTCTTCACAAGTTTGGCGTTCGCAGGCATTGTTCCGAACCTATTGATCGTCCTGACTTCATCCTTCGGCTTCATGCGGGGAGAGAAGGAGGGGCTGGTGATCGGTTTTTTCTGCGGGCTTCTGAACGATATCTTTTTCGGCGGTTTTCTGGGCTTTTATGCGCTGCTTATGATGTACATAGGGTATCTGAACGGGAAGTTCTGCAAGATATTTTATCCGGAGGATATCAAGCTTCCCCTTGCGCTGATCGTCATCAGCGATCTCTCCTATGGAATTATATGTTATGTTCTGACTTTTATGCTTCGCGGCAGGTTCCATTTCTCCTATTACTTCACCCATATCATTCTGCCGGAAGTGTTGTATACGATTTTGATCACATTGCTGCTGTATCCTCTGATCTTGAAGGTAAATGAAAAGCTTGAAAAGCGTGAGAACGTCTGATGCGGCAAATGGGGAGGCATGACTATTGTTTGATGAATTTCGGGATAAGATAATCGGCATAATCACCAGCAGGCTGACGGTGTTCACATTGTTGTTTGCCCTTTTTGGCGCAATATTGATCTATAGATGCTTCGACCTGCAGATCGTCCACGGGGAGGAATATCTGCAGGAGTTTGTGCTGGAGATCGAGAAGACCAGAGATATCGCCAGCACCAGAGGAAAAATCTTCGACAGGGACGGAAACGTTCTGGCGTACAATGAGCTGGCATATTCCGTGAAGATCGAGGATACTTTTGAGTCGGGGCGGTCCAAGAACGCAAAGCTCAACGATGTGGTCTACCGTCTGATTCAGATGGTGGAAAAAAACGGCGACAAATGTATAACGGATTTTAGAATCTATTTAAACGAGGACGGAGAATTTGCCTTTACGGTGGAGGGAACCAGCCAGCTTCGGTTTCTGGCCGATGTGTACGGCGTGGCGCTGGTGGAGGATCTGAAGGATGAACAGCGCACCGCCACCGCGCTGGAGGTCATGGAGTTCCTGAGCCGCAATAAGGATACGGGTTTTGCCATAGGTCAATATCTGGATCCTGACGATAACGACAGCTTTGTGCCCGGAGAGGGCTACAGCAAGGAGGACTGGCTCAAAATGGTCACCATCCGGTACGCCATGAACCTCACCTCCTTCCGGAAGTACATCGGAACCACGATAGCCACCAATGTCAGCGAAAAAACCGTGGTGGCCATCATGGAGAATTCCCAGTCCCTTCCCGGAGTGTCCATCGTGGAGGATACCGTGCGCAGGTATGTGGACAGCCAGTATTTCGCCCATGTGCTGGGGTATACGGGCAAGATTTCCTCCGAAGAGCTCACCAGCCTGAATGCCCAGATGGAAGAGCAGGGAAGGGGCAGCGATGTCTACAGCATCAATGATGTAGTGGGAAAGGGCGGTATTGAGGCCTATCTGGAAACGGTGCTGCAGGGAGAGAAGGGCTATGAACGGGTACTTACGGACAATATGGGAAAGGTCAGATCCATCGAAGAGCGCAAGGAAGCCAGATCCGGTCAGGATGTCTACCTCACCATCGACAAAGATCTGACCATCGCGTCCTATCATATGGTGGAGCAGCTGCTGGCCGGACTGGTGTCCAGCATGATCATCAATGCCAAGGAATATAAGGCTGCAGCGGATGCAGATAATTCTGACATAAAAATTCCCATCTATGATGTCTATTTCACCATGTTCGATAATTCCATCATAGATCTGAAGCATATGGAGAGCCCGGAGGCAGGCGACACGGAAAGGGTGGTGCATGAAGCCCATGAGGCATATAAGAGGGCCGTCTATGAGGGGCTTACCCTTGAGCTGACACAGTCTTTCACTCCCTACAATAAGCTTTCTGCAGAATATCAGGTCTATGAGACCAATATCGTGACACTTCTGAGGCGGAACGGCGTAATCATGGCGGAAGCCGTGGATTCCGACGATGCCACCCATATTGCCTGGGAGACGGAGGAGGTCATCAGTCTGGGCGAGTATCTGAGACACTGCATCTCTCAGAACTGGATCGACGTAAGCAAGCTGGAGCTGGACGACAAATATTCGGATTCTGCGGAGATATACGCCAAGACGGTGGAATATATCATTTCCATGATAGACCGAAATACGGAATTTCAGAAGAGATTCTTTAAGTACATGCTTCTGAGCGATGTGATAGACGGCAGACAAGTCTGCCAGATCCTATGCGAGCAGGGAAAGGTTACGGTGCCGGAGGAGGAGAAGGAAGCCATATTTGCAGGGAACATCACTCCCTATCAGTTCATGAAGAACCGCATCAACTACCTGAACATCACTCCTGCCCAGCTGGCGCTGGATCCGTGCAATGCCTCCGTGGTGGTCACGGACGTAAATACGGGAGATATTCTGGCCATGGTGTCCTATCCGGGATATGACAATAATAAGATGGCCAACTCCATCGATGCGGAATACTTTGCAAAACTGAACGCCGACAAGTCCAATCCTCAGTACAATTACGCCACCCAGTACTCTGCGGCGCCGGGCTCCACTTTCAAGATGCTGGTTGCCACCGCAGGACTTATGGAGGGAGTCATCACTCTGGACGAAGAGTTCAACTGTGTGGGAACCTTTCGGGAAATTCCGTCCACTCCCAGATGCTGGCAGCTGTGGGGGCATGGAAACGAAAATGTGACCACCGCCATCAGGGACTCCTGCAACTATTACTTCTATAATGTAGGATATCTGCTGTCCAGCGGAAGCGGAACCTACATCGAGAGCGAAGGATTGGAGATTCTGCGAAAATATGCGGATATGTACGGGCTTACGGAGAAATCCGGCATAGAGCTCTCGGAGACCGCGCCTAACGTCTCCACTCAGGATCCGGTGCGTTCCTCCATCGGGCAGGGCAACAACAGCTATACTACCGTAGGGCTTGCCAGATATATAACCACCGTGGCAAACAGGGGCACCTGCTACAATCTGACTCTTCTGGACAAGATCACGGATTCGGAGGGAAACCTGCTCCATGAGTTCCAGCCGGATATCCGCAACAAGATTGAGATGCCTCAGGAATATTGGGATGCCATTCAGCTGGGCATGCGGCAGGTTTTGGAGAACAAGAGGCTATTCAGCAATCTGGCAGTCAATGTTGCAGGCAAGACGGGCACGGCGGAGCAGAGCAAGTCCAGACCGAACCATGGATTGTTTGTCAGCTATGCGCCCTATGAACAGCCGGAGATCACCATCACCACAAGAATTCCCTTCGGGTACTCCTCCGACTATGCGGCAGAAGTGACCAGAGACATTTTCAAATATTATTATGGTCTGGCAGAGGAGGATGAGCTGGTCACGGGAGTGGCGAGTGCCCCCGAGGGAGGAATTTCCAATGAACTATAGGAGGCAGGCATGAAAGAGACAGTAATCATCAAAAGTTTCCCCAACGGGATCGCGCTTCGGCTGGACCCGGATCTTCCCTTCGGTGAGCTTCTGGAAGAAGTCAGATACAAATTCTCTCAGGCCCGGAATTTTTTCGGCAATGTCTCCATGGTGCTGTCCATAGAGGGAAGGGATGTCTCAGGATCGGAGGAGATCCGTATTCTGGAGGCCATCCAAGAGAGCAGCGATCTGCGCATTATCTGTATCGTGAGCCGGGACGAGGCCGCCAACAAGAGCTATATCAGGGCCCTCGCCCATACGGAAAAAAAGCTTGCGGACGAGAGCGAGGGGCAGTTTTTCCGAGGTGACCTGAAGAACGGGGACGTTCTGGAAACCGACAACAGCATCGTCGTACTGGGCAACATCTATCCGGGATGTGCGGTTATCAGTGCGAAGAACGTCATCATATTGGGCGGGCTCTACGGCGAGGCCTATGCAGGCGGGAACGGCCGTGAGGGAGCTTTCATTGCAGCGCTTGAAATGACGCCGGAAAGAATCAAGATCGGCGATTTCAAATACAAACCCGGTACGAAGCAGCCGAAATGGAAGATTCGTACCAAAGCACAGCCGAAAATAGCATATGTGAAGAACGACAGAATTGTATTTGAAGCTCTTACCAAAGATTTGCTGGACACTTTTTAGCTTACATAAGCCGGTAACTGCGGCCTGCTTAAGATGTCCGGAGGACGACATATCAAAATTGGAGGATAGGAGAATGGAAAATCAATTTTCCCAGGAGCGCAAAAACTCCGAAGTCATTGTCGTCACTTCAGGTAAGGGCGGCGTGGGCAAGACCACCACGACCGCAAATGTTGGAACAGGTCTGGCCAAGCTGGGGAAGAAGGTATGTCTCATCGATACGGATATCGGGCTTCGCAATCTGGACGTGGTCATGGGGCTGGAGAACCGTATCGTCTACAATCTGGTGGACGTGGTGGAGGGAAACTGCCGGGTCAAGCAGGCGCTGATACGGGACAAGCGCCATCCGGGGCTGTATCTGATGCCCTCCGCTCAGACCAGAGACAAGTCCGCGGTATCTCCGGGGCAGATGGTGAAGGTCATAGAGCATCTGAAGGAACAGTTCGATTATATCGTTCTGGACTGTCCGGCAGGAATCGAACAGGGCTTTCAAAACGCCATCGCAGGAGCCGACAGGGCCTTGGTGGTAACCACTCCCGAAGTCTCGGCCATACGGGACGCAGACCGCATCATCGGCCTGCTGGAGGCCAACGGCTTCAAGCAGATGGAGCTGATCATCAATAGGCTGCGGATGGATATGGTCAGGCGGGGAGATATGATGTCCGCGCAGGATGTGGTGGACATACTCGCAATCCCTCTGATCGGCGTCATTCCAGATGATGAAAATGTGGTAATCGCCACGAATCAGGGCGAGCCGCTGGTAGGAAGCAGTTCTCCCGCCGGTCAGGCTTATGCCAATGTAGTTCTGCGGGTGCAGGGAAAGGAAGTCCCCTATCTCAACTTTGACAAGGGAATATCTTTCTGGACCAGAGTTTCGGGTATTTTTCACAAAGCATAGGAGGAGTGAACATGAGGCATTTTTTTCGCAGAAAAAGCTCCTGCCAGATTGCTAAGGACAGGCTGAAGATCCTGCTGATCTCTGATAGGGTGAACTGTTCGCCTGAAATAATGGAGCTTATCAAGACGGATATTGCAAAGGTCATATCAAAATACATGAAGATCGATGCGGAGAACATGGAGATCCAGATCAATACTAAGGGAAGCAAGGGACGAGGAGGCAAGATGCCTTCGCTGTATGCCAGCATCCCCATTGTAGATGTATCCGCTCAGGATGTAGTTAAATAGCCGCGAGCGGGGAGACACGGAAGAAAGGAATTCCGGAAGATCATGTTTAAAAGATATCGGATACGGGATTACGATTTTAAATTGGTGCTGATGGTGCTGGCATTGTCCATCATCGGCGTCATCGCCATAGGAAGCGCAGAGGAATCACTCCAGTCCAGACAGTTGGCCGGAGTGATCGCCGGTGCGTTCGTGATGGTGGTGATCTCGTTTTTTGACTACACGATGCTTTTGAAGCTCAATTGGCTTATGTATGCGGCAAATCTCGTGCTGCTGGTGGCAGTCTGGCAGCTGGGAGAGGATTCACATGGGGCACAAAGGTGGCTGCAGATCGGCGGTCTGCAGTTCCAACCTTCAGAAACTGCCAAAATTTTGTTGATTTTATTCTTCGCACAGTTTATTATGAAACATAAGGAACAATTGAACACGATAAGAATCGTATCCAGCTGTGTGGTGATGATCGCGGTTCCATGGTTCTTAGTGTTTAAGCAGCCGGATCTGTCCACCAGCATCGTGATTCTGGCCATGTTCTGTATCATAATGTTCGCGGGAGGTCTGAGTCTGAAGGTGGTGTTCGGCGCTCTGGCAGTGGCCATACCTGCGGCGGCGCTGGTGATCTCTCTGGCTCTCCAGCCGGGCAGCGAGCTGATTACCAGCAACCAGAGACACCGCATTCTGGCGTTCGTGAATCCGGAGGAGTACGCCAGCACCTACGCCTACCAGCAGCTGAAATCCGTCACTGCCATAGCATCGGGGCAGCTGGAGGGAAAGGGATACAAAAACAATGCCATCACTTCGCTGAAGAACGGCAACTTCCTTTCAGAGGCGGAGACGGATCTGATCTTTTCGGTGATCGGTGAGGAATTCGGCTTCAAGGGAAGCGTGGTGGTTATCGTGCTGTTGTTCGCTATAGCCATAGAATGTGTTTCTGTGGCCCGGAAGGCAAAGGATGTTGCCGGTACGATCATAGCGGCCGGAATGGGGGGACTGGTTGCCTTTCAAGGTTTTTTCAACATCGGCGTAGCCACTTTCATTTTGCCCACAACAGGGCTCACGCTTCCTTTCGTGAGTTACGGGCTGACTTCGCTGATGAGTCTTTTTGCCGGAATGGGGTTCGTTCTGAACGTAAGACTTCAGGCAAAAAAAACTAAATTATAACGGGGGTATGGGCATGAACATTGCATTGATCGCGCATGATGCGAAAAAGAAACTGATGCAGAATTTCTGCATCGCTTACAGGGGGATATTGAGCAAAAACGATCTTTATGCCACAGGCACTACAGGCAGGCTCATCGAGGAGGTTACGAATCTGAACATTCACAAATTTCTTGCAGGGCACTTGGGGGGTGAACAGCAAATTTGTGCGGAGATTGAACATAACCAGATGGATCTGGTGATTTTTCTGCGGGATCCGTTGAAGCCCAAGGTACATGAACCGGATGTGAACAATGTGGTTCGCCTATGCGATAAACATAATATTCCGCTGGCCACAAATCTGGCAAGTGCGGAGCTGTTGATCAAATCCTTGGACAGAGGAGATTTAGAGTGGCGTGAGATGTACAAATGAGAAAAAAAGAATGACAAAGAGAAGGGCTGTATTCCGAACGTCTCGAAGGATGGCCTGCTTTGCCTGCGTGGTTTTCCTGATGGCTGCTTTCCTCGGCGGATGCGGCAGCCAGTCATACACCATGGCCTATCAGGCGGATTATGACGTTAGCACCTTCAATATGGTCTCCAGACAAGAGCGGCGCACTGCCGTGCCCTTTGCTACGAATCTCTGCGTGGCTACCACAGACCTGACGGATGACGAGCGGGTGGATATGTCTCAGGCCAAGGCGGCGGGGCTTTTCCGGCTGGAGGACAATACTGTGCTTTATGCGAAAAATGTGCATGAACGCCTTCATCCGGCCAGCATCACCAAGGTGATGACAGCGCTTGTGGCCTTGGAGAACGGAACCTTAAATCAGGTCCTGACGGCTACGGATGCAGTGAAGATCACTGAGTCAGGGGCTGTTCTGTGCGGTCTGGAACCTGGGGACACCATGACACTGGATCAGGCGCTTCGTATTTTGCTGGTGTGGTCTGCCAACGATGTGGGAATGCTGATCGCGGAGAACATCGGTGGAAGCGTGGAGCACTTTCTGGAGATGATGAACGCCAAGGCCAGAGAGCTTGGGGCTACCAACACCAATTTTACCAATCCCCATGGGCTTACGGATATCAACCATTATACCACGGCCTATGATCTATACCTGATCTTCAATGAGGCCATAAAGAACGATACCTTCAACGAGATCATTCATATGTCCGGCTACCAGACGGTTTTTTATGACAAGAACGGCGGAGAGAAGTCATTTGACAAGCCCTCCACGAACCAGTTCCTGCGCGGGAATTACCAGCCTCCGGCAAATATCACGGTGATCGGAGGGAAGACGGGCACCACAAATGAGGCGGGGCACTGTCTCATGCTGTTTACCAGAGACGAGAACGGTTCCCCCTATATTTCCATTATTTTGGGCGCTCAGTCAAGGGATGTTAACTATAATGAGATGATCGATTTACTTGACGAGATTCATAAATAGAGGTTGTTTTTTAACTCCTTTTCCCTTATAATGTATGTAAGGGCAATACAAAATTAACAAATTACAATAGGAGGGTTTCCAATGGTCCAATTAATCGTAGGCAGAAAAGGCAAGGGTAAGACAAAGCAGCTGTTGGACAAGGTAAACGGCGAAATCAAGGGCATTTCAGGCAATATAGTGTATCTTGACAAGAGCACGAAGCATATGTTCGAGCTGAACAACAAGGTACGATTAATCGACGTGTCCCAGTTCATAATCGAGAACAGCAACGAGTTTCTGGGATTCGTAAGCGGCATCATCTCTCAGGACCATGATCTGCAGCAGATGTATTTCGACAGCTTCCTGAAGATCGCATGTCTGGAGGGAGAAGATATCACCCCTGCCGTAAATAAATTGGAACAGCTCAGCATGAAACATGATGTGGACTTCATTTTAAGCGTTTCTGTGGATGAGTCGGAACTCTCAGCTGACCTCAAGGATAAAATCGTCGTTTCTTTATAAATAAAGTATGGAAAGCTCCACTATACTGTTGTATACACATGAAAGCCTCGGAAAACAGCCGGGGCTTTTATATGGAGGCAGTCAGAATTGGCA
The DNA here is from genome assembly GCA_003612485.1 of bacterium D16-50. GTDB lineage: Bacteria > Bacillota > Clostridia > Lachnospirales > Lachnospiraceae > Acetatifactor. Next base: position 45,862 of record RAZA01000002.1, read on the forward strand.
AAGGGCAAGATCAGAAAGTATAGGAAACCCATCAATCTGAATATAGGCATGATCATTTTCGGCGGGATATTCATTTATGTGGTTATCTGCGTCATCATGTATTTTCAGACCAGCCATATCGTGCGCTATGAAGTGAAGGAGGGATCCCTGACCTCAGACACCATCTATAGGGGGGTGATTCTGCGGGATGAGACCGTTGTGTACGCCCAGACCGCCGGATATGTCAATTACTATATCCGTGAGGGCGAGCGGGTGGCCAAAGATGATCTGGTCTACATTGTGGACGAGACAGGAAGGCTCAGTCAGGAGATCTCCAATAGCAGTCTGGCGGAAAATTCTCTCAGCGACAAACAGCTCATGGAGTTTCGCAGCGAGCTGGCCAACTTTGCCCATGGATTCGAGGCGTCTCATTTCAGCAGCGCTTATGATTTCAAGCAGTCGCTGAACAATACCTTGCTGAAGCTGGCCAATGACGCCATGCTGCAGAACGTGGAGGATCTGGACGGATCTTCCGGCATCAATATCGTCAACCGTTCCTATTCGCCCAGAACGGGCATCGTGGCTTACTGGGTGGACGGATATGAGGATCTGACGGCCCAGAATGTGAACATGGACATATTTGAGGAAGAGACTTACGAAAAGAAAAGGATGGTCGGAAATTCTCTGATGGCCGCAGGGGATGCGGTCTATAAGCTGTCCACCAACGAAATCTGGTCCGTGGTTATTCCCATTGAAGCCAGCCGAGGAGCCCAGCTGCAGGAGGAGGGTTTTGTGAAGGTCCGCTTTCTCAAGAACCAGTATGAGTCCTGGGGGGAAGCCAAGCTTTTGTCCAATGGGGACGGAAACACCTACCTGCAGCTTTTTTTCACAAATTCTATGATAACCTTTATGTCTGACAGATTCCTTGACATTGAATTGATCGTGGAGGATGAAGTAGGGTTAAAGATACCGGTATCATCAATTGTGGAGAAGGAATTTTTCCTGATTCCGGAAGATTATGTGATTCCCGGCGGCAACAACGGAGGAGACAGTATCATCCGGCAGCGCTATCAGGAGGACGGAACCATTTCCAGTGAAGTCATAGAGATATCCGTCTATAATTATGACAGTGAGACCAAGGAGTATTATGTGGACAGCTCTTTTTTGGATGTGGGGAACAATCTGTACAAGCTGGACAGTCAGGAAAGCTTCACTGTGAGCAAGCGGGCCACATTGATCGGGGTCTATAATATGAACAAAGGTTATGCGGATTTCAAACAGATCAGCATTCTCTATCAGAATGAGGAATATGCAATTGTAAAGCCAAACACGAAATATGGGCTCAGCGTTTACGATTATATCGTGTTGGATGCGGATTCCGTCAGAGACGACCAGTTCATAAACCAGAAATGACCATCCCATGGAGGCGATTTGAGATGATAGGAGAGAATTTGAAGACAGTGGAGGCTGAGATCTGCAGTTCCTGCAGAAGGGCGTCCAGAAATCGTGACGAGGTGACGCTGATTGCGGTGAGCAAAACCATGCCGGTCTCCATGCTGAAGGAAGCCTATGCGGAAGGCGTCCGGGATTTCGGAGAAAATAAGGTGCAGGAGTTGATGGACAAGATACCCCAGCTTCCCGCAGATGTCCGTTGGCATATGATCGGACACCTGCAGAGAAACAAGGTCAAGTATATTGTGGACAAGGTTTCGCTGATACATAGCGTGGATTCTCTGCGTCTTGCGGAGGAAATCAGTCAGGAGGCATCTAAAAAGGGGATCACTGCCAATATCCTGATAGAAGTCAATGTGGCGGGGGAGGAGAGCAAGTTCGGAACCACTGTGGAAGAGGCCTGCAGTCTGGTTGAATCCATTGCAAAGCTGCCGGCCATATCCGTAAAAGGGCTTATGACCATCGCTCCTTATACGGAATCTCCGGAGGACAACCGCCATTATTTTCATAGATTGAAGCAATTGTCTGTTGACATACAACAAAAAAACATTGATAATGTCAATATGGCCACGTTGTCCATGGGGATGACAGGGGATTTTCCTGTAGCGATAGAAGAGGGGGCCACATATGTGAGGATCGGAACGGGAATCTTTGGGGAGCGCGACTATCAGTGAGTGAAAGGCATGGTAATAGAGAATGAGTGTGATGGACAAATTTTTGAACTATATGCGATTGAACGGCGAGGAAGAAGAGTATTATGATGACGATTATATAGATGATGAGGAAGAGGATTCTGTACCTGCGCCGAGAAGAGCTTCCCGGTCCAGAGACACAGAGGATTATGAAGACAATTCTCCTGCATTAAAGCGGCAGCCCCAGAGCAGCAAGATCACTCCCATCAAGCAGGCGGCGTCCAGAAGGGTCGTGAGCGGCAGCGGTATGGAGGTCTGTGTGATCAAACCTACATCTGTGGAAGATGCAAGGGAGATTACGGAGACGCTGCTGGCAAATAGGACGGTGGTTCTGAATCTGGAGGGCTTGGATGTGGACATTGCGCAGCGGATCATTGACTTTACCAGCGGCTCTTGCTTCGCAATCGCAGGGAATCTGCAGAAGATATCCCACTACATATTCATTATCACTCCTGCCAGCGTGGACATATCAGGCGATTTTCAGGATATTTTTGGAGATTCCTTCGATTTACCCATCAACAATTGAGAGAAAGGCATGAAAGTTTATGTCGGAAAGATTATCCGTTTCATATAACAGAAAGCCCTGCTATGACATCGTATTCCAGCAGTCCTTTCAGGGACTTTGGCAGGAACTGGATGTTCTGGGGTGCGGCGGCAAAAGGCTTTGTATCGTAACTGACTCCAAGGTCGATGAGCTGTATGGGAATGAGGTTCTGTCCTGCTTGGATGGAAACTGCCTGAAGGCTGTAAAGTATGTCTTTCCGGAGGGAGAGGCAAATAAGACGCTGGATACCGTGAAGGGCATTTATCAATACTTGATTCAGGAAGGCTTTGACCGCCGGGACATGCTTCTTGCGCTTGGAGGCGGAGTGGTCGGAGATGTGACGGGCTATGCCGCCGCCACTTACCTGCGGGGAGTGGATTTCGTGCAGCTTCCCACCACGCTGTTATCTCAGTGCGACAGCAGCATCGGGGGAAAGACGGGGGTGGACTTTGACGGCTACAAGAACATGGTAGGCGCCTTCAAGATGCCCCGGCTGGTATATGTGAACCTTTCCACTTTGCAGACGCTGGATAGCAGACAATACTTTTCCGGCTTTGGCGAAGTAATGAAGCACGGTCTGATAAAAGATGCCCTTTTTTATGAATGGCTTATTGAAAACATGTATGAGATCTGCGACAGAGATATGGCCGTTCTGCAGGAAATGCTTCTGCGGAGCTGTTCTGTAAAGAAGCTGGTGGTAGAAAAAGACCCTCTGGAACAGGGGGAGCGCGCCTTGCTCAATTTCGGTCATACCATTGGCCATGCCATTGAAAAAGCGAAGGATTTTCAGCTGCTTCATGGAGAATGCGTGGCATTGGGAGCCGTTGCTGCCGCTTACATATCCTGGAAGCGGGAAATGCTCTCCATGGAAGAGTATTATGAGATTCGTGATATGTTTGTGCCGTTTTATCTGCCTATTTCCATAGATGATATAGATCCGGACGAGATTCTCCGGCTGACCAAGGCGGACAAGAAGATGGAATCCGGCAGGATCAAGTTTGTACTGCTCAAAAAGATCGGCAGGGCCGTTCTCGACAGCACTGTGACGGACGAGGAGCTTTTGGCGGCCATAAGAGAAATCTATTTCAGTGAAGAGGATGCCCATGCATAGAGACAAACGATTTGCAAAGCTGTATATCATTGATGCGGCGGTGATGCTGGTTTTATTTTTATTGGATCAGTACACAAAGCATCTTGCGATCCGGCATTTGAAGGGCAATCCGGCAGTGCCGCTGATCGACGGCGTTCTGGAGCTGCAATATCTGGAAAACACTGGTTCTGCATTCAGTCTTTTCCAAGGACAAAAGGTATTTATCCTGATTATGGGCTTTGTCTTTTTGTCTGCAGTTCTTTTTTTCTTGTGGAAACTTCCGGTGAAGAAAAAGTTTCTGGCCGTACATATATTGGCAGCTGTCCTCATTGCCGGCGCGCTGGGAAATATCGTCGACCGTATCCGATATGACTTTGTAGTGGATTTCATTTCTTTCGTGCTGATCCATTTTCCCGTCTTTAACGTGGCGGACTGTTATATTGTCCTTTCGGCTATCGGCTTATTCATTCTGTTCATGTTTGTGTATAAGGAAGAGGATTTGAAATGGATCGGTTCTGCTTCGAAATAACCGAAGAGATGGAGGATGAAAGAATCGATAAGTGCCTGACACTGCTTATGGATTCTTTATCCCGTTCTTTCATACAGAAGATGATTCGGGAAGGCGCCGTTATGGTGAACGGCGCTCCCGTGAAGGGAAGTTACCGAATGCGGGTGGATGACAGTGTCAGCTTTTTGCTGCCTGACGCCGTGGAACCGAACATCGAGGCCGAGAATATCCCGCTGGACATTCTGTATGAAGATAAATATGTCATTGTAGTGAACAAGCCTAAGGGGATGGTGGTGCATCCCGCCTCAGGACATTACAGCCATACCATGGTGAACGCTCTGATGTATCACTGCAGGGAGGGGCTGTCGGGAGTGAACGGAAGCCTGCGGCCTGGAATCGTACACCGCATCGACAAGGATACCACCGGAGCCATCATCGCGTGCAAAAACGACAAGGCACATATCTGTATCGCGGAGCAGCTGCGGGAGCATTCCATCGTCAGGCGGTACCATGCTATCTGTCACGGCGTGCTGAAGGAGGATGAGGGCACCATAGAAAAGCCCATAGGACGACATCCTACAGATCGAAAAAAGATGGCCGTGAACACAAAGAACGGAAGAGAGGCCGTGACCCACTACCGTGTGCTGGAGCGTTTTGACAGCTATACCTATTTGGAATGCCGGCTAGAGACGGGACGGACCCATCAGATCAGAGTCCATATGGCGGATATGGGCCATCCTCTGCTGGGGGATGAAATCTACGGCTGCAGAAAACATCCCTTTCGCCTGCAGGGCCAGACTCTTCATGCCAAGATTCTTGGTTTCCGGCATCCGGAAACGGGTTCCTATGTAGAGACAGACGCCCCTTTGCCCGAATACTTCAGACATCTGTTGGAAATCTTATGAAAGCTCAAAAAATATTGTCTATTTCCCCGTAATGATGTATAATATAATAAATCGATGGCGGAGCAGAGTCTCCCCTAAGGTCATATGACGGGAAATGAATTCTATACAGAAAGGGGTCTGCCTATGAATACAGTTATTACGATCGGAAGACAATTCGGTTCGGCGGGAAGAGAAATCGGAGAGAAACTGGCGGAGTATTTCGGAATTAAGTGCTATGACAAGGAGCTGCTTACCAGAGCCGCTCAGGAAAGCGGTTTCTGTGAGGAGATGATCCAGAATCACGACGAGAGGCCTACGAATTCATTCTTATATAATCTGGTGATGGATACTTATTCATTCGGCTATAATGCGTCATCATTTGTGGATATGCCCATCAGCCATAAGGTCTTTCTTGCCCAGTTCGACACGATCAAAAAGGTTGCCGAAGAGGGGCCATGCGTGATTGTCGGCCGTTGCGCCGATTATGCGCTGGCAGGCAAGACAAACGTAGTACACTTGTTTATTTATGCGGATGAAGAGAGTAAGGTCCAGCGGGTCATGGAGAAATACAGTCTCACCGAGAGCAAGGCCAAGGATATGATCATCAAGAAGGACAAACAGCGCCAGAGCTATTACAACTACTATTCTTCCAAGAAATGGGGCCGGGCCGACAGCTACGATCTCTGTATCAACAGCAGCGTGCTGGGCGTAGAAGGCACGGTAAGACTGATCACCCAGTACGTGGAGGACTTTGAAAAGAAGAGCGTGTAAAAAACTGCCAAAAAATCAACAAAACTGTTGACAAAATCAGGCATGTCATGCTATGATGTCTTGGTGTGTAGGTCATCCTATGCCGTTTTGCCGCATGGCTCGGTGCAAGTGTATCCGTGGGATACCACCAAAGTCAGCGAGTAAATGGACCTTGGGGTTCATAAAGAGGAGGTGCATGAGCATGTACGCTATTATCGCAACGGGAGGAAAGCAGTACAAGGTTTCCGAGGGCGATGTGATTCGTGTGGAGAAGCTTGACGTGGAGGCTGGAAGCGTCGTTACCTTTGATCAGGTAATCGCAGTAAGCGACGGAAGCCTGAAGGTTGGCGAAGCTGTTTCCGGAGCTACGGTTTCTGCCACTGTCATGGAGCAGGTCAGGGGCAAGAAGATCATTGTATATAAGTACAAGAGAAAAACCGGCTACCACAAGAAGCAGGGTCATAGGCAGCTGTATACCAAGATCAAGATCGACAAGATCAATGCTTGACTATTATGACTACTGTATTGATTCGCAGAAATCGGAATCATTCCTATAAGGGATTTCAGTGTATGGGACATGCAGAATATGCCAAGCGCGGTAAACCGGACATTCTCTGTGCCGCTATATCTGCGTTGACCATCGGAACCATCAATTCGCTGGAGCAGCTGGCCGGAGAGCATATGACTGTGACGGAGAATGCGCAAACGGGATTCCTGAAATGTGATTTCGAGTGCGATCTGCAGGAAAAATCCGTTTTCTTGCTGGATTCCATGATATTTTCTCTGGAGAATCTGAGCAGGGAATATGGAGAAAAGTATTTACAAGTAAAATATGAGGAGGTGTAGACCATGTTGAATATGAACCTTCAATTTTTCGCTCATAAGAAGGGAGTCGGCTCCACCAAGAACGGCAGAGATTCCGAGTCCAAAAGATTGGGCGCAAAAAGGGCGGACGGACAGTTTGTTAGGGCCGGCAATATCCTTTATAGGCAGAGAGGAACAAAGATTCATCCGGGCGTAAACGTAGGAAGAGGCGGAGATGATACTTTGTTCGCACTGGTTGACGGTGTCCTCCGTTTTGAGAGAAAAGGAAGAGACAAGAAGCAGGCTTCTGTTTATCCCGTAGAGAACTAAGCCGAATCAGAAGGACTTCAAACTTATGGTTTGGAGTCCTTGTTTTTACGTCCGGTTAATCGTTGGAAGAGAGGTGGCGCGATGTTTGCAGACAGAGCTAAGATTTATGTGAAAAGCGGAAAGGGCGGTGACGGATGCGTCTCATTCCGCCGAGAAAAGTATGTCCCTGCAGGCGGGCCTGACGGCGGAGACGGCGGAAAGGGCGGCGACGTGATTTTGGAGGTTGACGAGGGACTGAACACTCTCATTGATTTCCGAAATACGAGAAAGTATAAGGCTGAGGACGGTTATCCGGGAGACAAGAAAAACTGCCGGGGAAAGGACGGTCGGGACATTGTACTGAAGGTTCCTCAGGGAACGGTGGTGAAGGAGGCTGAAAGCGGACAGGTGATCGTAGATATGTCCGGTGACAATCGGAGAATCGTTCTCCTGAAGGGGGGCAGAGGCGGTAGCGGAAACCAGCATTATGCCACCAGTACCATGCAGGCGCCGAAATACGCGCAGCCCGGTCGGCCGGCCAAAGAGCTGAATCTCATGCTGGAACTGAAGGTCATTGCCGATGTAGGTCTGGTAGGTCTGCCCAATGTAGGTAAGTCCACTCTGCTGGCCAGAGTCTCCAATGCGAAACCAAAGATTGCCAACTATCATTTCACTACATTGAATCCCAATCTTGGGGTGATAGATCTGGACGGAACGAAAGGCTTCGTGATGGCGGACATCCCCGGCCTCATTGAGGGTGCATCGGAAGGCGTGGGGCTTGGACATGAATTTTTACGCCATATCGAACGCACGAAGGTGATTATTCATATCGTAGACGCGGCAGGCACGGAGGGCAGGGATCCCGTGGCCGATATCTACGCCATAAATAAGGAGCTGGACGCTTACAATGCGGACATCGCAAAACGTCCGCAGGTGATTGCCGCCAATAAGATAGATGCCATCTATGACAAGGAAAATGATTCCATTGCAGCGATCAAGGCTGAATTTGAACCGAAAGGCATTCCGGTATACCCGATCTCAGCAGTAAGCGGTGCGGGTGTGCGGGAGCTTCTGTATCGTGTCAATGAAATGCTTGAGAATCTGGGACAGGAAGTTACCGTTTTTGAGCGGGAGTATTTTCCCGAACAGGCGGGGGTACAAGCGGAAGCGGAAGCCTATACAGTGTCGTATGATGCAGACGCTGATGAATATGTCATTGCAGGCCCCAAGATCGACAAGATGCTGGGGTATACAAATCTGGACAGCGAAAAAGGATTCGCATTTTTCCAGAAGTTCCTGAAGGAAAGCGGAATACTGACTAAGCTGGAGGAACTGGGCATCGAAGATGGAGATACCGTTCGTATGTACGGTCTTACCTTCGATTATTACAAATAATATTTACTCTAAAGTTAAAACAGATCGGTTAAAACCGTCCAGTTAAAACAGATCAGTTGAAACCGATCAGTTAAAGTTGATCAGTTAAAACAGATCAGTTGAAACGTCCAGTTAAAACCGAACTTAACAGTTACTTCACAGTTATAAAATATAAAGAGGAAGAAATATTATGACAAGCAAGCAGAGAGCATATTTGAAGAGTCTTGCCAGCACCCTGAACCCTACTTTTCAGGTGGGCAAGTCCAGTTTGACGCCGGAACTGACCAATGCTATCGGAGAGACCTTCAATAAGAACGAGCTGATAAAAATTGCCGTGCTTAAAAACTGTGGGGACGATCCCAATGAGATAGCGGATGTGATAGCGGAAAGAACCCATTCTCAGGTAGTACAAGTCATCGGCAAAAGGATCGTTCTGTACAAGCCGTACAAAGACGAGCCTAAGATCATCCTGCCATGAGGCGCATAGGGATCATGGGGGGAACCTTCAATCCGATTCATTTGGGACATTTGATGCTGGCGGAGTGGGCCATGGATTCAGTGGAGCTGGATCAGGTATGGATCATCCCTACAGGGGCATCCTATATGAAGAATCCCCGTGAAATCGTTCCGGCTGAACATAGGCTTCGGATGGCACAGCTTGCTGTTGAAGGAAACCCTCTTTTCCGTTGTCTGGATATAGAAATTCAGCGAGGAGCCCCTACCTACAGCTATGAGACCATGGAACTGCTTCAGAAGAGATACCCTGATGACTCCTTTTTCTTTATCCTCGGCGCAGACTGCTTATTCTCCATTGAAACATGGAAATATCCGGAAAGAATATTTCAATGCTGTACCGTCATTGCAGCAGTGAGAGACCGTGCTTTGACGGAGGAGATGGAAGAGAAGAGATGTGCTTTGGAGCAGAAATTCGGAGGGAGGATTATAGTGCTTCCTTTTTTGAGGATGTCCTTGTCCTCCACGGAAATCCGTCAGCGTGTCCGTGATCGGCAGAGCATCAGATATTTGGTTCCCGACAATGTTTTATCCTATATCGAGGAAAAGGGATTGTACCGTGAAAGAGACTAATTTGAAAAAGATCAGAAATGCTATGGAAAAGCTGCAGGATGCAAAGCGCTTCGAGCATACGCTGGGCGTAGAATATACAGCTGCGGCTCTGGCCATGCGCTACGGGGAAGACATCAAAAATGCAAGAACGGCAGGATTGCTTCATGACTGTGCCAAATGTCTCAGCGATAAGAAAAGGCTTTCTATCTGCCGCAAAAACAAGATCCCTATGACAGAACTGGAAAAGAAGAATCCTTTCTTGTTGCATGGAAAGGTAGGGGCCTATCTGGCAAAACAGAAATACGGCATCAAGAATCAGGACGTTCTGAATGCTATTCGCAATCATACCACAGGAAGGCAGGGCATGAGCCTTTTGGAAAAGATCGTCTTTATTGCCGACTATATTGAGCCATGCCGGAAACATGCACCGAATCTTGCGGAAATCAGAATGCTGGCTTTCGTAGATATCGATAAGGCAATGCTCAAGATTCTGGAGGACACTTTAAATTACTTGAAAGACTCCGGAGGGGATATTGATCCCATGACCGAAGCGACATGGCAGCATCTTTTAAGTCAATCAACGGCTTCAGACAAGGAAGTGAAGGAGGGATAATATGGAAAACAATACTGCGAAGGAAATGACAAGGCTGGCAATTGAAGCCTTGGAAGATAAAAAGGCGGAGGATATCCACGTGATCGATATCAGCGAAGTTTCTGTGATCGCTGATTATTTTATCATCGCCGGGGGATCAAACAAAAGCCAGATTCAGGCAATGTGCGATAATGTGCAGGAAAAGCTTGGAAGAGCGGGGTATCCGGAAAAACAGACCGAGGGCTATCAGACGGCAAACTGGATTTTACTTGATTTCGGAGATGTAATCGTACACATTTTTGACAAGGAGAACCGGCTGCTATACGACCTAGAGCGTATCTGGCGGGACGGAAAGCAAATAGATGTGAAAGAATTTCAGATGTCCTGATATATCATGTGAAAGAGGGAAGCCTTTCTTTCGGAAATCCGAGGAAGGCTTCCCTTTTTCAAGCTTTCTTATTCGACTTCTCTTCTTCTGCCGAGGTGCATATAGAAGCTTATCAGGTACAGTCCGCAAACGCCCACTACGGCGTATATGATTCTGGAAAGCCACGACATGTCGCCGAATATATAGGCAACCAGGTCAAATCGGAACAAACCAATCAAAGCCCAGTTTATTGCACCGATAATGGCAATGGTAAGGGCAGTGCCATCCAAAAACTTGTTTCCCATATTTTACCTCTTTTCTGCACGGCTTTTCTATCCCGGCTGTATTAATATCTGTCAAACAGCCGAATTTATACACATGTCCTTAAAGACTTCCGGCGGCGCCGAAAAGCCGCATATAGAAAATCAGCGGTAGAAGCGGAAAACCCCGAATACTTTGCCCAATATCTGGCAATCATCTACAATAATGGGATCCATGAAATCATTTTCCGGCTGCAGGCGGATATGGCCGTCTTCCTTATAAAAAGTCTTTACCGTAGCGGAATCATCGATCAGAGCTACAACCATAGCGCCGTTCTCAGCATTGCTGCATGCATTGACAAATACACGATCACCGTCAAATATTCCGACATTTACCATAGAGTCGCCATGGACATTCAGAATGAAGGACTCTCCCTTCGGCACCACATCGGCAGGGACAGGGAAATACTCTTCTATGTTTTCTTCGGCAAGAATGGGCAGCCCGGCGGCCACTCTGCCTATGACCGGAAGGCTCACCATTTCCGTTCGCACCATCTGAAATCCGTCATCACAGATCTCGATTGCCCGGGGTTTTGTAGGGTCACGTCTAATATAGCCGTTTTTTTCCAAAGTTTCCAAATGAGAATGGACTGAGGAAGTGGACTTCAAATGCACGGTCTCGCATATTTCACGCACCGTAGGCGGATATCCTTTCTTCAGAATCTCATCCTTAATATAGTCAAGTATTTCTTGCTGTTTAGCAGTTATTTTTCCCAAAGCCATAACATCCCTCCGATTTTTTGGAGCTCCAAATTTTACCTGAAGCTGTCAAGTGCGCTTTTAATGAGTTCTTATTATCCGAACTTTATTGTAGCACAAAAACAAGAAAAAAGCAAACATATATTCCAAAAATATGTTCGCTTTTTGTATTGACAAACATCTGTTCCTATATTATAATGCATTTCAGAACGAATGTTCTCGAACGTATGGACGCCACAAAAAGGGCACCATAGAAAAATACATAAAAGAATATGGAACAATATAGAAGCATATTGAAAGATATGGAAGAATATGGAAGACGGCAGCAAAGGAGGGTGTAACGAAGTGAGAACATATCAAAGGATTCATGGACTGAACGATAGGAAGCTCAGAAGCCAAAAGATTCATGAGCTGAACGATGGGGAGCTCAGAAGCTATAGGAGGATGATCCTGCTCCGACGTGCCCGCCGAAGCAAAGCAATGCCGTTTCTGCTTGGCATATGGGCCGCTCTGTGCCTCCTTCTTGTCTGCCTGCTTTTCGCAAATCCTGTGAGAACCAGTGCCAGCGACGGTTTTAAATACTATACCAGCGTTACTATTGAGGCGGGGGATACGCTCTGGAGCCTTGCGGATGATTATATTGACTATGGCCATTATAGAAATAAAGCTGTCTACCTTGCTGAAATAAGAAGCATCAATCATTTAGATGAGCATTCTATTATCACGCCGGGACAGCTTTTGATCATACCATATTATTCAAATGTTTTTCTAAGATGAAGATTTTCTGCAAGGAGGGTTTTCTGTACCAAGACCTTTCAGTTTTTTTCCCGAAGACGAACATATTTTGTCGCGCTTCGTCGGCGCTCGTCTTCTTGAGCCGCATAGTGCTTCCGGGTAGTATTGACATCCTTGTGTCCCAATACATCAGCCACAAGATAGATATCATTGGATTCTCTGTACAATGTAGTGCCGTAGGTGCTGCGCAGCTTATGAGGAGTTATCTTCTTCAATGTGGTTACTCTGGAGGCATACTTTTTCACCAGATTCTCCACGGCGCGCACTGACATCCGGCGATTCTGCAAAGATAAAAAGAGCGCATTCTCATTTCCTTGAACCGGAATGATATGTTCCCGCTCCTCAAGATAGTCAAGCAATGCAGTCTCAACCTCCTCGCCAAAATACACCACAGCCTCATAGCCCCCCTTGCGTCGCACCTTGATTCCGCATACATCAAAGTTAACGTCCTGCAAGTCCAGACCAACGCACTCGGACACACGAATGCCTGTGCCCAGAAGCAGCGTCAATAGCGCCACGTCTCTTAGTTTGGTCTTTTTATGGTATTCCAGCTCTTTTGGAGTGAGTTTGGTGCCATCCTCCACCTGATCCAAGAGAATGGCCACCTCATTTGGCTCCAGCCGTATGATTTCCTTGTCATGCAGCTTTGGAAGAGGCACAAGAGCTGCAGGGTTGTTCTTGATCAGCTCACTCTGATAGAAGTAGTTGTAGAATGTCCGCAGCGCTGCCAGCTTTCTCGCCTTCCCTCGTTCCGAATTTGATATGTCTTTGCCGTCCTTTTGATACAGAGACATATATTCCAGATATTCTTCGATGTCCAGACGTGTCAGTTCGTCCAGCAGAGACAGCGGAAATTCTTTGATTTCCATTTTTGCGCATATTGCGTTCTGTTCGTGAAGATATTCAAAGAAAAGCCTTATGTCATAGGCATAGGCCAATCGGGTACGGGCGGATGTATACGATTCTATTCCTCTGAAAAACGTCTTGCAGAAGAGTGGCAGCTGATCCAAAACAGCCCTCATTTTTTGAATATTTTCTTTTATTTGTTCATCATGATAATTATTTTGCTTTATAACGGCCATTTTGATACCTCCATTCTATGGTTTGGATGTCCTTTGATTCCTTCATGTCTCCGCCGTTGGTTCGGATGTCCTTCCATTCCTTCATATCTCCGCCGTGTGGTGTGTATGTTCGCCCATTCCTTCATGTCTCCGCCGTATGGTGTGTATGTTCTCCCCATCCTTTTATACCTCCACTTTGAATGGCGGCGAACATTCTTTCCTTTACTCCCGGATTTTCCTGATTCAGTCTCCGCAGGAGCTCCTTTACATACTCCCGCTTTGTATATCCGTCTGCAGGACAAGGGCTTTTTACCACAGGGACAGCATGCTTGTTCACAAATCCTATTACGTCCGCCTCATTCATGTAAATAAGAGGACGAATCACTGTAATTTCAGTCCTATCCAAAAAGGTCACCGGAGCGAAGGTATGGAATCGGCCTTCAAAGATCAGGGACATGAGCATGGTCTCCACCACATCGTCCTTATGGTGCGCATAGGCCACTTTACCGCAGCCGGCATCTTTCATTGCCTGATTCAAGGCACCCTTTCTCATTTTTGCACACAGCGAACAAGGATTCGTCTCTTTACGTTCCTGAAAGATAACCTGAGCAATATCCGTTTCTACTACGGTATATTCCAGCTCCAGCTTTCGGCACAGAGCCTTTATCTCATTCAGATTCAGGTTCTGGAATCCTAAGTCAACGGTGACGGCGTGTATATCAAAATGTTTCGGATAAAAGCGCCTCAGCCCATGCAATGCATATAGAAGCGTAAGGCTGTCTTTGCCTCCTGAAATGCCCACGGCAATCCGATCGCCTTCTTCAATCATTCCGTAATCGTCAATGGCCCGCCGCACATAGCTCAATACCTGCTGAAGCCTCATGATTCCTCCTTTTCCGATTTTGACAGAATTGATAAGAATTTGATATGATCTTAAGCAATAATCTCAAGTATCTCAAACCCAGCATTATCTCTGTCCTAATATCGTATATTAATATTAACAGTTTTAACAGCGCTTCGGATATGATATCATAACGAATCTGACATCTCTATCCATTTTAGTATTTTTAGATAATAAATACAATAGCCAATTATATTCTATTTGATTAATGGACATACTGAATACATAGCATGTCTCTCTGCCAAGGATAGAAGAGCATTGATCTAAGGAGTGGACATACAAATAAAAAATAAGGAGTTTGCCATGGTAGAATTTTCAAATAGTGTGACAAAAGATAATCTTATGAGAGCTTTTGCAGGAGAAAGTCAGGCCCGAAACAGATATACCTTTGCGGCATCTCAGGCGAAGAAGAACGGCCTGCAAGTCATAAGCGCTGTTTTCGCCTTCACCGCGTCTCAAGAAAAGGAGCATGCTGAAATCTTTTATAAGCATCTGCAGAAAATGGCGGGCAGTACGATTTTAATAGACGGCGGATATCCGGTGGATATTTCAGACAATATTGCAGATCTGCTGGATATGGCGCAGCATAATGAATATGAGGAGCATGACTCCGTCTATCAATCCTTTGGAGATGCGGCCAGAAAAGAAGGATTCGACCAGATAGCAGCTTCATTTTTTCAGATAGCAGCCATAGAAAAAGTACATGGCGACCGCTTTGGAAGGTATGCTAAGCTGATTCGTGAAGGAAAGCTTTTTGTATCGGATGTAGAAGAGGAGTGGATGTGCCTGAATTGTGGTTTTGTTTTTAAGGGCAAAAAGGCGCCTGAGATATGCCCGGTATGCCATCATGACAAGGGATATTTTATCCGGTTTGAGCTGGCTCCATATGAAGGACGATTGGTTTGATTTTTGTTTGACCTTTATTTCATATTCTGTCTGATCTCTATTTAAGGAATCCTCGTATTCAGGCAGAAGTCCCTGATCTAAGCCACATGAAAATTACCGCACATATTCTTTTGGACTGTTTGGATCGGGTTCATTGAGTTCGATTTACCATGAATCATTTGAATTTCAATGCCGCGGCCGATCTCTTTGTGACCAAGAATCAGGGGTACATTCAATATTTGCAAAAAACAAAAACGCTACTTGTGTTGTGACGATTTTAAGAGTATGATAGTAAGTGCAGGCAGAGTCTCTCAGGGCTTTTCTGTGTATGAATCTGTACGCAAATGAAAACGTAGCTTCAGGGCTGACGTCATAGCTTCGTATTAAGCCTTTACAGCAGCTTTCATGGTATTTTTCGCATCAAGTTTCGCATTAAGTTCAAAATTAATGGAAGAAGCTCCGGGAAAGAAAAGAAGCTCGTCCATTGAGAAAGGCAGATTTATGAAATTCAAGCTCAATAATAAGTATGTCCGCTGGGGAGTTACGGCCTTTTTGGTTTTAGCCGCCGCAATCACATTCTACTATTTCGTGTTCCACAGTTCAAATATTGTTGCCGGATTCCATACCATCATTGATGTGCTTATGCCCGTGGTGTTCGGGATGGCTATCGCCTATTTGCTGACTCCTATTTTGAATTTTCTGGAGGCGAAGCTTTTGATCCCTCTCTTTGATAAACTGAAAATAAAGAAGACTGCAAAGAGAAACTCTGTCATCAGAGTGGTGGGCATCATGATCACGGTTTTTTTATTTTTGACCATGATCTATATCTTATTTGCCATGCTGATCTCCCAGATTGTCCCAAGTGTAGAGGGTATTATCAGCAATTTTGACTCTTATACCAACAATGTGATTGCATGGATCAATCAGATATTCAAGGACAATACAGAATTGGGCCAGTATGCCACAAAAACCATCGACAGCATTTTAGCGGAATTGGAGAAGTGGCTCAAAGACATCATTCCTACCACTGTAGCCCTTATCAAGACCATTTCTGTCAGCGTCATGAATGTGTTGAGCGTTCTATGGGATTTTGTGATCGGCTTCATTATTTCTATCTATATGCTTGCCAGCAAGGAGCGTTTTGCAGGGCAGATCAAAAAAGTCATTTATGCAGTTTTTGAGCGGGATACGGCGAATATAACCATTCGCAATTTTAGGTTTACCCATAGAACATTCATAGGCTTTCTGGGGGGCAAGGTGATTGACTCTATTTGCATAGGCATTCTATGCTTCATCGGAACCTCTATCATGGGTACGCCCTATCCTGCATTGGTCAGCGTGATCATTGGTGTAACCAATATCATTCCGTTTTTTGGACCTTTTTTGGGTGCGATTCCCAGTACGATTCTCATTTTTGTAGTAGATCCCATGCATCCTCTTAACTGCGTATATTTTGTGATTTTCGTGTTTGTATTGCAGCAATTTGACGGCAATATTCTTGGTCCCAAGATATTGGGAGATTCCACCGGCCTGACGGGCTTTTGGGTTATTTTTGCGATCACCTTGTTCGGAGGCTTGTATGGGGTGTTGGGAATGATCGTGGGAGTGCCCATATTTGCAGTAATCTATGCAGCCGTCAAAGCTATCGTGAACACTATGTTGGAAAAAAAGAAAATGCCCAAGGGTTCAGAAGAATATGAAGATATAGAGTATGTAGACGAAGATGGATTTCACCAACTTCCTAAAGATACGGGAAGCAAAAAGGGAAATAAACAGCGGAAGAGCCATCTTCAGGAAGGATTCCATTGGAAATGGAGCGGAATCAAGGCTCTCAACTTAGGAAAGAAAGCATCCGAAGGCACAGATTTAGAGGAAGATGCCAACGAAAGCGAGGATGCTGATTCCCAAAACGAAAATAATCCTTTAAATGAAAAGTCCGATAGCAATAATTAGATAGACAATAGGTAGTCAATACATACCGGCAGGGGGAAGCAAGAAATGCGATTTATTGTACAAAGGGTGAGAGAAGCCAGCGTGGCTGTTGATGAAGAGGTAATCGGGAAAATTGAGGCAGGTTTTCTGGTGTTTGTCGGAATCAGTGCTTCCGATACCATGGACAAAAGACGTTCTTTAGAGATCTCGGATAAAATGGTAAAGAAACTGGTTGGCCTTCGTATTTTCAGAGATGAGAGCGGAAAGACCAATTTGGATCTGAAATCAGTGAATGGTGGAATTCTGCTCATATCCCAATTCACCCTTTATGCGGACTGCCGCAAGGGAAATAGGCCTTCTTTCACAAATGCCGCTGCTCCGGAAGCTGCTAATGAGCTATACAGATATATCGTGGACAAATGCAGGCAGGAGATTGGGGCAGTGGAAGAGGGGAGTTTCGGAGCGGACATGAAGGTTTCACTGGTGAATGACGGACCGTTTACAGTGATTTTGGATTCTGATGAAATCTGCCAGTAAGAGAGTGTTGTTATATATTGGTACACAAGGGGGAGTTCAAACCATTATTTACTTTATAATAAGGAGGGTATGATATGATGAATTGGCCGATTATGACAATTCGCATAGGGGCGATGGAGATGTCGGTACTGGCTGTGGTGGTTGCTGTAGCGTTAGTGTTTCTGCTTCTGATTTTCTTGACGGGGTATGTGAAGGCGTCCCCTGACACGGCGATGATTATTTCCGGTCTTAGGAAGAATCCGAAGGTGCTGATCGGTAAAGCAGGAATCAAGATTCCTTTTCTCGAGAGGAAGGATGAGCTGAACCTGCAGCTGATTCCCATTGACGTGAAAACATCCAACGCTGTTCCGACAGCTGACTACATAAATATCAACGTAGATGCAACTGTGAACGTAAAGATCAGCGACAATGAAGAAAGACTGAAGCTGGCTGCCCAGAATTTTCTAAACAAAAATGCCGAATACATCGGCCGTGTAGCCAGAGAGGTTCTGGAGGGCAATGTTCGTGAGATAGTGGGCAAGATGGCCCTTGAGGAGATGGTATCCGACCGCCAGAAGTTCGCCATGCTGGTAAAGGAAAACGCCGAACCGGATCTTGCATCTATGGGTCTGGACATCATCAGCTTCAATGTACAGAATTTTGTGGATGGAAATGGCGTCATAGAAAATCTAGGTGTGGATAATATTGTAAAAATCCAAAAGAACGCTGCTATATCCCGGGCCGAAAGCGAAAAGGAGATTGCAAAGGCGCAGGCCAGCGCCAAGCGCGAGGCGAATGAGGCAGAGGTAAATTCCCAGTCCGAGATCGCCAAGAAACAGAATGAGCTGGCCATTCAAAAGGCGGAGCTGAAACGAGAGGCGGATATCAAGCAGGCCGAAGCGGATGCCGCATACCGTATTCAGGAAGAAGAACAGCGCAAGACCGTAGAGATCACCACTGCAAACGCAAACATTGCAAAGCAGGAAAAGGAAATTCTGCTTAAGCAGCGCGAGGCAGAAGTCATGGAGCAGGCTCTGGACGCACAAGTCAAGAAAAAGGCAGAGGCGGAAAGATTCGCAAAGCAGCAGCAAGCGGATGCCAGCTTGTATGAGCGCCAGCGGGAGGCCGAAGCTAAGAAGTTCGAGACAGAGAAGGAAGCGGAGGCCATGAAGGCTCAGGCGGAGGCAAAGCGATACACTATGGAGCAAGAGGCGGACGGTATCCGTACCAGAGGCCTTGCCGAGGCGGAAGCCATTCGTGCCAAAGCCGTGGCCGAAGCAGAAGGTATTGAGAAAAAAGCTGAAGCGATGGCCAAAATGGGTGAGGCTGCCGTATTGGAAATGTATTTCAAGGCATTGCCTGAAGTGGTCAAAAATGCCGCTGAACCGCTTGCAAGTGTTGACAAGATCACCATGTACGGCGACGGAAATTCTTCCAAGCTGATGAAGGATGTCATGGGAACTGTAGTGCAGATTACCGACGGTCTGAAGGAAGCCACCGGCGTTGACCTGCAGGCTGTGCTGTCAGGATTTCTTGCCGGAAAGGTAGCATCTGCAGATAAAGGAACAGATATCGGAAAAGGAACAGAAACTAAAGGAATGAGCGAATCCGCCAAAAACGAATAAAGAACAAAAAGTACCAAATGAACAAAACCATTCATTTAATAAGTAGCCCAAAAGCATACAGATCGAAGATCGCCCCAACTATTCGTTAAACTTGTCTTTTGCGAATAGTTGGGGCAACCTTAAGAACCACTCTTCCTATTGTTCTCTTAACGCCCAAGTTCATGTTCCCGGCATATATTCTTAGATTCTAACTTTATTTCTCAGTCCGTTATTCCTTATTCTGCAAAGAAACTTCTCAGAAACTGATTTTTAATTCTCAGTTCATTATTCCTTGCTCTGCAAAGAAATATGCGGCCAGCTGCGCTCTGGAACTGAAGGATTCTGTTTCCAAAAGAGCCCTGACCTCATCTCTGGTATAAAACTTAGCCTCGATCTGCTCGTTTTCGGAGGTATGATCTTCAAAGCTTCCTTCGACTTCCACAAATGCAATGTAGGTTGTAGTGTCAGAAATAGCTACAGCCGCAAAAGAAGGCGGCAAAATTTTCTTGATTCGCTTCACCCTCAGACCAGTTTCCTCATAAAGCTCTCGGGCAATACAGTCCTCGATCTGCTCGTCCTGATTCAGCATGCCTGCGCACAGATTGTAGACCATACGGTTGACGCCCATTCTGAATTCATGAAGCAAAAGAAGCCTATCACAGCAAGTGGCTATGATGGAGACTCCGCTGGGCTTGCCGCCCACATCCTCAATACCGCTCAAGTCTCTGCGGCTGACCATTTCATATTTTTTCTCTCTGCCAGCCTTGTTCCTATAGACCAGTTCATAGCTTTTCAGATACTTTCCGTCACGAACCTTTTCCAGTTTGATGAATTCCATTTGCGCCACCCTTCATTTTTGCTCTTTTGGTTTCTATTCCTGATTCGCCGTATATTGGTTCCAGCTCTCCACATGTGTGGAGTTTATTCTGCATGTACCGACCGGAACTGCTCTCTCAATGGTTTGCTGATCTTTTTGCGTGTTATCTCCACCAATCCAAGAGGGGTCATGTCAACCACATGCGTCTGGACCTTGTCTTTCTGAACCAGAGCTTTTAGATGATTCAAAAGCTCCCTATTGTATGAAGCCGACTGCATATTGATGAAATCTACAATGATTATTCCCGATAGATTGCGCAGCACCAGCTGAATCGCCACCTCCTCCGCGGCCTCAAGATTGATTCGGCGGTAGGTTTCCTGAGGATCTTTTCCGGCTTCGTATTTGCCGGTGTTTACATCGATGACTGTCAGCGCCTCTGTGGGTTCAATGATCAGATAACCGCCTGATTTCAGCCATACGCGGCTTGCCAAAGCCGTTTCCAATTTGCTTTCAACAGAGTACAGAACGGAAAGGGGCAATGCCTTGTCCTGATATAGTCTGACGACAACATCCAATTCATGCTCCCGGCAGTATCTTTCCAGCGGCTCCTGCATAGAAACCTGATCCGTCACAATCTCCCAGCCACCTTCTACCATTTGCTTCATAGGAGATTCTGCTGTCCCTTTCGACATTGCCTTTTCCGACATTGTTTCTTCGGACATCGAATCCTGCTGCCTCAGGGTATCATTGTATGTGATGCCCATCAGAGGAAATTGCTCAAACACGGCCTCGAATTCCTCCGGAGCCTCCTTCAGGCAAGAAAAGCAGTTTCTGAATCTCGCCGTATGAAGCAGACGAATAAGCGGCTCTGCCAGAGAAAAGAACTGGCGCAAAAGTCCGCTCTCGCTCTCCTCTCCTGCCTTGGTTCTAATCACGCATCCCATGGGCGGCAGTCTGAGATCATTTGGCATGAAGTTCCTATTTTCCTGCAAATCCCCATTCTCCGGCTCTGCCCCACGCCCGCCCAAAGACCGGAATATGTTCATATCCAGTTCCGAAGCCCCGTCCTTCAAGACCTTCTTTTCCGTCAGGAAACGTTTCAGTTCCTTTTTTCTTTCGCTGTTAAGTTTTGTGGAAAAGCTTGCTCTCTCAGAACCAACCGACAGAACAAAATAATCATTGTATAATGAAACCTGTGTCGTAACGCAAGCCTTTTTCAGGCCTTGAGAATCCTTGATCACCTGAACCAGAATTTCATCTCCCGCTATCAGACGTCCATTATAGGTTCTGTTCAAAAGATAAGGAACCAGCATGCTTTTCAGGGAAAGAAAGCAAATTTCACCATCTGCGATTTCCACAAAGCAGGCATTGATATTTTTGACCATACTCTTGATTTTTCCGATGTAGACGGCGCCGATTCGGCTGGGTCTGTCCGGGAAAAAAGAAGCCGCCATCAGACGGTTGTCTTGGATATAAAGAGCACAGCGGCACTTTTTATAGACGGTAAACAAAAGCCTCCCTTTGTCTGTCCTTCGCAGCTGCTGCTCTTCCTCCGTGATCGACACGGATAACTTCGGCGGTATTTTCCTGCTCATGCCATATCCTCCTCTGGATTGCGGGCATGGGAAAGGCTCTGAACCTCCTTGGGATCCGAGAATCCGATTTCGCCAAGGGAGACCAGCTGCCGCTCCCCTTCTGTCCCCATATCTGTGTAGACATCCTCCCTGACAATCCGCAGCGCATTCTCCTGCAGCTGCTCTCCCCTCCGGGCCAGCATTGCAGTCACAACCTGCACAGGCTTGATGTTTCCTCCGCTGGAGGCATCCAGAAGCATGGAAAGACTGCCTGAGCAATACTCCCCTGAGGTTCTATACTCCAGACTGTAGATCCCCTGCTTTAGGTCCATTTCCCGCATTCCGTGTTTTGTCTTTTTGGTGATCAGTATCTGCTCCTGTGCCAGAAAATCCGGCAGCTCAGCTGCCAAGTCGGTCTCCGGCATCAGATCCTCTCTGAAGCTCACCGTATAGGCAGCAGCCGCTACGCTGGCCATGGCATTTCCTGCCCCTTCGGGAAGGATCCTTACGGATACGATCTCTATTCCGGGCACACTGGCCCCATTCAGTCTTTCCATCACATCCTCGCAGGAATGGATGGAATTGACCTCTATATCCATGTACTCGCCGTTGCTGGTCAATCCTACTCCTAAGGGGGCGGCAAAAGTCATGACCTGATGCGGACTAAATCCTGCAGTATACACTACGTCGATCTGCGCCCGCCGGATAGCTTTTTGAAAAAAGCGCATTACATCCAAATGTCCGATGAAGCGGACTGCTCCATATTTCTTAAATTTGATACGAAGCTTCATTGTTCTTCTCCCCTGCGTTGTTTGGCCCGGATTCTAAATTTTTCTTGGGCTGAGGCCTTTCGCCTTAACGGGTAGATTATACCATGTTTTATTTGATTTCGCAACTTTTGCGCCGAAATGATGCGCTCCGGAACACTGGACAATTCCCATTTTTTTCTGTATAATGTGAACAGATATACGGATGCGCAGGAAATGCGCAGATTGGAGCCAAGATGGAAGTTAAATTGCAGAATCTGACAAAAAAATTTCCCAGCCGGGACAAGAAAAAACAAGAGGACGTGGTTGCAGTAAATGATTTTACCTTTACGATACCGGACGGAAAGCTTATCGGCCTTCTGGGACCTTCCGGATGCGGCAAAAGCACTACTTTGAACTTGATCAGCGGCCTGCAGAAGCCCACCGGCGGCAGGATCTTCTTCGGCAGCGACGACGTTACCACGCTTCCGCCGGAAAAGAGGGGAATCGGTTTGGTATTTCAGAATTATGCCCTTTACCCCCATCTGACGGTAAGGCAGAACATCCAGTTTCCGCTGGGGAATCTGAAAGGGAAAAACAAGCTGTCAAAACAAGAGATGCTGGACAGAGCGGTCTCCGCGGCAAAGCTGGTGCAGATCGAAGAGCTGATGGACCGTAAGCCCGGCGAGCTGTCCGGCGGTCAGCAGCAGCGCGTGGCCATTGCCAGAGCCTTGGTGAAGATGCCCCGGGTTCTTCTGCTGGACGAGCCCCTCTCCAATCTGGACGCCAGACTGCGGATTCAGACAAGAGAGGAAATACGGCGCATTCAGAGAGAAACGGGAATCACCACGATTTTTGTCACCCACGATCAGGAGGAGGCCATGAGCATTTCCGATATGATCGTCGTCATGAAGGAGGGAATCGTCCAGCAGATCGGCCGGCCCCAGCAGGTCTATGACAGCCCTGCAAATCTCTTTGTGGCGAAGTTCCTCGGCACGCCCCCCATCAACGTATTTCAGGGAAAAGTGCGGAAAGGAATGCTGTATATAGGGGAAGATGCCGTTCTTAAGCTTCAGGGCGCGGACTCCGGAGAGGATAGGGAGGTCTATGCCGCAGTACGGCCGGAAGGCTTTCTTTTACAAGAGGAAGGACCTCTGCACTGTGAACTGAGCGGCATCGAAGTGATGGGAAGGGATATCAGCGTTGTCTCGAAAAACAGCGCCTCTGAAAATCCTGCCATCCGGGCCATCATCGGTGCGGAAAACGGAATTCATGTGGAAAGGATGCTGTCTGCGCATCCGGAAAAAAGAACGGTGAGATTTGCCCTGATGCCTCATAAGGTATTCTTGTTCGACAAAGAGACAGAGGAAAGAATCTTTGTGAATCCCACGGAGCAGATGAACGGGGGCCGGTTATGATTGAGCAAAGTGAAATGTGTGTGAAAGATGTGAAAAACAGCAGTGCAGATAAAGAAAGCACAGACAAAAACATGTGCATAAACGGTACGGACGTAGGTAATGCTGCGGACAAAATTAATGGTACAGACATAAGCAATAGTACAAACAAAGACATAGATACCGACATAAGCAAAGATACGAACAAAAACAACGGTACGAATAAAGGCATAGGTACGCACAAAAGCAACGGTGCGTCCAATAGCAAAGACGGCGCAGGGAAGGATCTGCTGGAAAGAATTGGCAGCCTTAAAGGCTGGCTGTATCTGCTTCCGGCGGTTCTTTTTCTGGGGGCGTTTATGGTGTACCCTTTGATAGATGTGTTTGTCTATTCCTTTGAAGAGGGATATAATTCCGCCTCACAGACCTATCTGGGCACCGGAGGGTACAACTATTCCTATGTCCTGCATGATCCATACTTCCTGCAGGCCGTAAAAAATACCTTTATTTTGGTCATTATCACCGTACCCTTGTCCACCGGCATAGCGCTGCTGATCTCTGTGGGACTGAATTCCATCAAACCCCTGAGGAATTTGTTCCAGACCATCTATTTTCTGCCGTATGTGACCAACACGCTGGCGGTGGGGCTGGTGTTCATGATTCTTTTCAAGAAGACACCCTACACCGATGGCCTTATCAATCTATTGATCAATTGGTTTGGCGGCAGTTCGGTGGATTTCATCGACGGTCCTTATTGGGCCAAAATGTTCGTACTGTGCTTTTACACGATCTGGGTGGTGATGCCCTTCAAGATTCTGATTCTGACCAGTGCGCTGGCCTCGGTAAATCAGGACTATTACAATGCGGCCAAAGTGGACGGTACCTCCAAGCTCCGAACTTTCGGGCGGATAACCCTTCCCATGATCTCCCCCATGATCTTTTATCTGGTCATCACGGGCTTCATCGGCGCCTTCAAGGCATACAGCGACGTGGTGGCTCTGTTCGGAACGGATCTGAACGCAGCGAAAATGAATACTATAGTGGGCTATATCTACGACATGCTCTATGGGGACAGCGGCGGATACCCCTCTTACGCTTCTGCCGCAGCCATTATTTTATTCGCCATCATACTCACCATCACCTGCATCAACCTGCTTGTAAGCAAAAGAAAGGTTCACTACTGATCTTTTGCTACAATCCGGAAGAACAAGCAAATGCACTGACATGCAAATGCAATGAAAGGCGGACGTTATGGAAAGTAAAATTGATTACGAGAAAATAGAGAAAAAGGCCGCGTCCCGGAAAAGGGCCGCCAGCGTAATCACCTATGTGTTTCTGGCCCTATGGGCCGTTATCGTGCTGTTTCCCTTTTACTGGATGCTGCTGACCTCATTAAAAAGTTACAGCGCATACAATTCGGAATATACCCCGAAATTCTTTACCTTATCTCCCACCCTGCAGAATTATATAGACGCCTTTACGGCAGTGCCCTTGGGAAAATATCTCGCCAACACCCTGATCTTTACGCTGATCACCACCGCGGTTATGCTGCTGGTGATCATACTTGCGGCCTTCGCCTTCGCCAGACTGGAATTCAAAGGGAAAAACCTTGCCTTTGTCCTATTTCTGTCCCTGATGATGATTCCCAATGAACTGGTTATCATCACGAATTTTGTGACCATCACCAATCTGGACATGCGAAATACCTTTCAGGGCCTTATCCTGCCATCGGTCACGTCGGTATTTTACATATACCTGCTGAAAGAAAATTTTGAGCAGATACCGGACAGCTTATATTTTGCAGCCAAGGCTGACGGCACCTCTGACCTGAAATATCTTTTAAAGGTCATGGTTCCCATATCCAGACCAACCTTGATCACTGTGACCATACTGAAGGTGATCGAGTGCTGGAATTCCTATGTGTGGCCCAGACTGATCACGGACGATCCCAATTACTATCTTGTGTCCAACGGCATTCAGGAAATTCGGGAAAACGGTTTCGGACGGGAAAACATTCCCGCTATGATGGCTGCTGTGGTGGTAATCTCTGTACCGTTGATCTTGCTGTTCTTGATCTTCCGCAACAAGGTCATGGCCGGGGTGTCGAGGGGAGGAACCAAGGGATGAAAAACATATACCAAAAATGCAAGGCGCATCTGGGTCCTGTACAGGCGGGTTTTGCAGCGCTTCTTGTGGGCACCGCTCTTCTGCTTACAGGCTGTCACGGTTCCAGAGGCATGGATCCGTTCCAGATTCCCGATGAATTTGATACGGAGCAAAATTATGAGATCACCTTTTGGGCCAAGAACGACACCAACAAGACCCAGACCAGAATCTATGAGCAGGCCATCGAGGATTTCCAGACCCTCTATCCCAATGTGACTGTGAACCTGCGGCTGTATACGGATTATGGCAGAATATACAATGACGTGATCACCAATATTGCCACCAATACCACGCCCAATGTCTGCATCACCTATCCCGACCATATAGCCACCTATCTCACCGGAACGAATCAGGTGGTTCCGCTGGAGGAGCTTTTCGTGAACGAAAAATACGGCCTTGGCGGCAGTGAGGTCAGGTTTCTGGCTCCTACACCGGAGGAAATCGTTCCCCAGTTTCTGGAGGAATGCAGATTCGGCGGCCATTACTATGCCCTGCCCTATATGCGGTCCACAGAGGCCTGCTACATCAACAAGACTTATGTGGAGAAGCTGGGCTATACCCTTCCGGACACCTTGACATGGGATTTTGTCTGGGAGGTCTCCGACGCTGCTGCCGCCAAGAGCGAGGACGGAACTTATCTGGTGAACGGCCAGAAGGTCATGATTCCCTTTATCTACAAATCTACCGACAATATGATGATTCAGATGCTTCGCCAAAAGCAGGCGGGCTACTCCACTCCGGAGGGAGAGATACTGCTCTTCCATGACACTACCGCACAGCTTCTGAGAGATATTGCGGAACATACGAAAAAGGGAGCCTTCTCCACCTTTAAGATTTCCAGCTATCCGGCCAACTTCCTCAACGCCGGCCAGTGCATCTTCGCCATAGATTCCACTGCAGGCGCTACCTGGATGGGATCCGATGCTCCGCTGATGGACATCAGCGAGGACAAGGTAGTTGAGTTCGAGACGGTGGTCATGCCCATTCCTCAATTCGACACGGAACAACCCCAGATGATATCTCAGGGGCCTTCGGTATGTATCTTCAATAAAAGCAACCCTCAGGAGGTGCTGGTCTCTTGGCTGTTTGTTCAGTATCTGCTGACCAATCAGGTGCAGATCGCATACTCGGAGACTGAAGGCTATGTCCCTGTGACCACGAAAGCCCAGACGTCGGAGGAATATCAGGATTATCTGTCCAGATCCGGGGAGGATAACACACAGCATTATGAGATCAAGATCAAAGCCGCACAGCTTTTGCTGGATAATGTGGGACATACCTTCGTCACTCCGGTGTTCAACGGCTCCGCGTCGCTGCGGGACGCTGCCGGACAGCTTATCGAGAATACGGTGAAGTCTGTCAGGCGAGGGGAGACCGTGGACGACGCCTATCTGGAAAAGCTCTATGGAGACGTAACATCCCTCTATCGTCTGGATCAGCTGATAGGCTCAAACGGCACGGCGGCATCCGGCAAGGCGGATCTGGGTCCCCTGCCCTGGACTTCCGTGCTCCTATTGCTGTCCTTAGGGGGTGCATGGATCCTGATTATCGCTTACTTGGCCGCAAAGTTCCTTGCCGGCACCAAAAATGTCCAAAAGAAAGAACCACATAGACAAAGAAATAAGCAATAATGCTATTGATTTCTAGGGGATATGGTGTATAATTAACTCGATGTACGTCAATCCATTACTTTTTAAAGAATTGGAAGAGGAGAAAAATTATGAAAAAAATCACATCGTTGCTTATTATGTGCGTGCTGGTGTTTGCATGCATCGGCTGCGGCAAGGACGGCGGAGACGCGAAATCCGAGGGTGTCATGACTTATGAAGAGTACATGGCGGTTCCCACGGGCGATGAGCAGCAGCAGGTCGTCATCGAGGCCTATGTACAGGCCAAGCAGTCTTGGTGGGAAAACAAGGCAACTGTATATGCGCAGGACAAGGACGGCGCATATTTCTTGTATGATATGGCCTGCTCTGAGGAGGACTATGCCAAGCTGACTCCCGGAACCAAGATCAAGGTGACCGGCTATAAGACGGAATGGTCGGGAGAGATCGAGATCATAGATGCAACCTTTGAGATTCAGGAGGGAAGCACCTACATAGCTGAGGCACTGGACGTAACCTCTCTTCTGGGAACCGATGACCTTATCAAACACCAGAATGAGTTCGTGTCCTTCAAGGGCATGACGGTGGAAGCGGCAGGCAAGGATGATTCCGGAAACGAAGTTGCTTTTCTTTATAAGTGGGACGGTTCCGGTCAGGACGGCGATGATCTGTACTTCAATGTATCTCTGAACGGAAATATTTATACCTTCACGGTAGAGTCCTACTTGTGTGACAACACCACGGATGTTTACGCAGCAGTGAAGAACCTGAAGATCGGTGACAAGATTGACATGGAAGGCTTCTTGTATTGGTATGAGGGCGTCAATCCCCATATCACCTCCGTGACGGCTGCCAAATAAAATGCAGTAAAATCCGTATTTCTGGAGTGGGCTCTATCGCCATGAAAAAATTGAAGGAAGTATGAAGGAAGAAAGCGGCATGATTTTGGAAGTCATGCCGCTTTTTCTCTCTGTTTTCTTTTTTTACTTTATGTTGCTTTGCTCATTCTGCATTCTGGCTTCATTCATACAGTCTCTCAGGGTATGCGCCCTGTGCGATCAGCTCCTTCAGAGAGTCCACCACATTCTGTTTGTCTTCCCTATAAGTAACGCCGAACCATTTGTCAGGCGTCTCCAGCACCTTAACAGTGACCTTGCCCTCTCGCACCTTCTGATTGATGATTTCAGGAAGCAGAAACTCTGCCTTGACGTCCCCCTCCTTAAGCCCCGACAGAAACACCGGAAATTCCTCCTCCAGAACCTTCATGAAGGAAGCCGGAAGCCCCCACATATTCATGGATGCATGGCACCCTGATTCTACCGCAACAGGATTTCCCGCAACATCCGCCGCTGTAAGCTTCCCGTCCACAAGACGGATGTCATAGGTCTCCCTCACTGCCTGCAGATTTCCCTTCTCGTCCACCTGACAAACTCCTCTGCTCACGCCTCCGTTTTCGCTGAGAGTGTTTTCCAGCATGAAGCCGCCCATGCAGAGATCATACTGCGCTCCCCCCTCCTGCATCTCGTTGACCATATAATCATGGATTTTGCGAAAGCCTTCCTTACCGTAATAGTCATCCGCATTGATGACCATGAAAGGCCCATCTATCAGTCCTTTGGCGCTCAAAACCGCTTGTCCGGTTCCCCAAGGTTTTTTTCTGTCTGCAGGCACCTCGAAGCCCTCCGGAAGATTCTCGATCTCCTGAAAAGCGTACTCTACCTTTGCTACTTTCTCAATTCTATTTCCGATGATTTCTTTAAAGTCTGCTTCCAGATCCCTGCGGATTATGAATACCACTTTATCGAAGCCTGCCTGCAGGGCATCATAGATGGAATAGTCCATGATAATCTCTCCCCCCGGGCCTACGGGCTCAAGCTGCTTGATGCCTCCTCCGAAGCGGCTGCCGATCCCGGCCGCCATGATAACCAACACTGTTTCTTTCATAGATATCTCCTTATCTCATAACGCATGGATTCCGATATGATTTACCGGTATTTTCCTAAAGTATATCACAATATGCCGGAAAAGACAAATTATGAATTCATAAATTCTAGTTCATAAACTCTCTGTGCTATTCTCTAGGCTCCACGCAGATTCCACAGCCGAATGCAGCCGCTCCGCAGCCCTGACACTTCTGACTGCAGTTCTCCGACACTTCTCCCCTCTGCGCCTTCTGCCACTCCCGCTTCAGAAAATCCTTCGTTACGCCGCAGTCGATGAAATCCCATGGAAGAATTTCCTCCAGAGAGCGTTCCCTATGGGTATAGAAATCTACCGAAAGCCCGCATTCCTCCATGGCCTCCAGCCATCTCTCATTGTCATAATACTCTCCCCAAGCCTCGAAGAAGCCTCCTTTTTCATAGACTCTGCGAATGACCTGACACAGCCGCCTGTCTCCTCTGGCCAGCACGCCCTCTATAACGCTGGCGTCAGCTTCATGCCAGTTATACTTGATGCTCTTCTGGTTGAGCTGCTCACAGATAAAGGTGCGGGTCTGATAGGCCTTGTTCAGGAACTCTTCCTTGGTACACTGAGCCGTCCATTGAAAAGGCGTAAAGGGCTTGGGCACGAAAAAGGAAGTGCTGGACACGATCTGCACCCGATTGCCGCCCCGCTTGTCCTTTGGCACCGTTTCAAAGTAGGTGGCTGCTATCTTGTTGGAAAGCTCCGCGATTCCCCGGATATCCTCATCCGTCTCCGTGGGAAGTCCCAGCATGAAATAGAGCTTCACTCTGGTCCAGCCCCCCTGAAAGGCAAGGGCGGCTCCTCTTAGGATGGCCTCCTCAGTGAGTCCTTTATTGATCACGTCCCGCAGCCTCTGGCTTCCTGCCTCCGGGGCGAAGGTCAGGCTGGATTTCTTCACATCCTGCACCTTGCTCATGACATCCAAAGAAAATGCGTCAATGCGCAGGGAAGGCAGAGAAATATTCACATGCTGTCTGCTGCACTCTTCTATTAAAAAGTCGATCAGCTCCGGCAATTTGGAATAATCGCTGGAACTCAAGGAGCTTAGGGATATTTCTTCATGTCCGGTATTCTTCAGCATCTCCATGGCGTACCTTTTCAGCGTGTCCACATCCCGCTCCCTCACGGGACGGTAGATCTGGCCGGCCTGACAGAATCTGCAGCCACGGATGCAGCCCCGCTGGATTTCCAGCACCACCCGGTCCTGAGTCACTTTAATGAAAGGCACAATGGGCTTCATAGGGTAATAAGTGTCCGTTACATCCGAGGCAATCTCCTTGCATATGGTTGCCGGAATCCCTTCCTCCAAGGCAAAGAAGCTCTCGATGGTGCCGTCCTCCTTATACCGCGCATCATAAAAACGAGGGACATACAGCCCCGGCAGCTTTGCCGCCCGGCGGAGAAACTCTATGCGCCCCACGCCGTTATCCTGACATTCTTCATAAAGGGTGATGAGTTCCCTATATCTAGTCTCCCCCTCCCCGATATAGAAAATATCAAAAAAGTCTGCCAGAGGCTCCGGATTGTAGGTGCAGGGGCCTCCCCCAATGACAATGGGGCAATCCTCTCCCCTATCTGCAGCATTCAGGGGAATCTGTGATAAGTCCAGTACTCGCAGAATATTGGTGTAGCACATTTCATATTGGATGGTAATGCCCAAAAAGTCGAACTCCTTGACGGGATCCTGAGACTCCAGCGCAAACAGCGGGATACTATGTTCCCGCATCAGCGCGTCCAGATCTACCCAGGGAGAATAGACCCGCTCGCACCACACATCCTCCATGGAATTGAACATATCGTACAGAATCTGAATGCCCAGATGGGACATGCCGATTTCGTAGACGTCGGGAAAACACATGGCAAAGCGAACCCTTACGTTCCTCTTGTCCTTTACCACACTGTTCACCTCATGGCCGATATAGCGCTCCGGCTTTTCGACCTTCATCAGAATATCTTCTGAAAGAGCAAGCTTCTCCCACATATATTAACTCCTTACCTTTTGACCCATACAGCTTATTTGCTGTCTTTCGGCTTTTCTTCAAACTGCTGCTTTACATCAACGGCTCCCTGCTCCGGTTTCCTCTCGCTGCAGACAGCCCTCATCCTCTTTACATCGTCTGCGGTTACTTCGCTCCGGGAATAGCGGGCCCGTTCATAAATGCCTGCCATTCCTGCGGCCTGCAGCCGTGCTTCCCATTCTCTGGCAGTGGACAGCCCGAGACGGCTCCTGCTCTCTCCATCCTTCCCTATGAGCTTTGCTCCGCAGCTCAAAATTTTCCGCTTATATAACCTGCGAACCCGTTCCCTGTTCGTGAGAGCCTCCGACAGCGCTCTGCGCTGCCGCCTTCCTTCTGTACTCCTGATATCACATTTCTCCCTGACCTCCGACACCGCCGGATCTTCGGTGCCCGGCCTTATCACACGGCGGTTCAGATATTCCTGCAGCAGCGCCAACAGTTTAAGGAGCAGCCTTACCGCAACATAGACCATCCCTACCAGCAAAGCCAGAGTGAACATGACCTCCAGAACCTTCCAGAGCCAGAAAGCTTCATTGGGCTCCGGCAGCTGTGGACTTTGGATTCCTACGGGCTCCTTTTCCCATAGGGGCATATCCTCTTTCACAGCCACCTTTTTAGGCAATATCTTTGAGAGCAGAAAGCGCAGCAGCTGCACCAGAAAATCGGCTACCGGCTTCAGGAGCTTCGCCAGCCATTCATGCTGAACGCTGATTATCAGGATCATGACGCCCAATAAAGTATATGCCGCCGCCAGCCCCGTTCCGGAACGAAATATTTCCCCTATGGGCAGGTGGCCCGCGCTGCTCATGTTAAGGGAAATATAGTCCAGATATTGACGCATATAGAATACTATGAAAAACATAGCGGTAACGGCAATCAAAGAAAAGGTATAGTAATGGTTCCACTGATTGGTATGCCGCATAAAGGTAGATACCAGAGACAAGACAACAGCTACCGGAAGCTGTATGGCGGCTGTATACAGCACATCCTTCTTCAGCTTCAGAATCAAAGAATGCAATAAGTACCCTGCCCCGCAGAAGGCACAGATTCCTCGGCCGATAAGGAGTCGGGGCATCAGGACAAGCACAAAGGTATATGCTGCCGCCGCTGCAATAGACAGCAATAAAAATCGGATACGCCGCTTCCCGCCCTGATGTGTCCGGAGAACAAAAAACAGAAGCGGGAACAAGCTGCAAAGAGCCCAGAGCAGCATATCCGGCTTCTCCATCCCGGTCTGTCCTCTGGTCATCTCCATTATGGTCAGGGCTATGGGAAAGAGCATCCAATGGTTCATTTGTTCTGTCAGCACTTCACAGATCAGCTGAATTTTTTTAAGAGACATCCGAGTATATCACCTCTATGTTTTCCGCAAGAAGCGGCGGAAGTTTGGGATTCTTTTTTCCCTCCACGGGATAGAACCAAAAAAACGGCCTGCCGGTCTCTTTGTATCTCGTTAAAATATCCACGAAATCTTCGTATTGATTAGGCGCCACGAAGCAAGTGAAGGCGTCCCGGAAGTCTCCGAAAATCCTCTCTCCGAATGTATCCCCAAAGCTTGGAACCTGCTGCGCGGTATCGATTCTGGCCAATGCCTTATAGATTGCATCCATTTGCTGCTGCCCCATCTTGGAATCAATGGAAACAGGCTCGTGGGTAAGAATGTCGACTCCGTTTCCATAGCAGGCAACCTGAATTCCTTGTTTCAGAAAAAATACACATAAGGACGCCACGATTCTAAGCGACATTTCCACACTCTCTTCTTTTTTCAGCACATTGTCATCCTGAATGTTAAAGAAAATCCTGACATTGCGCAGAGTGGAGTAGTTTCGCTGATTTACCATGAAATTCCCGGACTTGGCCGTAGCCTTCCAGTTTATGCTTCTCATATCGTCATATGGCTGATACTCTCTGATGCCTCTATATTCAAAGGGATCCTCCAATAGGCGGCGTCTGGAGAGCATCTCTCCGTTCATCCGAACCAAAGCCTGACGGAACCTGCTGCTGTCATAAGGGCGTGGATAGACATACAGCTGTGTCCTTACGGGCTTGTCCGCCAGCATCTGGCTGAGGAAAAACAAATCTGTGGACACCAGACTGATTTCGTCTATGGTATAATACCCTCTCCTGCCTCCGCTGAACTTCAGCCTTCGCGTCACTCTCTCCCCTCCGCCTACGCGGAACATGTCGTTTCTATAATATTGGTCCGTCGTGCGGGATCCGCTGTGGTTCTTGAACAAGAGATTCCTGTCCGTCCTGAATTTTACCTTCAGCAGAACAAGAGGCAGCCGTTTCTTGTTTTCGATGACTTCCTTCAGTTCGCTCTCTTCCCCCTCAAAGATATGATCCGTATCAAAACTGACGCTGACGGTCAGGCGTCTCATCCAGAGCCTGTCATAAATGAGCTTCTGCACCACAAGCAGAAAAAAACCTATGAGACCCACTCCAAGCAATTCTATCATCTTTTGAAGTCCTCAGTGGGAATAGGGGTAACGGAGACGATTCTCTCTATCAGCTTTTCAGCGCTCCCTGCGCTCCCTGCACCGTACCCTGACACAATGCGATGAGCCAGAACGGGGATCGCCAGCGTCTTCACGTCGTCCGGCACTACATAGCCGCGCCCCTCCAGATAGGCATAGGTCTTTGCACAGCGAAGCAGCGCAAGGCTTCCCCGGGGACTAACTCCTAAGAGTACTTGTTCCTCGTTTCTGGTGGCCTCCACCAGATCCACCATGTACTCTTGTATACATTTGTGTACGAAGACTCTGGACGCCTCCTCCTTGGCTTTTGCCAGCTCCTCCAGCGTCAGGACGCTTTGGAGCCCTGCCAGAGGTTCTCCCTCCATGTACTTCTCCAAAATGGTCAGCTCCTGCTCTCTGGGCGGCAGCCCCATGGACAGACGCATCATGAAACGGTCCATCTGGGCCTCCGGCAGAGGAAAAGTGCCCGTTGTCTCCACGGGATTCTGGGTGGCAATAACGAAAAAGGGATCTCCGGATATATAAGTTTCCCCGTCTATAGTTACCTGACGCTCTTCCATGCATTCCAGAAGCCCTGCCTGAGTTCTGGGAGTCGCGCGGTTGATCTCATCCGCCAGCAGAATATTCGTGAACACCGGCCCTTTCCGCAGCACGAAGATGTCTTTCTGTCTGTCGTACACATTCAGCCCCGTGATATCGCTGGGAAGCAGATCCGGCGTGAACTGGATTCTGGCAAACTCGCCGCCGATGCTTCTTGCAAGCGTCTTTGCCAGCTTGGTCTTGCCTGTTCCGGGTACATCCTCCAGCAGCACATGGCCATCTGCCAGCAGAGCCGTCAGCAACAGCCTTGCCGTCTTTTCTTTACCTACAATGACCTCTGCTATATTGGCCAGCACTCTTTCTGCCAGCCGCTTCCCGTCACCGTCCATCGCGCCTCTCCCTCCTGCCGTCATGGTACAGATTTATCCTCATTTTATCATAATATAGGACGGAATGCCATAATTTTATAGTAAGCTTCTCCAATATTTTGAGGTGATCCTGAGTGAGTGAAGTAAGCATGGAACAAAAGCTTCAGCTGATTCGTCAGGTACGGTCCAGATATCATGAGGACCGATACGATCTGTCCAACAGAGAAAGGCTGCTCTACGGAAGATCGGGGTATATTCCGGATGGCCGGGCCGAATATCCTGACCCCTATGAAGACGCCCCTTACAAAGATACATATGGGGATATGCCCTTGTCAGGAAACAGCCCCTTCGCTTTTTTGCGACTGCGCTTTCTGGTGGCGGCTCTTCTGCTGGCCGCGGTCATAATCATGGATAAAAACGGCTTGGATGTGGCCGGAATCACCACGGAAAAAATATACGAGATGATTTCGGTCGACTATGAGGAAAAAATCGAAGAATGGGTGGAAACCATGTCGGGCAAATGACTTTATCTCCTGCTCTTCTATCTCCTGCCGCACAGATACTCGTATGCATTCAAGATGGTATCCTGCCGCTTTCCGGCTATGAAGTAGAAGTCCTGCTGTTTTTCGTAATCCGCATACAGATAGGATCCGTAGGCAGGGATATCGCAGCAGAACGCGGCATGCTCTGTGGCAAGGACGATTCCGTATCCCTTGTCGGACAGCAAGAAAGGCGGCTCCTGACGCTTTCCGTCCGAAAGATATTTCGCGCTGCCACGCAGGCTGATGCCCTCAAGTCCGGCAGGGGCTTTGTCAGAGACCGGTTTCCCGGAAGCCGCCGGGCCGAATCCATATAGCCGCTCCTCCTTTGCCCACTCCAGAAAAAGCCATGTCCGGAGCAGTCCGCCGGGGCCGTTTTCCAGAAGACGGCAGTCCTTATTTCGCTCCGCCAGAAGAGGCTTCTTGTCTCTGGTCATATAACGGAGTCTTCCTGTGGATTTGTCCGCCTGAACGATCAGCTCGTCGGTGGTCAGCTCCACCATGCCGCCGCTGTCCTTGTACATCCAGAACTTTTCCGTGCGGCTGACGGCAATGCCGTAGGGCGCGGCACTCTGGAGCTGTCCGCTTTTGCAGAAACTGATACGCAGAATGGCGCTTCCTATGGGACTGATCCGAAGGGTGCCGTTTCGGCTCTGAAGATAGAGGCCGTCCGGCTGTTTGGATATCCAGCGGATAGAGAGATCTGTCTTTGCATGTCCTACGGGGCGCAGCTTCTCCGTAGCAGGCATGTCTCCGAAACAAGGGATTGCAGAAGGTCTTTCCACGGCCGGCGCCGATTTCCGGGAATGCTCGCCCTTACTTGTGTAAGGGACTCCTGAGGACTTTTGCATGTCCTCTGACATATACACAATGGCGCTCTTGCGTGCGGCAGCCTGTTGTACCGGTGCTGCAGGGCGCGCACTGGCCTTAGGCTTTGGAGCAACAGCAGCCTGTCCCTGTGTCCGGGGCGGGGCGCTTTTGATGCCCTCCGGTTTTTTCTGCAAATCCTTTCCCTCCTCCAAGGATGGCCGGGGACTTTCCTTGTACGGAGCCTTTTCGGGAATCGGATCCGCAATCAAACCTGTCAGATCTCCCTTGTACAGTATGCAGAGCTCGTGCAGCGCTCTGGTGGCCGCCACGTAAAGCAGCTTGGCATGGCCGTCATCCACAGGATAATCTTCTCTGTCAGGATCCAGTATCAGCACTGTGTCAAATTCCAGACCTTTGGTGTATTCCACCGGAAGCACCATGATCCCGGTGCCGAATACCGCTTTCTCCAGATCGCTCTCTATAACGTCTATATATTCTCCAAGCCCTGCCGCCGCCCGGTCTGCATCCCCGCGGCTTCTGCACACCACGGCAATGGTGTCATAGCCCTTTTCCCGCCATTTCCTACAGATTTCTGCAGCCTCCTGAAAAAGTTCCGCTCCTTTTTCCGCCTTCCTCACCTCCACGGGAACTCCGTGCCGGATGATGGGTTCTATGGGGTAGCTGGAAAATTTTCCATGATGAAGGATCTTTGTGGCGAAATCCGATATTTCCACGGTGTTCCGGTAGCTTTTCTTCAATATCCCGAAACTGTCCATTTCGTCCGACAGCAGAAGCGCCCGCAGTTCCTCCCAGTCGTTGAGCCCGAATCCGAAATGAATGTTCTGGGAAACGTCTCCCATCACGGTATAGGTGCAGCCTCGGATGCAGAAATGAAGCGCGGAATAAGCCATCATACCGAAGTCCTGAGCCTCATCGATCACGATATGGTGCGCCTCGCTGATTACCTCTGTCTCCTTCACTCGCTTGTACAGGTAGGCCAGAGCCGCCAGATCATAGACGTCGAATTCCTTCTCCGGCACCTCCGTCTCCATGCCCTTTGCCGCCTGTCCCCTGAGGAAATCCCGGTAAAGCTCGTAGATGGAAGGCCCCTTCCAGATCTTTGGTCCATACCTGCCCCTATATGCCCTCAGAATGGCCTTTCGCTCCACTTGGGTATATTTCACTCCCTTTCCGAGAAACTCCTCCTTGATCTTGCCTATGAGACGGTCGTTGAGCATATTGATTTTGCTCTGCATGGATACCTTCGGGTTCTGTGTGATATAGCGTTCCACTGCCTCCCCGTCCACAAGGAGAACAAGATCTTTCGGATCCGTCTTCTTTCCCTCTGTCTCGTCATAGACTCCGCTTTTTCCGTCCCGCAGTCCCTCCACGAACTGTCTTGGATTCAAATAGATGGATTCCCGCAGTATGCCGTCCCATTCCAGCTTGTCACAGTAAGCCCTCAGATCCTCGAACCAGCCAAGGCTGCCCTTGATGCTTCCTTTGTTATCGCCCTGAGCGCCTTTGCGGATGCTGTAGCGCTTTTCGTCCCAGTCCTCATACAGCAGACGCACGAAAAGCTGCTCCATCGTCATCTGACGAATGCCGTACACATCCAGATCAGGCAGCACTCCCGTGATATAGTTCAGCAGAATCCGGTTGCTTCCCACAATGTAGAAGTCCTCTGGCTTGAACCGTTCCTGATAATTGTACAAGATGAAGGAAATCCTATGCATTGCCACGGTGGTCTTGCCCGATCCTGCAACGCCTTGAACGATGATATTGTGATAAGGCGACTTCCGGATAATTTCGTTCTGCTCCTTCTGGATGGTAGCCACAATTTCCCCTAGAACCGCCTGCTTGTTCTTTGCAAGGTACTTTGTCAGCAGCTCATCATTTGCAATGAACTCACTGTCAAAATAGTCCAAAAGCCGCTGCTTCTCTATCTCATAGGTCCGCTTCAGCTTCAGGTCGATCCGCATCTCAATTCCCCCCGGCGCAATGTAGCTGCAGCGGCCCAGTCCGTTTTCATAATAGGTGTTGGCTACCGGAGCCCGCCAGTCCACCACTACCTGATGCGTGGCGTCGCTGGCAATGCCCCCCTTGCCGATGTAAAGGGATTCCTCTTTGTTCAGGGACTCGTCCCAGTACACGATCCTGCCGAAATAAGGCTTACCCAGAGCCTTCTCATTCCGTTCCAGAGCCCTCTTCATATGGTCATGAAGAGTGATTTTATTTTCCAGCTGGATAATAAGCTCAGGATTGTCGTCATGAAAACGCTCCAGCATTTCGTCAATCTCTCTTCTCATCTTGGAGACCTCTGTACCGTAAAATCCCAGATTGTCTCTGATGATGGAAAGAGCATACTCTAAAAATGCTTCCTCCGCCTGTCTGGACGTGTTGGATATCTCCTTCTTTTTCTGAGCCATTGCATGTCCCTCCTTTTGGCAATTCTTTTGGCAACTTCTATGATGCTGTAACAGAATAAAATCAGCGAATAAAAATAGTATACAAAAAAATAAAAAAAATGCTAGACTTTTCTTTTGATATTTGGTAAAGTGTTATATAGAGTAGTGCCTAGAGAAAGCCATCGGATATCCGGTGGCTTTCTTTTGTTATTGCGTTTATTCATGGACATTCGGGTTCACTCAGAGACATTTGCCGCCCAAAAAAAGAAGCTGCCCTATTGGGGCAGCTTCTTTTCTGGTTTCGGCAAGACAAGGTCAGCAAGATCTGTTTCTTATGACTCGTATATGACTCTTAAGTCAATTTCATGATTGGCAAAGCTGAAGCGAAGCGGATTAGGCATGCTGATTGTTGGGATTGCTTGCATATACATTATATGCATGAGCCAGCCTATTCATATTGGTGATCAGGATATTCATGGCGATGAAGGGACCGATTCCGCACAGCAGAGCGCCTACGATCAGCCACATAAGTACGGTGGTTCCGTTTTCGGTAAAGGTCATACCGTATCTGGGAGCATTCTCCGCAAGCCTATTTGCCAGACTATAGTACCAGAACCATCCGTAGATGCCGCAGGTCACGAAGGACAGCAGGATGAACTGGACAAGACCCGGCGTGCTCTTTCCGTCGCCCGCACACACCACATTTGCGTCCTGAGCCATAGTATACAAAAACCAGTAGCTGTAGATGCCGCAAGTCACAAGCGACAACAAGATGTACATAACGATTGATCGATCTTCTTTGACAATCATTTTTTTCCTCCTCTTTCTTACATAAAGCTTTTCCATAGCCTTCCCAGCAGTCCCGCTTCGAGATCAGCCACCACCACGTCCTGATCGGGGCTGAACAGCCGCAGAAAATATACGGCCGCAAAGCAGACGATTGCTGTCCATGCTATGATTTTCTGAACCCTTGCGGCAAGCTTTCCCCAAAAAAGGTAGAGCAAGACCAAAAAGGGCATCATCCAGAATAGCGGATGATAATAGAACGCTTTGTCAAACTGCAGTTGGAGCGCATAAAATATGGCTCTGGTCATTCCGCATCCCGCGCAGCTGATGCCGGTAAGCCACTTGATCGGACAACCGATCCCGCTGACATGAGTGAACAGAATGACGATCCCCAGTCCGACCAGAAGCATGACTGCCTCTTTCCATTTTTTCAATACTTTCACCAACCAGAAAAATATTACTTGCCATTTACATCCTATCACAATATTACACTGTTTTCAACAGCTTTCTAAATTTTTCTTTAAAGTACTAAAAATTTCTTAAATAAAATCTAAATTTTTTATCCTCTGTCTTCCAGATCTCTCTGCAGTGCGTCCAGATACGGTACCAAGATCCCATGTTTCTGCGGCAATATGTAGTCGGGGTTCAGCTCATCGAACCGAAAGCTCTTCCTCCCCCCCTCATTGGCACGGTTCCAGAAAAAAAGCAGCATCTCCAGCGGCAGATAATATAGGATGTCCTTGTGGGTATAGTATATGAGGAAAAACGCGATGCCACCCTGCTTTTCAAATTTCTCCATGAAGGTCACCTGATGCTGATGGATATTCTGGAGCGCAAAAGTATCGGATGCGCATTCCTTGGCATCGAAGCAGACCGGAAGACCCTGCACGGCACCTATATAGTCAACTGTGCTCTTCTGATCAAAATATGCCAGCGTGATCTGCCTATGCTCCTTGTCTATCTTGATCGGCGTGATGGGAGTGGGTACCTTCTGTATGAGAGCAAGTCCGGAATCGGAATACTTTTCGTTAGTCCTATTGATCATGTCCTCAAGAGTAGAACCCCGCAGCCCTCTGGAATTCCATGTAGCCATATGCCGTTCCTCTTTGCAGTGTGCCATCTCTACCGCATTATGCTGTCCTTACTGCATTATGCTGTTCTTAATGGCATCCCTACCGTATTTGCACTGTTGCGCGCCTATAATTCATTTCCTCTAAAGCAGATACCGCTTTAAATTCGATCCAGCCCCAGTCCCGCCTGCACCTGAAGAAACGCTTCGGGACACGGTGAGGAGACGGTCATGCCGCCGAGGCGGCTTCCGGCGCCGGATTCCTCCTCCGGAAACTGTACTTCACAAGCGTGCAGCAGCTGATTTCTCAGGCCGTACTCCTCCCGCATCCTTCTGTTTACAGACTCTCTGCCATACTTTGCGTCACCGATCAGGGGATGTCCGATGCTGGCCAGATGCGCCCGGATCTGGTGGGACTTTCCTGTGACCAGCTCCACCTCTGCCAGAGTATAGTCATGGGTAGCCTTCAATGGCCTGCAGACGGTGCAGATCGGTGAATATTCCCCTTTTGAGGGTTCTTTGCTTGAAGGTCCTCTCCCTGAAGGAGTTCCCATGGTTTTTCCGGAGGCAGACCACTGCCGTACAGTGACCCTATTATCTGCGTCTTCTTTATGAAGGAAGCCCTCCAGTGTCATAGGCCCCTCTATTTTTCCGACGCAGATAGTTCGGTACAGCTTTCTCATCCTATGTTCCTTTATGCATTTTCCGAGATACTGCAGGCCTTCAAGGCTCTTTCCGCAAAGAACGATGCCGCTGGTATTTCTGTCAAGCCGATTACAGACTCCCGGCCGGAAGGTCTCCAGCTCTTTTGCAAATCCGGGGGTGTTCTTTAGCAGATAACCGATGAGCCATTCGTTCACGCTGAGATCTCCTGCCGCCGCCTTCTGGGTCAAGACCCCGGCCGGCTTATCCAGAAATACGAAATCATCATCCTCATAGAGTACCCGGATTCCCTGCAGTCTCTCAAATGCGGCGGAATAATCCTTCAGCAGGAGCTTTGTCCTGCCGGATAAAGGATATTCTCCGTTCTTTTGCTCCTGACAGCCTTCCTCGGCCGGTCTGCCTGAAAATTTTTCAAAGGTCTCCTTGGAGAAAAAACAGCATACCTCATCATTCAGCGCAAGAATCTCTGAACCCTGAGCTTTCTTTCCGTTCAAGGTAATGTTTTTCTTCCGAAGCATTTTGTATAAGAATCCGCTTCCGGCCAAGGGCAGGTATTTATGTAAAAATTTGTCTAGCCGCTGTCCGGCCTGATTCTTTCCTATGGTTACTGACTGCATGACTCACCTTCTATCCTTGATGTTGCCGACCTTCCTACAAAGACACGCTCAACAGTGTGGCGATGATGGCCTCCGTCCGCCGTTCCTCCGGATCCAGAGCCTTCAGCTGCTCCAGCCGCTGAACGTATTTTTCCCGGTCGGTAAATACCTTTATCGTTACATCCTTATGTCCGTCCATCTTCAGGTGATGGTCTATGTGTTTGCGGAATTCCTCTTCCTGCAGCTTCGGATCCTCCGAATAGCCGCACAGAGTACCTCCCCGAACGGCCAGATGCCCTATCACGAAGTTCTTTTTGTAGGAGGTGAACACCATGTCATACAGTCCCCTTAGCCCCTCCTCATGCTGTGCTATGACCTCCGCCGCCTCTCTACCGCAGCTTTTGAAGCGAAGGAACATCACTGCGCTGACAGCGCTCTTGCTGGCGGGAAGACAGCCCAGCACGGCCACCACAGTCAGCAAATTTGCCTTCTCCCCCGTCTGCAGATATCCGGCTATGAACAGCGAGGCGGAAACGGCAAAATAGAGCAGGGTCCGCAGGACTTCGTATTTTTTCTGTGTATCCAGATAACCCCGCTTTCCCTTTGCGGAGCTGGTGGAAAACAGTCTCTTCAATTGCATGTTAAAGTCCTTTCTTTTTCATTTGTCTCACCGCTTCCAGAATCATGCCCTGAGGCAGCGCCTTGCAGAGCAGCCTAAACGCCCTCATGGGCAGGCCGCACACCGACAAAGGACGTCTGCGGTAAGAATCCTTCAGTGCCAGAGTCACCACCCTTTCCGCCGATACCATAGTATGTTTCTTCAGCGAAAGAGTGGTTCCCGTGGCTTCCGCAATCTCAAAAAAGGGCGTATCCACGGGCCCCGGACAGACACAGGTGACATAAATCTCTGCCTCCCGCAGCTCTTCTCCCAGCGCTCTGGAAAAGCTCAGTACATAAGACTTTGTGGCGGCATACACGGCGAAACCCGGCTGGGGCAGGAATGCGGCGCTGGAAGCCATCTGAATGATGCGGCTTCCCGGCCTCATATAGGGCGCCATCCGATGGGTCAGCTCCGTCAGAGCCTCGCAGTTGAGACGGATCATGCCCAGCTCCAGATTCGTATCCTGCTCGCAGAAGTCCCCCATCATCCCATATCCGGCACAATTGAT
Source organism: bacterium D16-50 (assembly GCA_003612485.1). GTDB lineage: Bacteria > Bacillota > Clostridia > Lachnospirales > Lachnospiraceae > Acetatifactor. The sequence goes on from RAZA01000002.1 coordinate 88,697, forward strand.
CAGCATACGCACCGCGGCGTTATGCTTGACAACGGCATCCTCCAGCAGGTCCAGCCTCTCCTTGCAGGTGATGTCCATAGGAAAGAGCCTCGTCCTATGGCCCAGAGCCTTCGCCACTTCCTTTAGCCTCTCATAGCTTCTGGCCACCAGCCAGAACTCATCGATATTGCCGAAATAGCTGTCCATCTGCATGGCAAATTCCATACCGATTCCAGAAGATGCTCCCGTAATAACAATTATGTTCATGGGTTCCCGTACCTCCTATTCTATCTATGCCAAATAATTGCCTTTTATGAGTGGGTCACAACAAATCTACATAGTCGTTGATGTAGTAATCTGCAGCCCTCTTCTTCTCTTCCCTTGCGGCGGCAGAATATTCATCCTCCACCGCACAGACCCGCATGCCTGCGTTTTTTCCTGCGAGAATGCCCGGAAGGATATCCTCAAACACTAGGCAGCACTCCGGCGCGGCACCCAGCTGTCTGGCGGCGGCCAGATAGATGTCGGGGGAAGGCTTCCCTTTCTTCACCTCGCTGCCGGTCATGATGCTGCCGAAATATTCCCTAAGCCCATGGGCGCCCAGAACATTTTCCACCAGCTCCCTGGAATTGCTGGTGGCGATGCCCAGCAGAATCCCTCTTTTCCTGCAGCCGTCCAGAAATTCGGAAACCCCTTTTTTCAGAGGAACCTGATGCAGATATTTGTCCCATGCCATTTTATTCCAAGCATTCATGATCTCCTCAAGGGAATCGGGTATGGGAAAATGCTCCTTAAAGTATATGGCAGTCTCCATGAAGCTCATGCCTTCTATTTTGGACTGCAGATCCTCCGGCAGCAAGATGCCGAACCGTCCCAGATACTCCACATCTATAGCCTTCCACAGCCACATAGAGTCCACCAGAGAACCGTCCAGATCAAAGATCACCGCCTCGATGTCCTGCAGCATTTCCCTTGGATCATCTTTCTTTAGTATGTCCTGTTTTTCCATTATTATCACACCTCTCCGGGCTTGCCTCACATTGGAGCTTCCTCTTTTTGCCCCCGAAGCCTCTCCACTTCTTCCGGCCTCAGCCTTCTGTACTCTCCCGGCCCAAGCTCTCCGTCCAGTGAGACTCCCCCAAAACATACCCGTCTCAGGGAAACCACTTCGTTCCCCACAGCATGAAGCATTCGCTTTACCTGATGGAACCTTCCCTCATGGATGGTCAGCAGCATGCTCCGTTCTCCCAGCAGCTCCACTCTGGCAGGCAGAGTGAGGCGTTCATCTCCAATGTCCACTCCCTGCTCCAAAATTCTGATATCTTCCGCAGAAAGGCAGCTGGCCATCTCCACCTGATATACCTTATCCACATGGTTTTTGGGGGACAATAGCCTATGGGCCAGCTCTCCGTCGTTGGTAAGCAGCACAAGCCCCGTGACATCCTTGTCCAGCCGGCCTACAGGAAAAACGTCATCCCGCCAGTCCCCGCCCAAAAGCGAAACCACCGTGGGAGCTTTGTTGTCCGCGGTAGCAGACACTACGCCCACGGGCTTGTTCAGCATATAGTAGACAAACCTGCTGTATTGCAGAACCTGCCTGCGGAAGGTTACTTTGTCCGAGAACTCATGGATTTTCGTGTCCGGATCTTTCACTAAAACATCATTTACAAAAACCAGCCCCTGCCGGATATAGACCTTGACCTGACTTCTGGTTCCGATCTGCATCTCACAGAGAAATCTGTCCAATCTCATCATCTTCCCATCCTCTTTTTTATCCTGATGCCAACCTGCCTTTCTTTTTCGCATGGCCGAAAAAAGCTGCACATATATTTAGGTGAAAGGAGCGTTGCCTATGAGAATATTGACTCTGCTGTTTCTGTTGCTGTTGGGATGCATTCTGACCAATTCCCAGATCAGCCTATCCTACGCCGCCATGGGCCTGAATCTCTGGTTCGAGAAAATGATCCCCTCCCTGCTCCCCTTCATGATCTTGTCCGGAACCATGGTCCGTCTGAAGCTGACGGACAAATTCTCCATGATAATCTATCCTATTGTAAAGCCCCTTTACCGAGTGGGGAAAAACGTATGTTATGCCATGCTCATGGGCTTCCTATGCGGCTTTCCCATGGGAGCCAGAGTCGTTGACGACCTATATATCCGCAGCATGATCAGCAAGAGGGAGGCAGAATATCTTCTGGCCTTCTGCAACAATATCGGTCCGGTCTATTTCTGCAGCTTTGTCCTTCCCCTGCTGGGCAGAAAGCTGGTTCTTCCCTATCTCTTCGGCATGTACGGGATTCCTCTGCTGTACGGGCTGGTTCTTCGCTATACCGTCTACAAAGATATCTCGCCCTCCCGAAGTGTTTCCCTGCCGCCGTCCCTGATCTGCTGTGCGGCTGCTCCCGAAAAGGAGTCCTCTTTGGGAAGGCTTCTGGGGGAGCTGGACGGCTCTGTCCGCTCCGCCATGCAGAACATGCTTTCTCTGGGAGGGTACATGGTTCTCTTTAATCTATTGAACCTTCTTCCCCATATCCTGCTGAAGAGGCCGCTTGCCCCTCTTGCCCCGCTCCTTGAGATCACGGGAGGGCTGACGGTGCTGGGAAGCGCGTTTCCGCTTCATAGTCTTTTGGCCCTATCCTTCGGAGGACTTTCCTGCATCGCCCAGACCTACAGCAGCATCGGGGATTCGGATCTTTCCATCAGAAACTATGTACTGCACAAAATCACACTGACTGCTCTGACGGCTCTTTTCTACCTATGCTGGTTCGTTCTTTATCCGTCTTCGTTCCTGCTCTGATAATACCGGTCCCGGCGCATCCCTCCATGGGGGCTGTAATATCCTCTGCCCTCGCGCTCTTGGCTGATTTGCCGGTTGTAGTTTTGGCGGCGCCTTCTGCGCCTTTTGACTTCCAGAATCTGAACCACCAGCATCATGGTAAGCACCACGGCAATCGTGAACATCACAACTGCGATCACAGTGTCCAGATCCTTGAATTCCACACTGGCCTGGTCCGAGTCTGCCTGAACTTCCGGCGAAGGCACCGGGACCGGGGAAGGCTCCTCCACGGCAGGGGGGAACGGAAAGGCCATGGGACTCTCATAGTGATTGCTTTCCGTATAGATGTCGAAGCCGTTGTATGCCCGAACCACCACCTCCGGGCACACGCCCGGCGGAATATCCAGCTCCAGAACAAAGCTGTCCCGATAGCTTCCGCTCAGGCCGTCGCCTTCCGGCCAGGTCTCTCTTTTACAGAAGGTCTCCCCCCCGTCAATGCTGTAGCTATAGTACAGAAGCGCAGAATCATGGTCTGCTCCGGAGACGGACAAGGTCAGCTTTCCGTTCTCATAGTCTGCGTCCATGAACTGGATCCGGCATGTCTCAGGCGCGGTGCGGGCGTTCAGAAGAGCATCCAGCTGTTCTTCACTGCCCGTATCCGCCAGCTGGTGGCCGGAATAATCCACGTTCAGAACGCTGCTTTTCAGCCCGAAATATTTGGCAACAGCCGTGGCATCCATTCTGCCAAAAAGCTCCAGCTGCTCCGCGCTGCCGCAGAAGCCCTCGTCGTGGACCTCGTCCACATGACAGTGCTCGATGATCACCGCCGGGATCTCCAGCGATACGGATTCCCGGATGATTCCGTAATAATCCAGCCCCCCTTCCCCCGGCCGTGTCTTGACGCCCCGCATGAGCAGCCCAAGCTCCCTCAGCTGTGTCAGAACCTCATAGCCGAACTGGTATCCATACCCGCTGTAAGGAGGATGCATGGACACCCACACTTCCGAGCCATAGGCATCATGATATTCCGAGGCATTATAATGAATGCTGAACAAGAAATCCGCATCTACGGACTTGGCAAACTCAGCCCTTTCCTTCAGGGTCATATCCTTGTCTTCCGTGCGGGTCATGTGAACTTCCACACCTTCATACAGAAGGAGTTCCTCATACATGGCCAGAGCAGTCACCAGAGTCATGGATTTCTCTTCATGGCCGTTCTCGGTGGTTCCCAGATTCTCCCCTCCATGGCCCGGGTCTATGACCACCACCACTTTTTCTCCGGTATCCTGCAGCCGCAAAGCCGCGGCCGCCTCCATAGGGCTCCACAGCAGCGCTGCCAGAGCCACAGCCAGCCCGGTACATAGGGCTCTCCGTATCCTATTTTTTTTCAACAGCAAAATATCCCACCCTTCAAACAATACTATCTCAGCGATATACTCCTCTATACACGAAAGAACCAGCTCCCTTGCGAAAACCGGCTCTTATTCCGAACAATCAATCATTTCTAGATCACATCAATTCCGCTGCCGTCCACCTGCCCGTCCAGATCCTCGTCGGAGGGACGGAGCGCCCTGAGATTGGACTGGATCAGATCGCGGTACTGGCCCAGAGACCCTATCAACCTATCATAATTCGCGCTGGAGGACTGGATTGCAGAAGCAACGATAGATTCTAACTCTGCCAGACGGTCCTCCGTATACTTGGCGGCCTGCATCCGCAGCTCATTGGCCTCCATGGTGGCTTTGTCCAATATCTCCTGAGCCTGCCCCGCCGCCTGCGCCACGATTCCATTGGCCTGTTCATACGCCTGCTGCATGATCTCGTGCTCGCTGATAAGTTCGTTGGTATGTACCGTGGCTTCGTCGATCAGTGCCTGCGCCTTCGCACGGGCATCGTTGAGGATTGCCTCCTTGTTGCTGATGATCTTCTGATACCGCCTGATCTCATCAGGCGTTTTCATGCGGAGATCCCGAAGCAATTCGTCGATTTCTTCCTTGTTGACGATGATCTCCGAGCTGGACATGAATTTCGGCTTACAGCTCTCGATATATTCTTCCAGTTCATCAATCAATTGTTCGATCCTACTGCTCATAAACGCCACCCCTATTTCATATTGATGTCCTATCTCCTGATCTGGTACTTGTCATATATCATTTCGGCCACGAAATCCGGAACGCACTGGCTGATGTTGCCGCCGAAGCTGGCGATCTCCTTGACACTGGAGGAGCTGAGGTACGCATACTCCAGACTTGTGGTAAGAAACATGGTATCCAACGCGCCCTCCGAAAGCTTTCTGTTGGTCTGGGCGATCTGCAGCTCGTACTCGAAATCCGTGATAGCCCGCAGTCCCCTTACCGCCACATGGATGTTCTTCTCCGCCGCATAGTTGATCAAAAGGCCGCTGAAGCTGTCAACTTCCACATTGGAAATGTCCTTCGTAGCCTCCTTCAATATCTTAACACGTTCTTCCACAGAAAACAACGGGCTCTTTACTTTATTATTCAAAACACTTACCACCAATACATCAAACATTTCCGAAGCGCGCCGGATGACATCTAAATGCCCGAAAGTCACCGGGTCGAAACTTCCGGGATACACCGCTCTCTTCATAGCGAAATCCTCTTCCTTAAGAATACATGTTTGTTGGTTCTATAGCATTTTTCTCGCTCTACCACAAGGCCGAATGCTTCGGCATAAGCAAAATCTGTCTTTAAAGAAGCCTCCACAATGACGATAGTATCTTCAGTCACATACGGCATCCTCCCCAGAACCGCCAGAGCTGCCTTTTCCTCACCGCAGTCATAGGGGGGATCCATGAAAATGATGTCCGCCTGCTCTCCTTTGCCTCTTCTGGCGATGCTTTCCAGCGCGCTGCAGACATCCTGCTTCAGAACCACTGCCTGATCCGCCAGTCTGGTGGTGGCAAGATTCTGCTGGATGCAGGCGATGGCCTTGGAGGTATTGTCCACGAAGTAGGCTTTTTTAGCCCCCCGGCTCAAGGCCTCGATGCCGATTCCGCCGCTGCCGCTGAACAGATCAAAAAACACGCTGCCCGGAATGTCCGTCTGCAATATATTGAATAAAGTCTCCTTGATCCTATCCGTGGTGGGCCTGATATCCAGACCCTCCGGTGTCTTCAAAAGAAGTCTTCTTGCTGTTCCCGCAATTACCCTCATATGTTCACCTTCCTCTTTTCACGATTTCTTTGTTCCCTTGGTATCCCGCTTTCCGGGCCTTAAGCTGTTCAGCGCCAGAGGCTTATCCTTATATTCGATTATAACCTCCTCGCCGTTTTTAATATAGTATGCATCCTCCACCGCATCCTTGGCCCCCAGCTTCATGCCTCTGACACCCAGAGCGCCCTTTTTCTTTTCCGGAATCTCCTCTATAGAAAACCGCAGAAAATAGCCTTCCTTGGTGCGAAGCACAACGCTCCTCTGCTCCGTGAGGGGCATGACGCTGACCACAGAGTCACCCTCCCCCAGCTTGGTGGCGGCCACGGTACGTTTGGACACATCGAACTCTCCTCCGTCCACCAGTTTCACCATGGACTGGGCGGTGACAAAGATCACCTGCCGGAGGTTCAGCTCCGTCTGACTGGTAATGCAGACTATGCTCTCCTTCTCGGAATTGTAGTTGCTGATATTGTCAATGGGCGTCCCCTTGTCCCGAAACCTTCCGAACGGAATATCCATCACCTTGATGGTGTGCAGCTGTCCAGTGGAAGTGAACAGGCATACCTTTCCCGTGTTCTTGCAGGAAAAGACATACTTGTTCTCTGCGTCCGCCGCCTCCTTGTTCCTCTCATAGGCAGCGGTGTCCACGGTCTTGGCATAGCCGAAGCGGTCCATAAGGAAGATCACCTCCGTCTCCTCGATCTCCTTCTCCTTATAGACGGCCTCCCCCAGATTCTCAATGGCAGTCCTGCGCCTGCGGGCAAATTCTTTCTTGAAGCTGTCCAGCTCGTTGATGATGACCTGCGCCATAGAATCCCGGCGCTCCAGAATGTCCTCATAGCGGTAGATGCTGGCCATGGTATTCTCATGCTCCTTGATCAGGGCCTCTATCTCCAGACCGATCAGCTTATATAGGCGCATCTCCAATATGGCATTGGCCTGCTTCTCCGAAAAGCGCAGCTGTTCCGCCATGATTCTGGATTCCTTGGACTTGAACTTGATGCCCTCGGTCTTTCCCTCCACCAGACAGTTCTTCGCCATGTTCCTGTCCTTGGAGCCCCGGAGAATCTCAATGATCAGGTCTATGACATTGCAGGCCTTGATGAGACCCTCTTGTATCTCCTTGCGCTCCATCTCCTTGGCCAGAAGATTGGTGTACTTTCTGGTGGCGATCTGAAACTGGAAGTCCACGTTTGCCTTCAGCACCGCCTTCAGCCCCATGGTCTCCGGCCTGCCGCTGCAGATTGCCAGCATGTTCACACCGAAGGTATCCTCCAGTCTGGTCTTCTTGTACAGAAGGTTCACAAAATTTTCCGCATCCGCATCCTTGCGAAGCTCTATGACGATACGGATCCCTTCCTTGGAGGACTGATTGGATATATCCACAATGTCCTGCGTCTTCTTTGTCTCCGCCAGCCCGGCCACATCGGAAAGAAATTTGGAGATATTCATACCGATCATGGGGTATGGAATTTCCGTGATGACCACATTGGTCTTTCCGCCCTTGAGCCGTTCAAATTCCACCTTGCCCCGAATCTTGATCTTTCCCACACCGGTCTCATAAATCTTCAGAAGCTCATCCTTGTTGGTGACAATGCCCCCGGTGGGAAAATCAGGCCCCTTCATATAGCGCATAAGCCCTGCGGTGGTGATGCTTTCATCCCTCATATAGGCCTTCATGGCGTCTATAACCTCCCCCAGATTGTGGGGCGGGGTGCTGGTGACCATGCCTACGGCGATCCCTTCGGAACCGTTCACCAGAAAGTTCGGAATCTTAACGGGAAGGACGGACGGCTCCTTCTCCGTCTCGTCGAAATTGGGCACGAAATCCACCACGTCCTTGTCCAGATCCCCCAGAAAAGCCTCCTGTGTGACCTTTTGAAGTCTGGCCTCCGTGTAACGCATGGCAGCAGCCCCGTCCCCTTCGATGTTGCCGAAGTTGCCGTGTCCGTCCACCAGAGGAAGCTCCTTCTTAAAATCCTGACTCATAACTACCAGAGCATCATAGATAGAGCTGTCGCCGTGAGGATGGTATTTACCCATGGTGTCTCCCACGATACGGGCGCTCTTTCGGTAGGGTCTGTCATAGCGGATCCCCAGCTCGTACATATCATAGAGGGTGCGCCTTTGGACGGGCTTCAGCCCGTCCCTCACATCCGGCAGGGCCCTTGCGATAATAGTGCTCATGGCATAGTCTATGAAGGACTTCTGCATCTCCTCGGAATATTCCGTTTTTATGATTCTGTTATCATCCATTTATCTTTCCTCTATTACTGTCAAATATCCAGCTGGGCATCCACCGCATGGTTATAGATAAAGGTCTTTCTGGGCGGCACCTCCGTGCCCATGAGAAGCTCCGTCACCTCGGACGCCATCCTCGCATCTTCGATCTCCACCAGCTTCATCCTTCTGGTTTCCGGATTCAAGGTGGTCTCCCAGAGCTGCTCCGCGTCCATCTCTCCCAAGCCCTTGTAGCGCTGCAGGGTAAAGGGGCCCTTGTGGGTCTTGCGGTACTTCTCCAAAGCCTTGTCGTCATATAAGTACTGCTCCGCACCCTTGGAGGGCATGGCCTTGTACAAAGGCGGCATGGCAATATATACATGCCCTTCAAAGATCAGCTCGGGCATGAACCGATAGAACAGTGTCAGCAGCAGATTGGATATATGGGCGCCGTCCACATCCGCATCCGCCATAATGATAATCTTGTCATAGCGCAGCTTGGAAATGTCGAAATCATTGCCGTACCCTTCCGAAAAGCCGCAGCCGAAGGCGTTGATGATGGTTTTGATCTCCGCGTTGGCCAATACCTTGTCGATGCTGGCCTTCTCCACGTTGAGAATCTTGCCCCGGATGGGAAGGATGGCCTGAAACATTCTGTTTCTCGCCGTCTTTGCACTGCCTCCGGCGGAGTCTCCCTCCACGATGAAGATCTCGCATTTGGAGGGTTCCCTGCACTCACAGTTGGCCAGCTTTCCGTTGGAGTCGAAGGAAAACTTCTGCTTGGTCAGCATATTGGTCTTGGCCCGCTCCTCGGATTTGCGGATCTTGGCGGCTTTCTCCGCACAGCCGATGATGTTCTTCAGGGTCTCCAGATTCCGGTCAAAGAAACGCACGATCTCCTCCCCGGTAACCTTGGACACCACCTTGGCCGCATCCTGATTGTCCAGCTTCGTCTTGGTCTGGCCCTCGAACCGGGGATCCGGATGCTTGATAGACACCACTGCCGTCATGCCGTTGCGCACGTCCGCCCCGGTGAAGTTCACGTCCTTCTCCTTCAAAATGCCCAGATCTCTGGCGTAATTGTTGATCACATTGGTGAACATGGTCTTGAAGCCGGTCAGGTGGGTGCCTCCCTCGGAATTGTAGATATTGTTGCAGAACCCCAGAACATTCTCATGAAACTCATTGATATACTGGAATGCCACTTCCACGGAGATGCCCTCGCTCTCGCCGCTGAAGGAGATCACTTCATGGATAGGTTCCTGCGCCTTGTTCATATCCTTTATGAATCCGGTGATGCCGTCTGGCTCATGGTAGGTCACTTTCTCCTCAGGTTCCTTGCGCTTGTCCTCGAAAATGATGGTCAGCTCCGGGTTCAGATAAGCGGTCTCGTGAAGACGGCTTTTCACGTCGTCCTCCTTAAACCGCGTTTTATCAAAAATGGTGTCATCCGGCAGGAAGTTGATAACGGTGCCCGTCTCCTTAGTCTTGCCCACCACCGGAAGCAGTCCGTCCTTCAGGGAAACTATGGGATTGCCCCTCTCATATTTGTCCTCATAGATGAAGCCGCCGGTCTTGACCGTCACGGTCAATCTGGTGGACAATGCATTGACCACCGAGGATCCCACGCCGTGCAGGCCGCCGCTGGTCTTATAAGCGGAATTGTCAAATTTACCCCCTGCATGGAGGGTGGTGAACACCAGACGCTCCGCGCTGATTCCCTTCTCATGCATCCCCACCGGAATGCCTCTTCCGTTGTCGATAACCGTAGCGGAGCCGTCCGCCTCCAGCACCACCCGGATGGTGTCGCAGACCCCCGCCAGATGCTCGTCCACCGCATTGTCCACGATCTCATATATCAAATGATTCAGGCCCTTTGTGGAAACGCTGCCGATGTACATGCCCGGACGTTTGCGCACGGCCTCAAGCCCCTCCAGTACTGTGATGCTGGAGGCGTCATAATTGTTTGTCGCTGCCATATTGGAAATCTCCTGCCCTGAGAGCCGCTCTTATATGCCCTGCTCCCCATTGATTCATTCTATCCATATGAAATTATCCATATGAAACGGTATGTCTTGAATATGATTCTGTGTTCCGAATAAGTATGTATGTCCTGAACATGTTAAAGTATACCATACAAATGGAGATTTGTAAGTTATTTTTTTCACTTTTTTGAATTAAAACCCCCTATCCTGCGCAAAAAAACAAGGGGAATTACAAAAAACAACAGAAATCCCATAATCTCGCAAACCAAAAGGGCCGGCCAAAGGCCGACCCCAAAGGGTAGCAAAACTATGTGGCACAATCTTTATCCCCTTGCCGGAGTCTGGCCTCAATACCACTTGGCCTGCTCTCTCCATATCCGGCCGTATTCCCCCCCTGCATGTTTCAAGGCTTCGTGGGTTCCGCATTCCACCACTCTCCCGTCTTTCATAACAACCACCTTGTCGGCAGCCCGGCAGATCCCCACTCTATGGGAGATGATGACGGATGTTCTGCCCTTGGTCAGCTCCAGAAACTTGGTGAGAATGTCATACTCTATCAGCGGATCTAAAGCGCTGGTGGGCTCATCCAGCACAATCAGAGGGCTGTCTTTGAAAAGGCCTCTTGCAATGGCCACTTTCTGCCACTCCCCGCCGGACAGCTCGCATCCGCCGAATTCCTTCCCCAATAGGGTGCCTATGCCTCCGATTCCCTGTACAAGCTCTTTTAATCCCACCGAATCCACTATCTCCTGCAGGTGTTTTTCATCCTTCCGGCGGCTTAAATCGCTGATGAAGATATTTTCTCCCAGAGAGAAATTATAATGTACAAAATCCTGCGATACCAGAGAGATGTCTTTGTATAGCTCCTCTCTCCGAATGTCCTTCACGTCTTGCTCGTCATATCGCACTTCCCCTGATTGCGCCAGATAGGCTCCCGTAAGTACCTTGGACAAGGTGGTCTTTCCGGATCCGTTGACGCCCACGATCACCACTTGTTCTCCTTTGCGGATGTTTAGATCCACACCGTTCAATGCATCCCGATCCCCGCCGCAATAACGGAAATGAACTCCTTTGATGGCGATTTCCTTTTGAAAGGGCCGGTAGTCCTCATGGCCCGTCTCTTCCGTCTCCGTCTGGAAGAAATCATAATATTCTTCCACATAATGGTATGCCGCAAAGAAATTACCCATCGTGTCCCCCAGCCTTGTCAGTTCGGCCTGCAGAAGGGAAAAGGCGGACAGGCAGGCTGCAAACTCTCCCACGGCCAATTCTCCGTTCACCATGAGATACAGTGCAATGGCCACATTGGCCGCATAGCAGGCATTTTTTATGATGATGGCCACGCATCCCAGCTTCACGGCCCGCAGCTCCACCTCCTGCATCTCCTGCACCACCCTGAGGCTGGTCTCCACCCAAAGCTTTTTCATATATTCATGAAAGCCCAGCGTGCGCATTTCCTTCACCGATTCCCTGCGGCAGAACTGCTGCCAAAGATACCATAGTCTGCGCCGCACAGAAGACTGCCCTCGATAGATGGCGGCCCTATGCTTTTCTGAATATATATTGGTGAACAAATGTACTAAAAATCCCAACAGTGTACCCGGTATGAGCCAAAGAGAAAAACTGCCTGCCACAAAGACCGTGCTGATGCATACCAGAGCCGCCTGAGTTGTAATAAACAAGGCCGAGAGCATTTTGCTGGCCGAAGCTTGCTCATAGGCTGCATTGGCCTTCTGAAAGGCGTTGAGAACCTCCGGATCCTCCAAAGACTCCAGCTTTATTTTCTGAGCATGCTCAAACATGCGCCAGCCATAGCAGGATTCCTTTTTGGAGTCGTTATACACTGACATTCCTCTGGCCACCAAGCTGCATAGAGGAGGAATGCCCACACATAGACACAAAAACACCACGTTTCTCTGGAACAAAAGAATATTGGAGGCATCCAGATTGGGCACGAGCTCGAAAATCTGCGCCAGCAGAATGGGCATCCAGACGCCCAGCGCCCCCTCCACTATGCTCACTGTCAGCTTTCCCCACAGCATCAAAGGAGTGAAGCGCAGAATATCTCTGATGCAGAATCCCATGTATCGGATGCCTTTATGTTTGATCGAATTCATCTCTGCTCTCCCCCCTTCCCTTTGCCGGTGTTTTCCTTGGACGCTCCATTCTTCATGGACGTTCCCTTTTCCTTGGATACGCCTTCTTTCACGGACGTTCCTTTTTCCTTGGATGCTCCATTCTCTATGGACGTTCCCTTTTCCTTGGATGTATCCTCTTCCATGGCGGAATCTTCTTTGTACCATGAGCTCTGCGCCAGATACATGCTGCGATACAGCCCTTCTGCAGCCATAAGCTGCTCATGGCTGCCGTCCTGAACAATCCTGCCTCCGTCCAGAACCATGATACGGTCCGCCATCTTGGCGCTGGCCAGACGATGGGAAATCATGATGGTTCCGCTCCGGTAAAAGATCTTTGCAAAGTTTTCATACATGCGGCTCTCCGCTATGGGGTCCACGGAAGCAGTGGGCTCATCCAACACACAGAAGGCTGCCCCCGCCATAAAGGCTCTGGCCACGGCCACCCGCTGCCACTGTCCCTTGGACAGATCTTTTCCGTCCTCCTCCAAATGTCCCAGATTCCGGTCCAGTCCTTTTTCCTCCTGCAGATACAGCTCGGAGGCATCTGCCAGCTCCAGAGCATCCTTGATCTGGTCATTGTCGTTTAAATAGCGGACGTTTCCGAAAGCCACATTCTCGCGCAATGTCAGCTCATAGCCCTGAAAATCCTGAAACACCACCGAAAGCATTTTTCTGCGCAGCTCCTCCGTTAGCTCCCGGACTTCCACGCCACCCAGAAGCACCCTTCCGGCATCCGGCTCGTAAAGTCCCGCCAGCAGCTTTACAATGGTGGACTTTCCGGCCCCGTTCTCCCCCACGAAGGCTACCCTTTCCCCGGCCTTGATGCGGAAGGTCACATTTTTAAGCACCTGCCTCTCCGTTCCGGGATAGGTGAAGCTTACATTCTCAAAGGCGATGTCCCCATGGGCGATCTCATTCACCTCCCGCTTGTCGCTGCGTTCCGGAAGATTCAGGAAATCGCGGTAAAAATCAATGTCCAAGGCTAACCGCACCATCTCTGTCACCTGCCAAGAGGAGCCGCTCACCTTGCGGGTGAGGGTTCCGAGGGAGCCGATGGCAGCCACGAACTGTCCCAAGGTCACCGTGCCCTGAAGCAGCGAATAGGATATGGTGAGAATAATGAACACATAATAGATCACACTCAGAATCTTGCTTGCCCCGTCCAAAAACAGCGCCTTGATTCCGGTCTTTTTAATCTGAGCCTCCACGTTGCCGCTGGCTTCCCTCCACTTTTCGGACATCAGTGCCTGACTTTCAAAGACTTTCATCTCGTACATAGCATGCCTGCTCTGGAGCAGCTGCTTCAAGTCCTTCATCCTTCTGGCTTCTTCCGTGGTATCTTGAAAAAGCCGGTGAAAGCAATGGGTTCCCGCGAAGTCCAGCCACACCATGGGCACCGCCACCAGCGCCAGACCGATACCGATCCACACGGAAATGGTCATATACACTCCCAGCACAAAGAGAATCGATACGATGCCCTGAACGGAAATCACCGTTCTGTCAAAACAGAGCCGTATATTGGTCCAAGGTTCTGTGCTGACCCGCTGTAATATGTTCTGGACATCATTTGATTCAAAGGCGCTGTATTCCAAGCTGTTGAGCTTTTTCATGATATCCGGAGCCATGTATTTCGTCAGCCTGACCTGAACCACCCTCGCCTGATACATGGCAAATCTCTGAAAGACGATCCAGAAAAAAAGCATTGCCACAAGCAGGCCCCCTGCACGGACAACCGCATCCAGCCCCAGCCCCGTCTCCGCCCAGGAAATGCCGTTGTCCACGATCCGCTGCACCAGAATGATCTGCAGGCCCCCGAAAAAACCCGGAATGAAAATCCCAAGGATGACCATCAGCGCATTCCACGGAGCGTATTGAAATACCAGCCGTGTGGCCAGCGCACAGTTTCGTACTACCTTCATAGCCGTTATCCCTCCTGATACTATTTGTGATTGTCTTTCAAGTACTTTACCATGCTTCTGCCCCTTCGTATCATTGATGTCATTTTTTGCGGAGTGGATGTCATTTTCCGTCAGCCTATCCTTCCATGCGCACGATGGCCCGAAACTCCCCGTCTTCATAATCCGTTACCAGAGAGCCTCCGTATTGATGGGCGATGCGCTCCACGCTGCGAAGCCCCAGCCCATGGCCAACGCCGTTTTCTTTCCGCCTCTTTTCCGAAACGGAAGCATTTCCATCGGCAGAAGGATTCGCCGCCGTGTTAATTACTGTTATATAGTAAAAGTTTTCCTGGTTCTTGATGCGAAGCTGGATTTTTCTGTTTTCGGAAAGCCTGTCGCAGGCCTCCATGGCATTGTCAAGAAGATTTCCCAATACGGCACAGAGGTCCGACTGGCGAATCATGATCTTTGACAGATCGCACACCTGCAGCAGAATCTCCATATCCTTCCTATGGGCATGATACAATTTATCGCTGAGCAGAGCATCCACAGCCGTACACCCGGTCTTCATGGGAATCATGCGGATCTCCACGTCCCGCTTAAAGCTTCCCAGATAATCGTTCAGCTCCTCCAACCGCTCCTCCCCGGCCAACAACTCCAGTACATGAATATGATTTTTCAGATCATGCCACAGCTCTCTGGTCCGCTGGTATTGAAGCTCCACGGTCTGTTGATACTCCTCCTGCCTTTGCAGGGAAAAATCCTCTTTGCCTGCCTCCTCCTGCCCCCTTTTGTGTTCCCTGCTTCTGACATAGACCAGCATGGCAAACAGCCCCAGAGACAGAACTGTCCCGCTAAACTGCACCCACAAGGAAGCGGGCCTCCCTGCCGAAAACACCAAGATAAACACCAAAATCAAGGTAATGCTATATTGCCATTCTTCCCAAATATGATTCTGCAGATCATTTTGCTTTTCCGGCTTCCGACCCATGCTGCCGTATGCTCCATGACGGAATTCATATGCCGCGTTATGGGGGTTTGCGCCTTGCACTTTTTCACCGGCATCCCCTCTGCCACGCTCTGTCCCGGACGATGCCAGCGCCATGGCCCTCCAGAAGAAAAAAAGCCAGAGCATCCCCTCCCAAAACAAGAGTCCGGCGATCCATAGGCTTGGGTCTTCAAAACCTCCTACCCCTATCCCCTCCATGATGATCCGAGTCAGTCGGAGTAAGCCCTCAGCATAGATGGCTGATTCCATCATGCATAAAAGAGGGGCGCTCAGCCCCCGGGGAAATCTTACCCTTTTGAACCATATCCATAAAAATAGGGCGCCTGCCAGCCACAGATTCCCTAACAATAAAATTACGCTTCCGATTTCGTTTTCATAAAACATTCTGTCTGTCCTCCCGCTGTTATGAGGAAATACTATATCAAAATGCCGCCCGCCCTTAAATTGTCTATCCCGTTTCCCGTCATCTGGCCGCCCTCAGCATCAGCCGGCGGTTAACCTCCTTCTCATAGGTGCGGCTGACGGGAAGTTCCGTGCCGTCAGCCAGCCACAGCGCGTTCTCCCTCCAGCTCTTGATATGGCGTTCCTGTACCAGAAAGCTTTTGTGGCACCGCAGAAACCCCTCCCCGGACAGCTGAAGCTCCAGATCATCCAGCTTCTGATAAAATCGGTGTTCTTCTTTTGCGGCGTGGAGAAGCACCAATCTTTTTTTGCTCTCGAAATACAAGATTTCACGCTTTGGGACGCTGTAGCTGCAGCGCTCGTAGGAAAAGCAGAAATAGTCTTCTCCCGCAAGCTCCATACGACAGGCGTCCAGCACTGGTTCCAGATCGCTTTCAGCCTGATCCTTCAGCAGATAACGGAATGCTTTGACCTCGTAACCCCTTCTGGCATATTCCTCAAGGCTGGTCAGAAAGACAATCAGGCAGCCGCAGCCCTGCCCCCGAAGCAGTTTGGCGGCTTCCATGCCGTCCATGCCGTTCATGCGGATATCCAGAAAAATCACATCCTCTGCCATCCCTCCCTGAGAATAGGCGTCAAGCAAGGCTTCGCCGCAGGAATACTCCGTAATTATCATTTCTTCGTCGGTCTTGAAGCTGTATTCCAGCAAAAGCTTTTTTAAATATTCCCGAAATATATCTTCATCATCACAGACTGCCACATGCATGCGCGCAACTTCCCCCTCTCCGTTTTCTATCTGACGGTATATCATTTAGCTGCCCCATATTTTGTGCAGACAGCTATCATTTACATTTAGCAGCAATCATTTATTTTGCGCTTTCATGGCTTCGTCCAGCTTTCTGCCAAGCTCCCTAAAGTCTGCCTTGGTTACCTTGCAGATTTTGCGGTCGTAGGTGTAGAGGCCGTTTGTCTCGTCCTCCACATCAGAAAGCTGGGTGTAGATGCACCCGCACAGTCCTTTCGGAACGGCAGGCAGGATAGTATTCTCATACAGTTCCCGAATCCTATCCATCAGTTCCCCCTCGTCTGCGCAGTCCCCATATCCAAAGCGATTGTACTTTGCATAAAAATGCCCCTCCAGACAGCGGGAATACCCTCCGCACTCCGATACAAGCACCGGCCTTGCAGGCGCTTCCGGCATTCTCAGGCTCCTGAAGTAGATATGCTGGCTGTCAAAGTCACTGTCTTTGCGGGCAAACCATCCGGAGGTAGCATCGTATAATCTGGAACCGTCCAGTCCCTTAGCCAGTTCGTACATCCTATCACTGTCAAACTGTCCCCAGCCCTCGTTGAAGATGGTATAGGCGATGACACTGGGATGGCTGCGCAGATGGTTAATGGTGTCCTCCATATGCCGGAGGAAGAAATCCCGGCGCTTTTTCCGGCTCCACAGCTTTCCGTTTCCCACGGGGGATAGGCCTATGGTTGGCAGCGCAGTATCCTTGACCCATGAATACATGCCGCTGTTCACCATATCCTGCATCACCAGCATACCATGGGTATCACAGTAATGGTAAAAGCATTCCGGCTCAATCTTGATATGTTTGCGCAGCAGATTGAGCCCCAGCGCCTTCATCCGCTGAATGTCCAGACAGTATTCCTGCTCCCTTGCCGGCAGATAGAGTCCGTCACAGAAATACCCCTGATCCAGCACGCCGTGCAAAAATATAGGTTCTCCGTTCAGGCATACTCTGGGCAGGCCGTCTATCTGCCGGATCTCTACGGTCCGCAGCCCAAAATAGGAGGAAACAGTATCCTTTCCTGCCGTAATCGTCATTTCGTATAAATATGGATTTTCCGTTGTCCAGAGGACGGGCTGGTAGGGGCTGCCATCTCCGGATTTGATGGCTGCAAAATCGATTGCAGCACAAAAAGCAGATCCCTCCTCATTCCAGCTGATGCTTCCTTCCGGGCTTCCTCCCCGCAGGATATAGAAACTGCCGTCATGAAGTTTCACCGTCACGGACACAGACTCCGCCAAGGCCTCCCTTATGGACCAAGATGTCCGGATGTTTTCCCCTGAAAAATCCCCTATGAGAGGCTTTCCTGCCAACATCGCCTGCACCTGCACCCTCTTTTCACCGGCAGTAATCTCCAGCCTCTCAATATAGATGTCCGGAACTGTTTCCAGCCATACGCTCTGCCAGATCCCGCTCACGGGGGTATACCACATACCGCCTCTGTTTTTTCGCTGCTTTCCATAGGGATATCTGGCGGACAAAGTATCCTTTGCCCTTACTTTTAGCAAATTTTCTCCCTCATGCACAAATACTGTAATATCAAAAGAAAAGGGCAGATAGCCTCCCTCGTGCTTTCCCACGAAAGAACCGTTCACGAACACCTCCGCAACCTGATCCACCGCTCCGAAATGGAGCAGAACCCGTTTTCCCACATTGTCCGCCGTCAAAGGAAATGTCCTTTGGTATTCCAGCCTTGAGCCCACGGATCCCTTATAGCCTGACAGATATGACTGGGGCGGAAACGGAACCAGAATCTTCCCGCCGTTCAGCATCCAGATTCCGTTCAGGCTCATATATCCCTGACGCCTCATTTGGGGCCGGGGATAATCCTGCCAAACCTTCGGATCTTCGGAACATTCGCACCGTCCTTTCACGGTCTCTTCCCCTTGCAGAGATCCAAACAGCAGCTCTGCGGACTCGCTGACCAGCTGATTATGGCCTCTTCTCATCATTCTGAATATCAGCCCAAGGACAAACAGCAGAACTGCCGCCGCTCCAAAGGCCGCCATATAGATATTCCGATTGGGAAGAAAGGATGTGGTTCCGTCTGCATTGACAATGGTTTCCGCATTGCGCAGCACCGCCGCCCCCAGAGCAGGCCCCACAATACCCGGCACCAGCACCTGTCCTATGATTCGGATTCCCTGAAACTGCCCCGCCCTCTCCTCCGGGATGCGGCTCCGAATCATGGCTCCGAAGACGGCCATTCCAGTCAGATACCCCGTCATCATCAGAAGGGAACCCAGAAAAACGATTCCCGCAGTTTTGCCCAGATATAGGATCACATAACCTGCCATGAGGAAGGCAAGGGTGGGAAGTACCGACATCTTAAAGCCCAGCAGGTCATACAGCCTTCCGTAAAATGCCGTAATGACGGCGGCAAGGACGATGGCCGGCGCCATGATCATCACATAGTTTTCCATGCCCAGAGTCTTTTCATAATACAAGATCAGATAGGGCATGAAAATATTGATGGAAATGCCGAATACAGCAAAGGCCCCGATGACGGCGTAAAGCAGAGGATTTGCCCTGACCACCGAGAGTCTGAAGCTGTAGCAGAGGTTTTCCGTATATGCCTTGCTTTTCCGTGGCTCTGCCTTCGCAGAAGCCGTCCTTTCCTCAATGAGGAAAATGCCCAGCAGTCCTATGAACACCACCGCTGCCCCCACTATCAGATAAATGGAGGTCCAGCTTTCCGGCCTATCCAGATCAAAGGCGGCAAATCCCCCGAATACCACCAGAATGGCCACCAAAGGCATCATGGAATTGATCCCTTCGATTTTGCCCCGGTTAGATCCGTTCCCCCAGTCCGTCATCCAGGCATTGAAACATGCGTCGTTGGCAGAAGATCCCAGAAAAGTCATAATGCAGTCCATCAAAATCACCAGATTGACGCCCAGAGCGGCCGCCTCAGCCACGCCTCCCGCAAGGGGCGTCAGCAGATCCATGCGCAGAAAAGCAAAGGCCATGATGGAGACACCCCAAAACACATAGCCCCCGCAGATGAACGCCTTGCGTCTGCCTACATAATCAGTGTACGCTCCTACAAGGATCGTGGTCACGGTGGCCGCCACGGAGCTGGCGCCCACCATCAGGGAGATATCCGCCGCAGAGGCATGGAACATCTTGTAGATGAATATGTTGAAATACATATTTTCCACCACCCATGCCACCTGCCCCATGAGGCTGAAGACAGCCAAAGCTGCCCAAAACTTTTTTGCAGGGTAATTTACTCCCGATATCCTCTGCCGCTTACCACCGTCCATATTCCCCCTATCATCTCCCATGCCTTTTCTCTCCGACCTTAATCTCCAGAATTGAATTCTACAAGCTTTTCCCAGTCTATTCCGCCATCCTCTTTGCAGAAGTCATTGGAAAACTCTCTCACCAGCCGATTAAATGCCTTATTATAGCTTTCTTTATAATCCGCTACATATTTCTCCGGCATATCTCCCATATATGTAATGATCTTTGTGTAAAATTCTTCATCTCCGGTTAACTCCGTCCAGAATTTCTTGCCAGCTAACTCTTGATATATTCTTGGTTTTCCTCGTCCTGACTCCGCTTTTTTCCCATAGCAATAGCCAATATAAGCCTCATATCGCGCTTTTGCCTGTTGTGCAAGCTTTGATGCTTGTACGAAATTCTGCTCCTGACGCTTTTTGCTGTCAGCATTAAATACAGCGGGGCCGCTTTTCATCGCCTTTGCTCGATATAAATACGGATTCTTACGTCTCATCACTTTCTGAATATTCAACGTGTCCACATTCTCGATCAAAGTATCATAAAATGTTTCCAAAGCAGCTGCAATGGCTTGAATCACCGCCTGCTCATCATAAGAATTATTTAACGCCATACACATCCCCCCTCAGTTCAATTGCATTTCTTATTCTGCTATGTACGCTTGTACCCCGAAAGCGTTTTGTCTCTACGATTGCTGATTGTTCTGCCGTAGCTATAATTGCATTTCCAATAGCTTCCGCCAATCCCACCGGAACTGCATTTCCAATCTGCCTATATTTCGCCGCAATGGTTCCTATGAACCTCCAATCCTCAGGAAATTGTTGTATTCTCGCATATTCCTTGACGCTTAAAGGTCTGTCCTTTGTAGGATGGCACATCATGGTAGCCTTCTGCACTGGTGAAGTGACCAGTGTAGGTGATGGCTGCATATAAGACAGCCTTCGATAAAATCCTACTTTTCCTCCCCCCGATTTGTATGCCCCTCCCATAGCAATCGGTATCACTTCCTCAGGCAAATCCCTCCAATTGCCACCTTCTGGTATCATTTTAAGAAACTTCAGTCTCCCTTCGCTAAAAGCGGCACATTCGCTTGCATCATTTTCCAGATCTGATATCGCAGAGCTCAACTGATTCCATTGATGACTTTTTTTCTGGTGCATTGGGAAATGTGTTGGAATCGGAAGAAAAATATCCTCTTGATCCCTGCTGCCAATCATCACAAATCGTTCTCGAAACTGCGGTACTCCGTAATTGACCGCATCCAATACGCCATATACAATCTTATATCCCAACCTGCTAAATTCTGCAAGGATTACATCCAAGACAGTCCCCCATCCTTGTTCTAAATCATTTTTGTTCTGCTCTTCAGTGGACATGCGCTTCAACGATGCAGACATAATGCCTTTTACATTCTCCATCACAAAGAAACGAGGTCTGATGTAATCAATCATTCTAATGAAATCCATAAATAGACTACCCCTCGGATCATTGATGCCAAGACGTTTTCCAGCAGTAGAAAAGGGCTGGCAAGGCGGTCCCCCGCAAACAAGGAACGGCTCCCCTATTTTCAATCCGGTCAAATCAAGCAATTCCTGCGGTTGTATTGCCCTTATATCTCCGTCCAACACATAGTACCCGTTTGCGCGCATGGTCTTCACACAAGTTTGATCAAAATCCTGCCCAAGCACCACATTCAGACCTGCTTTTTCAAGACCTATATCCAAACCCATGGCACCTGAGAATCCCTACCAGCTTGATTTTTTTCTTGTATGCTTTTCATTAGCGCCCTTCTCCGTTCCACCAATATACCGCCTTCCAATCTTGACATTATTATACTCCATTGTCCCCAGAATTCCAATAAGCCAGAAAACGAAGGTACTTAGCTTTAAAAAAGAAAGAAACAGAGTCTGCGAAGAGCATTTTACCCTTAACACATACTCTGTTCCACTTCCATCAAACTAAACATGACGCAAAGTTTAGTTTATATTTCACATCAATAAACTTACCATGATACTCAGTTGTTGATCAGCTTATCATCTTCATTGTTCCAGCTGTAGAGCTTCCTGATCTCCTCGCCAACTTTCTCCGCAGGATGCTCGGAAGCCAGCTTTCTCATGGCCTTGAAATGAACCTGCTTTCCGGCAGGGGACATATCCAGAAGGAACTCCTTGGCGAAGGTGCCGTCCTGAATGTCGCTCAAGATCTTTTTCATGGTCTTCTTGGTCTCCTCGGTGATGAGCTTAGGACCTGTAATGTAGTCGCCGTACTCGGCGGTGTTGGAGATGGAATATCTCATTCCGGCAAAGCCGCTCTGATAGATCAGATCCACGATAAGCTTCATCTCATGGATGCACTCGAAATAGGCGTTCCTCTCATCATAGCCTGCCTCCACCAGAGTCTCGAAGCCTGCCTGCATCAATGCGCACACTCCGCCGCAGAGCACTGCCTGCTCACCGAAAAGATCCGTCTCCGTCTCGGTGCGGAAGGTGGTCTCAAGAACGCCGGCCCTTGCGCCGCCGATGCCCAGAGCGTAAGCCAGAGCGATGTCCTGCGCCTTGCCTGTGGCGTCCTGTTCAACGGCGATCAGGCAGGGTACTCCCTTGCCCTCCTGATATTCGCTTCTCACGGTATGTCCGGGGCCCTTGGGCGCGATCATGGTCACGTCCACATCCGCAGGAGGCACGATGCAGCCGAAGTGAATATTAAAACCATGGGCAAACATAAGCATGTTGCCTGCTTCCAGATTGGGCTCAATGTCCTTCTTGTAAAGATCGGCCTGCTTCTCGTCATTGATCAAAATCATAATGATGTCGGCGCGCTTGGCTGCCTCTGCCGCAGTGAATACCTCGAAACCCTGCTTTACGGCCTTGTCCCAGGATTTGGAACCCTCATATAGGCCGATGATCACATGGCATCCCGACTCCTTCAGATTCAGCGCATGGGCATGTCCCTGACTGCCGTAGCCGATAATCGCGATGGTCTTTCCCTCCAGAAGCGACAGGTTACAGTCTTCCTGATAAAAAATCTTTGCCATTTTCTCTTCCTCCGTCTTTATATTTATTCTATATATCAGCAAGGATACATTTAAACCATATCAATTTGCACCACTGATTCCGTTCCCCTGCCAAGTCCGGCAATGCCCGTTCTGGCCTGCTCCAGAATCTCATGGCCCTCCAGCAGATCTATGAATGCATCGATCTTCTGTTGGTTGCCCGTAAGCTCGATAATCAGACTTTCCGGCGCCACATCAATGATCTTGGCCCTGAAGATATCGGCCACCGCTATGATGCTCTGCCGCTGCTCTGCCGCTGCCCGCACCTTGATCATGATCAGCTCCCGGAACACGCTCTTGTCCGGTTCCAGCTCCTTGATGTTGCGCACGTCCTCCAGCTTGGCAAGCTGCTTTTCTATCTGTTCCAGTATCTCATCGTCCCCGGAGGCCACGATGGTGATTCTTGTAATGCGGGGATCCGCAGTGACGCCTGCGGTGATGCTCTCCACGTTATAGCCCCTTCTGGCGAAGAGACCGGCGATCCGGCTCAGCACGCCGGAGGTATTGATCACAAGCAGCTGAAATACTTTTTTCTGCATCAGGTTGCACCTCTCTCCCTCTATACATTCGGAAACTCTTTGGCTATCATACCAATTTCTCGGACAAATGTCAACAAAAACACTTTAGCCTTTTAAATCCTTAAACTGTCCCAAGGCATCCGCAGCCCTGCCATTGCAAAAAAATATGCTTTATTTTTCGTCGTTCTCGCAGCACTTGCACAGTGCAAGAGTCCCGGTTCGGGCCACTTCCACAATGCTGATCGACTGGAGCATCTTGATCATCAGCTTGATTTTCTCAGGTTCGCTGCAGATCTGTATCATCATGAAATGTTTGGACATGTCCACGATCTCCGCCTTCATGATCTCACACAGCTCCATGATTTCCCTGCGGTTGTTTTTATTGTACTTGATCTTGATCAGCATCAGCTCCCTATTTATGCACTGATGCTCAGCAAAGGTCTTCACTTTGATTACATCCAGTTTTTTGTTCAGCTGCTTCTCGATCTGCTCAATGGTGCGCTCGTCGCCGCTGCTGACGATGGTCATACAGGATACGGCAGGGTCGTCCGTCTCCCCCACAGCCAGACTGTCGATATTGAAACACCGTCTGGAAAACAGTCCCGCCACCTTGCACAGCACACCGGATCGGTTCTCCGCCAACACGGAATAGATTCTTCTCTTCATCCTTCTGCTCCTCTCAAATCAGTTCCTTAGAAACCAAATGCCCCTATCTGAATCAGCCATCTTATGACCCTTTTCCAGATCCCCTATACCAGATCCATAGGATCTATGATGCATTCCAGCAGCATAGAAACATCATCCTTCAAAAAGGCATCTATGGTCTCGTCGCACTTCTCCATATTCTCAAGCCGTAGGAAAGGTATGCCGTAAGCGGAGGAAAGCTTCTCCAAGTCCGGGCTGCCCGACAGATCCACCACGGAATAATTGTCCTTATATGTAAAGTGCTGGTACTGACGAACCATGCCCAGATAATTGTTCTTGAGCACCACGATCTTCACCGGGATATCGTGCTGGCACATGGTAGCCAGCTCCATCATGGACATCTGGAAGGAACCGTCGCCGCAGACCGCCACCACCTGACGCTTAGGAGCCGCCACCTTTGCGCCCATAGCGGCGGGAATGGAATACCCCATGGTTCCCATGCCGCCCGTTGTCATGAACTTTCCCTTCCGCACCTTTGCGTAGCCGCAGGACCAGATCTGGTTCTGCCCCACGTCCGCTACATAAATGCCGTCCTCCTCCATCCGTTCGGTGAGCCGCATGATGAAGGCGGCAGGATCCACGTAGGCGGGATCGGGTTTGCGCTTGGTAGCCAGAGTCCGCCTGAAATTTTTCAAAGTCTCTATCCATTCCTGAGTGCTGCAGGAGAATTCCTCTTTCTCCAGATCCTCGAAGATATGTTTCGCATCCCCCACAAGAGGAATGGTGGGGCCCGCATTCTTGCCGATTTCCGCCGGGTCCACGTCGATATGCACCAGTACTTTGTTGCGGGTGATCATGTCCGGCTGGTTCACGGCGCGGTCGGCCACTCTGGCCCCCACCATGATCAGCAGATCCGATTCGTTCATGGCACGGTTGGCATAGGCCTTGCCGTTGTTTCCCACCATCCTGAAATACAGCGGATGATCCGTGGGCATGACCCCGATTCCCATCATGGTAGACACTACAGGAATTTGATGCTTTTCCGCAAAGCTGCAAAGCTCCTTCTCCGCACCGCCCAGCAGCACGCCGCCCCCGGCACAGATCAGAGGGCGCTTTGCCTTCTCCAGCTCCCGCACCACCTTCTTGATCTGTACCATGTTGCCCTTGACGGTGGGCTTATAGGTTCGCAGAGACACGGATTCCGGATATTTAAATCTGGTTACGGAAGCGTTCTGCACATCGATAGGTACATCGATAAGCACAGGGCCCTTTCTGCCTGTGTTGGCTATGTGGAAAGCTTCTTTGACGATTCTGGGAATTTCGTTGGCATCCTTCACCAGATAACTATACTTTACAAAGGACTCCACCGCTCCGGTTATGTCAGCCTCCTGAAACACATCGCTGCCCAGAAGCTCACTGTTCACCTGCCCTGTGATACAGATCAAGGGAATGCTGTCCGCAAAGGCAGTGGCGATGCCTGTGATCACGTTGGTGGCGCCCGGGCCGGAGGTCACTGCACAGACTCCGGGCCTTCCCGTGATTCTGGATACCCCGCTGGCCGCATGGGCGGCATTCTGTTCCGTGCGAATGAGAATGGTTCGGATATCGGATTCCAGTATGCTGTTGTAAAAAGGACAAATGGCTACACCGGGATAGCCGAATACCGTGGTAACTCCCTCTGCCTCAAGACACTTGACAATTGCGTCTGCACCTATCATATTTTATCCTCCTGATTTTAATTCCCCATGTATTTTTGTCAGATTCCGCCAGATTCTTGATTCTGTCAGGTTCCTCTTAGATATGCTTTCTGTCAGAGTTTTCTCTGAAATCCCAGATAGCGGGTTCCCTGAAAGGTCAGCCTGCCGTAATCCCCCTCTGCCAGCAGTCCATATTCTTTCCCCCTTACGCTCAGTTCCATCCGATCGCCGCTCTCCACCTGAAAAGTGACATAATAGCTTGTGGAAGTTGACATATGCTCTCCGTGAGCCCCGCCGTTATGATGACTCACCGCCATTCTTTTGGAAACGATTGCTGCCTCCACCGTCAGCTGGGGGGAATGATTGTTCTTGTTCCATTGAAGCAGCCCCCTCAGAATCGTAAATATAAATATGGCAATAAACAAGACGAAAACGAAACCAAATAGTCCCTCAAACAGCCCGCTGGTAAAAAAATAACCCATAACCCTCCCCCATCTTGCAGTCCTGCAAGCATATCATTTCCAAATTTGCA
The DNA here is from genome assembly GCA_003612485.1 of bacterium D16-50. Taxonomy (GTDB): domain Bacteria; phylum Bacillota; class Clostridia; order Lachnospirales; family Lachnospiraceae; genus Acetatifactor. Next base: position 114,767 of record RAZA01000002.1, read on the forward strand.
GCAGCTCTTTTATCCGGAACCCCCTTACCCATTTACCAATGCAGCTCACACTTACCGGTTGCACTCTTAAAGTTCCATTGCAAATAATATTTATTTCTTTTATCAATTTCTATTTTCCCATAAGGGACCTGTCGGTTCAATATCAACAATTGTTGTTTTTTCTTATCCAGCAGAATCACCTCTGCATCTCCCTTTGACAATTGAGCATCAAAGGTAAAATCATATGTTCTGCTTTCCTGAAACCTTCCCACATGCCTGACCCAGCCATTACACGAGCTCAAATTTGCCTTGTCAGAATTTTTGCCGGGACGAAATGCAAATAAAACTGCAACGATACTCTTTGTCACCCCAAATCCCTTACAATAAAGCAGGTATACAATAGTACCGACAGCCGCTATGGAGACTCCTGAATATAACCAACTGTTCATTGCTTCACCTCCAAAAGAGTTCCGGTTCCCTTCACAATCATGATATAAGGGTCCCCGCCACCTTCACGGCCTCGGCGGCATCCGCCGAATAACCGTCCGCACCGATCTGCTCTGCATAGTCGCGGGTGATGACCGCGCCCCCCACCATGATCTTTGCAGTTACTCCCTCCTGCCTCGCATAGGTTATGACCTCTTTCATGCGCTGCATGGTGGTGGTCATGAGAGCCGACAGCGCGATGATCTGGGCATTGTTCTCCTTTGCGGCGCGGATGATTTCCTCCTTAGGCACGTCCTTGCCAAGGTCTATGACTTGAAATCCATAATTTTTCAGCATCAGCGCCACCAGATTCTTTCCGATATCATGGATGTCGCCTTCCACTGTAGCGATGACCACCACCGGTTTGTCTTGTTCCTGCGCCTCCTGAAGCAGCAACGGCTCCAGAATCTCAATGGAATTCTTCATGGCCTCGGCGCTGGCGATCAGCTGAGGCAGGAAATATTTTCCCTTGTCGAACAGCTCTCCCACCTGATTGATGGCGGGAAGAAGGATCTCGTTCAGGAGAACGGCCGGCTCCTCGTAGGCAAGAGCCTCCCTTGTAAAGGCGGCGATTCCGCTGCGGTTTCCCTTTAACACCCCATTGCGAAGATTTTGCCTATGGGGCGCTTCCGTTTCCGTCTCATGTTTTCCGTCTTTTCCCTTGGAAGCATCCAGTGCCTCTTTGCTGTCTTCCCCGCTTCTGCCATTTCCTCGGCCTTCCGTATGCTCTTGGCTTTTGCCGTTTGCGCCCATTCCATCTTTCTTTGTCTGCACCGCGGTTTCCGCCAAGGCCTCTTGTATTTTTTTCTGGGCGGCAGCTTCTTTTTTCGCTCTGTTTTCGGCCACGGTTCCTGCATACTCGATATACCGGATGTCTCCGTTTTCCTTGGCCAGCAGCAGATCCGTTGCAAGCGCGCAGCTCACCAGCAGTTCCTGAGACGGATTGGCGATGGCCATCGTCAGCCCTTCCCTTATAGCCAAGGTCAAAAATGCCGTGTTCACGAATCCTCTCTCCGGCATGCCGAAAGATATATTGGACAAGCCGCAGATAGTGGCAAGCCCCTGCTCTTTGCAAAAGCGAATGGTCTCCAGAGTTTCCAGAGCAGCCCTTTTGTTGGCTCCCACGGTGGTCACCAGACCGTCCACCACCACGTCCTCTTTCTCCATGCCCAGCGAATACGCCCTATCCAGCACGGTTTCTATGATCTGTATCTTCTCTTGAATGTTTTCCGGCAGCCCCTTGTCGGAAAGGGGAAGCAGGATGAACATTGCGCCGTATTTTTTCACTATGGGCAGGAGCTTCCGGAATTTTTCCGTCTCCAGAGAAACGGAGTTCACCAAGGCCCTGCCGGGATAGCGGCGAAGGGCCGCCTCCAGCACCTCCACATGGCTGGAATCCAGCGAAAGAGGCAGATTTGTGACACAGCCCACCTCCTCTACCGCCCGGAGCATCATCTGTTTTTCGTCAATTCCCCCCATACCCATGTTCACATCCAGAATTTGGGCTCCGCACTGTTCCTGCTCCTGAGCAAACTGCAGCACCTTGTCAAAACAGCCCTCCCGAAGCTGAGCCTGCAGGAGCTTCTTCCCCGTGGGATTGATCCGCTCCCCCACAATGAGAAAGCCGTCGTCTAGGCCGAATTCTACTGTCTGACGCTCAGAGGCAAGGAAACGCCGGCCATCCTCCCGCCTTCTTGCGATGGGCGCCCGCCCCCTTCCAATGGTTCTGCAAAGCAGATCTATGTATTCAGGATCGGTGCCGCAGCAGCCGCCTAAAATGGTGGCTCCCGCTTCCGCCAGTCCCCGCATTTCTTCCGCAAACTCCGCCTTGTCCATGTTGTAGCGGGTATTTCCAAGCTCGTCCACATAGGGCAGTCCCGCATTGGGTTTGGCGATAATGGGGATCTTTTTGGTGCAGGCCGCCATGTCCGCCACCATCCGGCGCATGTATGCCGGCCCTGCGGAACAGTTCACGCCCACGGCGGCGGCCCCGAGACTTTCCAGCACCACGGCGGCGGTCTTTGCATCCGTGCCGTACAAGGTTCTTGCATCTGACTCGAAAGTCATGGTCACCATCACCGGCAGCTGGCAGGTCTCCTTTGCCGCGATCAATGCCGCCCGGGCTTCCGCCAGACTCATCATGGTCTCCACCACCAGCAGATCCACTCCCGCTTCCGCCAAATATGTGATCTGTTCCTTATAGATGTCTATCAGCTCCTCCAGCTCCATTTTCCCCATGGGCTGCAGCAGCTCTCCCGTCATGGTCAGATCCCCTGCGACATAGACGGGCCTGCCGGCTCCCGACGCGGCCTCTCTGGAAATTCCCACCAGAGAGCGTATCATGGCAGCCATCTGATTTTCCAGTCCGTATTCCGCCAATTTGACCCTATTGGCCGTAAAGGTAGGCGCATAGAGAATGTCCGCGCCCGCCTCCACATAACGCCTCTGCAGATCCAGCATCACCTCCGGATGTTCCAGTATCCACTTTTCCGGACAGACCCCCGCCGGCATGCCGGCCTTTACCAGATTTGATCCCGTGGCCCCGTCCAGATACAGAAAGTTCTCCGCAATGCGGCTAAACTCGTCCCTTGTCATACCATCCTCCCCATGATGCTGCCACAAAACACATGGCATAAAATCTATGCCGTAAACAATTTACTTTTCAAACTTTTATAGCCATCTTTTATAACCATATACAATGCATTAAAAACTTATTCTATATCATACCATAGACCTAATTTAATAGTAAAGGGGCGGATTTATCCAATTCTAAGATAAAAACTGTTGCGAAATTGGTCAAACTGTGTTAAATTTTAATAGTATTTGGTATCTTGGCGTGAATCAACATAAAAACGGAGGTTTGAAAATTGAAAAATCGGACCCACAAGATTCCTATATTTTTCTTGATCATACTTGCCGCCATGCTGCTGACCGCCTGCGGCGAAGATCCCGATCTGGCCCGTTTCCGAAAGAACATGGATGATTTCTGCACCAAAATTTCAGAGATCGATTCCAGCATCAACAACATAGATGCCCAATCCGAAAACGCCGTCTCCGAGCTTCTGGGCTATCTGGACGAGCTGGACGCGACCTTCAAGGACTTTGCGGCTTTGGATTTTCCCGAAGAATTCGATTATCTGGAGGGGCTGGCAGATGAGTCCAGTCAGTACATGACAGAGGCGGTGTCCAGCTATCATGAGGCATACAGCAACGGCTCCTACAATGAATACACTGCCGAGTATGCCAGACAAAATTATTCCAGATCCTATAAGCGGATTCAGATCATCATCTCTTTCCTGCACGGGGAGGAGCCGGATGATGCCGACCTGAGCATTGAGTACAATCAAGAATAAATACCCTTTGGCCATCACGCAAGGAGCCCCGAAAACTTAAGTTTTCGGGGCTCCTTGTTTATAGCGAAGCTTCTATTATTTCAGAATCTTGAAGCTCCCCAGCAGAGGAATCTCTTTCTCCTGATCCTGAGCGGCATAAATGATGCCCATAATGCAGAATACTACAACAACAATATCCAGAAGCGCTGCCAGCGCTCTGACGATACCGAAGGGAATGCCCGCCATAATACCGATCGCCAAAAACGCAAGATCAACAACAAGTCCCTGATTCAGATGAAATCTCGCATTTTCCCTATCCCCTGCGAAATACGCCACAAGCCATCCAAAAATCGTGATATATGCCACGATGCCGGTTGCTTTCTTATCCATTCCTTTTCTCCCTTCCTAAGCCTCCACTGTGCAACGCCCAGATCCCTTGGGCGTCTTAAGGCAAATTTATGAATCCCATCCCTCACATAATAATGCCCCAAACCAGACGGAGCATATTCTTTATAAGGAAATTGACTACTAGTATTACAACTGCTACATACAAATACCAATTGTGAAATTTCCAGCCCTTTATTCTTTTCACCCCAAGCCGATGGAGCCCCTGCGTCACCATAAATCCGCCCATGATCACTGCCGAATAGGGAATCAGCGGATGATACCATATCGACAAGAAGATCTGCCCCCGCAGAAGGGCAGCCGCCGCTCTCGTTCCCCCGCAGCCCGGACAGTACAGCCCCATCACCGTGGACATAATGCAGGGAAGCTGCGGCATCCGCCCCTGAAACAGAAAAAAACAGAGCGCTCCTATCCCTATTCCTGCCGCCACAAAGACCAGCCCTATGTGAAACAGTTCCGTTTCCAGATCACGCTTCCCTTTCGTCTGCTCACAAGGCGGATATCCCTTATCTGTAGATCTCCTTGAAAAGCTCATCAAAATATCCGATTTCATCCAGATACTGGAATGCCCAAATATAGTACAAAAGTGAGGCGACTCCCAGCACCAGCCCTATAACGGAACACACCAGCGCGGCTACGCCTACGCCGTGCTTGCCGCGGCTGTTTCCCGTTATGGCGCAGATCAGGCCGGCTATGCCCAGCACAATGCTCACCACGCCATAACAGCAGCAGGCGCAGATAGCCAGAATGCCGCATACAAGGCCTGCCACCTGCAGGCCGTTGGCCTTATTACCAATGGAATTATTCACGATAGGCGCCGGATAGGGCGGCATCTGTCCCATATTGTTCTGGTAATTGCCATACTGGCTGTTGGCACCCTGATTGTTCTGGTAGCCGCCGTACTGGTCGTTGGCGCCCTGATTGTTCTGGTAGCCGCCGTACTGGCCGTTGGCACCCTGATTGTTCTGGCTGCTGCCATACTGGCCATCCGTAGTCTGATTGTTCTGGTAGCCATACTGGTTATTTGCCCCCCCAGTATTCTGATAGCTGCCGTTGCCCGTATTGTTCTGGTCATTGCTTCCGAAATTGTTGCCGTCCATCCTCTTCTCCTTTAACATGTTGAATTCAGCAGCAGGACAAACCTCTTTCTTGTCATCAGCTGCCTCCGTGTGTTGACTATATCCCTATTCTATCATGTATGAGGAAAGATTTCCATAATAAAATTCATATTAATTTCTTTCAAGATCCTTCCAAAAGGAACAATTTAATGACATGACCCAAAAAGAAAACGTCTGCTTTGTTTGTCTACTTTGTAAAACCTATTTTCCGCTTTGCCGGCCAAGGACAGCCACGCCACTGCCCGCCGTCTTGATCCGGCCTTCCGGCCAGCAGATCCGCAGCCGCATCTGCCACATAGCCCAGATAATTGGCCGCAGAGCTGTCACCGCACAGAAATTTCCACATCAGACCTCCGAAAAGATAGGACTGGGCAAATTCACGCCAGCTCTCCAGCTCCTCCATGGCTTTTTGTGACAAGTCCCACAGAATCCCTATTGCTTCGCTCTCTGTAATCCAACCTAAATAACTGCCCCAGCGAACCAGCATGGCAGCCCGTCCAATGTCCCATCCGGCCAAAAATCCCGGAGCATACCGCTCCTTATACCTCTGGGCAAATCTCCATGTCCGGCAGACGGACTCCCGATCCTCCTCGTCCATATCTTCCTCCAGCAGTTCCTCCAAAGAAGCCGCCTCACTGTAAATCCGATACCGCAGCATATAGCCTTCCTGCGAGAGATAGCGGATCATATCCAGCAAATCTCCACGGCCGTCAATGCCCCAAGAACGGCGGACTAAGGATACCACTTGTTGTTCCATGACGGGAACATGCTCCTCCACGTCCATTCCGTCAAGTTCGTGTCCGTTAAGCTTGGAAACGATGCCGGACAGCAAAATTCCGAACCGCTCCCATCTACCATCGTTCTTTTGATAAGGGATCGGCTCCGGTTCAGGCAGAATTTCAAGACGTTCCATGGCCTCTTCCAGAATCCTATATAGATTTTCTTCTATTTCAAGTCCAAAGAGCTCTTCAGCCTCTTCGTCATCGCCATCCTCCGACTCCAGAGTCTTCAGTGCCGCCGCAAGGACTCCCATATCTTCCCCAAATAGCTGCTCCATGAGATTTTCCCCTTGGGACATCATCGCCTCGGCAACCTTATCATTCACCATTTTCTGCAACAGTTCTTCATTTACAGCCATCTGGGCCATGCTGTCCGCCCCGAATATCTGTCCGAGGATTTCTACCTGCCGCCGATTGTTAGCGTCGATCTGTTCCTCCGCCTTGGACGAAACTGTATGCGCTTCCTCTTCCAAGACAGCTTCCGTGCAAGCAGACTCCCCATAGGCACACTCCCCGGAAGCGGAATCTCCCGAAACAAGCGGATCTAAATGATCAGCGACTGCCCCGCTATCCTCAAAGGTCTTATTGATGGCCTCTCTTGCTTGTTCACTGGCCTTCTGGGCCCGTTTCATGATTTCGTTTATGTCAAACATTCCTACACCTCCCTACACTTGTGTGCCCCGTTCCATCACATTGATCCGGCAGCATACCGTTTTACATTCCGCTTTGCAAAGAAGCGCTCGTCAGCCTCATTTCATAGCATACCGATTTGGAAAGAAACACTCCTCAGTCTCATTTCGTAGCATACCGATTGATAAAAAAATCCGTAAACTCTGCCAGCTCCCTATCCTGCGACACATAAACGTACAGCTTTTCATCCTCCAGCCAGTCATAGGCGTTGATTCCGATGTATCCTTTTCTGTCAGGATAGATGATAAAGGCATCCGTGGGATATTTGTTGCGATAGGCCTTTAATATTTCTGGACGGGGATAATAGGTAGGCTCTCCGCGGCCGGAAAGGTCCGGCACCGTCGGAACGACTACGATGGTCTGGCTGGCCTCATTCCAGCCTACAATCAAATTGCCTATCTTGGTTTTGCTGCCATGAACAAAGCCGTAATTGAAACGGCTTACATCCTCGGTGTATCCAAAGATTATTTTGTAACTGTCCCCGTCTTTTACGGCCTGATTGAACAGCTCCCGCATCTTTTTGGCGTTGGCAGCACTCTTTTCCATATCGATTTGCGGTCCTTTGAATAATCTGCTGAAAAATCCCATGTCTTTTTCCTCCCTTGATTTTAAAGATAATAATTTTATTTTGTATTTATTTTATTTAAAACAAATCCGTCAAAATATGACGCCGAAACATGATATTAGGACGGACCAAATACTTTTACATTAAGATTTTCACACTAACTTTTCCATATTAAGTCTTGTCAAGAAGAGGCTTCTGTTCCTTCAGCGTCTCCAAAGCGTCCACAATCGTATTGATCTGAAAATTGACGGTCTCATCGGCGGCTTCCGGAACAAACAATGGCAGCGTATCGGGAATCGCCCTGCTCACCACCATGACGGCCAGACTGAGATTGATGAAAAGATTGACGCATGCCTCATCTGCCCTTATTCCAAAGATTTTAAGGATTGTGCCGAAAAGATAGGCCTGCTTTTCCCGAAATATCTTGTAGTTTTTCTTTGACAGCCGCTTGAAAATCTGCCTCTGCTCTTCTATATTCAAAACCGCAATGCCGTTTTTCTCGCCATAGCAGCAGGAATGGAGGAACTGCCTCACCCCGTCCCGCCAGCTTAAGGCCGGATCGGCCATAAGCTTTTGCGCATATGCTATAACCTTCGGCTGTTGCAGATATAGCGTCTCAACGATCAAATCTTCCTTCGTAGGAAAAAAGGAATAGAAGAAAGTCCGGGAAATCCCCACCTTCTTATAGATCTGCTCTACAGTGGTATGCTGTATGCCTTGTCCTGCCATCAGCTCAAGGCCCACAGCTACTAGTCTATTTCTAATCCGCTCCCGTTCCTCCTCAGAGTAGGCAACCTTAGGCATCTTCTATCCCCTTGTTATAAAGATATATTTCTTGATTTGTCTTTATTCTACCGCCTTGAAAATAAACTGTCAAGAGTAAAATGATTGAAACCGTCGTCTGGTTTCCTGAATCAACTTTAAAAGAGGTCTCGGATTTCTCCGAAACCTCTCTTTATATGTATTATTGCCATTCGCTCATATTTTTTTGAACTACTTCGTTATCTATTTTTGCAAAAAGATTTAGTCCTTCCACTCCATCTATTTCAGCTTTGACAATACAAAACTCTGTTATTCCTCCCCATCCATCTTTTGCATTTTCCATATAATTCATTAAACTTTCTGTAGTTTCTTCTGTAAATTCTGTAATTCCATATGTAAGTTGTTAATTAAAAACTTCCATTCGTGCCTGCTTTTGCTAAAATTTTGTTACCTACCGGTGTCCTACTCTCCGATTTTTACCACTTTTCACGACTGCTCAGAGCAAATTTCCGTTTTCACTTCCCGGCATGAAAAAAGTACCGCAACCCCTGAAGATTACGGTACTTTCAAGCCTTTCGGCGTTTTTAATTCACAAGGTATATTTAGAACTTGCCTTCCTTCGCCGCTTCCTCTATGGAGACAGCCACAGCTACGGTGGCGCCTACCATGGGGTTGTTGCCCATGCCGATTAAGCCCATCATCTCCACATGCGCCGGAACGGAGGAAGATCCTGCGAACTGGGCATCGGAGTGCATACGGCCAAGAGTGTCAGTGAAGCCGTAGGAAGCAGGGCCTGCAGCCATGTTGTCAGGATGCAAAGTACGTCCCGTACCACCGCCGGAAGCAACGGAGAAATACTTCTTGCCTGCCTCGGTTCTCTCCTTCTTGTAGGTGCCTGCAACGGGATGCTGGAATCTGGTAGGGTTGGTGGAGTTTCCGGTAATGGACACATCCACATTCTCCTTCCACATGATAGCAACGCCCTCAGGAACGCTGTTGGAGCCGTAGCAGTTCACCTTTGCGCGGAGTCCCTCGGAGTAGGGAATTCTCTCGATTTCCTTTACCTCATTGGTATAAGGATCATACTCGGTCTCAACGAAGGTGAATCCGTTGATGCGGGAAATGATCTTGGCAGCGTCCTTTCCAAGACCGTTCAGAATGACGCGCAGAGGCTTCTGACGTACCTTGTTTGCCTTCTCGGCAATGCCGATAGCGCCTTCTGCAGCGGCAAAGGACTCATGTCCTGCAAGGAAGCAGAAGCAGTCCGTGTCCTCCTCCAGAAGCATCTTGCCCAGATTGCCGTGGCCAAGGCCCACCTTTCTGGTGTCCGCCACGGAGCCGGGAATACAGAATGCCTGAAGCCCCTCTCCGATTGCGGCAGCGGCGTCTGCAGCCTTGCGGCAGCCCTTCTTGATGGCGATAGCCGCACCTACCGTATAGGCCCAGCATGCGTTCTCGAAGCAGATGGGCTGAATCTTCTTAACCTGCTCATATACGTCAAGGCCGGCATCCTTGGTGATCTTCTCCGCTTCTTCGATAGAGGAGATGCCATAGCCGTTCAGTACTTCCGTAATTTTAGCAATACGTCTCTCATATGATTCAAATAAAGCCATTTTTTCCTATCCTCCTTATTTTCTGGAAACCTTTCAGTTCAGACCCATTGAGAAACAGCGCCTGCTTTATTCTTTTCTGGGGTCAATGATCTTGACGGCGTCTGCAACGCGTCCATACTGTCCCTTGGCCTTCTCATAGGCGGTGTTCGGATCGTCGCCCTTCTTGATGAAGTCGGTCATCTTTCCAAGACTCACGAACTCGTAGCCGATGATCTGATCATCCTTGTCCAAGGCAATGCCGGTTACATAGCCCTCTGCCATTTCCAGATAACGGGGGCCCTTCTTCAAGGTGCCGTACATGGTTCCCACCTGGCTTCTCAGGCCCTTGCCCAGATCCTCAAGCCCTGCGCCGATAGGCAGGCCTTCCTCAGAGAACGCGCTCTGGGTACGTCCGTAGACGATCTGCAGGAACAGCTCTCTCATAGCGGTATTGATGGCGTCGCACACAAGGTCGGTGTTCAATGCTTCCATAACGGTCAGGCCGGGAAGAATCTCGGATGCCATAGCCGCGGAATGGGTCATGCCGGAGCAGCCGATGGTCTCCACCAGAGCCTCCTGAATGATACCCTCCTTCACGTTCAGAGTCAGCTTGCAGGCACCCTGCTGGGGAGCGCACCAGCCCACGCCATGGGTCAGACCGGAAATGTCTTCCACCTTTTTTGCCTGAACCCACTTCGCTTCTTCGGGAATGGGCGCACAACCATGATGCACACCCTGAGCGACTGTGCACATTTCTTCAACTTCCTTTGAATAAATCATGTGAAATCTCCTTTCAATTATGTAAGTTATGATTCATCAACCTGATCAATCGATTTGACAGAGGCGACTGCCTGCAGCAAGCTGCCTCTCAGGGCTTCCGTCGTCCGCACTGTCTTTCTCAATTATTTTCTCATACTTGGCATAAAAAATCCAGTGTTTTTGTAAAAATTGTCACAAAAATGTCGCAGGATACGGCCATCCAAAAACTTATCCCCTTCTTGTCCCTAAGGCATCAGTCCCTCTTTTGGGCGATCTCCGTGCGGCATTTATAGATACTGTCGGCCGGGATCACGCCCCGCACCATGGAAGTGGGGTAAACATTGGTGTTCCTGCCGATCACCGTGCCTGGATTCAGCACGCTGTTGCATCCCACCTCCACATTGTCACCCAGCATGGCCCCCATTTTCTTCAGCCCGGTCTCAATGGAAATGTTCTCGCCTTTCACTGTTACCAGCGTCTTGTCGCTTTTGACGTTGGAGGTGATGGCCCCCGCTCCCATGTGGGAGCGGAATCCGAGGATGCTGTCACCCACGTAATTGTAATGGGGCACCTGAACCTTGTTGAAGAGAATAACATTCTTCAGCTCCGTGGAATTCCCGACTACAGCGCCCTTACCAACGATGGCATTGCCTCTGATAAAGGCGCAATGACGGATTTCCGCATCCTCATCCACGATCAGCGGACCGTTCAGGCAGGCGGTGGGCGCTACTTTTGCGCTCTTCGCCACCCATATGTGCTCGCCCCTCTTCTCAAAGACATCCTCAGAAAGGCTATTTCCCAGTTCTATGATGAAATCATGAATCCGGGGAAGCGCCTCCCAAGGATACTCCACCCCTGAAAGAAGCTCTGCCGCAATGGTTTCATCCAGATTGTAAAGCTCCGAAACCGTAATCATATGATATCTCTCCTCCATTCCCATAAAAGCCAATCATTTCTTAGCTTTTATAATTTACTGCCACCTCCTGAAACCGGCGATAAAGCGCCCCCTGATTTCTCAGCCCCTTCACATACTCCGTTCTGCGTCCCACGAAGCCTGCCAGCTTGTCCATGTATTCTTTTGAAGATATGTCTCCGTCGGCTACCAAAGTCAGACCCTTTTCCCAGCTGGCAGTCAGGGAAGGATCCAAAAGCGCGCTGATGGAACCGTCCACCACATCATAAACCATCTCTCCCATCAAAGTGGGGGTCAAAACCTGCGTCTTCTTGTTCAGCGCAAGATAGTCGATGTTTACCAGCTTCTTTAGAATTTCCGCCCTTGTGGCACTTGTTCCTATGCCGCTGCCCTTGATCTGGGAGCGCAGCTCATCATCCTCTATAAACTGTCCCGCGTTTTCCATAGTGAGAATGATGCTGCCGGAGTTATAGCGCTTGGGCGGGGAGGTCTCTCCCTCTTTGATCTCATAGGAGTCTACTGCCAGCTTATCTCCCTTTTTCAGGCTCTTGAGCAGAGCCACCAATTCGCCGTCAGCCTTTATCTCCGTTTCCTCGCCTTCGTCCTTTTTTCCCTCTCCGGAGCCTTCGTCTTTGAATTCCTTGGCTTCCTTTGCTGCCCCGGTTCCCTGATTTCCGGATTCCATGGTTCCCTGAGGGCCCCCGGACCCGCTCTCCATAGAACCAAACGCTTTTTTCATCTCTCCGGACTGCCCGATCAGGGAATCTTCCTTTTTTATAGCCGACTTTTCCTGCTTCTGGGGAACGAACGCCACCTTCAGATAGCCCTCCTCCTCAAGCACTTTGAAGCCGGCAAAGAATCTCTCAGTTTTCACACGAATGCACAAGGAATACTTCTGGTACACCGCCGGCGGGTAGAAAATGCTTAAAAACCGGCGCACGATCAGCTCGTACACCTTTGCGGAGAGCGCCGGAAGCCCGCTTAAATTCCCAAGCCCCTGACCGGTGGGAATGATGGCATAGTGGTCCGTAATCTGCTTGTCATTGACGTACCTTGTCTTGGATATGTTCTTGTAGCTGCCCTTGCTCAAGATTTCCGCCGCATAGCCTGCGGCGGTTTTGTATCCCTGCAGCCCCCCAATATTCTTATGTATCTCCTTTGCCACTGCCGTGGACAGCACACGGGCATCCGTTCTGGGATATGTGACCATCTTCTTTTCGTACAGCTCCTGAGCAATCCGCAGAGTCTCGTCGGGGCTAATCTTAAAATACTTGGAGCAATCATTCTGCAGCTCCGCCAGATTGTATAGCAGGGGGGGATTCTTGTTTTCTTTTTTCCGCAGGACGCTCTCAATGACAGGTTCCCCCACCGGTTCCTGCATCAGATAAGCAATCAGTTCCTTTGCGTCCTTTTCTTCCTTAAAGCCATTTTCCTTATAGAGCTTCGGGGACATATGCCAGCGGGAGCCCTCCACGGCCTTCCATTCTCCCGTAAGCTTGCTGTCACCCATGCGGAAATTTCCCAGCACCCTATAGAAAGGCGTCTTCACGAAGGAGCGGATTTCCCGCTCCCTGTTCACTACGATTCCCAGCACACAAGTCATGACGCGCCCCACGGAAATCACGGCCTTGTCTCGCTTCAGATAGTCTTTCACCGTCCTGCCGTACTTCAAAGTAAGCGCCCGGGAGAAATTAATCCCCATAAGATAGTCTTCCTTCGCACGAAGATATGCGGCATCGCTGAGATGATCATACTCCTGCAGATCCTTGGCCTCCCGGATACCCCGCAGAATCTCCTCCTCCGTCTGGGAATCGATCCACACCCGCAGGCGCTTCTTATCCTTGATCTTGGCCATCTGCTCCACCAGCCTATATATGTATTCTCCCTCCCGTCCGGAGTCCGTACACACATAGATGGTGCTTACATCCTTGCGGTTCATCAGAGAGCTTACAATAGTATATTGCTTCTTGGTGCCGTCAATGACCTCATATTTAAATTCTTCCGGCAGGAACGGAATCGTGTCAAAGCTCCAGCGTCTGTATTTCTCATCATAAACCTCCGGATAGCTCATGGTTACAAGATGCCCCACGCACCAAGTGACAATTGTGTCGTCTGCCTCCAGATACCCGTCTCTTGAAGCCGTACTGATCTTCAATGCGTTGGCAAATTCTCTTGCCACGCTGGGTTTTTCCGCAATGAATAAATTCTTTCCCAAGCCAACCTCCATGTCACTCTTTTCAAGCTCTTCTTCTCAAGCTCCTCGCTTCCTCGGAATCCGCTATCCGATATATCCCTGCGCCTTCAGCAGCTCGGCACAGAGAATCGCTCCGCCGGCAGCGCCTCTGACGGTGTTATGGGACAATCCAATGAATTTATAATCGTATACCGTATCCTCCCGCAGCCGTCCCACGCTGATGCCCATTCCGTTCTCGAAGTCCACGTCCAGCGCCACCTGAGGCCTATTGTCCTCCTCCAGATACTGAATAAACTGCTTGGGAGCGCTGGGAAGCTGCAGACGCTGGGGTTCTCCGGAAAAAGCTGTCAGTCTCCGGATCAGCTCTTCCTTGGAAGGCTTGTTCTTGAACCGCACAAACACTGCCGCCGTATGTCCGTTCAAAACCGGCACCCTGATACACTGGCAAGTGATCACGGGACTCTGGGCAGGGACGATAACCCCGTCCTGAATCTTGCCCCAGATACGCAGAGGCTCTTTTTCGCTTTTCTCCTCCTCGCCGCCTATATACGGGATGATGTTTCCTACCATCTCCGGCCAGTCCTGAAAGGTCTTGCCTGCTCCGGAAATCGCCTGATAGGTGGTGGCTATCACCTCCACCGGCTCGAATTCCCTCCACGCGGTGAGCACAGGCGCATAGCTCTGGATGGAGCAGTTGGGCTTCACTGCCACAAAGCCTTTTTTCGTCCCCAGACGCTTCCGCTGATAATCGATGACATTCATATGATCAGGGTTGATCTCAGGCACTACCATGGGAACATCGGGAGTCCACCTATGAGCGCTGTTGTTTGAAACTACGGGTGTCTCCGCTTTTGCATATGCTTCCTCGATCTTCTTGATTTCATCCTTGGTCATATCCACCGCGCTGAACACAAAATCAACTTGAGAGGAAACAGCTTCCACCTCATTCACATTCATGACCACCAGATTTTTCACGCCTTCCGGCATAGGCGTATCCATCTTCCACCTGCCGCCTACAGCCTCCTCATAAGTCTTTCCCGCAGAACGGGGGCTTGCAGCTACGGTAGTCACCTCAAACCACGGATGATTCTCCAGCAGGGCAATGAACCTCTGTCCCACCATGCCTGTTCCGCCCAGAATACCTACCCTTAATTTATTGCCCATTCATGCTTCCTCCTTGTTTTTTATTAATCGGCTTAGACTGAAATTCTTTCCGATTAAAATATGATAAAGTTGATTAATTTGTAATTCCTTCGGTCTCTAAGACAGCTCAAGATATGCCTTGTTTTTTTCCACGGCCTCTCTCATGGCCGAAGGCCCCGGCGCCCCTATGGTCAGCCGCTTCTCCACACAGGTCTTTAAAGACACTGCCTCATAGATATCTCCCTCAAATTCATCGCTGATTTCCTTTAACTCCTCAAGCGAGAGCTTATCGATGGAAGTGTTTTTTTCAATGCAGTACAGCACCAGTCTGCCTACAATACTATGGGCATCTCGGAACGGCACACCCTTTCCTACCAGATAGTCCGCCGCGTCCGTGGCGTTGGTAAAGCCGTTCATGGCACTGGCGGCCATTCTGTCTTTTCGGAACTTCATGGTCTTGAGCATCCCGGTAAACAGAGACAGACTGTTCTTCACCGTGTCCATGGCGTCAAACGCCACCTCTTTATCCTCCTGCATATCTTTGTTGTAGGCAAGGGGCAGCCCCTTCATGGTAGTAAGCAATGACATCAGAGCCCCATATACCCGCCCTGTCTTTCCCCTCACCAGCTCCGCTATATCAGGATTCTTTTTTTGCGGCATGATGCTGCTTCCGGTGGAATATGCATCGTCCATCTCCACGAACTGGTACTCATTGGAGTTCCATAGAATGATCTCCTCGCTAAACCGGCTCAGATGCATCATTACCGTGGACAGCGCCGCCAGAAACTCAATCAGATAGTCTCTGTCCGACACGGAATCCATGCTGTTGCCCGTCACCCCGTCGAAGCCCATCAGGGAAGCCGCATATTCTCTGTCCAAGGGATAGGTGGTCCCTGCCAGAGCCCCCGCGCCCAAAGGACAATAATTCATCCTTCTTTCGATGTCAGCCATACGCTGCCTGTCACGCCGGAACATTTCAAAGTACGCGCCGTAGTGATGCGCCAGCGTAGTGGGCTGGGCCTTCTGGAGGTGGGTGAAGCCGGGCATATAGGTCTCCAGATTTTCTTCCATGACCGAGAGAATTACCACAAGCAGTTCCTTTAACAGTCCGTCCGTCTCCCGCACCCTTTCTCTGGTGTAAAGCCGCATATCCAGCGCCACCTGATCATTGCGGCTTCTTCCGGTATGCAGCTTCTTGCCCACGTCTCCGATGCGCCGGATCAGATTGGCCTCTACAAAGCTGTGGATATCCTCGCAGGACAGATCGATCTCCAGCCGATTCTCTTCCACATCCTTCAGAATTCCTTCCAGACCATCTACAATTGCGTCTTTTTCCTCAACAGACAG
The DNA here is from genome assembly GCA_003612485.1 of bacterium D16-50. Classification (GTDB taxonomy): domain Bacteria; phylum Bacillota; class Clostridia; order Lachnospirales; family Lachnospiraceae; genus Acetatifactor. The sequence goes on from RAZA01000002.1 coordinate 130,831, forward strand.
TATATTCTGCCGAGCCAGCATGGTCACATGGGCAATGCTCCCCTGAATGTCCTGCTGAAAGAGACGTCTGTCAAAGCCGATGGATGCATTGAATGCAAAGGCGTCCTGTGCCGTACTGCCGTTGAAACGCCCGCCCCATAATTGTGCCATGTCTTCCTCCATTCCATCATTCGATATTGTCCGGGCAATCTGCCGTGTATATATCACTGAACGACCCTTGCCGGAAGTCTTTTGCTCATGACTTATTACCACAAATTTCTTATCCACTGATATTACCATAAAAAAAAACGTATTGCAAGCCTCCTGAAAATCAGAAGTCAAAGCTGAACCCTCACGCACTGCCCATCATACATTAATATAAATCGAAAAAAGGATGCAAGTCCGATTTATCGGGCTTGGAATGGCTTATGCGCAATATCCTTGAATTAAAGAACATCGGATATTCCTATCACAGCCTCCACGGCGAGACCATAGCGCTGAAAGACATTTCCTTCGGGGTTCAGGAGGGAGAGTTCATCGCCATCGTAGGCCCCAGCGGCTGCGGCAAGTCCACTCTTCTGTCCATTATCGCCGGACTGCTGGCGCCGGAGCAGGGAACCATCGTGGTGAACAATCCCGACGGATCACTGCACTACCCCAAAATAGGCTATATGCTTCAGAGAGATCATCTTTTTGAATGGCGCACCGTCTACCGCAACGTGATTCTCGGGCTGGAGCTGAACCATAAAATGACCAAGGAAAATCTGGATAAGGTGGATGCGCTTCTGACGGATTACGGGCTTGACAAGTTCCGGGACAAACGCCCCAGCGAGCTATCGGGCGGAATGAAGCAGCGAGCCGCGCTGATCCGGACTCTGGCTCTTGAGCCGCAGCTTCTCCTGCTGGACGAACCCTTCAGCGCGCTGGACTACCAGACCAGACTCTTCGTATCCGCCGATATCTGCCGCCTGATTCGGGCTGCCGGAAAGACCATGATCATCATCACCCATGATCTGGCGGAAGCTATCAGCCTTGCCGATAGAATCATAGTACTTTCCGGCCGCCCAGCCGTGGTGAAAAACCAAATGTCCGTCAACCTAACGATAAGTGACGAATCCCCTCTGGCCGCCAGAAACGCCCCTGAATTTCAACAGTATTTCAATAGGTTATGGGAGGATATGACACATGAATGATACGGAAATGAACCGCGAAGGCATGGACAGTGAAAACAAAGGCAATAAGAGAAAAAAAGAGAAAAACCATTCCACTCAGTTGACGAAACAAGAGGAATTTGTCAGAAAGCATAGGAGGCATCATCACGAGATCGCTTCCTGGCGCACCATCATATTCGTCCTTTTCCTGATCTTGTGGGAGGTAAGCGCAGACCTTAAGTGGATCGACAGCTTTTTCTTTTCCAGCCCCAGCCGGGTCGCGCGCTGTTTTGTAGAGCAGCTGCAATACAATGCCCTGCTCTCCCACATCGGCATCACGCTGTTAGAAACCCTATTGAGCTTCCTATTGGTGCTTTTGCTCAGCATGCTCATATCTACCTTGCTGTGGCACTCCTCCAAGCTGTCGGAGATCCTGGAGCCGTATCTGGTAGTGCTGAACAGCCTGCCCAAGTCGGCCCTTGCCCCCTTGTTCATCGTCTGGCTGGGCACAGGGGCCAAGACCATCATCGTGGCAGGCATGTCCGTGGCCGTCTTTGGCTCCATCATCAGCTTTTACACCGGTTTTCAGCAGGTTGACGCGGAAAAAATCACCTTGGTCTACACATTGGGCGGCAGCAGGAGGGACGCATTTTTCAAGGTAGTGTTTCCCGGCTCCATCCCCATTTTACTCAGCACCGCAAAGGTGAACATCGGGCTGGCGCTGGTAGGTGTCATCATCGGGGAATTTCTGGCAGCCAGACGGGGACTTGGCTACCTGATCATTTACGGCTCCCAAGTATTCCAGCTGGACATGGTAATCACCAGCATCATTGTCTTGTGCATCATTGCGTTGGGATTTTACAAAGCGATACAGATGATAGAGCATCAGATAAAGATACAGTTCAAAATGTGATATACAGATTCCGAAATTACCAGTTTCCATGATCAAAGGCCAAAAAGCAACCGCTTTTAAGGCCTTACATATTACCCAGACATAAAAATTCCCAATAAAAAAGCTTCCGATGGGACTCGAACCCATGATCTATTGATTACGAATCAATCGCTCTACCGACTGAGCCACGGAAGCATACAGCTGAAATCTTTGGTTGTCATCATGCACCAGCACGACCGTAATTCATTATACTAGCTTTCCCCAAAAATTTCAACTGTTTTTTTAAAAATTTCATGCTTAATATTCATACTTAAAAATTCATGCCCAAAATTTAACGCCGCTCCTCCAGAAAGTTCATTCGATATCCATTCTGCGGCTCTTCGCAGACTGCCGGGCGGTTCCCGGCAGGTTCGTCGGTTATCTCAGCTCCAGCCACATGGCAGCGGTACTTCTGGCCGGATCGGCCGGAACCGTCAGCCTGCCGCTTTCCACCTCGTCGTGAACGGTCATCATACGGATATGGGATATGTCCATGGACGCACAATAGCCAAGCTGATTGTGCAATACATTGATGCCGCTTTCACGCAATATATCCGCCGTGCCGTCAAAGGCTGACTGTATATTTTTTAAAAGCGCCTCAAATGCTGTATGCTTTGCGATTGCTTTCTTCACCTCCTCCAGAGCATCACCCTCGAATACCAGAATATCCGGCACCACCGTGCCGTCCTCTGCTGTGTGGGCGAATCTGCCCTCTATGCCCTTGGCCCTCCATATCTCAAGCTCCGATTCGCTCAGTGACGATAGGCTTCGTTTGTTTTTCACAATATCCCCCAGTAGCAGCGTTTCCCGATAGTTCATCCTGCCCGCACGCATCCACATATTGTAATCAGGAATTTGATATAACCAATACATGACCTCGTCCGTTCCGCATCCGCTGTGCCCCATGCCGCATTCTTCCGGCAGCTCTGCAGACTCATACCCCATAATCCCCCATGTCTCGCCGTTTTCCCTCTTTTCCGGCCACTCCAGATTATAGCCTTCCAGCTTTTGGGTGCAGAAATCAATGATATAAATAACCAGCCACCATTTTATATCGGAATCGCTAATATGCTCTCTGGCTATTCCAAGCTTTCTCAGCGTCGGAATCAGCTCCTCCGCAATCCTGTCCGCCAGCCGACTGCGTTCCCCCGAGCCCTTCCGCTGCGCCGCATAGATCCTGAGTTGGCTTTCCCTATCCTCTATAAAGAAATTGGTCACATATTTTTTATCTCCCAGCCTTTTCAGCAGTGTTGCCTTCACCAGTTTCCCGACTTCTTCCTCCATATAGGGCACGGCTATGCCCAGCTCAATGGACAGCTCTTCGATGGTAGAGGGATTGCCGCTGGCCTGAAGCAGAATATTTTGCGATATTTTGCTGTCTATTGCGCTATGCGGCAGACCGCTGGGCTGGTTTCCGCTTGAGCCAATGCGTACCTCCTCCGGATTGTAGCTTTTAATTCCAAATTCTCTTGCCATACTCATTCCTCCTCTTAAAAGTTTTCGGGCACGGATAAGGCGTTTTTTCACGGCTTCCATGTTCAGGCCAAGCTTTCTTGCCACTTCTCGGACAGGCATATCCTCAACATAATATGCCACCAGCACATTGCGGTACTCAGAGGATATAAAGGCAAGCTCCCTCCTCAGAAGCGCCAGCTCCTCGTCTCTGATCAGCCTTTCTTCCATGGTCTCCCCTGCCGGAGCCTCGCATTCACCGATGTCGCTCTCGGAAAGTCTTTCCGCCCTCTTATGCCTGACGTCAGCCCACCGGCTGTAGCGGTTGCGGGCAATCTGCCATACCCAGGCGCTGAAATGTTCGGGAATGACGCCCCTCCGCAGCTCCGCAAAAATGCAGATGGATATGTCGGAGGCCAGATCTTCCGCCTCTTGTTGGCTGCCCGTCTTTTTTAGGCAAAAATAAAATACCTTCTCCATGTACTGTTTTATGTATTCCCTGATATAAACCTGAACCACGGTTTCTTCGCCGTTCACAATTTCACCTCCTGCCTTCACCTATATAGTGTCCCAAAAGGACATTTTGGGGACAATAATCCGAATAAATAAAATATATTATAACGAAGAATATTTTAACGGACAAGCCGCCCGCTTTATTAAATCAATAGCCATAACAGAGGAGGGTGAAGTTGCAGGTAAAAACATATATGACCTGAATCTGGACCGTATATCCGAAGAAGAAAAGTATGACGAATTTTACGCGGTCATAACAAATCTCGAAGGGTATATTGGGGAGATCCTAAGACCTGACAGATGATTTACACAAAGTATTTGGGTTTCCAAAGAGAAAACGGCTACAGTCCGCATAATTACTGGGTTTGTAGCCGTTTTTTACTTTCACAATTGTCAAACTCGGGATTATACTAGCTTTCCCCAAAAATTTCAACTGTTTTTTTAAATTTCATGTTTAATATTCATGCTTAAAAATTCATGCCCAAAATTTAACGCCGCTCCTCCATAAAGTTCATTCGTCTTCCATCCCAGCTCGCCTAATTCACATGCACGTCCAGCTGCTCATGAGCGATCTTGATTCCCTTTGCATCCAGCGCCAGCTTGCAATTTTCCGCAACCCGCCATTTGCCCTGCCAGAAATCTTCCTGCCGGAACCAGCATCTGACGTTCAGCACCACGCAGGAGGAGGCCAGCTCGTCCACAAACACCATTTTGTCCATTTCCTCCTCCACGGCCGGGTCTTCCGCAAGTACCTGCAGAAGCGTCTCCTTTGCATCCCTCAGGTCCGCTTCATAAGAAATCCTCACCTTGATATCCATTCTGCGGCTCTTCTGCATAGTGACATTTACCAGACTGTTGTTTGCCAGATTGCCGTTGGGCAGAATGACCGTCTGGTTGTCGGGAGTCAGAAGCTTGGTATAGAAAATCTGAATTTCCGTTACAGTCCCCTCCTGCCCCGAATAACTTTCCTTGATATAGTCTCCTACCTTAAAGGGCTTCAGGGCAAGTATCAATACCCCGCCCGCTAAATTGGACAGACTTCCCTGAACCGCCAGACCGATCGCTACGCCCGCGGATCCCAGCACGGCTACAATGCTGGCCGCATCCAGCCCGAAGGAGGATGCCAGCATCATCACCAGCAGAACATAGAGAGAGGCCTTGATGAAGGAATCCGCAAACTGAATGGCACCGATTTCCGCATTGGCCCGGGACATGGATTTTTTGACCACCTTGCGAATCACCTTGATCAATTGCACGCCTATCAGGAAAAAAACAACCGCCAGCAAAACCCGCATTCCCAGTCCCAACGCCTTTTCGGAAATCTGATTCCATATCTCATTCATGATTTACGTCCCTTATTCGTAGTTTCTTTCTTTCCCGCATTTCTTGTCTTGGGAACCATTTCCTTTTTTTCGGTCAATTTCTTTTCTGCCGGTTTCTTTTCTGCCAGCTTTTTTTCCGGAACCTTTTTCTCCTGCTTTTCTTTCTCCGCCTTGCCCTTCTGAGGCTTTTTCTCTTCGGAATCTGCCACTGTTTCCGCCGCCTGCTCCATGACGGCATCCTCCTTCAGGCTGTCGGAGATAGGCGCTTTTTCTTGTTCGGCGGCCTCTCTTGCCAGACATTCCCTCTCAGCTCTCTCCGCTTCCTCCTTGGCCAGACGTTCTATTTCGGCCTGCTCCCAGGCAGCCCTCTCCGCACGCTCCGCCTCTTCCTTGGCCAGACGCTCCTTCTCGGCCTGCTCCCGGGCAGCCCTCTCCGCACGCTCTGCTTCTTCTTTGGCCAGACGCTGCTTTTCAGCTTTTTCCCATGCGGCACGCTCCGCCTTCTGGGCACGCTCCTTCTCCAGACGCTCCTTCTCGGCACGCTCTCTTGCAGCTTTCTCGGCTTTTTCCCGGGCCGCTTTTTCCTTGGCCAGACGCTCCTTCTCGGCCTTTTCCTTTGCGGCCTTCTCTTTCACCCGCTCTTCCTCCGTAAACGGAATATACTGCAATATGCTTAGAGACAGTGGCGCCAGCTCCACCGTGATTGACTGGGGCCTATCATCCCATTCTATCTCCCTGCTCTTCTGAATGCGGCTGTTCACTATGCCCGTGCCGCCGTACTTCACATCATCGGAGTTAAATATCTCCTTGTATTTTCCGTGGAAAGGAACCCCGGTGGTGATTTCCTGACCTGCACCGGAGAAATTGGCAACCACTATCAGTATCTGGTCCTCACCGGCTCCCCTTCTCAGATAGGAAAGACAGCACTCCTTGGCGGAAATATGATTGATCCACTCAAAACCGTCGATGGAGTCATCCATTGCATAAAGCTCGGATCTGGTCCGGTATAGGTGGTTCAAATCCTTCACCAGAGCGGCAACCCCCTTATGCTCCGGCTCCTGAGAAAGTTCCCAGTGAACCAGACGCTCCTCGTTCCACTCGTCGAACTCGCCCAGATCCTGCCCCATGAAAAGAAGCTTCTTTCCCGGATGCGTCATCATATATGAGTAAGTCAGCCTCAGATTAGCAAACTTCTGCTCCCGTTCTCCGGGCATCTTTCCGATCATGGCGGACTTACCATGGACCACCTCGTCATGGGAAAATACCAGCATAAACTTTTCGCTGTAAGCATAAACCATGCTGAAGGTCAGCTCTCCGTGATGGTGACTTCTGAAATAGGGATCGTACTTTATATAGTCCAGATAGTCATTCATGAAGCCCATATTCCACTTCAAATCGAAGCCAAGTCCCCCTGCGTTCAGGTCTCCCGTGATCGCAGGAAACGCCGTGCTCTCCTCGGCTATGGTGAGCACTCCGGGATTCCGTTTCTTCATGACGGAGTTCAAATGCTTGATCAGCTCGATTGCCTCAAGATTCTCCTTTCCCCCGTACATATTGGCGACCCATTCTCCGTCTCTTTTGCCGTAGTCCAGATAGAGCATACTTGCCACCGCATCCATCCTGATGCCGTCCGCATGATATTTCTCTACCCAGAACAGGGCATTGGCAATGAGGTAATTGGACACCTGAGGCCTGCCGTAATTATAGATCAGGGTTCCCCAGTGGGGATGACTCCCTTGTCTGGGATCTATGTGTTCGTATAGACAAGTGCCGTCAAAATTGGACAGTCCATAGGCATCCCGCGGGAAATGCGCAGGTACCCAGTCCAAAATCACCCCGATTCCCGCCTTATGAAGCTCATTTACAAAATACATAAAGTCCTCCGGCGTGCCGTACCTTGCCGTAGGCGCATAGTATCCCACCACCTGATATCCCCATGAGCCGTCCAGAGGATGCTCCATCACGGGCATCAGTTCCACATGGGTATAGCCCATCTCCTTTACATAAGGGATCAGCTTTGCGGCAATCTCACGGTAGTTTGCGTAGGATTTCCCCTGAGGCGCCTCCGCCACGGAGCCCAGATACAGCTCATAGACGCTGATGGGGGCATTGCCGGTCTGGAACCGGACCCTTTCCTCCAGAAACACCTGATCCTCCCATGCAAAACCGCTCAGGTCAGCGATGACTGAGGCATTCTCCGGCCTCAGCTGTGCGGCATTTCCATAAGGGTCCGACTTCAGATAAGTAAGCCCGCCCTTGAGCTTCAGCTCAAACTTGTAATTATCGCCGGCTTTGGCATCGGGCAGGAACAGTTCAAAAATCCCGGAATCCCACAATCTTCTCATTTGATGAACCCTGCCGTCCCAGCCATTGAAATCTCCCACCACGCTGATGCGCATGGCATTGGGGGCCCAGACTGCGAAGTAAGTGCCCTCAACCCCATCTATGACCATGGGATGCGCGCCCAGCTTCTCATAAATGGTATAGTGAATTCCGTTCTTGAATTTCTCCGTGTCCTTCAGTGTAATCTGGGAGTCAAAACGGTATGCCTCTCCACAGACGCGCTCCTCCCCGTCTTTTCTCTTTACCGCATAATGATATATAGGCAGCCGATTCTCCCTTTCCTGCACCAGCGCGGCAAAAAAACCGTCCTCGTCCGCCAGCTCCATCTTCACCAAATCCTCCGCAGCGTTTTTTTCCGGCTCATCAAATACGATGGAAACCTCTTCCGCACCGGGGAAATAGGCCTGAATGAGAATCTGATTCCCCGCCTTGTGAGGCCCCAGCAGTTCATGAGGGTTGTCACATTCTGAATAGATAATTTCCTCAATCTTAGGCCAATTCATCAGTTTGTAAAGCTTGTTTGTCATAATTTGCACCCCTTATCTGGTATGATTTTGGCATCTATACTCATTCTCAGGTAATCCGATTACCTGAATTCCACCCGATCCTTCAAATCCAGATCTTCCAGTTCATGCAGAAACAGTCCGCTTCTCAGCTTCGGCTCAAACCATGTGGACTTAGGCGGCATCAGCCTGCCGGAGTCCGCCACTGCGAACAGTTCCCCAATGGATGTGGGATACATGGAGAACGCTGCCTTCATGTCCTCATGCACCCTTCTTTCCAGCTCCTTAAGCCCCCGGATTCCTCCCACGAAATCCACTCTTTTGTCCGTCTTAGGATTCTCGATCCCCAGGATCGGCCCCAACAGATGATTTTGAAGAAGGGATACGTCCAGCCCTTCCACGGCGTCCTCCGATAGTATGTGGTCTCTGGCACTCAGCTTATACCAGATCCCTTCCAGATACATGCCAAAGCAGCCCTTTTTCTCCGGGCGAAAGGGCGTCTTTTCCGCTTTTTCCACCTGAAAGTCCTGAGATATCTTATCCAGAAATGCCTCCGGCGTATATCCGTTCAGGTCACGAACCACTCTGTTGTAATCCATGATGTACAGCTCTTCATCCGGAAACAGCACCGACAGAAAATAATTGAATTCCTCCTCACCGGTATATCCCGGATGTTCCTGCCGCCGCAGCTGTCCTACCTTTACCGCAGAGGCACAGCGGTGATGGCCGTCTGCTATGTATATGGCATTCTGTTTCTTAAACTGATTTCGGATCCCCTCAATTCTTTCGGCGTTATAGATGACCCACACCCTATGGCCGATTCCGTCCTCGGACACAAAGCTGTAGACCGGGGGCTCTGCCTTTGCCTCCTGCACCATGTCCCGCAGCATCTCGTCGGAGCGGTAGGCCAGAAAAATGGGGCCCGTCTGCATATTACAGACATCCACATGACGTATTCTGTCCCGTTCCTTGTCCTCTCTTGTGTTTTCGTGTTTCTTGATTATGTTGTTGTTATAATCATCTATGGAGGCGCAGGCCACGATTCCCGTCTGACTCCTGCCGTCCATGGTCAGCTCATAAAGGTAATAGCAGGGCTTGCCCTCCTTGATAAATTTCCCTGCGCAAATCTGCTCTCTCAACAGGCTTGCCGCCCGCCGGTAAACCTGCTCCGCATAGGTGTCCACCTCCGGGCCGAATCCCGTCTCCGCCCGGTCTATGGCCAAAAAGGAATCCGGATTCTTTGCAACTACTCTGGCTGCCTCCTCCCGGTTATATACATCATAAGGCAATGCTGCAATTCTATCCTCCATGCCCTCTGCCGGCCGGTAAGCGCAAAACGGTCTGATGTCTGCCATGTCCTAATCCTCTTTTCTATTCTCTTCTGAATTTATTTTATTCCTGCTATTCTTGCCATTCTTATTATACTGTTCTTGTCATTCCTGCTATTCCTGCCAGCAGCTTTCCCGCTGTTCCCCGGATCCCTTTTGGCATCCTCCGGGACAACACTGTTTCCAGTTAAATACATTCTATCAAAAATATCTGTACTTAACAAGCGTCTAGTGATAAACTGTAATAGAAAAACTCCCACATGGGAAAATGAACCCACAACAACAACGTAAAAGAGGTAATCATAATGACAGAAGAGCAAAGAAAACTATTGGAACGAATCAACGGATATGCGGAAAGCGCGCTGGGGGAGATTGATCCCCAGAAAGTACAGGTTTCCGTTCAATTGGAAAAGCTCAAGCCCGTGATGGAAGAAATCGCAGCCGAAAGAGGCATGAGCATAGAAGATGTTTTTATCTTATATATGGATCTCCAGAGCGAGGCATCTTGTGCCACTAATGAAAAGCTCAAGGACAGCCTGCAGGACATCAACGATGGATTTGACGGCGGTTCTCCTTTGCTTTTCAGGTAGATCAAAAAATTGAATTCACCCTAGCGCCAGCGCGGCGGCTCCGTACAGCAGAATCAGAAAGATCACATTATACAGCGTAAAAACTCTCAGGTAAGTCCCCTTTTGGGCATTCTCGCAGTTCCCATAACAGCGATAGGAAATCACGCTGGCCAGAGAGGCGATCAGCGTGCCCAGTCCCCCTATGTTCACACCGTATAAAAGCGGGCGGACATTCTCCGTAAACCCCGAAAGCAGAATCGCTGCGGGAACATTGCTGATGGCCTGACTGAGAACAACCCCGACGGGCAGCTCGGAGCCGTGAATCCACTGGCGCAGCAGAGAGGATACGGCAGGAATCCGCTCCACGTTTCCGATGAACAGGAAAAAGCACAGAAACGTCAGCAGCAGAAAATAATCCACCCCCCAGAATAGCTTTCTGTCTATGCACAGCACGGCCAGAATCAGAACCCCAAGCATGGCCTGCCATGGCAAAAGCCTCACAACGCAGCCAAGGCAGACCAGAAACAGCCCTATGTACGCAAGCAGCCTGCCTTTCGGAGGCGCCTTCACTTCTCCCATATCTCCCACAGTCAGCGGCTTGCTGCCCCGCAGAAATACCGCGGCTCCCAAAAGAACCATGGACAATAGGGCAAGGGGAAACATAATGCCGAGAAAACTGCCCATAGACAAATCAAAAACTGAATACAGATACAGATTCTGAGGATTTCCGATGGGTGTGAGCATACTGCCCAGATTGGCTGCCACGGTCTGCAGCACCACCACCGGGATCAGAAGCTCCCCTTGGTCCGCCAGCTTCAGAACCATCACCGCAAAAGGCACAAATGTAATCAGAGCCACATCATTGGTGATGATCATGCTGCTGAAAAAGCACAGCGCTACCAACAGCAGACTCAGCTGTCTTGTGCTTCGCATACCACCCAGAAGCCGAAAGCCCAGATAGCGGAAAAGGCCCACGCTCTGGAGCCCGGCAACCACCAGCATCAGGCAAAACAGCAATGCCAGTACCCGAAAATCCGGATATTCCAGATATGCCCTATCCGGCGGCACGAAAAACATGGACACCCCCGCTACAGCCGCAGCAAGGCACAGCACCGTCTCCTTTTTGAAAAATGAGGCGATTTGTCCTCCAATGCCCTTTTTGCCCTTGTTCTCTCCGATTATACTTTTTCCGCTCATTCTTTTGTTCCTCTTTTCAATCTTTTCGCCCTAACCATTCACGCAGCTTGTTTTTGTCCCATAGCCTCGCCTTCTCCCATTATACCGAAAACAAAGAGAAAAACAAGTCTGTGTTGACATTCTTCCATGGAGCCGATAGTATTAGGAATGACATAACTTGTGAAAGGAAACCCAAAAAACCATGTACCGCATCCTTATCATAGATGACGAAACCATGATGACCGATTTGCTGTCAGACCATCTGCAGGACTGCGGCTATTTGACTCTCACAGCCAACAGTGCCTCTCAAGCCATCATGCAGCTGGCCCGGCATCCGGACCTGATCCTTCTGGACATCAACATGCCCGGAACGGACGGCCTGACCTTCTGCAGGCAGATTCGGGAACATGTCTCCTGCCCCATTATATTCCTTACCGCAAGGATAACGGAGCAGGACAAGGTCATCGGACTCGGCTACGGCGGAGACGACTATATTACGAAGCCCTTCAGTTTGAAGGAGCTTTCCGCCCGGATAGCCGCTCACCTGCGCCGGGATCAGAGGCGCGTCAAAAGCGCATCCATCCTTACATCGGGAGAACTGCTGATCAATTTGTCCGAGAGAAAAGTATTCTATAGAGATGCGGAAATCATCTTTTCCAAACGGGAATTTGATATCACAGAATTCCTTCTCACCAATGCAGGTCAGGTTTTTGACAAGGAGCGCATTTACGCGCAGGTTTGGGGCTATGATGCAGAGGGAAACGCAGAAGTCATTAAGGAACACGTCCGAAAGATACGTGCCAAGCTGAAGGCTGCCTGCGGAAAAGAATTCATAGAAACGGTCTGGGGGGTGGGATACAAATGGACGACCTGAAAAGAAAATGGCGAGATCTTCCGCTGCGAACCTTTTTCATACTGACTGTTTTAATCGGCCTCTTCGTCATCGCCCTTCTATCCGGTCTCATCATTTGGGGCTGCGCTGCCTTCCGGTATTATCTCCTTCCGGATTCGGATTCCGTGTATCTTTCCATTCAACAAAGCTATGATGACGGTTCTAGCTCCATGCAGAGCTATCTTCTGAAATTAGACGATGCCCCTGTTCAACTGCCTCAGATCATAGCGCAGGAGGAATCGCCTCAGGGCATAGTGCAGATGGTATCTCCATCAGAGTTTCCACTCAGTTATTCTATTGAAAAAATTGAGCCAAGCTACAACCGCCTCACGCCAAAGCGCAAGCTTGCCTACACAGTATGCGGCATCGTCATAGTGGCCGCGCCTACCGTCTTGTCCGTCACCGCAATCATTTTGTGCAGCTTCTATTTTTACAGGCGCAAGCTAAAGCTCCCTCTGCAGCTTCTCTCCGACGCAACGGTCCAAATCGCTGCCCGGAATCTGGACTTTCGCCTGAATTACGACTGCGAGGACGAGATGGGCCGCCTATGCCGTTCTTTCGCACTGATGCAGGATGCCCTCTATTCCAACAGCAGGGAAATGTGGGCCATGCTGGAGGAGCGCAAAAATCTTCAGGCGTCGGTATCACACGATCTGCGCAATCCTATCGCAATCATTCGGGGATATGCAGAGCATCTGGAAAACAAGGCAAAAAAAGAGGAGCTGTCATCGGAAAACGTACTGCGCATCTCCCGGAACATAGGCTTGGCCGCTAAACGCATGGAAAATTATGCCTGGTCCCTATACACCTTGAATCAGCTGGAAGATACCGTCCCCCAAAAGACCGAGATCTCTGTTCTGCGGCTCTCTTCAGATCTGACGGCGGATTTTTCTCTGATGGCACAGCAGAATCAAAGAACCCTCCATGTCTCCTGCAGCCGGCTCCAGAGCCATGCCCCTGCGGAGCATCCGGCGGATCCATCGAATCTGCCCGACATACCTATACAAGCCGACTCCGCCTTGGTGTACCGCGTCCTTGAAAATATCATAGGAAATGCACTGCGCTTTTCCCGAAGGGAGATCTTTCTGGACTTTGCGCTGGAAACAAACCTCCTTTCCATAACCGTCCGCGACGACGGAACGGGCTTTCCGGAAAGCATGCTGCAAAAAAGCGGAAGAGTCTTTTATCCCTCCGAGCTCTCTTCCGATCAGGAAGGCCACATGGGCATCGGAATCGCAGTGAGCCGCATACTATGCCACAAACACGGCGGAACCCTGAATCTCTCCAATTTTCCCCAAGGCGGGGCCATGGTGAAGGTATCCTTTGACGTGTCCTGAAGAAACAGAATTAAAAAATCTTAATATAAATCTGCTGTATTCTTGACAGTTTTTTGACATTTACCTCTTAAGATCTCCTTGTAAAATAACAAGGAGGTCTTTTTAAATGAAAAAAACACAATCCTATGAAACCCATAAAATGCAGCTCTTTAGCAAACAGAGGGGCAGAAAACAAAATCTGACGAAACCTCTGGCTATCACCATGGCGCTGTCCCTTCTTCTCTCCGGCACGGCCTGCGGCAACAAAGAGGACGCTTCCCTATCCGGCGCCTCCAATCAAGCCATTGGATCCAATGCCTCGGCGGCAAAGGCGGAAAGCAGACATGTCGCCAACGAACAAGACAAACCGGAAAACCAGTCCGGACAGCAGTCTCCAAACGGGCTGAAATTACTCTGTACCGAGGACGGAAGCGCCAGCTGCGCCACCCAAGAGGGATATTATTACATCAGCACCGAGCTGCTTACACTGCAGGACAAAAGTCTGGGAAACCGTCTGATGTACATGGATTACGCTTCCTGCAGGGAAATCTGCCTCTGCTCCGCTCCGGGCTGTACCCACGATACCAAGGACTGTACCGCCGTCCTTCCCAATAAAGAGTTTCCTGCCTACACCTCGAAGCTCTTCCTGCATCAGGGATCGCTTTATATCCTCAGCCGCCAACCTGATTATGACGGATCCTATTTTTCTTCGTTTTCACCCAACGGAGAAAGCGTTATGGGAGAGACAAGCAAGGCCAATGAACTGCAGGCGGTTCTGTACCGTATGAATCCTGACGGAACCGGCCGGCAGAAGGTCTATTCCTTCGACCCGAATCTGACGCTGGAGGGCACTCTGGCTCTGGACGAACAAGGCCTCTACGCCATCACAAAAAAGCTATCCACCCAAAAGGAAGGCAACGGGGAATACATATCCGCCGCTGAGAAAACCTTGGTTTATCTGGATCTGTCGTCTTATTCCCTCACCCAGATCTCGGACATGGAATTTGGAGACAACATCAGCTGGGATCTGATAGGCTGCGCCGACGGCTCCTTCCTGCTGGAAGGCATTGATTATGGACGGAAACTTACTACGGAAGAATACTATGATGACGATGCCTATCCTGAGTTCTATAAAAATTCCCACACTGTATTCGCCCTTCTGGATACCGCCTCCGGCAGCCCGAAGGAATTTTATCGCATCGGAAACGAAGGAATCCATTCCGCTGCCTTGCTGGGAAATAACCTCTATATTTCCTTTATTGACAATGGCCAGATTATAAGTGTCAATACAGCCACCGGCGAAGAGCGTCTGCTTGTCACCCACCCCCAGAACTATATCACCGGCACCATAGGAAACATGCTCTGCTGCCAGAACCTAAACTCCTCTGCAGATCCTTCCTACTATTTCATAGATACGGACACAGGGGAAATACGGCATTCCGATCTGGTCAACAAGACTCTGGGATGGAGCCTTGATCTGGTTGCGGAAACTGAATCTGACGTTCTTGTGATCTACGACTATGATGCAACCGCCACAAGTGGCGGAGGCTACGAAATACACCTCTATCAGTATGGACTGATCTCCAAGGAAGATCTGTTCTCCGGCAAAGAAAATTATCGTAAAATCCAGATGACCGGAAGGGGACGTTGACTATGCTTGAACTATGTCACATCACCAAAAAATATAAAGAGGTTACTGCGCTGGAGAATGTCTCCCTGACTTTGCAAAACGGGATCTACGGACTGCTCGGCCCCAACGGGGCCGGAAAGTCCACCATGATGAACCTTATCACCGGCACTCTGCGCCCCGACAGCGGCAGCATCCGCTGGAACGGCGCAGACATCCGCTCTCTGGGCGCAGACTACCGCAGCATACTGGGCTATGCACCGCAGCAGCAGGGGCTCTATGATACCTTCACCGGAAGGCGTTTCCTCTCCTACATGGCGGCACTGAAAGGCATCTCCAAAAAGGAACTGCCGGGTGAGCTGACCCGGGTGCTGGCTTATGTAAATCTGGAGGCCGCGGCAGACCGCCCCGTAGGAACCTACTCCGGAGGAATGAAGCAGCGGATTCTGATCGCTCAGGCTATCATGGGCGCTCCAAAGCTCATCGTTCTGGACGAGCCTACCGCAGGGCTGGATCCCAAGGAAAGAGTTCGGATCCGGGAGCGCATCAAGGATCTGGCCGGAGATAAGATCATTCTGGTAAGCACCCACGTGGTATCGGACATCGAACCTATCGCCAGAGAGATTTTACTGCTGAAATCCGGCAGATTGGTAGATCAGGGTGCGGTAAGCGCTCTCGCCGCCAGATATGAGGGCGCAAAAAATCTGGAGGATGTGTACATGCGGGTATACGGAAGCGATTGACCGCAGACACACCGAACAGCCATAGCCCAAGACACGGTTCTTTGGCAAACACAGTTTTAAAGCAAAAACCCACAGCCGCTGCTGTAAAATTCCGATAGGAGTAATTATGCATTCACTGACAAAATATGAATTGGAAAAAACATGGGGACGACGAAACTTTGTACTGTCTGTCTGCGCGCTGGTACTGATCAACCTTTTTCTGCTCTGGTACGTCAATCTGCCCGACGAGTCCACTGCCCCTCTCTCGGCCTATAAGAAGTTCGCCGGGGACATAAACCAAATGACGGAGCAGGAGAAGGCCTCTTATCTGAATTCCCTGAAAGAGACCCTTGACGGCATCAACTTTGTGCAGGATGTCCTCATTGCCCGCAAGGTTTCCGGGGAAATGGGGGAAGCTCTCGCCGCCCAGTTGCTGGAGAGCCGGCCCGGCGCCTTTGAGAAATACCATCCCCTCTACCAAGACGGCACCTACCTGCATTATGCGGACTCCTTCTATCAAGAAAAAAGTCTGGTGGATGAGTGGTATGCCGAGTGGCTGAAGGTAGACGGATACGGAACATATCTGCGCTCCGTTCAGGAAAACAAAGAAATTCTCCAAGGCATCACTATTTTCGCCAATCAGGAGCAGGACAGCTTCTCTGCCAGAAATATTGCCAAGAGCGCGAAAGCATATCAGGGACTTTCCGACGCAGGCATCCGCTGGATGCCTGCCAAGTCGCTGGTCTTGGCCCTGAAATCCCTATGGACAGACCTTCTTCTCCTGCTGGCTGCGTTTCTCTTTGTCGGGAGCATAATATTTGAAGAAAAGAAAAAGCAGCTTTTCTATGTCACCCGCAGCACCAAACGGGGCATTTTCCACAGTGTTTACGCAAAGCTGAAGGCCTTATTCCTCCACTGCATTGCAGTGACCCTTGCCCTCTACGGCTCAAACCTTGCCTTTTTCGGTCTTGCCGCCGGACTGCCCCACATGAATGCGCCTCTCCAGTCCCTTGCCCCCTACATGGAAAGCCCTCTTCCCATCACCATAGGGCAGTTCCTCTTTCTGTCCCTTTCCACCAAGGCGCTGGCATTGTTTGGCGTGTCGGCTATTCTCACGGCCCTTTGCATTCAGGCCGACAGCATTGTACTCCCCTATGGACTGATGGGCGCCTTATGCACCGCAAGCTGGCTTCTGTACCTGCTCTTCCCGGCCGGGACAAAGTTTTCCGCCTTGAAATACTGCAATCTGGCCGGAATCATGAGAACTCAGGAGCTTTATGGAACCTACCTGAATTTCAATCTGGCCGGATATCCCGTCTCCCGCACCCTCACGGCGTGGATCCTGATCCTTCTCCTATGTGCTGCCGGAATTTCCCTGAGCATATTATGGTTTGAGAGGGGACAGCGTCTTTGCCTGCGGTCCCGGAAAATAGTCCTCCGGTTCCCATACAAGCCCCATGTAGGAGTGCTTCGGCATGAGCTGTACAAGATCATGATAACCAACAAAGCCTTATACATCCTACTGGCATTTTTGTTTCTCATGGGATACAGCCAGCTGACGGAACATCATAACCTTTCTGTCTGGGAACAATATTATCAGGAGTTCATGCTGCAGCTGGAGGGAAGCCTAAAGCCTGAGAAGGAGGCCATGATTCTTGCCGAGAACGGCCGGTTTCAGAAGGCCTTTGAAGAAATCGAAAAGATAGACCAGCTGATCTTTGAAGGCAAACTCACAGAGGCTGCGGGCGAAGATCTGAAGTCCAAGTGGTATGCCGTTACCGCCTTCTATCCCTCCTTCCAGCGCATATGGACACAGTACCAGCGGATTCTGGAGCAGGGCGGGAACTTTATCTACGATTCAGGCTATCTATACCTCTGCGGCGTCTACAGCGGCAGCAGTCCATTCCTCAGAAACCTTCTGCTGCTTTCCATCTGTTTTGGTTTTTCCTTCGGCAACTGTGTGGCCATGGAATACAAAAAAGGGGCGCATCGCCTGCTCAACGCCTCTTTTAGAGGCAGAACCGCAGTCCACCTGCGCAAGGCCTTCCTCTGTGCCGCGGCAGCCGCCTCAATGTGCCTGACTCTCTTTTTGTGCAGGATAGTAAATATCGCCTCCGTTTTTCCTATGGGCGGAATGACCTTTTCGGTACAGAGCATTCCCTGCTTTGCAGACTTCCCTCTGCCCATATGCGTGGCCCTCTTTCTCCTGCTTTTCGCCCTCTCTCAGGCCGCAAGCCTGATCCTTGTGGTCTGGGGCGTACTTTGGGTATCCGGCTGGCAGAAAGATTATGTGCAGGCCCTGTTTACCTGCATGGTGCTTTTTGCGCTGCCGCCGACACTGAAGCTTCTGGGCTTCGGACCTGCCGCATGGTTCTCCCTATACCCTTTTTACGCTTGGCCGGAAATTGTCTTTACATGGGGATATTGACGCAGCTGCCGACGTACCTTTTTCGGCACTCTGTCTACGCGTCCCCCGGCCACAAACTTTTTCGGCACCCTGCCTACGCGTCCCCAGCCACAAACTTTTTCGGCACCCTGCCTATGCATCCCCGGCCACAAACATTCCGTACTCCTTGGGTACATGCAGGTAACCGTTTACTTTCCTTGCATCGAAATAGTTTCGTAAAACGTCATGGTATTTCTCGTCGAGACCCTGCAGAGAGGCCATGGAATAAATGTATGATATGTAATCCTCCACGTTATCAATTTCCAATGCATCCTCATAGTCGCGTCTTTCCACTTTTCCGAACTGTTTTTTGAGCAGCTCCATGCCATTCTGCAAGGTAAAGGATAAATGGGAACCGTGACTATAAGGAATGCCAAGTTCATCCAATGCATGATAAAGATACTGCATCATTCCGTTTGTCCCAAGAGTGGAGCAGTAAAATAGGCCATCCCTTTTCAGAACCCGTCTCACTTCCGAAAGCCCGCGGTCGATATCCCTCACATGGTACAGCATGGAATTTGCTATGATGAGGTCAAAGGTGCCTTCCTGAAAAGGAATATCCAAAATATCGATTTTTTTCACGGACAGATTCCTGCCCGAAAACCTATTCCTTATGCAGTCCACCATAGCCTCCGAAAAATCCGACAAGGTGAGCTCCATTTCATAGCTCTGAAGCGTATCGTCCTCAAAATAGTAGCTCCACAGCTCACCTCTGCCGCTTCCCAGTTCCAAGACCCTGCCCTTTTTACGAAAGGGATATTGCTGAAACATCCACTTTTGGAATCCCATTTTATTGACGCTGTATTTATCATGGAGACTTTTTCGCAGGGTGAGATTATCCGTATTTTTGTACTGCTCTTCTATCACATCTCTATTGGACATATTTTCAATATCAATCATTTTGCTGCTCCTTCCATTAATCTATTTTGCATTCGAGCCTATATGTTCATCAACATATAATCAACATGTTAAATTGTACTCAGACCTGACAAACGAACATCCCCGTGGCCTTATGGATGAATATAGCTCCTTCCATCTCCATTCTCTCCTGCACAAGCCTGCGGAAATCCTGCCCTCTCTGCTCCAGAATCAAAGAAGCATTGCCCGGATATGAGCTTACATAATCATAAATGGCCTCCACGTCATCCACCACCAGATCATTCTCCTGCTCCATGCGCTCTATCCGGGAGAAAAAGGGTTCCAGCTGTGCCTGACCGTTCTCCAGCCTAAAGCCAGCCGTAATCCTCCTGAAGGGCATTTCGATTCTAGGATCAAACTTCGCCACCATGTCATGCAGCTCCTGCATATGGTCATCGCCTATCGTAGAACATATAAAACGCCCTTCTGCCGCAAGGCTGCCTGCTATCTCCTTGAGACATGCATTTCGTTTCTCCACATGGTAAAGCATATGGTTCGCTATGACACAGTTGTACTGCGACCTTTCCAGATTCAGACAATCCCCGTCTTCCCGGCGGTACTCTATTTTGATCCCTCTTTCTTCCAGCAGATCCTGAAACAGTGCGAGATTTTTCTTCGTCTTCTCCAGCATTCCCTGAGAACGGTCGGTCAGCGTCAGCCTCAGTCCTTTAGGCAGTCTCCGGATATTGGTCTGCCACAACAGCCCCGTACCGCAGCCCAGCTCCAGCACCTGCTCATTTTCCTGCAGCTTCAGCCCATCATACACCCATTCCATCCAGCTCTGTGAACTTGTGCTGTAATCATGCAGGCGAATCCTTTTCTCCAGATTCCCGGATGTCTCATACTGCTCCTTCACCTTCTCCTCCTCCGTAAGCAGGTTCAGCAGCCGAATCAGATACTCCCCTTTATCATGATCTCCATTGTCCTCCGCCATCTCTATGGCAGAAATCAGCTCCTCCAGATGGGCTTTTTTCTGCAGCAGAAACGCCTTCTGCTCAGAAAGCTCCAGCCCCATTTCTCTGCCCTTAATAATGCCCTCTATCCTCCGAAGCGAAAACCCCAGATACTTCAGCAGCAGAATGCGCTGCAGCACCAACAGAGATTCCCGGTTATAGCAGCGGTATCCTGCCTGCGAATAGGAAACCGGCTTCAGCAGACCTTTGGCATCATAATAGCGAATGGTGCGCAGGGAGACCCCTGCCATTCTGGCGATTTCCCCCGCCGTGTACAGCATATCCTCCGTCATATGCTCCCCTCCTTTCCGGTCAGCCCTGAAAATATCTGCCGAATTCCATGATAAGGGGTGACGTTAGGGAACTGTCAAGAGCCTTCTCTCATTTTATGATATTTTTTTGCCCTATTTTAACGGACTCCTATTGTCCCAAGTCATACTTTTTCTCAAATTCCTTGAATTTTCTCCGATACTCTTGGCTGCCGTTGCGGAATTCCCGAAGAGATTCATGGAGGTTCATATTCTGCTGGGCCATGTCCAGCATACAGCCGGCGATATTAGAACAATGGTCCGCAGTGCGCTCCAAGTTGGTCAGCAGATCCGACCACACGAATCCCGCCTCGATGGAACAGTTTCCCTGCTGCATGCGAAGGATGTGGCGGGTCCGCATCTGCTCCTTCATTCTGTCGATCACCTGCTCCAGCGGCTCCACCGTGGATGCTGACTCCAGATCATTCTTCAGAAACGCCGTCAGCGCCAGATCCAATATCTCTTCTACAGCAGAATAAATCACCTTCAGCTCCAGAAGCGCCTGAGAGGTGAACTGAAGCTTCTTCTCCCTGATCTCCTCCGCCGTTTCCAGAAGATTGGCGGCGTGGTCGGAAATGCGCTCGAAGTCACCGATGATCTTCAAAAGCTTTGCCGCCTCCATGCTGTCCCTGCTGCTGATCTGCCTTGCACTGAGCTTCACCAGATAGGTTCCCAAAATATCCTCGTAATGGTCGGTTTTTTCTTCCTTTTCCCTCACAGAGGCTGCCAGCTCAGGAGTATATTTGCCCAGCACAGCAATTCCCTCCTTTAAAGATGCCGCAGCGATTCCCGCCATGTCGGCGGCAACCTCGTGGCACCGCTCCAGAGCGATTGACGGCGCCGCAAAGAAACGCTCGTCCAGCTCCATATAGCTCTCAGGCTGCTTCACGTCGGACACCAGACGATTTACCAGCTTTTCCAGAAAGCCGGAAAGGGGAAGCATCAGTACCACGCACAGCAGATTGAAAATGGAATGGGCTGCGGCGATGCCGAACAGAGAGGCCGGCTCCTCCAGAAAGTCTATGGGAACCGCCAGCTTCACCAGCCAGAATACCGTCATCCACACCATGGTGCCGATACAGTTGAAGGACAGATGCACCATAGCAGCCCTCTTTGCGTTCTTGTTCGCCCCCACGGCGGAAAGCACTGCCGTGAGGCAGGTGCCTATGTTCTGTCCCATGATAATGGGTATCGCCGCGCCGTAGGAGACTTGGCCCGTGACCGCCAGCGCCTGCAGAATACCAACCGATGCGGAACTAGACTGGATCGCTGCAGTCAAAATCGCTCCGGCCAGCACACCCAGCGCAGGATTCCGGAACATAACAAACAGTCTCTGGAAGGCGGGGATATCCCTCAGACCGGATACCGCTCCCGACATGGTCTCCATACCGAACATCAGCGTGGCAAAGCCAAGCAGAATCATTCCCGTGTCTTTCTTCTTTCCCCCTCTGCAGAACATATAGAAAATGATTCCCACCAGCGCAAGCACGGGGGTAAAGGAGGAGGGCTTCAGGAGCCGGATGTACCAGCTGCCGCTGTCGATTCCCGCAAGGCTCAGGATCCATGCCGTGACAGTGGTTCCCACATTGGCCCCCATGATCACATTGATGGCCTGTCTTAAGGTCATGAGCCCGGAATTCACGAAACCTACCACCATCACGGTGGTGGCGGAGGAACTTTGGATCACCGCCGTCACCACAAGCCCTGTCAGAAAGCCGGCGGCCCTTCCCGTAGTGAATTTTCCCAGCAGGGCCCGCAGCCTGTCTCCTGCCCTGCGCTCCAGCGCCTGCCCCATGATGCTCATGCCAAAGAGAAACAGACTTAAGCCCCCTATCAAAGTCAGCACGTCAAACAAATCCATCCCTTTCATCCTCCTCTCGTCTTTCTATAATAGTCCCCATTTTCCGCTCATACATCCACCTCTAAACACATACGAACACAAAATATATGCCGTATCCGGCCAGCAGGAGCGCGCCGCCCAGCCGGTTCAGCCGATGTTTGCGGACACTGAAAAGCAACAGCAGAATACCCGCTCCGACGGCGGCCAGAGTATCCTCGTAAAAGCTGCCGGAAAAGGGCACCGGCGTGATCAGCGCGGACATTCCCACCACGAACAAAATGTTGAAAATATTGCTGCCAACAATGTTTCCCACGGCAATATCCGCCTTCCCCTTCGCGGCCGCCGACACTGATGTGAAAAGCTCCGGCAGGGACGTGCCAAGGGCCACGATGGTCAGACCGATAAATCTTTCTGTCATGCCGAAGAGCCTTGCAAGCGCGCTGGCGGCATCTACGGCTATATAGCTGCCTGCCACAATCAGGGCCAGCCCTGCCGCGGTTCCTATAAGGGATTTCCATAGGCGAAACTTCCGCTCCAGAGCCGGTGCGGATGCCTCCCCTTTTTTCGCCATTCGGAACAGATATGCCAGATACACCAGAAAAAGCAGCATCAGCAATATACCGTCCAAAAGCCCTATGTTCCCTCCCGCACTAAACAGGAGGAGCAGAAGGGTGATTCCGATCATAAACGGCATTTCACACAAAACCGTGCTCTTTGTCACGGCCAGCGGCGCCACAACCGCCGAGAGCCCCAATATGACCAGAATGTTCAGGATATTGCTCCCAACAACGTTGCCGACGGTGATATCCGCATTTCCCCGCAGCGCTGCCGTTATGCTCACCGCCGCTTCCGGCGCGCTGGTTCCCATGGCCACGATTGTCAGACCGATGACCAGCTGCGGAATACCGAATTTCTCCGCAATCCTTGAAGCCCCTTCCACAAAGAAATCCGCCCCCTTTATCAGCATCACAAACCCGACACACAATAACAGCACTGAACCCATCAATTCCATTTCTTCTCTTCCTCCTTGCCTCTGCTCCCGATCCGGCTATCCTATCCTGCAAACCACTGCAAAATACGGCCGAATGCTCCTTGTTCATCTTCGGACGCCTCAGTCCGGTTCCGCATGGCCCGGCTTCTCATAGCTTTCCCACATATCATGAAAAAAAGCGAAACCATGCTGCATTCATGCAACAAAGTCTCGCTTTTTACATACAGAGCCGGATTTTCTTAAGAAAGAAATATCGTATTGACGGCTAGATAAACACGCCCTCCCATACAGAGGATCATGCAAGCTACTCCCTTTATTAAGGTCACTATACCATAGAAAAATTCATGCTGTCAACCTAAATACACAAATTTTTCCTCCTATCCTTTCATAAGCCATTCTATCCCTTCACAATCCTCACCCGGAATACGCCGCTGATATTTTCCAGCGCAGAAATGATTTCCTCGGAAGGCTTCTCCTCCACGTCCAGCATGGTGTAGGCTACCTCTCCCCGGGATTTGTTGGTCATGTCGCTGATATTGATGCCCTTCTGGCCAAATTCCGCAGTAAATTTCGTGATCATATTTGCGATATTCTTATGGAAGATGGCGACTCTGCCGGCCTTAGTGCATACACCCATGTCACAGGCCGGATAATTCACGCTGTTTCGTATATTTCCATTCTCCATATAGTCCATCAGTTCCTCCACCGCCATCACGGCACAGTTGTCCTCCGACTCCTCCGTGCTGGCTCCCAGATGGGGAATCACGATACAGCCCTTCTGCCCTGCCGTCACCGGATTGGGGAAATCGGACACATATCTGGCGATCTTTCCGCTCTGAAGCCCTTCCAGCACATCCTTCTCGTTGGCCAGCAGATCCCGGGCGAAATTCAGCAGAACCACGCCCTCCTTCATCTTGGCAATGGACACCGCATTGATCATGCCCTTGGTGGAATCCAGCAGGGGCACATGAACCGTGATATAATCGCACCGGGCATAGATATCGTCCACATTCAGCACATGGATGACGGACCGGCTCAAATTCCATGCGGCATTCACGGACAGATAAGGGTCATATCCATAGACCTCCATGCCCAGACCGATGGCGGCGTTGGCAACCTTTACGCCGATGGCTCCCAGACCGATGACGCCCAGCTTCTTCCCCATGATCTCCGTTCCGGCAAAATTCTTTTTCTCTTTCTCCGCCGCCTTGGCAATATCCTCATTGGACTTAGATGCCTTCACCCATTCGATGCCGCCCACCACGTCTCTGGCCGCCAGAAGCATACCTGCGATCACCAGCTCCTTCACGCCGTTGGCATTTGCGCCGGGGGTATTAAACACCACTACACCATGTTCGGCACATTTGTCCAAGGGAATATTATTGACTCCCGCGCCGGCTCTGGCCACAGCCAGCAGACGCTTCGGCAGCTCCATATCATGCATGGAGGCGCTTCGCACCAAAATGCCGTCCGCCTCCTTTACGTCGGCGGTAATCTCATATTTCTCGCTGAAGTTCTTTAATCCCACATCCGTTATGGGATTCAGACAATTTATCTTGTACATGCTCATACCTCCCT
The DNA here is from genome assembly GCA_003612485.1 of bacterium D16-50. Lineage (GTDB taxonomy): Bacteria > Bacillota > Clostridia > Lachnospirales > Lachnospiraceae > Acetatifactor. The sequence continues at coordinate 155,689 of RAZA01000002.1, forward strand.
GCCCCTTGACCGGATCCTTCTTCCATAGCCCGCATCCAATAGATACACACCCAACGATGGTCAGGCGTTTTCCGCCTCAAATTTCCTCATGAACTCCACCAGCTTCTCCACCCCTTCCATGGGCATGGCGTTGTAGATGCTGGCCCTCATGCCGCCTACGCTCCGATGGCCTTTCAGATTCTCGAAACCTGCAGCCTTGGCCTCCTTCACAAACTTCGCGTCCAGCTCCTCACTGCCGGTCACGAAAGGAACGTTCATAAGTGAGCGGTCCTCCTTGCGGACGGTTCCCTTAAACAGCTTGCTAACGTCCAGAAAATCATAGAGTATCTTGGCTTTTTTCTCATTATATTCCTTCATGGCCTCCAGACCGCCCCTCTTCTTCAGCCATTTGAACACCTTGCCGCAGATATAGATGCCGTAGGCAGGCGGTGTGTTGTAAAGAGAGGCATTGTCCGCATGGATCTTGTATTTCAACATGGTAGGCGTTCCCGGCAGCACATCCTCCGTGATCAGATCCTCCCGGATAATTACGATTACGACTCCCGCCGGACCGATATTCTTCTGCACACCGCCATAGATCAAACCGTACTTCGTCACATCCACCGGCTCCGAGAGAAAACAGCTGGACACATCCGCCACTAAAGTCTTTCCCTTGGTGTTGGGCAGCGTCTTAAATTTGGTTCCGTATATGGTATTGTTTTCGCAGATATAGACATAATCCGCGTCCTCGCTGACAGGAAGATCCGAACAATCCGGTATATAGGAAAAGGTCTCATCCTCGGAGGATGCGATCTTGTTCGCCTTTCCATAAATGCAGGCTTCCTGATATGCCTTCTTGGCCCACTGCCCGGTAACAATGTAGTCCGCCACCTTGTTCTTCATCAGGTTCATGGGGATCATGGCGAACTGCTGGCTTGCTCCTCCCTGCAGAAACAATACCTTGTAATTGTCGGGGATGTTCATCAGCTCACGCAGATCAGCCTCCGCCTCCTTGATGATGGTCTCATAAGCCTTAGAACGGTGGCTCATCTCCATGACCGACATTCCGGTTCCCCTATAATCAAGCATTTCCGCCGCAGCCTCCTGCAGCACCTCCTCCGGCAGAACCGCAGGTCCTGCAGAGAAATTATATACTCTGGCCATCTTATGTCCCTCCTCCGTCTTTGGACGCCCACAGCAGGCATCCGCTCCAATAGCATCATATGCCTTACCAATCCAGAATAACCCATTTCCGGCACTTTAGTCAATTGCATTGTTAAACTATTTTTGCCGCAAAATCACACTGTTGCTGTACTAAATGCACATTTTCCCAGAAAATGCCGCAAAAAACTCAATAAAAAGTGATCACCGGCGTCCCTACCTGAGCCATCTCATACAGCTCTCCCATGATATCCGTGGGCGTGTTGATACAGCCGTGGGATCCGTTGTTCTTGTAGATCTCCCCGCCGAAGGTCTTTCTCCATCCGGCGTCATGAATGCCCACGCCGCCCTTGATTGGCATCCAGTATTTCACAAAAGAGGCATATCCCGATCCCCGCAGAATTCTGTCTCGCTGCATATGGTAAACGAAGTTTACTCCGGAGGGAGTTCCCATCCGTTTCCCCGTGTCCCCGGTCACCACCTCCGTCTCCAGCGCCAGCTCTCCGTCCGCATAATAGTACATCTTCTGCTCTGTCATATCTATCTCGATATAGGTGTCGCCTATGTCGTCAAGCCCCCTTGCAAAGCCCTGATGGCTGTAAGCGGGTATATGTACCTGAGTCTCCGAAAAATCCGTCCGCAGCGCCTCCAGAAGGTATTTTGTCTCTGCTGCATCGTCCAGCTGTGTTCCATAGGTATCGTATGTCACCTTCACCACATCCCCTCTGGTGGTCTGGAACTCTCTCTCCGTCTTCCATGTGTCGTATTCCTCCGCCAGCTGCGTCACCCATGCACGAACCTTGTCGTCATCTATCACAATGTTCCCCGATTCGTCCAGCCAAGGACTCTGGCTGCCATCCTCCCGCTTCAGGAAACCGCTGGCCACCTCCGGCGTAAACGGAATTTTCTCGGCTCCCATATCATATACGATCTTGCCGCACCTATCCGTGAAACTGCAGATTTGTCCCCATAGGTCTCTCTGCTCAAGGTCCGCCGCGCTGTCAGGGAGTTTTTCGTAGCAGCCGCTCTCCTGCAGCAAAAGGGTGGCATTCCCCTTCTTAAGATTCTCTCTCAGGCAGGAATAGGCCTTCTCCACATTCAAACGATTCTCGTTGTCATCCTGCAGATAATACCCTCCCTCTGCGCAGCAGACCCGCACCCCCTGCCCTCTGCCGAGCTCCTCTTTGACGAATGGCAATTCTTCAAAAGCCTTCCGCAGCTTTTCATCCTCCAGCTCATAGGTCTTGGGCGATAGCTGGTCGGACACTGTTTTCCCCAGATTCTTCAGCCAATAAAAGGAGGCGTTCGTCTGCAGATAACTCTTTAGCTGCTCCGTATAGTCGGGGCGCACTCCCGCTTCCCCCATGTCCATCTCCCAGCGCGTACCGTCTCCGTCTACGATAGATATCACGGACTCGCCCTGTCCTAAAGCCAGTTCCTCGTTTACCTCCTGCACGGTTCTTCCGGTGCAGTAGACCCCGTTGATCCAAGTGTTTACGGGGAAATTGTCACGATAATACATGGCAAGGGCTATGAACGCCGCCCCTGCCATAAACATACCGATCAAAAGAAACACCATAAAAAAACGAAACAATCTCTTCATATGAACATCTCTGCTTCCATTCGGCATTGCTTTTCTTAAAATCTCTGCTTTCCCAATCCGCCGCTCCTTACCCCCATGGAGCGCAGCCTGCTATAGGTCATCCCCGTCAAACACCTCATCTATCGGCGCCCCTGCCGGAACCATGGGAAATACCTTGTCGTCTTCAGGGATCATACACTCGATAAGAACCGGCGCTTTCATGGCAATGGCCTTTTCCAGAGCGGGCGCCACCTCCTCCTTCCGGGTGACCCGGATGGCGGCGCAGCCCAGAGCCTCCGCTACCTTGCAGAAATCAACCTTGTCGTTCAGCACGGTCTGGGAATACCGCTTTCCGTAGAACAAGGTCTGCCACTGGCGCACCATCCCAAGCACATGGTTGTTGATGACCAACTGAATGATGGGAATATTGTAACGGCTGGCCGTTGCAAGCTCGTTCATGTTCATGCGGAAGCATCCGTCCCCCGCGATATTGATACAGAGCTTGTCGGGCTGTCCCAGCTGCGCACCGATGCACGCGCCCAGACCATAGCCCATGGTGCCCAACCCCCCTGAGGAAAGGAATGTACGGGGCCTGACGTAACTATAGTATTGGGCCGCCCACATCTGATGCTGTCCCACATCCGTGGTGATAATGGCGTCCCCGCCCGTGACCTGATCGATGGTCTCAATGACATAAGGGCAGGACAGACGGGAATCATCGTATTTCAGCGGATATTTTTCCTTCAGTTCCCGGATGGTCTCCATCCACTCCCTATGCTCCTGCTTTTCCAGCCGTTTGTTCAGATCCTGCAGCACGGCCTTCAGATCGCCTACCAGACTTGCGTCCACCCGGATGTTTTTGTTGATTTCCGCCGCATCAATGTCAATATGAATGATCTTGGCATTTTCGGCAAACTTTTTGGGATTTCCGGTGACCCGGTCTGAGAACCTGGCCCCCAGAGCGATCAGCAGGTCGCACTGGCTTACGCCCAGATTGGAAGCCTTGGTACCATGCATCCCGATCATGCCCGTATAACGGTCGCTCCTGCCGTCAAAAGCGCCTTTGCCCATCAGCGTATCACAGACAGGTGCGTCCACAAGTTCCGCCAGACGGGCCACCTCCTGAAAGGCGTCCGCAATGATGGCTCCGCCGCCCACATAGAGGTAGGGCCTCTTTGCCGCCCTGATGTACTCCGCCGCCTTCTCCAGCTGCTCCTGAGTATAGGAGGCGGTCCTGCAGACCTTCTCGCCTGCCGCCATAGGAGTGTATTCGCAGACCGCGGCAGTCACATCCTTGGTAATATCCACCAGAACCGGGCCGGGCCGCCCGCTCTTAGCAATGTCAAAAGCCCGCCTCAGCGTGCCTGCCAGCTCTTCCACGTTCTTGACGATATAACCGTGCTTTGTGATGGGCATGGTCACTCCCGCAATGTCCACCTCCTGAAAGCTGTCCTTGCCCAGCATGGGAAGCGTCACATTGGCCGTAATTGCCACCATGGGCACAGAGTCCATGTACGCCGTAGCAATACCTGTCACCAGATTGGTGGCTCCGGGTCCGCTGGTGGCCATACATACACCCACCCTGCCTGTGGCTCTTGCATAGCCGTCCGCCGCATGGGCGGCACCCTGCTCATGGGAGGTCAGGATATGCCTGATCTCCCCGCTGTGCTTGTACAATGCATCATAGATATTCAAAATGGAACCGCCGGGATATCCGAACACGGTGTCTACTCCCTGCTCCTTCAGACATTCTACTACGATCTCCGAACCGTTCAGCTGCATATGTCCCTCCTCCGTCTATCCTACTTTTGAAACCCTATCTACTGGTGTAGGTCACCCCTGCCCCCGCGGCAGCTCCAACACCGCTCCCTTGTTGCCGCTGGTGACCAGCTCCCTATATCTGGACAGATATCCTCCCTTTATCTTGGGATCTCTGGGCTGCCATCTTCCGCGCCTCTCCTCCAGAACCTGATCGGACACCAGAATATCCAGCCTATTCTCAGGAATGTTGATGCTGATCATGTCGCCCTCTTCCACCAAAGCGATGGGGCCGCCCACTGCGGCCTCCGGGGAGACATGGCCGATGGAGGCTCCTCTGGACGCGCCGGAGAAGCGCCCGTCCGTGATCAGCGCCACGCTGGATCCCAGACCCATTCCCGCGATTGCAGAAGTAGGATTCAGCATCTCCCTCATGCCGGGTCCTCCCTTGGGACCCTCATAGCGAATCACCACCACATCCCCCGCCACGATCTTTCCGCCCTTGATGGCGTCTATGGCATCCTCCTCACAGTCGAACACTCTGGCTGGCCCTTGATGCACCAGCATTTCCGGCACCACTGCGGAGCGCTTCACAACGCCGCTGTCCGGGGCCAGATTTCCCTTCAGTATGGCGATGCCCCCGGTCTCGGAATAGGGGTTCTCCGCAGGCCGTATCACCTGAGGATCCGTATTTTTGCAGTTTTTGATATTTTCCCCGATGGAAGTGCCGTTTACGGTCATGCAGTCAAGGTTCAGCAGGTTTTTCTTGGTCAGCTCGTTCATCACCGCATAGACCCCTCCCGCCTCATTCAAGTCCTCCATGTAAGTGGGGCCTGCCGGGGCCAGATGGCACAAATTAGGCGTCCTTGCAGACAGCTCGTTGGCCACGTCCAGATCAAGCTCCACTCCTGCCTCCTTGGCAATGGCAGGGATGTGCAGCATGGTATTGGTGGAGCAGCCCAGAGCCATGTCCACGGTAAGGGCGTTCATAAACGCCTCATGGGTCATGATGTCCCGCGGCTTGATGTCCTTTTCCACCAGCTCCATGATCTTCATGCCCGCATGCTTGGCCAGCCGGATGCGCTCAGAATACACCGCAGGAATGGTGCCGTTGCCCTTAAGGCCCATGCCGATGGCCTCCGTCAGGCAGTTCATGGAATTGGCGGTGTACATGCCGGAGCAGGAGCCGCAGGTAGGGCAGACCTTCTCCTCATATTCACACAGCTCCTCCATGGTCATGGTGCCGGCAGCCACGCTGCCCACCGCCTCAAACATAGAGGAAAGACTCTTTTTCTGCCCATGGATCCGTCCTGCCAGCATAGGGCCCCCCGACACGAAGATAGTGGGAATATTCACTCTTGCCGCCGCCATCAAAAGCCCCGGCACATTTTTGTCGCAGTTGGGAATGCACACCAGTCCGTCAAAGCCGTGGGCCAGAGCCATGCACTCCGTGCTGTCGGCAATCAAATCTCTGGTCACCAGAGAATACTTCATGCCCACATGTCCCATGGCAATACCGTCACAGACTGCTATGGCCGGGAACATAACCGGCGTTCCCCCTGCCATGGCCACGCCCAGCTTCACCGCCTCCGCGATCTTGTCCAGATTCATGTGGCCGGGAACGATCTCGTTATAGGAACACACAACGCCGATCAAGGGCCGCCGCCTCTCCTCCTCCGTATATCCCAATGCGTTGAACAGACTTCTGTGGGGCGCCTGCGCGGCGCCCGTCTTTACTGAATCGCTTCTCATATATCAATCCCTCCCTGCCCGCCGCCTGAGGGCGTTCGCCCTGACGGCTTTGCCGCAAATTCTGTTTCTCTGCCCAAGTTCGTTTAGACTATGCGCTCCGCCAGCAGCTCGCCCATTTTGCTGCAGCTCACCTTCTCGCAGCCCTCCGACAGAATATCCGCCGTGCGGTAGCCCTCCTGAAGCACCTGCTTCACGGCCCGCTCCACCGCGTCCGCCTCTTTGTCCAGATCAAAACTGTATCTCAGCATCATGGCGGCGCTCAAGACGGTGGCGATTGGGTTGGCCACGTCTTTTCCGGCAATGTCCGGCGCGGAGCCGTGACTGGGCTCATAGAGGCCGAACTTACTGTGGTTCAAGCTGGCGCTGGCCAGCATGCCGATGGAGCCTGTAACCATGCTCGCCTCGTCGGAAAGAATGTCTCCGAACATGTTCTCCGTGAGAATAACGTCAAACTGAGCCGGATCCTTCACCAGCTGCATGGCACAGTTGTCCACCAGCATATGCTCCAGTTTCACCTCCGGATAGTCCGCCGCAACCTCTTCCACAACCTTCCTCCAGAGTCTGGAGGAATCCAGCACATTTGCCTTATCCACGCTGGTTACTTTCTTCCTGCGCTTCATTGCGATGTCGAACCCCTTCACCGCAATGCGGCGGATCTCGTTCTCGTCATAGGTCAGGGTGTCCACGGCCTTCCTCACGCCGTTTTCCACCACGGTCCTGCGCTCTCCGAAATACAGGCCGCCCGTAAGCTCACGCATGATCATCATATCGAAACCGGCCCTGCTGATCTCCTCCTTCAGAGGACATGCCCCCGCCAGTTCATCATAAAGCACAGCCGGACGCAGGTTGGCGAACAGATTCAGGGCCTTTCTGATAGCCAGAAGCCCCGCTTCGGGACGCAGATTAGGGGGCAGTTTATACCATGGAGATGTGGTAGTGTCTCCTCCGATGGAGCCCATCAGCACCGCGTCCGCCGCCTTAGCCTTGGCCACGGCCTCCTCGGTCAGAGGAACACCGTGTACATCAATGGATGCCCCGCCCATCAGAATGTCCTCAAAAATCATGTTATGTCCGTAGACCTCTCCCACCTTTTCCAACACCTTCTTGGCCTCCCTGACGATCTCCGGCCCGATGCCGTCGCCGGGAATGCAAGTAATATGTAACTCCATAACCATCCCGTCCTTTCCTCTTTCCCATGACATATTCCGGGAAAATAGCTTAAAATATGCAATCTTAGTTTTTTATCATAACCGATTGAAGAGGAAATAGCAATAAAATATTATAAAGAATCAATAATTGGATAATAAAAAACAGAACAAAATGGGCCGACACCCCCCGGCGCCGACCCGTTTTTACTAAATTTACCTATCATGCAGCTCAATTCTCTCCCGGCTTTTCCACCCGGCTGATCGCAGACTTGTCCATCGGAATACGGCAGTTCTTATTGCTGCCGAACTCAACAATGACCATATCATCCGTGATATCTATCACGATGCCGTAGAAACCCGACGTGGTCAGCACACAGTCCCCGATTTCCAATGCGGAAATCATTGCAGCCACTCTCTTCTTTTCCTTGCTCTGGGGACGCATAAGAAAGAACCACATCGCCCCTATCACCACTGCATAAAACAAAAGTATGCCGATCAAGCTCATTCCGCCTGCCGCGGCATTTCCCGCGCCTGCGTCGGCCGCTCCCTCCGTCAATAAAATACCCATGTCTCCTCCATTCCGGCGATAAACGCCCCTGACTTTTTATCCCGTTCATACTCTCTGTCCGATTCTCCAATTATCGGAATCAGAATTACATGTTAAACATCATACACAAAAAAGCACGGTTGGTCAAGAGGATTCACGGGAATTCTTATACACTCATCGGTTTTCTGCTCCATCTCCCCGTTTTCTCCGGATTCCGCCATGATTTACAAAGCGCAGAAAATGCGGTATAATACCTTACGGCAGCAGCCTCCTAAAGCTGCAGGACGGAAACATAATGAAAGGACAAGAAAACGATGTATCGTATTTTAAAACAAGAAGGACGGGCGAAGCGGGCAGAGCTGGCAACCGTCCACGGAACCATCCAGACCCCCGTCTTTATGAACGTGGGAACCGCAGCCGCCATAAAGGGGGCTGTAGCCACCTCTGATCTTGAGCAGATCAAGACGCAGGTAGAGCTGTCAAATACATACCACCTTCATGTCCGGCCCGGAGACACCGTGGTGAAACAGCTGGGGGGACTGCACAAATTCATGTCGTGGAACAAACCGATTCTCACGGATTCCGGAGGATTTCAGGTGTTTTCTCTGGCCGGTCTCAGAAAGATCAAAGAGGAAGGGGTCTATTTCAATTCCCATATCGACGGGCGAAAAATATTTATGGGGCCGGAGGAAAGCATGCAGATCCAGTCCAATCTTGCATCCACCATCGCTATGGCCTTTGACGAATGCGCCCCCAGCAAGGCGGAGCGCAGCTATGTGCAAGCGTCAGTGGACCGCACGGCCAGATGGCTGGAGCGGTGCAAAAATGAGATGAAGAGACTGAACGGTCTGGAGGATACCATTAATCCCCGCCAGCTTCTCTTCGGCATCAACCAGGGCGCAGTCTACGCCGATATCCGGATCCAACATGCAAAACAGATATCCGAGCTTGAGCTGGACGGCTACGCCGTGGGAGGTCTGGCCGTAGGCGAGACCCATGAGGAAATGTACTATATTCTGGACGAGGTCGTGCCCTTTCTGCCCAAGGACAAGCCCACCTATCTCATGGGCGTAGGCACTCCCGCCAATATTTTAGAGGGCGTGGAACGGGGCGTAGACTTCTTCGACTGTGTCTACCCCACAAGAAACGGCCGCCACGGACATCTTTACACCAACCATGGAAAAATAAATCTCTTCAACGCCCAATATGAGCTTGACCAGCGCCCCATAGAAGAGGGCTGCGGCTGCCCTGCCTGCGCACGCTATTCCAGAGCCTACATCCGTCACCTGCTCAAGGCCAAGGAAATGCTGGGAATGCGCCTCTGCGTGCTGCACAATCTCTATTTCTACAATACTATGATGGAGGAAATCAGAGCCGCCCTTGAGGAGGGAAGGTTTGCCGAATATAAGCGGCAGAAGCTGGCAGGCATGGCGGCCCGGTAAAGGCTTTTCCAGCCGAGCTTCTATTTCCCTATCAATATCATGGAAAGCATTCCCGGTCCGGTATGCGCTCCGATAATAGGTGAAAGCATGGTCCTGCGCACCACCGCGTCCGGGGCCTCCTCTTTCACCTTGGCCGCCAAGTCCTCCGCCAGCTCCGGCGTGTCCCCGTCACAGATATAGATCGTCCTGCAAAGCTGTGGATTATAATTTTCCTTGAAATATGTAAAGAGCGCAAGCATAGCCGACTTATTACCGCGTTTTTTGTCTATGGTCACAAGCTTTCCGTTCTCGTCTATCTTTAGGATCGGCTTGATATTCAGGGCAGATCCCACAATGGCGGTGGCGGCGCTTACCCGCCCGCCTCTTTTCAGGTACATCAGATCCTGCACCATAAAGAAATGCCGCAGATTAGGCACCAGCGCCTTGACCGCATGAAAGTTTTCCTGAATGCTCAGTCCTTCTTCCCTATTTTTGAGGGCAGACTCCGCCAGAATGCCGATGCCGCCGGTGGCCGCCAAAGTGTCCACCGGAAAAACATCCAAAGAAGGATACCGCTCCTTCAGATTCTTTGCCGCAAGCTGACAGCTTTCATAGGTGGCCGACAGTCCGCTGGACAAACAGAAACAGAGCACGGATTTCCCTGCCTCCATAAACTTCTCAAAATATTCCTCGTACATGAAAGGGGAAATCTGCGAGGTTCTGGTCATATCCCCATTCCTTTGACCGTCATAGAATCGCTTCAGCAGCTCGTCCTCCTCGCACCCCTTGGAAGTGCGCATCTCATCCCCCAGAGAATATTCCATCGGCACAAACTCAATGTTCTTCTCCGCCGCCACTTCCCTGACAAGGTCTCCCGACGCATCCATGCAAATTACATAATCTTCCATATACCCCTCCGCTTTATCTATTTGAAAATACTAATTTACGTCTGTCTCCCATATCCCCTATCTGTGAGCCTTGAACAGCAGCCGCGGTTCATCGCCCTCATGTATATCCCGGTATGCCCATGCTCTTTTTGCAGAAGCCACCAGATCTATGACAAAGACAATACTAAATATCACAGTTACAGCCATTCTCACCTCCGTCGGAATGCGGAGGATGACTTTTTCAACCATAGGTTCCACAAAATGGAATACCAAAATAGCGCCGAATCCGAACAAAACGGCATTTCTCAGGCATACTCTTCCCTTGATATTGTAACGCATATGGGAATAGTCCCACCATTTGGAACGGAACAGCTTTTCAAGGATTCCGCCCACAATATATTCAACAACAGAGCAGAATATCACGCCGAAAACAAACAAGATCAGATAAGAATTTCTCACATCGTTCAGGACCACGGACCCCGCCGCCATTCCTACCCCATATATGGGACAGAGCGGCATATGCAAAAAGCCTCTGTTCTGAAATTCCCCGGCCTCTATCCGCATATCAATCGCCTCTATTATCCAGCCCACAACTCCCCAGAAAAGGAATATCAATGTCAACTCATAAAAACCATATTCAAACGGCATCTTTCTCTTTTCTCCCTTCCGTGCTTCAACAGCTTCGTTTTGCCCTAATCCAAAACCGGCCCTATGTACAGTCCTTCTGATTATATCACGCCTTTCTCCAATTATCCACCGTAATTTTATAGCTGCAGCTGCCCGGTTACCGTTTTTGAATATCCTTCCAACGCTGCCTTTCATGGAGACACCGTTTTTTACGGAAATATCCCTTATATACCATAAAGCATAGAATGCTGCAGCACAAATGCGCCACCATACCAAAACCAAACATCATACAGATAAAGAGCATGCCGGGCACAAATACGCCCTTCATCACTAACCCGTATACAATTGGATAATAGATCAAATTTACGATCACTGACGTTATAAAGCAGTAATGAGTTTTTCCGTGACCGATCAATATATTATCAAACAGCACTGTGTAACCGTACACCAGACAAAACGGCATTAAAACTATCAATATTTGCTTTATTGATTCATGTTTTTCAATTCCCATAATATTTTTCAAAAATGGAGATAATATCGGAATAAAGGAAAGCCAGATCAAAAAGGTAATAATTATTATAACATTATAACATTTCATCTTTTCTATAAATCTGTCAAAGTCTGGGAATAGGTGCGAAAGTAATCCTACATTATTGCGGCAAACAAGGCAGAACGCTTGTAAATGTTCTGCCTTGTTATGCTTACAAATACATTTTAGCTGTTTCTTCCGCCAAATGAAACTTTTCCTGAATCTTATTCAGAATAATGCTATCTGCAATTTGTAAGTCCCTTAATGCTGATACCATAGCTATTATTCCCTCTTGCCTTCCCTCTCGCCTTCCCTCTCGCCTTCCCTTTTCAATCCCTTTCTCTTCCACACCCTTACTTAAATTGCACATAAGCGACACCTCACTTTCCAAGGCTAAAGTCATTCTGATATGAAAATCTTCCTCCAATATCTGACACTTATCTTGTGAACCTGTCTCCGTAGACAGAAGCACATTCAACAGTTTCAACAAATCCGTACTCGAATCTGCCTCTTTCCCAAGACAGATCATAACAGCTGCCATCAGATCATAATCCGATTTTCGTTCCCTTACATTGCCCGCCAGATTTTCTTCCGCAATATAATAACGGGTAATACTGTTTTCACGGTTCTTTGGCGGATTCATACAGATCCATATGCTGTATACCTTTTTGATATTCTCATAGTGGGAATTTGTAAACTCTGTTCCATATTGGGCAGAAATCATCCGGCTGCAATAATAGATTCCCCTCTTTATCAGTGGATAACCCGGATAAAAATCATTTTGCGCTTCTATATTGATAATCAAACGAATCAATTCCCCGGATATAGGGGCTGTTGCAACAAAACGGATATCATAGGTAACTGTCCCCTCTGTCAAAGAAGCATCCTGACTTCCAACTCCTTGTATCATAGAAACACGATTGGATTCATCCGGAGCGACTGCCACTTCACCTATTTGTGGTGTGCCTTCGATATGCTTTTCTGCAATCTCGTCCACATCACAATCACGGTATTCTTCCAGACAGTTCTTCATAATCCATGCCAAAATAATCTTTTCCGAAAGCAGCCGCTTGCAGGCCGCATCATAGCTGGCTTTCTCATCAGCCACACGAATGTTCTTCGCTATGGTTGTATCTGTATTCATGGCCTCACCTCCTGCTTTTATTAGTATTTTATCATGTTTTATACTAATAGGCCACTATATTTTTTAGTCTCTTAATATGACCGGCTTACTCGGCAGCTACCGGCAGCCGCAGATAATCCTCACGCATCCTCTGCCTCCATATAACTGCAAAACTGCAAAAAGATCATAGCTACCATGAATAACCGCCCTCATGGTAGCTATGTCCTTTGAAAATCATCATCGCAGTGCTTTTTACATCTCCTTAAGCTTAATCGGCAGCATCAAGTCAATCTGCCCCGGTAGGCCGTCTTCTTTCCACCCGTTATGTGCGGCAAACACCCAGTTCAGGTGTTCCTCCAGACAGCCTCCCATAATTTCCTCCCCCAGCTCGCTGTAATCCGGGTCAAAGTCCTGACTTTCATCAACCCATCTGATTAAGCTTTCCCACAATTGAAATTCCGGGAAGGCTATGGTCATCACTGCATACAGCCCGCCCGAAAACTTCCTTTTCTCCATGGGAGCCTTCACTTCCATATCCTCCGGTATGGTGACCCAGTCTTCATAACCGTGGATCCCATTTTCCAGAACGCCCGGGTTGGGATGGTTGAAGCCAAACATCCGCGCATCCGGCTTCTTTTCATATAGCCTGCTCTCCTGCACGAATCTGGTCACTACATCCCCCACCGCTTCCTCCGGATTCTCCCTGATATAATGGTAGGATGCCACGGTGCAGGGAGGCAGCCGCAGGATTCTAACCGGCAGTGACTTGTCCAGAATTTCTCCAGCTCTGTTCAGTTCTTCCATACTTACACTCTCCTTTATTTTTGATTTAGGAAAGGCAAGTGTGCCGGCAATCTCCACCAGTTCCCCATCTTCCAGCAAATCAAAATGAATTTGCTGTTTCCTGCATTTGCCAAGGTATCCGGCCAGCTGCTTCAAGAGTCTGCGTATGAGCGTGAGCGCAACAATCTCATCATCAAGCTCTGCCAACTTATCCTGCAATAGCCGGAGGGATTCAGCCTGCTCCGTGTCCTCCAGAAGGACGGCTATTTCTTTCAAGGGAAGCCGCAGCTTTCTGAGTATAATGATCTGCTGCAGACGCCGAACAGCTTCTTCGTCGTATATCCGGTAGGCATAATCCTCACGCCGCCCGGCTTTGATCAGGCCGATTTTTTCATAATGCCTGAGCATCCGCGGGGTAACGCCATACTTCTGGGAAACCTGAGTGATAGTGAGATGTTCCATTGGCTTCTCTCCTTTCCTTGCCTATCAGCATAAAGGATAACACCGTGTCAAAGTCAAGGAGTTTTTAAAAACAAGACAGAAGGAATGTTTACAGTTTATAGTACGGCACCCCGAAACATACTCAAACGCAAAAATAGTGTTATATTATTCTGTCAAATAAGGCAGAATACATATTTTGACCATGGTCTGCTTTTCGTCTAAAATTTGCTTCAAAGTCTTTTTCGCCGCTGCAACCGACATGCCATTCCTGATTTTAGTTTTTTTCACGCTCCCCAGTCATTGGCTCATTGCCCGCGGGAACAAATTCTATCATATCACCAGTTCATAAAAATTGGTCATGCATTTACTTTCATCATGTTTATCTTGATACATCTCCGTTTTAATCAAAGAAAAACCCACTTTTTCCAAAGTTTTACAGGAGGCAATATTGTTGGGGTCGGCTGTGGCAACCAATTTCTTGAGATGATATTTTGCAAATAAATATTCTATGCAGCATTTCAAGGCCTCTGCGGCATATCCATTTCCGCGATGATCGGCACCGATAAAGTAACTAACGCCCACTTCCATAAAATCCTCATAATACGTACTGCCCACAGATCCAACTACCAAATTCTTTACCTTATCTTCTATGGCAAATGCCAGATATTCCTGACATGGATTATCTTCTGCTTCCAATCTGATTGCCTCGCTTATGAATTCCTTCATCCATATATGACATTCGCTGCAATCCCCATAAATTTCCCACAAGCTGCCGTCCGCTGCCATATTGACAAATGCTTTTTCGTCAGTTGGAAGTATGCTCCTTACGATCAGCCTTTTTGTCTCTAATAGCATGTTTTTCATTCCTCCCTATATTGTCAAGTGATTTTCCTTTAAAAATCAAGGAATTTTAAGTTTCTTATCTCAGATAAATGAGCCAAGGAGATGGACATTTCTCTGTATCTGGTACGAAAATAGAGGGAAAAGGGTATACGAAATAGAACGTCTTTGTTTTCGTTCTACATGGCCTTATATATACCCATCCTTCTATGGCAGCGCACCTCCCGTGTCTACCAGGATCACCGGCTTGCGTGTCCTAACTTCCTTCGTTCTGCCTGTCCACAACCAGGGTGTCAGCTTAGCTCCTTTACAGGGTCATGCCCTATGGATAATATTCCTGCTGACTACCGGCTCATTCTTTGTTATAAGTCTTACTGACCTGCATGCTTCCCAGACCGGCACCTTGCGGCGGACGTTTTCCCTGCCTGTTCCACATATCCCCTAGCTTTCCTGCCACAGCTGGAGCCAGCTCCCGGATGCCTCTTCCGGAAACTCGGTCCAACCGTGGCAGTGCATTGCCTGTTTTTATTTCCTGCCCTTATGCTGCCTGTACCTGCGGCCTCCTAATGTCACCCAGCAGCTTCTCCGGGTCATACTCCACACCTTTTGTTAGGATCACATAAAATATCCTTAGTATCTTGCAGGCTACCGCCACTACGGACTGCATCTTTTTGAGCGGGTTCTCTTTCCTCGTCCGGTAATACTCGTGTATCTCCCGGAACTCCGCGTTCTTCCCCACCAGCGATATTGCTGCCTCATACAGCACATATCTCAGACGTTTCCGCCCACGGTAGCTGATCCGGCTTTCCCCATTGTGTTTGCCCTATTCATTCGCCACAATGGCATATCCTGCCAGCTTCTGCAGCTGTTTGGGGCTGTCAAAACGTCCGATGTCCCCCACTTCAGCTATAAAGCCGTTGACCGTCACCATCCCGATCCCCCTGATCGCCAACAGGTTATCAATATGCGGGATCTCCTTCAGCTTTTCTTCTATGTTCCCCAGCAGTCCCTCCAGCCTTGATGTATATACATCCATGTCATCCAGCAGGTTTTTCAGCTCCATCCGCGCCGCCTCCGGCGCCTCTTTGCTCCCGATGCTGTGCTCTGCTGCTGATACCAGCTTCTTCGCCCTTTTCATTCCAGTGCCCCTCAGCTTCGCATCCCTCCATATCCGGTTCACACCTTCCGCACCCAGCTTTCTGATGTCCTCCGGCAGCGGCGCCGCCTTCAACACCATCCTCCCGCTCACTGCCTTCAGATCCCTGTAAACGTCTTTGTACTCTGGGAAGTAGATGGAAAACCATCTAGCCAGGCGGTTTTTGACCCTTGTGAGCTCCTCCTGCGTCTGGAAGCGCAGGTTCGACAGGCTCCTGATCTCTGCATAGATGCCGGTTGGTATATAAGGGTACGAGAACCGTCCCTCATTGACAAGCGCTGCAATCGTCTTTGGGTCCTTGCGGTCGTTCTTGGTGGGATTGTTGTCATCCAGCTCCTTCGACTTCTTCACGTGATGAGGATTCACATGCACAGGCTTCATGCCGTTATCCTGCAGGAATTTCCCCAGGGCGAACCAGTAATGCCCTGTCGGCTCCATGCCGGGGATCACAGCGGTCCTGCCATGCTTTTCTGCAAGCTTCTCCACCTATGGCTTCCTTGTATACTCGTAGTTCCGCCAGTCAAATGCTCTGGCGTAATGGGTCTCGCTTCCCACATCAATTCCTACAATCAAAGTTTTTTCAGTTATGGATGCAATTTTTGCGTTCTGTGTGTTATAATTCATTTTGGGTACCTCTCTGTTTAATAAGATTTTTTACTAACCGGCAAAGTCAGTAATCTTATTTTACTCTGAGGTATCTTTTTATCAACCACCTTTCTTGGAATTCCCTATATTTGAATTATACAGGAAGCCCCTTCACACTCATCAAAATATTCTATATCTTTTTTCAAATCCCACATCATAATTTTATCCAGTTCATCACCACTTGTTTCATATAATCTTCCACTCCATTCTTATATCTCAGGTAAACTGCCTACCAGCGTAAGTCTCCATCCGAAGCTATCACTTTAACCAGCCTCTTGAATTGAAATGAAAAAACTTTATCCAATTCCCATAGAACACGGAACTGCGATCCCGGTGTTGGGCTGATGCAATGGTCATCCTTTTATTGACAACAACCCGGCACAGAATGAAAGCTTTTCATATTTCACTTGTGGGATAAATTTTATCAATTCATCCACTACAAAATAGAATTCTTCATCATCCCATTCCTCTTTATTATGTATGACTTCATCTACAAGCCCCTTTGAAAAATCTAAATCAAACCCTTTGCATTAAGCAGCTTATTCTCTCCTAATTGCTGCTACACTACAGAACCGTAGCTTCCTGCACAGCTTTTTCCAGTTTCTCGACATAGGAATCCTCCGGCTTCTGTCCGCCACATAGATCAGAAATGCCTTTAAATCCCAAGGATGTCCCGCGAAATCCTATCAAAAAACTCCTTCACGAATTCTCCCTTGTTTAGTGAAATGTTACATCCTTTTTAAGCAGGAATGCTTCTTGTCTATTTCAAACCCATTCTTTTGATAAAAATTCAAGGTACTTTCTTTATTTGAACCGGTTTCCAGAAAAACCTTATAACATCTGTGTTCTCTGGCGATTTCCGATGCTTTTTCCAGCAATGCCGACGCATATCCTTTATTCCTATAATCTGCATGTGTCACAACATTTTCAATAACCGCAAAGGGTCTGACATTATGCGTTAAGCTTTAAATGATCGCCATTTGCACAGAAGAAACAACTTTCCCGCCTTCTTCCATCACCAGTAAATACATGTTTTCATCTTTCTCGAACTTATCAAGAAGATGTTCCCACAAGTCCATATTCTGTTCTTCTTTAGGCGGGAAATGTGTCAGATATTCAAAATATAATACTTTCAGATCATTAGCGTCTGTACGTTTTGCCTTCCTGATATACATGATATTCCTTCCTCCAATTACATCGTTTCCTTTCCACATACTCCCTGAACTTCCACATAATTCGCATTGGCATGCATTTGTTTTATCTGCTTAACACTTTGTAATCCATATCGGCTTATCCTCTGCTTAGTACGCTTATTTATATATATCTTTTTAGGCATCCTTGAGCTTCTTCCCTGCTACATAATCAAAGAACCCATTAATTCATCGTCCTTTCCCATATAAATCAAACGGACAGATAAAAATGATAAAGGTTTGCGGAAAGATATACGTCAAAAAATGCAGAAATATCAATTCCGAAAAAACAACCAAACAACGGAACAGTTCTGGCTGCAAGCCTGCCGGTTCCAATACCGACTTCAAACACGGCTTTCGTCTTTTCCAGCTCCAGCCGCAGTACCACGCCATATCTGCCGTTAAGCCCGATTTCTGCAGCGCTATCTCGTACATGATGCTGAGATATTCCATTCATAATTATTATCTCAGCCATAAGAACCCTTTCCGGCCTTCCTCAAAACCTCGCCCTTACTTATGGTACGGCTGTCCATAACATACCTAAATGCGAAAAATCTTGTAATATTATTATGGACAGAAAACCTTTAAAATTTTCTGCCCTATGATGCCCTGCTTTTAAATGATATGATACTCCAAATAAAGTTTCTGACGATATTCTTTATTCTGCAATACCCTAATGACATCTGACGACCGGTTATCCTCATTTAATAGCAATATTAATTTTGCCAATCTTTCCTCTCCACGTTTTTCTCCAATTTTCACATTCTCCTGGTCTCTCATTAACAACGTCATATACTCATGCCTCCATTCTCTATTCTTCTTGGCCTCTTTTACTGCTTCTTCCAGCCTCTCCACATAGGCATCCTTCGGCTTCTTCCCTGCCACATAATCAAGGAACGCCTTTAATTCATCACTCACATCATCCAGAGTTCCTTTTGCATTGAGAAATATCTTTACCGCCTCATCCCCCATAGAAATGCTGCCGTCTTCTTTACAGATATTTTCAAAGGTATAAATATGCCGCCCTTTCCCATATAAATCAAATGGACAGATAAATATAACATAGCTTCGCTTTAGCTCATCATAAAGCTGCCCTTTATCAATAAGCTGCAGGTCTATCATACTCTGATAATACCGGCTTCTCTTAGCAAGTTCCTTGGTGTGGCTTACCTGCATTTCTATGTCGTAAACAACTTCTTTCTCATCTTTTACATACACATCCAGCCTCACACTGCGGGCATCCATATCCATGTTGATACTTTTCTGTAATTCCGGATATTCAATGCGTTCAATATTCAAATCCGGGAGAATCCTTTGCAATAACTCTTTGCACAGTTCCGAATTCTGCATGACCTTTCCAAACAAGAAATCATTGGATATGCTTTATTCTTCCCATTTTATCTGCTTTGTTTCCATGTCTCCCATTTTATCCACCTGCTTTCTTTCCATAAACCACTGCCGGAAAATGTGTATTTTTCTAAATCCCTATTATCTATTTCTATTATACACAGACTTCCGGCAAATTACAATAAGCCGAGAGCCTGTCTCCCGCCATTTTTCCCGCTCTTTGTTGTAAAAGACTTTCTCCTTTACAGCATTTTCTTTTAATATCCGGTGTTCCAGTTTCCACATACATAATATGTAATCTTATTTTTAGAACCATCTTTGAGTGAATCTTAACTACAAATCCATAATACGAACCCCATGAAAGCCACTTGTCTCCCATGGGGTTAAAATACAACTAAATGCAACTCTTATTCTCTTTTATTCCCAAAAAACTCGCGTTCCTTTTCGCCCTTACTTATGGTACGGCTGATGGTTGATTATGCGAAAGGCCCTATATATCTGCTCCAGCAAAATGACTCGCATAAGCTGGTGGGGAAAGGTCATATCCGAAAAACTTAAGGCCATATCAGCACGTTTCCGCACCGAGTCGTGCAGCCCCAAAGACCCTCCTATGACAAACTGGATATGACTATCCCCGTTTATGCAGGCATGTTCCACCCATCCTGCAAATTCTTCGGAGGAATAACGTTTTCCCTGAATCTCCAAAGTGCAGATAAAGGCATCTTCTCGGATTTTCTCCAGAAGACGCCTTGCCTCTTTTTCCTTGATCTGATTTTGCAAAAGCGCGCCGGCATCCTCCGGCGTCTTCTCATCCGCCACCTCCAGCACTTCCACGCGGCAATACCTGCTCAGGCGCTTTATATATTCCGCCGCCGCATCCCGGTAAAACGACTCCTTTATTTTTCCCACACAAACAATGGTGATCTTCACTTCCACTCCAATCCCGTTTCCGTGCCCGCAAACATTTCCGCGCTCTGAAACTATTCCTTCTTGCCGTAAACCACCTCATAAACACAATCGTCAATAAACTTATCTAGAAAATCCTGATCTAAATTCACGAACTGATAATTCAGCTTAGCCTTGATATGCTCGAAACGCCTGAAATACCATACCTCCTCTGTGTCCGGCAGATTTCCTTCTCCAAGGATCTGCTCGTCAAGTTCTTCGGCATGCAGGCTTTCCCTGCACCATTCCAGCATAGTGCTGCGAAGCGAGTTTTCGGATTCCGCCTTTTTCTTGAACAGTTTGGCATTTTTCATGGAAACGATGCCCGCCACCCAGAACAAAATGAACACGGCGGCCATCACGCCATAGGTCAGATAGGCGTTACCGAATTTAACCGGAATGACGCCCATGATTCCCAGCACGATAAACAAGAGCCCAAGGCTTCCCACTGCTAAGAGGAGCCATGCTGAGGATCTGTTTTCGCTGGCCCTCTCGGCACTGTCCTGATAGAGACGTCCCCCGAAGCCGCCTCTGAGTCCGCCGCCTTCGGGAGCCAGTCCCTGCTCCCCGGCAGCATCCTGTTCTTTCCCCGGCGTTTGACCCTCCGGTATTTCAGTCTCCGTCCTCAGATCTCTTTCAGCCTTCTCCTTTTCTGCCATTTCCTGAACAGCCAACTCCTCGAACCGCTCTTTGCTCACAAGTTCACTTCCGCAGTCGGCACAGACTATAAAACCATCCCTATACTCGCTTTTGCATTTCGGGCACCAAGGCATAACCTAATCCTCTTTTCTCTTTGGAATCCAATTGACCGCAGGCAAAATCCTATATAGGATAATCCATGCAGGCTCTGTTGCAGGTGACGCTCCTCACGTACTTCCCCGCCTCCACATGGGCGGGATGGTTCTGGTACGCCGCCAGCGCCTCCTCCGTCTCAAAAGAAGAAATCAACGCGATATCCCTATTGCTTGAGGCCAGTTCGTTCCTCACCACCCGGATTTCCAGAGCACCGGGCACAAGCTCCCTGATGGGCTCAAGCAGAGCCTTCATTCTTTCTCCTGCTTCCGTCCTTTCTGCCTCGGAAAGTCCCTCCGCGAAATTCCACAAAACAATATGCCTAACCATACCTTTAAGCCTCCGCTGTTTTACCAATGATCCGAATCATGTTTTTCGTACCCTGATGTCTTCCCTTAGATGTCTTCCCTCCGTTGTTTGATTTGTGCCGCACCGATTAATCCCCCGGCAGTCCATTCCCTGCCTTCTCCGGCATTCTATGTCGTGAACTGCTCTGGACCGGATTCGTCTACCTGCTTCTGAGATATTCGTCTATGCCCTTGGCAGCAGCCTTGCCGGCGCCCATGGCCAAGATGACGGTGGCAGCCCCTGTCACTGCATCCCCTCCGGCGTAGACCCCCTCTTTACTGGTCTGGCCGTTTTCCTCTGAAGCCACGATGCATTTCCATTTGTTGGTCTCCAAGCCCTCCGTAGTGGAAGAGATCAGAGGATTGGGAGATGTGCCAAGGGACATGATCACGGTGTCCAGTTCCATGGTGAATTCCGAATCCGGAATCTCCACAGGCCTCCTGCGCCCTGAGGCATCCGGCTCTCCAAGCTCCATCCGGATGCATTTCATCCCGGTGACCCAGCCCTTATCGTCCGCAAGGATCTCCGTGGGATTGGTCAGAAGGTCAAAGATGATCCCTTCCTCCTTTGCATGATGAACCTCCTCCACTCTGGCGGGAAGCTCCTCCTCGCTGCGCCGATAGACAATATGCACTTCCGCGCCAAGGCGCAGAGCCGTTCTGGCCGCATCCATGGCCACGTTGCCGCCACCCACCACAGCCACCTTCCTGCTGCGCATAATCGGCGTGTTGGAATTCTCATCGAATGCTTTCATCAGATTGCTTCTGGTCAGATACTCGTTGGCGGAAAAAACGCCGTTGGAATTCTCCCCCGGAATCCCCATGAACTTGGGAAGGCCTGCGCCGGAACCGATGAAAACGGCCTGAAAGCCCTCCTCCTGAATCAGCTCATCGATGGTGACGGATTTTCCCACCACCACATTGGTCTCGATCTGCACACCAAGGGACTTAACGTTCTCGATCTCCTCCGAAACCACTGCCTTTTTAGGCAGACGGAATTCCGGAATTCCGTATACCAGCACTCCGCCCGGCTCATGGAGAGCCTCAAAGATGGTCACATCATAGCCCATCTTCGCCAGATCCCCCGCGCATGTAAGACCCGCAGGACCGGAACCGATGACGGCAACCTTCTTTCCGTTTTTCTCGGCCGCCCCGGCAGGCTTGATCCCCTTCTCTCTGGCCCAGTCGGCCACGAAGCGTTCCAGCTTCCCGATGGAGATGGGATCTCCCTTAATGCCCCGGATGCATTTTCCCTCACATTGACTCTCCTGAGGGCATACCCGTCCGCAGACAGCCGGAAGCGCGCTGGCCTCACTGATGACCTGATACGCCGCCTCTATGTCCCCCTCCTTCACCTTGTCGATGAATCCGGGAATATCGATTGCCACGGGACACCCTTTCACACATTGGGCGTTCTTGCAGCCTATGCATCTTGCAGCCTCGGCCTGAGCCTCCTCCTGATTATATCCAAGACATACTTCCTCGAAATTGGCAGCACGCTCCGCCGCATCCTGCTCCCTCACCGGAACCTTTTTCAATACATCCATATTCTGTCTATCCTCCATACTCTTCCTACGCCGCCCGTCACTTCTCTGGGCTTTCTATGCCATCCGCCGTTTTCAGGCCTTCTCACAGATATGCAAGCTCTCAATCCGAGCAGTTTCCGCAGCCGCCGTGATGCGTATCCCCCTCCTGCAGACGCAGCATGGCCCTGCCCTCCTGAGTCTTATAGATCAGCTGACGCCTCATAGCCTCGTCGAAATTCACCTTATGTCCGTCGAACTCCGGCCCGTCCACGCAGGCGAACTTTACTTTTTCGTCCACGGTCACGCGGCAGGCGCCGCACATGCCCGTTCCGTCCACCATAATGGGGTTCAGGCTCACCACAGTGGGGATACCCAGTTCCTTTGTCAGCAGGCAGACGAACTTCATCATGATCATGGGCCCTATGGCGATACATACATCATATTCCTTGCCCTCCGCCACCAGATCCTTGATGGTCTGTGTCACCATGCCGCTTCTTCCGTAGGAACCGTCGTCGGTGGTTATGTAGAGATTTCCCGCCACCGCCTCCATCTCCTTTTCCAGAATCAGCAGCTCCTTCGTCTTGCTGCCTACAATCACATCCGCATTGACGCCCCTCTCGTGAAGCCATTTCACCTGAGGGTACACGGGCGCCGTGCCCACGCCTCCTGCAACAAACAATATCCTTTTCTTCCTAAGCTCCTCCGGCGACTCCTTCACCAGCTCCGAAGCACATCCCAGAGGGCCCACGAAATCATGAAAGGCATCTCCCTCCGCCATCTCTGCCATTTTGCTGGAAGCGGCACCCACACATTGAAAAACAATGGTCACAAGCCCCTTTTCTCTATCATAGTCACAGATAGTCAAGGGAATCCTCTCCCCCTCCCCGTCCATGCGCACGATTACGAACTGTCCGGGCTGACACGCCTTGGCAACCCTTGCCGCCTCCACGTCCATAAGATAAATGTTCGTGGTCAGCTCCCGTTTCTTAACAATCTTATACATAATCCACCTCTCCGCTTCTCCCCTCCGGGGAAATCCTATTTTACTCCATGCCGCCAAGGCCAAGCTATTCCTCTTCCGTCTCGGCCGATTCCTCTTCGGTATCTATGGCAACCAAAACTGCATTGTCATATGCGTCCTGCTGAAGCTTGAACCGCTCTCTGGTATGTACGTTCACAGCGTAATTGCTGCCGGTTCTGACAGTGCTTCCGTCTGTGGAGCTCAGCACCTCCGCTACCACATAGAAAAAGCCCTCTTCATTGATATTTGTCACATACTGGTACATATATTGATACTTATTGTCGGATTCATCATAACGCCCTGATCCATCGATGATTTTGCCCGTGGACACCACGTATTCCACCACGGAATCCACTGCCTGCGCAGGGGTGAAGTCCGTATCCATCACAAGCTCGTAGTTTCGCTCAGTGATATTTCCTGTCACCCCGTCCACCACTCTGGCAAATTTGAAGGTAGACTTGCCCAGCGGCATATGGATCGGTCCCGAATAGATCAAGGACAAATACGTGGGATCGCTGCCGTCCGTGGTATAATACACATTGTCCTCCGGATCCACCACCTCTATGTCTATGGGATACACATACCGACCGCTTAAAGCGTTCACTTCCGGCGCCAATATCTCATCATTCTCGATATGGTATTCCTTGGAAATCACACTGCTTGAGACGCCGTTTTCATTTACGAAATACGCTTTAATGACATAATCCCCGTTTTCCAGAATGATGGGCGCGGTATACTGGGCGCTGTTTTCCGTAGGCTCCGTTCCGTCCATGGTATAATAAATCTTTCCCGTGCCTATCACCGTCAGCTTCAAAGGCTGGATGCTTGTATAATATCCCTCCTTGACGCTGAACTCCGGCTCTCTGGCAATATATCCCTGATAGGTGGACAGCAGCGTCTCGTTCTTACTGTCCAGCAGAAGATCGTTGATAGTCTGGTAATCGCCTCTGGCCCTATATATTGCAATGAGTTTACTGTAGGCGCTGTCCAGCTCCTCAATGGTGGCGTTCTTGTTCTTGATGATCTCCCGCATAAGATACTCATACTCCACCTTATTGTTCTTCATCAGATAGACCTCGGCAAGCTCAAATGTAAGCTGGACATTGCCCGCATCTAATTCCAGCGCCCGGTTATAATATGCTATAGCCCTGTCATATTTCCCTGCCGTCACATATTGCGCCGCCTTGTTTACCAGATATTCTTCCGAATTGTAATTGTATGCCGCCCAGACCGCCATGCCTGCAGCCAGAAGGATCAAAACCCCTGTCACAAGCAGGAATATCAGCAGATAACGGCCCTTCTTGCGCCGAGGCCTCCCCTGCCCCTCCGTGTCCTCCGGCTCCTCATCATACTCCTGACCGGATTCCTCCCAGAGCCCTCCATCGTCCTCTTCTTCATAAGGCTCCTCATGAAAGTCCTCATCCAGATCCTCAAGGATGCCGTTCATGGTAAGCTCCAGACTCCGCTCCAGCTCAGGTTCAAAATCCGGCACGATATGAATGTCTTCACCGCAATGCTCGCAGTAAAGCTTCCCCTCGGCCATTTCCTCTCCACAATTGGGACATTTCATACCCGTCACACCTCGCTTTAGAACAAGCCGGTAATTGTGCCATTTTCATCCACATCAATATTATATGCCGCCGGTTTTTTGGACAGTGCAGGCATAGTCAGCACGTCCCCGGTCAATGCCACCACGAACCCTGCCCCGGCAGAGACATACACCTCCCTGACAGTGAGTTCAAATCCCTCCGGCCGTCCCAGCTTCTTAGGATCGTCGGAGAGGGAGTACTGATTCTTTGCCATGCAGACTGGCAGCCGTCCGAATCCCAGCTCCTCCAGCTTCTGGAGCTGTCTTTGGGCAGCGGCGGAAAAGCTGACGCTTCCTGCGCCGTAGATCTCTTCCGCAACAGTCTTGATCTTTTCCTTCAGGGGAAGGTCATCCCCATAGAGCATACTGAAACGGCTCTCCTTCTTTTCCAGCGTCTCCAGCACCTTTTCCGCCAGAGCAACGCCTCCCTGGCCTCCCTTGGCCCATACCTCGGACAAGGCGAACTCACAGCCCCTCTCCTGACAGAAGTTTCTCACGAAGTCCACTTCTGCTTCCGTATCCGTAGTAAAGGAGTTCAAGGTTACAACCACAGGCACACCGTATTTTTGCAGATTTTCAATATGCTTCTCTAAATTTGCGATACCCTTCTCCAGAGCCTTCAAATCTTCAGTCTCCAGATCCGTCTTTGCCACGCCTCCATTGTACTTCAGCGCCCGCACCGTGGCCACCAAAACTACCGCATCCGGCACAAGGCCTGCCATGCGGCACTTGATATCAAAGAACTTCTCAGCACCCAGATCTGCCCCGAAGCCGGCCTCTGTAATACAGTAGTCGGCCATCTTCAAGGCGGCTGTAGTAGCCCGCACCGAATTGCATCCGTGAGCGATATTGGCAAAGGGGCCTCCATGCACCAGCGCAGGCGTATGTTCCAGAGTCTGAATCAGATTCGGCTTTATGGCATCCTTCAGCAGGGCCGCCATGGCCCCCACCGCCTGAAGCTCCCCGGCCGTCACCGGCTCCCCGGCATAATTATATGCCACAATGATCCTGCTGAGCCGTTCCTTCAGATCCTTCATGTCCTCGGCCAGACAAAGTATTGCCATGATCTCGCTGGCTACGGTTATTACGAAATGATCTTCTCTTACAAAGCCGTCCGCCTTGCTCCCAAGTCCCACTACGATATTGCGCAAGGCTCTATCGTTCATATCCATACACCGCTTCCAAACAATCTGCCTGCTGTCGATCTGAAGCTCATTTCCCTGATGGATATGGTTGTCCAGCAGCGCTGCCAGCAGGTTGTTGGCGGCGGTAACAGCATGAAAATCCCCTGTAAAATGCAGGTTCAGCTCCTCCATTGGCACCACCTGAGAATAGCCGCCTCCTGCAGCGCCGCCCTTGATGCCGAAGCATGGTCCCAAAGACGGCTCTCTCAACGCGATAACGGCCTTCTTCCCCAGTATCCCCAACGCTTGTCCCAGTCCGATGCTGGTGGTGGTCTTCCCCTCTCCTGCAGGGGTGGGATTGATGGCTGTCACGAGAACCAGCTTGCCGTCCGCCCTATCCTTGATGCTGTCCAAAAACTCCTCTGAGAGCTTGGCCTTATATTTCCCATAAAGCTCAAGACCCTCCTCCGGAATTCCGATCCTCTCAGCAACCTTGGCGATGGGTTCCATCACCGCTTCCTGTGCGATCTGAATATCTGTTCTCATGGCTTACCTCCCTCTGTCCGCTTTGCCGGACATCGTCCATTTTTTCCATTTTTATCAAAAAGACTGTTGCATCCCTTTTGCGCCGAATGGCAGCGGACGCTATCCTTTACAGAACCTCCTCCAACAGTTCCTCGAATTGCTCCGGGCTCATGAGTATCTTTCTCGGCTTGGTGCCCTCTTCCTCGCCCACTACGCCGTACCGGCAGAGCTGGTCCATGATTCTGGCCGCTCTGTTGAACCCTATCTGGAGCGCCCTCTGCAGCATGCCGATGGAAGCCTTGTCCTTGTCAATAATAAGCCGCGCCGCTCTCTCAAACAGCTCGTCCACATCGTTTCCTCCTCCGGACTCTCCGCCGCCTGCGCCGGTGCTCCCTATATTCTTGATCTTCTCCTCGATATCCTCGGCATAAGTGTTGCCCAGCGCCTGATTCTTCAGGAAGTCCACCACATCGGAAACCTCGCCGTCGGACACAAACGCCCCCTGAATTCTGGCCGGCTTCGGATAGCCCTGAGGATAAAAAAGCATATCTCCCTTACCCAGCAGCTTCTCCGCTCCCACCATGTCCAGAATCGTGCGGGAATCAACGCCGCTGGACACGGCGAAGGCCGCCCTGCTGGGCATATTCGCCTTGATCAGCCCCGTGATAACGTCCACGCTGGGCCGCTGGGTAGCGATAATCAGATGGATGCCGCAGGCTCTGGCAAGCTGGGCCAGACGGCAGATGGACTCCTCCACCTCTCCGGGACACACCATCATCAGATCTGCAAGCTCGTCCACGATAATGACGATCTGGGGCAGTCTTCTGGGCGCATTTTCCTCCCCCTTCTCCTGCATGGCCGCTACCTTCTTATTATAGCCCGCCAGATCCCTCACATTAAAGTCCGCAAATTTCTTATATCTGTCCTCCATCTCCGCAACGCCCCAATGAAGCGCGGCAGAAGCCTTCTTGGGATCCGTCACCACCGGAATCAAAAGATGGGGAATCCCGTTATAGATGCTCAGCTCCACTACCTTCGGATCCACCATAATCAGCTTGACGTCATCCGGATGGGCTTTGTAGAGAATGCTCATGATCAGAGTGTTGATACATACTGATTTTCCCGATCCGGTGGCGCCTGCAATCAGCATATGCGGCATCTTGGCAATGTCCGAAACCACAACCTTGCCGGCGATATCCTTTCCCACGGCAAAGGCTATCTTGGAAGCAAAATCCCGGAATTCCTTCGCCTCCAGCAGATCCCGAAGCATTACGGGAATGCTCTCTTTGTTGGGCACTTCGATTCCCACCGCCGCTTTTCCGGGGATGGGCGCCTCGATACGAATGTCCGTAGCCGCCAGATTCAGCTTTATGTCATCCGCTAATCCCACGATCTTGGAAACTTTCACGCCCTGCTCCGGCTGCAGCTCATAGCGGGTGATGCTGGGGCCTTGACTGATGTCCGTCACAGTGACCCTTACCCCGAAAGTGGCCAAAGTCTGCTGGAGACGCACCGCGGTCTCCTTCAACTCCCTCTCGGAATCCCCGGTGGCGGCAGTGCCCTTGTGCAGCAGCGCAAGGGGCGGGAAGCTGTAAGGCTTGGGCTCTCTGGGGCCTGCCTGTACAGATCCGCTCTCCATTTTTGCGGCAGAAGCTGCACCCTCCGGCTGTGCCTTCGGTTTCTCCAGTGCCGGCTGCATCCGCTCTTGTGCGGGTTCGGCCTCCTCCATTTTGTTTTCTTTATGTATTCTTATGGAAGGCTGTGGGTCCTCCTCCGGAGCCTTCAGCTCTCTCATGCCCCTTTCCTCAGGGCTCTTTTGCGGCATCAATTCCTCCTCAATCGGAGCCGTCTGTCCAGTTCCCCCTGACGGGAATCTGTGGAATTCCACGGGAGGAAGATCCTCCGGGAGGTCGCTCTGCGCCGTCTCCTGTGGCCCATAAGAATCCCAGATCTCTTCCTCCTCGAAAGCCTCCTGCCCCTCTTCCTCCTGAGACAATATAATCTCATGGATATCGTCCCGTCTGGGCGCCGCTTCCTCCGGTCTGGACAGCGCCGTGTCAAGCATGACGCCGGAAACCTTCCGCTCCATCCGAAGAATCTTTTCGTTCTCCTTCTCCTCCGCCCTCAGACGTCGCTCTTCCTCTCTTCTGGCGTGCTCCTCCTCTTTTCTGGCCCGGCGTTCTTCCTGCTCCTCATGCCGTATTCTGGCCTGCTCCCGCCGTCTGGCGGCATCCTCTCTGGACAGCTCCCGCATGCGGCTGCCCCCTTTTTTCATACTGTTTATCAAGGATTTTTCCGTAAGCAGTATCAGACAGACCACGCAGCAGAGAAACACCACCAGCACCGTACCCACGACCCCCAGATAATGCCGGAGGAAAAAGCTGACGCTGCCCGCCAGTATTCCGCCTCCTGCCTTATCCTCCCGACAGTCCTCGTATAAAATTGCCAGACTATAGTCCGCCATGCCCTCATTGGCATGCAGCAGGTCGCAGACGATCCCTATCATAAAGAAAAGCACGATCCCTGCCACCACTTTCCGCACCACGTTTGGGTTGCCTTCATTGGCAAACCAGAACGCCACGGCCAGAAAAACCAATATGGGCACCACATAGGCAGTCAGCCCGAACACTCCGAACAGAACTCCGCTGACGGCGTCTCCTCCAGGCCCGATCAGCCCGAAATTGCAGAAAAACAGCAGCACCATAGCGGCAAACAGCACAATCAGCCCTATCTCATGAAATAGGGCTCCATCCTGTGCCGACCGGATAGGAGCCGCCTTCTTGCTCCGGGCGGAGGACTTCGTTTTTTTGGTTCCGCTGCTCTTGGCAGTCCTCTTATTCCCTGATGATGTTTTTCTTCCACTGGAAGCAGCCATCACACATAACCTCACTTCACATGTTCCTAAAAATATACCAGCGATTTTTCAATTATAACACCTTTCCGGCAACTTGTCACCCACATTATTTCAATCCCGTCCTTCAAAGCCTCCCGTCTCATTTTCTCTGATCATCTCATGCAGTCTGGCAATGGCCTTGTCTATGCCGCCCACCTCGTCGATGATGCCATGCTTCACCGCATCCTCACCCACCAGTATAGTGCCCACATCTTTCGTCAGGACCCCCGTCTCCATCATCATCTCCTCCAGAGCGCTTTTGTCCACTCTGCAATGGCTGCATACGAATCCCGTAATTCTATCTTGTATTAGTTTAAAATAATCAAATGTCTGCCGAACGCCGATCACCATGCCGTTCATGCGAACCGGATGAATCACCATGGTTCCTGTGGGCACAATAAAAGAATAGTCTGTGCTCACCGCTATGGGAACGCCGATGGAATGACTGCCCCCCAGAACCAGAGATACCGTTGGCTTGCTCAGCGACGCCAGCATCTCAGCGATGGCCAGCCCTGCCTCCACATCCCCTCCCATAGTGTTCAAAAGCACCAATACGCCCTTGATGTCCCTGCTGTCCTCTATGGCCGCCAGACTGGGCAGGATGTGCTCATATTTAGTGGTCTTGGAATTGTTGGATAGATTGTCATGTCCTTCGATTTCTCCGATGATGGAGATCAAATGTATATTTTCCAGCTTGCCGTTCTCATCCAGAGTCGCCTGCCCCGTCTCCTTGATTCTTTCGTCCCTATGCTGTTCTTTCTCCCTGTCCTCTTTCTTTTCGTCTTCCTGCTGTGCCATGCTCTCCTCCTTTTCCGGCTCCCCGCGCCCTTCCACAGATGTTTTGCGCCCGCGCCGCGTCAGCCGTATGCTGTACTCATGTTGAATCCGCATCTTCTGAATTCTGTATCAGCATCTCCATTTCGGACAAAAAAATACATTGCAGCCTATATGGCTGCAATGCACAACAGCAATTATGATTCGGTTCAAATATCACATGGTTCAAATATCAAAATCATCCTCCTCCGACACAGGATAGTCAAAGTCATCCTCCTCGGCGGCAGGCCTGCAGGGATAGTCCAGAACACGCTTCACATGCTTCTTTGGCAGCGGAAGCGGATTCTCTATATATTGGATCTGCTTCTCTCCCTGAGCCATAGGTTCCTCTTGGGCAGGCATTTCCTGCTCCTCCTTGCAATCCCCTGCTGTCAGGGCTTCAGCTTTCCGTCCGGCCTCTCCTAGGTTTGTTTTTTCAGGAAATGTCTTTGCCGGTCCGCGGCCCCCCGAGAGAACCTCCACATGCACATCTACATGCACATCCTCTATCCGGTTCGTCTCCAGCGCCACTGCCTCATCTCCCTCCATATGATCGCTCTCGGCGCCGGAGACACTGAAGCACTGGCCGAAGCCTATGCCGGCAAGCATCACAACTAACAGATACAAGAAAAAAGCGCCCGGCTGCTCCTCCGTGAAAATCCCCCAGCACTCGGCTGCCGCCACTCCCACGGCTCCCAGCACCCAGACGGACATGCGCTCCTCCTTCTTGTCGCCCCAAAAGCTGAATATTCCGAAGGCCATCACCCCCGCCAGAATCAGACTCTCCAGCCCCGCGTCTGAGGCCTCCACGGTCACAGGAATCCGAAAGCCTTCGGGAAAGTACAGAAGCCCCCATGCCTGCAGTACGCCGCCCAGCCCCTTCGCGCTTACCAGCGCGTCCACATACACCATTACGAAAAACGCTGCCCCGGTTCCTATCAGGCACAATATAACCGCCGCCAGCCTTCTGTTTTGGCCCGAAGGCTCCCTGCGGACCGCAAAAATGGCCCCAAGGGCAAAAAGCAACAGCAGTACCCCTGTAATGTCTGTATAGCAGCAAAAAGCAATGGGAACTCCCGCAAGAAAAAACAATGGCGGATTCAGCTTCCCTCCGGCAGCGGCCATCACCAGCCAGCCTGCCGCGGCCAAGACGCAAAGAAGAAGATTTGCCGGGGACAGCTGCAGCGCATTCCCCACCATGTAGGGGCTGCAGGCGCAAAAGCCCAGAACAACCAAAGCCGCCACAGAGCCTGCCAGCTTCCTGACTCCAAAGAACAAAAACACAAAGGCCAGCAGCTGCAGTGCAATCTGCAGCCACAGCGCCGCCTGAAAATGATTCCCCACCAGCAAAAACAGCAAATGAAGCAGCTGTATGTAATAATAGACGGCGCCGTGTACCAGCCGAGGCATCCTCTGTCCCTCGGCCACCTTCGCTGCCTCAAAATAGACCGAGGACTGCGAAGCGCCGTCCATCCCCTGCACCCTCAAGGCTATTCCCACGGCCAGAAGCGTCACGGCCGCAGCCGCCTCCAGAGCATAAAGCAGATTTTTGTTCTTCCGGGTAAAAGAAGCAAGCTTCTGAACATGCCGCCGGATCAGAAACACCAGATTCCCTACTGCAAGAAAAAGGATCGCGGCAAACAAGATTCCCCAATATGCCGCAATCCCCGCCCTGCCGCAGTACGCTCCTGCAATGCCTGCCATTGCGCCTCCCACGGCAATCGTGTATACAAACCATGTCAGATAACTAAACGCACCCTTCTTCCAACTCATCTCGGCCTTTCCGGTTCTCTTCATCTCCAGTTTCTTCTGCAGCGATCACTTTTTCGATATTGTAGCGGGGCCTCTGTTTGACCTCGATATAGATCTTTCCGATATACTGCCCTACCAAGCCCACCGCCAGCAGCTGCAGTCCTCCCAGAAACCAGATCGACAAAATCAATGATGTCCATCCGGGAACCACATGTCCGGTAAAATAAGAGATCAGGGCATATATAAGCGCCAGCGCAGAGACAAAGATGATAAGCATCCCCACCCCCAGAATCAAGCTGATGGGCTTGACGCTGAAGGAGGATATGCCGTTGAACGCAAGCGCCAGCATTTTTTTGAGAGGATACTTGGATTCTCCCGCGGCACGCTCCTTGCGGTCATAATAGACGCAGTCCGTGCGGTAACCGATCAGAGGCATCATGCCCCGCAGAAACAAGTTGGTCTCCTTGTATTTCGAGAACTCCTCCACCGCCCTCTTGGACATCAGGCGAAAATCCGCATGATTATAAACCGTCTTCACGCCCATGATTCCCATGATCTTGTAGAAGGCCTGTGCAGTGGTTCTCTTAAACAAGGTATCCGTCTTACGCTCTTTTCTCACTCCATATACGATGTCATTGCCTGCATGGAACTTGTCCACCATCTCCTCAATGACATTCACATCATCCTGAAGATCCGCATCGATGGATATGACCACATCGCTCATGTCCTTAGCCGTTAAAAGCCCTGCGGTCAGGGCAAACTGATGCCCCACGTTTCCCGCCAGCTTCACCCCGCTTATCCGGGAAGGATGGGCCGCGTGTTCTTCCTCGATCAGCTCCCAGGTACGGTCCCTGCTGCCGTCGTTCACGAACATCACAAAGCTGTCCGGAGCAATCTTCTCTTTCCTGACCAAATCCTCCAGCACCCCGCGCAGCGCTTCGGAGGCAAGCTTCAGAACCTCCTCCTCATTGTAGCAGGGAACCACGATCGCCAATTTATCCATAAGCCTTGTCTCCTCATCCTATGAAGGCCTGCATCACTCGTCCCAATTGTGATACACTGCCTGAACATCATCGTCCGCTTCCAGCAGATCCAGCGTTTTCTGAAGGGATCTGACCGCGCTCTCCTCCGTCAGCTCCACATAATTCTGAGGGATCATGGTGACTTCCGCGCTCATCATGGGAATCCCCCCGTCCTCTAAAGCCTTGCGCACCTCCTCGAAAACGTCCGGGTCTGTCAGCACCTCATAGCTGTCCTCTTCTTCCGAGAAGTCCTCCGCCCCTGCATCCAGAGCCATCATCATCAGGTCGTCCGCCCCCATGTCGCATTCTTCCTTGTCAATGATGATCTGCCCCTTCTTGTCAAACATAAAGGAAACGCAGCCGGGGGTGCCCACATTCCCCTGCCCCTTCGTAAAAGCGCTCTTCACATTTGCCGCGGTACGGTTCTTATTGTCGGTCAGGGCGTCCACTATGATCGCAATGCCGTTGGGCCCGTAACCTTCATAGGTCACGTATTCATAATTCACATTGCCCACATCTCCCGCCGCTTTCTTGATGCCTCTTTCTATGGTGTCGTTGGGCATATTGTTGGCCTTTGCCTTTGCGATCACCGTGGCAAGCTTGAAATTGTTGCCGGGATCCGGCCCGCCCTCTTTCACCGCCACCGCGATCTCTCTCCCTATGACTGTAAATATCTTTCCCTTTGCCGCATCGTTCTTTTCCTTCTTATGCTTAATGTTGGCAAATTTTGAATGTCCTGACATATATTCTCTCCTTTTTATATGATTGTTTATTCCTAATAGGCTATGATTGGCAAATGATTTTCTTCGCCGCTTCTTTTATTTCTCTTCCTCAATGTCAACATCCTCGGGAGGCTCCTCCGGCAGCTTTGTCACCAGCACGCTCTGAATCATTTTGCTCTCCACAGAGATGATCTTGAAATTATATCCTCCATAATCTACGTCAAACTGTTCATCCGGCTCCGGTATCTTATCCAGTCTGGATATCAAAAACCCGTTGAGGGTTTCAAACTCCTCATCCTCAAAAGAAATATTGAACCTCTCCTCCAGTTCCTCCAGAGGAGTCTTTCCCTCAATAACGTACTCGTCCTCTCCCTTTTCCTCGATATGTTCACTGTCCTCGTCATACTCGTCCATGATGTTGCCCACAATCTCTTCCAGAATGTCCTCCATGGCTACCAAACCGTCCGTCTGGCCATATTCATCCACCACCACTACCATCTGCAGCTTCTCGGCCTGCATCTCCTGAAAAAGCTCGTCGATATTCTTGGTCTGAGGAACGAAGCTGGGCTCGCGCATCAGCCCCTCCAGCTCCTTCAGGGGCCGGTCCGCCTTGCCGTCTCCCACATGGAAGCGCAGGGCATCCTTCAGATGGAGAATGCCGATAATATGGTCTATGTTTTCCTCATACACAGGATAGCGGCTGTTCTTGCCCTCCAGCATGAAGGTTATCGCCTCCTGAAGCGTGGTCTGGGCGTCGATGGCCACAATATTCTTCCTATGGGTCATGATATCCTGCACTTCCTTGTCCCCGAACTCAAAGATGTTGGATATCATCTCCGCCTCGCTGGCCTGAATCAGACCCTGCTCATGGCCCTCATTGACCATGCTGATGATCTCCTCCTCCGTCACGTCAGCCTCGTCCGCATTCCCGTTGATACCGAAAATCCGCAGGATACCCTTTGCGGTGATGTTCACCAGCCCTATGAAGGGCGCGAACAGCCGTACCATGAAATAAACCGGTCTGACGCAGCCATAGGCCCATCGTTCCGGATTTCTGGCCGCAAGCTTCTTCGGCAGAAGAACCCCCAGCGTAAGGGTTATGTACAGAAGCAGCAAGGTGGACAGTATTGCTGCCGCCGCCATAATGATGCCCACGGGAATACTCTCCAGTCCAAGCTGACGCTCCGCCACGAAGCTAAGGCCGTTGGCCACCGCATGAAGCAGCAGCACCAGATGCACCGCCCCTATGATCACATTGATCAGCGAGGTGATCATCTGCACCGTATTCTCGTATTTGAAAGGATCGCTGATGATAGCCTTCAGTCGAATCGCCTTCTTGTCCTTTTCCTCCTCGGCCCTCCTCTCCATTTCCTTTTCGTTCAAAGAGCCGAGCGCCGCTCCAAAGCCATAGAAAAACATATCCGCCAAAAGCAATGCCACATAAGCAATTATACTGGCAGTAGGCCCACCATCGTCCATTTCCGTTCTTTCCTCCAATTCATTTTTACTATTTTTCCAACAGTCCCAGACATAGCATCTTCCCTATGTCAACATTCCATACTATATCATTTTACTCCCAATTCGTCAAGAATTGCGCCAAAATATATACTCATTGTGCGCCGCGCCCCTCCGCCGCCTTGGAGGAGTCTCCCACTTGCGCTTTTTTGCAGATATCCTCCAGACAGCATTTGTGGCAATAAGGCTTGGTTCTGGCGGTGCATACCGCCCTGCCGTGGTCCACAAGACGATGACAGAAATCATTTCCCTCTTCAGGCGGAATCAGCTTCCACAGCTCCTTCTCCACCTTAGCCGGCTCCTTGATGCCGTCCACCAGCCCCATGCGGTTCACCAGCCGGATGCAGTGGGTGTCCGTCACGATGGCAGGCTTTCCGAACACGTCTCCCATGATCAGATTCGCACTCTTTCTCCCCACTCCCGGCAGCGCCAGCAGCTTGTCGAAATCCTCCGGCACCTTTCCGCCATACTGATCCCGCAGCACCTTCATACAGGCGCTGATGTCTCTGGCCTTGCTGTTGCCCAGCCCGCAGGGGCGCACCAGCTCCGTAATCTCCTCCACGGGAGCCTCCGCCAGAGCGTTCACGTCCGGAAACTTTTCATACAGCTTCTCCACCACCACGTTCACTCTGGCGTCTGTACATTGGGCTGCAAGGCGCACGCTCACCAGCAGTTTCCATGCCTGATCGTAGTCAAGAGTGCAGTCCGCTTCCGGATATTCTTTTTTTAGTCTCTCGATGATTTCCAGCGCACGCTGCTTTTTTGTCATTTGTGCCTCCTATTCAGTTCCGCAGAACTGTTTTTGCATATTATTTTTTCAGATACACACACTAATGTCCGAATCCATATCACAGCTGTCCGCCAGAGCGGACAAGGAGGTAAAACCATGAATCTTGACAAAGTAGTCTGCAATTGTATGAATGTCACCAGCGGCCAGATCAAAGAGGCCGTGGAAAACGGGGCCGACACCCTTGAGGAGGTTCAGCAGATCACAGGGGCCAGCACCGTCTGCGGCGCATGTCTAGGCGATGTGGAGCGGCTTGTGAACTTCTTTCTGGCCCAGCGGGGCAAGGAAAGTCAATAACCCCCTCTTTCACTCCGTCACAAGGCGCTCTCTCAGCATGGTGTTGCGCTTTGTGACGGTCACATTGCCCACGGCGTAGGCAAGCGCTTTTTTGGTGCCCACCATCACCAACAGCCTTTTTGCTCTGGTAATGCCCGTATAAATCAGATTACGCTGCAGCATCACATAATGGTTCATGAGCACGGGCATAACCACAACGGGATATTCAGATCCCTGAGCCTTATGGATGGTGGTGGCATAGGCATGAACCAGCTCGTCCAGCTCCGTCACATCATACTCTACAATTCTTGCGTCAAACCCCACTGTCAATGTGCGGTTGGTCAAATCCACCGCTTCTATCAGGCCGATATCCCCGTTAAAAACCTCTTTATCATAATTGTTCTTGATCTGCATCACCCGATCTTTGGGCCGGAACACGAAGCCGCTTCTCCTAAGCCCTTCTCCGGAAGGATTCAGGGCCTCCTGCAGCACCAGATTCAGGTTTGTAGCGCCCACCACGCCCCTCTGCATGGGAGTCAGCACCTGGATGGCAGAGGGCGACACCCCATAGCTGCGGGGCAGCCTGTTTTTAACCAGACCTACGATTTCCGCAGCCGCCTGCTCCGGATCCTCCTGCTGCAGAAAGAAGAAATCCGCAGCCCTGCCGTTGGAAATATCCGGCAATTTCCCTTCGTTGATTCTATGGGCGTTCATGATGATCCTGCTCTCCTGAGCCTGCCGAAAAATCTTTGTGAGCCGGATAACGGGGAACCTGCCGGAATCGATTATATCCCTGAGTACATTTCCCGCCCCCACAGAGGGCAGCTGGTCAATGTCTCCCACCAGTATCAGCCTCATGTTCGGCGGTATGGCCTTCAAAAGAGAATTCATCAGTACAATGTCTATCATAGAACATTCATCCACCACCAGCACGTCCCCCTCCAGAGGATTCTCCTCGTTCTTCTGATAGCCCTCGGGAGGCTTGCACTCCAAAAGTCTATGGATGGTCTTGGCCTCCAGCCCCGTGGCCTCCGTCATCCTTTTTGCCGCCCTCCCCGTAGGAGCCGCCAGCAATATCCTAAGCCCGTAAGCTCTGTAGAGCGCGATGATTCCCTGCGTAGTGGTGGTCTTGCCCGTGCCGGGTCCCCCGGTGAGCACCATCACCTTGGACCGGGCCGCCTGTCTGATGGCATCCGCCTGAACATCATCATACTTCATGTTCAGCTTCCTCTCGATTTCGCCCACGTCCACAAAACCGGCGGTGCCTTCAATCCATGCCTGCAATCTGTCGGACCCGGAAGCAGCGGCCAGTTTCTTCAGTTTCCCGGTCACGCCTATCTCCGCAAAATAAAAAGGAGGCAGGTATACGGCATCCTCCGTCTCTTCATCCCCATTCCTTTTTTGATTCTCCTTGATCAGATCCTTATCCTTCACCATCTGATCCATGGTCATGACGATACGGCACTCCTCCGCTTCCAGCAGCGCCGAAGCCTTCTCCACAAGCTGTCCCTCTCTGGCATATACATGCCCCTCGTCAGCCAGCTCACTCAGCGCGTACATGACGCCGCTGCGCAGCCGGACATAGCACTCCCTATCGAACCCCAGCTTCCGGGCGATTCCGTCAGCCGTCCGAAAACCGATTCCCCATATATCGTCGGCAAGCTGATAAGGATTCTCCTTCATTCTGCCGATGCTCTCGTTTCCGTACTGCTTGAATATCTTTGCGGCAAAAGCGGTGCTGACCTCATGCTCCTGCAAAAAGAGCATGATATTCTTGACCTCCTTCTGTCTTTCCCAGCTCTTTGCGATCATTTTCACGCGCCCTGCGCCGATACCTGATATTTCAATCAATGCCTCAACGTTTTCTTCGATAACCGCAAAAGTGTTTTCTCCGTATTTCTGAACGATCTTCTTTGCAAATTTCGGCCCCACGCCCTTGATGAGCCCGCTGCCCAGATATTTCTCCATTCCGTAGACCGTGGCCGGCAGCGTCTCCTGCCATTGTCTTGCCGCAAACTGTCTTCCGTACTTGGAATCCACCTTCCACTCCCCGTCTACCAGCAGCACTGACCCTACATTGGCATCCAAGAGATTTCCCACCACCGTCACCAAGTCATCATGCCCCTTCGCCCGTACCTTCAGCACGGAATATCCGTTTTCCGGGTTCTGATATGTAATCCTTTCCACAACGCAGCGCATATTCGCCATCCCTGCCGCTCCCATCTGCCGATCCGCTTATCTTTGCATTATCTGCACTTAAATTCCCGCTTTTTTACCGACGCCTTCACCAGAAGCATCATGGGGCGGCGCAGCTCATCCTTCATTCCCGGTATATCCATCATTTCTTCAGGAGGCTTCACTTCCTCCACCTTTTCCAGCTCAAAGCCATTATTCAGCAGACCCATCAATATCTGCGTGAGCGTATGGTGCTGCTTTACCACATTGCACCCCAAGAAACGGGTGTTTCTCTCTCCTGTAATGAAATAGTCGTCCACGGGCCAGTATCTGGGGCTTCCGGCTTCTGTATAAATCCAGTCCAGCCCCAATACCCTTGCAGCTCCCTGTTCTGCCGCATACATGCAGTGCCAGCCATAACCGCAGCCCAAATCCAAAACCGTTTTCCCCTGAAGCGGCGGAAAACAAGGCTTCAGCCGGCTCCATTCCCCGGCCGCACTCAGGCCCTCCCTGCTGCGGGACATTTTCGCATATTCGCTGAAAAAAACCTCATTATCGTATTCATTATTCATGCCGGGCCCTCCTGACCTATCTTTATCATGCCCTTCGCTTTGGTTACATTGTACCACGTACCGCTGCATTTAAAAAGAACTATTTTTCCCCAAACATGAATATGAGTCTAATTGCACTTTTGGATGAAAGCGGCAAAAAGCTTCCACACTTATGCGCTGACCTGCATCCCGGCTTCGCTCTCAGCCTCCACCGCAAGTATATCATCCACCCGCACCTGAAAGACCGCCGCCAGCACCACCAGATTGTCTATGGTAGGCAGCGCTGTCCCGTGCTGCCACTTGTAGATGGCCTGAGGAGTGGAAAAACCGAAAATATCCTGCAGATTCTTCACGGACAAGCCTGCCTGCTTCCGCAGCCGCAGGATATTCTGGCCTGTCTTTAACATATCGATTGTAGGAAATACAAACATATTCTCCTCCTTCCGGCGTCCGGCCGGAAGGAGAGCGCCTAAATAGACGCAGGCCTTCTAGTCAGATGCCTTAAAATTATAAATGGGTTTCATGACGTCTATCACGTCCACGGATTCCCTGATTACATCTATAATGTCTTCTATGGCTTTATACGCCATGGGCGCTTCGTCCAGCGTGGCCGGATTCACGGAGGTGGTATAAATTCCCTCCATTGCAGCCCGATATTCCTCCATGCTCAATGTGTTTTTCGCCTTGGTTCTGGACATGAGCCTTCCTGCCCCATGGGGCGCGGAATAATTCCAGTCTGCGTTTCCCCTTCCTACGGCCAGAACGCTGCCGTCCCTCATATTGATGGGGATCAGCACCTTCTCTCCGGCGTGGGCCGCAATGGCGCCCTTTCTTAAAATCATCTCCTTGGTGTCGATATAGTTATGGATGGTATGAAAAGCGTCCTTCTCCCAGTCCACCTCCGAAAACAGCCCTATCCTCTCCAGCAGGATCTCCGCGATTTTCTCCCGGTTCCTTCTGGCAAACTGCTGGCAGATCTCCACGTCATGAAGATAATCCTCCAGAAAGCTTCCATAGAGATAGCACAGATCCTCCGGCATGGTGGCCTCCCTCTTCTTCCAGGAAATGGCCTCCAGAGCGCTCTGGATTTCCTTTTTCCTATTTTGCTCCTTATAGGTGCGGATAATCTGGTCCCTTTCCAGAAAATAGGTCTCCTTGCCCTTGTTCAGATCCACCGCCAGCTGCTGATACAGCTCCGCCACCTGCTTGCCCAGATTCCGGCTCCCGGTGTGGATCACCAGATATTTGCCCCCGTCCCGGGCCTGATCCACTTCGATGAAATGGTTTCCGCCCCCCAGTGTTCCAAGACTGCGCTCCAGCCATTTCGTATTCTTCAGGCTGCGGTAGCAGCGAAGCTCCTGCAGGTTGAATTTCTCCTGCCTTCCTTCCCAGATATGCATGCCCGACGGCACATAATGAGCTGCCTCGTCAAGCCTTTCAAAATTGATTTCCACATTTCCCAGCCTCACCGTATACATCCCGCAGCCGATGTCCACTCCCACGATATTGGGCACCGCTTTGTCCGTGACGGTCATGGTAGTGCCGATGGTGCATCCCTTCCCTGCATGAACGTCGGGCATGATCCTGATTTTGCTGCCCTCAGTGAATTCGTAATCGCACATTCTGCGGATCTGCTCTATGGCTTCCTCCTCCACCACAGTGCCGAAGCAGACTGCCTTGTTCATTTTACCTTTGATCTCAAACATATTCTTTTCCCTTTCTTTCCCTTTCCATGCCATGACTCAGGGAGCCTAGTATTTTCTTGCGCCCTCTGCAGCCCCCGATTTCCAGATAAAAAAACGCCTATCTCACATGATTGCTCACATAAGATAAGCGGTCCTTAAACCTATCCGGCGCTTCATATCACAATTCTTTCCGCCGTTTTCTCACCTTATACGGGCACACCACAACCAGACTCTGCCACTGATCACACTGGGGCAAAGTCTCTTTTCGCTCTTCACTGATACAATTATATTGATTGATATCTATATTTATAGTCAGATCCGTCTCAAAATACGCCCGCATACAGTTCCCTTCCTTTCCGGGTCCAGATCGCCCCGATTCTTTTTTGCCGTCTGTCTGTGTTTTACCTCTGCTGCCTCTATGATATCACTATACCACCGATTTCTGATGCTGTCATTATACTGTTGGTATAATTTTACATTATATCTTATTGCCAGCAAAACCACTGTATACTTTATCGGCTCATGCCTGACATCATTTTACATTCCCGGAATGTTTTCACAATTTCATCCTTATTTTCAGTTCTCACTATTTCTCTGTGCTTTCAGACTTCCCTTTCAAAACCTTCAGAAAAACTATTGACAGAGGGAGCATCATTGTATATGCTGTTCATATCAATATTTTTTGATTTGAGGTGAGCATGTGGAGACATACCAAGAAAGTGCAAAAGTATTTAAAGCTCTGTGTGACCCGAAACGTCTTGCCATCCTAAAGCAGCTGCGCAGCGGGGAAAAATGCGCATGTGTTTTACTAGAGCCCATGGACTTAACACAGTCGGGTCTATCCTACCACATGAAGATTCTGTGCGATTCCGGGCTTGTTGAGGGCCGCCAAGAAGGCAAATGGATCCATTACCGCTTGAGTGAAGCCGGAAGAAATAAAGCGGTAAAATTACTGCTTGCCCTTACTACACCGGACATAGTTTCCCAAAACAACTGTTCTTCATGTGATAAATAAACGCCATCATAAAAGGATGGCGCTTATCCTCATACAAAACATCAACTTTTTTTGATATATTGATGCCAAAGTCGAAAGCGAGGTTTCTATATGGGCGTATGGCAATTTATTCAGGATCAAGTTTTAGGCATGAAATGGATGAATGAACTGATAGGAGAAGGACTTTCCAAGCTCGGGCTGGAGGTGGGGAAACCTATCGGCGGAAGCGTCCGGTTTTTCCTTTATGACGTACTGAAAATCACGCTGCTGCTCTGCT
This sequence comes from bacterium D16-50, assembly GCA_003612485.1. GTDB lineage: Bacteria > Bacillota > Clostridia > Lachnospirales > Lachnospiraceae > Acetatifactor. The sequence goes on from RAZA01000002.1 coordinate 197,935, forward strand.
TCTTGATTTTCATTATCTCCTACGTTCAGAGTTACTTTCCTCCGGAACGAAGCAAACAGATATTAGGCCGGTTTCAGGGTATCGGCGCAAATATCATCTCGGCCCTATTGGGCACCGTGACACCGTTCTGTTCATGTTCGTCCATTCCTTTATTTATGGGCTTCACCGGCGCAGGACTGCCGCTTGGGGTTACATTTTCTTTCCTGATTTCATCCCCCATGGTGGATTTGGGAAGCCTAATCCTTCTCATGAGCATTTTTGGCGCAAAAGTAGCCGTCGTCTATGTGGTGGTGGGGCTGGTGATCGCCGTGATAGGCGGCACCCTCATTGAGAAACTGCATATGGAGCGCCATGTAGAGGATTTTATCCGCAATGCCGGAAGCGTAGACATAGAAGCCCCTGCACTGACGGTACAAGAACGGATTCAATATGCTGCAGAACAAGTATCCGCCACTTTCAAGAAAGTATTCCCATATATTTTAATCGGCGTGGGCATCGGCGCAGCGATTCACAACTGGATACCGGAAATCTGGGTTGAGGCTGCATTGGGAGGCGACAATCCATTGGGTGTCGTCCTTGCTACGCTGGTAGGCGTCCCCATGTACGCCGATATTTTCGGCACTATTCCTGTGGCGGAGGCCCTGCTCCATAAGGGCGCGCAGCTCGGCACGATCTTAGCCTTTATGATGGCTGTCACTACACTAAGTCTACCGTCCATGATTATGCTCCGCAAAGCAATTAAGCCAAAACTGCTGGCTTTGTTTATAGGTATCTGTACCATGGGCATTATCCTTGTAGGGTACTTATTTAATATATTTCAATTTGTACTGATATAAATATAAAGGAGGAATTAGCTATGGGACTGTTTAGCAAGAAAAAGGAAGAAACAAAAGGCTGCTGTTGCGGCAGCTCTACCCCGGAATCCGCGGAGCAGGCAAAAGCCGCAAATACCGCTTCCGGGGTCAAGGTACTAGGGGGAGGATGTGCCAAGTGCAATGCTCTTGAGGACGCCGTTCGGGCAGCTCTGGCGGAATTGGAAATGGACACGTCCATTGACCATGTTACGGACTTTTCCCAGATTGCCGCCTATGGAATAATGACTACTCCGGCGCTGGTTGTGGACGGAAAGGTAGTGTCATACGGAAAAGTGCTGAAAAAAGAAGAAGCAAAAGCCATCATCCAAAAAGCACGGGCAGATGTTTAGATTCCATGCATTGCCATTTTCCTCCGATTCCGGTATAATGAAAGCATTCATTCACAGCAGCAAGCGGACTGCTCACCAAACGGTATAAGACATAGGCCCGAAAAAGCGGGCAGGGAGGCGTCAAAATGGCAGGTTCCACCTTCGGCACCATCTTCAAAATCACCACATGGGGAGAATCACACGGAAAAGCGCTGGGAGTCGTCATCGACGGCTGTCCCGCCGGGCTGCCTCTGGAGGAGGCGGACATTCAGCGGTATCTGGACAGAAGAAAGCCCGGCTCCAGCAGCATTTCCACCCCGCGCAGAGAGGCGGACTCCGTGGAAATCCTCTCCGGCGTGTTTCAGGGACTCACCACCGGAGCTTCCATCTCCCTCATGGTACGCAATACCTCCCAGATCTCCCGGGACTATGACGAGATAGCTTCCTATTACCGTCCCGGCCATGCAGATTATACCTTCGACATGAAATACGGATTCCGGGATTATCGGGGCGGCGGCCGCTCCTCCGGCCGGGAGACCGTCGGACGGGTGGCCGCAGGGGCCATCGCCTCCAAGCTCCTGAGCCAGCTGGGCGTCACACTCTGCGCGTACACCCGTGCCATCGGTCCCATAGAAGCGGACATGGACAGATTCGACAAAGCTGCCATCCTCCAGACCCCCACCGCCATGCCTGATCCTGTCGCGGCTCAGGCCGCCATGGAGTATCTGGAAGACGCCAAGCGCAGAACCGACTCTGTGGGAGGCTGTATGGAATGTCTGGTAGAGGGCCTGCCTGCCGGAATCGGAGACCCGGTGTTTGAAAAGCTGGATGCCAATCTGGCCAAGGCCGTCATGTCCATCGGGGCCGTGAAGGCCGTGGAAATCGGGGACGGTCATCTGGTATCCCAGCGTTTCGGAAGCGAAAACAACGATTCCTTCCGCATGGAAAACGGCTCTGTCACCAAATCCACAAACCATGCCGGAGGCATATTGGGAGGCATCAGCGACGGGGACGACATTTTGATCCGAGCTTATGTAAAGCCTACCCCTTCTATTTTCAGTACCCAGCGAACCGTAAATCGATCCGGAGAGAACATTGATATCAACATCAAGGGGCGGCACGATCCCATCATCGTTCCCCGGGCCGTGGTTGTCATGGAATGTATGACGGCCCTCACGGTTCTGGACGCCATGCTCCTGAATATGTCGGCAAAGCTGGAGTCCATAGAACGCTTCTATAAAAAGACATAAGCCCTATACAATGCCCCTTCAGGGCATTGCAGCGCCTCACAGTTCAAGCTCGATGCAGGCGTTCAGCAATGCCCTGCCGATTCCCAGTCCCCAATACTCCTTGGCGACGCTGATGCCGAACTCGGCCCGGTGCCGTACTTTGTACTTTGCGCCCACCGCTTCTATTCCGGCAGTTCCTGCAATCACGCCTTCAACCTCGGCAATGATCTCCGCCTCATTCCCGCTCTCAGACTTTTTCCTTAAAAGCGCCCCTTCCTCTGAGGCATCAAAGCTATTTTCATGGGGATAAGTAAGCAAATTATCGGTTTCGGAATGGGTTAAATTGAAATTATCAAACACAGCCTGTCCGGACTATTCCCTGCTGCTCTGAAAGAAGACTCCCTCACAATAGAAAACGGCCGGACGCCCTTGCTCCCTCGTCCGGCCATTCACACGATCCCTATAGCTTATGAAACGCAATACAGTTAGGCACGTTCACCTTGATGGGCGCCCCGTTCATCACCATGGTGCCCTCCTCCATATTGACGTGAAAGAACGTCATGTCATTGGACTCATGATTCAGGGACACCAGATACTTATTGTTGGGGAACAGACTGGCGTCCTTGGGATAATCCCCGCTGATAGGCAGACAGAAAACCTTGTTCAGCATTCCGGTCTCCTCGTCCACCTCAAAGAGCACAACGGAATTGTCCCCTGCATTGGAGCTGAGCAGATACTTGTGATCCTCCGAAAAAGAAAGGGCGCTGGTAGCATTGTAGCTGCCTGCCTCCACCTGACAAGTCTCCACTGTCTGAACCTTCTCGAACACGGGCTGCCTATTCTTCTCCTCATAGGAATACACGTCAATATAGCATTTGCACTCATGTACGATATAGATGAACCTGCCGTCTCTGGAAATCTTCACATGTCTGGGTGCAGACTCCAGCTCGCTCCTCAGAATATCCGCAAGAATGACCTTGCCCGTCAGACCGTCGAACCGGTACACATTCACATGATCCATGCCCTGATCCGCCACCAGAAGGTATCTATTGTCATGGGTCATTCTTGCACAGTTGATATGAGGCCTGAAATTCCGCTCCGCAACGCTTCCCAGCCCCTTGTGGAAGATCTCGTCCGTGATCTCCCCGATGGAACCGTCGTCCCGCAGGCGAAGCACCGTCAGCTTCCCGTCATGATATCCTGCCACAAACAAATATCCGTCGTTATAGTCCGTGGAGACATAGCAGCCTCTCATTCCATTGATGGGGGCATAGTTTAAAAATTCCAGACTGCCGTCGGGCTGAATCGTATAAGACTCCACCCCGAAGTCCGTGATGGAATATAGATATTTTCCGTTGTGGGAAATGGTCACGTAGGAGGAATTGGTGATCTCCACCTTGTCCTTCTCAATGAACCGCCCATGCTCCATATCCACGTCGTAAACCTTTATTCCATGACTGTCTCCCTGCGTATAGGTGGAGACATACGCCACATACTTCTCCTCTTCCATAAAAAGCACCGCCTTTCCTGACAAAACCATCCTCAGTATATCATAAAGAAATGTATTTTAAAAGACAAACGAAGCCGATTGCAAAATATATTGTAGAGCGTGTCATACTTGAATTTTCTTCGTGACGGTCAGCGCCAGAGCGCCGGGACCTATATGGCAGGACACGCTCAGGGACAAAGCATCGATATTGATATCATGGCCGGGGAAATGGGCAAGAACCTCCTCCCGATAGGCTTGTGCCGCTGCAAGATTCGCGGTGTGCGCAATGGACAGCCATACATTCTCCTCATCCCCCCCGAACCGGGTCTCAATGTCATTCTTCACGGCGTTGATCATGACGCTCTTGCCCTGATTGGTTGTTCTCGCCTTGGCAAAGGCATCCAGCTTGTCCCCCTGAATCTGCAGCACGGGCTTCAGCTTCAGCAGGGTCCCTATTGCCGCTGCGGCAGGGGTGATCCTGCCCCCCTTTTTCAGGTAATACAGAGTGTCCAGCATGATATAGATGCTGCTGTTGAACTTATCCTTCTCCAGAAAGTCCTTGATCTCCTTTGCACTCATTCCCTTGGAGGCCAGCAGCTTGGCATCCAGACAAGACTGGCGCTGGGTGACGGAAATCCGCTGGTTGTTCACCACCTGTACCCTGCCGCCGTACTCCTCCGCCAGCATTATGGCGCTCTGGCAGGAACCGGACAACCCGCTGCTCATGGGGATGTATACAATTTCCTCGTAATCTTTGAGAAGCCCTTCCCAAAGCTTCATCACGGACTCCGGATCCGGCTGGCTGGTGGCAATGTCGGAGCCGGATTTCAGTTTGTCGTAAAATTCCTCCTGCGTCAGGTTCAAATCCTCGTAAAAGGTCTCTCCGTCAATCATAAAGGGCATGGGCAGAACGTGAACGCCAAGCTCCTTGGCTGCTGATTGCGTGATACCGCTGTTGCTGTCCGTGACGATCACCACATTCGACATATATTTCCTCGTTTCCGCAGGGCCGGACAACCGCCGAACCCGCTAAATTAATAAAGCCTAAAAACTTCTGAATTCTATTTTAACGATATCTGCGGCTAAAGTCAACACTTTAAAAATCCACCGCATCCTATATCCGTCCTTATATGGACCGGAAATCCACCGCATTCTCCGCTGCGGCTTCCATATATCTCCTAAGCGCCTCATTTTCCTCCTGCGCCAGGTCCGGATCCTCCGCAAGGATCCGCTCCGCCTCCCGGGCCGCCTGCTGCAGCACGGCGGCATCCGTGTAAATATCCCCGATCTGAAAGGAGAACTCCCCGCTCTGCCTGACCCCCAGAAGCTCCCCCGGCCCTCTGAGACGCAGGTCCTCCGAGGCGATAAAGAAGCCGTCATTTGACTTCTTCAGTATCTTCAGCCGCTCCATGGCCTCTTCCTTCTCGTTGGCGCTGACAAAGATACAGTAGCTCTGATGCTCCCCCCTGCCTACCCGTCCCCGCAGCTGATGCAGCTGGGCAAGGCCGAAGCGCTCCGCGTTCTCCACCATCATCACCGTGGCGTTGGGAACATTGATTCCCACCTCCACCACCGTGGTACTCACCAGCACATCCACTGTATGGGAGGCAAATTCCTCCATAATCCGCTTCTTGTCCCCCGGCCGCATCTTCCCATGAAGATATGCCACCTGTATATGGGAAGGCAGGACACTCTTGAGCTTTTCCGTATAATCCACCACATTTTCCATGGGGGCGCCCCCCTCCCCGGAAAATCCGTCCTGTGCATCCTCGGCTCCCTCCACCTGAGGACAGATCACATAAACCTGTCTGCCCTGTTCCACCTCCTTGGCAATAAAGCGATACGCGGTGGCACGATAGGAAGTGTTCACCACACAGTTCTTGATGGGCAGACGGTCTGCAGGGAGCTCGTCAATGACAGATATCTGAAGATCTCCGTACAGAATGAGGGCAAGGGTTCTGGGAATCGGCGTGGCGCTCATCACCAGAATATGGGGCTGGGCCCCTTTTTGTGCAAGCCTCTCTCTCTGCCTTACCCCGAAGCGATGCTGCTCGTCCGTGACCACCAGCGCCAGACTGTGATACTGCACCTTCTCCTGAATCAAGGCGTGGGTGCCGATTACCAGATTCGCCTCCCCGGATGCGATGCGTCCATAGGCCTCACGCTTCTCCCCAGCGCTCATGGAACCCGTCAGAAGTACCGGGCGAAAACTACAGCCGTACTTTTTTACATAGCCCTGTACCGTCTCAAAATGCTGCAGGGCCAGCACCTCCGTAGGGGCCATCAGCGCTCCCTGATATCCGTTGGCTGCGGTCATCAGAAGAGCCAGCACTGCCACAATGGTCTTTCCCGATCCCACATCTCCCTGTACCAGACGGTTCATGCAATAGGGACTGCCCATGTCCCCCCTGATCTCCTGCCAGACCCTTTTCTGAGCCTCTGTCAGGGGAAAGGGGAGCTGTTCCAAGAACCGGACTGTATCCGCAGTCTCCTGAATCCGGTATTCGCTTGTGATCTGACGGCCATAGTCCTTACTTTTGCGCATCATAAACAGAAAAGAAAAGAACTCGTCAAATACCAGCCGCTTTCTGGCCTGAAGCAGCTCTTCCCTTCCGGACGGGAAATGAATGGCCTCCAGCGCCGCTCTCTCGGATATCAGTCCGTTCCGCTCCAGCATTGACCCGCTGTAACGCTCAGGCAAAAATCCGTAAAAGGTCAGAGCCTGCCTCATATATTTCAGCAGAGCCTGATTGGTGAGTCCCTTCGTCAGGGAATAGCGGGGCAGAAGCTGGCCCTCTATCTTGCGGTAGTCGTCAAGGGAGAACAGCTTCGGCTGCTCCATCAGCTTATTGGCGCCCCTGCTCTGGACCATGCCCCGAAAGACATAAAAGCCTCCCTTTTTCAGAACCTTCTTCAGGAAGGGCATATTGTAGAAGGTCACAAAAATCTCCCCCGTGCCGTCCGACAGCTTCACGTTCAGCACATGGAGGTTCCTCACTCTCTTTTCGCCAAGAATCCCCCATACACAGCCGTACACGGCGCATACCTCCCCCAGAGCCGCCTGAGCGATTCCCACCGGCTTCTGAAAAGTTTCATAATCTTTGGGATAAAAGGTCAGCAGATCCCCCACAGTATGGATATCCAGCTTTGCGAACAGCTTCTGCGTCTTTTCCCCCACGCCCTTCAGCTCCCTGATCGGAGATTGTCCGTCCATATATCTCGCCCCTTTTCACACTGTCTCGTTCCTCGTATTGTTTTCCTGATGCGGCATAAAGCCAATAGAAAACAGGCCGCCTGCTCCACAGAAATCGGAAAACGGCAAAGACCGCCTGCCGCAGCGCAGCTTCGTCCTTGCCGTTGAGCCTTTCCTCCGAAGCCCTTTGAGGCCCCGTTATTCTACTGACACAATATAATAATAGATCGGCTGGCCGCCGTACTGCAGCTCGATGTCACAGTCGGGATAGCTTTCCGCAACCTGTCCCCGGAAGGCCTCGGCCTCCTCCTCTTTCACGTCGCTGCCATAATAAATACTGATCAGCTCTGATTCCTCTCCCATCATCCCGGAGATGGTATCCTTTGCCACGCTGCCCATGTCTCCGCCCACAGCCAGAATCCCCTGATCACCGATTCCCATGTAATCGCCTTTTTTGATCTCCTTGTCATCGATGACCGTGTCCCGCACCGCATAGGTCACTTCACCGGTGCTGACATTCTTGATTTCCCTTATCATGTTCTCTTCATTTTCATCGGCGGACAACTCCGGCATAAAGTTGATCACTGCCGTAATGCCCTGCGGAATGGTTCTGGTAGGGATTACAAATAAGTCTTTTTCCGTGGTCAGCTCCGCCGCCTGATTTGCCGCAAGGATGATATTTTTGTTGTTTGGCAGAATAAATACGGTCTTGGCGTTCACCTTCTCCACCGCCTCCAAAATGTCAGCGGTGCTGGGATTCATGGTCTGGCCGCCCTCGATGATATAGTCAACTCCCAGACTCCTGAATATCTCATGAATGCCGTCTCCCACAGACACGGCGATGAAGCCGAAATCCTTGGGCGGCCCTGCCTTTGCAGCCTCCTGCGCTGCCTGAGACTCCTTGGGGGCCGCGCTCTCCTTCTGGGACATCTTGAACAGCTTCTCCTGATGCTCCAGCCGCATGTTGTCGATCTTCATGTTGGAAAGTGCTCCATACTTCAATGCCTTCTGGATGGCCAGACCAGGGTCATTGGTATGTACGTGCACCTTTACTATATCCTCATCTGCCACACATACAATAGAATCGCCTATAGACTCCAGATATGCCTTGAAATCCATCTCCATCTTGATGTTGAAGGTTTTGTTCAGCATAATAATGAACTCGGTACAGTACCCGAACTTGATTTCCGTCTCTTCCTCCAGATTCTGTCTGGTTCCGTTACCCGCCGCCTGCACGGTAGGCGCCTGCACGGAGAAATCGATCTCCTTGCCCAGATAGGCGTCCAGAGCCCCTGCCAGAACCTCCACCAGCCCCTGCCCGCCGGAGTCCACCACTCCTGCCTGCTTGAGCACCGGCAGCATCTCCGGAGTCTGACTAAGAACGTATCTGGCATGCTCGATGACGCCTGCCAGAAAGGCCTCCATGTCATCGCCCACGCCGTCCGCCGCCAGCGCCTTGGCCTTGTCCGCCGCCCCTCTGGCCACAGTGAGAATCGTTCCCTCCTTGGGCTTCATCACCGCCTTGTACGCGGTCTCCACGGCCTTATCCAAAGCCTCCACTAAAACGGGAATCGTCAAAATCTCTTCTTCCTTGATCCTTTTCGTAAATCCCCGCAGAAGCTGGGAAAGGATAACGCCGGAATTTCCTCTCGCCCCCCTCAGGGAACCGCTGGAAATTGCCTTGCAGACAGCATTCATGTCAACATCGTCCCCCAGCGCCGACACCTCTCTCGCCGCAGACATAATCGTCATGGTCATATTCGTGCCCGTATCCCCGTCAGGTACCGGAAAGACATTCAATTCATTGATCCACTCTTTCTTGCTCTCCAAATTTTTTGCACCGGCAAAGAACATCCTAGAAAGCATTTTAGCGTCGATTTGCTGTACACTCACGATAAAATCCTCCTTAATCAATCACTCTCACACCATCCACGTAGATGTTGATCTTTTCGATTTCGATGCCGGTAAACTCCTCCACCTTGTACTTCACATTGCTGATAAGGTTGTCCGCCACCGCCAATATACTCACGCCATAGGCGACGATGACATGGAAATCAAGAATCAGCTTATTATTGTGCAGCGCCACCGTGATGCCCCTTGTGATGCTGTCCATCTTCAAAAGTCTCACCAGACCATCCTTCATATTGACGCCCGCCATGCCCACGATGCCAAAGCATTCCACGGCAACACTTCCTGCGTACTGGGCTATCACTTCATTGTGGACTACGATTTTTCCCATATGGGTATTCATAGAAGAACCTCTCATGTCCATCCCCCATCCTTTCCTTCATGATAAAATGTTCATCCATCCTCAAAAAGCCAGACATATATTAACCATATTAACAGTTTTCCCCAAAAAAAGAAACTATAAATGTAAAATTTAAAAAAACTTTTTTTTCGCTTGCTTTTCCTATATATTTCTGGTAAAATATCACTGTTGTGAATAAAATCTAAGGCGTATGATCATATAAACCATATGATGATAAAACGCAGATGTCGAGGAGGTGTCAAGATGGCCAAGTGTGATATTTGTGGCAAGGGCGTTCATTTTGGAAACAATGTGAGCCATTCAAATAGAAAAACCCGTACAATGTGGAAGCCCAATGTCAAGAGAGTAAAATGCAAGGTGAACGGCGGAAACAAGAGATTGCATGTCTGCACCGCTTGCCTGAAGTCCGGTAAGGTCGAGAGAGCTTAACACGCTTCTGCGGTGCTTTTAAAACATGGAAAGACTTATGGCTTGAAACGGTATAGCCCCAAAGGGCTGTGCCGTTTTTTCTTATGCCTTTTTCTTTTGGCCGCATTTATTGCAAAAAACGCTGTCCAACACTAGTATATTCCCGCATTCTTCACATTTCATTTTTTGTATACCGTTTTTGTATACCGTCCTTCAGGGGGCAGCCTCCCCTCTCAGGGCAGTCTTCTCCCCTTTTCCGGCGCCTACCCTTCAATCGCTGCAGAAACAATGATAGCCCACAAACAGCAGGACGGCAATGATGATCAGGCCGGTCAGCCGGTTATGGGCAATCAGCATGATAAGCATCCCTATTGCAATCAAAAAGGCAGCTAGACCAATCATTTTCTTCATGGCTATTCCCCACGGCGCCCCCTTCGCAGACACGCCATGTTATCCTTAAGCTCCATATCACTCTAGTATATGCGCCGCAGGCATCAAATAGCCTCCCGCCCTTTTGATTTTAAATCCGAGATACTGTCTCTATTTTGATTCGGGGAATGCGATATCCACCACCTCCGCGTCGGATATCTGTCCCTCTTTCGCCTCATGGCTTTTTTCCTTTGGCTTGGTGAACTTCTCCACAAAATCCGGAATCATGTCCAGCACCTTGGTGACTGCATCCTGATTCTTGATGTTCACCAGCTTGACAGCGCCGTTTTTGATCACAAGCACCGCGCTGGGGGTCATCTTTCCGCCCAGTCCTCCCGCGCCCGACGCCGCATTCTTCTGGCCGTTGCTCCCCGCTCCGGCCCCTACGCCGAAGGTCACGTCCACAAGAGGCAGGATGATCGTATCACCGATGTTGGTAGCCTCTCCCACCACAGTCTTGGTGGACAGCACCGTGTCCATTCCCTTCAACAGCGATTCCACCACTCCCTGAAACTGATTTTCCTTGTCTGCCATTTTTTCCTCCATTCCGAAGGCCTAGGCGGAAAGCTTCCTCTCCGCCTTCATCCTCCTGATAAGCTTATACATCTTCAATCCATTTACCAGCAGAACCCATATGGTAATGCGGCCGGATACGTCAAACTCGCCCTCCAGCACCTTTTTCTCAAAATCCGGAGTCACCCAAAACCCCGGCCTCCACGCCGCGGCAACCATGCAGCAGAGTCCGTATGCATAGCCCGTGGTATCCGGAGCGCCTGTGCCGAAACGGATATTTGCCCTGACACGCCTTGGGCGTATGCTCTTGAGCATCTTTCCCAATGCTGTCAGCGACTCCGAAATCAGCAGCTTCGTCTCCTCTTCCTGCAGCAGATTTACATAATAGGATATATTCTCCCAAATCTTCTTTATTTTATCATACAAGGTCCAAAATGTGTACTTTATCTTTTGCAGCTTGGCCCTCAGTTTCCACAGAGGCCCCTGCCTCATCTCTTCCCCGCAGGGAGTCTCTCCCGCATCGGCCGGCCCGCAGCCACAGCCGTCTGTCTCTTTGGCATCCCTTCCGGCGCTGCCGTCCTTCTTCTCCCCCCTATTGTCACCGGTCACGCAGGGTTCTTGTCTCTCATCGTCCCCTGCCCCGCCGCTTCCGGTTCTGCCCCCGTCCTTTTCCCCGGTCTCTTTTCCGCTCTTCTTCCCCGCGGCGCCCTTTCCTTTGCCGGACTTCTCTTTTTTCTTTTTTCTCTTCCTCCCGCTTCCGGCCTTCTCTTCCTCCCCGAAGGCAAGTCCCTGATCATACAGAGAAAAGCACAATACCTTGACCTTGAGCCGTCCGGGATCCGGATATCTGCAGACTGCCCGCACCAATCCCAACAGCCACCTAACATTTACCGTCAGTCCAAAAGCCTCCGGCTCCCTGAAGCCGCGGACGCGGTACGTCAGAGGGAAGAACAGAACCAGAAGCAGGCTCGCCGCTGCCAGAGCCGCCAAGACCAGAAGCACTATGCCCAGCACGGCCAGAATCCCCAAACATATGTCTAACATCGCAGATACTCCTTCAATGCACAGTCTCCTCTGGCCTGCAGACATTCCCTCACGATCTTCTCAACCACGGATATGGCCTCTTCCCGATCCCCGGCAATCCCTACGATATACGGGGGATACTTCTTGTAGTAGCTGCCGGCCAGCTCCTTCCCGTCGTACAGCTCCAGCTGGTCCGATTTGCCCCGGCAGAGCGCAATCACAAAAACACCGGAAAAAATCGGCCTTTTTTCCAGCCTTTTCATGATTCTATCCAAATTCTTCTCTTTAATGCTCTCTCCCAGATACAATTTGGGATGAAATGCAAGTCCGAAAGCCATACACGAATTCCTTTACTCCGCAGCCACGCGCCGAAACGGCGGCTGCGCCTGCCTCAGGGAGCCTCAATAATACTTCCGGCTTCCCCATAAATTGCATCTTTTCAGCTCAAGATACTCATCATATGCCCTTTCCAGAATCTGCTTCTCATTGGAAAATTTCAGCAGATGATACGCTTCGTGGTATTTATAGAACCCTGAATCCATGAAATATTCTTCCTTTTGCGGCTTGCTGTAATAGCTGTCCGCCATCATCAGATACCAATGCACTTCCTTCTCCACCACATCCTCAGGCACATTAAAGGTATATTCGCTTTTTCCCACATATTTTATGATTGTAGCCTTAGCCCCGGACTCCTCCAGCACCTCCCGCAGCGCAGTCTCTTTGAACTCCTCGCCCTGCTCTACCGTACCCTTCGGCAATACCCAGCCCTCGTACTTATTCTTGTAATTCTTATACAAAAGAAGGATCTTTCCCCGAAAAATTACCACACCTCCACAGCTTATCGCCTCTAACATTACAGATAACATTCCTCCCGATTGGTGTGCTGCCCGCTTTACTAAAAACAGTATAGTCCAATCTTCCGGGAAGTGCAACACTTATTTTTTGCCGTCGAAGTAGGCCCTGAACAATCCTTTTGCGATAGGGATGGCATAGTCTGCGCTGTTTCCTGCCTTTTCCAAGATGATCGTAATGCAGATTTCCGGATCCTGTGCCGGAGCAAAGCCCGTAAACCATGCATGGCAGTCCTTTTTCGACTCGTCAAATTCCGCAGACCCCGTCTTGCCTGCCACGGTGTACTCCTCCCCGGACAGCTTCTTGCCGTTGCCGTTCTCCACCACGGACGTCATCAGCTCCCTCAGCACCGCTGCCTCCTCCCCGGTCATAAGCCGCCCATAGATGCTGGGTTCAAAGGATTTCACCCTCTGTCCCTCATCGTTTTCCACATGATCCACCACATAGGGCTTCATCAGAATCCCCCCCTTGGCGATGGCGCTGGTAATCATATGCAGATGCATGGGCGTGACCTGCGTCTTCCCCTGACCGAAGGCAGTCTGCATCTTCTCCGCCTCGGTCATGTCCTCCGACAGCACCACGCTGCTTTTAGAATGGGGCATGGTCATAGGCAGAGACTCCCCGAACAGCAGCTCATCCAAGGTGTCCTGAAACATTTCCCAGTCCAGCCCGATCCCCATGCTGGCAAAGGAGCAGTTGCAGGAATTGGCAAAGGAGCTATCAAAGTCCACCCACCCATGCCTCACGCCGTTGAAGCATCCGATGCGGCTGTCTCCCGCCTCGAAATGTCCCTTGCATTGAAAAGAATACTCCTCATATGCCGTGGGATTCTGCCGCATATACTCCAGCGCAGTGACGATCTTGAAGGTGGAGCCCGGAGGATACAGTCCCTGCGTGGCTCTATTTAAGAGCACAGAGCTGGTCTCGCTCTCCACCACGGAATCCCAGATTTCTCCGATCTCGTTGGGGTCGAAGTCAGGATGTGACACCATGGCCAGCACCTTGCCCGTAGACACTTCCGTCACCACGATGGCCCCTTGATAGGAGCCCAGCAAAGAGTCCGCCTGCCGCTGCAGCTCCACATCCAGAGTGGTATAGACGCTGTCCCCCGGATTCTTCACACCCGCCATATCGTTCTCGGCCCTATTGGACAGAGAGGTGTGCGTATTGATCAGATAATAATTGGACAGAGCCTCCACTCCAATCCGTCCTCTGGTGGAGTATCCCACCACATGGGAAAACAGTCTGCCGTAAGGATACACTCTGGTTTCGTTCTGCTCTCTGTCGACCACGGTCTGGGCAAGGATTTCGCCGTCCCCGGAATAGATTGTTCCCCTATAATTTCTGGAAAGAAGGATTTCCTGTCTGGAATTATAGCTGTTGTTGATCATCTCCTCCTCGCTGGTAGAGGTAAAGTATGCCAGATATCCTATGAGCGCTGCAAACAGCACCCCGAAGAAGACGCTTGTGGCTGCTATCCCCCGTCTGCTCATGGGATGCCCCGCCTTTCCTCTCCCTGCGCTTTTTCCTTTATGGACGATGGCGGCTGCCCGCTTTGCCAGCTCTTGAATCGTCCTTTTTCCTGCCTGCCTCTCCTGCCCTATAGGTTCCTCTGGGGACGCCGTCTCCGAAGCCTCTTCCCGGGCCTCTTCCTTCCGCCGAAGGGTTCCCTTCCCCTCCGGCGCCTCTCGGAGCGCTTCTCCTTGCCCCGGCGCTTCCGGAACTTGTTCCTCCACTACCGGTGCTTCCGGAGACCGTTCCTCTGATACCGGAAGCTCCTGCGGCTGCTTTTCTTGGTTCTGCTGCTCTTGGAGCGGCCGGCCTCCCTCCCGTTCCCATGCCTTGAACCGTTCCCGGCCTTCCGTTTCCTCTCGGAGCGATTCTCCCTCCGCCTGCTTGGGCATATTCCGCGTTCTGTCCTGCAACTCTGGCATTGTATCTCTCCCCTTCCTGCTGCAATCTCATATAAATCCCCTGAACTATGAAGAACATCATCATGGTGACCATCAGCGAGCTGCCTCCGTAGCTGACAAAGGGCAACGTGACTCCCGTCAGGGGAATCAGCCGTATGCCGCCCCCCACGGTCAGGAATATCTGAAAGACATACATGATTCCGATTCCGTATACAATGGTCTGGTAGAAGCGGTCCCTGATTCGTGATGCCATCTTCATCATGGCAAAGAAGCTGGTGAGCATCACTAAAAGCCCGCCTATGCCGAAAGCTACCCCCAGCTCCTCGCACACCGCGGAAAAGGTAAAGTCCTCCTCCACAAACGGAATTGCGCCGGGGTTTCCCTTCAGCAGCCCCATGCCGAACCAGTTTCCGCTTCCGATGGCAAAAAGCGACTGGGTTATGGCGTATCCCTGAAAGTCGATGTATGTCCACGGATCACGCCATGCCAGCACACGGGTGCGCACATGGGCAAAAAGCTGATAGGCCACATAGGCGGCGCCGCCGCCTCCTACCGTCCCCGCCAGAAGATACAGCCAGTTTCTGGTAGCCGCCACCACCACAAACACATATGTCACGAAGAAAATGAGCGCGCTGCCAAGATCCTTGGCCACCACCAGCGTTATCACATAGGCCCCGGCCACCAAGGCGGTAGCCGCCACTCGCCTGAAGGAAGCGCTGTCCCAGAGCGCCCCGGCCAGAAAGAAGACGAAAATTAGCTTTACCAGCTCCGACGGCTGAAAGGACACCTTCCACAGCTCTATGGTCAGCATGGAGCCTCTGGTCACATCCCCCAGAACGAAGACGGCCCCCAGCAAAAGCAGTCCTATAAACCCGTATACCCATGTCAGCTTCTTCCAGAAACGGATCTGCAGCATCAGCCACGGAATGAACATGGAGACGATCAGCGCAATCAGAGCGATCACATACTGCTTCACCGCCCTCTGGAAGGATATTCTGGAGATCACGCACAATCCGATTCCCATGAGCATGCCCATATTATTCAGCAGCAGCCTATTTGCCCTCTCATATATCAGAGGCACTACCAGCACCACCGCCAGCAAGAAAACCTGCACGAACAAATATAAGAACGCATAGTCTGCATTTTTGCTCACCAAAGCCAGATCCAGAAACATCAGCATCTGAATCGTAAACAAGAGCAGATTCTGAATCACATATATAAAGCCTTTCTTCTCCAGTCTGTCCGTCAGGCACAAGAAGCCGCACAAGGCATATATTCCCATCAGCAAGGGAAGCGCATATCTGGACAGTTCCGTAACATATTCCCGCATCTGACCCATCCTTTATCCTAACACTTTTCTATTTCATATATCCATCGCCCTGCAGCCCTCATTCCACCCCCCGCCTTTCATGGCCGGAGGTATGCTGGCATTCCAAAAAAGCCGCTCCCTTGATAAAGGAATCCAGAATCTGTCTCGTCTCTTCCGGGGACTCCAAGGTAAAGTCTATCCGAAGATCCACTTTCCCCCTCCATTTTGGAAGCTCCCTGAACAGGGAAAGGGGTACGCTGTTGTATATGATATTCATGCAGTGACGGCAATTCGCCACAACGGGAAAGTTCTTCCGATATCTGTCTATGAGCTCCATCTCAAATTGCTGGGCCGCTGGGGCAGCGCCGTCCCCCTTTGCACATTTCCCTGCCGTCCTGCGCAGACAGTTCGCCGTAAGCATCATAGGGATTCTGCCGTAGACGATTTTCTCCCATGACCGCCCTCCACAGAGCCCCCGCTGTTCCGAGGCATTCAGCTCCCAGGGCAGACAGAACCCTTCCGCCACAGCCTCCAGCTCCTCCGCCGCCTGACGGTTCCACACGTACACTCCCGCGTCCGCGCGGCAGGCAATCCGCCTTCCTTCCCTCCATGTCCCTTTCTCCCGCAGAAAGCCCAGTCCGTCCATGGATCTCACCAGAAAGCCTGAAAATACGCTGTTATCTGCGACTCTCCTATACACGTCTTCCAGATAAGCGCCGTCAGAGGCCCGCAGAATATAGGGCAGGGCCGCATATATGCCGCAGTCGCCCCCCAGAGGGCCGCAGAGGGCCGCGACCCTCTCCCCGTCCTGCTCCACCAGATCCGCATCCACATATATCCGCAGGATCGCGTCTCCAGCTCCCTTGCAGACAGACAGCCAACCCACAACAGCTTCCAGTTGGCCCATGGTACGAACTGACACCGCATATCCGGCGGCATGTTCTCCGGCGCAGGTTCCGGTCAGCGGGGCGCTGGGTTTTGCCTTGTCTCTCCGGGCATCCTCAGAATCCTCCACTACGGCCCCAAAGCCTTCCCCCCTGCCTCCCTCGGAGAAGCCGCGCCCTCCGTAGCCCCTGACCAGCAGAATTTTTTCCTCCAGCTGCGCCGCGGCGGCCCTGCGCAGCTCATTGATCTGCCCCAAGGGATAAAAGCACCCCTCCTCCACGGACACCTTCATCTCCCGCGCATAAAGGGCGCTGTCTCCCAGCCTGCCCAGCCGGGACGCCGCATCCTCCTCCGATATGGGCTGTTTCTTCGCCTTCCCCACCATTTCGCCTATGACACGACAGGAAACCGTCTCTTTTTCGGAATCCTTCCCTCCGTTCCAGCCAAATACAATTTCAACGGGCTTCCCTATCTGAAAGTCTGCCTTCACCGAAACCGGCAGCTTCAGCGGCGATTCAATATGTTTTTTGCGGACAGACAGCAGCAGCTCCTCATCGCTGCCGCTGTAGGCAGGACTGGACATCGTGATCATATTCCTGCCGTTTCTCTTATAATAATAGCCGTCCTGAACCTCGCTCCTGATATAGAGCGAGCGAAGCGCCTTCCAGTCCTCCTTGGCTACAACATAGGCTTCTGCCGCCCCCTCAGGCCCCAGCTTCTCCCGAAGCTCATAATATTTGTCCACGCAGCGTCTATAGATTTCCGTCACCCCTGCGGCATATTCAGGCTTTTTCATCCGGCCCTCGATCTTGAAGGAATCGATGCCGGCCTCCACCAGCCGGGGAACATGTTCGATGGTACACATATCCTTCAGACTAAGCAGATGCCCTGCTGCAAGTTCCGTTCCTCCCTCCCGCACCGCATACGGCAGCCGGCAAGGCTGGGCGCACCGCCCCCTATTGCCGCTCCTCCCGCCCAGAATGCTGCTGAAAAGACATTGTCCGGAATAGCAGTAGCACATGGCCCCATGGATAAAGCACTCTATTTCCATCCCTGAGCTGCCTGAACCTTCCGGAGGGGAAGCCTCCCCCTTTAAAAATTGCGGGCCGCTGCCATGGTGCTTCTCCGGAGGGGCTCCCTCTCTAAAGCCGCAAAAGGTCTGCTCCTTCAGGTATAGGATCTCCCAAAGTCCCAGCTCTCTGGCCGGCACCACCCGGCTGACCCCCATCTCCTTCAGCAGGGAAACGCCGTGGCCGCTGCATAGAGTCATCTGGGTGCTGGCATGGATCTTCAGTCCGGGAAACTGCTCCCGCACCAGCCGCAGCACCCCCAGATCCTGCACGATCACCGCATCCAATTCAGCCTCATAAAAGGGCAGCAGATAGTCGCGGAGCTCCTCCGTTTCCTTTTCCTTCAAAAGAGTGTTCACGGTGAGGTAGACCTTCCGCCCCATTAGATGCGCGTATCTGATACACCTCACCAACTCCTCCGAACTGAAATTTTCCGCGTAGGCTCTGGCCCCAAACCTGCTTCCGCCCAGATACACCGCGTCTGCTCCGGCGTGAATCGCCCCATAAAGCCCCTCCGGGTTACCCGCCGGGGCCAGCAGCTCCACTCTGCCAAAGTTATCCATATCTTACCTTTCTGCCGATCCTGGCCGGCGTCTCCTAAGCGTTGGGCAAAATACCGGAAAAGAAAAGCTGCCCGCCTCCGGACAGCTGACATTACTTTTTCTTTAGTTCGGTCTCAAGCCGCACTAGTTCTTTTGCACTCTCGTTCTGCTCCTTCTGCAGAGCCTTCACCTGCTCTTGGGAGCTTTCCAGCTTAATCTGGGCCGATATCAGCTCATGCTTCAAATCGTACAGCTCCTTATCCTTAGCCTGCAGCTCCTCCTCCAAAGTCGTAATCTGCTTCTTTGCCTTGAAATAGTCATCGGCAATATTCAGCTGCAGCAGCACCCCCTGCGTGTCCATAGGCTGCCTGCGAAAGCTGTCGATTTTATTATATTCATTTACTTTATTGTTGATATAAGACGCAACCTTCTGTAAATATTCCTCGCTTTCATAACCGCTCAAGGTAAACACCTTGCCGCCGATAATCACTTCCGTATCCGTCTTTGAAGCCATACCCCTCATCCCCTCCGTAAAATATCAAAGACCGCATTCCCCATATGCTCCTGACTTGCGTTTATTATATCCTAGATTGCCGTTTCAGGCAAGCATAAAATTCCGCTACGCAAACACGCCGCAGCCAAGATGCTGATAAGCCGGCTCTGTGGCCACCCTGCCCTTGGGGGTGCGGTTCAGAAAACCGTTCTTGATCAGATAGGGTTCATACACATCCTCTATGGTTCCGGAATCCTCTCCGATGGCCGCCGCCAGCGTGTCCAGCCCCACGGGGCCCCCGTCAAATTTTTGTATAATAGTAAGCAGAATGTTTCTGTCGATATGATCAAGGCCCATCTTGTCCACGTCCATCAGGTCCAGCGCCGTTCTGGCCACCTCTTCCGTGATGATCCCATCATATTTCACCTGAGCGAAATCCCGTACCCGCTTCAAAATCCGGTTTGCAAGTCTGGGCGTGCCCCGGCTGCGGCGGGCCATCTCCAGCGCCCCCTCCGGCTCCAACTCCACCCCCAGAATCCTTGCGGAATGCAGAATGATCAGCTGCAGCTCCTCCACCTCATAGAACTCCATGTGGTAGATCATTCCGAAGCGGTCCCTCAGAGGCGCCGTCAAAAGTCCCGCCCGGGTGGTGGCCCCCACCAGAGTAAATCGAGGCAGGTCCAGACGCACGGATCTGGCCGTGGATCCCTTCCCTATCATAATGTCAATGCAGTAGTCCTCCATGGCCGGATAAAGAACCTCCTCCACCTGACGGTTCAGACGGTGAATTTCGTCAACGAAAAGCAGATCCCCTTCCTCCAGATTGTTGAGTATGGCGGCCATCTCCCCCGGCTTCTCTATGGCAGGGCCGCTTGTCACTTTCAGATGCACTCCCATCTCATTGGCTATGATCCCGGCCAGCGTGGTCTTTCCCAGTCCGGGAGGGCCGTAAAACAGCACATGGTCCAGAGCGTCCTTCCGAAGTTTTGCCGCCTCTATATAGATCTTTAGATTTTCCTTCACCTTTGATTGACCAATATAGTCATCAAGCTTCTGGGGGCGCAGGGAACCCTCTATCTTTACATCCTCTTCCGTGATATTGGTTTCTATCATTCTTCCCGCCATAGCTCTTCCCTCCTGCCGTGGAATGTCTCCCTCAGATCATGTTCTCCCGAAACCTCTCCCCTCAGGCCGACCTCTCCCAATATTTTATCTCTCAGAACATTTTCTTCAGCGCGGCCTTCAGCACGGCTCCGGAATCCATCTCCTCAATTCCCTCAATGGCATTCACCGCCTTCAGGGCCTCCGCCTGTCCGTATCCCAGAGATACCAACGCCTCCACGGCCTCCCGCTTCTGAGCAGTGTCCGCAGCAGCATTTGACGTACCGCTGTAATCTGCCATTTCTTTCGCTATAAGGGTATCTTCCGCCCGTATTTTCCCCCTCAGCTCCAGTATCAGCCGCTCTGCCGTCTTGATTCCAATGCCCGGAGCCTTGGAGATGGCCTTCGCATCTCCCGACAAGATGGCAAAACGCAGAGAATCTGCATTCAGGGTTGAAAGAATGGCAAGCGCCCCCTTGGGTCCTATGCCGCTGACCGTGATACACTGTCTGAAAACCGCCAGATCGTCCCTTGAAAAAAAGCCGAAGAGCGAGACGGCATCCTCCCGCACGTTCATATAGGTATAGAGCTTTGTCTGCTCTCCCACACCGGGCATTCTGGCTGCCGTATCCGCCGACACTTTTACATTGTAGCCGATCCCCCCCACATCTATCACTACATTATCTTCTTCTATGTATTCCACGGTCCCTTTTACATATGCTATCATTTGCCGCACCTCTCCCAGCCCATCCTATTTCTCCCGCTCCCTGCGCCATAGCCTAATTATGCAGTCGCTGCCCTTCATTCTATCATATGTGAACATATGTTTCAAGCAGTTTTCTCGGCCTTCGCCAAAAGCCTCCGATACACCACCGCGAAGCAGGCCAGATGTACCAGAAATGTCAGCGCCCAGCTGATGGGATAGGAAATATAGAGGCAGGGAAGGGTATGGTAGCTGCGGAATATGGTGTATATCCACACCACCCTGAACAGACACGCCCCTGTCAGGGACACCAGCATGGGCATGACGGCATATCCCATGCCCCGAAGCACTCCCACCATTACATCCATCATGCCGCAGAGGAAGTACGGGAGACATATGTACCTCATGCGCAGCAGCCCGTATTGTATGGGCTCATATTCCGGCGTGTAAATTTTCAAAAGCGTGCCTCCGCATAAATATGCCGCGCTGCCCATGAGAATACCCACCCCGATCACCAGCCCCTGACAGATCAGAAGAATCTTTCCCACCCTCCTATACTTCATGGCTCCATAATTCTGGCCGCAGAAGCTGATGGCCGCCTGATGGAAAGCATTCATAGAGGTATAGACAAAGCCTTCAATATTGCTGCCTGCGGTATTGCCCGCCATGACAGTGGAGCCGAAGCTGTTCACCGAGGATTGGATCAGCACGTTGGATATGGAGAACAAGGCTCCCTGCATTCCGGCAGGGATTCCGATCTGAATCATTCTCTTCAGCTTGTCCGGAGATATCCGCATACCCTCCAGCACCAGACGGTACTCGCTGTCGGATTTCACCAGACAGCGCACCACTAAAACGGCGGAAATGACCTGAGACACCACCGTGGCCAAGGCTACTCCCGCCACCCCCATGGAAAAGACAATGACGAAAATCAAATTCAGCGCCACGTTCACCACTCCCGCAATGGACAGATAATAAAGAGGCCTTCTGGTGTCCCCCACCGCCCGAAGCACCGCGCTGCCGAAATTATACACCATCATAAAGGGCATGCCCCCGAAATAAATCCTCATATAGAGGACGGAATGTGAGATCACGTCCTCCGGCGTATCCATCCACGCAAGGGCCGGCCTTGCCACAAAAAAGCCTACAAACACAAGAAGCGCCCCGCTGGCCAAGGCTGTGGCCACCGCTGTCTGCACCGTCTCTTTCAGCTCGTCCATCTGACCTGAGCCATAGAATCTGGCCACCAGCACGTTCACACCCACGGAGAGGCCTATGAACAAATTCACGATCAGATTGGTCAGGGAGCCTGTAGAGCCCACCGCCGCAAGAGATTCCTTTCCGGCAAAATTTCCAACCACAGCCACATCGGCAGCATTGAAGAGAAGCTGCAGGATCCCCGACAGCATCAGCGGAACATAGAACACCAGAATCTTGCCTAAAAGAGGCCCGTTGCACATATCTATTTCGTATTTTTTTGAAACTGCTTTCGCCATGATGTCACCCTTCCCAAAATATCGTTGAAAATAACGTTACAGCGGAGCTTGAAACTCCGCTGCATCCCCTATCCGCTCCTTATGAAACTCTGGCAGAACCCAAATCACGATTCATAGAACAACATTTCCGGCTCATTTATCCTGTTTGCTGTTGATATAATTGACCAGCCCCTCCGAGGCGATGATCCTCTGCATGAACTCAGGGAACGCCTGCCCCTTGAAGGAAGTGTTCTTTGTCAGGTTGGTGATGATGCCTGTATCGAAATTCACCTCAACCTCATCCCCTGCGCCGATGCCTCTGGCCGCCTCAGGGCATTCGATGATGGGCAGCCCGATGTTGATAGCATTCCTATAGAAAATTCTGGCGAAGGTCTCCGCAATGACGCAGCTTACTCCCGCTGCCTTGATGGCGATGGGCGCATGCTCTCTGGAAGACCCGCAGCCGAAATTCTTCTCCGCAACGATAATGTCCCCCTTCTTCACCTTCTTGATGAAATCTCCGTCGATATCCTCCATACAATGGGCCGCCAGCTCCCCAGGCTCGGAGGTATTCAGATATCTGGCCGGAATGATCACATCTGTATCCACGTTATCCCCGTATTTAAAAACCGTTCCCTTTGCATTCATATCATTGACCAGTCCGGACGGACGGCCCCTCTGACAAATCACAGAGCCGCTCCTATCCGGATTCCCTTTCTCTGCTATATTTCAAACCCTTCCGCTTCTTTTCGCTGCATTTCTTTTGCTGCATTTTTAGTACAATTTTATTGCATGTTTTATATTGTTCTTTCCTGCCTGCCGGCTTTTCTCAGACTCTTTTCCCTTCCGGTTTTTTACGGTTCTGCCGCCTACAGCTCCTCGGGGCCTAAGATCCTGCCTGCCACCGCGCTGGCAGCGGCCACCGCCGGACTGGCAAGATAAATCTCGGAAGAGACATGCCCCATACGTCCCACAAAGTTCCGGTTGGTGGTGGACACACAGCGCTCTCCCTCCGCCAGAATCCCCATATAGCCTCCCAGACAAGGGCCGCAGGTAGGAGTACTGACAATGGCTCCCGCCTGAATGAACGTCCTAAGAAGCCCTTCCTCCATAGCCTGCAGATAGATGGCCTGCGTGGCGGGAATCACGATACAGCGCATCCCTGATGCCACATGTCTTCCCTCCAGAACCCGGGCCGCCGTCCGCAGATCCTCCAGCCGTCCGTTGGTGCAAGAGCCGATGACCACCTGATCAATGGCAATAGGCTCCATCTTGCTGATCTCCTCCAGCGTATGGGTGTTCTCCGGTAAATGGGGAAATGCCACCGTGGGCGTCAGACTTCCCAGATCGATGGTATACTCCGCATCGTACTCTGCATCCTCGTCGGCCGCAAAAATCCGGTAGGGCTTTGAAGAATGGGCCTTTATATACTCCTCCGCCAGCGCGTCCACGGGAAAGATCCCGTTCTTGCCCCCGGCCTCGATGGCCATGTTGGCTATGGTGAACCGGTCGTCCATAGAAAGATTCCCGATTCCGTCACCCACAAATTCCATTGATTTGTACAATGCCCCGTCCACCCCGATCATGCCGATGATATGTAAAATCACATCCTTGCCGCTGACCCACTTAGCCGGCTTTCCCGTCAGGTTGAACCGGATGGCGGCAGGCACCTTGAACCACGCCTTTCCGGTGGCCATTCCCGCAGCCATATCGGTACTGCCCACTCCCGTAGAGAACGCTCCCAGAGCGCCATAGGTACATGTATGGGAGTCCGCGCCGATGACCACGTCCCCTGCCACGGTAAGCCCTTTTTCCGGCAGGAGCGCATGCTCGATGCCCATCTCTCCCACCTCGAAATAGTTCGTTATCTCATTTTTCCGGGCAAACTCTCTGACGCATTTGCAGTGCTCCGCAGACTTGATATCCTTATTGGGCACGAAATGATCCGGCACCAGAGCAATCTTGTCTTTGTCGAACACGCCCTTATTCTGAAACTTTTCCATTTCCTTGATGGCCACGGGGCTGGTAATGTCATTGCCCAGCACCAGATCCAGCTTCGCCTCGATCAGCTGTCCTGCCTCCACCTTGTCAAGCCCTGCCGCCGCGGCAAGGATCTTCTGTGTCATCGTCATTCCCATATGCTCATACCTCCCTGCCCGTTTAACGCGCATATCCCATAACGGACATACGAATCTCTCAGGCAATCTTCTTAAATTCCGCACAACAGATTCTATAAGACATGCCGCATGCCGCAAAGAATGGCCAAAAACAAGCAAACATATCCTAAGCTTTATAAATAAGATGATAGCACAGTTGCAGGTATTGTTCAAATACAAGTTCTTGATTTATCTTATCTACTTACCGGACTTTTTTTGCAGACATAAGGAAAACTGCAGCTGTATCCCCTACGGCTGCAGTCCCAAAAATATGTCTTGTT
The DNA here is from genome assembly GCA_003612485.1 of bacterium D16-50. GTDB lineage: Bacteria > Bacillota > Clostridia > Lachnospirales > Lachnospiraceae > Acetatifactor. The sequence goes on from RAZA01000002.1 coordinate 222,451, forward strand.
TCATTCCCTCTCCGAAATAAGCCGGAAAACACCGCCTATTCTTCCGCAGGCAAGATCACGGCCTGCTCTATATCCTGATAATAGTTTTCCTGCAGCACATAGGCGCTGAACTGATAGCGGTTCTTCACCTCCTGCTTTTTCTCCTGCAGATAGTCTTCCTTCTGCTCGTCGGGCACAAGGTCGTTCCCGTCCTGATCCTTCTTCCAGATCACATCGCTGCCCCGCTTATACTCGGCCATGTCCGTCACATAGCTGCGATCGTTGAAAATTACCATACCCTCCTGATCGGAAAAAATGTCTCTTCCGGCATACATCCTTGCATCATAGTCGAAGCCGAACAGATTCAGCAGAGTAGGCAGCAGGTCCATGGCACCGCAGACCTTCTCCACATGAACCGGCTCTTCCTGCGCCATGGACGAATTCCACAGAACCAAGCTGTTCCGAAAGGTGTCCATGCCTTGGGAGAGGGACTTTCCGGCCAGCTCCTCGTACTCCGCCTCGGTCATTCCATAGGGATAATGGTCTGCGCTCAAGCAGATCACCGTGTTCTCCAGCTTGCCGGCCTCCTCCAGCTGGGCCAGCAGATATTCCAGCGCCTTGTCCAGCTCGATATGGCAGGCGATATAGGCCTGACCGTTCTCGGACATCTCCAGCCCCGCCACAGCGTCCTTATTCTTAAAGGACATGGCGTTTCCCCCGAAATTATAGTTCATATGTCCGGAAACCGTCATGTAATAGACATGGAACCTATCCGCCCCCACATACTCCGGGATGGTGTGTATCATCATGTCCAGATCCGAGGCCGGCCATGAATTCGGATTGTCCATAGGGAAAATCTTGTCTCCCCATTCCTCCTCAGAAAGCCCCCCCAGCTTGCAGGCTTTGAAATCATACCCCAGATTGGGATGGCTCTCATGCCTTTCATAATAATCCAGCTTGCCGTTGTGATATCCCCACGATGCCACATTCTCCTTGGCGAAGAACATCGGCAGAGTATATGCCATATCGTTCTGCGCGCTCTTTCTCATGCTGAACTGCCCGTCGGGAATCAGCGCCGTACAGTTCACATACTCTCCGTCGCTGGTGCTGGTCTGCCATAAAGGCACATAATAATTGTCAAAAATGAAGCCCGTATGGGTCAGACGGTACAAAGTGGGCGTAAGCTCCTCGTTGACGGCATAGGTGGAAAAGCCCTCGGCGGTAAGGAAAATCAGGTTGTAGCCCTCAAATTTTCCCGTATACTCATTGGAATACACCGGCGCAAGCCCTTGTATGTACTCCGCCAGCCAGGCCTGCTTGTCGTTGTCCGCCAGACTGCGCAGCTTTTCAAAGTCCAAAGGAAACTGCTGAAGATGAGGCTTTTCCTCCTCAGGCTCCGGAGTTACCTCCGGCGGTGCCTGCTCATCCCCTATGGGATCACTGCCGGATTCGCCTATATTTTCCAGCGGCTTGTTCTCCCCAAGCTCCGCGGGCCTGCCGGACAGATTGTGCTCTAAAGATCCGGACTCCTGCTCCGTCCGGGCCTCCCCCGGATCCCCTCCCGCCAGCTCCGTGCCGGACGGACGGCCATGTCCCAGATCCCCCAGCCAGCTCATGGCCCTCCCCAGAGTATCCCTCTGAAAGGTAGGCAGCACGCCCATGGTTCTGGCTACCGTGAGAGGATCATAAAACTCCGTATAATCCTCATAGTATTCCGCATCCATGCCCTTTCCCACTCCCATGACCACAAAGCTTGCTGCTGTCCCCAGCGCAATGATGACCAGAGTTCTCATCATATCCAAAAGAGCAAAATTCGGAAGTCTCCACCGGAATTTTCTAAACACCACCAGCATCAGTATCACCGGCAGCGCAAATGCCACAATGAAAGGCAGCGCCCCCAATATGCCGTCCAGAGCCTCCCTCCAGTAATTCGACAACGCATCGCCGCCCCCGCGGAACATAGCCTCCATCAAAAGCGGCTGTTTGAATATCCTCAGATATACCAGCTGCGCGCTGGTCCAGACTACCGGAAGCCAAAGCGCCAGCTGATACGCCGCCTTCTTCAGCCATCCCCTGAGCATGCCGATCAGCATGGTCTCCGCTCCCGTCCAGACCGTCACCAGCGCAACCGTATAAACAAGGTTGAATTCACTCCATCCAAAGCCTGCAAAATGGTACGCTATCTCCAGATACAACAATAATCCCGCCAAACTACTCCACAATATCAGCATGTATATCACATCCTCATCTTTGGTCATTCAATACTGTCCGCAAGTTTTCCGCTCCCATCATCGAAGCTCTTCCTCACCTCAGTATTATATCACTTCCAAAATATATTGCACTAAGAAAATCCTATATTTTTCATTAAAAATTATTTATTTGTGCATCAGATTTGTGTATAAAATGCATCGAAATCAAATCACGGATTCCAAAGAACATCCCTCCCCAGAGAATGCGAAGATTTCCGCATTCCCTGACAGGGAGGGATCCTGGCTCTGCTATTCACCCAGACACATGCAGCCGCAGCTTACTCTTCTACTGTGGACAGAATCAGACTCATGTTTCCGCTGATTCTCAGCTCACCGTACCCGGCAGGGACAATGAAATGATCTCCCTTGCCCAGAGGGGAACCGTCTATCTGCCCCTCTCCTTCCAGCACGGATGCGGCAAGGAAAGGATATTTCTGGTCAATGACCGCCTCTTTGTTTACCGTCAGCTTGAAAATATCGTATTTCTCGCAGGAATAGATCTGGTTCAGCACGTTCTCAGGCAGCCCGCAGGTGGACACCACATTGGGCTGCTCCTCCCCGTCCACCGTGATCACGTCCAGACTCTTTTGGATATGAAGCTCTCTCTTCTTCCCATTGGCCTGAACCCTGTCATAGTCATAAAGCCTATATGTGATATCGCTGTTCTGCTGGGTCTCCAGAATCAGTGTGTGAGCCTTGATGGCATGTACCGTACCGGGCTCTATCTGGATAAAATCCCCCTTTTTGATGGGGATCTCCCGGATCAGCTCCTTCCACCTTCCCTCTTCCACCATCCGGGAAAGCTCCTCCCTAGAGCGGGCATTGTGTCCCGCCACCAGAGTGCCGTTCTCGGCGCAGTCCATAATATACCAGCACTCTGTCTTTCCCAGACTGCCGTTCTCGTTCTTCTGCGCATAATCGTCATCCGGATGCACCTGAATGCTCAGATCATCCTGCGCATCAATGATTTTGGTCAGCAGGGGGTAACGGTCATACTGGAGATTGCCGAAAAGCTCCGGATGCCCGCTCCAAAGCTCCGACAGCTTCTTTCCGTCATAAGCGCCGCCCCGGACGGTTCCGTCTCCATTGGGATGGGCGGAAATTCCCCAGCACTCACCGATGTCGCTGCCCTCCACCCCATAGCCGAATTCCTCCCCCAGTCTGGAGCCTCCCCAGATATTGTGGGAACACACGGGATCCAAAAAAATCACTTCTCTTGCATTGTTCACATGATTGTCCATCTCCGAATCCTCCTTCACGGAGCCCTTCTTTTTCTTTGAGCTCCCTCTTTTTATGCTCTGAGTCCTGCCCAAAGCAGCCGACTCTAGGCTCTAGCCCAGCGCGTCAAGCCCCAATTTGATGGCTCCCATGATTCCCGGATCCTCCCCAAGGGCAGGCGGCACGATGTACTCCTCCATGGAATTTAATATCATATCATGGGGAATATAGCCGTTGAGCATGTTCTTGGCCTCTCTTCTCACCATGTCGAACAGCTTTTCCTGATGCATGACACCGCCCCAGAGAATGATCTTCTGAGGAGAGTATGCAAGCACATAGTTGGCAATGGCCTGTCCGATGTAGAACGCCTCCAGCTCCCATACCTCGTCGCGGTCCGCCAGCTCCACGCCCTTCTTTCCCCAGCGGCCTGAGACGGCGGTTCCGGACGCCAGCCCTTCCATGCAGTTTTTGTGATAGGGACAGCAGCTAACGTATTCATCCTCCGGATGGCGTCCCAGCAGCATATGTCCCGCCTCCGGATGAACCAGCCCGTGGAGCAGGCCGCCGTTGACATAGACACCCACCCCCACGCCGGTGCCTACCGTGATGTAGATGGCGCTCTCGGCACCCTTGGCCGCGCCCCAGGTCACCTCCCCCAGAACGGCGCCGTTTACGTCCGTATCGAAGCCCACCGGCACATTCAGCGCATTTTTCAGCATTCCTACCACATCGCAGTATTCCCATCCCTTCTTGGGAGTCTTGGTGATATATCCATAGGTTTTGGAATCCTTGTTCAGATCCAGCGGACCGAAGCATCCCACTCCCAAAGCCTGTATGTCCCGCCCCTTAAAGTAATCGATCAAATCCCGAAATGTCTCTTCCGGCTGTCTGGTGGGGAAGGAAACCCTGTCCATGACTTTTCCGCTCTCGTCCCCTACGGCGCATACCATTTTGGTGCCGCCGGCCTCGATTCCTCCAATTAACATTCCCGCTCCTCCTTGTCAAATGATATTCTGACCTGAATAAGCCCATTATACACTAAACTGCGGCCAATGTCCACCTATTTGCCGCCCCGAAAGCAGCCGTTGCAGACAAGAAGCAGGATTGGTTTCGCCCCTCCCAAATCGGTCTGCACAAAACTCTGCCCGCAAAAAAGGACTGCCGCATTACATCCGATGCAGCAGCCCCGCAAATCAGTCTCCCGGCCTTGTGCCGGCTTATTTATACATAGGTCCGAATGCCGCGCAAGCCCTATAGTCCTGCCCTTCCTTGTCCATGCCGAAGGCGTTCCATGCGGCGGGACGGAAGATCCTGTCCTCCTCCACGTTATGCATGCTCACGGGTATGCGGAGCATGGAGCACATGGTAATCAGATCCGCGCCGATATGGCCATAGCTGATGGCGCCATGGTTTGCGCCCCAGTTGTTCATCACGTCATAGGCGGTGGCAAAGGCTCCCTTGCCCGTGGTTCTGGGCGCGAACCAAGTGCAGGGCCATGTATAGTCTGTACGCTTCCACAATACGTCCGTCACCTGATCAGGCAGCTTGATGGTCCAGCCTTCTGCGATCTGCAGCACGGGACCAAGGCCCTTCACCAGATTCAGCCGGATCATGGTCACCGGCATCTGGGCCTCCGTCACGAAGCGGGAAGAGAACCCGCCTCCCCTGAAGTAGCCAAAGTCGGCCTCGTTCCAGGTGGTGGCATCCATGATAGCCTTCTGGTCTGCCTCCGTCACCTCGTACCAGGGCTTCATCACTCCGTTGCCCTCCGCGTCCTTAGCCTGACCGTTGGCGTCCAGACAAGCCGCGCCGGAATTGATCAGGTGTATGAATCCACCTGCCTGCTTTGCAGCGCCCTCCAGCTCATAGCCCGTGGCCTTGCGCACCGCTTCAGGGCTCCAATATGTACGCACATCCGCAAAAATCTGGGCCCTATTGGTCAAAAGCTTCATGAAAAGCATGCCCAGACCGTTCAGCACATCATTTTCCGTAGCCAGAATATAGGGCTCTCTTGCCCCGTTCCAGTCGAAGGAAGTGTTCAGCATGGCCTCAGGGAAATCACAGTTGGGATAGAAATCCGTCCACTGCCTCTGTCCCTGAAAACCGGCGGCGATGGCGTTGTGTCCTACCATCTCTTCTTCTCTTCCTTCCGGCAGATTGGGATTTCCGTTCATCAGATCCTTGATGATGCACATCATCTTCACCACGAACTCCCAGTCCTTGTCCTTCTGCTCTCTGGTCTTCTGTACCGCCTCGGGATTCTTGTCGAAGCCTTCCTTGCAGTTTTCCTTCACCCACCCAAGGGCTTTCTGGTATTCCTTCTCGTCGTAAATGCCCTCGGTCATGCGGCGTATGATCTCCACCTCGTCAACGGACTCCACCCGCATGCCCAGATATTCCTCGATGAAAGCGGGATCGATGATGGAGCCGCCGATGCCCATGCAGATAGAACCGATCTGCAGGTAGGATTTGCCCCTCATAGTGGCCACTGCCACCGCCGCCCTGCCGAAGCGCAGCAGCTTCTCCTTCACGTCCTCAGGAATGGAAGCGTCGTCCGCCTCCTGCACGTCATGACCGTAGATGCCGAAAGCCGGAAGCCCCTTCTGGGCATGGGTGGCCAGCACGGATGCCAGATACACCGCGCCGGGACGCTCCGTTCCGTTGAAGCCCCACACGCCCTTTATGGTCTTAGGCTCCATGTCCATAGTCTCCGCGCCGTAGCACCAGCAGGGCGTCACGGTCAGCGTGATATCCACTCCCGCCTTGCGGAACTTGTCCGCGCAGGCAGCAGCCTCCCCCACCCGTCCGATGGTGGTGTCCGCGATAACCACCTGCACCGGCTCCCCGTTGGAATAGCGCAGATTCTCCGTAAAGAGCGCCGCCGCCGCTTTGGCCATGTTCATGGTCTGCTCCTCCAGAGACTCCCGCACCTTCAGGAATCCGCGCCTGCCGTCGATGGTGGGGCGGATTCCGATCACGGGATAATCCCCCACAAGTCTGTTCACTGCCATATACCTACCTCCTATACGGGCATGTGCATATTCCGGTCATCGCCTGCGACTTCCGGCATGGGGACCCCTGATCCCTGATGCCCCTAATGAGAACATTATACCACATCTCCCGGACAAACTGCAATCAAATAAAAGGGATTTCATGCCGCATAAAAACAACTGTACTGCCTATATTGTCCATATCACAGCTTCGCTGCTTCAGCTTTCCCGCCAAGCTGCCAAATGGTGGTCACTTTGAACAGATCCCCGTCCACCTCCACTTCGAGCCGCCCGCCCTGCAGCTCCGTGAAGCTTTTTGCGATGGCCAGCCCAAGGCCGCTGCCCTCGGTGTTTCGGGCACAGTCCCCCCTGACAAACCGTTCCGTCAGATCCGACGCCTCCACCGTGATCTCCTGAGCGGAAATGTTCTTCATGGTAATGACCACAGTATCATTGAGCAGGAATCCGTTCACATAGACTCTGGTTCCCTCCAGCGCGTATTTCGCGATATTTCCAAAGAGGTTCTCATATATACGATAGGTCTTCTGGCTGTCCAGAGGCAGAACCACCCGCTCCTCCGTGAGATTCATCCTCACGTCCAGCCCGGATTCTCCGATCTTGTCGGACATCTCAAAGGCCACCTGCTTCACCAGATTCATGACGTCTACGTCCATGATGTTCAGTGTCACATTATCCGAGTTTGCCTTGCTGAACTCAAACAGATCCTCAATAAGACTTTTCAGGCGCAGGGACTTCCTATCCAGAGTGGCAAGGTATTCTTTGCTTTGCTCAGGGGTTATGTTTTCGTCCTTCAGCAGATTCACATACGTGATGATCGCAGTCAAAGGTGTCTTTAAGTCATGGGACATATTGGTGATCAGCTCCACCTTCATCTTCTGGCTCCGAAACTCCGTGTCCACGGCCTTCTTCAGCCCGTCCTGAATCTTGAACAGCTGCTCCCGAAAAGGTTCAAAAACCCCCAGATCCTCATTGATGGACACGTTCAGATTCCCCTCCGCGATCTCGTCCACCGCTTCCAGAAGAATGCCGTATTTCTTCTGCAGATCGCTGACATACTTCCTCAATATGAAATACAGCACAACGGAATAGGCCAAGGTAAGGGCAAGTCCCCCGAACCACAGCAGGCTGATCATGAAAAGAATGACCCCGTTCGCCACCAGCACTTTGATAATGGTCACATGGACATTCCGGGTCAGATCCACATGGCTCAGCTTTTGGTAAATGCTCTTGAATTTCCCCTTCATATAGGGGAAGAATCTATAGATCAGGCTTCGCTGCCTGATGTATTCCCTAACCCCCAGCTCCCTCAGCGCTCTGGCACAGACGCCCACATACCACCAGAAGAAGAAAAACAAGGCCAGCACCACAAGATTGAAGGCATCCACCAGAAACTCCGCTTCCACCTCATCGACGGATATATACTGCCGCAGCGCCTTCTGGGCCCTTCCGCCGGCCACTCCAGCAATCATTTTCACAATGAGACCGCCAAAGGAAAAAACCGTGCAGCCCAGCAGAAACACCGTTTCTAAGGAACGCCTGCACAGCCTATCCTCCCGCCATGGTCTGGTGGTGCCAAGAGCGGGCAGGAAAAGTCCAACCAACCCGATACCAAGCATACAGATCGTCAGAATCATGCCCACCCCTGCATCCAGATACGCCAAAGTGGATACGGTGTTTCTCCCATAGTAGTAGGTATAGAAATCAGCGCTTGTTCCCGAACCGGCCACATATAAGGACACCTCTCCCCAGAGCCCGCTCTTTTCGATCATTTCCCAAGCGGCTCTGGACATCCCCAAGGTCACGGTACAGTTAGCGGGAAGACGGATCCCCCCATACTTGCCGTACAAGTCCATGTCCTGTGCCACACGGCTCTGAAGCCCTTCCTCCCGGATCGCCCAATTGGCAAATTTTCTGATCCTGCTCTCATTGCCGCCGCAAATCTCATCCCCTACAGTCACGTTTCCGGCGTCATCGAAGAGAAAGCTGACCTGAAAGTACTGATCCTCAAGAGGGCGGTCCAGATCCTCCGCAGACATATTCGTCACGCATTTTCCCGTGACATTATCCGTAATAATATAGTCGTAATAGCTGTTGAGTATCTGGAAACTATCGTCAAGATTCCGGAAATAATTCTCCAGCCCCCCCAGCTCAGCCTGAAGCCCTCTGCACTCCTCCAGATTCAGCGCGTACTGCTGCCCCTCTGCGGGCTCCGTAGGATGTTCCTGATTCCTAGAATCCGGCCTCTCTTCCCCGTTCGCGGTATCGCTCACATCCTCGGAGCCCTCATTACTCATAAAGTCTGCATTCCCCACCTCCTCAGAGTATTCATGCTCCTCCAGATAAGCCAAACACTCCTGAAGCTGATCCTTATCCAGAATCCACCTATATTCCTCCTCCACATCCAGATAGACGTCCGCATAGTCAAGCTGTTCCTCATGCTGGGAATTTATAAGATCCCTATACAATAGGTAGCAGCTCTGGTACAGCCATGAAATATTGCCGGAGGCTTCCACCGGGCTTTCCATATACCTTTCCGCATTGGTCCGGAACACCCCGTAAAAGCAGCTGAAGACAAAGGCCGAGAATAGGCTTACGGCCATTCCCCACACAATCCATGGTTTTTTTTCATACAATCGGAAAATACCCCCCCTAGTCTTCTTATCGGCAGAATCCACCTCCTGCGCATTTGCCTCCTCTGTCCCCTTTCCCTTTCTGAAAATACCCATCTCAGTCTCCCCCTTCAAGACTTACTGCCCGCATCCTCTGATTCGTCACATCCCCTGATTCGGCGCATCCCCTGCAGGATGTAATCCTGAGGGATTTTCGTCACTGCTTATCGATTTTGTATCCCACACCCCATACCACCTTCAAATACTTGGGATTCTTGGGGTCTATTTCAATCTTCTCCCTGATATTGCGCACATGCACCATAATGGTATCCGTATTGATGGCCTTCTCGTTCCAGACACGTTCGTAAATCTCGTCTGCGGAAAAGACTCTGCCCGGATTCTTTATAAGCAGCTGCACGATCTTGAACTCCATGGGAGTGAGCTTCACAGGTTCCCCGTCCACAGTCACCTCTACCGCATCCTCGTTCAGCTCCAGTCCTCCGATGGTATAGATATGATCCCTGCCGCCCTCCTCGTTCAGTGCGGAAAGATATTTGGAATACCTGCGCAGATGGGAATTCACTCTGGCCAACAGCTCCAGCGGAGTGAACGGCTTCGTCACATAATCGTCCGCCCCCATGTTCAGCCCCATGATCTTGTCCACCTCCTCGGACTTAGCCGACAGCATGATCACCGGGAACTCATAATTCATGGAGCGCAGCTTCATCAGCATGGTCACGCCGTCCATCACCGGCATCATGATATCCACTATGGCAAGATGCACCGGCTGCTGTTCTACTATCTTCAGGCCCTCCGCCCCGTTTGCAGCCTGAAACACCTCATACCCCTGATTCTTCAAATAGATCTCTACGCCTGCCCTGATTTCCTTGTCGTCTTCAACCACCAGAATGCTATACTTCTGTTCCATGCGCCACCTCTTGCTATATTGGATTTGCGGGCGAGCCCTTTATCCCCCGCAGCTTTTTATCTCCGTCATGGCTGCACCCGGCTCTGATCCCACAAAAGACATTATAATGACGAAGCTCTTTTCTGGCAACCGCTTCTTTACGGCAAAAGGGCATACCGCCATATTTTTATCAATATAAAACAGTATAGGAGGGAAAAATAAATGTCATATGCATAGAAAACCCAAGAATTTCTTAAGATATTATAAGAAAAGAGAAAAAACGGCAGTTCCCCATCCCTGCGCCGTTCACACCGCCCTGTTGCACAGCCGATGCGACCTTTGCACTATGGGAACCGCCGTTTCTTTTTATCAATCTTCTAGGTTCCGGGCCGTTCCAACGCCGCTTTCCTGCGGCGTTTTACCTATCCCGGTGCCATCACCGCCCCCGCATTATGCTTTCGCCGGCGGATTACGCCTCGCAGTCATCCCTATCGTCCCTATGGGAAAATCCGGGGTACTCCTGCCAGGGCGGAGGAATCATTCCGGGCACCCCGCAGCTCTCCCTGCTGTCAGCAGCGCAGCCGCAGTCTTCATGTTTATGGTGATGCTCTTCCTCGCAGCCGCAGCCGCCTCTCCTATCGGAATCTCTCCTATCACAGCAGCCGGGCATGGTTCCCCTGCCTCTTCCATTTCCGCGGCAGTCATCGGCACGGCCGCAGCCGCAATTCCCCCTGCCTCCGTCGCCGCATCTGTCACAATCACAGCCGCAGCTGTGGCAGCCGCAGCTTCTGCCGCAGCCGTTTCTCCAGCCGCCGCAGCAGCCAAGCAGGAACAACAATATGATACAGTTCATATTTCTCTCCATATGATGTATTTATGGTATCATATGCCGGACTCCTCAAAACCGTGCCGGACCCTGCCCGTTTTTACTTCCCGATTCTGCATCGCTTCCTAAACGGAATTCTCCATACCGCCCCTTCTTGCCTTCTTTATGAATCAATGCCGTCAGCCGGAACAATATCTGCCCACATAGACCGAAATTGCTCTGGGCCCCACCTTCCTCAGCCAGCCGCTCTTCTCCTCTTCCTTTGTGTCTTCCGTCTCTTCCGTAGAAAAAGCTTTGGTCCATTCCATCCCCTTGGGAAGCTTTGGCAAGGCCAGCTCCTGTCCTACCCAGTCCATGTTCATGGCCAGATACAGAAATGTATCGTCGGATTTTTCTTCCCTCTGGGCATACTTTCCGCAGAACATGATGCCGATGTGCCGGAAGCAGCCGTCCGTCCGGGGCTGCCAGGCGTTCTGCCCATGGTAGGACAGATCCGGATATCCGCAGGCCAAATAATCCATCAGGCGCAGCTCCTTAGCCGGATGCAGAATGGGATGCTCCCTCCGAAACGCCACCAGTTTCTTCCAAAAGTCCAGAATTTCCTTATTTTTCTTCCCTTGTTCCCAGTCCAGCCAGGTGATGGCATTGTCCTGACAATAAGGGTTGTTGTTGCCCTTCTGGGAATTTCCGAATTCGTCGCCCATAAACAGCAGCGGAGTGGACTGTGAAAACAGCAATAGGCACATGGCATTCTTCATCTGCCTCAGCCGCAGCTGTCTGGTTCTTTTCCTTCGGGCAGCCCCTTCCTCTCCACAGTTCCAGCTGCAGTTGTAGTCGTTCCCGTCCCGATTCTCCTCACCGTTGTGTTCGTTATGCTTCCGGTCATAGGACACCAGATCTGCAAGGGTGAAGCCGTAATAGTTGGAAATGTAGTGAATAGCCCCTGCTTGGTCCGGAATATGGCGCATATGATAAAGCACGCTGTCCAGCATGCCCCCGTCCCCCTTCAGGAACCTGCGCATGTCATAATACCATGCATCATTGTATTCCCCCAAATGGGGATAAGCCGGAGCCTGATTCCCATTGCTGCCGGTATCGAAACAGTAATACCAGATCTTGGTGTCCGCCAAAAGCTCGTCCGCCGCCAGCATGTCCGCCATCAGGTTTTCACCCATCAAATGGAAGCCGTCCACATGATACTCCAGCACCCAGAATCGAAGGATCTCCGTAATCTCCCCGGGCTGCACTCCCCAAGGAAAATAGAACTGCATCACAAGCTCCATGTGATTTCTGTGCAGCTCCCTGACCAATGCCTTGAACTCCCCGGCAGGATCCCCTGCGGCATAGGCTGCCTTCGGCGCATAATAGAAGCCTTTTTTGTATCCCCAATAGTTCAGCTTCCTCTGGGCCGGATTCCATTCAAAGGGCGGATTCGTCCCGTCCCCAAACCGCGGCTCCCCGGTCCTCATGCCATGAGCGGATTCTCTGACAGCCTCCTCCCTATAGGGAAGCTCCGTAAACTCATATGCCGGCTGCAGCTCTATGGTTGTCACGCCTATTTCCCTCAGGTAGGGAATCTTCTCCGCCAGCCCTGCAAACGTTCCTCTATGCTTCACGCCTGACGATGCATGTTTCGTAAAACCTCTTACATGAAGGCAGTAGCCTATGGCCTGATGGTACGGAATTCTGGGAAAGCGATCCACTCCCCATTCAAAGCCCTCCTCAGGAAACGCAGCTCTCAGATCCCTCACGTCCGCCGCTTTCCCGAAAGCCTGCCTGCCGGGAAAGGCTCTCCCCCGGTCGTCCGGCACCGGCATATCCTCCTCATAGAAAAGCCAGCTGACGGAATCTGCATCTATATTCTTCAACGTACTGCAGTAGACATTTCCGATTCTGTCCTCCTGCGCAAAGGGAACCTTTTCCAGCTCTCTGCCCGTCTTTCTATCATACAGCAGGATTCCACAAGAAGCGGCTCTGGATACGAAAGAGAAACGTACACCCCCCTCTTCTTTATGGACACCGAGGGGGTATGGCTTTTTCTGCAAGTTTTTTTCTGTCATTGTCGCTCTCCCTCCATCTTTTCCCGGAATTTATCCAACAGATCGTCATGAACGTATTTCAACTAAAATATTGACACTTTTAGACAAAAAAGTCCTCAGACATCCCCATTTTATCATATTTCTGAAACAATAGAAAGTAGGAAATCACATTTATTTGACATTTGACATGAAATATGCGCAGAAAAATCCCGTTTGACTGACATTTGATTTGAAATATGTGGTTTTGCTTGCGCATCCAGATAGATGCGGGTATAATAGACATATCCAAGATAATTGTATGCAATGCATGGGAGGTGCGTTTATGGGAAACAAAAATGATTACGAAGATGAAGAAATGACCGTAGAGCTGGAGCTCGACGATGGAACGATGGTTAACTGTGCCGTCATAACCATCCTGACAGTGGAAGCCAAAGATTACATTGTGCTTCTTCCCCTGAATGAAAATGGGGAAAACGAAGACGGAGAGGTATGGTTCTACCGCTACAGCGAGAATCCTGACGACCCCAACGAGGAGCCCGTGCTGGATTATATCGATGATGATGACGAATACGAAAAGGTTTCGGACGCCTTTGACGAGTATCTGGACAATTGCGAATTTGACGAGATGACGGACTGAGCAGACCGGCTGATGCAATTGGCCCAAAAATTCACAAGAGCGGTTTGAGAAATCTGGACGGCAGCCTGGGGCGTTCCTTTGTGCCTTTGACACAAAGGAGCTCCAGGCTTTTTTTCGCTCTGGTCATGGCCACATAGAATATCCTGCGCTCCTCTTCCACGGTCCTTTCGTCCGGCAGTCTTCCGTGGGGAAACACGCCTTCGTTGCAGTCCGGGATCCACACCCTATCGAACTCCAGCCCTTTTGCCCCATGAACCGTAAGCAGCTGTACGGGAGGACGTCTCTTTGTCCCTTCTTGTCCGCCTTCTTCGTCTTCCCTGCATTCACCCATTTGCCTGCTTTTCCCGTCCCGCCCGGTTCCTCTGTTTTGCCCGTTTTCCATGGCTTGGGCGTACTCTTTCTGAAAGGAAATCCAGTCCTTCAGGCTTTTTTGCTTGGCGGCGTCCTCCTTGAGCCATTCCAGCAGCTCCTGCCACTGGATCCACTTGTCCGGCCTTCCCGCGGCCTCCTCCCTCAGATACCCCTCATAGCCTGCGGCCTTCAGAATGTAGTTCACCGCCGGCACAAGGGACAGCGTTCCTATCTTTTTCAGCTGCTTTTCAAAATAATACAGCGTCTCCAGCACTTCCTTTTTTTGTCTCGGAGGCAGCAGAGCCTCCTCATAATACCGGATCATATCATTGACCCCGCCCCCGCCCTCCCCCAGAGACTCCCGGCTGATATAGCGGGAGGGTCTATTCATGATCCGAAGCATCTGCTCTCTGGTTCCCTGCCCCTGAGCCACCTCCAGATACGCGCAGATATCCTTCACGATAAAATGCTCATATATGCTGGCTGCCCTCTCCCGCATTACATAGGGGATGCCAGCCGCCTTCAGTCTGGCCGCCAGCCCCTGCATATAGGAATTGGTGCGAAACAAAACCGCCCGGCTCTCCGTTCCCAAAGCCTCCTCCGAAAGAATCTGCAGCAAATATCCCTGCTGTTTCTCACTGCTTTCAAAAGTATGCAGCGAGACAGCCCCGGCATGCTCCCCTGTCAAGCGCCTCTCTCCCTGAGAAACTGCTGCCGCCCTCAGCTCCTTAGGGAATCTGTCCTTGTTCTCTCCTATAACGGTCAGGGACGCTTTGACAATCTCGGGCACGCTTCGATAATTTATATCCAGCAGAATCTGTCTGGCTGAAAACTCCTGCGCAAACTGCTTCAGACACGCCGGCTCAGAGCCTCGAAATCCATAGATGGATTGATCGTCATCCCCCACCGCAAATAGATTGTAAGGCTCGGCCGAAAGCAGCTTTACCGCCTGATACTGCACGGGATTCACATCCTGAAACTCATCGATGAGGATGTGCCGAAAACGCTTCTGCCAATACTCCCTTGTCTCCCTGCTCTCCTCCAGCAGCAGCCTGCAGTCGTACAGCATATCGTCGAAATCAATCCCCCCCGCCTTCCGCACAGCCTGTTGGTATTCCTGACAGATATCCGGAAATAGCTGCCTCCACCTTCCGGGAGCCTTGCGGGCCGCCTCCGAGGGCCTGATGGTATTTTTATAATAGCTGATAGCTGACAGAATCTCCAGAGCCTCCTCGCCAAGCCCTTCCCAGCCTCCCCGGCCTGATTCCTGCTGATCCGCTTTTTTCTCATAAGTTTTCAATATGGGTATCAAAAGATTTTTCTTTTCTGAAGTCTTTAGAATTCGATCCGAATGCAATGCGTGAGATTCTTTCAGAATATGGTAGAACGCGGAGTGAAAAGTTCCGAAGTTGACGGGATAGGAAACGGAAGAAGCGCACATCCGCCGGAATCGCTCCTGCATGGACAACGCCGCCTCCTTCATGAAGGTAATGACCAAAATGGATTCCGGCGGCACTCCCCGCTCCAGAAGACAGAGAATGCGGCCGGCGATGGTGAAGGTTTTTCCGGAACCGGGGCCGGCCAACAGCAGCACCGGCCCCTCTTTGTGAAGCACGGCTTGGCGCTGCGCCTCGTTCATTCCATCCAGTTTCAGCGTTTCAGGCATTCTGCAGCAGCTCCATGCCCTTCCGGATTCTCCTGACGGTCTCCTCCCGGCCAAGGATCTCCATGATCTCCGTCGCTCCGGCAGGAGTCATTTGCTTGCCGGACACCGCCGTGCGAATAGGCCACATGACGAAACCGTTCTTACAGCCCTTCTCCTCCACGTATCTGGCCAGCATCCCATACAGCCCGTCATTGCTGTAGTCTTCCTGCCTCTCCAAAAGAGGAAGCACCTCCGCAAGCACTTCCAGAGAGGACTCCTTGGTGGTTTTCATCTTTTTATGAGCATACATTTCCGCACTGTATTCCGGCAATTCCCTGAAGAAATCCACCATTTCCTCAATATCGTTGAATACCTCTATGCGTGTCTTTACCATGGCGGCGATCTTTCTCAGCTGGGTTTCCCCGAAAAGACGGGAAACGGTCTCCTCCTCATGGCTCAGGCCGCCTTTCCCGGCATCCGAAGCCTTACCGCCATCCTCCGTGCATACCTCAGGCGTCAGCGCCCTCTGCAGATAAGGCTTGGCCATCTCATAGAATCTCTCCTCATCCATGGCCTTGATATATTCTCCGTTCATCCAGCGCAGCTTTACCACATCATAGACCGCAGGAGACTTACTGATTCTGCGATAGTCAAATGCCTCAATCAGCTGATCCAAAGAAAAAATTTCCCGATTGTCGTCCGGGCTCCAGCCAAGAAGCGCGATAAAATTCACCACCGCCTCCGCCAGAAAGCCCTGCTCCATCAGATCCTCGAAAGAGGTGCTGCCACCTCGCTTGGCAAGCTTTTTGTGGTTCTCGTCCGTCACCAAAGGTAGATGAACGTATTTGGGAGGTTCCCAGCCGAAGGCCTCGTACAGTCTGGTGTATTTGGGAGAGGAGGACAAATATTCATTTCCCCGCACCACATGGGTGATAGCCATGGTATGATCGTCCACCACATTGGCAAAATTATAGGTGGGATAGCCGTCCGACTTGATCAGAATCATATCGTCAAGCTCCGCATTGTCCACCGTGATATCTCCGTACAGTTCGTCATGGAAGGTAGTGCTCCCCTCTCTGGGATTGTTCTGGCGGATGACGAAGGGCTTCCCTGCCGCCAGATTCGCCTCTATCTCCTCTTTGCCCAGAGACAGACAGTGCTTGTCGTAAACGGTGATTTCCTTCCCCTCCACCACCTCCGTCTTCAGGGACGCCAGTCTTTCCTTGTCACAGAAGCAATAGTAGGCCTCCCCCTTCTCCACGAGCTCTTTGGCATACTTCATGTAAATCCCGGTTTTCATCCGTTCGCTCTGCACATAAGGCCCGTATCCGCCGTCCTTGTCCGGCCCCTCGTCGTGCTTCAGCCCCACCCTCTCAAGGGTGCGGTAGATGATCTCCGTAGCCCCCTCCACGAATCGCTCCTGATCCGTGTCCTCGATACGGAGCATAAAGTCGCCGCCCTCATGCTTTGCGATTAAAAACTCATAAAGGGCGGAACGCAGATTACCCACGTGCATCCGCCCCGTAGGACTCGGCGCATATCTCGTCCTGATTTTCATAGGCTTTCCTCCACTCAGTCATTCTTGTAACCTATTTTAATCTCTCATGACGAAAAAATCAATATACTTATCAGACTATTTCACGGCAGATTATATCAGGACCCATCAGCCCGCCGCATCATAAAGATCCCGATACTCCGCACCGCCTCCGAACCCATAGCTCCATACCTGCTTGATCTGATCCCCTATCTCCTCAAAGCTCCAGCTCCTCCTGCTTCTGGCAACGCAGTTGGAATCGTTCACCTTGAAGCCATCTTTATCATATCCGTATATCACGATAAAATGCCCTCCCGTGGTGAAATCCCCCGGACTCATGGAACAGATAAGGACACAGCCCTGATCCAAGGCCGCCTTCATCTGCCTCTCGTTTATTCCCGGCTGACCCACTTCCACACCGTACATGGCAGGAAACTCCTCCAGAAGGGCCCACGCGGTTCCCGCGCCCCATACATAGTATCCGTTCTCCATGCTAAATTGCGCTATGAAATCCGGCGTCAGCGTCTCGTCCTCCAGCAGATACCAGCAAACCATGGAAAGACAAGTTGGTCCGCACCCCGCCAGCCCTATACTGCCGTCGTCCCCATATTCCACATACCCCCATCTGGGATCCCACTGCAGGAAAAGAGGAAATTCCTGAGCTTTTTCCGAATCCGTGAAACCGCCCTGAGCCACTTTTCGGGCCGTAGGATAACCTGCCGCGAAATCCGCCATCTCCGGATTGTTGGCCAGAGCCTCCAGCATCCTCCCCGAATAGGCATCCGCATTGTCATAGATCTCTTTTATAAGTTCATTGTCTCTGGAAAGCTCCTTCAGCCGCTGAAGCACCTCCCTATCGTTTCTCTTCACGGGCCTCCCCACGTCCTCCAGACCACACAGCTCCACATAATCCTGCCCCGCCTTTCCGGGGCTTTTCCCTGAGACGCCGCCTGAGGAGGGAATCTGCCCATTTTCTGCTCCATAGGATTTCCCGTCGCCTCCGGACGAGGAAGAGTCCCGAACTTTCCCGGAAACGGTCTGCGGATCCTTAGCGCTGCCGTACCATCCCTGAGAGCTGCCGGAAACGGAAGCGCTGGACACAGTCTGATCCGATGTCTTCCCCTGACTCAGCCGCCCCAGCATATCCGTCATGTCACTGATTTGTACCTGAAGATGCAGAGAATAGGCCATGTTTGCCACCAGCAGCATACAGATCACCGTCAGGCCAAAAGGTCTCCTCCCTCTTCCCTTCTGTCTGGTCCCCGCCCTTCTGGGCATGTCTCTTCTTTCCTGCTCTCTTATTCCCTGATTCTTCCTTTGTCTGTTGTCCAATCCTTCAACCTCCTATGGATTCTCCTGCCTGCGCCGTCTATCACATTATTCCCCGCCAATGTTTCAAACTCCCAACATAAATGCATCATACTTGTAAAACATAGGAGTTTTGTATCTTATTTCTTCAGGCCTATTTTTTACAACCTGACTGTTCAAAAAATCCTCGCATAAAAATACGCTCCACGGGCCGGATTTCCTCCCGTGGAGCTTGATTTTATTGCAGCTTCATTTTAATGCAGCTTTATTTTAAAGATTTATTTTTAGCAATGACGCCTATACCGCCGAAACCAGCCTCACGGTCTCCCTTGCGATGGCCAGCTCCTCATTGGTAGGAATCACCATCACCGTGGTGGAGCTGTCGGGGGTAGTTATGGCAATATCCTCGCCCCGTTTCCCGTTGGCCTCCTGATCCAGCTTCACCCCCAGATATCCCAGATACTCGCAGACGAAGGTGCGCACCAAAGGCGCATTCTCCCCTACCCCGGCGGTAAAGCAGATCACGTCAACGCCGTTCATGGCCGCCGCATAGGCCCCGACGTACTTCGCCACCCTATAGCTGAAGGTCTTCAGAGTGCGGACGGCATTATCATCTCCCTTATGATATCCGTCCTCCAGATCCCGGAAATCCGAGGATAGGTTATCGGACAGCCCTAAAACGCCTGACTTCTTGTTCAGCACGGACATGATCTCATCGATATCCTTCTTTTCCTTATGTGCCAGAAACTCAATGATGGCGGGATCTATATCCCCGGAACGAGTTCCCATGATCAGGCCCTCCAGAGGCGTAAGGCCCATAGAGGTATCCACGCATTTACCGTTCTTCACCGCAGAGACGCTGGCGCCGTTGCCCAGATGGCAGACAATGATCTTCAGATCCTTGTAATCCCTGCCCAGAACCTCCGCCGCCCGCTTGGATACATAGGAATGGCTGGTGCCGTGGAAGCCGTATCTCCGGATCTTGTATTTCTTATAATATTCATAAGGAAGGCCGTACAGATAGGCCTCCTCGGGCATGGTCTGATGGAACGCGGTGTCAAAGACACCCACCATGGGAGTTGACGGCATCAGCTTCCTGCAGGCGTTGATGCCGATGAGATTGGCCGGATTGTGCAGAGGGGCGAGATCATTGCACTCCTCCACCGCCCTCATCACTTCATCGTCAATCACAACGGAATCCGCAAATTTCTCCCCTCCATGTACCACCCGATGGCCCACGGCCCCGATCTCATCAAGGCTTCCCACCACCCCGGTGACAGGGTTGGTCAGGGCCTCTAACACCAGCCGGATGGCCTCGGTATGGTCGGGCATGGGCGTGATCGTCTTTTCCTTCTCCCCTCCTTCAGGGGCGTAGGTAATCATGCTCCCGTCTATGCCGATCCTCTCGCAGAGTCCCTTGGCAAGGCACTGCTCGGACACAGAATCGATGAGCTGGAACTTCAGCGACGAGCTGCCGCAGTTAATAACTAATACTTTCATGGCCAAACATCCTTTCGTAATAAATTTCCTCAGACGTCCCTTCTGTACGCCTTATAGCAGTTATAAAAATTGATGGCTCCGAAGGCCAGAA
This sequence comes from bacterium D16-50, assembly GCA_003612485.1. GTDB lineage: Bacteria > Bacillota > Clostridia > Lachnospirales > Lachnospiraceae > Acetatifactor. The sequence continues at coordinate 242,355 of RAZA01000002.1, forward strand.
ATGCCGCTCCCAGAATCATCGTATGGATCCTTCCCTTAGCCAATATGACTTCCGCCACACCCAGCACTATGTCCAGCAGGCCTACCACAAAATACCTTCTCACCAATTTGTTCTTCATCTTCGCACCTCTCTTGTATCCCCCCGTCCATCCTCCCAAAGGCGGCAAAAAACATCATGCCGCCTCCAAATGTTCCCAGTCAGTTCATACACAGCCCTTGTCGGCTGCGCCTTCGTGGATTCACGGCCCTTGGCCTTCGTCATTCAGGGCGGTTCTCACGCCAGCTGGGCCTGCACCGCCGTCAGCGCCACCACGCCCACAATGTCCTGCCAAGAACATCCTCTGGACAGATCATTCACCGGCTTGGCTATGCCCTGCAGCATAGGGCCGTAGGCCTCCGCGCCCCCCAGCCTCTGCACCAGCTTGTAGCCGATATTGCCGGCGTCCAGATTGGGAAAGATTAAAATATTTGCTCTCCCGCCAACGGGGCTGCCGGGAGACTTGGACTTGGCCACTCCGGGAACCAGCGCCGCGTCCAGCTGCAGCTCCCCGTCCAGAATCAGATGAGGATATTCCTCTCTGGCGATTCTGGTGGCCTCCACCACCTTGTCCACCATGGCGTGCTTCGCGCTCCCCTTAGTGGAGTGGCTGAGCATGGCTATGACGGGCTTTGGCCCGATCAGCGACTTGAAACTCCTATAGGAAGTCTCCGCTATGGCGGCCAGCTCCTCGGCGGTAGGATCCTGATTCAGGCCGCAGTCCGCAAAGAGAAACGCGCCTTCGTCCCCCTGATCCTTGAACTGAGTGTCCATGACGAAAAACGCTGATACAAGCTTCACGCCGGGAGCCGTCTTCAGAATCTGCAGCGCAGGCCTCAGGGTGTCCGCTGTGGAATGGCAAGCCCCAGCCACCATGCCGTCCGCGTCTCCGGCCTTCACCATAACGATTCCGAATGTCAGATAGTCATCTAAAAGGATCTCCCTTGCCTTCTCCGGAGTCATGCCTTTGGTCTTTCTGGTCTCGTACAAAAGATTCACATACTCCTCCAGCTTAGGGGTATTGGCAGGATTAATCACGGTAATGTTGGTGAGGTCCACCTCCAGCCAGCCGGCGCCGTCCATGATCTTTTCCTCGTCGCCCACCATGATGATGTTGGCTATGCCTTCCTCCATGATCTTCGCCGCCGCAAGCAGAGTTCTCTTATCCTTGGACTCCGGCAGGACGATGGTCTTTTTATCCAGCTTTGCCCTTTCCTTAATCTTGTCAATATATGACATATCCCTTCTCCTTTCCTGCGGTCACCGCCATTTCTTCTGCGGTCCCCCGCCATTTCTTCTGCGGTCCCCCGCCATTTCTTCCGCGGTCCCCGCCATTTCCTCTGCGGTCCCCCGCCATTTCTTCTGCGGTCCCCCGCCATTTCTTCTGCGGTCCCCCGCCATTTCTTCTGCGGTCCCCCGCCATTTCTTCTGCGGTCCCCCGCCATTTCTTCTGCGGTCCCCCGCCATTTCTTCTGCGGTCCCCCGCCATTTCTTCTGCGGTCCCCCGCCATTTCTTACTGCAGTCTGTCATCCCCATGCCGACGTCCCCCCAAAGCCGCCTTCACGCTTCTCATGATATACTTCTATACAATATATCCAATTTTTCCGCTTAACAAACTGCGCTGTTTATATTATACTAAATCCGGAGACAATAAACAAGGACAAATATTCGCTAAATTGTATATTTTAAAATACACCCGGCTTCCTTGTCTTTTCGTTTTTCCGATGAATCGGCACATGTAAACGCTTACATACTATGTTATTTTTTTCACATTACCTTTTGACATTTTTTAACGCAATATTGATAATCTTGGTATTTGAGGAGACTTCCATGACAGTGAACGGTATTATAGCAGAATACAACCCCTTCCACAACGGCCACCTCTATCAATTGGAGGAATCCCGCCGCCTCACCAATGCAGACTATACAGTGGTGATAATGAGTGGGGATTTTGTCCAGAGAGGAGCTCCCGCCCTTATATGCAAGCACGCAAGGGCCAAGATGGCTCTTGGCTGCGGCGCGGATCTGGTGATAGAGCTGCCTGTGCTCTACGCCGCCGCCAGCGCCGAATATTTTGCCGCAGGCGCCGTGGCCCTATTGGATAAGCTGGGAGTGGTCACCCATCTATGCTTCGGCAGCGAATGCGGAAACGATGCACTGCTTTGGCAGCTGGCCCGCGCTCTGTCCGAAGAACCGGAGGAATACCGGACTGCCCTGAAACAGTTTCTGAAGGAAGGCGCCGCCTACCCCTGCGCAAGAAGCCGGGCTCTGGATGCAGTCCGCTCCCTTGAGCTGCCGGAAGGCTGGAGAGAAATCCTCGCTTCCCCCAACAACCTGCTGGGCATGGAATACATTCGGGCGCTTCTGAAAAGAAACAGCTCCATAACCCCCGTCACTGTAAAAAGGCTGGGAGCCGGATATCACGAAACCATGCATGGCTCCGCTCTGGCCATCCGTCAGACCCTGCGGCAGGGTGCAGACCGTGAGAACGCCAAAAAAGCCGTTTATTCCGATATGCCTCCTAAGGCCGCCTCGATCCTGCTGGGTCAGCTAAAAGAAAGGCCTCCCATGCATGGGGACGCCCTTTCTTCCATTCTGTATTTCAAGCTGTTCAGGGAAAGCGAATACGGCTATGAAAAATATCTTGACCTATCTTCGGATCTGTCGGATCGAATCCAAAAAATGCTGGGGAGCTTCACCGGCTACGAAGCCTTCTGCCAGCTTTTAAAGACGCGGAACATGACCTATTCCAGAATCAGCCGATGCCTGCTGCACATCCTTCTGGACATCGAAAAGGAACATATGGAGCTGGGCCGTTCCCTTGACTATGCTCCCTATGCCAGAGTTCTGGGATTCCGAAAAGAAGCCCTGCCTCTGCTTACCGCCATCAAAAGACATTCCTCCATCCCTCTGGTGACCAAGCTCCTCCGCGGGCAAAAATGCCTGCCGAAAGACGCCTGCAGACTTCTGAATCTGGATATCAGAGCCTCCGGAATCTACAACGGCGTATTGTGGAGCGGTTCGGGCCGCCCCGCCCCCAGCGAGTTTTCCACGCCCTTGGTTTTGCTGTAGATCCTTCCAAAGACGCCGCTATATCTTTTTCTTCCAGATATGGGCTGCCAGAAAGCACAGCGCCGTGCCCGCCAGAGCGGCCACAAACCAGACAAAGACCGTGGCGGTCCACCCTGCCCGCTCCGACAGCAGGGCGATCCCATATGTAGACACCGCGCTGCCCACGTAGGCGCAGCAGTTCAGCAGACCGGACACCGTGGAAATCTTTCCGTATTTCTGAAAAAAGGGCGGCACCATGGATACCAGCATCAGGTTTGCCCCATACATGCAGCCCGTCAGCACTGCGGAGCAGGCCACGGAGCCTGCGGTGCTTCTCCCCGATACAAAAGTCAGCGCCAGCGCGAAGCAAGCCCCGGCACCGAAAATCAGCCCGGCGCATGTCAAAGGATTCCGAAATGCCTTCTGATACAAGGCTCCGGCACATTTTACTCCCACAACACTGAATATTGGCAGCGCCACCCCGGTGAGAATGGATATCTCACTGCCCAGTTTATAGGTCTCGGAAATATACGAGGGCATCCACGTGGTTACTCCGTCCCGCAGGGCTCCCTGCAGCACAATACAGAGCATCACAAGCAAAACCAGAGGCCATATGGCCAAAACGGAAGCTTTTTTCCCTGACGATACATCCTCCTGCTTCTGCTCCTCCCCGGCATATTCGCTTTCATGGCAGCATTTCTGCCAGAAAACAGCCATGACGACTCCCACCGCGGCGGCAGCGGCAAACACTGCCCTCCACCCGGACAGCATGATCAACAGCGGCGCGCCTAAATATACCACGATGGTGCCAAATGATCCTCCCAGACTGACCATAGTCGCTGTCCTCTTATAATCGCTGTCCGAAAAGAGCCTTACCATCAGCCTTACCATGGGCGGCCACAAGAATGCCTGCGCCAGCCCGTTGACACACCATACCGCGGTCATCTGCATATGTCCCGAACAGAAAAGAATCAAGAAATTCATCCCCCCGGTCACAAGCAGGCCTGCCAGCACAAGGCGTTTGGGCGACACGCGATCCCCCAAGTATCCGCTGAGGAGCTGCCCCAGCCCATAGGTGACGGCGCTCCCCGTCACTGCGGCGGACAGCATGCCCTTGGTCATCCCCGTCTGCTCCACCATCTCCGGCAGGATTGCTCCGAAATTAAGTCTCGTCACATAGCTCACCATGTAAGTTACGGTAAGCAAAAATGTCATAGTCTTTATGCTTTTTTTGTCTGTCAGCTTACACAAAACCCATTCCCTCCGGTCATTTCATCTTTGCCTGCGCATTTTCCGGCAGGCACACTTATCTACCTTGCTCCCTCGGTGCCGCCGCTTCTGGCAGTTTGGTCTGCTCCCAACAATTTCCGCCGCCCCTCTGCCTCAGCTCCTCACCACTTCAAACCCGGCCTTTACGTATGTCTCCAGAATCTCATCCGGCAGTCCCGCATCCGTTATATATCTGTACGAGGCGCTCATTTCACAGATCTTCAGAGGTGCGCAGACCCCCACCTTGGAACTGTCCGCCAAGACATACACCTGATCCGATATCTCTAAAAAAGCCCGCTGAATGGCAATCAGCTCCTGCATATGGTCGCGGATCCCAAAGTTCAGAGAGATTGCCGACGGCGCAATGAAGCATTTCGAGACATGCAGCTGTCGTATCATGTCAAGTGTCAAGTGACCACAGAAGCACTTCTCCTCCGGCAGGTAGAATCCCCCTACAAGGATCGTGCGGATGTTTTCCCTCTCGGATAGCAGCTTCACCGTCTCCAACGAATGAGTCAGCACCGTCAGCTCCCGAAACCGCTCTCCCAGCACCCCAGCCAGCTCCAAGGCAGTGCTGCCCGTGTCCAGCGCTATGTAATCCCCCTCCTGAATATAGGCACATGCCGCCAGCGCTATTTTTCGCTTCTCCGGGCGATGCTCCACCACTCTCCCTGAAAGGCTGGTGTAATTCTGCAGCCGCCCCACAGCCACGGCTCCCCCGTGAACCCGCCGCAGCCGCCCTTGGCTCTCCAGATATTCCAGATCCCTCCGAATGGTTTCCACCGAGACCTGAAAAAGCTCCGTCAGCTCCGAGGTTGTAACGGAGGGTTTTCTTTTCAGCATTTCCTCTATCTTTATTTTCCTCTCATCCGCAAACATTTCCAATCACTCCCACACATTTGCAACTATCTACACATATATACTACACCTGAGCAAGAATGTCAATAGCCGTCTATAAAATTCATTCCGTACATTTCGGAATTAACTTTTCCAAACAGTCCAAAAAAGCGCAGAAGCTCCTTCCCGCTTCTGCGCTTTTCCCTTTGTGCAAAAATCTCTCTTACCTATCTCAGTCTTACCTATCTCAATTTTTGAAACTATGAATCGGTGCAGGGATCCTTCCCCTGCGGCCTATGAAAGCCTCGCAGGAAAACCCGTTTACCGGCATGATAGGCGCATAGCCCAGCAGGCCTCCGAACTCCACGGTCTCCCCCACACCCTTTCCGATCACGGGAATAATGCGGACGGCAGTGGTCTTCTGGTTCACCATGCCGATGGCCATCTCGTCGGCAATGATACCGGATATGGTAGATGCCTTGGTATCCCCCGGAATGGCGATCATATCCAGCCCCACGGAGCAGACGCAGGTCATGGCCTCCAGCTTTTCCAAGGTCAGGGCTCCCGCCTGCACCGCATCGATCATCCCCTGATCCTCGCTGACGGGAATGAACGCGCCGCTCAAGCCTCCCACATAGGAGGAAGCCATGACGCCCCCCTTCTTCACCTGATCGTTCAAAAGGGCCAGCGCCGCCGTGGTGCCGGGAGCGCCTGCATGTTCCAGACCGATCTCACAGAGAATGTCCGCCACGCTGTCCCCGATGGCAGGGGTGGGCGCCAGTGAAAGATCCACGATGCCGAAGGGAACCCCCAGCCTTGCGGAGGCCTCCTGAGCCACCAGCTGTCCCACTCTGGTAACCTTGAACGCCGTCTTTTTGATGGTCTCGCACAGCACCTCAAAGCTCTCCCCCCGAACCTTTTCAAGGGCGTTCTTCACCACGCCGGGGCCGCTGACCCCCACATTGATGATCTTGTCCGCCTCAGTGACTCCATGGAAGGCCCCGGCCATAAAGGGATTGTCGTCCGGCGCATTGCAGAACACTACCAGCTTCGCACAGCCCAGAGAATCGTTCTCCTTGGTGTATTCCGCAGTATTTTTGATGATCTCGCCCATGAGCCTCACAGCGTCCATGTTGATGCCGGTTCGGGTAGAGCCCAGATTCACGGAGCTGCAGACCCTTTCCGTTGAAGACAGCGCAAGAGGAATGGAGCGGATCAAAAGCTCGTCTGCGGAAGTCATTCCCTTGCAGACCAGCGCAGAATATCCGCCGATGAAGTTCACCCCCACGTCCTTTGCCACCTTATCCAGCGTCCCTGCCAGAGCCGCAAAGTCTTCCGCACACCTGCAGGCAGCGCCGCCTACCAGAGCCATTGGGGTCACGGAAATCCTTTTGTTTACGATAGGAACCCCGAATTCTCTGGAAATCTCCTCCCCCGTCCGCACCAAATCCTTGGCTGCATCATATATCTTCCGATAGATCTTATCCTTCAGCTTGTCCAGGTCCGAATCGATGCAGTCCAAGAGGCTCACTCCCAAAGTGATGGTACGCACGTCAAGATTCTCCTTGGAAATCATATTGTTGGTCTCTGTCACTTCATATAAATTAATCATAACCCTCTTCCTCTTTGCTCACATATCCCTTTGTCTATGTCCAATTTCTTGTGACGCCTCCCCAAGCCCCGTCTCTGTCCTACTCTCCTTAAAGCTTTCTGCAGATCATGCCTATATCCGGTGCATCTTGTCGAAAATTTCCTCCTTCTGGCACTTGATCACCACGCCGATCTCCTCTCCCAGCGCCTCCATCTCTTCCGACATGTCCCCATGGGTTTTCTTCATTCCCGATGTATCCACAATCATCATCATATTAAAATATCCCTGTACGATGGTCTGGGAAATATCCAGAATATTGATGCCGTTCTCGGCCAGAAAGGTACAGACTTTTGCAATAATTCCCACGGTGTCTTTTCCTACTACGGTAATAATCGTTCTCTTCATCTCTTTGCCCTCGTCCTTTCCCTATGCCTTCCATAACTATATCTGCTTTGTGCCCTGCTGCGCTTTATGTATTTTTGTTTTCACCCTACATAGACCGCCGGAGTCACCTCGCTGCGTCTGGCCACCCTGATGTCAAAATCCCCTGCCTTGTATGGATTTTCGCCCATATTGATCTCCATCCTCACAGACTCATACGCAAGTTCCGGCAGATTGTTCTCCTTGCTCAGATGCCCAAGCAGCACCGCCTTCAGTCCGTCATGGAGAATGCGGCACAGCAGCCGTCCGGTGTTCTCATTGGACAGATGCCCCCGATCCCCCAGAATCCTCTGCTTCAGATAATATGGATATGGCCCTACCTGCAGCATGTTCACATCATGATTGGCCTCAAGCAGCAGCGCGTCCATGCCCTTGAGACATTCCACGGTATAATCATTGTAAACTCCCAAGTCTGTGCAGACGGCCACTTTTCTCCTGCCGTAAGAAATCCTATAGCCCACGGGCTGAGCGGCGTCATGGGATATCCGCATGGGGTTGATGGTCAGATCCTTTAGAATGAATTTCACATCCTCCCGCACTTCATGGAACAGCCCCTCGTCCACATTTCCCAGCCCGGAACAAGACTTCATGGCCCCTATGGTTCCCGCCGTTGCATAGATGGGGATCTCAAACTTTCTGGCCATGATGCCAAGCCCTTGTATATGGTCCGCATGTTCATGCGTAATCAGTATTCCGTCTATATCCCTTCCCGTAAGTCCCAGCTCCCGCAGGCCGCTCTCGGTCTTCTTGCCGCTGATGCCCACGTCCACAAGCAGATGCGTGGCCTCCGAACCCACATAGATACAGTTCCCGCTGCTTCCGCTTGCAATGCTACATAGTCTCATCTTACATTCCCTTTTCCGTTTTTTCTATTTTCTCCGTTCCTTTTGGGCACGCCCTTTGGAATTGCCCTTTCAGCTGCCCTTCCTGATCCGGTCAGCACAGATACTGTTTCATTTCACGGAATCCATGTATAACCTTTCAGTCTCATGTCAATCTGCCTGCAGCTTCCGGAAAGATCCCCGCTGTTGTCTATCACGAAGTCGCAGCTCTCCCGAAAACGTTCCTCCGGCAGCTGACTGGACATGATCCGGGATATCTTCTCCTGACTGTACCCTCTGGTTCGTCCCAGACGCTCCCGGCGAACGGCCTCATCCGCATAAATATACCACATTTCGTCCACCAGAGCAAGATATCCCCCCTCGATAAGCAGAGCAGCCTCCACAAAAAACAGCTCCGTCTCAGCCGCTTCTCTGGCTGCCTCCAACCGCTCCAGAAGGAAATCCTTCACCGCAGGATGAATGATGCCGTTCACCTGCTCTAAAAGGGACGGATCGGCAAAGATCCGATCCGCCATCAATGCCTTGTCGATGTGCCCTCCAGAGCCTGCCACGTCCCGGCCAAGCAGCTCAAGAAGCGCCTCATAAGCCTTCGTACCCGGCTGCTTCACCAGATGGGCCACTTCATCCGCCAGATAAATCTCGCATTTGTAATGCTTATTTATATATCTGAGTATCTCGGACTTTCCCGCTCCCACGCCTCCGGTGATTCCGATAAACCGCATTCCGCCCTCCTTCAGAAAAAACACTGCCCTCCGACGCTACTTAGCCTCGTACCAATTGTCCCCGGTGTGCAGATCCACCTCCAGAGATACAGCCAGATCCGCCGCGGCCTTCATGTTTTCTTCCAAAATTTTCCTCACTTGTCCCTCTTCCTCCCGCAGCGTCTCTATGACAAGCTCATCATGCACCTGCAGGATCAGCTTGGATTTCAGGTTCTGCTCCCGAAGCGCCCTCCAGACCTTGATCATGGCGATTTTGATGATGTCCGCAGCCGTCCCCTGTATCGGGGAGTTCATGGCCACCCTCTCACCAAAGGACCGGGTCATATGATTGGAGGATTCCAGCTCCGGAACCGGGCGTCTCCTGCCAAACAAGGTTGCCACATACTTCTTTTCCCTTGCATCCCTCACCAGCGTGTCCAGAAAGATCTTGACCTGAGGATAAGTGGCAAAATACTGCTGGATATACTCCGTTGCTTCCTGCCGGCTGATACTCAGGTCCTGACTCAGGCCAAAGGAGCTTATGCCATAGACAATGCCGAAGTTCACGGCCTTGGCATTCCGCCGCTGAAGATCCGTGACCTCTTCAAAAGGCGTATGGAACACCTGAGAAGCCGTAATGCGGTGGATGTCCTGCTCCATGCGGTAGGCCTCTATAAGCTTTTGGTCCCCGGACATATGAGCCAGCACACGAAGCTCGATCTGGGAGTAATCCGCATCCATGAATTCATACCCCTCTCTGGGTACGAACACCTTGCGGATGCGCCTGCCCAGCTCCATGCGCATGGGAATATTCTGCAGATTGGGCTCCGTGGAGCTGATTCGCCCGGTGGCCGTGATGGTCTGGTTGAAGTTGGTGTGGATCCGCTCATCCTCCCCGATGTAGACGGCAAGCCCGTCCGCATAGGTGGATTTCAGCTTGGCAAGCCCCCGGTATTCCAGAATATCCTTCACGATGGGATATTCCTCCGACAGCTTCTCCAGCACATCCGCCGCCGTGGAATAGCCGGTCTTTGTCTTTTTCCCTCCGGGAAGCTTCATGGAATCAAACAGCACCTCACCCAGCTGCTTGGGAGAATTGATGTTGAATTCCATTCCCGCCTGCCGGTGGATGGAGCTTTCCAGCTCCTGAATCCTCTCCACCAGAGCGTCCCCGTAAAGCTTCAGCTCCTCCCGGCGTACCTCAACGCCCTCCCGCTCCATGTCATAAAGCACCAGAGACAGCGGCATTTCCATTTCTCTCATGAGCTTATCCATCCCTGCATCCCGAAGCTTTCGCTCCAAGACGGGCCTGACCTTCTCTGCCACAAAGGCGCTGAGACAGCAGTATTCCATAAACCCTTCCGGCGAGGTCTCTCTGGCCTCCTTTAAGGAACGGGCTTTTTCAAAGATCTCCTTCCATCCGGGAATCTGCAGCCCAAGATGCTCCCAAGCTATGGTCTCGCAGTCATAGTCGCTTTTCAAAGGATTCAGCAGATATGCGCCGATGAGAATGTCGAAATACCTTTCTGTGCTGTCCTGAGACAAGAAACGGTACTGCCTCTTGATGTCAAAGGCAGAAATCTCCGTCCTTGCAGAAAGCTCCTGCAGCGCCTTTGCCAGAAGGGCCTCGTCCTCACCCTCGCCGCCGTATTCCTCTCCGAAAAAGGACATCTGCACGTTCTCCTGATAGGGCGCCGGCCAGAAGGCAGTCTCCTTTCCGTCCGCCAGCGCAGCCCCCAGAAGCCTTCCTCCTTCCCATGCCAGAAACAAGCCCAGCCGCTGGCCGTTCTTAATCTTCCTGCATCTGGCCAAAAAGGCCTTTTGACTCCCCTCTCTGCGAAATGTCTTCCTGATATCCTCCAGACTGGAACCGGAAGCCGCGCTGTCCGCCTCGAAGCGGCCCAGCATATTCTTGAACTCCAGTTCCTTGAACAGGCTGTAGGCTTCCTTGGTGTAAAAGCCCTCCGCCTTTGCCGCCTCATAGTCGATGCTTACATCACTGTCAATCTTTATGGTAACCAAGGCCTTGCTCAGATCCGCCAGCTCCCGATTGGCTATCAAGGACTCCCTGATACTCTTTTTAGAGATCTCCTCCACATGGGCATAGATGTTGTCCATGGAACCGTACTGCACCATCAGCTCCGTAGCGGTCTTCTGGCCCACCTTGGGGACTCCCGGCACATTGTCCGAGGAATCCCCCATCAGAGCCTTCAGATCAATGAACTGCAGGGGCGTGACCTGATAGGTCTTCACCACGTCCTCCGGATAGTAGTCCTCTATCTCCGTCCTGCCCATCTTGGTCTTGGGTATTCTGATCATAATATGCTGGTCCGCAATCTGCAGCAGATCCCTGTCGCCGGACACAAGCGCTACCCGGATGCCTTCCGCCTCCGCCTTCTTGGCCAGAGTCCCCAGAATGTCGTCCGCCTCCAGCCCCGGCTGCTCCACGATAACGATGCCCATAGCCTTCAGCACATCCTTCATCACCGGCACCTGCTGTCTCAGCTCCTCAGGCATGGGCTTTCTGGTCCCTTTATATTCCTCATACATCTGGTGACGGAAGGTAGGCGCATGCACGTCAAACGCTACAGCCAGATAGTCAGGCTGCTCCTCCTCCAGAATCTTGAACATAATATTCAGAAATCCAAAAACCGCATTGGTATGCAGCCCCTGCGCATTGGTCAGGTCAGGCACGCCGTAGAACGCCCTGTTCAAAATGCTGTGCCCGTCGATCAAGACAAGCTTTCTGTCCCATCTGCAATCCTTCTCACTCATGGATGATACCGCCTTTGCCCTCTCTTCGATTATAGTCCTATCCCTGCGCTGCGGCGTCCCTGTCATGCCGGTTCAGCCCTATTCCCGCGCCCTCATCCTATGCACTACAGCAATATCCATACCAGAATCCCGGCCAGCAGGCAGGCCGCTATCACCTCCATGGCCAGCCCTAGGGACATGAATCCGTTATGGAATTTGATCTTCTGCCCTGCCGCTGCCAGACGCTGTTCCAGCTCGGTCTGCAGGTCGAACGCGCTGCCGTCCTCCAGCCTCTGAATTCCCTCGGACACAAGAAACTGGATTTCCAGCTCCTCCCTGCAGTCGGCGCACTGTCCCATATGCCCAAGAAAGCTCTTCAAGGTGGGATAATCCATCTTCTGGGCGATAAAATCAGGAATCAGTCTCTCGAAGCTTTTGCAGTCCATATATTCTTTTCCAACCCATGCATCCAAATGCCTCACCCCCTGCACCGAAGTAAGAAACCCGTCTGGCCCCTTCCGGCATCTCAGGCCTCCAGCGCCTGCGCGATGTCCGCGATCAGATCCTCCTTATCCTCAATGCCGCAGCTGATCCTGATCAGCTCCGCAGGCACGCCGGCCTCCCGCAGCTGCTCGTCCGTCATCTGCCTATGGGTGCTGGAAGCCGGATTCAGGCAACATGTGCGGGCGTCCGCCACATGAGTCTCGATAGCAGCCAGCTTCAGGCTCTTCATAAAGACACCTGCACCGTCTCTCCCGCCCTTCAAGCCGAAGGACACTACGCCGCAGCTGCCCCCGGGCAGATATTTCTGCGCAAGCTCATAGTATTTATCCCCCGGCAGGCCGCAGTAGTTCACATACGCCACCTTGGGATGCTCTGACAGAAAGCTTGCCACCGCCAGCCCGTTCTCGCAGTGACGCTTCATGCGCACATGCAGACTCTCCAGACCAAGATTCAGCAGAAAGGCATTCTGGGGACTCTGGATCGATCCCAGATCCCTCATGAGCTGTGCGGTACACTTGGTAATGAAAGCTCCCTCTTTTCCGAATTTCTCCGCATAGGTAATTCCATGATAGCTTTCGTCAGGCGTGCAGAGGCCCGGATACTTGTCTCCATGGGCCATCCAGTCAAACTTTCCGCTGTCAACGATGGCGCCGCCTACCGCCGCCCCATGTCCGTCCATGTACTTCGTGGTAGAATGAGTCACAATATCCGCTCCCCACTCAAAGGGACGGCAGTTTACGGGAGTGGCAAAGGTGTTGTCTATGATCAGAGGCACCCCATGGGCATGGGCGCACCTTGCGAATTTTTCGATATCCAGCACCGTCAGCGCGGGATTTGCGATGGTTTCTCCGAACATAACCTTTGTATTGTCCCGAAAAGCTGCGTTCAGCTCTTCCTCTGTGGCATCGGGACTCACAAATGTCACATCGATACCCATCCTTTTCATGGTGACGGAAATCAGATTATAGGTTCCCCCATAGATGGTGCTGGAGGATACGATATGGTCGCCGCAGCTGCAGATATTGAACAATGCATAGAAATTGGCTGCCTGACCGCTGCTGGTCAGCATGCCTGCAGCGCCGCCCTCCAGCTGTGCAATTTTTGCCGCCACATAGTCATTGGTAGGATTCTGAAGTCTTGTGTAGAAATACCCGCTTGCCTCCAGATCGAAAAGCCTGCCCATATCCTCACTGGTATCATACTTGAAAGTGGTGCTCTGAATAATGGGAATCTGGCGGGGCTCACCGTTTCCCGGCGTATATCCGCCCTGTACACAAATACTGTCTATCTTCATCTTGCTCTCCCTTCCGTCCGCCTTGCAGGCATCTGTCTCTTTTCCAGTATACATATTTCAAAATATAAATTCAACCATTTCCTGACACTTCCCGCCCTCCTGTGCCTTATGCCCAAATATCCCCCACAAGGCATCAGCTGGTGAGCCAGTTCCTGAGAGGGTTGATCTCCTTGGCCTGCTTCAGGATTTCCTTTCTGTTGAATCTCAGATAGTTCTCCAGTTTCCGCACTTCCTCCTCGGAAAAGCCCTGAGCCTGCTCTATAACGCCCTCCGGCAGAAGGCCGTCCGCATAATCCCTTCCCCGCAGAAATGAAATGCGAACCAGTCTTCTGCCGTCTTTTTCCACCATGCTTGATATCAGCATTCTGATCTCGTCCACCTGCGAACCCCTCCTTTTCCGAAAAAGCCCCTTCCGCCTTCCCCAGTTCTTCCATCTTCTTTCATATAGAAAAAACGTGCACAAACTCCTCGTCTGTGCACGAATCATCAGTCTAGCCATCTTATTGCTATGGCTTCTGATAATAAAGAGAATGCTTTTTCTCAAAGCCTATGTCCCTGAAATTCATGATCTGCTCTGCGCTGCCGATAAAGAGCACCCCTCCGTTGGCAAGAGATCTGAAATATTTCTGGAAAACCACGTTCTTAGCCTCCTCCGTGAAATAGATCAGCACGTTTCGGCACACGATCAAATGGCATCCCATCGGGTATACATCCTTCAGCAGATTATGTTCCCTGAATTCCACGCAGGCCTTGATTTCCTTGGCGATCCGAAAGGAATCCCCTATCTGTGTAAAATACCGCCGGCGCAGGTCGGGAGGCACTGCCGCTATACTCTTCTCAGGATAGACACCCTCTTTGGCCTTTGCGATAACCTGCTTATCCAGATCGGTGGCATGGATCCTTATGTTGCTCAAGGGCAAATGTCTGGACATGGCCAGCACAAGAGAATATGGTTCATCCCCCGTAGAACAAGCGGCGCTCCACACCTTCAGATTTTTGCCGAATTTTCTGATCAGCGCAGGAATCACAGAGTCCTCCATCATTTTCCACTGAGGAGGATCTCTGTAAAACTCCGACACATTGATCGTGATCTGATTGACAAATTCCTCAAAACGTTCCTTATCGGTCTTCAGGACCATGACGTATCTGCCATAGTCCGGGATCTTGTTCTTTGTCAGCAGGCTGTCGATCCTGCGCTTCATCTGCGCTTCCTTATAGCTGCTCAGATCAATTCCCGTCAATATCCGAACTTCCCTCTTGAAGTACTCATAATCAAATAATATGGAATTCACCGCCCGTCATTCAGTTATATGAGATAGCCGTCAGTTCTCTTCCGCTTCCTGCGCTGCAATCACAGCATCGATATCTACCGAAGTCTCTTCTTCGTCATCGGAGGATCCTGCCGCGGAAGCAGCCAGTGCCTTGATGCTCAGGGATATCTTTTTGTCCGCCTCATTGAAGTCGACAATCTTGGCCGTGACCTCCTCGCCTACGCTGAGGACGTCCGCCGGCTTCTCCACATGCTCCTTGGAAATCTGGGATACATGGAGCAGCGCGTCCACCCCGGTCTCCAGCTCGATGAAGGCACCGAAATCCGTCATCCTTGCGACCCTGCCGGTCACAATGTTTCCTACGGCATATTTGCTGGACGCGTCTCTCCAGGGATTCTCATCCTCGAACTTTAAGGACAAGGCAATCTTGCTGCCGTTGATCTCCTTGATCAGCACATTCAGCTTGTCGCCTACCTTGAACACCTTTCTGGGATGTTCAACTCTGCCCCAGGACATCTCGGAGATGTGAAGCAGGCCGTCCGCTCCGCCCAGATCTACGAAAGCGCCGAAGTCCGTCACATTCTTCACTACGCCCTCCACCATGTCGCCCTCGTGGATCCTCTCGAACAGCTCCCTCTGCATCTCTTCCTTTCTGGCAACAATGAGCTGCTTGCGGTCACCGATATATCTTCTTCTCTTGGGGTTATACTCGCTGATGACAAATTCGATCTCCTGTCCCGCATACTTGGACAGATCTCTCTCATAGGTATCGGACACAAGGCTGGCGGGGATGAAGACTCTCACTTCCTCCACGATGACGCCCAGACCGCCCTCCAACACCTGAGAAACGGTTGCCTTCAGCACCTCCCTATTATTATACGCCTCCTCGATCCTCTTGTTTCCTCTGTCTGCCGCCAGACGCTTGTAGGTCAACACTACTTGACCCTCTCCGTCATTCACCTTCAGGACCTTTGCCTCCATGGTGTCGCCGGGCTTCACCACTGTCGTAAGGTCTAAGCTTGAGTCATTGGTATATTCGTTCTTAGTCAGTATTCCGTCTGACTTATAGCCGATATTCAAAACGATTTCATCAACCTTGACATCGATAACTACGCCTTCGACTACCTCTCCTGTATGAATAGTTTTGATTGAATCTTCCAGCATTTGTTCAAAAGTTAATTCTGACATAATTTTGAACCTCCTCAATTAATTTATTTGGGGTGGAAGCCCCCGCAGTAATACCCACCAGTCGAACAGCTTTAGGTAGCGCTAAATGCAAGTCATCCAGTGTCTGTATAAAATAGGTATGGGCACATACTTCGCTGCAGATTTCATACAGCTTCGTGGTGTTGGAACTGTGCCTGCTTCCTATTACGATCATCACGTCAGCCTCCAACGCCAACGCCCTAGCCGAACGCTGTCGTTCCTCCGTCGCATTGCATATAGTATTCACGACGTTACCATTATAACCTCTTTTTCCAAGAATTTCAACTATGTCATGAAATTTATTGTAATTAAATGTCGTTTGGGCCACTATACACAGCTCTTCTTTGTCCAAAAAGACTGCTTCCTCGGCCTCCTGCAGGCTTTCTAACACCGTCACGGGGCCCTTGCAGCGCCCGACGATGCCCTCCACCTCCGGATGCCCCGGATCTCCTACGATAACGATATGCTTCCCTTTATCGCTCTCCTCCGCCGCCTTTTTCTGAATCCTCCTCACGAAGGGGCAAGTGGCATCAACGCACTCCAGCCCCTTCTCCTCCAGAATCCGGTAGATCTCCTCCGAGACGCCGTGGGCCCGGATGATGACCTTGGTCTCCGGACAGGGAGCGTCGCAGGGATCCGCCCTAAAGTCCCTGCCCCCCGGAAGGCTCATCAGCTCCTCTTTGGACGCCAACACCTTCACTCCCTTGTCCGCAAGCTCCTTCACCACCTCTTCGTTGTGTACGATAGGCCCATAGGTATATATATTTTTCCCAATTTTTATCTGTTCATACACAGTGTCTACCGCGCGCTTGACGCCAAAGCAGAAACCGGCATGCTCCGCAAGCCTCACTTCCATGTAGTGTCCTCCCATGGGTCAAAGCCGACGCCCTTACCCGCGCCTTTCCCTGCACAGCTTCAGAATCGCTTCCACGGCCTCCTCGGCGGTTATGTGGGACGTATCCAAAAAAATCGCGTCCTCCGCCTGCGTCAGGGGAGAATTCTCCCTATGCATGTCCCGGTAGTCCCGCTCCTCGATATCCGCCCGTATCTTAGCTATATCTCCCTGCTCTCCCTTGGCGGCCAGCTCCAGATATCTTCTCTCGGCCCGCACCTGACTGCTTGCTGTCAGATAAATCTTCAGCTGCGCTTTGGGCAGCACGCAGGTCCCGATGTCCCGGCCGTCCATGACACAGTCATTTTTTGCCGCCAGCTCCTTCTGCAGCCGCTTCATCTTTTCCCTCACCTCAGCGATGGGACTGACCACGGAAGCCGCATTGCCCACCTCCTCCGTGCGCAGGAAGGGATTCACGTTCTCTCCGTTCAGAAGTACCACCTGCGCACCGTTCTCATAGCGGATGGAAATGTCCGCATGCTGGCATTTCTCTACAATTCCCTCCACATCCTCAAGCGCCACCTTCTCCCGCAGCATATAAAGCGCCATGGCCCGGTACATGGCCCCGGTATCCACATAGATCATTTCCAGCTGTCTGGCAACGGCTCTGGCAACCGTACTCTTGCCCGCTCCCGCAGGACCGTCTATCGCCACATTGAAGCTCATCCTATTTCTCCTCCCTTTTGTCTGTGCAGCCCACAATTTCCTATGATACGGACGTCCCTGCCCCGCCAGGCTGCCCTTCCGCGGCAGAATGCGCCCCGGCGCAGCTCCCTGCCAGATGCCCGGTGGACCAGGCGATCTGAAGATTGAAGCCTCCCGTAAGGGCATCCACGTCCAGAACCTCTCCGGCAAAGTATAGTCCCTTCACTTTTTTCGACTCCATGGTAGAGGGATTGATCTCCTTCACACAGACGCCTCCTCTGGTGATGATGGCCTCCTCATAGCCCCGCAGGCCCTTCACCGTGAGAGGAACGGCCTTGATCAGCTCCCCGAACCGCCGTCTCTCCTCCTTGGTGATCTCGTTCACCTTCTTGTCGGAGCGTATGCCTGAAAGCTCCACCATCACGGGAATCAGCTTCATGGGGAAAAGTCCTCCCAAGGCATTTCCGAACCGCTTGTTTTTGTTCTCGTCGAAATCCCGCAGCAGCCTCTTGTCCAACTGCTCTGCAGTGAGAGCCGGCTTTAAGTCGATGTAGAGCACGGCCCCTTGGCCAGACTCATAATGGCTGCTGGCCGACAGCACCAGCGGACCGCTGACACCGAAATGGGTAAACAGCATCTCCCCGAAGCCCTGATATGTCTCCCGTCCCCCACAGACCAGCCGGAGGGACACATTCTTCAGGGACAGACCCATGAGCCGGCCGCACCACTCCTCCCTCGCGTTAAAGGGAACCAGACCGGGCCTCTGCCCCACCACCTGATGGCCCGCTTCTTTTGCAAATCCATATCCGTCCCCCGTTGAGCCCGTAGAGGAATAAGAAAGCCCTCCCGTACAGACCACGCACATATTTCCATGCACCTGCCTGCCCCCCGATAGCCTCACGCCTTCCACAATGCTTTCGTCTTTCCCAAGAATCAGGGACTTTGCCTCGGTGTTCAACAAAATCTCTACTCCCCGCCTTTTCAGCTCTCTGGCAAAAGCCGAGATCACGTCGGAAGAATGGTCCGACAGAGGGAACACTCTATCCCCCCGCTCCGTTTTCAGACGGCACCCCGCCCCTTCGAGAAAGTCCATCACCCTTCTGTTGTCATAGCCATAGAAGGCGCTGTACAGGAACTTGCCGTTGGCGCGCACATTGGCGAAAAGCGTCTCCATATCCCCGGCATTGGTCACGTTGCACCTGCCCTTTCCCGTTATGAACAGCTTCTTTCCGAGCTTTTCGTTCTTCTCGATCAGACAGACCCTGCAGCCCTTCTCCGCTGCGGCCAGCGCTGCCATCATGCCTGCGGCCCCGCCGCCTATCACGATCACCTTTCCCAATGCTCCGCCCTCCTTTGTCCCATGCCTGAAACCTCCACGGCCGTCCCAAAGTCTAAACCCGTCAAAGCGTCTACAAGGGCAGAAACCTCTCGGCTCCTGCCCTCGGATTAATTACTACCCTATTGACATGTTATATCATCGAACCCGTTCCCGCTTTTTCAGGAGCGGCCCATGGCCGGGCCGTCCCTTTCTGCCGCGGCTTATACAGGATACGCTCCATTCTTGGTGTCCGCCTGCGTCATGTCCACCTTTTCCTGCTGCGCCTGACGATACTTGAAGAAATCGATGGCTACCTGCGGGAACAGAGCGTAGGAAAGCACGTCCTCATCCTGCTGTTTCCACTGGCTGATCTCGGACTCCAGCTTATCCATCTCGTTCTCCAGCATATCCGCGTAGCGGCAGGTGATTCTCTCCTCCCCAGGGATGACCTTGTCGATGATCTCCTGATTCATAGGCTTTACGGTCTGGCCGTATTCACCTCTCAGCACCGCCTTGGTCTCCTTGGTGGCCATCTTATAGCGCTCGCCCATCAGCACGTTGAACACTGCCTGAGTGCCCACGATCTGGGAGGAAGGCGTTACAAGGGGCGGCTCGCCCAGATCCTTACGGACCTCGGGAATCTCCTTCAGCACGTCATAATACCTATCCTCGGCGTTCTGCTCCTTCAGCTGGCTTACCATGTTGGAAAGCATGCCGCCGGGCACCTGATAGAGCAGGGTCTTGATATCCACGCCCATAACCTTGGGATTCAGCAGACCGTTCTTCAGGCACTCATCCCTATAAGGACGGAAGTAGTCAGCGATCTCCGCCAGCAGATTCTGGTCAAAGCCCGTATCGTAGGGCGTGCCCCGGAAGGTCTCCACCATAACTTCCGTAGCAGGCTGGGAAGTTCCCAGCGCCAAAGGACTCATGGCCGTGTCAATGACGTCCACGCCTGCCTCTACCGCCTTCAGATAAGTCATGCTGGCCACGCCGGAGGTATAGTGGGTATGAAGCTGGATGGGAAGCTTGGTAGCGCTCTTCATGGCCGTGATCAGCTCTGCTGCCTTATAAGGCACCAATAGGCCCGCCATATCCTTGATGCAGATAGAGTCAGCCCCCATCTCCTCGATCCTCTTGGCAGTGCTGGTCCAGTACTCCAGCGTATAAGCGTCACCCAGCGTATAGGAAAGAGCTACCTGCGCATGTCCCCTGCCCTCCTGCTGCTTCATCCGGTTGGTTGCATTCACCGCCTCCTGCAGATTCCGCAGATCGTTAAGGCAGTCGAAAATACGGATAATATCGATGCCGTTGGCAATGGACTTCTGCACGAAGGCATCCACCACATCGTCCGCATAGGGCCTATAGCCCAGAATATTCTGTCCGCGGAAAAGCATCTGCAGCTTGGTGTTCTTAAAGCCGTCCCTCAGCTTGCGGAGCCTATCCCAGGGATCCTCCTTCAGGAAGCGAAGCGAAGCATCGAAGGTTGCACCGCCCCAGCATTCCACGGAATGGTATCCCACCTTGTCCATCTTCTCCACAATGGGAAGCATGAATTCGGTAGGCATTCTCGTAGCAATCAGGGACTGATGAGCATCGCGCAGTATAGTTTCCGTGATCTTGATCGGTTTCTTTGCTTGTTCTGACATTTACGAATTTCCTCCATTTATTTTCTCTACGGCAAAAAACCTCTTTCCGGCCCTCTGCCGACATAAATCCAGACTGACGTCAGCGCTTCTTTCTCGCAGACCGGAACCTTCCGGTCTCCTCTTTGCCGTCCCGGCCTATTCATGCAGCCTGACTTGCCTGCGCATGAACGGCCGTTCCTATGCCGTTTCTCAGAACACTCCGAAAATCGCCATGAAAGTACCTGCCGCAACGGCTGTTCCGATGACGCCCGCCACGTTGGGGCCCATGGCATGCATCAGCAGGAAGTTGGTAGGATCCGCCTCGGCTCCCACCTTCTGGGACACACGGGCCGCCATAGGCACCGCGGACACGCCGGCAGAACCGATAAGGGGATTGATCTTGCCCCCGGTAACCTTGCACATAATCTTTCCGAACAGCACGCCCGCCGCCGTACCGAACATGAAGGCGATCAGACCCAGCGCCACGATGAACAGAGTGTCCATGTTCAGGAACGCCTCCGCGCTGGTGGTAGCGCCCACGGAAGTACCCAGCAGAATTACCACGATATACATCATGGCGTTGGAGGCTGTCTCCGTCAGCTGCCTTACCACGCCGGACTCCCGGAACAGATTGCCCAGCATCAGCATACCCACTAAAGGCGCGGTGGTAGGAAGAATCAAGCATACCACGATGGTAACGACGATGGGGAAGAGGATCTTCTCCAGCTTGGACACGGGACGGAGCTGTCCCATCTTGATCTTCCTCTCCTTCTCCGTGGTCAAGAGCTTCATGATGGGAGGCTGGATAATGGGAACCAGCGACATATAGGAGTAGGCCGCCACTGCTATGGGGCCCAAGATTGCCGTCTGCCCCAGCTTACTGGCCAGAAAGATGGAGGTCGGGCCGTCTGCTCCGCCGATGATGGAGATGGCCGCAGCCGCCATATCGTTGAATCCAAGGAAGATCGCTCCGAAATAGGCGGCAAAAATACCGAACTGAGCCGCCGCTCCCAGAAGAAAGCTCTTGGGATTTGCGATCAGGGGCCCGAAGTCGGTCATCGCACCCACTCCCATAAAGATCAGGGAGGGAAGGATCGCCCACTCGTCCAGTTTATAGAAATAGTACAGCAGGCCGCCTACACCGTTGGAGGCGTCCTCTGCATGAAGCATGATGTCGGGATAGATGTTCACCAGCAGCATGCCGAAGGCTATCGGGGTCAGAAGCAAGGGCTCGAATTCGTGCCGGATAGCCAGATAGAGGAAAAAGCACGCAACCGCTATCATCAGATAGTTTCCCCAGGTCAGATTGAAGAACGCTGTCTGATGGATAAGGTTATTCAGCGTAGAACCTATATATTCCATTTGTTGACCTCCTGTTGTCTGTAATACCGTAGAAAATATACTTAAGCTCCGACATGAATCAATTCATGGTAGCTAATACGGCGCCTGCCTCTACAGCATCACCCACCGCCACGTCAACGCTGGCAACGGTTCCGTCCTGAGGAGCCACCACGGGGATCTCCATCTTCATAGCCTCGATAATAACAACGGCATCGCCCTTCTTCACGGCGTCGCCTGCCTTCTTCTCAAGCTTGAACACCTTGCCTGCTGCGCCTGCCTCGATCTTGACGCTTCCTGCGCCGCCTGCCGCCTTGGGAGCTGCAGCGGGAGCAGCCTTAGGCGCTGCCTTGGGTGCCGCGGGAGCCTTCGCTGCCACGGGAGCCCCGGTGGAGGTTCCCTCCTCTACTACCACATCGTATACATTTCCATTTACAGTAATGGTATAATTTTTCATTTTATTCTCTCCTTCTAAAATATTGTAACAGCCTCCGCTGTCTCTGTTCTTCTATAGGGGCCAAAACGCTCTTTGGAGCCCTTATGCCCGCCTTCTGATAGAGCGCACCACGAAGCCCTCCGTGGATGCGGCTCCCTGACATGCCGCCACTGCAGCCGCAATGACCGCCACCAGCTCAAGATCGTCCGTCTCCTCTACCACTGCCTCCTGCTCCACAATCTGGGCCACCGCATTCTCCACGCCTGCGGCGCTGTTCTCCTTTGCCGCCTTTTTCTTGGCTGCATTGTCCTGAACCTTGGAGATAATCTTGAAGCAGGATATGATGAAGCTGATCAGAATCAGCACACAGAATACAGTGCCCATGCCGATCAGAGTATTCAGCGCTGCCTTCCCCATCAGCTCTCCCATGCCCGATTCGGGATTCAGGGCTGCGGACTGCAGCTTCCAGAACATGTCGTTGGACAGAATGATCTCCGCCGTCCCGTTCTTCTTCTCACCGATGATTTCTACCTCGACGATTATCTGATCACCATCGATCTCAGCGCTGATTTCGCCCACCTCGGATATTGTTCCCATGGAAGCCATTGCGGAATAGAAGGAACCGATGGCCGTGGAGAACGCATATCCGTCCACTTTAAGGCCCAGCTGGCTCTCCAGCATATACTCGATCTCCTCCGCTGTGTACTCGTCCAGATCATGTACACGCACGTCGTCCATATACTGAGACAATATCGGAACGATGTAGTCTGATGCTATCTGCTGGGCGTTTTCCACCTTGTACTGCTCATATTCTGTCAGCGGCTCCTCGTTTCCGCAGGCGGTCAATCCGAAGATACAGGCCATCATACAGATCAAAGCCATTAATTTCTTCATTTTACAATCACCCTTTCTATACTGTTCCGTGCTTTTTAGCGGGACGGTCCTCGCTCTTGGTAAAGAGCATCTCGAAGGCGCCTATCACGTACTTTCTGGTGTCCGCGGCATCTACGATCTGATCCACATAGCCTCTTCTGGCGGCGCTGAGAGCTCCCAGCTGCAGAGTGTCGTATTCCGAAGCCTTCTCGTTTATCACCTCGGCTCCCTGACCGTCATACATGATCTTCGCCGCAAGCTTACCCTCCATAGCGCCCACCTGTGCATCCGGCCATGCCATGGTGATATCCGCACCCAGAGCTTTGGAATTCATGACCACGCCGGCAGTGCCAAGAGCCTTGCCCACGATCACGTTCACCTTGGGAACCGTGGCGCTTGCAAAGGCATATGCAAGCTTTGCCGCCGCCTTTGCGATCCTCTTCTCGGAACACATGGTAGCCTTATAGCCCTTCACATTGGTCAATGTCAGAACCGGAATGCTGAAGGCATCGCAGAACTCCACGAAATCCGCAGCCTTCTCGCAGCCTTCGGGAGAAAGCACCGCATCCAGCTTCTCGGCCACCTTTCCCTCCTCGTCGCAGATCTCGCTGCGGTTCGCCACGGCACCCACCGTCACGCCGTCCAGCTTCATGAATCCTACGACCATATCTTTGCCATACTCACCCTTCACCTCGAAAAAGTCGCTTCCGTCGGCAAGAATGGAGAGCGCTACGGAAGTATCTCCCGCGCAGCCTGCCAGCTCCGGATTCACCCGGTTAAGGTCGTCCGCGCACTCCACCATATCGCTTCCCTCGTCATTGTTGGAGGGCAGGAACCCTATCAGCTCCCTGATCTTTGTCAGAATCTCCCCTTCCTCGGCCACCACGTCCACAATGCCGCTCTCCTGCGACTGGAACTGGGCGGAAGAGGAATCACACTTGGTGATCACGTTTCCGTCCAATGCATTGGGAGCGTTGACAAAGAGCTTCGCATCCTTCTTCTCCATGAATGCAAAATCTGTGAGGGTGGGGAACAAGGCAAGTCCGCCTCCGCAGCTGCCCAGCACGGCAGTGATCTGGGGGATAGATCCTGAAGCCAGAGCCTGCTTCCTATAGATGGCTCCGAAGGCATCCAGCGCGTCCGTTGCCTCCTGCAGCCTCAGGCCTGCGGAATCGATCAGGCCGATCACCGGAGCGCCGGTCTTCATGGCCAGATCATAAAGGCCGGAAATCTTCTTCGCATGCATCTCGCCCACGGTGCCGTTCATCACGGAAGCATCCTGACTGTACACATACACGGGCTTTCCGCCAATCACTCCGTAGCCGGTGATGCAGCCGTCAGAAGGAGTTTCGCTGGGTTTCATATTGAAATCCGTGGCTCTTGCAGTCACAAGCCCGCCGATTTCAACGAAACTGTTGTCATCGAGTAAAGCTGTTATTCTTTGACTCGCTTTTGAAGTAGTACTCATGCTTTCTGTCCTCCATTTATAATAAATAAATACAAATAACATGACAGCGGGGCCTTGTCGACACGCAAATGCCCCCATGATTATTGTCGGTTGTAAGTATACCATAAAAAAAGCAACTCGCAAAGGACGAATTGCATTTTTTTTGCTTTTTTTGCTAAAACAGAAGAAACCTCCTGAAAATCTGTTGGATACACCACCGGGAATCGATCTGCTCCACGTCTTGCGCAGTGACGATGAGCTCTCTTTTGTATATGGTTCCGTCCACCACATAGTCTATCCATCCCACCGTGGTGCCTGCAGCTACGGGAGCCGTCAGGGAACCCTTTACCTTATGTTCCACACGGATCTCCTCGCCCTCCTTCAGAAGCAGCCCTTCCACCCACTCTCCGGAGCCTCCGCCTTGAGCCTCCCCGTGGACAGAGGCTGAAGCCGTCTTTCCATTGCCCGGACTCTCGGATTCCGGTCCCCCTTCTTTTCCTGCTCCCCCTTCCCTTGAGCTCTGCCTGTCAGCGATCTTTACATCCACATAAGCCTGATCTCCCAATTTTTTTGTCTGTCCCTCCGCCACCGGAATGGGCTTGAGACTCTCCTCCTCAAAGGCGGTTCCCTCCTCCGCAAAGCTTCTGTAGAAATAATTGTCGATGCCGTACTGCATCAGCTCTTTGGTATCGCTCCACTTATAGCTCTTGTTGTTGGGCCATCCGCAGGCCAGCAGCGCCACTACGAAGGTTCTGCCGTCCCGCTCCAGCGCCCCCACATAACAGTATCCTGCCTTGTTTGTAAAACCGGTCTTTCCCGTCAGCGCACCATCCATCATCTGCAGAAAGGCATTGTGGTTTGCGCAGGAAAAGCTCCTATCGTTGGCATAGAAGCTGTAACTGGGAGCTCTGGTGATCTCCAGAAAGGTTCCCGCCTGATCGGACTCCTTGATGCAGTAGGCCATGATCCGGGCCAGCTCCGCCGCCGTGGTACAATGATCCTTCTGAAGCGTCCCTCCCTCCTCCAGAACAATGGTCTCCGTGGCGTCCAGCCCGTTGGGCGTGATGAACCACGTATTCTCGCAGCCCAGCTCCGAAGCCTTCCTATTCATGAGCATGGCAAAAGCCGCCACCGCCTGCCTGCTCTCCTCCGCCGTATATTCCGCCGCCTCCTTCGCCTGCAGCTCCTTTGGCAAAAACTGCCTGCCCACATGCTCCGCCAGAGCCACCGCCGAGTCGTTGTGGGACTCCAGCATCAGAGAGTACAGCAGATCCCGGACGGTATACCGTTCCCCTTTCTGTATGTAAAGCTTCACCTTGGGCATGCTGGCGGCATAGGCGGAGACCGTCAGCTCCTCCTCCAGAGATACATTCTCCAGAACCAGAATGCAGGTCATGATCTTTGTGGTGCTGGCCATGGCAAGCGCGCTGTCCTGATTCTTGCCGTACAGCACCCTTCCTGAATCCGCATCCATCAGAACCGCCGCAGTGGCATACAGCGAAAAGTCCGCCGGCGCTCCCGGATTTTCCCCGCTCTCCACCGCCCTGCAGATGGCTCCCGGCACGCCGGGCATCCCTGACAGCAGCAGGCTCAGAACGCAAAAAAAGCCTCCTATTATTCTCTTCATCCGCATTTTCTTCATCCAAATCATCCAACGGAATTTTTAATAATATATGAGGCCTCTATGCAAAATCATTCACATTTTGTCTGGGAACCCGCCCAAAATCATATCTCCAGCTGAAGCTGCACCTCTTCCTCCGCCTGCTGCTTGAACTCCTCCATCTGCACCGGATTCAGCTCCGGCAGCTCCTCCAGACTCTCCACACCGAAGCACCGCAGAAACTGCTCGGTGGTGCCGAAAAGCAGAGGTCTGCCCGGAGCGTCCAGCCGTCCCAGCTCCGTGATCAGCTCATACTCCAGAAGCTTATTGATGGCATGGTCGCAGCTGACGCCCCGCACCCGCTCGATGTCCATTCTGGTAACCGGCTGTTTGTAAGCGATGATGGAGAGCGTCTCCAGCACCGTATCCGTCAGCGAAAGCTTTTTGGGGGTCTTAGCGATCCTCACCAGATACTCATACATATCCGATTTGGTGCAGAGCTGCACGGCATTCTCGAATCTGGTCAGAGTGATCCCCCTATCCTCCCTGCCGTAACGCTCCTCCATTCCCTTCAGAATCTCCTTGGTGGTTCTCACATCCTCCTCTATCACGTCCGCCAAGCGGCTGATCTCCACGGACTCCCCCATGGTGAACAGCACCGCTTCAAGGACTGCTTCAGCTCTGGCTCTATTCATTCCCGCAGCTCCTTTACGCCCCACACCTGAACATATCTCTCCTCAGCAATTGGACGTTATCATAATATCGTCAAAGATGCTCTCCTGACTGATCGTTATCTTTCCTGTCTTCATCAGCTCCAGTATTACCAGAAAGGTAACTATGACTTCCATTCTGCTCGACTGCTTTTCCAGCAGGTTCCTGAAGCTGAAATTCTTATGCTCTCTGGCAAAGGCCTCCACATACAAGGCCTTCCTGTCCATGTCTACCTCTTCTTTTTCAATATTGCCATAATGGCTCCTGATGGGGTCTACCCGGTCCTCTTTCTTCCTAACAATGGATTTGAATATCTCATGCAGCCTGCTGAGGGTCATGTCCCCTATGAGCTCCTCGTAATCCAGAGGAGGCTTGTACAGCGCCACCTCCGGGGGCAGGTTCTGACTCCGGTACAAGCTCTTCTCCGCGTCCACCTGACGGTCCTTCAGTTCCAGAGACATATACTTGTACATCTTGTACTCCAAGAGCTTCTGCACCAGCTCCGCCCTTGGGTCTTCCTCCTCCCCCTGCTCGTCCACTTCCTTGGGCAGAAGCATCCTGCACTTGATGTCGATCAAGGTGGCCGCCATCACCAGAAACTCGCTCATGACGTTCATATCATCCGTTTCCATCTGCTTGATGTAATCCAGATACTGCTCCGTGATCTCCACGATGGGGATATCATAGATGTCTACCTTATTCTTATCGATGAGATGAAGCAGAAGATCCAGCGGACCTTCAAAGACTTCCAATTTTACAGGTATCGCCATAGCAGTCCCTTCTCTCCCGCCGGCAGGCCGCACCCCGCAGCCTGCCCCACAGCCTAATCGCCATTCTACCGTTTTTTTCCATCCATTTCAAGACCAAACTTGCGTTTGCCCATGAAGTCCACCACCCAGAGCTCCCCGGGGTTGAACGCCCGGACAGGGATGGTATGGGTGCCCAGCCCCCGGCTCAGCACCATGGAAGAACCCTCCTGACAAAAAATCCCCCCGTCATACTTCGGAAAAAGCTGCATCGTGGGGGCGATCACACCCCTGCCCAGAAACGGCACTCTGGCCACTCCCCCATGCACATGCCCGGACAGCACCAGATCCGCTCCCCATGCGGCGTACTGGGGGAAATAATCGGGATTATGCGCCAGCAGAACGGTATACATGGCCTCCGGAGCCTGTCCTAAAAGCCCCTGCAGGTATTCCGGCTCCATCTCCTCGGTCCGAAAATGCCTATAAAACCTCTTGTCAATCTCTGCACCATATACTGCAATCCCATATTCGGGCAGA
Organism: bacterium D16-50; assembly: GCA_003612485.1. Lineage (GTDB taxonomy): Bacteria > Bacillota > Clostridia > Lachnospirales > Lachnospiraceae > Acetatifactor. The sequence goes on from RAZA01000002.1 coordinate 270,324, forward strand.
ACGGCATGGGCATTCACCAGAGGTTCTATGCCGATGCGGGCCAGAGCCTCGGCATATCTCTCCCCCATGTCCCCATAGGTCTCCGGATACAGCTTCAGCCGATGCTCATGGTTGCCGTTTCCATAATAGACGGGATACTCTTTGACCAGCTCCGTCAGCAATGCCACGGCAGGCTCCATGGCCGCGTTCTTCTTGGCTGTCAGTATGTCACCTGCTATCAGCACGAAGTCCGGGCGCTGCCTGCGGATAGCCGCAAGCAACGCCTGATTGTCTTTTCCATACTGTTTATTATGTAAGTCGGATAAAACCACGGCTCTGCAGTCCTTCCTGATCCGTCCGTCCACAACCCTATGCTTCCTTATCACAAAGCGGTTGCTGTCACAGATGACGACGCCCAGCAGCAGCGCCCCGATTCCTATCAATGCTATCAAAACAACCATTCTTTACGTCATCTCCGTTCCCATTCTGTTTATGCATCCTTCGTAAAGACACAATGCCCCTATAATAAGAAGAATCCCATCACCTTCCTGAGGTAGTCTCCATATCCGGCCTCCTCCACGCTCTCCGTGAACACCACCGGAACGCTGCCGATCTCCGATCCGTTCAGAAGATACCGCACTCTGCCTGCCTCCATGCCTTCCTCCACGGGAGCCTTCACCTTCTCCGGAAGCTCCAGCTCTTTCTGCACTCCCGACAGATCGCTGCCGGCCGTGTCCAGATAACGGAACTCTCCCTGATACCGTATGCCCGCTTCCTCTGCAGTGCCGCCCTCCACCGCAAGGGGCTCCAGCTCCTCCTTGTTCTCGTCCACATAAAGGTGGCATACCCCGAAGCCGTATGTAAGCAGAATCTGTGCGTCTCCAAATCTGGTCTTGTAGTCCGGCGCTCCCATCACCACTGCTATCAGATCAATGCCGTCCTTGGAGGCAGTGGCCGAGAAACAGTACTTCGCCTTGGAGGTAGATCCCGTCTTGAGCCCTGTAGTCCACTGGTACTGCTTCAGAAGCTTGTTGGTGCTGCTTAGGGTAAAGTTCGAGGTGCCTTGTCTGGTCTCATGAGTGATGTCCTCCATCCAGATGGTAGTATAGTCGAAGACCTCCGGATACTTCGTGGTCAGCTCTCTGGACATGGTAGCCACATCTAAAGCCGATGTATAATGGCCGTCCGAATCCGTGAGGCCGCAGCAGTCCTCAAAACGGGTATCAGCCATTCCCAGCTCCTCTGCCTTTTTGTTCATCATATCCACAAAGGCCTCCTCGCTGCCGGCAATATGCTCCGCCACCGCCACGCTGGCATCATTGCCCGACGACACCGCGATACACTTGATCATGGTGTCGAGAGTCTGGGTCTCTCCCGCCGCCAGATACACCTGAGAGCCTCCCATGGAGCTGGCATATTCGCTGGTAGTCACTTGGTCGGTGAGGCTGATCTTTCCTTGATGGATAGCCTCAAAAGTAAGGAGCAGAGTCATGATCTTCGTTATGCTGGCAGGGCTCCTGCGTTCTGTGGAGTTGAGCTCATAGATTACCTGACCCGTAGAGCTTTCTATCAGGATCACTGAAGGGGAGGATACTGCGGGATCCGCCTTCACAGGCAGATGCACCGTCAGGCCAAGCACCGCCGCAAGGGCCAATGCCATGAGAGATTTCTTTCTGAACATAAAAATGCCACACTCCATATTCCGATTATGTCTATAGAATATGAAAATGCGGCCGAAAATAGTACTTCCTAAATACAAAATCCCCAGCCATAAGACCGGGGATATGTCGTTTAGTTATATTTACGCTTTCTGGCTGCCTCAGACTTTTTCTTGCGTCTGACACTCGGCTTTTCGTAATGCTCACGCTTGCGAATCTCCTGCTGGATACCCGCCTTGGCACAGCTTCTCTTGAAACGACGCAGAGCGCTGTCCAATGTTTCGTTTTCTTTTACGATTACGTTTGACATGTCCACCCGACCTCCCTTCAGTCCCTCTAGCTTATTCGACTGATTGGGTTATTTTATGTATCGCACATAGCCCATACACAAGTATTATTATAACACAAAACTTCATCACGTCAACAGTTTTTTACAGTTTTTAGAAAAACTTTTTTTGAGAGCTGTTTTGAAACACAGGAGAATGCATTATTTGGAAGTCATGCCCTGCGGATCTCAAAGCGTCTCTCTGCCGCCTGAATCATGTTCTGTCTATGCGCCACCACAAGAACCAGTTTATTCTCCCGCAGTTTTTCCAGCGACTCTATTACAACATTTTCCTTTTCCTGATCCAGCGCTGATGTCCCTTCGTCCATGATCAGAATCGGCGCCTTTTTCAAAAAGGCCCTTGCCACCGAAATCCTCTGCTTTTCACCGCCGGAAAGATTACCGCCGCCTTCCTCCAGCACCGTATCATACTTTTCCTCCAGCTGTTCAATAAAATCCTCCGCCCCTGCGGCCCTTGCGGCCTCCCGCATCTCTTCCTCGGTAGCGTCAGGATTCCCGTATAAAAGATTGTCCCGGATGCTGCAATGAAACAATTCCGGCTTCTGGCTCACATAAGAAAACAGCTTCCTGAATTCCTCCTTGCGGTACTCGCCGGCTTTTTTCCCATTGATCAGATATTCTCCCTCATGGTCTGCAAAACCCAGCAGCACATTCAGCAAAGTGCTCTTTCCTGCTCCGCTTTCTCCCGTAATCGCTATGTAGTCACCTATTCCGGCCTCAAGGTTGATTCCGTCCAAGACCGTTCTGCCCGAATACTTTACGCACACATCTTTGAGTCTTATTTCCACGTCCCCCTCAGGAGCCATGTCCTCCCCATAACAGTCTTCCTCGTCCTGAGCATCCAAAATCCCGCAGACTCTGTCCACTCCCGCATACGACTTGGACAATGCCATAAAGCTGCCGCACACCTGCTCCGCATACCCCACCAGATTCAACGCGAACTGAAACATATAGAACAGACTGCCCACCAGCAATCTCCCGTCCGCACAGAACAGAGTACCCATGAACAGAACCGCTAAAATGGTTGCCTTTGAAAGCCCGTTTCCCAGCAGGCCTTGCTGCAGATAAAGTCTCCGCTCCCTCCTCTTTGCAGCGAACCAGCCTTCGGCTTTCTTGTCAAAAATCCTAGCCATAAACGGCTGCAAGCCGTTGGTTCGTATGGTTATTCCCCCCGTCAGCGCATCGGCAAATACACCATTGATTTCTCCGTTTTGTTCTATCACCTTCGCCATGGCATCCTGCTGTCTGGGACGATACACCAGATTCACTGTCACAATAAGGATCAGCGACACAAAGCAGAGAAGCCCAAGCTCCCAGCTTTTCAATCCGATGCACACCACTGCCACCACAGACATACAGAAGCTGCTGCAAAGCGATATCAGTTTTTCCCCCACGAACCCCAGCGCAGTCTCCACGTCCTGATTCAGGTGTACCATCTGCTCTTGTACATTCTCGCCCTGTCCCCTTCCATAGGGGCTCCTAATCATTTTTCTGAAAAGATCTCTTCTCAGAGAGATTCTCACATGAGAAATCGCCTCCAGAAAGCACCTTTTGTACAACCCTTCAAACACGAACATCACAAGCAGAGCTGCCCCAAGTTTTCCCAAACCTGCGAAAAAAAACGCTTTTTCCATCTTTGCCGAAGCATTTATGAAATCTTCCAGCGCCGAAGCGGTCAACACAGAAAAAATGCTCAGCCCCACGATGTCACACAAACTCCCGATCAGCCACTTCAGAAAGACCGGTCTTATGTAACCGGACAATTTCTTCACCGCGCTCTTGCCCTCGCTCTTTTTCAAATTATCTCACCCCCGTTCTCAGCGCCGATCTGCCGTACATTTCCGTTCTCAACGCGATATATCCTATCAAAGACCGTTTCATCCAAAAGGCTATGCGTAACCATTATTATTGTTTTTCCGTTGTTATTTCTCAGCTGATCCCATACCAGTCTTTCATTCTCATGGTCTAACGCTGAAGTGGGCTCATCTAACAACAATATATCCGCATCCTGAGCATAGGCCCGGGCAAGACAAATCCTCTGCATTTCTCCGCCTGAGAGCTTCCCTGTCCTGCCGATTATTGTGTCGTACTGATCCGGCAGCCTCTCCACAAATTCGCTGATCCCAGCCCGTCTCGCCGCCTCCCGCAGTGAGTCATCGCTCAAAAGGGTATTCTGCCCTCTTATATTATCCGCTACGCTGGCCTCCAGCAAAAAATTCTCCTGATTCACGTATGCGACCCTTGCGCTCCCTACGTTCAATTCACCCTCCGTAGCTTGATAAAGACCTGAGATCAGCTTCAGCAAAGTGCTTTTTCCACTGCCGCTCTCACCTATCACGGCCACCCGTTCTCCCCTGCCAATCAACAGATCCACGTCACGAAGCACGGGGGCTGCTTCCTCTCCGGAATAGGCAAACGTCACATGGCAAAAAGATATCTCCCCATCTCCATTTGTAATTTTTTCTTCCGTTTCTTTCGGAAGAACTTCCATCTGCAGAATCTCTTGAATTCTTTTATCAGCATCCTTTTTCTCGGCAGTCTCGAAGATATAATACTGCAGTTTTCCAAGCAAGGATGTGATATAGTCCATCAGATAAGTAAAGCTCACGATCTCTCCCACGCTAATTTTTCCGTTCATGGCAAGGAGAGTAGCCCCGCCAAAAATCAGGACATAAGGCAAAATAAAATTGAGTCCGTCCAGCAAAGTTAGCATCGCCTTCAGATTCGCTATTTTCACGTTCTGTCCGTGCAGCTTGCCGAGTATTCCCCCATACTCCTCTTCCGAGCTCCCTTCCAGAGCATAGACCTTTACGCTGCATATGTTTTCCAGACGATTCTGAGCATATGTATTCTGCTGATTCTCCAATGTATTTCTTTTTCCCACCAAGGATTTCGCCGGTATGGAAGTAAACACATTGATCAAGATAATAAGCGGCACACTAAGAAATAAAATCAAAGAAAGCAGCGGGCTGATCCAGACACAGACCGCCAATGCCAGCAAGCCTTTGGTAACAGCCCTTACGAATTCAGGAAATATCTGTTCCTCATAAGACTGTACCGTCCCAAGATTCTGAGTCAGCTTGGTCAGCATCTCCCCTCTTTTTAGCTTCTCCACATTGGCATACTCCGTATGCATCGTATTGGTCAAAAGTCTTTCCCGGATTCCCATAATGGCTGGTTCAACGGCGCGGTTCAGCAGATACCGGCTAAAATTGGAAAGCAGATAGTTCATAAGGAACAGCGCAGCCAATAGGCAAAGCCATCCACGCAGTCTGTCTGTCTGATTCAGAGCCTCCTGAACTACCACACCTGTAAAATACCGCTCCCCCACCTCGAAAATGCCCATCATGATCCAGAGCGGAACAAAGAAAAAGAATATTTTCCTTTTGTAATATTTCCATTCTATCGTTCTGGACTTCCCTGCTGTTTTGGCCTTCCTTCCCATGTTCAATTGCCCTCCTCTGCTCATCTACGTCACCCCAACAGTCTCCGCCGTTCTCTGATCCGTCACAAAAACTTCTCCCACCTCCCCAACACTTCTCTGACCAATGGCACTACCTCTGTAATTTTTATCTGAACACACTGGGGACTTTTTTCTCCCATAACGGTTCATTTGTACAACTTATTAACAATATACTACATTACTATTTAAAAAAGCAACTACTTCGGAGCAGGAATGATCTTATCATATAGATCCAGCCCGAAACTGGTAAGCTCCGGGGCGTGCTGCACCATCTTGAAGGTACGCCTTCCATCCTCCAGACGCTGGGCACAGAAGAATTCTACCCGAAAAGGAGGTTCTGCAGACTCCGTTCCTGCCTCCTCTCCTATCCCCGTATCTTCCCCTTTTCCTGCATCTTCTGCTTTTCCTGCACCTTCCCCTTTTCCTGCACCTTCCCCTTTTCCTGCACCTTCCCCTTTTCCTGCACCTTCCCCTTTTCCTGCCTCCTCTCCCTCTACACGCCGGAACCCTGCCGTGCCGCTGCATTCCGCATATAGCCTCTGGGCAAAGGTAAGCAGGTGAGTAACCGTCAGAACCTCCACCCCTGCCTCCGTCAGGGCCCTGATCACGTCATAGGCAATCAGGGAGCCCTCCTTCTCCGTAGTGGAAGCAAAGGATTCATTCAGGAGAACCATGGAATCCCCCTCCAGCCGATCTACGATCTGGCTCATCCGCTTCAGCTCCTCGTTAAGCCGTCCGCTGTTCATGGCGCTGTCCTCCCGTCTGGTAAAATGAGTGAAGAAGGACGGATAGATACCGCTGGCAAAGCTCTCCGCCGCCACCGGCAGCCCGCACTGCATCATAATCTGGGCGATGCCGATGCTGCGCAGAAAGGTGGACTTGCCCCCCTGATTGGCCCCGGTCACCACCAGCAGCTGCCTGCCCTCAATGCAGCAGGTATTGCCCACGGGGTTCGTCCTCTGCTCAATGGCCATCACCAGCTCCTTCAGCTCCTGAAAGCGCAGATTCCCTCTCTCCCAGACCTGCGGAAAACACCCCTGCACATGAAACCTTTCCATGTAATGCCCCAGATTGATCGCCCCTCTGTAAAATGCCGCCTGAAAATGCAGCTGATCAAAAAAGGAACTGAAAGCGTCAAAAAACGGCTCGCAGCTGGAAATAATGTAGCAGACAAGCTCATATTCCAGCTTGTCCGCCTGCTCCCGCAGCAATGAACCCTTCCGAACCGAAAAAGACGCCGTAGTCAATGAACTGAAATAATCCTGCGCCCGCCCCAGAGCACCGCCCGACGGCCGGAATCTTCTGGACTCCGTGGCAAGGCTGTGCAGACAGAGACCATCCAGCTTCAGCCCGTCTCCGATTCTGCAGCCCAGCACCATTTTGGGCTTACTGACCATCCTCACATTTCCGGCCGTCGTCTCCTCATGCTCGTTCTCGCTTGCATAAAAGGCCACATCCTTAAGAATCCGCTCCAGACCGGCGCGAAGCTCCTGAGAAAATTCCGCGTCCAGCCTCTCCTGCAGCCCTTTCAGGCCTCTGGAAAGCAGCCTCTGCCCATGTGCCGCCAGCAATCTGCCAAGCTCCGTCAGACTGCTCACAAACATCTGCAGGACATGAATCTTTGTCACCAGACTTCTGGGGGTGGGGCTGCCTATCTTCCCGCTCACCTTGCGCCCCAGTCTGTCCCATTCTCTGAGAATCCGGCCGGAGAGATCATACAGCGCGCAGATAAACTCCTCATTCTGATAACAGTCCCGCAAAATCTCCTGACGGTACAGAATCTCCTCCTCTGTCCTCAGAGGAACCATCATCACCTTTTTCATGGTATCCTCCAAAAAAACATCCGCCTCCCGCACCAGCTTGATCTTGCCGTCCTCCTTTTCAAACTCCTTTGCCGCTGCCAAAAACAGTGTCTTTAGCCCCAAATCCTGAATAATGGCTCTGTCATCAGCATAGCGCCCCACATTTGCCCACTCTCTCTCAGGATATAGAAGATATACTTTCATGACCGCTGCCCCCCTAACCTTTCCTTAAGCTGATCATAGGTCAGGCCGAACTGTTTCACCTGCCCCAGCGCGTTGGCGTGCTCTGCTGCCGTGCCCCTCTCGATCTCGAAGCTTTGTATGCCTTCTGCATTCAAAAGGGCCCTTAAGCTCACCACCTGAGGATGGGATCTGGTCAGCTCCCCCAGATGTGTCACATAGATCCCCATACAGCCTCTGGATAAAAAATGCTCCAGCACACGCTTTCCCATAATGCATGCATCATAGTTCGCGGCAGTGGTAAACAGCTCATTGATCACTACGAAGGCTCCTGAACAGGAATCCACCATCATGTCCGCCAGCCGCTCAAGCTCGTCCATCAGCTTTCCCCTTCCCGTCTCGGCGCTCTCTTCCACGGAAAAATGGGTCAGCAAATCCGTAAAGCGGTAAACCCTTGCCCGGCGGGCCGGCACCTCCAGTCCCATCTTGGACAGATAGATCAGCTGGCCCAGACTTCTGGCAAAAGTGGTCTTTCCCCCTTGATTGGGTCCCGTCAGCACAAAAAAGCCCTCCTTGTCCCTATATTCCATGCGGTTGCTAATGACTTTTCTGCCATCCCCCAGACTTGCGCAGGCCAGCGCCAGATCATACAGTCCGTCCGCGTACATCCCCTTTTGTTCCGCCCCGTTCTGCTCAGCGCCAAGCTGCCCGCTCCCTATGCCGCCAACTCTCTTTGTCACCTCCGGCACGCAAAACGTAAATCCTCTCTCCTGCAGTTTGCGCTCAAAGCAGCAGAAGGATAGGTAAAATCTAATTTCCGAAGCGAATCTCAGCAGAACCTCGTCCGCATAAATCTCATATTTCCGATGAAATGTCTCCGCCCTCCGAAAGAAATCCGGGCTCTTTTTCTGAAAGACCCGGAGCAGCTCCTTCTCCAGCTCCATAAGCTCAGGAACCGTCTCGAAGGGACTCTTCATCCTCTTGTTCTGGCCCGGAAAATTCCTTTCCAGAAAAGCGGCATAGTCTCCTGAAACCTCCCCCTCCGTGACCATGATTCTATCGTTCTCATAGGTCAGCACCAGCCGAAAGGTTCCCAGCTCCTTTTCCAGTCCTGCCGCCTCCCGGCACATACTGACGAATTCCTCTCCGGCAAGGTACTGCCCCAGATACTCCTGAAATTCCAGCATTCCCCGAGAGTCCAGCGCCATGTTCCCCATGGCCTCATAAAGCTGTTCATAGGCGCTGCAATAATCATAGATCTCTCTAATATGCCACACCGCCCTCTGAACCTTCTCTTCCACCGCTTCCTTTTTGCCAAAGACCTCCCTTCGGGCATTCATCCCCTCCATAAAGCGGCACAGCGCTTCATAGACGCCCTCCCGCCGAACATCGCCATATACTTTTCTGCGATAATCCTCGCACCGGGCATCCGCGGGAAAATAGGCATAATATTTTCCCACATTCTCGCCCCAGCTCCGGGAAATCATATCTATGATCTGTTCCAGATTCAAATCCGCGAAAAAAGCCGGCCGGCTGCGCTCCTTATAAGAGCTTTCCACCGGATCCAATATGCTGATGAACCCATTTCCACATTTCCTCTCCATAACCGCCCCACTCTCCCCATTATTAAATTCCGTATTTTATCTCGTGTTTTCATTGTATATGATTAATCTTAAGCATACCACTTAGCCTGCTCCCGCCAGATTCTGGCGTATTCTCCGCCCGCCTGCAGAAGCTCCTCATGCCCGCCGATTTCTGCCACGCGCCCCTCCTTCATCACGATAATTTTGTCCGCCGTCCTGCAGATTCCCACCCGATGGGATATGATGACGGAGGTCTTGTTCCGTATCATCTCCACAAATTTCGTCAGGATGTGGTATTCCACCAGAGGATCCAAGGCACTGGTGGGCTCGTCCAGAATGATAATGTCACTCTTCTTCCAAAGGCCTCTGGCGATGGCCACCTTCTGCCACTCTCCGCCGGAAAGCTCCTGCCCTCCGAAGGCCCTGCCCAGCTGGACATGGATCCCTCCCAGCTTCTGGAGAAACTCCTCCCCCGCCACCTGCACAAGACATTCCTCCATGGCGGCCTCATCCTCCGGCCCTCCCGGATCGCTCAGGCTCACATTCTCTCGGAGGGAGAAATTGTAGCGCACAAAGTCCTGCGGCACCACCGAAATATGCTCATACAAGCCCTTGCGGTTTAAGTCCACCGTGCTCTGCCCGTCATACAGAATCTCCCCCTGACCGGGCAGATATGCCCCCGTCAGCAGTTTAGAGAAGGTTGTCTTGCCGGAGCCGTTCTCGCCTACGATCACCACGTGCTCGCCCTTCCTGATCTCGCAGCTCATTCCGGCAAGAGCGTCTTCGGAACTGCCGTCATACCGAAACCTCACGTTACAAGCTGTGATCTTCTCTTGAAAAGGCTCGTAGGCCTGCTGCCCGTCCGTCTCTGTGGGAATGGTAAAATAATCATAATACTCTTCCGTCACATGATACGTATGCATCATGTTGAACAGCATGGCGATAGCCACCTGATTGCTGCCGTCATATCTGATAAAGGCGGATAAGCAGGCCGCAAAAGCCCCCACAGAGACTTTTCCCGCCGCCATCAGATAGAATGCCACTCCTATATTGAGAGCAAAAAAGAGATTCAGGATCAATATCCCAAGCATCTGTTTCCTCCGGATATCCAGATCCGTCTCCCGGAATTTCTGCACCTTGATCTCGTTGGCCTCCCCCCATTTCCCCACCAGATAGTCTCCAAAGCCCATGACACGCATTTCCTTCACGGCTTCCCGATTGGAAAACAGACCTCTCAGATAGCCGCAGCGTCGCTCCACGGGGCTCATCTCCCTGCGCATGGATGTAAGCCTTTTCTCAAAATACATCTTTAGCACCACCATTGGAATCAGTCCAAGCAGCCCCGTAAAGATCAAGACTGGCGAATATCTTCCCATTATGACCAGCATCCCTGCGCATGTGACCAGATTGCCCGTGGCGAGAATCGCCTGCTGGAAAAAATTCAGCTGGCTGTTCTCCCCCGCGTTAGCCCTATGAAACTTGTCCAGAGTCTCCGGATTTTCCAGCGCCTCCAGACGGATTTTTCCGGAGAAGGCCACCAGTTTGCTGCCAAAATACTTCTCCCCCTTTACCCCCGCCATCTTAAAATAGGCGCGAAACAAGGAGTTGACCACCGGGGCACAGACCAGACAGCCGCCGTACAGCACAATGGCCTTCCCCAGACTGCCCCCGTCCGCCCCTGCCGCCGCCTGCTCCAAAATGCCTGCCAGAAGCAAAGGCTCCAGCACCGTCGCCGCCACTCCCACAGTGTTCAGCACAATAATGGCTGCGAACAGACCGGGAAATGCCTTAAAGCAGTCCCAAAAAATATATCCCATATAACGAAACGCCTTCCTCATGCCCTCTCCTCCCGGTACAAAACGCTCTGGGTCAGAAACATGGTACGGTACAGCCCCTCCGCCCCCATCAGCTCCTCATGGTTTCCCTCCTGAACGATCCTGCCCCCGTCCAGCACCAAAATCCGGTCCGCCATCCTTGCGCTGGCAAGCCTATGGGAGATCATGATGGTTCCCCTCTCCCGGAATATCTGTACAAAATTCTCATACATGCGGCTCTCTGCCAAGGGGTCCAGAGAGGCTGTAGGCTCGTCTAATATCACATATCTGGCGTCGGATACGAAAGCTCTCGCCATGGCCACTCTCTGCCACTGTCCTCTGGAAAGATCCTGCCCGTCCTCCTCAAGCTTGCCCAGATTCCGGTCTAATCCCCTCTCCTGAGACAAGGCCAGTTCTGCCCCGTCCGCCATCCTAAGCGCCTCCATGAGTCTTCGATCCTCAAAAAGCGCATTCAGATTGCCCAAGGCCACGTTCTCCCGAAGAGTGAGCTGATATGACTGGAAATTTTGGAACACCACTCCCAGCAGGCGAAAGCGCAGGTCAGGCTCCAGCTCTCTCACTGGCACGCCTCCCAGAGTCACGTTTCCTCCTGTGGGTTCGTATAGACCGCAGAGAAGCTTCACCACAGTGGACTTCCCCGCGCCGTTCTCCCCTACGAAGGCGATGCGTTCTCCTTCTTTCACATAAAATGTGACATTTTTGAGAATATCCCTCTGGGTTCCCGGATAGCGGAAACTAACGTTCTCGAAGGCGATGTCGTAATGTGACAGGGAAGCCACATGGCCCAGATCCGTTCTGGTCTTCATCTTCATGAATTCTATGTAATAATCAATTCTCATAGCATTCTGCAGCAGCCACACCACATGAAGGCTGCATTCGTTCAGAAGCGTTCCTATGCCTGCCACCGCGTTCAGCGCCCCCGCAAACTGTCCCAAGGAAAAACTGCCCGCCAAAAACCCTGCCCCGGCCATGCTGATCACAAAGATCAGATATACCACGTTCAGAACTCTGCTGCCCAGATCCATCAGCATCACTCTTTTGTTTTCCCTCATTGCCATGCGGGCATATAAGGAACTGTAATGATTCCATTTTCCGGTCAAGAACCTTTCTGCACCGAAAAGCTTCATCTCGTATACGGCATGCTTGTTCACCAGAAGATTTTTCAGATCCCCCATTCTGCGTCTGGCGTCTGCCGCCTCTTCCGTCAGGGCCGCGTTCCTGCCGGCGGCATAATACCCTAGGACCAGCATGGGAATTCCGATCAGCGCGATTCCCAGCCCCATCCACGGCGAAATGGCAAAAATCACGCCCATGGAAACAATCAGGGAAATGGTTTTCTGCAGCACAAACATAGTGCTGACGCAGCAGTTATACACCCCGTTCTCCGGTTCCCCGGACATTTTCTGAAAGACCTCCTGCACATTCTGCTCCTCAAAGGCGGCATACTCCAGCTCCATCAGGCGCTTCACCGAATCTATGGTCATTCTTTTCATCAGCCTCATGGACATCAGATCCATCTGGTAAGCGCCGATTCTCTGCAGTGAAGTTCCTTGTGACATCAGCGCCACCAGCAATATGCCCCATACGGCCACCATTCCGATTCCGCCCCCGCCTTCCGCTGCGGTCCCTTCCGGCAGAAACTCCGCCGCCCTTTGGACATACGCCAATGCGCCGTCCACAATATTGCGCAGAAGCAGCACCTGCATTCCCCCAAATGTGGCCGACACCAAAAAGCAGAACGTGGCCGCAAAAGCGTTCCAAGGCGCATACCGAAACATAGTTCTGAAGCAGAAAACACAGTTTCTCAATACCTTCACATCCGTCTCCTCCGTTTCATAAAGAGTTCATTGGGATATGCCCTTTGCACCATCCATGAACTTCATTATAAGGAAACTATCTTATAATTTCTTTAGTTGTCAGTTTTGGCATGTTTTTTGGCAGTTTCGGTTTTTTGGCAGTTTCGGTTTGTTTTTTATCAGTTTCGGGGTGTTTTGGCATGTTTGCTTTCATTTTTATTCCTTCGGCAGCCGCACTGCCACTGTAAAACATCCTTCTCCAGACTCTACCACCATATCGCCTCCGCAGCCGTGAACGATGCGCTCTGCGCTGCGCAGTCCCAGCCCATGGCCCACCCGGTTTCTGCGGTCGGTCTTACCGCTCTCCAAAGCAGTCCCCGCCCCTTCCCTTTCCGGCTTTTTCCCAAGGGCGTTCTCCACCTTTACATAATACCAGCCGCTCCTGTCTCTGCAGGTCACCCGCAGGAATCTGCCCTCCTTCACCTGAAGATTGGCCTCCAGCGCATTATCCAGCAGATTTCCCAGCAATCCGCATATCTCGTGGGGCCTAAGGGTCAGACTTGTCAGATCGCACAGAGAAACCTCCACCTGAATCCGCTCCCGCTTCGCTCTGGCGGCCTTATCCGCCAAAAGCGCGTCCACAACCAGATTGCCGCTCTTTATAGGCAGCGTCAGAGAATCCACATCCTCCCCCAGTATTCTCAGATAATCTGCCATCTGCTCATGCTTCCCTTCCTGCAAAAGGAGGTTCAGCAGATTCAAATGGTTCTTGAGATCATGCCAGAGTTCTCTGGTCATCTCATAATGGTTCTCCACGCCCTCCAGATACATATCGGTCTCCGCCCTTCTGGCATTGCATTCTGACTGCAGTGTCTTCCTCCCAAGCTCCCCTCTATAAAACCAGCAGAATATATAAAACCCTAACAGCGCCGCCAAAAGAAATATGGAGAAAAGCGCCTTGTTAAAGTCCGTCGAACCTTCTCCGACGCCCTGCCCCCACCATGCCAGAATCCCGAAAAAAAGACTGACTCCAAGGGTCAAACCGTCCATGTATCCCCAGCCCCGTTGGTTTTCTTCCAGACTTCCCGAATTCGCCCTGACCCCCTCCTGTGCTCCCCCATAGAGTTTCCCCTGAGACAAATGCTTTTTGCCTAACTGGTCTCCCGCTGCTTTCAGGCGCTCTCCGGAGCAGGTTCTGGCCCGCTGACATATAGTTTCACTGCCTCTCCCGGCCGATTCACATGGACGACCTGCCCCTTGTCCCTCGCGTCTGAGTGTCTCCAGCACAATGAGCAGTACCAGCATCATGCTCTTGGATATGAAAATGCCCACCGCCTGCAGAGGTATCTTCCAGCTGTCTCCCGCCCCGTTCTCCATAATGATCCTAAAAATACCGTCTATATAACAGGACACCACAAAAAAGCCCACACCGATTATTATGCTCCGGGCATGGCCTTGTTTCCTATACACCGCCATGGCGCACATTGCCATGATTCCCGCTAAAGCTAAACTGATTTCCTCCATTCCCGTTTTCTCCTCAACGCCGGACCCCGCCTGCTCTATATCCTGACCGTTCAGGGAGCCACATCCCGGCAAATCTTGGCAGCCCCCATCCTTCGCCTCGCCGGCTTTCCCACAGACTCAACCCTAGGTTCTCCTATGCAGCTCCTCTGCAATTTCTTTCACTTCATCTCCAGCAAAAGCCTCTGCCTCACATTCTTTGCATAGGAGCGGCTGATCGGAATGTTTGTGCCGTCCTCCAGCACGATCTGCTCTTTAGAAAAGCGCACCACCTTCTCCAGATTCACAAGAAAACTCTTGTGGCACCGCAAAAATTCTTCCCCCAGCTGCCTTTGGACATCCTCAAGACCGGCATAAAAAACATATTCCTCTGTCTTTGTCACAAGCCGCAGCATTCGGAGTCTGCTCTCCAGATAAAGAATCCCTCGTCTGTCTATACGTATGTTCTCCCCTCCTGCCTTAAAGAAAAAATCCTGCCCTGAAAGCTCCTGCCTCACATCCCGAAGTACCTCAAAGAGCTTGTCATGAATCTGATTCTTCAGCAGATACCGAAAGGCCCTCACCTCATATCCCATTTGCGCATAGTCAAGATACGCAGTCACATAAATGATCAGTCCCCGTTCCCCCCGGCGGCGCAGCTCCCGTGCCGTCCGAATGCCGTCGTCAGTTCCCTGATCCATCTGAACATCCAGAAAATATACATCAGCTGAATATCCCTTCTCCTGCGCGTCCAGCAATGCTCTGCCGCTGCCATACTCCTCCACATCTGTCTCATAATCATGAGCAAATCCATCCTGCAGTATTTTTGCGTGCAAAGCCTCCCTGAATAGAGCCTCATCATCGCAGACGGCAATCCGCATGCCTTGACACCTCCTCATATACGATTCCGTAGCCTGACTTGATTTAAAAGAAGAACGCTTCCAGATTCTCTACCTGAAAGCGTTCCATTCCCCGGTGTTTTTCTACTTGTCGTTCTTTCGGAAAACCTCGTAAAAGGCCTCGAACCCCCTTTGGCAACAGCTATCTGCTTCTATGCCAGCTGGGTTTCCAGCACTTTTTGCGCCTCAGCAATGCAGTCGGCAATCCCCGCCGGATTCTTTCCGCCTGCCTGTGCCATGTTCGGACGGCCGCCTCCGCCTCCGCCCACCTTAGGCGCAATGCCCTTGATCAGATTCCCCGCATGGGCGCCCTGAGCGAGAGCGCCCTCGGTAGCCATGGCAATCATGTTCACCCTGCCGTTTTGTTCGGACAAGAGCACCACCACGCCTTCCCCAAGCTTCTCCTTCAGCTGATCTCCCAGCTCCCGAAGACCGTTCATATCCACGTTTTCCACGCTGGCGGCAAGAAGCTTGACGCCTTTTATCTCCTTTACGCTGTCCATTACGTCCCCCAAGGCTTCTTTCGCCGCCTTGGACTTCAAGGATTCCAGCTCTGAAGAAAGGGTTTTCAGCTCTGCCGTCACATGCTCACACTTCTCCACCAGAGTGGCGGGCGTTGCCTTCATCACCTTGGCAGCCTCCTCCAGCGTCCGCTCCAGCCCCTTATAGTAGGCCAGAACCCCGTTTCCGGTCAATGCCTCGATTCTGCGGACGCCTGCCGCAATGCCGCTCTCCGATAATATCTTAAACGCCCCAATGCTGGCCGTTCCGGCCACATGAGTGCCTCCGCAGAGTTCCACAGAGAAATCCCCCATGCGGACCACCCGCACCTTCTCGCCGTACTTCTCTCCAAACAGAGCCATGGCCCCGGTCTTCTTGGCCTCCTCGATGTCCATAACCTGCGTCTCCACGGTCAGGTTCTCACCGATCTTTGCGTTGACCAGCTCTTCCACCCGCTCCAGCTCCTCGGCGGACATTGCCTGAAAATGACTGAAGTCGAAGCGAAGCCGCTCCTTGTCCACATAGGATCCGGCCTGCTCCACATGGCCTCCCAGCACCTCCCTGAGAGCTTTCTGCAGCAAATGAGTGGCGCTGTGGTTTTTGCAGGTATCTCCTCTGTTGGCCCCGTCCACAGTCAGGGTGGCCTGATCTCCCACCTTGATCATTCCGCCGGTGACAGTTCCGATATGCCCTACCTTGCCCCCCAAAAGCTTGACGGTGTCCTTCACCTGAAAGCTCCCGTCTGCGGTGGTAATGGTTCCTACGTCTGCCTTCTGTCCTCCCATGGTGGCATAGAAGGGAGTTTCCTCCACGATGACAGTTCCCACCTGACCGTCGGTAAGCGCATCCACAAGACTGTCCTCTGTGGTCAGCACCGTAATCTTGGACACATGCTGCAGCTTGTCATAGCCCACGAACAAGGTGGTAATTGCGGGATCGATGGATTCGTAGACCGTCACGTCGGCCCCCATGTAGTTGGTGACCTTTCTGGCCTTTCTGGCCATGTCCTTCTGTCTGCGCATGCATACGCCAAAGCCCGCCTCGTCCACGGAAAAGCCCTTCTCCGCAAGAATCTCCTCCGTCAGGTCCATGGGAAAGCCATACGTGTCATAGAGCTTGAACGCGTCCTCGCCGGAAAGCTCCTTCGCTCCCGTCTCCTGCATCCGGGCCTGCAGCTGTGCCAGAATGCTCAAGCCCTGATCTATGGTCTTGTCAAACTTGTCCTCCTCCTGCGTCAGCACGTTCAGGATGAAAGCCTTCTTTTCCTCCAGCTCCGGATAGCCGTCCTTGCTCTCCTGAATCACGGTCTCGCTCAGATA
Organism: bacterium D16-50; assembly: GCA_003612485.1. GTDB lineage: Bacteria > Bacillota > Clostridia > Lachnospirales > Lachnospiraceae > Acetatifactor. The sequence goes on from RAZA01000002.1 coordinate 287,185, forward strand.
CGCAAGGAATTTCCCTTGAATTCCCAGCAGCCTCCCATGCCTTGCGGCACGGCGGATCAGACGGCGGAGCACGTATCCCCTGCCTTCATTGGAGGGCATGATGCCGTCGCTGATCATAAATGTAGTGGACCGAATGTGGTCAGTGATGAGACGGATGGATACGTCAGCCGCCGGCTCCTTCTCATATTCCACCCCGGCGATCCGGCAGATTCTGTCCCGGATAGCCTTCATGGTGTCGATGTCAAACACGGTGTCTACATCCTGCACTACCACTGCAAGACGCTCCAGTCCCATACCCGTATCAATATTCTTCTGTACCAGCTCCGTATAGTTGCCGTGGCCGTCGTTGTCGAACTGGGTGAACACATTGTTCCAGACCTCCATGAAGCGGTCGCAGTCACAGCCCACCTTGCAGTCCGGCTTTCCGCAGCCATATTTAACTCCGCGGTCATAATATATTTCCGAGCAGGGGCCGCAGGGGCCTGCACCATGCTCCCAGAAATTATCGCACTTACCCTCCGCGTCCCGGTAGAAGCGCGTGATCTTCTCTCCCGGCACACCGATTTCCTTTGTCCAAATATCATAGGCCTCGTCATCCTCGCTGTAGATGGAAGGATAAAGCCTCTCCGGATCCATGCCCACCACCTCTGTCAGAAACTCCCAGCTCCACGCGATGGCCTCATGCTTAAAATAATCTCCGAAGGAAAAGTTTCCCAGCATCTCAAAGAAGGTAAGATGACGCGCGGTTTTTCCCGTATTCTCTATATCCCCCGTCCGCACGCACTTCTGGCAGGTGGTCACCCTGCGTCTGGGCGGAATCTCCTGCCCTGTAAAATAGGGCTTCAGGGGAGCCATTCCGGAATTGATGATCAGAAGGCTGTTGTCATTGTGGGGCACCAGCGAAAAGCTCTTCATTTTCAGATGCTCCTTGCTCTCAAAAAAATCAAGAAACATCCTTCTCAGTTCATTTACACCATAAGGTTTCATGGGTTCTTCCTCCAAATCTGTCATGGCAAAACCGATCCTATATCCTTCGCAGCCATAGGGCATAAATCTGCTGCCCCCGCCTCCCATGGCCGGTTGCTACCGTATCTGACATAAATAGGCAGTCTCAATGCCAAAATAATATATTTCATTATAGCACGGATTTTTATTTTGTATAGTGCAAATTTAGCAAATGCCCCCGCTGTCTTTTGTCAGCCGTTTTGCTACGAGTTTAAAAAAATGCCCCCCACAGCAGCGCCGCGGGGGCATGAGTCAGTCTTTCCTTACAATGCATATACCTTCAAATCCGCATATTCCGCAATCATGGGTGCCAGCTGCCGGAAGCCGATCTTGCCCCCTGCCAGACATGGGCCATAGGTCTCCCCGTCGTCCACATAGCTGAACACCTCCACCTCCTCCACCAAAAAGCGCACCAGATTTCCTTTCTTCTCCAGCGCAATCCGGTACATATCCCTGCACTCGTCCGCGTCCGGAATGGGATCTCCCCCTTGTGAAACCAGATGAAATCCATAGCTTTTGCGCAGGTTGCAGGTATGAAGGGCCCTCTCGTCAGGCTCCTTCCTCCTGAAATAGGATACGTGGAAGGCATCGATATCCCCATGATGATACTGCACATATTCCCCCGTGCGCTCTGCCAGAGAGTCGGCAAAAATATCCTCTCCGTTTCGCCCCTTTGCGGCAAAGAAAAGAATCGCCAGCCCCGGCTCCTTGATGGGCCGGAATTTCCATTCGATCCTCACGTCCGAAGGAAAGTCCTCCGGGCACCACAGCACATAATTGGCCTTCTGTCCCTCTGCTGCGCTCAATGCGTTCTCCATGCGCAGCTTTCCCTCCGGAAACGAAAGGTTTGCGCTTCCCTCCAGAACAAATCCCTCCACATCCTTTTCACAGCTCAGCTTATTCTCATAGATCAACTTTCCGTCCTGCATTTCTCTTCCTCCTTGCCCTTTTTTACCCTATTTTTCCTTGTGCGTCCACTTGCCCTATCTTCTCATCCATATGGGGGTGCCAGCCCCCAAGTTCCACCGCCATCACCGGCATACTTGCAGCCCCTCTTCCCATTCACATAGTCGATTCAGCCGTTCATCTCCTCCAGATATTCTGCATCCACCTTTTTTGTCAGCCATACTCCGTTTTCGGAAAGATAAAAGGGAATCCCCTCCCGGTTCATCCTTGCGCTGCTCACCTTCAGAACCACCGGCCTCCCATGTCTGCGGCCAACCTTGACTGCCGTCTCAATATCTTCTGCAAGATGCACATACAGCCGGCTCATAGGCCTCAGTCCTTCCGCCATGATGCTTTTCAAAAATCTATCGGCAGTTCCATGATATAAGAATTCAGGAGGCGCCTGCTCCTTCAGCTCCACATCCACCAAAACGCTATGTCCCTGATTGGCGCGAATCAGTCTCTTATCTTCATTGAAGCTGTAGCGCTGCTTATTGTCGGTTCTGACGATCTCTTCTAAAATTGTCATGTTGATCTCTCGCCCCGTACAATTTATGCCATGAATCAGCTCTTCCACATCCGCCCATCCATGTTCATCCAAGGTAATACCCGCCGCGTCAGGCTGGTGCCTTAACACAAGGCTGATAAATACACTCAATCTGTCAAACTTGTCCATATTCATCCTTTCTGTCGATCAAAGCTCTGCTTTTTCTTCCCAAGAATGTTCTGGCAAATAGCATGTTGCATTGCGAAATCCATCCTTCAAATCAGGAATTTCTATATATAACCCTCACTCTACCCTCTGGCACCTACTCATAATGAAACTTCCATCTTTTACAAACTTTATAATCCTTTTAACACTGTATCCTTCTAATACAATATACTTTCATAAAGCCAATGATTTTTATATCGTTTCCATTCTCATAGAATTCAATAAGTATTCCTTTGAATTCTTCCAGCTTTTCAATAGGTATTTGAAAAATACCTATATTATGCTCAATAAGCACTTTATTCGCCATAAGCTGAGCCACTCGTTTATTTCCATCAATAAACATCTGAGTTCTTGCAATATAACAAAAGTATTTCAACGCTCTCAATTCAACATCTTCTATTTGTTCTATTTCATTTATTGAAGCTATAATAATACCAGTATGAGGCATTTCAGGTTCCCATGATGTACCGCCAATCTGAACAGGAATTGTTCTTATCTCACCAGCATAATTAAACAGTAATTCTCCAACAATCTTATCAAACTCTCTCAATAGCATAATACAATTACTATACTCAAGATTATCTAAAAGAAACTGCCAAGCACGTTTCATATTTATAACAAATAAAACTTCTTCTGTTTTAGTAGTTGTAGGCGCATTGGCAAGAATCGCTTCCGTCTTTGGGAACGTGGTTCCCAGACCCTCAAGATTAGCACTTTTCCATATACTATCTACTAACATTCTTTTTGCCATCTCTATAGCTGTATCATGCATATACCATTCCTCCAATTTTAGGAACATATTTCTTTTGCCATGACATTCAAGCCTTTTTATTACATCAACCAAGTCGATCATGTTTATATCTTCATTATTATATCATTTCTCCACTATAAAGGCCACCAGAATTTTCCCAGCGGCAGGGTAAACGCAAGCTTTATAAGCAATTTAGAAAACCTTCTCTGGCGATAGTCCATTACCGGGCTGGCTCTATGTTCGGTTACCAAACGCTGATAAAACTTACTTACATAAATGTCTTTATTATTCATTATACAAAGAATCCGTCAGTGCCAAAGAGATAGATTACCTTTTTGATTACCTCGCAAAATCAGAACAAAACAAAAAACCTTGAAGCCCGCATAAACACCGGATCCTTCAAGGTTTTAAACAACAGCTGATAGGGGAATCGAACCCCTGTTTCCGCCGTGAGAGGGCGGCGTCTTGACCGCTTGACCAATCAGCCATTTACGAGCAGCTCTCGTTGCTACTCGTATATACTACTACATATTCCAAAAAAATGCAAGCCCTTTTTTCAAATTTTTTCAAAAAATTTTGCAAATATTTTTTCGGCCGAATCTTATCGGGAGTTCAACAGTTGAATAAAGGGAAAATCGCCACAGGCCGCATAAAGCCTGTATTTTTTTGTCAAATTTTGCAAATATATTGTTGCATGTGTTGCATGTTTATGGTATACTTAAGGGTAGAGGAGGGCATGTTATGAAACTATACTATGACAAGCGGCTCAAAGACCCTACATACTATGGA